>WCIL01000018.1:0-176030 GCA_033042175.1 Phycisphaera sp. RhM
GCAGTGTAAGGAGGGATTGGGGACTCGCGTCGAAACTTTTGATTTCGACAACGACGATTCCGAATCATCTGCCAAACATCTTGAGCAAACTCGTTCGCGCGAGTCCGTTGATCGCGGGCGAATGAAATCGCCTCTGGATCCCGCCGAGGTCTTCGGTTCATGCTGCCCCCTACGATTCGTTGCCACTGCCTGCTTGCCCCCTCATCCCCAGCCCTTCTCCCCCAGCAGTGAAGGCGAGCACCACTCGCCTTCACTGCTGGGGGAGAAGGGAGCCAGAATAGAGTCGGCTGGCCTTGGAGTGGAGGTCATCAATCTACACTCCATCGAATAACAAACGCAGTTCGGGTACCGAATTCGCCGCCGAGGTTGGACCAACCGCCCGCACGAAACGGTTCGCCTTCGCGCGGCGGTGGCGGACACTGCCGGCATTTTGCGAGTTCCTTACGGCGCGGAATGTGGACCGAACTCCGCGCTAAATCCGCGTTTTGGGCCTTTTTCGGTGTGAACCACCCCTGTTGCACCAGCAGGAATCCGCTTGCACGGCCGCTCGGCGATCTCTACGGATGAAGGTCGAGATTTTTGTGTCACCGTCTCCATGCAGCTTGCCCCAATCCTCCAGCGGACGGTTCGTCGTCCTCATCGTGCTGCGTACTTCATGACGTCGCATGATGATCTCGAAGAACCGGCTGTTCCGAACCACACACCTGGCCGTGATTGTTTTGGCGATCGGCCGTTGCCGACCAAAGATGCCGACGCACTGTCACTGCTGCCGCAAGGGCTGTGAGTCCAAATCAGCCAGCGCGATTTTAAAGGGGAAAAGAACAAGCCGGAAATCGACGAAGAGTCGCTTGGAAAGATGCGAGAAATGCAGGCGATGAAGTCGGCGATCGAGGGAAATCGTAAGCGGTTAGTGGGTAAGTTCAAGCCGAGAAACGCAGTTTGGTCAGCGGGGGGTTGCTGCGAATGATCTCACCAGAATCCGAGACCTTTAAATAGTAGGACGACAGAATGTGGGCGCGGGTTGAGTATGCGGAGTCCCCTGTCGGCTCCAATCTCTCCCAGACGTTGACCCGATAGTTGCCGTTGTGGTGACGACACACCTCGACACGATGCAGGCGTGGCGGCCTGCCGACTTTTTCCAGGACCTGCGACTTGATCTTTTCGGTGTGTTCTGATCCCGCCAGGGCGTTCTCTTTCTGCGGGGCTGCTTGATCGACGTTTGACATGGTTTTGCTCGGCCAATGGAATGCGATGGGATGCCGAACTGTAGCGTAACGCAGATCGGTTCGATATGAGTCGAAAGTTGCCAACGCAGCGGAAACGCATTGCCCCCCGACTGGTTAGGGTTCCTGGGTTTGAAAGCCTGCCGGTTTGATTTCCGGTCCATTTGTCTGTGGTAAGCTGACGCGTTGGTGCTCAAATCGACGTCGTTCCTGGAGTGTTCAATCATGCGAAAAGCCATGCCACTGGCGGTGATCGGTTCAGTGATCACTCTCGTCCTGTTCGCCACCATGGATTGCCCCGCCCAGGACGTTCCACTGGTTTACGAGGATGAGCACACCGGCTCAACGTTTCCAAAGCCTGTGTTACCCGGTTTCGACGAGTTGCCTGCGATTCGGTCTCTTCCCGATCCGTTCGCCTGGTCGGATGGCAGCGGGCGTTCGACAGAATTCAACGACTGGGAGCGTCGCCGCTCGGAGATCAAAGCGGAGATCGAAACATACGGGATCGGGAAGAAGCCACCGAAGCCAAACGGGATCGTCGCCAGCTTCGAGAATAACACGCTCACCGTGAAGACGACCGAGAACGGCGAGACTCTGACGCTGACGGCTCGGGTTGGAATGCCGGAGGGTGACGGACCGTTTCCCGCCGTCATCGGGATCGGCTTCGGCGGCGGCAGCGGAAGCCTACCTGCCGAAATCTTTACCAACCGCAAGATCGCGACGATCGCGTTCAATTTCAGTCAGGTGATGGCTCATCAGCAGAAGCGCGGCGAGGAGCCGATCAATCGGCTCTATCCAGAGTTGGCCGACATCGGCGCCTACAGCGCCTGGTCGTGGGGAATCAGCCGGATCATTGATGGTCTTGAACTCGTCGCGGATGACCTTCCGATCGATCGCAAGCGTCTTGCGGTGACGGGGTGTTCGTTTGCCGGAAAGATGGCTCTGTTTGCCGGAGCCTTCGACGAACGGATCGCACTGACGATTGCCCAGGAATCCGGTGGAGGCGGTGCCGCAGCCTGGCGGGTTTCAGAAACACTGGGCAACGTGGAAACCCTCGGCAAGACCAGTCGCGGGTGGTTTCTGGAGGCGATGTTTCAGTTTTCCGGCGCCGTTGAGAAACTTCCCTATGACCATCATGAATTGATGGCGATGATTGCGCCGCGAGCGTTGTTGGTGCTGGGCAATCCCGACTACGAATGGCTGGCCGACGAGTCGGGGTATGTCTCGTGCCGAGCCGCTCACGAAGTCTGGAAAACGTTTGGAATTGGCGACCGGTTCGGATTTTCGATCGTCGCCGGTCACCCGCATTGTCGACTCCCCGCCAGTCAACGTCCGGAAGTCGAAGCCTTTGTCGACAAGTTTTTGCTGGGCAAAACGGATGCAAACACGACTGTGACCCGACACCCCTATGAATCGGTAGAGCACGAGTTCTGGTACGACGGTTGGGCAAACGGGAAATCCACTTTCCCCACACCAGATGATGCATCCATCGAAACCTTGACCTTCGAGTCCTCGCAGCTCGCCCCATCACTGAAGGATGCCGTCGGTACACGATTCAAGATTGGTGTGGGAGTCGGCGTTGACGTGCTTTAGAATCCCCAAGACGTCGCGTTGCTTCGGCAACACTTTCAGATCGTGACACCGGAGAACTGCATGAAGCCGCAAGGCATCCATCCGGAGGAAGATCGGTGGGACTTTGAGCCATCCGATGCGTTTGCGGATTTTGCTCGTGCCAACAAGATCGACTTGGTCGGCCACTGCCTCGTCTGGGCCAAAGATGATCGCACCGACGAATGGATGATGAAGGAAGGCGATCAGCCCGTCTCCCGAGAACGGCTGCTTCAGCGAATCAGAACGCACATCGACACCGTGGTCGGTCGCTACGCCGATGTCGCCACGCATTGGGACGTGGTCAATGAAGCGATCGGCGACAGTAACGATGACATGCTTCGTGATTCGGTGTATTCAAGGACAACGGACATCGATTTTATCGTCACCGCGTTCAAAGCCGCACGTGCCCGAGATCCGGACGCGCTGCTGATCTACAACGACTACAACGGGCACCAGCCGGACAAACGGGCGAAACTTATCGAGCTTTTGAAACAACTGAAAGCGGCCGGTGCCCCGGTCGACGCGTACGGAATGCAGGGGCACTTTGAACTGGGCGACGACTCGCTTGCCGACTTGCGTGCGACGTTTGATGAACTTCGCCGATTGAACATCAAGGTCGTTGTCTCTGAACTCGACATCGACGTGGTCAAACGGGGCCGTTGGTGGGCCGATGACGGCAAGTACCGCGACGAACTCAAGACCTTCGACCCCTACCAAGACGGGATGCCACCGGAAATCGAGAAACAGATGGTCGAGCAGTACGTCGAGCTTTTCAGGCTGTTCAACGAATACAGCGACCTGATCGAGAGAGTGTCGTTCTGGAACCTTCACGACGGACAAAGTTGGCTGAACTACTTCCCATGGCAACGAGTCAATCATCCGTTGCTGTTCGATCGGAACCGACGGCCCAAGCCAGCCTTCGATGCCGTCTATGACTTGCTCACCCATCCAGCGTCCCAGGGCAACGGCACTGCCCCCGCTCCCTCGCCATCACTCTGACAACGGCGCGAACTCTAATTCACCATCGACATCCGAGTTGCCGGCTTGGGAGCCGGTTGGTTCGCCGGGCAGATCATCGTCGAAATACGTGTCATCATTCGGTTGATAGCGCTCGTTGACTTCATCCAGGTCCATCAGATCACTTGGTCGAAGCGGATCGTCAGTCAGTCGCGTCCAACCCACGCTGCCGGGTGAGATCATGGTCTGGTCAACCCTCATCATCGGTTTTGCCGTCGAATGTTCTGGGTGGCGACAGGCCCGGTTGCAGCCGGAACAACGGGAACAAGTCTGACTTGCCCGCCAGAACATGAGTTCGTCCATGCAAGACCTTGCGGCGACGAAGACGCGGTCACCGGGCTGCAGTTGATAGTTGGTTGCCGTGTTGCCCATTTGGACGATTTCGCGATAGCACACCGGCAATGTGACGCGGCACTCACCGGGATCGGTCGGTCGGGCCAACAGGATCTGACACGGGTTGGCGCTTGACGTCAGTCCACCGGCGCTGACGATCGCATCGAGTACCGTTTCGGAGCCTGTCAACGGAAAGGAACCGGGCGCGTTCACTTCACCAAAGACATAAAAGCGATGAACAGGTTCGAGCAGTCTGACGTTGATGGCGATTGTGTCGCAGTCGTCTGGAAGCGGGGGCTGAGAGAGTGATTCCTTGACGTCGGGACGGACGAACGGTTTACAGGCTGAGATCTGCTGACGAATCTGGTCGGTGATCTGCCTCTCAATCAACGCTTCAGCCTGTTCCAGATTCCTGCCGACAACGATGACGCGGCCGTAGGGACCGAGGTCGACCGTTCCGTCGGCGAGAACCGATTGGTCGGCCGGTAAACGCAGGTCGCGGTCCTGATTGACAGGTTCAATCAGCAGTGCATCGCCCGGTTGAAGCGAATGTAGCGGCAACGCACTTTTGGCGTTCTCTCGCGGAATGCCGTGGGGGATGCGAGAGGCTTCGAGGACGGTTTTGGCTTCCGTCGTGAGCGTCGAGTTCGAAGGATACAGCGAAAGCCCCAAGGGTGCGCAGCCGCTACTGGCGGCCGTCAACAGAACTGCCAGAACAAGCAGACCTCGGTAAACAGAACGTTGCATCGCTTCATCCATTGTTGTGGAACACTATCCAGAAAGACAATCGGCTCGATGAGTGGGTCGCGCGTGCTGAAAACCGTTTCGCTATGGCGACACGCGCCATCGGCAGTACCGGAACGCATCGTGATGGCGATAGAACTATGAACCTCCATCCAATCCATTCAATATGCTCAATGAGGTCCCCGCAAGGATGAGCCGTTGGCCCTCGCGTAGCAGGAACCGCGCGGCTTCTTCACGAAACGTTTCGATGGGTCGCAAACGCACGATCGGATTTTGGGTTGTTCCCAGCACCGCGATGACCACGGTCCGATCGCGCAACAGTTCGGTCACGCTGAAGATGGCGGATGCGGGCAGCAGAGAACGTAGAGCATACTTTTGTGCCAATTGGCTAAGGTTTGCGGCGATGTCACGATAGTCGCCGGTCGCAATCAGTGCCATCATGTCCATGCGACCGCTGCGGAGGTAGAGTTTCCCGTCCGCCCGCACCAATGCGTTGTCGCCGCCCAGCCAGAATTCATCGATCACAACCACACCCTGACCGATCATTCCTTTCGCTTCCCCCACGTCGAAGATTTGACCGGCAAGTGAGACGGGGCCGAGAAACTGGGACGCCGCGATCAGGCCAGGAATCGCGGCACCACGCGTTCGCCCCAACTGAAAATCGAATCGACCGGCGAGGTCATCCACCGATCGAACGGACTTGCCACCGAGTGAGATTTCGCCCGTGACTTCTCCAGTCGCCAGTGAACTGGATCGCCCGAACGGATTGGTCAATCGAAACACGTCGACTCTCCGCGTTTTCCACCGGCTCGTCATGTCAACGCCTCCACGACGACCGGAGGAGAGGTGCAGTTCGCCGTCGAGCTGTCCGCCACCGACACTTGATCGAACCGACGGGATGCTTAAATCCCAGCTCCATGATTTCAAATTGGCGGTCGCCGTTAGCGCCCCGCGTGCCACGCCGATCGGCAAGTCGTACGCGGCCAACTCGCGTCCATGCAGACTGCCTCGGATCCGAACGGAGTCTTGACGCCCGGTGATGGTTGCTTTGGTAGAGATTCGTCCCTGGATTCGCTCAGCCTTGTTGCCCAGAAACCACAGCCCCCGATCGAGTCGAATTCTGGACGCAACCAACTGAAGGTCCGCGCGTGGGCGAAATGTTTCGTCACGATCGAACAAGTCAACGCGACCGTCGAGCCGTAGCGTTCCATTCGCGTAGTCGCCCAATAGCGGTTGGACAACCAAGACACCTTCTTCGATTCGTCCGTTCAGAGTCAGCTTTCGTGAAAGAAGACGCGAGCGATAATTGACGTCTGACAACTCAACGGACACTTTCACCCTGAGATTCGATTGGGACATTGGTTGCGCCTCGAAATCGGCGATGATGTCGCCACTCACGTGGCCTGTCAGACCGACGCGACGACCAACCGACAGATCGACCCATGGGTTGATCGGCAAGTGTTCGAAACGAAAGACCGATTGTCCGAGTCGGGACATCACATCAGACCAACGATCGGTCGTCAGCATGTTGGCGATGGTTTGCACCTTGACCGTCCCACCCAACAGATCGCCGCTCGCTTGCAACGCTAACTCGCCTTGTTGCGCGACAAGTTCTGCGACCAGTTCGCCAACCCTCTCCTCGTTGATCTTGATCTCCGAGACAGACAGCGTTGCAGTGCCCGCGTGTTGATGGGGATCCAATAGCTTGTCGATCGGAACACGCCAGTCGATGTTTCCCGCGATGGTGGCGGTGGCGATTGGGGCAATCCTGCCGAGGACCGGGATTCGAAAGTTCGGACGGATGTCGGCGATTGATAATGCGGCAACCAAATCACCGTCGCCATCACGCGGCACCGTGGCGGTTCCCGAAATCTGTCCGCCGAAGGCTGTCGCCGTTAGCGAATCCAGGGTGAGAGCTTCGCTGGTGATTGCATACTTCGATCGCACCTTCACCAACGTGAACGTAGCCGGCAACGTCGCCTCATCACGTCGTGGCAGAACATCGAATTGGTTGGGTGTGAATCGGATGGTGTGTTCCAAAACGCCCAGATCGACACCTGCGATTTGAAGCGACGGCGATGCAACCGAACCATTGATACTCCACGTCGACTTTTCCGTTTCAGGGGCGAAGAGACCGGATCCACGAACGCGAAAGTCAAGTTTGCCAGTGACCACCGCTGGCGATGTCCGCCCGGTCGATCGACTTGAAAGTCGAGCGATCGCACCGAGCGGTAGATCGTCGCCGGCGAGTTCGAACGAAAACTCTCCTTGGCCACCGAGCGGCACGTCGGCCCGACCGATCAAGCGAATGCCGGATGGTTCGAGATTTGATGGGCCAGCCATCAGATCGAGTTCCCTGAATTTCAGGCGTCCGTCCTCAATCGTGAGGTTGCCGATTTTTACATCGGCAGGCGGGAGACTGGCGAGCTTCAATCCTTGTCCATTGACCTTTCCAACAAGTTCGTACGCCTCCATCTCGCTGATGCGGTCGATGGGCGCGCGAAAGCGCATGTCACCCGACAGCCGACCTGCTTCCGGTATCAGGCCGTTTTGCGAAGGTAAGAACTTGGCAATCAAGTCGCTGACCGGGGAGAGGGCGAGGTTGTTGATCTTGATTTCGGCTGTCGCATCTCCCCGCGGAACCAGTTGCAGACTGCCACTGCCTTCGACCGTTCCGCTCACTTGGCGATCTTGCCCGCCGACTTGTGACTTCAGACGCGTGAGTGTTGCCAACCCGTTGCGATAGGCGATCGACGTTTCAAAGTTCTTCAGTTCGACATCATCGATCACCAATCCCGGACTGGTTAACGTGCCATCAAAACGATAGGCCGCGCCATCTCTTAACGACGTCAGCGGAATCCCGACATCCAGTTTGACGGTCGCGGTTCCGCGCAGGCGGAGCCCAAGATCAATGCCGATGGATTTGAGCCGTCCAGCGAGTTTGTCGATGTCGACGTTTTCAAACTCCCATCGGGTCGTCCAATAACGCCCGGTCTTTGCGTCGTCGTTCTGAACGCGCTGTTGGGCCGCCGTCACCGGCGTTTGAGCAGAAAGGCTTCCCTGTGACGCAATCACCGCCATCGCAATGACAACCCGACAGACGTACCGGATTGCTGACGAAGGGACGGAGGCTAAATGGGTCATGTGTACGAGGTGTTCCTGAACGAAACTCCAGTCGTGCACGACTGAAATTCGGTACTCAATGGTGATGCGTTTTCCGCTTCCGACCTACATCAAACGGCCGATTCGCAGCCGATCGACTCTCGCAATTGCCAGCCGGAAAAATCGGACATCGAAGTCTCGAATGGAAAATGCCCTGCGAAGTTTAGGCCACCGATTCAATCGTCCGTCCTGTTTCGCATCGCTGTTGCTCCACTTTGCGAGGTTTTGTGTCGCTTCAAATTGGTGTCGTCCCAGCCCAGACTGCGATTTTCATCGACTTCTAATCCAGTATTGAGGGTTACACGGTTATTGGTGGTCGTTGGTCTTCGTGGACGACGGCCATCAGGTGTTGTCACCACTGAATTGCGGGCTAACCTGAGCAGCGTCAGGCTACGCTGTGAAGCAGTTTTTAGCGGTAGGGCGCGAGCCCTCCGGTGTTTCGGTAACGATGAGGAACCGGAGGGCTTGCGCCCTGCCGCTAACACCTCGTAAAACGCAGGGAATCAATGCTTCACAGCGTAGAGCGTCAGCGTTCTGCGTTGGCATGAAATCCCGCACCGGCGGGTTGTTTCTCTACCACCGACACGCGTTCCGGGAAAGCCTCTCAACATGCAGTTCAGATTGCGACTCGCGACGGCGTCGATCTTCGGTCTGTTGCTAACGACAACCCTGATGGCTCAGGACCGCACGTTTGTCACAAGTGAACGTCTTGCGCTGGGGACTGATGTTCATCGCTCTGCTTCGGTACGACTGGGGGATGTCGACAGCGACGGCGATCTGGATGTCGTCGTTGCCAATGGACGCCATTGGCCGGAGCAGAACTTTCTGTTTCTCAACGCCGGCAAGTCGACGTTTTCGATCATGCGTCCCTTGGGCAGCGATCGCAGGACGTCCTACGCGTGCGAGTTCGCCGATCTGGACGGCGACGGCGACCTGGACATCGCCACCGGTAATGACCTGGCGCCGGGCCGCATCTTTCTGAACGATGGTACCGGCACGTTTTCAGCACACGGGGAATTCTCTGACGTCTCCAGCCTGCGAAGCCTGACCGTCGCCGATATCGACTGCGATGGAGACATCGATCTGATTTCCACTTGCCGCGGCCGGGCCAACCGAATTTATCTGAACGACGGAGCGGCCGACTTTCGGCCGGGGCCAACCTTCGGCCGCGGCGATGATTCCACCATTGACGTCGCCGTGGCAGACGTCAACGCCGATGGTCATCAAGATTTGTTGCTGGCCAATCGCGACCGGCAGGCCAACGCGATCCTCTTCGGCGATGACACGCTACAGTTCAATCAACGCAAAACCTTCGGAACGGGCAACGATCAAGCCCGAGCGATCGCGGTCGCCGACATGAACGACGATGGCAAGCTCGATTGGGTTGTCGGCAACATTCGTCAGAGCAATCAGCTCTTTCTCGGCGATGGCAAGGGTGGCATCCTGGAGACGCATTCTTTCGGCCCCGCCGACAGTGTGACGTATGCCATCGCCGTTGCCGACATGAACAACGATGGCACCATCGACGTGATTTGCGGCAACGTCGGCCAGGCGAATTCGGTGTTCTTCAACGGCGGCCACGGCAAGTCATTCGTTGAAGCTTCCTTCGGCGATCCCGCCGCGGCAACGTACGGACTGGCCGTTGGTGATCTCGACGGCGATGACTATGCGGACATTGTCGTGGCGAATTCCAACAGTATGAATTTTGTATTCCTGAATCGACCTCTCCGAACGCGGACGGCCCACTGATGAGATGTTTCCCCGCAACCCTGCTGCTGGCTTTTGGTTTGTTGGCTTTTGGTTTGCTGACGCAGTGGGAATCCCTGCACGCACAATCCACCACCGACTGGCCGGCTTTTCGTGGGCCTGGCGGCCGGGGGGTCGCGGAGGGGTTTCCTGTTCGCACCACATGGAACGCTGACCCGGCGGCCGGAGCACTCGACGGGGTGCTCTGGCAGACCGAGGTTCCCGGCCTCGGGCATAGCAGCCCCGTGATCTTTGGCGACCAATTGTTCTTGATCACCGCCATCGCGGATGAAGGGAGTGCCGAACTTGAAATCGCCGCCGGAGGAAAACCGACCGCCGCCGACGACAACGGCCGGCAGCAGTGGGTGGTTCTGTGCTATGACAAAACCAACGGCAAAGATTTATGGCGTCGAACGTTGCGAACGGGCGAACCGCGGGCCACGCGGCACGCGAAAGCGACTCATGCCAACACCAGCGTCTGTGTCGACGGCCGACATGTGGTTGCGTTT
Organism: Phycisphaera sp. RhM; assembly: GCA_033042175.1. Classification (GTDB taxonomy): domain Bacteria; phylum Planctomycetota; class Planctomycetia; order Pirellulales; family Pirellulaceae; genus Stieleria. The sequence continues at coordinate 10,346 of WCIL01000018.1, forward strand.
CTTGGGTCGGAAGGGCTGTACTGCTACGACATGGAGGGCAAGTTGCTTTGGCAGCGCGATTTGGGAGTGATCGATATCAGCAAGTACGGGATCGGCTGGGGCTACGCCAGCTCTCCCGCGATTCACAACGACCGCATCGCGCTGGTGTGCGACGATCCGACCCATCCGTTCGTCGCCGTGCTGGACTTAAAGACCGGCGAAGACATCTGGCGAGCAGACCGAACCAGCGATTGCGAACGCAGTTGGGCAACCCCGTTGATCCATGCCACCGATGACGCGACCCAAGTTGTCGTCAACGGCTGGCCGTGGATTGTTTCGTACGATCTGGAGTCCGGCAAAGAGCGATGGCGTTTGGAAGGCGGAGGCGACAATCCCACTCCAACACCGTTTGAAGCGAACGGCTGGATCTACATCACGAATGCTCACGGAGCAAAGGCGCCGATTTACGTCGTTCGTCCCGACGCCCGCGGCAATCTTTCGGCAGCCGAATCGGCCGCTTCAAAAGACGCCATCGTGTGGAGCGTCGAACGTGGCGGGGCCTATCTGTCGACGCCCGTTGTTTACGGTGACTACCTGTATCTCGGAAATTCCAACGGCGTGGTGCGTTGTTTCCACGCAAGGTCTGGCGAGAAGATCTACGAAGAGCGTCTCGGCAGAGCAGCCGGAGTCGTTGCCTCGCTGATTGCCGCCGACGACAAGATCTTTTGCGCGTCAGAGAATGGAAACGTGTACGTGCTTCGAGCCGGCGCGGAATTTGACATCCTGGCAAGCAATCCCATGTCCGAACCGGTCCTGGCATCACCCGCCCTTTCAGAAGGCGTGCTCTACATCCGAACGACGAGACGGCTGATCGCGGTTCAGTAAACGTGCTTTGGCGATTTCATGCTCGTGACGAAGCACTCCAGCAGTATTACCGGGCTAATACTCGAACATGATACCTACCGATTGCAGCACGGCCCCACGGATGAAGATCCAGGGACGCGGAAGCCATGCTGCGATTCTGGCCGAACGTGTTTACGGCACGAGTCGGTCGGCTCGCTCGTTGATGTAGAACTCGATGTGCGTGTACCCCAGGTGACGGTCGTTTTCCGATTCTCCAGCCGCCACCAGACGAGTTGCATCATCGGGATTGTTGGAATCCAAGTGGTGCGACGTTTCCCAGTCATCCGGTATCCCATCGCCGTCGGTGTCTTGGGGGGCAGGGTGTTGCTTGAGACCCTCAAGGAACCATTCGTCGGTCGGTTCGAGCGGGGCATTGCGGCCCCAATCGCCGGTTTTGGTTCGGACTTCATGGACCGTCCGTTTGGTGGTCCGGTCGCGGGGCCAGCAACCGGCTTTGGCAAGAATCAGCTCGAACGCCGTTTTCGCATCGACCAACTCAATTTTGGGAGTCTTGGCAGGGGCATCTAATTCACAGCCGTTGTGATTGAATTGGATCCACTTCGGCACGCGGTCGGGGCCGCCCCATTTCCAATGCCGGGGATGGCCCTGATAGCCCCAGTCTTCGAAAAAATTGTCGCGAACGTAATAGCACATCTGCGGCGACAGGGCATAGGGATACAACCGATCCTGGGTCTGCGGGCCGCGGCGGTAGTAGTTCTGATAAAGGTTGACGGGGCTCTTGGCCCGAGCGCCGTGACCGTCGTCGGCGTAGCCGCCGCGGCAATTGTAAATCAGGTTGTTGCAGAAATCGCTCGCAGCGTTCTCGCGGTAAGGTGCCATGCAGGGGACGCGGCGAGCATGATGAGCCCAAAGATTGTGGTGTATCGAGACGGCACCATTGTCTTCCGCGGCAGAGATCAGACCAAAGTTGTGGGCACCCTTGCTATGCCCCTGATCGTCGGATTCCTCGATCGAGCACCATTGCACCGTGACGTCATGCGCGTGGTACAGATCAATGATTTCGTCGTTGCCCCAGCTCAAGGACAAATGGTCGAGGATGATGTTGTACGTCCCCGACTTCTCGGGGCCGAGACCGCCGAGCTGGATGCAGTCGCCTCCGGATCCGATGTCACGACGAGGACGAACGCGAAGATGTCGGATGATGATGTCGTGGGCGCCTTCGTCATAGCTGGAAACGACACCCTCGACCGTGATGCCCGCGCCCGTGCTGCCCGCGCCCGTGCTGCCCGCGCCCGGCGCCGTTTGCCCGGCAATGGTCAGGTAGGGTTTGGTGATCCGAATGTCGCCGCGGATCACGCCACTGACCTCGAAGACAACGATTCGTGGTCCGTCAGCGGCACAGGCTTCTGCGAGGCTGCCGGGGCCCGTTGCGTTCAAATTGGTCACCTTGATGACCCGACCGCCCCGCCCGCCTTGACTGGCCGCCCCCCAGCCCTCGGCACCGGGAAAAGCCCTGAGTTCAGCATCCTGAGCTGTGGCAAAGCCGCTTGCCAACAAGGCCAGCAGCCCAGCCGAAGCGGTCATCCAAATAAAGCCAACGTTCATTCTGTGTACCCTTGTGTCGCTCACTTCGTCGTTGCACGCCAACGGATCGAGTGTGCAGCTGGGCGATCATTTACGCCCGATCGGACTCGTTCGTGCCGAGCGATAGTGTAGCGTCATCGGCTACGTTGGCATCAAACGCGATCCGCGGCGAGGGCGCCGAATTCATGGCGCCGGGAGGACTTCGGTCCCGGAGGGCAGGACCGCAACGCAGGTCTGCACCACTTCTGCGAGATTCCGGTGGGAAGGCGTTAGCGGAATTTGGGAAAAGAAAACGGCTCCGTTCAATTTCTTTTCCTTTCCTATTTCGCACCACCCCGGAAGTGCGACGAGGGAACAAGATTTGCACGCTGTAAGGCTTGCTTGACATCTCTGCCCCCTAGACTGAGTGAGGTGAGTCATGCGTGCTTATTCTGATATGAACACCCACCGTCTTGAAAAGCTGGCGCGTGAGAGGGGAGTCGACTGTCAGATCAGAACGGTGGAGGCCCAAGAGGACGGTCGGTTTTTCGTGTTTGCCGTAGACGGTATCCCGCTTCGACGCCCCGTCTCGCTCGGTTTCACCGTGGACCGTGCGATCCACACGTTGAACGTCGGATCGTGGCGGCGCTACGCATTGGTCGGCGAGCCCACGACGCTGGCTTCTGCGTGACGATTGGGTGTGCGGCTTGGCACGGGCGTGGTGGCGTTTGAGTGCTGTGATCGCTATGGCTGAGCGAATGGGCACACTCGGGAGCCGATATGCTTCTCCGTTTCAGGACAAAATGCTTGGGAACAGGAGTTGCTATCGGTAGGCCTCGGTTAACCGTTCCTCTGTTGAGTGGTGAGAGCCCATGCATGAGAGGTGCGATCGAAACGTCCATCGTGTTGAGAGGTCGACACTGAGAATGAACCCCGACAAGGCAACTCGACCGATGGAGCGAAAGCGATGTTGATGGACCGTCCGGGAACCGAACGAACCGCCGTGGTCGCACCACCGGACGACGATAAACGTTGGAAGATCATCGATGTCACGATGCGGCGCAATGGCTACGCGGGACACGCGTTGATCGAAACGTTGCACGCCGTGCAAAGTTGTTTCGGGTATCTGGAAGACCGTTCGCTACGCTACGTCGCGGTTTCGTTGCGGCTGCCGCTGAGCAAGGTTTACGGGGTCGCGACGTTCTACCATCTGTTCACGCTCAAACCGCAAGGCGAGCACACCTGTGTGATTTGCACCGGAACGGCTTGCTACATCAAAGGGTCTCGCGGTTTGGTGTCGGCGATCGAAGCGCGTTACGGGGTCAAGCCGGGCCAGACGACCGAAGACAATGCGTTGTCCGTGTTGAGTGCCCGCTGCATCGGTTCTTGTGGTGTGGCTCCGACCGTCGTCCTGGACGGAGCCATGTTGGGGGAACAGACGCCAGATGGGTTGATCGCCGCGCTTCAGGAGATCGTCTGAATGAACCTGGAAGACCTGGCGGAGATCGCCGAGCGATCGGCCGAAGCTGAAACATCACAGCGGCATTGTGTCCGCGTCTGCATGGCGGCGAGTTGCCAGTCCAGCGGCGCCGGCGCGGTGCTCGAAGGGCTCCGGCGGCACGCCGAGCAGGACGCCGATGGCGGTGTTCACGTCAAACCGGTCGGGTGCATGGGACTCTGCTCGGCCGGACCGTTGGTCAGCGTCGACGCGACCGAGTCGGAAACAGACGTGATGTACAAAGACGTCAGGCCGGACGACACCGGGGACTTGTATGCCAGCCTCGGCGGCGTTCCGCTCGAGCGTCTGCGATGTCCGACGGACATCCCGTTTTTTGCCTGCCAGCAACGCATCGTGCTGAAGAACTCGGGAATCATCGATCCGGAACACCTTGACGATTACATCGCCGCCGGCGGTTATTCGTCGCTGGTCCGGGCGGTGACCGAGATGACTCCCGCGGACGTTCTCCGCGAAGTCAAGCAGAGTGGTTTGCGGGGGCGCGGCGGCGGTGGTTATCCGGCGGGACTGAAGTGGTCCACGGTCGCGATGTCGCCGGAGCCACACAAGTTCGTGATCTGTAATGCCGACGAAGGCGACCCCGGTGCTTTCATGGACCGCGCGGTGTTGGAATCGGATCCCCATCGAGTGCTCGAAGGGATGGCGCTGGCCGGGTACGCGATCGGAGCCGAGCACGCCTACGTCTACATCCGTGCGGAGTACCCGTTGGCCGTCGAGCGGCTGAAGAAGGCGATCAAACAAGCGACCAAGAAGGGGTTGTTGGGTCGCCGCATCAGTGACACAACGTTCAATTTCGAAATCGAAATCCGTCTGGGAGCCGGCGCGTTCGTGTGTGGCGAAGAAACCGCGCTGATGGCGTCGATCCAAGGGCTGCGGGGGCAGCCGCGACCCAGGCCGCCGTATCCGGCCGAGGAGGGACTGTGGGAGTGTCCCACGTTGATCAACAACGTCGAAACGCTGGCCAATATCCCTTCCATCTTGGCCCGCGGCGGAGACTGGTTCAAGGGAATCGGCACCGAGGCGTCGACCGGGACGAAAGTCTTTGCCTTGGCCGGACGGATCGCGAATTCCGGCCTGATCGAAGTGCCGATGGGAATCCGCTTACGCGAGATTGTCGAACAGATCGGCGGCGGTATCCCCGACGGACGACAGTTCAAAGCGGTGCAAACCGGCGGCCCGTCCGGCGGCTGTCTTCCCGAAGAACATCTCGACATGTCCGTCGAATACGACACGCTTCGTTCGGCCGGTTCGATCATGGGGTCGGGCGGAATGATCGTGATGGACGAGACCTCGTCGATGGTCGATGTCGCACGCTACTTCATGGAATTCTGCATGACCGAGTCGTGTGGAAAATGTGTCCCCTGCCGCGCCGGCACGGTGCAGATGCACGGGTTGCTGGACAAAATCGCCGAAGGCCTGGCCACGCAAGCGGACCTCGATCTACTGGAAGAACTCTGCGACGTCGTTCAGGCCACCAGCCTCTGTGGACTCGGGCAGACCGCACCGAATCCCGTGCTCAGCACGCTGCGCTACTTCAGACACGAGTACGATGAAAAGCTGCGTCCCGAGTCCGAGCGCATGCCACGTTTACCAGTCGTGACGGGAGACAATTAAATGCCTGGGCCTCCCGTTACAGCCTCAACCGGCGTGAAAGTCCGCGTCGTCACGCTGAAAATCAATGAACACGACATCGGTGCCCGCGAAACGGACTCCATTCTCGACGTCGCTCAGGCGAATCACATTCGCATCCCCTCGCTGTGTTTCCTGGAAGGACTCAGCACGTGGGGCGCCTGCCGGTTGTGCGTCGTCGAAATCGAAGGCTACCCCAGGCCGGTTTCGGCCTGCTCGACGACGGTCAGCGAAGGGATGGTGATCACGACCCACAGCGACCGGCTGAAACGCTACCGACGCACGATCCTGGAATTGCTGTTCGCCGAACGCAATCACGTTTGTTCGGTCTGTGTCTCCAACGGACATTGCGAGCTGCAAGATCTGGCGGCCGAGTGCGGCATGGATCACGTCCGCGTTCCCTATCGCAATCAGCCCTACTCGGTCGATTCAACGCATGAAATGTATCGCGTCGACCACAACCGTTGCGTGCTGTGCACCCGCTGTGTGCGCGTCTGTGACGAAATCGAAGGCGCCCACACGTGGGACGTGATGGGCCGCGGCATCGAATGCCAGGTGATCACCGATTTGAACCAGCCCTGGGGTGACAGCAGCTCGTGCACTTCGTGTGGAAAGTGCGTTCAGGTCTGTCCGACCGGGGCGTTGGTCAAGAAAGGGACGGCGGCCGGAGAAATGGAAAAACACGACGAATTCTTGCCGTACCTGGCGCAGATGCGGGGCAACCGATGAGCGATTCAGCCAAAATCACGTTGGCGACCGCGTGGCTGGACGGCTGCTCGGGCTGCCACATGTCGTTGCTGGATCTCGACCAACGTTTGATCGAGCTGGCCGCGAAAGTCGACATTGTTTACAGCCCGATCGTTGACACCAAAGAACTTCCCCGCGACGTCGACGTCGGAATCCTCGAGGGCGCGGTCAGCACCGAAGAGAATTTGCACATCGCCAGGATGTTCCGCGAGCGTTGCAAGTTTCTCATCAGCTTGGGCGATTGCGCCGTCAGCGGCAATGTGCCGTCGATGCGAAACACGTTTGATTTGGATGACGTTTTCGACCACGCCTTCGTCGAAACCGTTCAAGCACAACCGGGCCGACCCACCGAAAGCTTGCCGACGCTGCTGCGAACCGTCGTGCCGATTCATCATGTCGTCAACGTCGACCTGTTTGTCCAAGGTTGTCCTCCGTCGGCCGACACGATCTGGTACGTGTTGACCGAACTGATCGCCGGCCGCACACCGGATCCCGCCCAAATCACCCGCTTCGGAGCCTGAAGTCCGCCATGGGACGTACGATCAAAATCGATCCCGTTTCCCGCATCGAAGGTCACGCGCACATCACGTTGCACCTGGACGATGACGGCAACGTGGATGATGCGAAATTTCACCTGACCCAGTTCCGTGGCTTTGAAAAATTTTGCGAGGGACGGCCGTTCCCCGAGATGCCCGCGTTGACCGCCCGGACCTGCGGCATTTGTCCGGTGAGTCATCTGGTCGCTTCGTCCAAAGCCTGTGATCACCTGTTGAGCGTGACGATTCCGCCGACCGGGGCCAATTTGCGACGGTTGATGAACCTGGCCCAATTGATGCAATCCCACGCACTCTCGTTCTTTCATCTCTCCTCGGCCGACCTGCTGTTGGGCATGGATTCGAATCCGAAGTCGCGAAACATCTTTGGCCTGCTGGCCGTCGATCCCCAATTGGCCAAGGATGGAATCCGATTGCGGCAAATCGGTCAGACGGTGATCGAAATTCTGGGCGGCAAGAAAATTCATCCCGGCTGGATGGTCCCCGGCGGCGTTAGCACACCGATCACCGAAGAGAAACGTGCCGAAATGTTGGCGATGATTCCCGAAGGCCTGCAGATCGCCCAACGCACCTTCGAATCCTTCAAGGGCTTGATCGGAAAGTTTTCCGAAGAGATCGAACACTTCGGCAACTTTCCCACGATGTACCTGAGCCTGATCAAACCGACCGGCGGGCTGGAACACTACGACGGCTACTTTCGGATCAAGGACGCCGGCGGCGCGATCGTCGAAGACATGGTTCCGCTCGAAGAATACGAACGCATCATCGGTGAAGCCGTCGAACCCTATTCGTACATGAAGTTTCCGTATTACCTGCCGGCAGGCTATCCCGAGGGGATCTACCGTGTCGGACCGTTGGCGCGATTGAATAACTGTGATTTCTGCGGAACCAAACTCGCCGACGCGGCGCTGGACGAATTTCGCGCCCTGCAGCACGATCGTCCGGTCAGCAGCAGCTTCCACTTTCACTTCGCCCGACTTGTCGAAATTATCTTTGCGCTCGAACGGATGAAGGAGTTGCTGGACGATCCCCATATTTTGGACACGCGGGTGCGAGCCCGCGCACGTGGCAACAGCGACGAGGGTATCGGGGTTGCCGAAGCACCGCGGGGAACGTTGATTCATCACTACAAGATCGACGACGACGGTCTGATCACGTGGGCCAATCTGATCATCGCGACCGGCCACAACAACCTGGCGATGAATCGAGGCATCCAGCAAGCGGCCAAACACTTCGTCGACGGCAACAACATGCAGGAAGGGATGCTCAATCGCGTCGAAGCGGTGATCCGGTGCTACGACCCGTGCTTGAGTTGTGCCTCGCACGCCTTCGGCCAGATGCCGCTGCGAATCGAATTGCAAGACTCACGCGGGAAGGTCCTCGATCAGTTGCTGCGGGAAGTTTCCTAAAACTTGAAACTTGAAACTTGAAACTCACCGCGCTCGTCATCGGTCTCGGAAACACCCTACGCGGTGACGATGCGCTCGGACCCATCGCCGCCGAACGGGTGCGGCGCGTCGTTGATCCGCAAGCGGTCCGCGTCATCGATCGGTGCGCGGTGACACCCGATCTGGCACTGGAACTCAGCGAAACCGGACGCGCCGTTTTCCTGGACGCGTCGACCGAAGGCCCTGCCGATCGCGTTCACGTCCGACGGCTGCATGAGACCAATGCTGCTGAAGCACTCGGGCACCAGTTGAGTCTCGGCACGCTGTTGGGCCTAACGCGTCGTTTGTATGGTGAGGTTCCGGAAGCGTTCGCGATCACCTTTCGCGGCCGGACGTTCGAGTTGAGCGATCGCTGTTTGACCCCCGAAGCGGAATCGGCTGTCGCGGCAATGGTCGCCGAGACGCTGCGGGTGATCGAGTCGGAGAAGGTGATCGCTGATGCATGAACTCTCCATCGCACTGAACATTTTGGACGTCGCGGCCGAAGAAGCCGAACGTCGGAACATCAATTGCGTCGAAGCCGTGCACGTCAAACTCGGCCCGCTCTCGGGGATCGTGAAATCCGCCTTGCTCTCGGCATTCGAGCTGGCCCGCGAGCACTCGGCTTTGCCCGCGGCTCGACTGGTCGTGGAAGACGTGCCGATCGTCATCTACTGTGAACACTGTCAGGCCGAACAACCGGTCGAGTCGATCCAGGAACTCGTCTGTCCGGTCTGCCGAACGCCCTCCAACCATGTGGTCGCGGGGCGAGAAATGGAAATCACTGCGTTGGAAGTCACTGATCCGGAAATCAAAGCATGAATTCTCAAACCCGCCTTGTCGAAGTCCGCACGAAGATCTTGAAACAAAACGACGTGCTGGCAAGGGAGCTTCGGAAGCGGTTTCAACAAGACGGGGTGACGGTTGTCAGCTTGGTATCCAGCCCCGGCGCGGGCAAGACGGCGCTGTTGGAGGACGTGCTGCTGCGGTTGCGCGGGGACTACCGAGTTGCCGCGCTCGTCGGCGATCTGGCCACCGACAACGATGCCCGACGCTTAGCCCGGGCCGACGTTGCAACAAAGCAGATCACGACCGGAACGGTGTGCCATTTGGAAGCGGACATGGTCGCCGACGCCCTTCAGGGGTGGAATACCGACGAACTCGACTTTCTGTTCATCGAAAACGTCGGCAATCTGGTCTGCCCGGCGACGTGGGACCTCGGCGAGGCATTGCGTCTGGTCCTGTTTTCGGTGACCGAAGGCGAAGACAAACCGCTGAAGTATCCCACCATCTTCAACACCGCCGACGTGGCCGTGATCACCAAGATGGATCTGGCGGCCGCTGTTGAATTCGATGCCGCCGAGGCAAAACGGAGTCTACAATCCGTCCGCCCGGGAATCGAAACCTTCGACGTGTCGGCCAAGACCGGCGAGGGAATGGCGGAGTTGCTCGAGCGACTACGGAGCCTGCGGGGGCTCGATGTTGCCGGCAACGAACAGGGAGCGTGCTGAAGTGGAGAGCGGGGAGGGGGTAGCGTGGAGCGGGATGGCAGAATGATTCGGGGTAGAATGATAAGTCAGACAATCAGGCCGGAAGACACCTTGCAGGATTCTGCCCCCTCATTCTGCCCCGAATCATTCTGCCATTGATTCTGGACTGCCCAAAGTTTTTTCTATGGCGCAAGACGCTTGCGTTCCCAGTTGTTTTCGTCGTCGTCGTGTTCGTAACAGATCCGATCGTGCAGTCGGTTCGGACGTCCCTGCCAGAATTCGAAACGCGTCGGTTTCACGCGGTAGCCTCCCCAAAAACTTGGCAGCGGCACTTCTTTGGACGCGAATCGCTGCTTCATTTCCCGCATCTTGGCTTCCAACATCGACCTCGACGACACGATCTCGCTTTGGTGCGATACCCACGCGCCGAGTCGACTGCCCCGTGGTCGCGTCAGGAAATACTTCAGCGACTCGGCGGTACTGACCTGCTCGGCCGTGCCGCCGATTTCGACTTGCCGTTGCAACGGCAGCCATTGAAATAGGATCGAAACGCGGGAGTTGAGTGCGAGATGTCGCGCCTTGCGGCTTCCGTAATTCGTAAAGAAGACAAAACCGGCCACATCGAAGTACTTCAGCAGCACCGTTCGCTGGGTCGGCTGACCGTTCGGCGCGACTGTGGCCAAAATCATCGCGTTGGGTTCCAGCAATTCCGCCTTCGATGCTTGGTTATACCACCGCTCAAATTGCGCGAAGGGACACGGATCGACACGATCGATGTCGAGTGATTCGAGTGCATATTCCTGTCGAAGATGTGAGAGATCCATCGCAAACGATTCCGTGAAGCCTCCGAGACGTGACGGGTTGAGTTTAGTGGATGGGGCGAGGTGGTGAGTTGGAACGGTTTTTGCGGCACTCAGTCAACTTGGGGAAACTTTGGACCAAACACACACCCACCCCCAAACACACACCCACCGCTGGTCCCCTGCCGAGAACGAGTGCCCCGACATGCCGCAACGCCGTATCGCGAAGAGGTTGCAGTGTCCAATCGCACTGTCAACTCTCCCCAACCGATGGTGGCGACACGCCTGAGTTTCTCGTGCACCTCTGATTGCGGAATGCCGCAACAAGGAGTCAGGCGATTGTGGCACTTGTGAAATGGCCGAGAGCGAACGCGTCGAACCATCGACTCATTGGTTCTCAATAACGCCCGCTTCTGCGCGTGCTCTTGCTCTGGGGATGTCATGTAATTCCCCCGACAGGCGGGGCAGTCTTCACGGCAATCTCGGATCGACAAGGGGGCACCATGTCAAATGAACCAGTATCGCGGCACTCATTCATGTCGCCATCCTCTGGATCGTGATCGCCGCGTTAGTCGATTTTCTGCAGAAACGACACCCCTGCCGGCCCGGTTCTTGACCGTCGTGGTGATCCTGGTGATGGTGACCTACGGTAGTTTCAGCGACATTTCAGACGATGAAGACGTCACACAGCAGGTGTCCGGCGATGACTCGTCGCTGCCGCCTGATTTCTTGACCGTCTTGGAGGAACGGATTCTCCAACGATGACATCGCCAGTTTCACGGGAGGACTGTTGCGCCGCGCCAAGCGGGAATTGCAACAGGCCGATCTGAAGGTGCGTTTGTTGCGAGAGTCGTGGGATCAAACGGGCGAGCCCGACGAGCAGGTCAAAATCGCGTGGCTCAGTGAGACGCTTGTTCGCCCCGTCACCTTGTTGTTGGCCGTCCGCGAAATTGCCCGTTCCAGTTCGATGGCCGTCGATGGCAAAGACGAACGATTCGCCAAATTGAACGAGATCAGCAACGCGACCAGATGCTTCAGTATGAACAGTTGAAGCAAGATCGCTCTCGCGCGCGAGCCGATTTCTTAAACGCGATCAAGCAGCCGATCGAGCAGCGAGATTCGTTGTGCCGGAGGGGCGGACGTCGAAAGTGTAATATTTACAGTCGTTTGAAAAATGGGGAGGCGTTGTGGCGATTCCGGTTGCATTCGACGGGCTTGCCCGATCGAGAATTGCGGTTTTTTCCTCCGCGGACGCCGTCCAACTCGATGCATCGCGGCCTTTGGCATGCCGGTTGCTTTTCCTGGTGGCAGCCCGCCGTCGGACGACCCGTTGGGGTGATCCACGCGAACGGCGTTCAACGAGTCAGGATGACCCGCAATCAGAATTCAGGAGGAATTCGACCATGTTTCAATCTCACCTTCCCCCCGGTGGTTCAATGGAAGTCGCACGACGTTCGGGGCAGCGATGTTCAGGGCAACGGATTGCAACGATGCACGCATTCGGTCACGCCGCATTCGCCCGTGCTTTGTTCGCCGTTTGTGCGTTGGCGATGTCGCCGGTTTCGGCCCAGCAAGCGGTTCCCGCCCAGCAGGTCCCGCCATTGGACCAACCCGGTCACCGCGTTGCGGTGATCGACGTCGGCTATGTGTTTAACAATCTTCCGGCGATTCAGGTACAAATCAGCAAGGTCAAAGCCGAATTGCAGAAACATGAGGCCGAGGTGAAACAGAAGAGGGATGCATTGAATCAGGCTGCCATCCGCCTGAAATCGATGACGCCCGGCACGGCGGAATACAACCGACAAGAAGAACTCGTTGCGAGTTTGGATTCGAAGCTGCGGTTGGACATGAGACGCCGTCACAACGAGATGAGTGAGGCCGAGGCAAAGATCTACTACGACAACTATCTGAGTCTGAGTGCGGCGGTGAAGGCCGTTGCCGTCCACAACAACATCAACGTCGTGCTGCGTATCAATGGTGAAGACGTCGATTCGCAGAAACGCGATTCGGTCATGCGCCACGTCATGAAGCACGTCGTCTTTCACGACCCCGGCATCAACATCACCGATACCGTGATGCGGTACTTGGAACAACAGACGAAAACGTCGCAAGCAGCCACGGGATTCGGCGCCACTGGGGGGACGCAACGTTGAGGCATTGGCGGTACGGTCAGACAGGCTGCGGTGGGGCAAGAAGAATGAAGGGCAACGCGAAATCGCTGGTGACGCGGAGGCGCCAAACTTGATACACCTAGGGAGTCCGTTGCGCCACGAACGTTCCATTGCAAGCATTCGATTTGATATGAGTCTCCAATCCCCCGAACCGTCTGCCAAGTATTCGGACACACAAACGTTTGAAGCCGGGACTCTCCGCGTTGATGAAGGGGTCACGCCTTCGGATCGCCAAGCCCCCAAACGAGCGTTTTTGAATGTGATTCGCAGCCGCGCCGACATCGGCGTCAATGCATTTTTGGAAGATCGAACCGTGATCGGCCGCAATCCGACGTGCACGTTTCCGTTACACGATCTGAAGGTGTCCGGACATCACGCGGCCATCACGCCCGGTGGCGACGGCGAGTTTGTTCTGGAGGACTTAAATTCCACCAATGGGACACGCGTCGACTCGGTTCCGCTGATCGGTCGCAGAACGCTGCGGGATGGTGACAAAATCTTCGTCGGGGAAACGGTGATCCGTTTTTCATTGGCCGACGAACTGGACATCGATTTTCACAGCGAAGTCGCAACCCTCGTCGGCAGGGATCCGCTGACCGATCTGCCCTCGAAACGTCGCTTCGACGAGGCGTTGGAGTTTTCGCTGCAGAGTTCGCAACGCCGCGACGTTCCGCTTGCCGTTTTGATGATGGACATGGATGGCGTCAAGCAGATCAACGACACCTATGGGCACCTTTACGGCGCGCACGTCATCGGTGAAACCGGGCGGCTGATTGCAAACGTGCTGGGATCTCGGGGACAAGCGTGCCGGTTTGGCGGCGATGAATTCAGCGCCTTTCTGCCCGGTCATGACTTGGAGGCCGCTCTCGGGATCGGTGAACAGATTCGCATTGCGGTCGCATCGGCGGGATTTGAAAAGAACGGTGTCGCACTGCGGCCTACGATCAGCATCGGCGTGTCCTGTTTTCACACGACCGCGACTGACACGCTGTCGCTGGTCACCGCCGCCGACGCGGCACTCTATCGAGCCAAAGCGCGGGGGAAAAACTGCGTGACCGCGTAAAACCGCGCGGGTCTGCTGCGAGATTGGTTCACGGAGATCGCCGCGGATGCTCCGCAACTTTTGCACAGCAACTTTTGCGTCTCGCTGGGGTTTAGTTTAATGCCGCGGGACGTCCTTGGTCTTGCTTGGTAGCTTGGCGTGTGAGCGAGGGAATTGACGAGTGTCCTTCGCTCACCCGTCGGTTGACGATTTCTCCAAGCAATCTTCGTTCGTTCTCGCGGCACTGGCGTCCGATTGCACACCGCACTTCGCTTTTCGCGGCACCACCATGACCGAACATGAAAAAACCTTCGTGCTGTCGTCGTTGAACGGAACGACTCTTGTGCTCGAGATTCAAACCGATCAGATCCGCGATACCGAAACCGCCTCCGCAATCAGCCGCGAGATGATCGCGTTGGCGAAAGAGAATCAGGCGAACCGACTGGTGATTGACATGCACAGCGTTTGTTTCATGGGCAGTGTCGGCTTTCTCGCTTTGATGGGATTGCGCCGACACCTCGACGAGCCCAGCATCATTTTGTGCGGTTTGAGCGAGCACCTGAAAGACATCCTCGAAGCCTGCAAGCTGATCTCAAGAGACCCCGATGAACCGGCGATGTTCGCCATGACGGACACGGTCGACGAAGCCATGCAACGCAATTGAATCGAATCGGACGCCAATAGCGGAAATGTTGTCAGGCACCTCGATCCCATTGACCGAAACAACGATCTGACGTATCGGTTGACTCATGTGTGTTAACCTGCCAGCACGCGTTCGGCGGCATGCTGTCCGCTGCAAATGCATTGCGGCATCGCGCGATGCCAGCGCCTGATTCGCGAAAACACCGGCGGCTTATTGGCTTGCATTCACTGCCGTAGCTCGTCTTGCACGGTTTGCACAATCGTTTCGTCGGACCACTGAATCACTTCCTCGCGGCACGATCCGCCGAATTTCGCTCCTCCATCGTGCCGCGTCCCACCGGCACCAGGAAAAAGACCGACCACATCATGATCTGTTGATCGGCGAACAGTTCCGCCATGGCATCGATCAGGTGCACGTTGCGGCGTGTGATTGTCGTGTTGACTTGGACCGGCAATTCCAACTCACCTGCATCGGCCAACATCTGCATGGTCCGTTCAAAGCTGCCTTCCCAGCCTCGAAACGCGTCGTGCGTCTCGGCGTCGCTGCCGTCCAGGCTGATGCCCAACACACTGACGCCGGCATCGCGGGCCTGCTGTAGCGATTCCCGCGTGGCCAGTGGTGTCGCCGACGGCGTCAGCGAGAACTGCAATCCCTTGTCGCGGGCGTAGCGAATCAATTGTAAAAGATCGGGGCGTTTGAGCGGATCGCCGCCGGTGAACACGACGACCGGCGGGCGAGGAAAGCTCGCGACCTGGTCCAATAGCGCCCGCGACTGCACCGGTGTCAGCTGATGCGGGTCGGCGATCGGTTGCGCTGAAGCTCGGCAATGCTGGCAGGCCAGATCGCACGCCTGCGTCACTTCATAATAGAACATCAGTGGGGCGTTGCCGAAATCGACTTGCCCGTAGTCGGCATGTGGATGGGGCATGAAAGTGGCAAAGTGCTAAAAGTGATTTGCCAGGATTCCGATTCGCATCGTGGCGTGACTGGAAAAACGTTGTGACGCCACAACCGGAAGGGAGAGAGGGTTGGTCAAAAAATGGGTTGGTCAAAAAATGAGAGCGTGAAAATGTGGCGGGCTGGTGGGGTGTAAGGTGACTGCGGGGGCTCGCCTGGCGGACGAGCCCTTGCGTTTGGCCTGGGACTAGAGTTCGACCCACTCGCCGGCTTCGGGCGGCGGGAAGAATCCGTTTTCGTCGGCTTTCACCGGCGGCGGGCTGTCTTCGGTCAGATCATCCAGGTAGTCACAGAATTGGAAATCGGACTGGGTGACTTCGTCCCACGTCACGGTTCGATTCAAGTGTGCCGCCGCTCGGCCCATCAGCGAAGCAAAATCGGCGTACACCGCCCGCTTGCCTTCGTTGTGGGGCAGGTCGTTGCGGATACTGTGAATGAAGTCGATCCATTCGTAGTCCCAAGGATTTTCGGCATCCGGCGTCGGCGTCCACTCGATATTGTCTTTGGCGATCCGATGGTCTTTGAACATGTGGACGGTCGCCTTGTGAACGTTGCCGGAGAACTGTCCCGCTTTCTTGCTGCAGTGAACGTAGGTGGCGAAGTCGTTGTCGCCGTTCTTTGCCCGGCGGAAGCCGCAGAATGCTTTCTTGCCATTGGGGAACGTGTACTGCATCGAATAGATGTCGTTGTTCTGGCCACGGTCTTCACTGTTGACTTCGCGACCGCCCATCCCGTGACAACTGGAGGGCCAATCGTCCATCAACCAACAGCATTCGTCGATCTGGTGAATCAAGTTGTCGACCATGTGTCCGGAGCCGACCCACATCAGTTGGGCCTTGCCGAACTTGAGTTGTTCGCCGAACAGATTGGACTTGTCACGTTGGTCTCCCAGCCAGCGCCGGCCGGTCAGTCGGTTCGCCCGGATGTAGGACAGATCGCCCATTTCGCCGCTGGCGATTTTGTCGATCAAGGCGGCGCGTGCCGGCGAATGTCGGCATTGCAGTCCGGCCGCGATCTTGACGCCGTTTTGTTCGGCCCGTTCAGCCGCCTGGAGCATCCGGCGCAGACCCACCGGGTCCGGCGAGAACGGTTTTTCCATAAAGACGTTGATGCCCTTTTGGACGGCGTATTCGACGTGCACCGGGCGGATGTAGGCACGCGTCGTACACAGTGCGACGTCGCCGGGGCGCAGCGCGTCGATCGCAGCCTTGTAGGCCTGGAACCCAAGAAACTGTCGGTCCTTGGAGACATTGATGCCGACGGGGAATTTTCTCGCCAGCGGTTTGAGCGAATTTTCGATCTTGCTCGCCTCCAAATCCGCAACGGCGTACAGTTCGATCGGACCTTGATTGCTGGTGTTGAGCGCGTTGACGACGGCGCCATTGCCGCGTCCGCCACAGCCGATCAATGCCAAACGGATCGTGTTGTTTTCACCCGCGTGGACCGCCGGAATGGTTTGCCCGAGGATTGTTGCGCCGACCGCCGCGGCACCGGATCGTTGAAAGAATTGGCGACGGGAGGATTCGGAGGAGGGTTGGGGTTGGGCCATGGTTAAACTCCTAACCATCAAATGGGATGGGGGTGGGCAGGGGGCGCGGCGATGCCGCCGGCCGAACGAGCCGGGCACGACCACGCCGGATCCGAAGGTGAATGCCGATCAAAGGATGCAAATGGCGTTCCATGAGACGTGGTCTGGCGAACGGGAATGTCACCATCGAGAGACCGTGGCGCACGCATCAGGCCGTGATTCGGCGATTTTTGGCGGGCTTTGGATGTGTGGAGACGCACCGGCGTCGCTGCGACAGGACGCACACGTTTGGATTGGTCAGATGCTCCGGATCGCACGCCTGTGCGAAACACCGCGTGCCATGGGGGCGACGGCGTGATGCCACGTGCTTTGCCACTGCAGGTTTTAGCGGAACGGCGCGAGCCGTCCGGTGTCGGCATGACAGACCGGAGGGCTCGCGCCCTACCGCTAACCAACAACACCCCGCGTGGTGTCAAGCTAGGTCGCGCTGGTCGTTGGCGTCAAACCGCTGACGGCTTTTGCAGTGTTTGGCCGAGATTGCCTCTCTCGATGCCAGCGACGGGGAGATCAGATCGCTACATTGTGGTCAACCATTCTCCTTCGGACTCATTCACGCCTTTCGGGCTTCAGGGACAATCTTGTGTATTTGGTCACTCTTCTCTCGTTCCTTTTCTTCACAGGACTCGTGGGCCTGTGTACGTGGTGGATCACTCGCAAAGACGACCACGGCAGCAGCACCGGGTACTTTTTGGGGGGGCGTTCGCTGACGTTTCCGCTGATCGCAGGCTCTTTGCTGCTGACGAATCTCTCCACCGAACAAATGGTCGGGCTCAACGGAGCGGCCTTCACCGACGGATTGTGCGTGATGGTCTGGGAGGTCGTCTGTGTGGTGGCGCTGGTGTTCATGGCTTGGTTCTTTTTGCCACGGTTTTTGCGAAGCGGCGTTGCCACGGTTCCGCAGTACCTGGAGATCCGTTTTGACCATCAAACCCAGGTGATCACCAACCTGATTTTCCTGTTGGCCTACGTCGGCATTTTGTTGCCCATCATCCTCTACACCGGGGCGACGGGGATGGTCGGCATTTTGGATGTGCCTTCGATGCTGGGCAGTTTGCCCGAAAGTGTGGGAATGGAACCGGGCACCCTGGCGCTATGGTTGATCGTTTGGGCGGTGGGGCTGATCGGTTCGGTGTACGCCTTGTTCGGCGGGCTGCGCACCGTCGCGGTTTCCGACACGATCAACGGCGTCGGGCTGCTGGTCGGCGGCTTCATGATCACCGTCTTTGCCCTCGCACAACTCGGAGGCGACGGCGGGATCTCCGAAGGCGCGAGCTTACTGGTGGAACAACAACGTGATCGATTCAATTCGGTCGGCGGCGAAAACAGCTCGGTACCGTTTGGCACGATTTTTAGCGGCATCTTTTTGCTGAACCTGTTCTACTGGACCACCAATCAGCAAATCATCCAGCGGACCTTCGGCGCCAGCAGCCTGGCCGAAGGTCAAAAGGGCGTTTTGTTGACCGGTGCGTTGAAACTGCTCGGGCCGCTCTACTTGGTCATCCCCGGCATGCTGGCGTACAGTTTGTTTGCCGGCGATGACATCAAGGCCGATCAGGCTTATGGCATGTTGGTCAACAAGGTGCTTCCCGCCCCGCTGACGGGCTTCTTTGCCGCCGCGATGATCGGGGCGATTCTGTCCAGTTTCAACTCGGCACTCAACAGTTCCTGCACGCTGTTCAGTCTGGGACTTTACAAGAACGTGATCAAGAAGGATGCCAGCGAACAGGCGGTCGTCCGATCGGGAAAAATCTTTGGATGGATCGTCGCGGTGGTCGCCATGTCGATCGCTCCGTTGTTGGCCAACACGACCAGCATCTTTGGCTACCTGCAAAAGATGAACGGCATGTATTTCATCCCCATCTTCGCGGTGGTGTTGATCGGCATGCTGACCAAGCGGGTTCCGCCGTTGGCGGCGAAGGTCGCATTGATCGCCGGATTTTCCGTCATCGCGATCGGGTACTTTGTGCATCCCTTCGACACCATTGTCGCCTCCCTGCACGAGTACCATTTCCTGGGAATCGTCTTCGCCTGGTTGCTGATTCTGATGCTGGTGATCGGCGAAATCAAACCGCGCGAGACGGAATTTGTGCAGCAGGACGTCGGCGCCGTGGACATGACGGCGTGGCGATTTGCCAAACCCGTCGGGTTGCTGCTGATCGCGATCGTGTTTGCGATTTACACCACCATGGCGGATTTCTCGGTGCTCGTGCAATGATCTGAATCCTCGGCCCGGTCGCTGTGGCGGCGCGTCACGGCGGCCGAGACGGATGCGAGTTGGCACGCAAATTGCCTCATCGATGCAGAGAACTGAATCTGATTCCCTTTCCCGGAGGAACTCTGCGATGAAAATTGTTAGTGCGATCATCAATCCGTTGAAATTAGATGCCGTCAGGGATGCCCTGGCCGAGATCGGTGCCAAAGGAGCGACGGTGACCGAGGTGAAAGGCTATGGACACCAACGAGGACATACCGAGATGTACCGCGGCGCGGTCGTGGACGTGAAGTTTAACCCGAAAGTCAAGCTGGAGGTCGCAATCGAAGACGCTTTGGTCGATCCGGTGATCGAGGCGATTTCGAAGGTTGCCAAGACGGGACACATCGGCGCCGGCAAGATCTTTGTCACACCCCTCGAACGCGTCGTACGAATTCGCACCGATGAAACCGGAGAAGCCGCCCTTTGACTTTGGTCAACGTCTGAGCGACACCAGGCAACGCAGTGAGGCGGACTGCGGTTGCCGTTATCCGATCCGGGTCTTGAGGAAAAACATTCGTTGAGTACGCCCGATCGAGCCCACCCTCTGTGACGCAAGTTTGCGACCAACAATGTGCCAATCCGCGCGCCGGCAAACCAGTTCAATCACTCATCGCACACCTGCATTCTGGCCGCAACGAACCACCCTGAATCCGGCAACGCGAATCGGGCGTGGACTCCCGTCTGGCGAATCGGCCTGTTGTATGATGTGGATCAACCCGTAGCCTGCGTGCCTCGTCGCGACAGTGGAGTTGGCGACGCGGGGCCGCGTTCATTCCGTGACCAAGGACAATTTAGATGGCAAAGCATGAAGTCGATTTTGATGTTCCCAAACGCCCCCTCGGTCGCGCGGACATCGAATTCACGGTCAAGGCAGACGGCAGCGTGCTGGGCACGTTGACCGTTTCCAACGGATCGCTGGTTTGGTTTCCCAAAGGCACGACGAACGGATGCAAGATGGGATGGAGCAGGTTTGATGCGTTGATGCAGGAACATGCCACCAAACAAGAACGACGCTAGCGGCGGGCTGAGTCGGCTTGCCGATGCGGAAAACAGGTAGGAAGATTTTGGAGGTAAGAAAATGGTGCAGATGCACCATCCCTTCGGTGAAGCCAATCTTCTTAGCTTCGAAATTTTCCTACCTCTGCGTCCAGCGAAGCGAGAAACTTCGGCACTTCGATCGATGCTTTGCCTCGAATGGTCAAATCAAATTGGTCGCTTTGGGGAGTGTTGTCCAGATTGATTTCAACTCGGCGACAATGCGGAGGTGTGGCTGCAACAATGCCTGCGGCCGGATAGACGACGGCCGAGGTGCCGATCGCCAGGAACAAATCGCAGTCTGCGGCAAAGTCGGCGATGCGATCGAGTCCGATCGGTATTTCACCGAACCAGACGACGTGGGGACGAAGGGTGCCGACCAAATCAGGGTCGGTCGGGTGCGGCGTTCGGACACTCAAATCGCCACGCCAATCAAACAGATCACCTTTCAGCGAGCAGCGTGCTTTGAGCAGTTCGCCGTGCATGGGCAAGACGTTCTGGCTGCCGGCACGCTGGTGCAAGTCGTCGATGTTTTGCGTCACCAGTAGAAACGCATCGTCGTGCTGCTTTTCGAATTCGGCCAACGCGAGGTGTGCCGCGTTGGGCTGAATCGATTCGTCGAGTAAATTGCGTCGTCGAGCGTTGTAGAACTCGTGAACCAGATCCGGGTTGCGTTGGAACGCTTGCGGTGTGGCGACGTCTTCGAACCGATGCCCTTCCCACAATCCGTCGTCACCGCGAAACGTCGGGATCCCGGATTCAGCGGAGATCCCGGCGCCGGTGAGCACAAGAACTTTCATCGAGAGGGGGCCGCGTGGGTGTGGGGCAAACGGTCGTTGGTTCGGGGCGACGCGCGATCAGACGCCGGCCAGGCGATCGGCCAAGACGGGGTCGTCCGCCGCCACCCGCATCGGATCCGCACCGAGTGTTCCGACCAAGCCGTTCAAGTACGTCGACGATTCCGCTTGGGCCAAACGTTCTTTGGCGTAGTCAAGGCGTTCATCGAGATCGAGATTGAGCCGCAAGCCGTCGCCGTTGAGGGATTCGATTGCTCGTTCAATTCGCTCGATGCAGTCCGTCCAGTGTTGGATGTCGCGTTGTTGTTGTTCGACGAGTCGGCGCCGATACCACTTGCTTTGCAGCATGTTGTCCAAGGTGAACAGGTCGCGGACTTCGGGATCGTCGATCGTTTTGCCTTCGTACTTGCCGGTGGCCAAGATGCTCAGGATCGCGCGAAGCGGCGGACAGGCCAGTTCGTAACCGCCGTCTTCCATGTAGACCTTGGCGACTCTGGCTTGAGCTTCGGCGATATGCAAGATTCCGTCGGCGAACGAATCGGGGTCTTGAAGTTCGGGTTTCAGAATATCGTCGGTGAAGACTTTGCTGGGGTTATCAAAGACGCGAGCCATGTAGGTGCGGACGAAGCGTCGGGTGATGCGATAGCCGAGCCGGCTGGCGGGAATGTCGACACCGTTGTGCTGGAAGTCTTCGACGCGTTCCAGCATTCCGTTATCGATCATGTGTTGCGGTGATCGCTCTTCGGGGGTCAAGCGGCACCAGACCTCGGGGATCAGCAACGAGATGTCGTGTCCGACTTCGAACCGCGGCCCGATGTGACCGGCGGCGGTGCTGTACCCACCCAGTCCGGTCAGGATCATGGACACGATCATGTTGTTCATGTCGGTCGACGGCATCAACGCATTGAAGGGGCCCTTGGTCAGGGCGCCTTCGCTGCCGGCGCCGGTGGTGCTGGGGCTTTTGCCGGTCAACGAGCAAAGGTAGTCCATCACCAATTCGGGCAGCTCTTGGTAATGCAGGGGTGAGTAGACGGCCAAGGAACGAATTCGTTTGGCCGGCTCCGGCGGATTGTTTCGCCGTCCGCCCAGCACTGCTCCGACGGGGATATGGATCGGTTCATCGGGGCCGAGTCCGCGGTTGAATTGGACGCCACGCCGGGCGACGTAGGTGTCGCGGGCAAACACCATGTCGGGACGGTCTTGCAAATAGCGGGGGTTTTTCGTTTGTTGGCCGTCAACCAAGCGTGGATTGGCGGTACTCACGACGTAGCTGTCACCACGCTCATAGGCCCGTTTGAGCAGATCCGCCATCGGGCCGGTGAATTTGTCAAACTCGATCGCGTCGAGCACGATGTCGCAACTTCCGCGTGGGTCAACGGGTGGAAATTGCTGATGAAGTTGGCCGGCCGCGACAAGTCCCATTCGGTCTGTTTGTCCAATCCTCGATGGATGGCATCATCGGGGCGTTGGAACAAGCGGTACTCGCAGTTTTCGATGAACTTGTAGCTGGTCGCGGGCAGCACGCTGTCGCCAAGATTTTCGATTCGGTCGGCCGGGACGATTGTGCTGGCGCTGATGTCGTCTTCACGCTGCACCTTGGCGGCCGGCATGAAATCCTGACGCACCTTGAACGTCCGCCAGCGTTTGTTGTCCAAGCCGACGCGAAGATACGTCCCCACCAAAGCTCGGTCACCGATCTTCAATTCGTGTCCGGGCGAGCCGTTGACGATGTCCACGCCGAATCGTTCTTTCCAATTCAACGCCTCGCCTTCCTTGGTGAATCGTTTGATGATCAAGGCCATCGAGTACACGCGCTCGGGGATGCTCTCGAGCCATCGATTGTAGTCTTCGTTGTAATCCGGCGACGGTGTCAGCAGCTTGATCACACTGCCGAGACTCCGCTTCGGGCTCAACACACTGCGGCTCGGTCCATCGGTGTAATCGGTGCGTCCGGAATAGGTTTCCGACCAGCGAGTGGAGTAATCCTTTTCGAAGATCTCGTCCAGTTTTGCGAAGTCATCGTCTCGGTCGCCGATGAAGATCGGGCCGTACAGCATGTAGTCACGCAGGCTCTTGCTGATTTCGCTCTTTCCGCCACCGCTGACGGTGCAGGGTTTGTGGCAGAAAACGCCTTCGCCGACCGTCCCGACCAGCCGCCACGAAGGCGCGTTGGGGTGTTTTTCCAAGCGGATCTTGTACCCGCTCGGGGCGATGTAGATTTGTTCTGGCGAAAGCGGAATCCGGTGGTCGTTGCCGTCACGTGTCCACTTGATGCACCGCTCTTCCAACGTCACCTTGGCATTCTCGGGAATGTAGATGATCGTATCATCATTGCGGTCGACACCGTAGCCTTCGGGTTTGGCATCGACAAATTCCGCATAGTCGCGGACGACGTCATCAAACGTCCGCCCGTTGTAGCGTTGGCTGTCGACTTGGAATTCTTCGCCCAAGGAATACGACGCGAACGCCAGCGCGCCACCGGCGTGCTCCTCTTCCGATCGCCCCATCAGATTGCAGGCGTAACTGATCTGCGTCTTGACTTCTTTCTTGCAGTATCCGTAGTAGTTGTCCGCGATCAGCGTGACGACGACGCCGCGGCGGTCACGACAGGTCAACTTGAACGCCGTGCCGTTGTTGTAACACTCCGATTCGTCACTCCAACACATGCCGTCGCGGCGTTGCCGTTCGGACGCACTGCTTTCATGGGGCAATCCAAGTTCCTTCTTCGTCAACTTGGTCAGGTGGGGTGCCAAAATCACACAGCCCGTGTGTCCGGTCCAGGATTTGACATCGAGCCCGGCATCGTTTTCGGGGATCAGAGGATCACCACCGTTGCCGAAAATCGATTCGACAAAGTCCAGGTTGCTGACCAAACTGGCGGGGGCGAAGAAACGGGTCTCCATCGACAGTGCGTTGGTGAATCCGGGGACCGCGGGGCAGACCAACGGGCGCAACAGCAGCGAGACCCAGGTGTAGGCCGGGTTCTTTAACTCACTGGTGTACGGCAGCAGCATCAAATCTTTCGGCGGCGACATCGCGGCGCGGAACAGTTTGACAAACACGCCTTTGGGAACGGAGCGTTTGTCACCGGGGATCGGCAGTCCGCCTTCGACAACATGGAACGTTCCCGCCGTTGTCCGGCGGTCCGCACGTGGATTGTTCAAGACCCCATTGGTGCAGCGATAGGAACTGACCAGATCGTTTTCGAAGGAGTCCCCGTTGATCGGCAGACTCAGTTTGCGGGCCATCCCGTGACGGTCCAACGTCAACGGGTTGGACGGCAGATGAAGGGTGCCGTTGCGGAGTTCGTCGGCAAAGTAACCGTTGAGAAACGTTTCGATGCGCGTGTCCACCGGAACGCGGTGGGACGAAAGCAGCCGCGACTTTTCGCGAATGCTATCGAGAATCCCGCTTGAAAACTTGGTCATCGCGTTGCCGAGTTCATTGTCGCGTCCGAGCAGCCCGGCGGCAGCCAATTGCAGGACCAAGTACGTGCGAAGATTGTCACGTTCGACCGGGTCGGTGGTGAGTGACTTGTCCCAACCAACGGCACGCTGCAGTTCGTCAGCATCATGGAACAGTGAGAGATTTTCACGAATGAGCGACATAAAAATCTTGGTGGTTGGAGACAAAATGACGAAAACACGAAAAGAATAGCAGACACGCAACTGCCCGATGACGTCGCGGCGAACGGAATCGCCGACCCGCAAGGCTCTAGCCTGGGAGAGGTTTCTCCCTCGTCAATGCCAGTGCCCGGTAGCGTTGTCTAGCTGCCCATTGTCTGGCGATGAAGGCGTGATGCACGCCGTGTTCGTCCGGGGGGTGTGCCCTGGCCTTGCCGTTCGGCGTTCCGGAGGTTTTCCGGCACCCGCATGATCCTCCGCTAAAACGGCGCCGCTCAATCCTCCGGTTGTTGGATCGGTTGGGGCGATTCACCGAAGGTGTAGATCAAGGTTTCACCATCGATCGTCGCGCGAACACGTCGCAGTTCCGGTTGGGCGGTCAGGAAGGTGGTCAGCCCGGTCGACTGTGGCGAAACGACTCGCTCCAACTGTTCGTGAATCGTCTCGCCATCGGTCAGACGGAGCATGGCGACGTCCATTTTGGGCGTTGATTTATTGATCTCGTAAATGGTTTTCGAACGGGCCAGCAACACCACGGGCGAACCATAGGGCTGGTCGATGGTCATGCCCCAAGGATCTTGTTGAAAATCCCGCGTCCAATTGATTTCGCCCGATTGTGTCGACACGGCGATGATCTTGTGGACGGTACGGTGTGTTTCTCCATGCTGGGTCAGCATGTCGCCTTTCTGACGCACGACGGCGTTTGCCGGTAGCACCAGGATCTGGCCGTCCATCCACATCGCGTACATCGATTGAAGGTCCGGCATCTCACCGATTTCGTGACGACACAGCTCGGTCGCCTGCAGCAGGTCCCAAATCACAAGCCGCCCCTTGCTGTCCAACAGCACCAGATAGCGGTCTTGCAAGATACGTCCGCAACCTCGACCGGCCGCCTGGGTGAGCGGTTGCTTGATCAAGGCTTCGATTTCCAAGGCGACTTGACCGCTGAACGGATCCACCAAACGCACCATCGCCGCGGAGGATTTCGAATCGACGTCATAGGCCAAGACGTGTTTCCCGCTGGTTGCCCAGACCTTTCCATAATCCCAGTCTGCCGAATCGATCTTGCGGCCGTCATACAGGTCAAACTGTGACACCGAGGCGAAGATGCCTTTGACGTAGGAAACCACGGCGACACGGCTGTCGTCGACCACGATGTGCCCAATCGTCGGGGCCGACGAATTTCGCCAAAGCGTTTCTTTGTCTCTCGTATCGACGGCAATCAAGTCGCCTGCTTGCAGCACCAGGACGCGATCGCCAAGCACCGGGCCGACGCGGAACTCGCTGATCTGATTGGCCGCTCCGGAATTGGTCGGGTAGGAGAAATTGGAATCCCCGAAGACGGTCGTTTCGATCTTACGCTGGGTATTGGTTGCCCCGTCGGCCCCAAAGTCACGCGACCACAAAGACGCTTCGCTGCGACGACTGCTCTGCATCGCAAACAGATCCACCGCGGAGATCCGCCCCGGACGCTCCAGGATCATCAGCCCGCCGCTGATCTTGGCCTTGCGGTCTTGAATCCTGGCGGCGCGGAATTCATCCATCGGCAACGGCATCACGTCGCCGTTGGGATTTTGAAACATCACCGAACCGCCGCGGTTGACCACTTTCCAGCCTTGAAAGGTTTGCCCGCCGTAGAGCGTCGGGTCGACTACCGCTTGCAGAAACGTCGACCGGCCTCCGCCGGGCAGCGATTGCGATTGCCACGACAGCGAGACCGGTGCGGTGACGTCGAGCGTCGGCGACTGCGCCGCGATCCGGTCTTCGGCGAGTGTCTCCATTTCCTGCAGCTTGGTTTTGACATCGGCCCCGAGATCGACGGAGTCTTCGTTCGCATCGGGATTCAGCATCGCCCGACTGACGGCCACGGCATCCTGATGCAGCGAACCTTCGTTGTAGACCTGGCTGAGCATGGCGGCACGCCGGGGCGTGTACCGCCACTGTTGCTGGTCAACAAGCTGAGACGGCAGAGTCGGCCCCAACAACAACCGTTCGGCCGAAAACAATTCGTCCTCGGCAACGCGTCGTTTGGCCAGCGAGATGACAAGATCATCAATGCCCAGTGGGCCTAACTGCCCGGTCATGACCGAAAGCCGTTTGGTCGATTCCAAGGGCATCGCTTCCAAGTGCGTTTTTAATTCTTGTGCAACGGCGTCGAGTTGGTTTTCTTCCTCGGCGATCCGCATCACTTCGGCGGCTCGCGCGGATACCCAGCTATCGAGTGCACAACCACGCGTGGGGTCGCGAAGGATCGCATCATCTTCATTGCCGACCAGAGAAATGTTGGTCATCACGTTGGAGAATTCCAGCAACCGTTTCGTCGCCGTCTGGACGGATCGGTTGCGCAGTGCCGATTGGATTCTCAACGCCACGAACTCCAAGCGTTGCGCCGGTGTATCGATCAACGCATCGAGTTCCTCTTCCAAACCCGGCGGCGGCGTGGGGTTTTCACGCAATTCGCCCAGCATGGACGAAATCGACAACATCAGCACGTCGTCGCTGTCTGGATCGATCTTGCGTGCTTTCTGCAACACCTTCAGTGCTTCTTGACGCTCGCCCCGTTCGCTCAACAGCAGCGCCTTTTGGACGAGCGCGTCCAAGTTGTCCGGGTCCTGTTGAAGAATCCGTTCGACACGTGGCCCCAGCGTTTTTTTTCCGAGGGCGACGACAAGACGTGTGGGACTCTGTGAGATGATTTCACCGTCGATGGCGATCAAGTTGCCGAGCGGGAATTGGGCCGTCACACGATCGACCAACGCGCCGTCGTCCAGCGAGATCTCGACCAACTCGTTGCCGCTGGTCGGAACAATGTAGGAATGGTCCCCGAACACGCCCCGGCCGACGATTTGTTGCCCGGCGGAGATCAGACGTTGGTCGGTCCGCCAGTTCAGACGCCCGTTTTCCAGATCGTGGCTGACGACTTCACGTGCACTGACCATCAACAGCTGGTCGTCGCGAATGCCGGCAACATAAAACGCGGCCTGTCGCGATTTGCTGAAACGCTTTTTGCCATCGACCAGTTCAAAGCAGTACAGGTTGTCGGTCGCGGCGGGGGTGACCAGCACACTCAAACCGCTGGCGGTCGCGACGGAATTGTGCCAGCGCTGCAGCAACTGGTCGGACGATTTCCCCGAACGCGAGTTGAACATGATGCTGCCCATCGCCCGGCGTTGATAGGAATTGCCCCAGCGCAACGTCCGATCGGCCAAATCGACCGCGACGGTCGCCCCGGCACCGGTCGGACAAATCAAGACTCCCTCGTGATAGCTGGGCGTCGCTCCGGAGATGCGTCGAATCGCGTCAAACTGAATCCCGGCACCCTCGATCGCCACCAGTTGTTGTTGCCACAACAGTTTCCCGGTTGCCGGATCCAGGCTGACCAGCATGATGTCACCGGCGATTTCCGCCATCGCGTACAACGACCCATCGACGGCGATCGGTGCCCCCAAAAAGAAAGCCTGATTCAGCTCGCTTTCGATGGTCGGGTTTTGGCCCAGACGCCACAACGTTTTGCCTTCGGTTTCCAATTCCAACGCGACCAAGGTATTCCGCCCACCGTCGGCCGTGCTCGTGTTGCGAACCCCCATCAGCGGATTGATCTGCAACATTTGAAATGGCGAGAGGTCGTCGAGCAAATAGACGCGCTGGCCGTCGCTGGTGATTTGCCCGTACGGCAAATCATTCCACACGCGGCGGCTGAGGCGGTCCGGCGGATCGGAGGATCCCATCCCCAGCATCGCGTCGTATTGTTCGTTGTCAGCCGACACGTCGGTTTGAAACCAGGGGTACTGCCAGACCCGTTTTCCGGTTCGATAATCCACGCCCCGCAGACGTTCGGTCGTTCGCATCAGCAACTGGTTGCCGACGCGGATCGGTGTCCAGCTGGGGGGAACCAAACGACCGCTGGCCGCCAATTCGTCTTCCTTCTGCCGTAGCCGTTGTTCTTCCAACGGTGTCGCCGTGGTTTCCAGCATCCAACGGGGCGTCGAAAGCGGTAGCTGGCCGTCGGCCGTTTCGTTTCGCGAAGCCGATCCGCCCAGCAACGGATAGTCGGTCGAACGGCTGATCGAATCGGTTTCGGGCAATTGGTAATGCTCATCGATCCAGCTCCGCCAATCGGTCACGGTTTCGGCGGTCTGGTTGTCGCCCAGGTTCCATTGCACGCTGATCGACCCCAGATCACGCGGGACCGTGCGACCGGCCAGGCGACAGGCAATCGCGTGCATCGCCGACACCTCGTCGCCGAGTTGATCGACGGCATGTCGACTGGCCACCACATCATCGAGCAGCAAGGAGCACGCCAAGGGATGCCCCAGGTACAGCTCGCGCTGTGCCAAGATCAACGACGCCTGATATCCCGCCGCGGTGTGAAAGTACTTGCGGCGGACGCTGCGGAGAAGCTTCCAATCGCGTTGGCGGGTCGCTTCATCGAGCAATTGTTTGGCCAGCGCGCCGTAACGAAGCTCGTAGGTGGCAAACGCGTCGCTGGGAAGCGCCCCGATCAAATCACGGCAATGACGCAAAAAGCTCTTGTCCAACCGCTGTTGGTCGCTGTCTCGGATCTCCAGGAAAAAGTCTTGGCCGGCGATCGTCGGATCGTTTGTCGGGTCGACGTGGCGTTCGAGCAAGTCACCCAGAATCACCACCGCGTCACTGTACCTGGCGTCGGCGATCGCTTCCTCAGCGTCCTTCAATTGCTGATTGAGCAATCGCGGCGGCGGGATGAACCGCGACATGTTCTGATCGAATCCCACCCCAAAGCGGCCTTGTTGGGCCTGAACACGGTCGCCAACGCAAATCGCAATCCACAGCGAAAGCGACAGCGCGAAAAACCGAGACGTAAACGGAACGGCGGATGGGGCAGCAAAATTCATGTTCAAACGACTTACCGAGCGGAACAGTGGGGCAGACGCGGCGAGGCGGCACGCCTCAGCCACCATTGTAGCGCCGCAGGACAAAGAAGGCGCCCGCAGCTGACCATTTTATGGGGCGAACGCCCCGTTTACTCGGCGAGCAACTCGCGGATGGTCGCGAACACCTCGTCCGGTGTTCCCGTGGCGTTGACGTCGATCACAATGCCCCGCTGGCGGTAAAACTCCAGCACCGGTTCGGTTCGGTTTCGAAACACCTTCAAACGGGTTTGAATCGTTTCGGGGGTGTCGTCGGCACGTCCTTCGGACTTCGCTCGAGCAAGCAACCGCCGAACCAAAGCGTTTTCTTGAATGATCAGATTGATCACCGCGTCGAGCCGCTGATCACGCTCGGCCAAGAACCCGGTCAGCATCTCCGCCTGGTTCACCGTGCGGGGGAACCCGTCGAACAGGTACCCGTTTTCGCAATCGGGTTGTCGAAGCCGGTCGATGATGAATTGCATCATCAAGTCATCGGGCGCCAAATTGCCACCGTCGATGTAACCTGCGATCAACTCACCGAGCGGTGAGTCGCTGCGGCAGGCCCGCAGCATTTCACCCGAAGAGATATGCGGGATCGCCAACTCGCGACTGAGGCGACGGCACTGTGTGCCCTTGCCAGCGCCCGGTGGACCGATAAAGACGATGCGCACTGGATTGTTCGCTTCGAGCAAGGTAAGTGGCGTAAGCTTCCAGCTTGCGTGAGTGGGACCACACAAGCGGCACGCTCAAGCGACGTTGATTTAGACGACCGGGCTGACGCCACCGCCGGCGCCTTCCAACAGGCCGCGGTAGTTTCGCATCACCAGGTGGCTGTCGATTTTCTGAACCAGGTCAAAGGCGACGCTGACCGCGATCAACAACCCCGTTCCGCCGTAGAATCCGGCAATCGAATACGGGACACCGAGCGAACCGTAAACAATCGTCGGCACGATTGCGACGATGGAAAGGAACCCCGCCCCGACGTACGTGATCCGAACCATGACCTTTTCCAGGTAGTCGGTCGTCCGTTTGCCAGGCCGGTAGCCGGGAATGAACGTCCCGCTGTCCCGCAGGTTGTCCGAAATCTCTTTCGGGTTGAACGTGATCGCGGTCCAGAAGTAACAGAAGAAGAAGATCAACGCGACGTACAGCAGGTTGAAGAAATACGACGCCTGGTCTTGCATCGTCAAACTGACCAAGTTCAACCCCTTGAAGATCGCTCCGCCGGTTTCGAACGCTCCGGCCATCAAGCCGAAGAACACGCCGGGAATCATCAACAAGCTGCTGGCAAAAATGATCGGCATCACGCCGGCCTGGTTGATACGCAGCGGCAGGTGTTGTCGGGTTCCACCGTAGACCTTGCGGCCGCGGGTGAATTTCGCCGATTGCGTTGGGATTTTCCGCTGGCCGAGGGTGATGAAGACCACCCCGACGACCACGCCGATGAACAAGACGAACAGCAAGATCAACGTTTCGATCCCGACTTGACCCCGGCTCAGCCCGGTCAACTGGGTTTCCATGTTGCGAATCAATTCATACAGCGCTTTGGGCATCTGCGCCAGAATGCCGGCCATGATCAACAGGCTGATGCCGTTGCCGATCCCGTGTTCATCGATTTGTTCGCCGAGCCACATCAGGAACACACTGCCGCAGGTCATCACCGCGACGGCGACGAATTGCCAGGGCAAGTACAGCCCCGTGCCGGCTTCGTTCAAGAAGTTGGCGTTGATGTTGCCGCCGCCTGGTCCGCTGGCCGACAGCATGACCGAGACATAGATCCAGCTCTGCACCAGGCAGATGCCGACGGTCAGGTAGCGGGTGTATTCGTTGATTTTCTTCTGGCCCGCCTGGCCTTCCTTCTTCAATTCCGCCAGTGCGGGAACGGTCGTTCCGAGCAACTGCAGGATGATCGAAGCGGAAATGTAGGGCATGATGCCGAGGCCGAAGATCGTCAATTGACGAAGGTCGCTGGCGGCAAACAAGCTGACTTTTTCCAGGAAATCGGCCGCACCACCGCCGGCCGAGTCGGTCGGGGCGTTGTCCACCATCGGCAGCGGGATGTGGAAACCGATCCGATAAATGGCCAGCAATCCCAGGGTCAGGAAGATTTTCTTCCTCAACTCGGGGATGGTGAACATGATTCGCAGTTTTTCAAGCATTCGCTCGATCCGTCTTTCGTTGATTGGGACGCGGCAACTCTGGCGATCGGCCGAATTTGTGCCGCCTGCGGAAATTTAGTGTTTTTGGCGATCCATGGCGAGGGCAACGCCCATTCAAAACAAAACGCCAGTCCGCGGGGGCGACTGACGTTTTGAACGTTTCATTCAGTGGCTCGTTTGTCTCAAACGAGTGCTCGCTGCGCCGGCCGAGCGACCCCTCGATCAGGCTTGTTTCAGGGCCGCGACGCGTTCGTCGGGGGTCCGTTTGGGCGCCAATTTGTTGACGGTCCCGCCGGCGGCGGTGATTTTTTCTTCGGCCGACTTGCTGAACCGGTGTGCCGACACGGTCAGCTTCTTGGTCAGTTCGCCGTCGCCGAGGATCTTGACTTCGTCGAACGTACCCTTGGCGACATCTTTGGCAGCCATGGCTTCCAAAGTGACTTCGGCACCGTCTTCGAAATGGTCGTTCAGCTTGCCGACGTTGACCGCAAACACGGTCACCGCCCAACGGTTGTTGAACCCGCGTTTGGGAACGCGGCGGAACATCGGCATCGCCCCGCCTTGGAAGCTGGGTTTTCGGCTGTAGCCGCTCCGGCTCTTGTGACCCTTGTGACCGCGGGCGGACGTTTTGCCGGTGCCGCTGCCGGGACCACGCCCGATACGTTTACGTTTGCGGTTCTTTTGAATTCCGCGATGGACATCATTCAGGTTCATAACGAAACCCAGGTAAGCAATGTTACAAGTTGCGTCGCGGCATGATTCGCTCCGGACGCGTCAATCTTGAGTGTTTTTTTTAGGACGACAGTTCTTCGACGGTCAACCCACGCAGTGCGGCGGTTTCTTCACGCGTCCGCAGTTGCTTGAGCGCTTCCACGGTGGCTTTGACCAGCGTGACCGGGTTATTGGTACCGTAGGACTTTGTCAAAATGTCGTGGATGCCGCAGGCTTCGCAAACCGCACGCACGGCCTGGCCGGCGATGATTCCGGTACCGGCCCCGGCGGGGATCAACGTGACCTTCGCGGCGCCGAAGCTGCCCCAGACTTGGTGGGGGATGCTGCCTTCGACCAGCGGCACCTTGACCATGTCACGGGTGGCTTGTTTGGTTGCTTTTTGGACGCTCGGGGGCACTTCATTGGCCTTTCCGTAACCCCAGCCCACTTTCCCCTGGCCGTCGCCGACGACGACCATGGCGGCAAAGCTGAAGCGACGACCGCCCTTGACCACAGCTGCACAGCGTTTGATCTTCACCACGCGATCGAGCAAGCCGTCATCTTTCGACTCTTCCGCTTGCTTTCCGCCACGACGACGATTCTGGTTACTTCCGCTACTAATTGTTCCGACCCTCGGTTAGCCGACCCATCGGGGTGCGGCAAGTTGAATTGGTTTTCGTAATCTCTGCTTTTCGATTAAAGCACGAGCCCGCTTTCACGGGCGGCGTCTGCGAACGCTTTGACGCGTCCGTGATATTTGTTGTGGCCGCGATCCAGTTTGACTTCCTTGATCCCGGCGGCTTCTGCCTTGGCGGCAATCGCCTTTCCGACTTCGGCGGCACCGTCACAGTTGCCACCGACCTTGACCGATTCGCGGAGGTCCTTGTCGCGGGTGCTGGCACTGGCCAGGGTCCGTCCGGTGGAATCGTCCACCAGTTGAACGGAGAAGTGCTTCAGGGTGCGTTGCACGCACAGTCGCGGTCGGTCCGCCGAGCCGCGGAGCACGTTCCGCACGTGGTTGCGTCGACGAACACGTCTCTGTCCGAGTTTCTTGTTTTTGTCCATTGAAGTGCCGTCCTGTATCGCGGCCGATTCTTTTCGTTATTTGAAACGGGTCTGACGGGATTACTTGGTCGCCGACTTACCGGGCTTGATCTTAACTTGTTCGCCTTGGTAGCGAATCCCCTTGCCCTTGTAGGGTTCGGGCTTGCGGAGCGATCGGATTTCGGCGGCGAACTGGGTGACCTTTTGTTTGTCACAACCCTGGACGACGACGTGCGTCTGGTCGGGGCAGGTCACGGTCAGATCGCTGGGGATCTTGCGGTGCAGTTCGTTGGCATAGCCGACACGCAGTTGCAGCGTATCGCCGGAGATGCTGGCGAGGTATCCCACGCCGACGATCTCGAGTTTCTTTTCGTAGCCGTTGCTGACGCCTTCGACCATGTTGCCGATGATCGCCCGGGTCAACCCGTGCAACTCTCGACTGGTTCGGTCTTCACCGCTTCGCGAGCAAGTGACGGTGTCCCCGTCGACGTCGACCGAGATCTCGGGACGATGGGTGAAGGTCAGCTTGCCCTTGGCACCCTCGACGGTGACGACACGATCGGCAACGCCGACGGTGACACCGCTGGGGATCTGGACTGGTTTTTTTCCGATACGACTCATTTCAGATCACTTGCTGAAAACGTTATTTGTACGGGTGTTAGGCGACTTCGCAAAGGATTTCGCCGCCGATCTTTTCTCGCCGAGCTTCACGGTCACTGATCACACCCTTGCTGGTGCTAATGATCGTGATGCCCAGCCCGCCCAAGACCGGTTTCAGGTCCTTGCAGTGAGCGTACAAACGGCGTCCGGGTTTGCTCATTCGGCGAATGGTTTGGATCACGCGTTCGCCATTGGAACCGTATTTCAGTTCCAGGCGAAGCACATTGACGGGGCTTTCTTCGACCTCCGCCCAATCCCAGATGAAACCTTCGCGCTTCAGCACGTCGGCAATCCCCCGCTTTACGCGGCTGGAAGGGATGTCCACAAAGGCACGTTCAACGCGAACGGCATTGCGGATTCGGGT
This sequence comes from Phycisphaera sp. RhM, assembly GCA_033042175.1. Taxonomy (GTDB): domain Bacteria; phylum Planctomycetota; class Planctomycetia; order Pirellulales; family Pirellulaceae; genus Stieleria. The sequence continues at coordinate 44,855 of WCIL01000018.1, forward strand.
CAACATATCGGCAATCGGGTCTGTCATCATGGCTTTTCGTCGCTCCGTTGTCTTACCAACTGGCCTTACGAACACCGGGGATCAAACCCAAGTTCGCATTTTCGCGGAAACAGATTCGGCACAAACCGAACTTGCGGTAGACCGAACGAGGTCGACCACAGAACTTGCACCGGTTCTCGCGCCGGGTACTGAACTTCGGCTTCCGATTTGCCTTGGCGATTTTTGATTTACTTGCCACTGGCTGTCTTGGGGTTGCAGCTGTGAAACGGTTCGCAAAATAAAGTGACTGTTAAAACGTCGCTCACGCAGCGTCGCTTTTTCCCGGCGCCGCTTTGAACGGCATGCCGAACAATTCCAACAACGCTCGTGCTTCATCATCGGTCTTGGCCGACGTCACGTACGTGATGTTCATGCCCTGCGGGCGGGTAAACTTGTCAGGGTTCAGTTCGGGAAAGACCAATTGCTCGGTCAGTCCCATCGTATAGTTCCCACGGCGGTCGAACGCTTTGCGGCTGATTCCGCGAAAGTCGCGGACTCGAGGCAGCACGATCGAGACCATCCGGTCGAGGAACTCGTACATGTGTTGTCGACGCAGGGTCACCATGCATCCGATCGGCATGCCTTCACGCAAGCGGAAGTTCGCGATCGATTTTCGGGCGACCGTCATCACCGGTTTTTGGCCGGCGATCTGGGTCATTGCATCGTAAGCCAGGTCGAGGATTTTTTTGTCGCCGATGGCTTGGCCGACACCCATGTTCAGCGTGATCTTTTCCAGACGCGGAACTTGGTGCGGGTTCTTGTAGCCGAAGCGTTCCACCAACTGTGAGCGGATGGATTCTTCGTAGGCCGTTTGGAGTCTTGGTTTGTTTGCCATGGTTCGGTTCACGCCTTCTTATAGCTGTCACGGGGCGGGGAGATCTTTCCCAGGCTTGCACCGCTTTTCTTTGCAAATCGTTCCTTGGTGCCGTCGTCCAAGTAGCGGACTCCGATCCGAGTCGGCTGGCCGGTCGTCGGGTCGATGACCATCACGTTGCTGGCGTGAATCGGCATCTCCTTGCTCAGACGACCCCCTTGCGGGTTCTTCTGGCTTTTCCGAACGTGTTTCCGCACCAAGCCGGCGCCTTCGACGACAACTTTGTTTTTCTTGCGATCGACGACCAGCACCTTCCCGCGATGACCCTTGTCACCGCCGGCGATCACTAGTACTTCGTCTTCAACTTTGAGCAACATGACTGGAATACTCTGCATGGACTGGGCGATGGGACGCCCAATGTGATTTGTTTCGAGACCCGGAGTCTGGCGACTCGGGCCGCTTGGAGGGTTAGACCACTTCGTTGGCCAGGCTGACGATCTTCATGAAGCTCTGCTCACGCAGTTCACGGGCGACCGCACCGAAAATCCGCGTGCCGCGAGGCGCTTTGTCTTTATCGATCAGGACCACAGCGTTGCTGTCGAACTTGATGTAGCTGCCGTCGTTGCGGCGGGTCGGGGTTTTCGTCCGAACGATGACCGCTCGCACGATCGCCTTCTTCTTGATCTCGCTGCCCGGGATCACGCTTTTGACGCTGCAGATGATGACATCGCCCACGCGGGCGAATCGGCGTCGGCTGCCGCCGAGCACCTTGATGCACATCACCTGACGAGCACCGGTGTTGTCGGCAACATCGAGACGGGTTTCTTGTTGGATCATGGCTGGTTATTCAACTGAAAAATTATTCGCTTTCGCTTTCGGATCCGGCCGACGCAGCCTCTGCTTGTTCAGCTTCCTTACGTGCGGCACGCAAGGCGACCAAGTCCACTTCGGTGCTCTTCTCAATCACCCGAACCAAACGCCATCGCTTCAACTTGCTCAGCGGCTCGGATTCGATGATCTCGACGCGGTCACCGACGCCCGACTCGTTTGCCTCGTCATGGACGTGGCAAACCGTTCGACGGCTGATGTATTTTTTGTACTTGGGGTGCTTCACCAGGCGATTGATTTCGACGCGGCGCGTCTTATTCATCTTGTCGCTGGTGACGATGCCCGAAACTACGCGTTTTGGCATGGTGCTACGCTTCGGCTGGGGTGTTGTTGGCTGCTTTGCTTCGCTCGGTCTGAATCGTCTTGACGCGAGCAATCAAACGTCGGTTCTTGCGGATGTCGCTGGGCGTATTCAAACGCTCCGACTGAGACTGAAAACGCAGTCGAAACAAGTCGGCGGCCGCTTCGGCAGCGGTCGCTTCGAGCTGTTCGTCGCTCATCTCTCTCAGTTCGCTATTGCTGGTCATGACCAGGCCTTCGGTAAACAAAAGTGGAGGTCGGGTCCGTGGGCGGTTGATGCCCGTCGGCTACTCATTGTCTCAATCGAATCAGAGCCAATCTCTGATTCCCAATTAGAACGACCGTCGTTCGACGAATCGTACTTTCACCGGCAGCTTGCTCGCCAATCGGGCGAAACAAACCTTGGCTTGCTGTTCGGTCACACCGCCGAGTTCGTACAGGACGGTGCCCGGCTTGACGACCGCGGCCCAGAAATCTGGTTCACCCTTGCCCTTCCCCATCCGTGTTTCCAGCGGCGTGCTGGTGACGGACTTGTCCGGGAAGATTCGGATGTACAGCTTTCCTTCGCCACGGACGTATTGCTGAGCCGCAATCCGTCCCGCCTCGATCGTCGTCGCCTTGATCCAGCCGGGTTCCAAGGATTGGATCCCGTAGTCACCAAAGACGACCGTGTTGCCACGAGTCGCACTACCTTTTATGCGCCCTCTTTGGCTTTTTCGATGCTTGACCCGTTTGGGCATCAGCGCCATCGTTGTCGTCTCCGTAAGTACCTTGGTTAATCCAGACCTGAATTCCGATGTGCCCCTGTGGCGTCATCGCTTCGGTCGTTCCGTAATCAATCTTCGCCTGCAATGTGCTCAACGGAATCGAGCCCATGCTTTGTTTTTCGCGGCGTGCCATTTCGGCTCCGCCCAATCGTCCGGCCAGTTGGATCTTGATGCCCTTGGCACCGGCGTCCATCGTCTGCTCGAGCGATCGCTTCATCGTGCGTCGGAAACTCGATCGCTTTTGCAACTGTTGTGCGATGTCTTCGGCCACCAGTTGAGCTTGCAACTCGGGGCGTCCGACCTCTTCGACCTTCAGGTTGATGCGGCGGCCGATCAGGTTCTGCAATTCCGCTTGCAGGATCTCGATCTCTTGGCCCTTCTTGCCGATGATCAAACCGGGCCGAGCGACGTACATCATCACTCGCACTTCGTCACGCGTTCGTTCGATCTCGATGCGATCGATTCCGGCGTTCTTGTATTGGTTCTTCTTGGGGTGGTTGGTGATGAAGTTTCGCAGTTTGCGATCTTCGACCAACAGGTCCGCAAAATCTTGCTTCGACGCGTACCATCGACTACTCCAGCCGCGGGTGACACCGGTTCGAAACGCGATTGGATTGACTTTCTGTCCCATCGTTTACGACTCTTTGATTGTGCTGTTTCCGAGGGGCTTAAATTTCGTCGATCGGCGTCACTTTGACGCTGATGTGGCTGCTGCGTTTTTTGATGATGTGGGCACTGCCTCGTGCCTTGGGACGCATCCGCCGGAACATCGCTCCGCCGTCGACTCGCACATCGGTCAAAACCAGTTCATCGATTCGGTGTGGGCTGCCGCCGGTCTGGTCCGGATCGAGTGCGTTGGCAACGGCACTGCGGATCACTTTTTCCAGCATGCGGGCACCGCGTTGCGGCTGATACTTGAGCGTATCGAGCGCTTCGTCGGCGTATTGGCCACGCACCAAGTCGGCAACCAGACGCACTTTTTGTGCACTGATCCGAGCGTTGCGATGGCTTGCTACAAATGTTGACATCGTATCGACCTATTTCTTTTTGCCGCCGTGACCCTTGAACGTCCGAGTCGGAGCGAATTCGCCCAACTTGTGACCCACCATGTCTTCGGTCACTTGGACGGGAATGTGTGCCCGCCCGTTGTGGACCATAAACGTCAGATTGATGAACTCGGGAACGATCGTGCAGGCACGAGCCCAAGTTTTAATCGGCGTCTTTTTGCCTTCCTCGGCCTGCTTCTGCACCTTGAAGTACAGCTTCGGGTCGACGTAGGGACCTTTTTTGCTACTGCGGCTCATCGTTCTTCAGCTACCTGATTACTTGTGCAGTTTCAACTGACCGTATCGCTTGCTCTTGCGACGACGAACGATCGAGCTGTTACTTGGTTTACGTTTCTGGCGTGTGGCACCACCCTTGGCGCTCTTGCCCTGCGGGCTGACCGGGTGACGACCGCCCTTGGTTCGGCCTTCACCACCACCGTGCGGGTGATCGATCGGGTTCATCGCGGTTCCACGCACGTGCGGACGACGTCCGAGCCATCGGGCTCGACCGGCCTTGCCCAAGACCACGTTCATGTGCTCGCTGTTGCCGACCTGGCCGATCGTTGCTCGGCAGCGACTGGGGACACGTCGCACTTCACCGCTGGGCAGTTGCAATTGTGCCCAATCGGCTTCGCGGGCCATCAGCGTGGCGCCTGTTCCAGCGGATCGGCACAGCACCGCACCGCCACCGATTCGCATTTCGATGCAGCACACCGTGGTGCCCAGTGGAATGTTCTTCAGCGGCAGGCAATTGCCCAGCGTCGGCGGGGCTTCGGGACCGTTGAGCAGTTTGTCGCCGGCTTTCAGGCCCGAGGGAGCCACGACGTAGGTCTTTTGGCCGTCGGCGTACTTCAGCAACGCGATTCGAGCCGACCGGTTGGGGTCGTACTGAACCGAGTCGACCGTCGCAGGCACTCCGTCCTTGACACGACGGAAGTCGATCAAGCGGTACATCTGCTTGTGACCGCCGCCGCGATGTCGGGCGGTGATCTTGCCTTGGTTGTTGCGACCACCGGTCTTTCGTTTCGGCTTCAGCAGCGACTTTTCCACGGTGTAGCCGGGCGTCAGTTCAGCGAAATCGCTGACCGATGCATTTCGGCGACCGGGGCTGGTCGGCTTGTAGATGCGAATTCCCATCGCTGAGTTCTATCTGGCTGTTAGGAAATAACTGGTTTCTGGAGGCCCGCCCCAAACTGGAACGGGTGGCTGAACGACGTCGTCGGCGGCGATTGGCGGCCTAGAAGAAGTCGATTTTGTGATCTTCGTGCAAGTGGACGATGGCTCGGCGCCAGTCGGACGTGCGTCCAAGACCGTTGCGTGTGCGACGAAACTTGCCTTTGCGATTCTGGGTGCAGACCTTTTCGACCTTGACATCAAACAGCTTTTCAACAGCCGATTTGATCTCAGGTTTGGTGGCCATGCGGTGCACTTCAAACGCGTATTCGTTGTGCCGTGTCGCGCGGTGAACGCCTTTTTCAGTCACGAGCGGACGCAACAGGATCTGGTGCGGCTCGAGCTTGATCTTCGTTTCCGGCTGGGCAGGTGGTTGAATTCTTGCCATCGCTCAAATTCTTCTTGTATTAGTGTGGGGGTGCGGTCGGACCTAAACGGCCTGCCCGTCGGCAAACGAGCCATCTTTGATCTTGTCCAACGCCGCCTTGGTGACCAGCATTCGCTTGGGCTTGAGCACCGAAAGTGCGTTCAGCTGGCGAACCGGCTGCACGTCAACTCCGGGGATGTTTCGGCCGCTCTTGTAAACCGCGGCGTCTGCATCGGCGGTTGCGACGAGCGTGGTGGTCGATTCGAGGCCCAGGTTTTTCAGCGTCAACGCCAGTTTCGACGTTTTAGGCGCGTCGTAGCTGAGCTGGTCGATGACCAGCATCTCGCCGTCGTCGATTTTGCTGCGGATCGCCATGCGGGTGGCTCGTCGCAACGCTTTCTTGGGCAATCGGTAGCTGTAATCGCGTGGTTTGATCGTCCGTGCAACGCCACCGCCGCGGCGAATGTTGGTTCGCTTGGAGCCGGCCCGGGCGTGGCCGGTGCCCTTCTGGCGGTACATCTTTTTGTTGGTGCCGCTGACCTCGCCACGGGTTCGCGTGTTGTGAGAACCCTGGCGATTGTTCGCCTGGTACATCACCACCGCGTCGTGGAGCAGTTGCTTGCTGATTCGGTCCGCGATCGCGGCTGAATCGATTTCGTAGGTTCCGACTTCTTCGCCGGACTCGTTGACGATTGAGAGTGTTGCCATCGGGACTAACCCACCTTGTTCGTTTGACGGATCGTCACCAGGCCACCATTCGGCCCGGGGACGGAGCCGCGGATCAACAGCAAATTGTCTTCGGGGACGACTCGGACCAGTTCCAGGTTTCGTGTGGTGACCTTGGTGTTTCCATATTGGCCCGCCATGCGAATGCCTTTGAACAGACGGCTCGGCGATGCACTGCAACCCGTACCACCGGCGTGGCGGTGTACTTTCTTGACACCGTGGGTGGCTCGTTGGCCCGAGAAATTGTGGCGTTTCATGACGCCGGAGAAGCCGCGGCCCTTGCTGGTGCCGGTCACGTCGACGCGTTTGACGCCGTCGAAGATTTCCACCGTGACCGTGCCGCCGACCGACAAGTCGGTTTCGCCACGGAATTCGCGGATGAAGCGTTGCGGCTCGCAGTCTGCTTTTTCAATCAGCTCGACGCCTGCGTCGGCCCGTTTCTTGGACCGTTTGCTGTCGAGTTTAGCGACGTGGCCGCGTTCGGCGCGACTAGCCAGCCGGCGTGGCTTGTCTTCAAAACCCAATTGGACAGCACTGTAGCCGTCGCGATCAGCAGAGCGAATCTGGAGCACATTGCACGGGCCGGCCTGGATCACGGTCACGGGGACGACGGTACCGTCCTCTTCGTAGACCTGAGTCATTCCGATTTTGCGACCAAGTATTGATGGTGACATAGCTCTAGCACCCCGGCTTTCGCCGTGGTCATTTATCGCTCGTATCTGGGTTTTGAACTTCTCGCCCCGAACCGGAAGCTTGCCCTGTCCGCGATCGGCGGTTGGCAGCTAGGGTTATCGGGAGCGATATCCGTTCATGCGGAATACCGGACCTAAAAACTTTGGGGCATCGACCCGCACCGCTTCAGGCGGTGAGGCAAGGGCGAAACGTCGCGACGAGCGACGTTCGTGCTATCGAGCCGAAGCTTTGATTTTGATATCCACCCCGGCGGGTAGACTCAGTTTGTTCAGTGCTTCGATCGTCTTGGCGGTTGCCTGGACGATATCGATCAAGCGTTTGTGGGTTCGAATCTCGTACTGCTGACGAGCCTTCTTGTTCACAAACGGACTTGACAGCACGGTGTAGCGTTCGATGCGAGTCGGCAACGGGATCGGCCCGTGGACTTCGCTGTGAGTTCGCTTGACCGTATCCACAATCTCCTGGGCACTCTGATCGAGCACGGAGTGATCGTATGCTTCCATACGGATCCGAATGACTTCGTTGGCTCCGGCTGACACAGTACGCTTCCAGTAAATAATGAGTGGCGAAACAAAGGACGGTGCACCTGGCCGCTCGGCGAGGTGTTTCCCGGGCGACGTTCGTCTCACGGGAGGGCGAGAATGTAGGGGCGGCTCTGGTGAGCGTCAACGGCTCTTCGCAAAAACTGATGAAAAGTTTCTTCAAATTGGTTGGCGTGGGATTTCACGGGGGTTAGCGAGGTCGTCGGTTCACTGCAAAAACCGCCGCCCTAGGCGATTTGCCACGTCGACACGCATCTGCCGGGCCGGTATCAGATAAGTGACAGCCAGTTCTCGCTGCTGAACGGAATGATCGGTGGCGGAATGGCGAAACTGAAATCAGACGGAGAATTTGTATCGTGAATCAGCTCGGCGGGCTTTGGCGTGACACTTGGTGGGTTTGGATCGGGTTCTTGGTGCTGACGGTCGTCTTGGCCGTCACCGTTGGCAGGTTTTTTTATTTGCTGATCCCGTGTTTGCCCGTGCCTTTTGCTTATTTTGCCTTCAACCGCTACGACGAGCAGGGAAACGAGAAGGCGGATCTGTGAGGGCGTGGGGGCAGCGGTCGTTCGGCACGGGGTCTACGGGCGCTTGGTGGTCGTTGGCCTGGCCCCGGATGGGGTCAAAGCCAGTAGCCGGAGGTGAGCGTAGCGACACCTCCGGATATCCGGTCCCCTGTCTCTCGCGACCCCGGAGGGTGTCGAAGCAAGTCGCGCCCGAACCCTCGGACCCGGCCCGCCCCACCGATTGGACCCGCCTCTCGATCGACTCTTTCTGGAACGCGATCTGCGCCACCGCCGGCGGCTTGATTCGCTGCGACCCCTCCGGGGTCGGTGGGCTTCTGGCGGCATGCTTTCCGGAGGTGGTGCTGCGCTGACCTCCGGCTACTCGCTGTCATCCCTCCGGGATACTGCGGTTCGCTAACGCGAATCGGTCGATATCCCAATCTCACGCTTCATCAGCCGGCGTGCAGTGAAGATAAAAAAGGCACCCGCGGCGGAGCCGGGGTGCCTTTTTCGCATTTGAGAGCGGCTGATGGGATTCGAACCCACGACAATCACGTTGGCAACGTGATGCTCTGCCAACTGAGCTACAGCCGCGTCATTTCTGTCAGTGCGGGGAGATTATCAACAGATTGTGAGAATCGGCAAGCCCTCGGGGAAACTTGAGGCAGATTGTTTTCAGAAATCCTGACGAATGTGCGAGAATGGCCGGAAGCCGCGTAAAATCGCGGCGGTGACTTGCCGATTTTGACTTGACCGCGATAGATTACGGGCTTCTCCAGCAGACAGAGCATTTCGCTGCAGCGAAAAAACGCTTTGCGGCAGACACACTAATTTTGTTCACCCCGTTCCCGTCCAAGGTGCGTTACAGGATGTCCACGTCCATAGATTCCCCCGAAAACGCCGAAGAAGCGACCCCTCTCCAACTAGAGGTCCAGGTCAGTTCCCCGCAGGCGTGTGTCCGCGATGTTGTCGTGACCGTTCCCGAGTCCGAAGTCAAACGCTACCTCAAAGACGCGTATGATGAATTGGTGCCGGAGGCTCAAGTGCCCGGTTTCCGCAGCGGTCGTGCACCGCGGCGTCTGGTCGAAAAGCAGTTCAAAGACCGCGTGGTCGAGCAGGTCAAGGGCAAGCTGTTGATGGACAGCCTTTCGCAGGTCACCGAAAGCCAGGACTTCTCGGCGATCAGCGAGCCTGACTTCGACTACAACTCGATCCCCGATCCGGGCGAAGGTCCGTTCTCGTTCCAGTTCTCGATCGAAGTGCGTCCCGAGTTCGAGACTCCCAATTGGAAAGGGTTGGAACTGACCAAGCCGGTCGAAAACATTGACGACGAGGCGGTCACCGCGGCGTTGCAACGGGTCCTGAAAGACCGGGCTTCGTTCGAAGCGACCGACGAGCCGGCTGAACTGGGCGACAAGCTGGTCGTCAGCATTCGCTTCAAAGAAGGCGACGAAGTCATTTCGACGATGGAAGAAGAATCCATCACGCTGGCTCCGGCACTGTCGCTTAGCGATGCCGTGTGCGAATCCTTCGGCGCCGATGTCGCCGGTAAGAAGGAAGGCGATACGGTCACGACGGCCGTCACGCTTGGTGATTCCGACGACGATGCGGACAGCGCTCGCACGATCACCGCCGAAGTCGAGTTGGTCGAAGTCCAGAAGCTTGAAAACGTCGAGCTGACCAGCGACGTGCTCGAGGAACTCGGTGACTTTGAAACCGAAGAGGAGCTTCGCGAATTCGTCAAAGATTCGCTGGTCCGTCAAGCCGAATACCGCACGCAGCAAGCTGTTCGCCAAAAGGTGACCAACCTGTTGGCCGAGTCGGTCAGTTTTGAGTTGCCCGAAGACCTGGTCCGCCGTCAGACCAATCGCGAATTGCAACGACGCGTTTTGGAAATGCGTCGCAACGGGTTCGACGACACGACGATCCGCGGCATCGTCAACGCACTGCAGCAGAACGCGCGTGCGTCAACCGAGGCGGCGTTGCGTGAGCACTTTGTGCTCGAGCAAATCGCTGAAGAGGAGTCGATCGACGCCGAGCCTCAGGAATTCGAAAACGAAATCATGTTGATTTCGCAGCAGTCCGGACAAAGTCTGCGGGCCACCCGGGCTCGGTTGGAAAAGACCGGTCAAATGGATGCCCTGCGAAACCAAATCGTCGAGCGGAAGGTGATCGAGTTGGTTGTCGAGAACGCCGAGGTCACCGAAGAAGAGATTTCGGCCGACATGGATGACCCGACCAAGGACTCCTATCCGGTCTCGCACAGCGTCTTCGGAACGAAAGCGGAGTCGGAAATTCCGGAAGCGAAATACGAGGACAACAGTGCCCCCGAATCGCCGCTGCCGGGTTCGTCCGAGCAAGACAAGGATTGATTCGGACCTGGTTCTACGAGCACCGGCAACCTTTTTGAGGGGCCAACGGATCGATGGCGTTTTTGTCAACTAGTGTCGGAAGCAATTCACTCGATGCAGGCGTCGACTCCGCCGCTGGCGCGATCAGCGGCGGGCCCGAACGCTTTGAACTGGCCGAAGACGAGACGTCGATCGGTCGCCATCCCGATTGCCACATCGTGGTCGATGCCGGTGCGGTCAGCCGATTTCATGCCAAGGTCGTTCGTGAGAATGACCAATTCACGGTGTTCGATCTGGGCAGCCGAAACGGCACCTTTCTCAACGGTCAGTTGCTCTCCGGCGGCCAGGTGCTGCGTGAAGGCGACCGCATCCGGATCAGCGACATCGAGTTGATCTTTCACGGCGATAGTTATCCCGAATTCGCCTCCAGCGGCGCGGCGGAATTGACGTTCAGCGGTTCCAGCTTCGGAATCGTGATGGTCGACGACGAATCGGATAACTCACGCGTCGTCTCACCGCAGGTGGAGTTCGAAAAGTCGGGCGAAGGCCTGAAGATGAGAGCGACACCTGAGGCGAAGCTCGAAGCGTTGTTGAAGATCAACCGCAACCTCAGCAACACGCTCTCGTTGGACAGCGTGTTGCCGGGAATCTTGGACAGTCTGTTCGCGATCTTTCCCTCGGCCGACCGCGGTTTCATCGTGATGGAAACCGAAGACGGCGGATTGCAGACCCGCTGGATCAAAACCCGTCAGGCTCGTGACGAAACCGAAACGGTACGGATCAGTCGCACCATCATTCGCCGCGTGATCTCAAGCGGTGAAGCCCTGCTGTCGTTCGACGCCATGCAGGACAGCCGGTTCGATAGCAGCGAGTCGATCGCAGACTTTTCGATCAAAAGCATGATTTGCGCACCGCTGGGCGATTCCGAAGGCAATCGGTTCGGTGCGATTCAAATCGATTCGACCCAAGGGCGTGGCCAGTTTGTCGAAGAAGACATTGATCTGCTGGCCGGCATTGCGGCCCAGGCGGGCATTCTGATCACCAATGCTCAGATGCACGAACGGGCATTGCATCAACGCGAGGTGGAGCATGATCTGAAACTCGCGACGGACGTTCAAAAGGCGTTTTTGCCGCAGCGGTCGCCTGACGCCAACGGCTATGCCGTCGAGAGCTTTTACCAGGCGGCCAATCATATCGGGGGCGACTACTTCGACTACATCCACTTGGCCGACGGCAAGATCGCGATCGTGGTCGCCGATGTTGTCGGCCACGGGGTGGCAGCGGCGATGTACATGGCCAAGTTATCCTCCGAGACGCGGTTCTGCTTAGCCGGGGAACCCGACGTCGCACGGGCGATCGAAAAACTGAATGATCGCATGAGTGAACTGGGCGTCGAGCGATTTGCGACGTTCTTGCTAGTCGTCCTCGATCCGGCCAGCCCCCACGTGACGATCGTTAACGCCGGACACATGCCTCCAATTTGGCGGCACGCCCGCACCGGCGAAATCACCGAACCAGGCGGCGAAGAATCGGGGTTGCCGATCGCGATCTATGCGGGCATGGAATACGAAGCCGTCAGTGCGAAGGTGGAACCCGGCGACGTGCTGTTGCTGTACACCGATGGCGTCAACGAAGCGATGGACGCCGACGACAACGAGTTCGGGATCGAATCGATTCGAAAGCTTGCCGCGTTGGAGAGTGAAGCCGGGGCCATCAAAGACCGCGTCGTCCAGGCGGTGCTCAAACACGTCGGTGACGCCCCGCCGTTTGACGACATGTGCATGGTCGTGATCCAGCGGACTCAGCCTGCTGAGCCCTCCTCCGGGACCGAGCCGGTGGCTCCGGTTGACACGGTCGATGGCGATGAGATCGATACGGCGCTGCGATGAACGTTCGATTGATCGCACGCTACCGTGGTCGCGTTCAAGGCGTCGGCTTTCGAGCGACCGTGCTGTTTCACGCCAACGGCCTGGACATCCATGGCTTCGTTCGCAATGAGCCCGACGGAAGTGTCTTGGTCGACGCCGATGGGACCAAGAGCCAATTGAAGGAACTGATTCGTCGGATCGATTCGCGGCCGGCCGGTTCAATCGACGATTGTGACGTGACGTGGGTGGATTCGTTGCAGCGGAACAGCGGGTTTTCGATCGGTTAGTGTGATTTCGTTGCGGACCAGCCAGCAGGCGCACCCGGAAGGTGGATTTGGATCATGGAACAGTCTTTTCTCGCTTATTTAAAAGGTCGCACGCGGTCGTTGCCGCAGGTCACCGTCGGCATCGGTGACGACGCTGCCGTGATCCAGTCGCCCGCCTCGCCGTCGATTGTCTGCACCGACCAGATCATCGACGGGGTCGATTTTGCCATCGATGAACACGACTTGGCGGACGTCGGTTTCAAAGCGATGGCGATCAACTTGAGTGACATCGCGGCGATGGGGGCGATCCCGACCAGCGCCCTGGTCACCCTGGCGTTGCCCAAACAAAACGCGACGAAGATCGCCGGCGAGGTTTACGAGGGAATCCTCGAGTCTGCCAAACAGTTCGATGTCGCCATCGCCGGCGGAGATCTGTCGACTTATGACGGTCCACTGGCGATCAGTATCACCGTGCTCGGCCACGTCCCCGACGGCGATCCCTGGTTGCGGAGCGGCGCCGTCGAAGGCGATGTCGTGTTGGCCAGTGGCAGCTTTGGCGGCAGCATCGGCGGACGGCACCTGAGGCCGACCCCACGCATCGAACTCGCCTCGGCCATCCGAAAACTGGCCACCATCCACGCGGCGATCGATGTCAGCGACGGTCTGTCACTGGACCTGGATCGGATGTGCGCCAGCAGCGGCTACGGTGTCGAATTGGACGTCGACGCGATTCCGATCCACCCCGATGCGATCAAGTTATCGGCCAAGACCGGACGTGAGCCGTTTCAACACGCCTGGAGTGACGGCGAGGATTTCGAACTCTTGCTGACCGCCGCGCCGGCCGACGCCGAGCGACTGCTGGCGGCGGACCTTCCCGCCCCGCTGACCGCGATCGGAAAAATCGTCGGACGAACCGGACTGTGGAAAATCCATGAGGGCAAGTACCTGAGACTCTCGCCGCAAGGTTACCTGCACGGCGAGTGAGGCCGCGGCACTGGGCGGCGGGGGTGCGATGCCGGAGAAAGCGGTTGGTCAAAAAATGGGTTGGTCAAAAAAGGGGGACCCGGTGGGCTGCCGCGAAACGGCAGATGTCGATTGATCAGCCATCCGGCATCGCTTCCATTTTTTGACCATTCTTTCATCGCCCCTCGCTTTAACTCCACGTCCGTCGCGCGTAGCCCGCTCCGACGCTTCGCCAACGGAGTCGATAGCGGCCTTCCAGGCACCACTGGACGAAGGTGTTGCTGTTGGGGCCGGGGACGTAGCGGTAGGTGTGGCACCATGGATAAGCGTGCGGTGCGACTTCGATTCGGCGCGCCAGTTGGTCGGCTTGCTCGCCACACCATTGATGCAACCCATAGGCGAGGTGATTGCGGATGCCGGCGGTGGGGGCCATCAGGTTTCGATGCACGTGCCCCCAGCTCTCTCCTCCGGCGTCGGCGTCTTGCCAGACCTCCCAGCGGTCGCATTGATCGCCGCGACGGATCAGCAGCCAGCAATGCTCGGCAAATCGAAAGGGGCCCGGCAGACGAGCCGCCCAGAGTTCCACGGTGACGGCATCGGCTGTCATGCGAGTGCTTCGTTCGGCTTTGAATTACTGGAGCGCTAAGAACCGATGTCGCCTCGGTCACCGGTTTGCCCGGCGGCGATGTCGGCGGCATAGCAATCGATCAAGGTGGACACGTTGGCCATCCGTTCAAGTTCTCGAAGCGCGCGAACGCTGCGATCGAGCCGCGCCAGCGTGATCGGTCGAGGGGTCGCGGCGAAGGCTTCTTCGCGCATCGTTTTGCGATAGTGTCCGATGGCCATGGAAAAAACGTCGCGCAGCACGGCGCGTTTTTTCGGAGCCTCTTTGCCAGCTTCGTCCACACGCGTCGTGACGATCCGTCGGATCGCGATCGGATCGGGGAACGGACTCGCCAGCGCGCCGATCAATGCATCGCGAAAGCGTCTCGATTCGTCGCTGAGCAGACGCAGTGCCGCCGGAACGTCTCCGCCGGCGATCTCGACCGCGTGGGAGATTTCGGCCGGTTCGGCTGGGATCTGGTGGACGTCACGGATCAGCCGTGTCGCTTCTTCGGCGTTCAAGGGCGCAAAACGAATCACCTGGCAGCGGGAACGGATGGTGGGCAATTGTTTTTGTTCGCTGGTGCCGACCAGCATGATCACGGCATCCGAGGGCGGTTCTTCGAGCGTCTTGAGCAGGCAGTTGGCCCCTTCTTCGTTGAGGAAATCGGCGTCTTCCAGGATCGCGACTTTGCGGCGCCCACAGTACGGACTCAACCGGACGTCGCGACAGAACCCTTCTTGCATCCGCACTTCCGGGCGACCGATCAGCAGGTCGACGGGGATCACCGTTTTGTCTTTCGGTTTACGAATGCGGATCAGGTCGGGGTGGGTTTCGGCGTCGACTTGGACGCACGCTTCACAGGTTCCGCAGGGCTGCATCGACTCGGGCGGATTGCGGTTGCACAGCATGGTCCGGGCCAGCAGCGTCGCGACGCTGCGTTTGCCGACACCGGGCGGGCCGACCAGCAAGAAACTGCCGCCGAATCGTTGTTGTCGAATCGAGTTGCCGAACCACTGTTCCAGGTGGCGGTTGCCGATCAAATCGGTCCAGTTGGCGATCATGAGGCCTGGGAATCCGCGGCGGCCGTGTGGCCGGTCACGCGGTTGTCGCTATGGCAATTGGGGCCGTGCACGTTTTCCTTTTCGATCTTTTCGATCTTGGCGATCCGTTCGGCGTGGCGGCCGCCGTCGAATTCGGTTTGCAGCCAGCGGAGGACGAGGTCATCGATGGAACGTTCGCCGATCAGATCGCCGGGCAGGCACAGCACGTTGACGTCGTTGTGTCGCCGGCTCATTTCGACCATCACTTCGTCGTAACACGGTGCGGCGCGGACGCCGGCGAATTTGTTGGCCGTGATGGCCATGCCGATGCCGGTGCCGCAGATCAGGATGCCGCGATCGGCCTGGCCGTCGCTGACGCGCCGGGCGACCACCTCGGCAAAGTCGGGGTAGTCGACCGAGGAGTCGTTGAAGGTGCCTTCGTCGAGGATCTCGTACGAGTTGGCGGTCAGGGATTGGATCAGGCGCGCTTTGATCTGCACGCCGCGATGATCGCTACCGAGTGAAATTCGCATTACGCAGACTCCTGATCTCCGTCGGAGACCTCGGGAAAAAAGTCGTCGTCCAGCCGCTCGAACCATTTTTCCAGCTCGCCTTCCATCTGGTCGGCACACTGGCGGTACGCATCGACTGGCATTCCGATCGGATCGGAAATGTCGCCGCCGTCGTGACGCAAGGTGAACACCCGATCGTGCATTTCGGGCCAGGCGGCCAAGATCGCAGCGCGGTGCGAACGGGTCATGGTCAAGACGAGATCGGCGACGTTCATGATGTCATCACCAAGCGGTTGGCTGGCGTGTCCGGTTAAGTCCAGTTTACGCTCTCCCATCACTTCGATCGACTGTGGACTGGCGCTCCCGCCGGCGGAAGCGGCCACACCGGCCGAAAGCACCCGAACGGCGTCTTCCCGGCCCATCTTCTTTCGCAGCAGTTCACGCATCAGGGTTTCCGCCATCGGGCTGCGACAGGTGTTGCCGGTGCATACCATTACGATAACGGGTTTGACGAATTGATTCATGGCGGCTCGTTCAATCACTCCTTCTCGCAACAGTTCCCAACGTTTTCCGATCACCCGGACCACCGTCGATGCCCCACCATAACGAGTCGGGCCGTCGTCGAGCAGCAGTGGTAGGGTACCGGAGAGTTGCTCAAGCACACCGGCGGCAGTGGTTTGTGTCGGTTTTCCAGTTAAATTGGCACTGGTCAGCACCAACGGGGCGGCCATAAATCGGTGGATCGATTGCAAAATTCGGTGGTCGACGACGCGAAATCCGACCCCCCCACTCGGTCCGGTGATCCGCTGGCGGACCGATGGTGGTAATTGGTGCACCGCGGAGTGGTCGTTTTCACAGGGGGTGACCAAGGTCAACGGACCCGGCCAACAGCGGTGGCTCAGCCGACGTGCGACCGGAGACGCTTCGCAGAAAAAGTCTTCGGCCGCCTGACGGCTCCGCACCGAAATCGCCATCGGTGCCTCGCCCCGACCCTTGATCTCGATCAATTTCTCAACCGCTTGGGCATCCAACGCGTGTGCGGCCAGTCCGTACACCGTGTCGGTCGGAAACGCCACCACCTGGCCTTCGGTTAACGCTTGGACGGTGCGGTGGATGATGTCGCTGGGGTCGTCGGTTTCGCGAAGATCAAGGACTTTGGTCATGAATGCCGACGAATGAGTCTGTCAAAGACGAGCAGGGCCCGTGCCCCGGATCGAGTTCCGCCATTGTAAGAGCGGCAAAATTAAGTCCACAACCGGACGAACCGGAAAAGACCTGTAGAATGAGAACGTCCCCCGCAAAAAACGACGACGCGTCAATCCGATTCGATGAGACACCTGCGACAACCGGTCATGCAAACGTCAAACCCACTAGCACGCCGCGCGATGCTGAAGCGGGCGGGGCTGGGCGCCGCTGCGGCGCTCGCCGCCACCGTGCCAGGATGTGTGCCGGCCAGCGGGCATGGCCAGACCGAATTGGTATGGGGCCGAAGGGGGCAGAGCTCGGGGCGTTTCCTCAAGCCGCGCGCCATCACCATCGATCGCAACGATCAGCTTTACATCGTCGATACGACCGGTCGCATCCAAGTCTTCGATCGCGACGGGAACTGGTTGCGTCAGTGGAAAACGCCGGAGACGAAGAACGGCCGGCCGACGGGGCTGGCGATCCAACATGGGCGACGCCCCGAAGACGATTTGTTGCTGGTCGCCGATACGCACTATTACCGCATGTTGGTCTACCACCTTGACGGCCGGCGGATCGAGTCCAAGGAGATCGGCGGCCAGCCCGGACGCGATCCCGGCCAATTCGCCTTCGTCACCGATGCGGTCTCCGACGACGACGGCTGTTTCTATATCGGCGAATACGGCGATTCCGACCGCATCCAGAAATTCGATCCCGATGGCAACTTCATGACCCAGTGGGGCGGGACGGGACGCGAGACGGAAAAATTCGTCCGTCCTCAAAGCCTGGTGATTGCCGGCGACGTGTTGTGGATCGCCGATGCGTGTAATCATCGGATTCAACGCTACGACATCAGTGGCCCGACGCCGCGGTGGATCGACGCCTGGGGACAGCAAGGCCAACAGCCGGGCCAGTTTCATTATCCCTATGACTTGGCGCTGCTGGCCGACGGCGGCGTGCTGGTGTGCGAATATGGCAACCAGCGGATTCAACGCCTGGCCGCCGACGGTACGCCGCAGTCGATCTGGGGCGCGCCGGGATTCGAAGTCGGCCAGCTCTACCAGCCCTGGGGGCTGGTCGTTGATTCAGAAAACAGAATGCACGTCCTGGACAGCAACAACCATCGCATTCAACGCACCCGTTTGCCGGCGTGATGCTAACCGGCGAGTAGTTCGTCCATCGTTGCGACGAGACCCTTGACCGCATCGACGCTCTTTTGGAAGTCGGCCGTTTCCGATTCGGTCAGATTCAATTCGATGACCTTTTCCACACCCGCGCTGCCCATGATCACCGGCACGCCGACGTAGTAGCCGCCGACGCCGTATTCGCTTTCGCAAAGTGCGGCGACGGGGATGCAGCGTTTCTTGTCTTTGACGACCGCTTCGACCATCTGTGCACAGGCCGCCGCGGGGGCATAGTAGGCACTGCCGGTCTTGAGCAGCGAGACGATTTCCGCACCGCCCTTGCGGGTCCGCTCGACGATTTCTTCCAAGCGTGCCGGATCGATCAACTGGGTCACCGGGATTCCGCCGACGCTGGTGCAGCTGGGGATCGGAACCATCGTGTCGCCGTGTCCGCCCATCAGCAACGCGCTGATGTCTTCGACGCTGACGCCCAGTTCCATCGCCAGGAATGTGCGGTATCGCGCGGTGTCCAGCACGCCGGCTTGCCCGCAAACCTTGGAGCGATCAAAACCGGTGACCTTCCACATCTGTTGGACCATCGCGTCGAGCGGGTTGCTGACGACGATCACGACGGCGTTAGGACTGGATTTTTTGATCTCTTCGCCGACGCTGGTGATGATCCGTGCGTTGGTGCTCAGCAAGTCATCGCGGCTCATGCCCGGTTTTCGCGGGATTCCGGCGGTGACGACGATCACATCGCTGTCTGCCGCGTCGTCGTAACTGGTCGTTCCCACGATCTTGGAATCAAAGCCCATGATCGGCGACGACTGCATCAGGTCGAGTGCTTTCCCGGCCGGCATGTCTTCGGTTTGGGGGATGTCCAACAGGACGATGTCACCGAGCTCCGCAGCAGCACACCAATGTGCACAGGTTGCTCCGACGTTACCAGCTCCGATGACGGTGATTTTTGCGCGACGCATGGTTGATTCTTGATTCAGGGAAGGGGCGAAAACGGAACGACGACTGACAAACGCCCATCGTCACAAACGCCCATCGTCTCAGAGCAGCCGCCGTGGTCAAGAGGAGGCAGTGCAGCGTGTCGCGACCAAGTGGTGTTTCGCCGCCGATGGCTGACGACGAAGGAGACCGAGTCACAGGATGATGTGTTCCCCGGTGGCGTCTGGGAATCAGTCGGAACGGCTAAGGTTACAGATCGATCGTCGTGGTCTGACTGGCACGCTTGCGAACCTCGGCGTCCTCTTTGGCGTTGCGTCGCGTCCACCAGATCGTCGCAAGGATGGCCAACGCGATTCCGATCGCCAACGCGTATCCGATCACCCGCACCCCGCCATCATCGTTTGCCGGTGGGGCCATGGAATGCCATTGCGAAACGACGATCAGCGGACCGACCTGTTTGCCGCCGCCCTCGCGGGTCATGAATTCGTTCTTGTAGCTCCACAAGCGATAAAAGAAACCTTCGATCGCGACGGGATGGCTGAGCATCGTGACGACTGCCTTTGGATCGTCCCGCTCTGCGCGGAGAAAATCGGGCAACTCGGCGGCGACCAGCGAGACCGGATAGGTGCCGCTCATCCGAATCGGCTCGCCCGGATCGTCCTTGCCGCGGGCCAATTGGATGATCGTGTTGCCCAGATCGCCGCTGGCGTCGACCTGGTAATAGTGGTCCTGCCCCAGTTGCGCCCGCCGCGCCGGATCGGACACACTGATGCGTGTGATCCGGACCGTCGACGCGTTCATCCGGATCCACTGCCCGTGATAATCCTGAGGGGATTCCAACAACTCCACCGGTTCGATCGTCAGGGGAGCCAGGGAGGCGTTCGGATCAAAGGGTTCGGTGTTCAGGTTCTTGGCGGCCGCGAGCATCGAGTAAAACGCGTCTCCGTCGGCCGCTTCGAGCGACCGGCGATTCCTGGACGCCGCTTCGGCGATGCGACTCAAGTCGACGCCTTGGCGAGCCAGCAGTTTCCATCCGACGGTTTCAGCCATCGCGGGGAACCACGCCACGCGTCCGGCTGCAAAGACTTGTTCGGCACTCGAAGCGTCGATCACAACGGCATTCGCTTTGACTCGGTCGCCCTCGGAAACCTTGCCGACCAGCGACGGCGCAAAAACCGCAATCGAGTCTTCGGAAGTCGGTAGCTCTAGAACCAGCTCTTGAAACGTTTCCAACTCCAAGAACTCGATCAACGATTCGGGGACATTGTATTGGCGAACTGCGGCGATCGTGCCCTCGACCTCTACCGAGTCGCCGGTCGTCAAGCGGGCTGCGATGGCGGCGTCGGCGAGCGAACCGACCGATCGCGATGCCAACGCGTCTTCATCGGCTTTGCGCAATCGAAACAACAGTCGCGACATTTCACCGGCCACCTTGGAATCGCTGACCGGATAACAGCCTTCGATCCGCCGGGCATCAAAACCGCTGAGCAGATCGATGGCGGATTGTGCTGACGCGTGCCCGCCGAGGCACAACGCCGAAAGAACGAACATTAAGTAAACAACAGAACTCGCCACCAGTGACACAGCCCGACGGGACTGACGTTTCAGCAACCGTTGGTGTCCAGCCTTTAGACGCTCCCCGCTCGCTGCATCGCAGCGACAGTCGGCGGCTAAAGCCTGCACACCAACACTTGTGCCCGTGCCCATCGTGCCAAATACCGTTCTTGTCCAAACCAATCTCATGATGGCGTTCCTTGCGTTTCGGAGTCGTGGTCGGCGAGGGCGTCGAGGTCAAGTTGGACATCGTCGCCGGCTTGTTGCCGCAAAATTCGGGTTCGCTTGGCATCCAGCGCGCTGCGGTACATCAGCCATCCGGCCAACGCGATACCGGCAAGAATCGCGAACAAAATCCCCGTGATCCCCGCGACGTGATCGGATCCGCATCCGGGCCGCCCTCTGCATTCTTAGCCGGTTGGCCGTCCGTCGTCGCCGCGACACCCTTGGCTCCGACGAGTCGACCGATCACCACCGGCGCCAAGTCGGCGCCGATCGATGAACGATAGGGTAGCCGTTTGATAAACCGACCGACCGCGGCGATCTGGCCGTCTGGGTTAGCGGGATTGGACGCTCGGTCCCATGATCCGTCGGCGGTCAAGGAGTCCGCGATGGCCTCGGGCAGTTGTCGCGTCATCAGGATCGTCGGTCGGATGCCGCCGTCGGCAGGAATGATCCACAGTTTCCAGTAACTTTCGATGGCGACACGATTCGTTTGAGCGGTTTTCTTTTCGGCCAGTTGCAGCCGACCGACCAGCCGAACCGTCTGCCCGCGATAAACCTCGGGTTGTTGCAGCAGCGGCAGTGTGCCCGTCGTGACACCCTGATCGACGGCAAGCCGGTCCGAACGAGCCAGCCCTAAATAAAACGCGTCGCTGTCGGCGCTGGTCCAAAACGTTCCGTCGTTGACACGCTGGAACGCCGCGGTTTCGAGCGCATCGAGCAGCGGCAAAGCCCAGGACGAAATCCGCTTCCATAATCCTGGATCGCATTCGCCCGCGGCGGCACACCCGCGCAGTGTCTTCAGCCCCGCCAAGACTTCAGCGTTCGGTTCACTGCCCTGTGCGTCACTGCCCTGTGCGTCACTGCCCTGTGCGTCACTGCCGGGGGCACTACTATCTGACGCATCACTTTCCGACAGAGGTGACTGCGACACCAGCCGTTCGACCGACGCATCGAGTTGCTCGACCGACAATCCGACCCACTCCAATGGGGTTCGGTCGTCAACCGCATGCCGGCCGACCGATTGCAGTTGGATCAACGATTGGATCCAGGCCCGTTGCAACGACAACTCCATCGCATCAACCCACAGCGGGGCGGCGTCCCAAGTGGCGGCAAGTGACGTCGCCGCGGCGGATGGGGACGATGCATCGCGAGCCGAACGATTAGCGGGCGAATTGGCGAAGGCGTCTGTCGAAGCCTCACCCGGCTGGGCCATCGCCAACGTGGGTTTGGTTGCCGGTTCGATTTCGACCCAGGTTTCTTCTTGGGCGTCAAAAAAGGTCTGGTAAAGCCCCGGCTGGCGGGCTTCACGCATCATCACGATCACCAACAGCAACACCACGCCCAGCCGAATCAGCCGCCGCCGATTGTCTGCCGCGCCGGGCACCGACGTCCGCTTTTTTGCATTTTTCTCCCCTCGCCTGGGGCGATAAAGGCTGGAATCGTTAAATTGCGATGGGATTCGCATGACTCGTCGGACCGAAGGGGGGCGTGCGCTTGAATGACTGCAGGGACGACTTTACGCTAGATTAACCTCTTTCTTCAATCTGATCACTTTTCGACGAATCGCGGTATGACGAATCTCATGCGCCACAGGCGGCCGAAGTCGTGTTTCCATTGGCCATCGGATCCAGTTCGCCGCCTCTCGGTCATGGCAGTTTGCTTGCTGTTTGCGTCGGCGGTGTCGCAAGACGTCCGTGCCGAGGGTGAACCGGCCGAAGCCTTCGTCAAGCAACTTCGCAACGCCGGCTACTTTGATACCGCGATCGGCTATCTGGATCGAGCGGAAAAGATGCCGGGGGTCGATTCCTCGTTCGTCGCCGCGATCCCGCTGGAGAAAGCGCAGACTTACATCGAGACGGCGCTCCATTCCCGCAACCCCGACGATCGTGACAAGGCGTTCGCCGATGCCGAAGCCGCGCTCCAGGAGTTTCTCAAACGCGAAAGCCACCCGCGCCAAAGCGAGGCGCGGCTGCAGTTGGGCAAGCTGCAGATGATTCGGGCGGCACAATTGCTGGCCGGTGAACCCGTCGAAACCGAAAAGCGGCAAGCCCGCGAATCGTATTTGGCGGCCGCCAAGACGTTCGACGGCATTGTCAGTGACCTGAGGGGAAAACTGGAATCGATGCGGGGCCAGAAAATCGATCCCGAGAAGGATCCCGACGCCGCCGCGCTCCGCGATCAGTATCGATTCGAATTCCTGCAGTCTCAGCTCAACGCCGCCGATGCCATCAAGCTCGCGGCGAAGACGTATGCCGATCCGGCCAAAGACGGTAAAGCACAACTCGAAGACGCGGTCAAACGCTTCGAGGAACTCAACGAGAAGTATGCCACCTACTCCCCCGGCGCGATCGCGCTGTCCCATCTCGGCGATCTGAATGAATTGCTCGGCAAGTCCGATGCGGCGTTGGACAATTATTTGCGGATGCTCGAAGAACCTGCCGTCGACCAGCTCCGCGAAGCCAAGTTCATGTCGGCCGCCGGCGTGATTCGGCTCAAGTTGGCCGCCGACCCGCCGGCGTACCAAGAAGCGATCGACCGCACCGCAAACTGGGTCAAGGAGATTCGCCCCAACGAGGAGCCTCTGCCGGTGGTGCAGGAGTTTCGCATCCAACTGGCCAAGGCTTATCTCGCCAAAGCCGCCGATGACAGTTTGAAGAAGGGTGAAATCGGCCGCGCCAAATCCGAAGGCCGCGATCTGCTGCGCGCCGCCAGCAAGGTTCCCGGCCCGCACGTCGAAGAGGCCAAGGCGATGTTGGCCGACTTGGGGATCGAACAGGAAGTCGAAGCACTGCCCACCGCGGAGCCCCCCTCCAGCTTTGACGACGCAATGGAAAAGGCGACCCAGGTGTTGACCGTGACCAGTGATCTGGAAGAAGCGCTCAAGGTCATCCAAGCCCAGAAGGAAACGCCTGAACTGAAACAACAGATCGAAGACATTCAAAAGCAGATCGACGAATCGTATCGCATCGGCGTCCAAGTCTTGCGCGGCGGGTTGGCGATGGTGACGTCGGAAACCAACATCGAATCGCTCAACCAGGCGCGCCAGATCCTGGCGTACTTCCTGTACCAGTCCAAGCGGCTCCGTGAGACCGTGGTGGTGGGTAACTTTTTGGCACGTCATGCCCCCGGCACCGAGTTGGGACTCAAGGGTGGCTTGATGGCGCTGACCAGCATGCAGTTGCTGTTGGCCGAAGTCCCCGATGATGACAACGAAGGTTTGATCCTTCAGTTGGAATCACTCGGGAAGTTCTTGGCCAAAACCTGGCCGGATGATCCCAACGCCGCCGCCGCCCAAGGATTGCAAATCCGACTGTTGCTCAAGAAAGACGACTTCGACGGCGCCCAAAAGCTGATCGACGACATGGCCGCCGGCAGCGAACGGGCTTCGTTTAAACGTTTGCTCGGCCAACTGTTGTGGAACCAATCGATCGTTGCACGGGCTCAAGAGAACGACGACGCCAAGTCTGAAATGTTGATGGACCGCGCCAAGCAGAATCTGCAGGCCGGGTTGGATGAGATCGAGGGCAATCTGATTGAAGTCGAGGGCATGCAAGCCGCGACAGTGCTGGCCAAGATCCATCTGATGCAACAGGACAGCGCCGCCGCCCTCAAGGTCCTGGATCATCCGAAGTACGGTCCGTTGGAATGGATCACCAAACTCGGCGCGCAGTCGGAAGCGTTTGCCGGCGAGTTGTACAGCACCGAACTGAAAGCCCTTGTCGGCCAAATGTTGGCCTCCGATACCCCGGACAAGTATCTGGACCGGATGACCGCCACCATGGAAAAACTCCGCAAGGCGTACCAGGGAGAGGAATCGCAAACTAGGCTGACGCAGACTTACATGCGTTTGGCCAACGACCTGAAAGAACAACTCGACACCGCCACTCCGGCTCGCAAGGTCAAGTTGATCGAAGCGTTTCGCGTGATGCTGCAACGCATCTCCGACGCGACCAACGACAACGCGACCCTGCGGTGGGTCGGCCAGACGCTGATGTCGATGGGCGAGGCCTCGATGGACCAAGGACAGGTCAAAGCGACCGGCCAAGCCGCGGACTTGTTGGCACAAGCCGTCGAGACCTTCAAATCGCTGCCCGATCAAGACAACCCGACGACCGCCTATCTGTTGGGACTCGCTCAGCGGTTGATGGGCGAGTACAAGGACTCGATCGACACGTTTGACAAATTGTTGCAACAAAAACCGCTGATGCTGGAAGCCCAGGTCGAAGCCGCCCAGGCCTACGAATCCTGGGCCGGCACCCTGCCGCCCAACATCGCCTACAAAGCCTACCGGGCCGCATTAGAAGGCGCTCGGCCGGGCAAGGACAAGAAAAACGTCATCTGGGGTTGGGCGGAGATCAGCAGCAAAACCAGCAAGATGATCAATCGCAACGAGAACTTTAAGGAGAAATTTTTTGAGTCTCGCTACCACGTCGCCCTCTGCTTGTACCTGATGGGAAAAGCCGGCAAGCGAGACGACGACATCAAGAAAGCGATCAAGGTGATTCGTGAAGCGGCCACGTTGTTCCCCGACCTGGGCGGCCAAAAACGACGTGCCGAATACGACGCACTGATGAAGGAGGCTCAGCGCTCGGTCGGCCAAAATCCGGTCGGGATCGCCAAGCCACAACCCAATGGAAATTAATCTTCACCGCTGACCACCGACAGCCGGCCGCTGCCACAACCAAACATTCAACCTTTGCGTCCCACGATAACACGATTCATGACCCACCCTCGCCTACTCTGCCTCTGTTTCGTTGCCGCCGTTTTCAGCTTCGGTCTCATGACCGAGGATGCCCAGGCACAACTCGATCGCGTCTACACCCATGACTCCGGGACCGCGTCCAGCGGAACCATCACGACGGTGACCAAGAACGGCATCCAGTTAAAGGTCGGATCGAATACGAAAAACTTTAGCGAAGACGAGATTCGCAAAGTCGCTTTCCAAGGCGATCCGCCTCCGTTGGCCCGCGCCCGTGAATTTGCCATCGACGGGCAATACGAACAGGCGCTCGACGAATTGAAGGCGCTCGACTTCAACACGATCTCGCGAGAACTGATCAAAGTTGACGCCACCTACTATCGGTTCCTCTCTCGCGCCAAGTTGGCGTTGGCCGGACAAGGTGATCGCAAAGCCGCGACGGCCGAAGGACTCAGTTTCGCCGGCAGCAATCGTGATTCGTATCACTTCTATTCGGTCGCCAAACTGCTGGGCGATCTCGCGCTGGCGCAAAAACAGCACGCCAAGGCACTGCAGTTCTATGGGGCCCTGGCCCAAGCACCTTCGACGGAGTCGAAGATCCAATCACGCTACCTGATCGGCGTCACGCTGTTGGAACAAGATGACATTCCCGGTGCCGAAAAAGCATTCTCAGACGTCGCCTCGGTCGAAGTCAATTCGACCAGCGCGCTGCGTTTGAAAACGCTCGCCAAGGCGGGGCAAGCCGTCGCGCTGGCCAAAGGCGGCAAAGCGAAAGAAGGGCTGGAGTTGGCTGACAAACTGATCACCGAACTCAACCCCACCGACATCGAAATGTCCGCCAAGATCTACAATGCCCAAGGCGCCAGCTACGAAGCGGCCGGCGATATCGAAGGCGCCATCCTGGCGTATCTGCACACGCACCTGATGTTTTCCGGCCAGCCCGACGCACACGCCACCGCGCTCAGCCGACTGGTCGAACTATGGCCCAAGGTCGGCCGAACCGAACGCGCCGCCGAAGCCCGACAAGAATTGCAAACCCGCTACCCCGGCTTCGTCAATTGACGCCGTGGGACCGACTCCATACGCGGCCAATCCGATTGAAGTCACCCTTCCTGGCAGCAATGGTATCGACATAAGTCGCTTTTTGCCCAAAGGGCATACAGATCCATAGCCTGGGGCAAGCAAACCGAGCATTTGCGAGGGTTGCGCCGCCCCAGGAACCTCATCGCGATGAGGTTCGATTTGGCCAACGGCCATGCACAACCTTCGCGTTTGACGAGGCATTTGTGGATGACCGTTGGCCAATCCCTCTGACATGCAAACGAGGTGTAGATACCAATGCCCTCGCAGCGAGGGGAGGGCCGTCATTCATCGCAACGCGATTCCTGCACCACTCAGAACCCTCCCCATCCCCTCGTTCCTCGCGTCCGACAACCTCTAAAATGGAAGTCGATCACGCGAGGTTTCCCACGAGCCGTCACCGTCCAAGCATCCCGCCGATGAACCGTCCAGTCCATCCACCGTTGGCCGTCACGCTCTTCCTGGCCGTCGCAACCTTGGCCGGTTTCATCGGGGACCCTCGTGCCCTCGGCGACGAGCCACCAGCCGATTCGGCGACCCCAACGACCGTTCAAATCGCCGGCCAGTCGGTCACATTAGCCGAACCGACGTTCGGCACCGAATTGGATGCCGATGCGCAACGACGGCTGATCACCCCCCTGCTCCGCGGACTCAGTTTCAACCAGTTTGCGCGCGATTCGGTCGTCGCACCGGTGCGCATTTACTTGCGATACATCACCGACGATGCCGGTAACCGTTTGGGGCACGACGTCCATGTCGTCTTCATCATCCACGAGAGCTTGCAAACATTTTCGGACCAAGACATCGCTCGGCGACTCGGCGGGGAAGTTGCCGACGAGACGGCCGAGACACCGGCGGAGGTGGAGGACGTCTCGGCCGAGACGTTACAGAGTCTTGGCATCGACGATGCCGGGCCGCAGATCCGCTACCGAAAGCTGGATTTTGAGTTGCTGGACAAGGTGCGACTGACGGGGTTGTTGCGAATTGCACAGCGTTCATCCACCACGCAAAACCGGATCGATGTTTCGCTCGTCGATCGCTTCGACAACCGCTGGCAGGCGACCGACGGACGCGAGGCGGGAGGCGAGTATTCCGGGTTTCAGGGTTGGCTGACGGCGACCGCGCTGGCCGAGATGGACGCGGTGTTCGTCGAAGCGCGTTTTGTGATGCATGAACCGGAGCAGTGGTTCGCCGGTTCCAACTACGTCCGCAGCAAGTTGCCGTTGGTGTTGCAACAAGCCGCCCGAGACCTGAGGCGACGGCTAAAGCGGGATCAGTAAACCATCGGCGCCAATGCCAACGCTATGCCACACAAGTCCCCGCCTCTCACCGTCCCCCAACGTCTGAACAAACCCACACGCCCGTATACACGCATGCACGGTCCACAACAGTTTGGTTGACCAGTAAATCGGAAACCCGTAAGATTGGGTGGTTCGTGATATTCCGCAGTCCGACCACGAAGTATCCGCTTTTTACCGCAGTCGGACCACCAATAATTGATTGTTCGTGGCGGTAGACGTGACTGTGATGGTCCGACGCCTGTCGTCCATGCTGCTGACGGGTGCGCTTGAATTCGGCCCACTTGATGTCATCGAACCTCCGTTGCCTGGGATTCGCATTTGATGTCACGGTTTGACGGGTGCGCGGTCGACTCGGCTGACGAAAGACAAACCGACGCCTGTCGATTTCAACGCTGACGACCGACGCCTGACGTGCCGGCTGGAGATCGGGATGCTGGAATTCTCCCACGGCAATTCAAATCGAGTACATTGGCCATTCGCGACGATGCTTCCAACCGGCGTGCCGACCGGCGCCACGAACCCGGCGATGCACCCCAGCACACTCATTGTTGCGATAAACAAACTTCCATCCCGTTCCGATCATCACGCTCACGCCATCTCAATCGTAGAGGTCCGTGTGCGAGGTGATCGCTGATGTTATTGGGCAAAACGCCACATGTCGATGCAGCACAAAGCGTTTCGCTTCGATTGGGAGGCTTTCGACGCTGAGCTACGCGAACGCTTGCACAACGCGTTGTTGACAAACGACCCCGCTCAATTGTCCTTGTACATCAATTCCGCGACGGACGCATTCTCCGATCCTTACGAAGGCGAAACGCTCACCGCTGATTGGATGCAGGTGCTCAGCGACCAAAGCGACGTGCACGAAATTAGCGACTACGCACTTACTCGCTTCTACGATCCGACTGCAGACTTTGGGATCGGCGCCGCATGGATTGTGATCGACGAATCGCTAGATGCAATCCAACGCAACGCTCTTCTCGGACAGACAATCGGACCGGCGACAAATCCGTTCGATCCCGGTAAGATGGGCTCGTATTTCCAAACGCCCAGCGATGTTGTCCAATCGCGTTCGATCTTGCAGAATGTGAATGACGACCGTCTCGCAGCGTTCGCAGATTTGCTTGACAAATGCGCGTCGTCTGGGCATGGCGTGTACGTCACGTTCTAAAATGCCCAATAACAAACCGTTGCACACCGAGCCGCGGGCCGCGCGGTTTCTGAAATCAAAGTCGTTCGCCGCGGCCGGGTGAACGGTAGCGTTCTGTCTAGTGAGGACACATGAACCTACGTCAATTGCTTGCACTACCGCTCGCACTTGCACTCGCTTGGGTTCTGGCGGCTCCGTTCTCACATCGTCTGATTTACTACCGATGGGCTCAGGCAGTAAATCAATTGAACGGTGTCGCTCTCGACATCGACCACCGTTTCGCACCACATCGTCGGACAACGGTTGATTGCGTCCAACGCTGGATCAATGGTCAACCGCTTCAATCGGACCCGCACGAATTCCAGATGGCATCGCCACCGGAGAATGATCCGTGGGGCAATCCGCTTCAAGCCGTTGAACGGATTGATGATGCTGGAACGCGCCGAATCGCCGTGTTCTCGCTCGGACGCGATGGTGCATCCGCGACAAATGGCGAGGACCCCGACGATATCAACTCATGGGCAGACGATCCCGTTGCTTACTACCAACGCGAGGCTCAGCACGAATCACGCATGCATCATCTATCGTGTACAATCCCTTTGGCTTGCGTTCTTTATGCACCGATGTGTTTTCTGTTGCGGACGCGAAGAAAGACAGAACCATGGGTTGCAACGGAGGCCGCGAGTTGACGTTCTTGAAGTGGTGAGTCGTTCGCGCGGCCCCGCTGAACCCTACCGTTCGTCCGACGAATCCGATGCACAAACTGAGTTCACAACTGGTCGGTACTTGGCGTTACCTTGGTTTTGGTCTGACACCAGATGATCTGACCCTCCGCGCTGAATTCTTCCTGACTTTCAATCGCGATGGAACATCCGTTACAGACCCCAGCGGACTCGCGGACAGCCAGAAACCTCCGCGGCCAGACCAATGGTCCATCGAAACGCTGAGAACTCGACCGGACTTAGCGTTTGCGGTACCTGAGGATAAGAACGCGATACTCCTTGTTCAAATTGGGCTGATTCCGCCGATGCCGGAATACGGCGTCAACGATTGGGTGGGCGAAGAGGAGGTCGTAATCATCGATACACTGCTGAAAACCAAACTGATCCTCAGATCGATCGGTTTCGATGACGAACGCATTTACTACACTGTGTACAGACGACTGACCAAAAAGCAACTCAAGGACTACCAAGGCGGAAGGCTGCACCCTCGGGCGCAAACGCAAGTTTCAAAACCAAAGCGCGGACGAACCAACGGTTGAACGTGAGCGGCGGGCCGCGTCCGACTTGAAGCAACGGTTTCTGGCCGCTGCCACGTTAACCTGAACGTTCTGCCAAAGGAATATTTTCAAAATTGGACTCAACGATCCTCGGCGACCGCAAGGACTTTGCGATCGAAGTGCTGACTGAGCCGCACTTGATATCTCCATCCGCAATTTGGGGGCGCATGTGCATTCACATCGGCGATCTTACACTTGGCAACTTTGCTGAGGAGCATTGTGCGTTGTATTCTTCGTACCGACATTTCGAGTCATTGATTTCGGGTACGAGCCCACTTTGGGATACATCGTTCAACGGCCTGACGCTTGAGCAAATCCATGACAAAGTTCGTGACGCAATCTACGGTGATGGTTGGACGTCTAATAATGCGCGGCGTTACGCTCGGTATGATTTCCTGGCGAATTGGGGCGAACACTTTGACTGGTACTCATCTGTCATCGTGCAGCAAACCTGGGACACGGTTACAATATTGTTTCGACCTGACCCGCGAGCTCCGCTACACCGACGGATGTCGAACGGTTTTCGGGTTGCGACTTGTTCATTTGACGGGTTTCGTGATTCCGCAACCAAATTCGTCGATTGGTTCGAATCTGAGACGAAACGCTTGTCACCCGAAGCGGCAGAACAATGAAATGCACGCGAGGACGGGAGTCGCGGTTTCTGGTCTGCGTGCAAGTCGTTTGCCCGTCCCGCGTGATTTCTGACGTTCTGTTGCTAAAGGAATCCTGATGGCCTGCCGTGGTGTGCATTTCGCACTGACCGACGAACAACAGTCGCAATTGCTCGCAATCGTTGAATCGCAAGGTGACGTCATCGGCTTCATCCAGGAGGATATAGAAGAACAATGGGACACTGAATGGCTATGCGAGACGGACAAGGCGTGGGACGCGATCCATCGCTGCCTTACTGACGGAACGCTATCGAATGATAATTCAACGCCATTTCACTGGTGCGTCCTCAACGGATCGCAGATGTATGTTGGCGATGACTACATCGTCTCCTTCGTTGATGCTTCGAGCGTTAAACAAGTCTCCAGTGCGATTGCACCGTTGAGCGAATCAGAGTTCCGTGCTCGCTACAATGCCATCGACCCAAATGACTACGGCATGGCCCTGTCCGACGAGGATTTCGAATATACTTGGTCTTACTTTACCGCTCTTCGCGATCTCTTTAGTCGGGCGGCGACGTCCAATCGGTCGGTACTGTTCAGTGTCGACCAGTGATCGCAACAGAACAATCGCGTGCACCGGAGTACGCGAGTCGGGCGGTTTTGAAATTGAGAATCTTTCGCGCGTACCCGGTGACGCGTGACGTTCGTGGCGGTAGACGTGGCTGCGATGGTCCGCCGCCTGTCGTCCATGCTGCTGATGGGTGCGCTCGAAGTTGGCCCACCTGATGTTATTGAACCTCCGTTTCCTGGGATTCGCTTTTGATGTCACGGTTTGACGGGTGCGCGGTCGACTCGGCTGACGAAAGACAAACCGACGCCTGTCGACTTCCATGCTGAAAACCGACGTCTGACATGCTGACTGGAGATTGGGACGCTGGAATTTCACTTGGCGATTCGGATCGAGTACATTGGCAAACCGCGACGATGCTTCCAACCGGCGTGCCGACCGGCGCTACGAACCCGGCGATGCACCCCAGCACACTCATTGTTGCGATAAACAAACTTCCATCCCGTTCCGATCATCACGCTCACGCCATCTCAATCGTAGAGGTCCGTGTGCGAGGTGATCGCTGATGTTCTGGCAACATGAGTGCTGCGCTGAATCCCTACGCCCCACCCCAAACCTTAAGCACCGATCTCCGGTCCTTTGCCCCACGGTATCGAGTCGATACTTCCAAAACAACGATTCGCGAGTTCCAGAACTTATCTGGTAGACCAATCGTCGGAGCGTTCGTCTGGCTCGCAGCGCGAGCCGGATTGACGCGACTCAATGGACAGATAATTGACGGCCCCAAGGCATTCGCTGAGGACCAATGCGAACTTGATGATCTCCGCGATCCTGTTCGCAGTCATCTGCTATCAATCTCCGATTCCGCTGGGACGCTTGGCTTTCATTCGCCGGTCTATTCAGTGTCAAACTCAACGGGAGTTGAGGTTCATGGCGGAACCATACGGATGTTGCATGACTCCGGACGATCGTTTCTTCAGATACTCGCTTCCACCTCGGGCGCGTTAATGCAAGGCTACGAAATTATCGTGTCGGCAACATCTACACCTGCATCGGTGTTTTCGACCACAAACGGCCCACCGAACTACAATCTGCCTGTCGGGGTAACAGTGCACCGACATGTTGGGAGACCGTTGCATGAATTGCTTGACTCTCACAAACGACTGACCGACCAAATCGACAACCTGATGATATTTCAATCGTTTACGGACGTCGGGGCAGTGATGGATCACCTTTCAGCTTTGTTCTATACTGACAAGATTGCCCGTGGAATATTCGTGGAAGAGCCAGAACCATGAATTGCACGGGAGGACGGGAGTCGTGTTAAATAGTCTGCTTGCAAGTCTTTCGCCCGTCCCCCGTGAATTCTGCCGTTATCGCATTTGAAGTTTGACGCCTGACGCGAATGGAACCGTTTCATCAGCTGCGAGTCCCTAAAGCCGTTGTCGCCGATGTCAACGCTGAACTTGAGGCGATTGGCTTAACCCTTACGCATCGATCCGATTCATGGCTTGGCTCGAAACATCCGCACCTTCAAGATGTAATCTGTGAATGCGACGGACAGCGAACCGTCCTCGCGATAGGACTTGACCCCAAGGATCAATCACAAACCGTAATCGTCTATGTCAACCACGGGGACAACTCTTTGGCACACGACGTTCGCTCACACTTCGAGACGCTCGGAGCATCGTGGGGGTACCTTGACGGATGATTGTTCCGCCGCACGGTTCACACATCGGTGCTTCGACTCGCAAGATGCTATACTGAATACGATCGTGACACGCCAGCCGGTCATTCGGGCGCAGACAAGCGATAACCATGCCGTGAACCGGAGGACGGCATCGGGCCTTTACAAATGGTAGATCAACTCGCCGTCCCCGGTTACGGCCGCCGTTATCCGACTGAAATGTCCAATGCCGACTGAGCCAGTTTCTCCGTATGCACCGCCATCGGTCGCACCAGATCAAATCGCTGAAAAAATGCCATCGCATCGGTTTCGAGCCTCGCTCATTTCCGGATTGTCTTCGATAGCGGTTGGGCTGATTCTCGTTGTCTCGATGGAGTTTACCACCTTCGACACAGCAACCGTCATACTTTTCACTGCTGCGTTCATTCTGTTTGCACTGTCACCTGTCGTATTCTTTATCAGTCAGCGCATCGTTTCACCGATGTTCCTGATACTTCCTTTCGCCGCTGCGGTCGTCCTTCGTCACGTTGGCGAGGTGGTGCCCACGCATTTCACGGATGGTCGCGTGTTTATTACTGCATGCATACTGTTCACGGTTTCGCTCGTTGCATCGACGGTTGTGAAATTGGTCGTCGCGAAAACCCGAGGGCGAAGCGGGGGAGGCGGATAACCCGGCGATGCACCCCAGCACACTCATTGTTGCGATACACAAACTTCCACCCCGATTCGGTCATCACGCTCACGCCATCTCAATCGTAGAGGCCCGTGTGCGAGGTGATCGCTGACGTTCGTGACGGTAGAGGTGGCTGCGATGGTCCGACGCCTGTCGTCCATGCTGCTGACGGGTGCGCTTGAATTTGGCCCACTTGATGTCATCGAACCTCCGTTTCCTGGAATTCGCTTTTGAGGTCACGGATTGACGGGTGCGCGGTCGACTCGGCTGAAGCAAGCAAACCGACACCTGACGATTTCAACGCTGACGACCGACGGCTGACGTGCCGGCTGGAGATTGGGACGCCGGAATTTCCCTTGGCAATTTAGATCGAGTACATTGGCAAACCGCGACGATGCTTCCAACCGGCGTGCCGACCGACGCCACGAACCCGGCGATGCACCCCAGCACACTCATTGTGGCGATACGCAAACTTCCACCCCGATTCGGTCATCGCGCTCACGCCATCTCAATCGTAGAGGTCCGTGTGCGAGGTGATCGCTGACGTTCACGCTCCCAAATCGTACTCGTACTCAGGCGTCAGCCGGTGCTCGTACTCGTACTCGATTGTGTGGCAAACAAACCGATGCCGGTCGCCCACGCTGCAGAACGTTGTGGCTGAATTCGGCCCACCTGAATTCATCGGACCTCCGTTTCCTAAGATTCGCATTTAATGTCATCGTTTGATCGGTGCGCGGTCGACTCGGCCGACGAAGACAAACCGACGCCTGTCGATTCGAGTAGGAGTACGAGTACCGCGGAGCTGAGTACGAGTACGATCCGAAACAAACCGATGCCTGAAGCGCCGACTGCAGATTGGGATACTGAATTTCCCCTGGCGATTCCGATCGAGTACATTGGCAAACAGCGGCGATGGCTCGGGCTGTCGTCGTGGCCGGACGCGTGAACCAGGTGGTGCATCGCAGTCGGCGAGTTGAGTTTGTTTTTGAGTTCCGGTCGATCGCGCCGACGCGGTGACCACCGACGTTATCCGCTTGTGGATGCAGCACTAAACGCTGTAGCCTGTGCCGAACCTAAATCACTTCTCCATCACCAAAGGTAGGACCATCATGAGAATTGCAGAAGTACTTCCAGCTCTTCTTGTCCTTTGTGCCAGTTTCACAGCACCATGCTTCGGCGGAATCATAATTTCTGGTGACGTCAACGCTGGCACGGGGGTTTTGACAATTTCCGACGACATTACGTTTGACATTACGTCAGATGGCATTGCCCAAATACTAAACTTCGACGAATGGGGTGATCCTCAAGATGGGACACAAGACTTTCTGGGTTCGTTCGCCGGCACAATTTCGTTTCAGGTTAACGGAAGTGATGTCGATAGGCCCCTCGACTTTATTCTCGACAATCTCACCAGCACGTTGAATCAACTCACGCCCAACGATGCCTACATCGGTTGGTTTCCATCACTCGCAGTTAGCACGGGCGACGTTGTGACCATTGAAAGCGGGAGCTGGGCGATTCCCACCGCTACCGACTGGAACCCTGCGACGACCGGCTCGTTTAACGGAAACGTCTTTTTGACTGACAATAACGGGAATCAGGTCTCATCTGCAGTCAGCATATCCGCTGTTCCCGAACCAAACTCAGCCATGTTCTTTGGTTGTGTCGCGTTGGGTATTTCCCTTGGTCGCCATCGCAAGAGACGTCGGATAACAACGCCGTGAACCGGAGCACTCATTCACGCGGCAACTGAAATCATAGTCTTCCGTTCGTGCCCGGTTACGGCAGACGTTATCGGACTGAAGGCACGCCAACGGCACACTGGCGAATCGATTGATGGCACGCACTACCAAAGGCACACACCGAATCGTCGTGAGCGACGTTGAGTACCGTTGGATCGTGCGAGGCGATTACGGCCAGCTTCACACGCTCATTTGGCCGGCCAACAACATCGGCCCTTCTATTAGTTGCGCATTTGGTTTTCACGAGAAGGACGCCATGCCTTTAATCGTGACTAATCGGCTCGTCCGGCGAGTGATCGACTACGCGATAGGCTGTTGCGACTACGATCCGATTCACCGCGGCGATGACCTATCAATTCGTGACATCGAGAATCACATCGAATGGCAAGACGCAATCCGAATGCGAAACGTCGCTGAAGAGACGCATTCCATCGTCGCGGATATCGCCGCGCATTTCCCGGTTCACCCTGCTCCGAAACCATCCGATGCGATCATCGACACATACATGGTGGAGCATCTGCACGAAATTCTTGGCGGCAAGACCTGGCGCAAGTTGACGCCAACTGAATGTCGACACTGCTCAGATGGGTTCACCTTTCTAACACCTGTCGGACTGCACTATTATCTTCCTGCATACATCAATGCGGAGGTCGTTGATCCGGGCGAGGCCGATGTTGTTATTGACTCTCTGATTGGGCTCTTTCAAGGTGCGCGTAGTTTCGGTAGCGATGAATACCTTCGTTTCTGGCGACTCTTGACACCGATGCAGCTGACCGTGATCGGAAAATGGATCGATCACTACGAAACCCGATACCACTTCAACGACAGCACCAAAACCGAGGTCGAAAACGCTCGAAAATGGATTGCCTCATTTGCGAATTCTGTTTCACAATCGCAATAGCCGATAACCACGCGATGGACACGGAGCCGCCGACAGCGCGTTTTCAAATTGATGATCGATCGCGGCGGCCCGGTCATCGCAATCGTTCGCCGCCAGAGATGTGTAGTCGACACAAGCCTTGATGAGTTATTCCCATGACGATGTCGAGCGATCAACTCACGCACAACATGGCCCAGGATTTCTTCGAGTTCTTGACCAACACGATTGGGCTCGACGATGCGCCCGCCGACGAGTTCTTTGATCCGATCGCAGCTGTATTCGGTAATGCTCCAACACAAGCTTCTGTCGTCGCTGTCTTCAAGTCTCACGATGGTCCGAATCGTTTGGCTTCAAAACTCAACGATTGGCTCGAAACAAATGATGTAACGGACAGCCTTGCTCGACAACTACTTGAAATTACGATCGTGAACAACTTTGGGCCGGATGTGATCGCTTAGCTTGTGTATGTTGGTGAAAGTCGATACTACTGTCCGGCAATAATCCGCTGCGAGAGCGGCGAACCATTCCGATGCACTGGAGCGGCGAAGTCGCGTCTTTTAATAGTTGAGAATCACTCGTCGCCGCCCCGTGATCGGTGACGTTCGTGGCGGTAGACGTGACTGTGATGGTCCGACGCCTGTCGTCCATGCTGCTGACGGGTGCGCTTGAATTCGGCCCACTTGATGTCATCGAACCTCCGTTGCCTGGGATTCGCATTTGATGTCACGGTTTGACGGGTGCGCGGTCGACTCGGCTGACGAAAGACAAACCGACGCCTGTCGATTTCAACGCTGACGACCGACGCCTGACGTGCCGGCTGGAGATCGGGATGCTGGAATTCTCCCACGGCAATTCAAATCGAGTACATTGGCCATTCGCGACGATGCTTCCAACCGGCGTGCCGACCGGCGCCACGAACCCGGCGATGCACCCCAGCACACTCATTGTTGCGATACACAAACTTCCACCCCGATTCGGTCATCACGCTCACGCCATCTCAATCGTAGAGGCCCGTGTGCGAGGTGATCGCTGACGTTCGCCGATCGGCAGGTGCGTAACAGTCTCGCTGCGCGAAACCTGCTAAGATGCTTCAATGCAAAGTGTCTATCTCGAAACGACCGTCATTGGCAACATCGCTGGCCGTGTGCACCCTGATCTCGCAATGGCGGCTAGGCAATCCGTCACACGACGATGGTGGGATACTGCGCCAGATCGCTACGAATTGTTCGTCTCAGCGCTGGTCGTTGACGAATGCAACGGCGGGGACCCTACCGCTGCCTCAGAACGTCTCGCTGTGATTGGCGACCTTCCGATGCTCGATGGCGGCGACGGTGCAAAATCGCTCGCTGATTTGCTGCTTGATGGAAACGCGGTTCCTCGGTCCGAGCCACGGGACGCAACCCACATCGCGATTGCGGCCGTGAACGGGATCGAATTGTTGGCAACATGGAACTTCAAGCATATACTTAATCCTGCCACACAACACCTAATTGATGCGATCTGTCGAAACGCGGGCTACGAGCCGGCGACGATTTGCACCCCCGAACAACTGTTGGAGGCGTTCGATGATTCCTGACCCAACCGCTGAGATCAAGCGTATCCGTCATCAACTGGGGGCGGACGATGGTTTTGATCTTGACCGTATTTTTGCTCGGATTCGTCGTGTACAGGCCGAGTCTGGGCGTACTTGCATTCGCCGACCTTCACGCAAGCCGGCGAACCATGCGATGCAACGGAGCGGCGGTGGCGACGTTTCTGCAAGTGGTGAGTCAACTCCCGCCGCCCGCTGATCGTTACCGTTCACGCGATAAGAAATGACTGCTACGCTTCAACGAGATCAGGCAATCAAACTCGCAAAGACTGATGCTCACAAGGCATTAGCGAAGGCGCGTTCGGTGAGTAATCCGTGGTTTCGTGCACAAGCACTGTCGTGGGTCGCACGTTTCACTGATGCCGCCCCTGAGCCAATAGCTGCCCAAGCGGCAAAAGCGGCTGCCGCTTGCAACGACGACTACCAGAAGTCCGCAGTTCGTGCCTGGGAGATCGCTGCTTTGGCGGAGCGCCAGTGTCTTAAGAACGCCAAGAGGGCACTGCGAGAAGCTGTCGATACAGCTCGACAGGTCCAACCATCAGCATCTCGAAGCGAGGCATTGCTGTTACTCATGCAGGCAGCCTTTGTGATTGATCGTGACACGGCCGCGAATGTCAGCACTGAGCTCACACAGTGTTGTCCGATCGGCGATCACTGGCGATGCAAGCGAGCCGCGACGCACGCATCGCAAATGCTGGAAGGACAGCTCGAACCTCGGAAGTTCTTCTGGTAGACTCTATCCCAAAGTTGGTGTCCGGTTACGGCTGACGTTCTGCCAACAATTAAAACAGAAGGGTCAGCAATGTCGAATCCATACTCTTCTGACAGGCAGCATGCTACCGTTGAGCACTCCGGTGGTATTGTTGGTGTGAGACGGCGTGTGCAGATTGTCGCGATATTCGCCATTATCGATACTTTCACTGGACTCTTGAGTGGCTACTTTTGGTTCATAAGTCCGCATGGCAAGCATTACCCTGGGCCACTTTTTGGCATCGGGCTATTGGCCGCGACTCTCGCATGCTCCCGCTTCAGACATATTTGGCTGGCCGGTGGTCTTCTCATTGCATCTGTGGCTGGGTTCTACTTCGCGTTATATACGTTCATGGAAACGGGGTTTTCACCCAACGTGGATCGCGTAGCAACCGTGTTGATTGGGGTCGCACCAATTGGAATTGTCTTCTGTCTGGCGGTGTCGAAAGGAAGACGGTTGCCCTTTATCGGATTGGTCTGCCTTGCATCGCTGTTGGGAGCATATGGATTCTTTTACATTACAGGCTTGCGGAGTCGTGGAGATGTTCTTTCCCAATTCGACTTACTTGACCCGCGACGAGTACTTGTATTTGAAACTCTGAGGTTTGCAGTTTGGCAAGCGATTGTTGCGGGAGTACTGGGCGGATTCTTTCCTGGGCGGAACGTAACGCAGAACAATCGCGTGAACCGGAGCGGCGAACCCGGCGGAATCTGAAATCAAAGCCAAACCTCGCCACCCGGTTACGCAACACGTTGAACTTAATCGAATGGGTATCCGCTGCGACGGTTGACGTGTGGTCACGGTGGGCTGGGTCGCGTGTGATTCGCAACCGTCAGGCTGACGCCAGCATCTTGAATCTACCGGCCGCAGGTCGTCCGCGTTTTGGTGCGACAAGCGTCTTGATCTCCTGTGGCCCTTCGAGTGATCCACCGGCGCAGGACTCCCCCGTCACTCGCGTCGTGTGGTCCGAGGGTGTTTTTCTTTGACTAAGAGACGAATCCGATCGAACGCACGACGCGCCAATCCTTGGCAGTCGAGCGCGCTGGAATGCTTGAAGTGCACCAACGAGATCAAAACGCGGCTTGCACCGCGACGCTGGTGAACTGCGTGCAAGTGATTGGTGAAGCGGACGGTCTGCGGGAGAGCACACCGGTCGGGGTGACCCGGTGCCGTTGGCGCTTCCTTGCGAGAGATTGCGTTGGCGTCCGTGCCTGATGCAGGTGTGCAGAAACTTTGTGCGCCCCCGTCCGGGGTCGCTGTCAGGTTTGGGGGCGTGGTCCGGAGGTGTCGCTGCGCTGACCTCCGGCTACTCGCTGTGATCCCTTGGGGATGTCAATTGTAGACGTGACGGATTTGATCGTCGCGGTAGGCGACAAGAATTTTGCAGCGCGATCCCTCTCTGGCGTTTGCTTGCTGCGCAAACGCCGTCTCTCCCAGGGGGAGAGAAACTCAATGGGTTGTGTGAAATCCTGCGGCAAATGAATCGACGTCCCTCGCGGCGACAGTGGGCCGTCTCGCCGCGTGTCAGCTTCGGACCGTCTTTCTCAAATCGAACGTGACGGGGAAGTCGTTGGGCGCATCGACCGGCGGCAGATCCGGCAGCACCAACCGGCCTCCGGTCAGCGTCTGGGTGTGGAACCGTGCCGTCCGCCGCGTTTCCGCTTCGTTGGCGTTGACCGGATAGATCTCGTGGGCCCGCCCGCTGGGGTCGGAAACGAAGTAACGGCATCCGCCGATCGAGTGCTCGGTGAACCGATCCACGATGTCAAATTGCAACGGCACATGAACGCCGATCGTCGGATGCAAACAACGTGGCGGTTGCCAGGCGCGGAATTTAATTCCGGCCAAATATTGGCCGGCCACTTCACTGGGATGCATCGGCACACGATGACCGTTGCACAAGACGGCGTAGCGCGACGGATCGAACCCGTCCAGACTGAGCTGCAAACGTTCCATCGACGAATCGACAAACCGCGCCGTGCCGCCGCCGGACGGCTCTTCACCCATCAGGTACCACGGCTCGATCGCACCGCGAAGTTCCAACCGTGCATCGCCGAGGACGACTTCACCGATCTTGGGAAACCGAAACTCGAAGTGCGGCAAGAACCATTCCAGTTTCAAATCGACACCCATCTGACGCAGCACGCTGAGCAGTTCATCTAAATCACTCCAGATGAAATGCGGCAACATGAATCGATCGTAAAGCGACGTGCCCCAGCGCGCCAAAGGCTGTTTGTAGGGTTGATTCCAGAACGCGGCGACGATCCCGCGGATCAATAATTGTTGGGCCAAATTCATGTGCGCATTCGGCGGCATCTCGAATCCGCGAAACTCGACCAGCCCCAATCGACCGGTGCTGGAATCGGGCGAATAGAGTTTGTCGATACAGATTTCGGCGCGGTGCGTGTTGCCGGTCAGATCGACCAACAAATCCCGATACAAACGGTCGACCGTCCACGGCATGATCGGCTGCCCCTCACGGTAAAACCGCTCCATCTCCACCAGCGCGATCTCCATTTCATGGACGCTGTCGCGACGGGCCTCGTCCATCCGCGGCGCCTGACTGGTCGGCCCGATGAATTTGCCGCTGAACAGATACGACAGGGCAGGGTGGTTGTGCCAGAACCGAATCATGCTGGCCAACAAATCGGGACGGCGAATGAAGGGGCTGTCGGTCGGCGTTTTACCGCCCAGGACGATGTGGGCACCACCGCCGGTCCCGGTGTGCATCCCATCGATGTCGAACTTCTGTGCCGTCAATCGGCTCTCGCGCGCTTCGCGATAAATCGTCTCGGTCAATCCGACCAAGTCACGCCACGAGGACGTGGGCTGGACGTTGACCTCGATCACTCCCGGATCGGGAGTGACTTTGAACATTTCGACGCGATGGTCGTGCGGCGGCAGGTAGCCTTCCAAAACCACCGGCATGTCCAAGTCGACACAGGTTTCTTCGACCGCCGACACCAGGTCCAAATAGTCTTCCAGATTTTGCGTCGGGGGCATGAACACGTGCAGCCTTCCGAATCGACATTCGACACACAGCGCCGTCGGAATCACCTCGGCATCGACCGGCGCGTCATCCTCGCGACGCAACTCCTCTTCGACCTTCTCGATCCGCTGTTGGTCTTGCCGGATCGTCGAAACCTCTGGCAGTGGATTGCGCGGCGCGAAGGGATCGCGGGGCAGATTGTCGACGGGGGTGGGCGCGGCGGATTTGGGCAAACTGTCCAGCGGCAATCGCAGTCCGATCGGAGAGTCGCCGGGGATGACGAACACCTTTTCACCGCGGACCGGCCAGCGCCCGCCGATCCAACCTGGGTGTGCCTGCCACCAGGCTCGTTTCAGTGGCATCACAAACCCGACCGGTTTGTTCAGCCCCTGGGTGAAGGTTCGCACCATCATCGCCCGTTCATTGGGATCTTCCAACTTCGGATCGGTGGGCTCGACATCGATCGGCAGCTTCTGCTCCTTCCACAAGTAATGGAAGGTGTCCTCGTAGACGGGAAGCGTGACCTTGGCCTCGATCCCCAGCGTGACGGCCAGGTGTTTGACGAAGCGTTCGGCATCGTCGTGGGTGAACCCGTAATCCTTGCCCTCGTCGGCGATATACTTGGGGTTCTGCCAGACGGGCTGTCCATCGGTGCGCCACAGACAGGTCAGCGCCCAGCGCGGCAGTGATTCGCCGGGGTACCACTTGCCTTGTCCGTAGTGCAGCAACGCGCCGGGTGCGACGGTGTCACGCAGCTTCAAGAGCAGCACGTTGGAAAGAACGCGTTTCTCTTTTCCCACCGCATCGGTGTTCCACTGGGGATCATCGACATTGTCGATGGCGACGAACGTCGGTTCACCACCCATCGTCAATCGCACGTCACCGATCGCCAGCACCTCATCGACGCGATCGCCGGCCGCCAAGATTTCGGACCACTGTTGATCGGTGTAGGGTTTGGTCGTCCGCGGCGCTTCCAAGATCCGGGTGACGGTCATCTCGTGCACGAATTCGACTTCGCACGGTTCATGACCGCCGGTGATCGGCGCCGCATCGCTGTAGTGGGGCGTGCACGCCAACGGGATGTGTCCTTCGCCGGCCATCAACCCGCTGGTCGGATCCAGCCCGACCCAACCCGCGCCCGGCAAATAGACTTCGGTCCAGGCGTGCAGATCACAAAAGTCGGCGGCCGGACCGGCCGGACCTTCGATCGGTTTTTCGTCCGGCGCCAGTTGGATCAGATAGCCCGAGACGAACCGCGCGGCCATGCCGATGTGACGGAACGCTTGGACGAGCATCCAGGCCGAATCGCGGCACGATCCGCTGGCCAATTTCAAGGTTTCCTCGGGCGTTTGCACACCGGGTTCCAGGCGGATCTTGTAATCGATCCGTTGTTGAGCCATGCGGTTGACATCGACCAGGAAATCGATCACTCGCTCCGACGTTTTGGGCAGCTCGCTGATCCAATCGGCCAACCGAGGCGTCATCGGTTCGGTGACCAGATACGGTGCCAATTGAAGCTCGATTTCGGGCGCGTATTGAAACGGCCAGGACTCGGCGCTCTCTTCGACGAAAAAATCAAACGGGTTGATCACCGTCATGTCGGCAACCAAATCGACCACGATCGACAGTTCTCGCGCCTTCTTGGGGAATACGACTCGCGCGACCGGATTGGCGAACGGGTCTTGCTGCCAATTGATGAAGTGATCTTCGGGACGCACACTCAGATCGTACGAGACGATTTTCGTGCGACCATGATAGGCCGGTCGAAGCCGTATTTTTTGCGGGCCAAGCCCGACGGAGCGGTCGTATTGATACTGAGTCTTGTGGTGGAGAGCGACGCGAATGGTCATGCAGATTGGGTTGCGTAAAAGTAGTCTTGTCCGAGTGAATCACCGACTGCGTTGAGTTCAATCTGCAAGCGATCGACGAATTGATGCATGCCGCCGGCGATCACTTCTTTGACGTTGGTGTTTTCCAAGCGATGACGAAGTGCGGCGATGCGCTGCCTGGCTTGTCCGGGCAACTCCGATTCCGATTCGCTTTCGATCTCGCGAAGTGATCGGTCGACACCGGCAACACAGGAATAAATGCTGCGTGGGAACGTCCGGTGGAAGAGGAAAAAGGCGACGATCTTTTCGA
Organism: Phycisphaera sp. RhM; assembly: GCA_033042175.1. Lineage (GTDB taxonomy): Bacteria > Planctomycetota > Planctomycetia > Pirellulales > Pirellulaceae > Stieleria. The sequence goes on from WCIL01000018.1 coordinate 88,502, forward strand.
TATCCATCAGCTGATGTTCGCGGCGATAGGCTTCAAATCCGCTGATCGCCAGCAGCAGCGTGGACCACTGCAGATCATCGACCGCGGTGCCGACGTCTTCCACGCGAGGCAGCAAGTTGAAGTACTTGACGTCCAAAATCCGGGACGTCTTGTCGGCCCGCTCGAGCAAACGCCCGACGTTGAGAAAGTGCCAGGCGGTGTTGTGCGGCATCGTGTTGTCCAACACGCCGGTCCACATCAGTGCGTGGTCGCGAACCTGCTCAAAAAAATCCGCCGTCGGATCGGTCAACTGCGCCGGACTGCTGTCACGAACGAAATGGTAGAAATCATTCAGTTCCTCGAACGCCTCGGTCGACAACGCCTCGCGGACGCTCCGAGCGTTCTCGCGTGATGCCCGTAAACACGTCAGCATCGAACTGTGGTACTCGCGATCAAACGCCAAGAATTGCACCACATTCTGACAGTTTGCCGTGCCGTACTTGGCCTTGAACCACTCGTTGTCGCCGGTCACCTGAACCAACGGTTTCCAGGGATCGACCAGGTATTCCGGTTGGTCCAACGTCATGTGCAACGTCACTTCGATGAATCGAGCCAAATTCTCAGCTCGCTCGGCCTGACGGCTCATCCAATAAATCGATTCAGCAACACGTGAAAGCATAAAAAGCTCAGTTAAGTGGTAACCGGTTCGTTTTCAATCGGTCATTCGTCTACGTCGCATCTCGCCTGGGGCAGTCGAGCGACTCCCCTCCGTGATCCGGCGGTTCTGGTCAGTGATCGACCGGGTCGGTTTCGTTGTCGTGCGCACTGGCGACCGCCTGTCCCTGTTCGGCGACCACCCAGGTGTCCTTGCTGCCGCCGCCCTGTGACGAGTTGACGACCAACGATCCCTTGCGCAGCGCCACGCGGGTCAAACCGCCCGGCAACACCCAAACGTCATCCGGTCGGCTGCACAGAATGTACGGTCGCAAATCGACGTGGCGTCCTTCCAGATGATCGTCGACCACCGTCGGGGCGCGAGACAGTTCCAGCGTCGGCTGGGCGATCCAGTTCCGCGGATCCTCTTTGATCTTCTGAGCGAACTCCTCGCGTTCTTCCGGTTTCGCGTGCGGACCGATCAGAATGCCGTAACCGCCCGATTCACCGGCCGCCTTGATCACCAATTCGTCCAGGTGCGACAACACGTACTTCCGATCCTCTTCTTTCTGGCAAACGTAGGTCGGAACGTTCGGCAAGATCGGCTCTTCGTCTAAATAATATTTAATCATGTCCGGGACAAACGCGTAGATCACCTTGTCGTCGGCAATACCCGTCCCGGGGGCATTGGCCAAGCAGACGTTGCCCGCGCGGTACACGTCCATCAATCCCTTGACCCCCAACACGCTGTCTTTGCGAAACGTCTTGGGATCCAAAAAGGTGTCGTCGACGCGGCGGTAAATCACATCGACCCGCTGCAGCCCACGAGTCGTTTTCATGTAGACAAACTCACCTTCGACGACCAAGTCGCGGCCCTCGACCAATTGGACTCCCATCCGCTGGGCCAAGAACGAATGCTCGTAGTAGGCGCTGTTAAATACACCGGGCGTCAACACGACGACGGTCGGATCGGAAACATGCGGCGGCGCGACATCGCGCAACAGTTGAAACAGTCGCGACGTGTAATCGGTGACCGGGCGAACCCGCGACGCGCCGAACACCTGCGGAAAGTTCCGTTTCATCACGTGGCGGTTCTGCAACACATACGACACCCCGGACGGACATCGTAAATTGTCCTCCAAAACGTATACGGTGCCCGTGTTGTCACGGACCAAATCCGTACCCGTGATGTGACACCAGACGTCATTGAAGGGTTTCAGCCCGCGACATTCCTCGAGATACGCCGGGGCCGTGTCGACCAACTCCGCCGGAATGATCCCGTCCTTGATGATGGCCCGTTCGTTGTAGACATCGCACAGGAAGCGATTGAGCGCACGGATCCGCTGTCGCAAACCGGCGTCGATGTGCTTCCACAAGATCGCCGAGACGATCCGCGGAACCACGTCAAAGGGCATGATCTTTTCCGTGCCCGATTTGTCACTGTAGACCGTGAACGTGATCCCCATCCGGAACAGAGCCTGCTCGATCGCATGCTGGCGACGCGACAGTTCCTGCGGCGGAAAACGGTTGAACAGCGAGACTAACTCTTCAGCATCCGGACGAGCGAGGTTGTTTTTGTCGACCAACTCGTCGAAGAAACCATCCGTCTGATAATTCGGCAGAGACGGAATCGGACCAAGTGACTGCATCTGAGACACGGATCCGGAAGTTTGTTTTTGCATGGCGGACTCTTCTGCGCGTGCTTTCAGCGGCGCGCAACAGGCATACGAAACGACACGAGTAAAAAGGAGCGTTCGGTGGTGGAGCTGGATCCGCCAAGTTCCAGACCATGGACAGATTCTAATCAGATCTGCCTCCGGACACCTCCTGCCAGTCGCCCGGCAGCAGCTTGCGGGGCACAGCCCTCCCGAAAGCCTACTTTAAGGGAACGGCGTGGTCTTCGCATCGGGCCCACGCCCAGGTTTGGACAACATTGGGCAATTCAACCCGCCGCGCGGCCGGCAGGCGGCGCTGTATCATGGGCCTGTCGTTTTGCGACGGAATTTCCTTTCGACCCCTTCTTTCCTCTTTCTTGTGATTTGCAGCACCCGTGCGCGGCGACACCCTGAAACGGCTACCGCTCTATTCGCTCGCCTCGGGCGTGATCGTGGCGATCGTGTTGATGGTCGTCGCCCTCTCTGGGGCACCGATCCCGAACATCGGCCTCGGGGCGCTCGGTTTGCTGCCACTGGCGGCGGCGCTGGTGGATGCCGTTCGCTTGAAAACCAAATACGCGTCCGGCGGGCCCAATCGGGACGACGGGGCAGGGCAGGGCGGGGCGGACCAAACGACGCCCCAGTCGGAACTGCACGAGTGGCTGAAAGAAAAAGCAGAATCGCTGGCCGCGCAGGAACAGGAACTCAACGCACGCGCACTGTCGTTGCAGCAGTGGATGCAATTCCCCGATGCGATCGATTTCAAAAACACCGACCCGAACCGCCGGCCGCCGCCGAGCGAGACGCCAGAAATTTCCGTCGATGACCCGATGGCGCGGCACGATCGCGAGTTGCTGGAATTGGTCGAAGCCAAAACGAGAGAGTTGTTTGACAGCATTAAACAAGACGCCTACCGCAAAGAAATCGGCGACCGCAAAGTTTTTGACAATGAACAAATCCGCACGGATCTGGTCGCTCTGGTTTCCGACGTCGTGGCGATTTACCGCCCCGGTGAAACTGCGCCGCTGCTGAAAACCAATGTCGACGCCGTCTCGCGGGCCGTCGGACGGGCTTCGCTCAGATTGTTGGTCGCGGTGGAAAGTCTGCCGGGCGGATTGGCCAGCTATGATTTCCAGTCGATCTATAACGTGGTCATGCGGGCGGTCAAGACCTTCGGCATCTACAAGTCGGCCAGACCTTACATCGATGTCGCCTCCAACCTGCTCTTCGCCGGCCGGATCGTCAGCAGTACCAACCCGCTGACCCTGGTCGCTTGGTGGGCAGCGAGCAAAGCGACAACCTATGGCGCGTCGAAATTGGGCGCCCACGTATTAGATCAACAAGCCGTCGGGCTGATCCGCCAGTTGGTCGAAATCATTGCCATCGAAGTCGCGTCGATCTACAGCCCGATGGTCCGCTACCGAGACCTCCATTGGATCTACGGCGTCGAATTGGTTCATCTGGCCAGCGAGCTGGCGATCTCCGACTCCGCCCGCGTGGCGGCGATGAAACAGTTGTCGGCGCTGAATTTGCGCGATGAGTACGGTCGGGTTTCGCTGCTGCGCCATCTGGCCGACGGCTCCACTTCGCGACCGGCCGACTACTCACCCGCCGAATCCCTGTCGGCATCGGATCGCAAGATCGTTGCCGAGCGATTGGAAGCATTCTTGCTGACCTACGTTCTGGACGACAAAAAAAATCGCCCTCAAAAAGACATGATCGACGCCTGGCAAACCTCGGCGGCGGACCGCCTGGAGATCCAATTCCGTGTCGGCCAAGTCGACGTGTCACCCGCAGAACAAGCCGAACGGGCGGTCTGCGCACTTGCTTCGTTCGCCCTTCAACACTTCGGGGACGACCCCAAACCGGCGATCGGTCGTCTGAAAATGACGCAAACCTTCAACGCTATCGATTCATCGTCGCGCGCCCGGCTGGTTCGAGAAATCCAAGCCGAGCCGCCGTTCTTGTACCACCCACCCAGCCTTGATCCGGACGGCGAAATCTGCAAACGCTTCCTAGCCGATCTGATCCACTTGGCCGTCAGCGGTCGCAAACCACCCGAGCTTCTCCAAGCGGGCCCGCGGGCAAGCGACACTGCGGTCGAATTGGTGTCCTGGTCCGGCGAGGAAGCCATTCGTGTGACCGCCTACTTCATGCGTGCCGACGCTGATGACCTGATCAAGCAATACCGCCAGCGCGACGCTGCCCAGTTGCTCGGCCAAACCAACCCGGCGAGTCTGTCGCCGGAGATCGCCACGGCGCTGCATTATCTGCTCGGCCAAACCGGCTCCGAGCAAGGGGTACGCTGCGTGTTCAGCGATGCCAAGCTGTCGACCGATGACCAACCGGTCGCGCTGACCCGAATCGGTTCGTCGCTGATTTGTTTTCGGCTCCAGGGCGATGCCGACCGGGCGACCGCCCGTCTGACCGTTCTGTCCCGATGCGACCGGCAGCAAGCGACGATCGAAAAAGTCCCCGGATATGTCCGCAACGATTGTCGCGTGACCCTCTCCGACGCGACCACGGTGTTGATCCCAGGAAGCGCGCTGGCGGGCTACGACGCGTACTTCGCCGGGCTGTTGACCGGCACGTGATGAATTCACCACCCGCACGCGCCACTGGCTGACGCCACTGGCTGACGCCACTGGCTGACGCCACTGGCTGACGCCACGTGCTGGCATGCTGCCAGCGGGACGCGTGAGCGACCGGCGCGTGTTGGCTCCGCCAACGCGCCACTGGCTGACGCCGCGTGCTGGCATGACGTGCCGGCGAACTGGCGAAAACTAATCTTTCGATTCGAGGCCTGTTTTTCCTAAAGTCCCGGTCGCTGGCGGCCGATGCGGTCGCCGCGTTCGCTGATCCCCCGCGTCCCGGCCATGATCCTTAATCGCTTCCTTCGACTTTCGCTGACCCTGATGCTGCTGGCCCTGACCGGCCCAGGGATCGCTGTCGCAGAGCAGGGTAGCATCATCGCGGAGCAGGGCAGGGCGGTTCCGCCGAACGATTCAGTTCCACAGCTTGTTTCACGCCCCACCATCTCGCTTTCGGCCGAAGCGATCGAAACCATCGCCGGTGGCCCCGAATCCTGGGCCAGCCCCGACAAGGTCGGCGGCAGCATCCAAACGATGCTGCTGCTGTCGGTCATCTCGCTCGCGCCGGCGATCCTGCTGATGACGACCTGCTACATCCGAATCATCGTCGTGCTGTCGTTGCTGCGGCAAGCGATCGGGCTGCAAGCCCTGCCACCGACTCAGGTGCTGACCAGCATTTCCCTGTTCATGACGCTGCTGGTGATGACCCCGGTTTGGACGCGGGTCTATGACGAAGCGATCAAACCGTACAGCGATCCGGAAACGGAGATGACGCTGGCGGAGGCCTATGAAGCCGGAGCGTTGCCGGTTCGCCAGTTCATGAGCAAGCAAATCGCCGCGGCAAAGAATCACGCCGATGTGGTCCTGTTTTATCGCCACGCGGTCCCCGACGGGCCGACCCCCAGTTCGTTCGCCGACATTCCGATCCGCGTGCTGCTGCCTGCGTTTGTAATCAGCGAACTGAAGATTGCGTTTTTGATGGGCTTTAGCATTTACCTGCCGTTCCTGGTGGTCGACATCGTCGTCGCCAGCGTCACGATGTCGATGGGCATGTTCATGCTGCCGCCGGCGATGATTTCGTTGCCGCTAAAACTGTTGTTGTTCGTGCTGGTCAATGGCTGGCATTTGGTCGTGGGCATGTTGTTAGCCAGTTTTGGACCGGTGGGTTAAATGACACTCGATTCAAGCCAAGCGATTGACCTGTGCCGCCAAGCCCTGATGCTGGCCGCGCTGTTGGCAGCGCCGGTGCTGGTGATCGGTGCGGTCGTCGGTATCGCGACGGGTCTGTTGCAAACCCTGTTTCAGATCCAAGACCAATCGATTTCCTTTGTACCCAAATTGATCGTCTCCAGTCTGGTGCTGTTGGCCTGCATGCCGTGGATGTTCTCGCGAATGATCGAATTCACACAAACCATGTTCGCCGGTCCGTTCTAACGAGAGAGTGGGATAGGCTTCCAGCCTGTCGGTCATTGACAGGCTGGAAGCCTATTGCACACGTAAGGTCGACAGGCTGGAAGCCTATCCCACTGAATATTGCTCGATGAATTTCAACGACACGCTCGGCGACTTGACCGGTCAATGGCTGCTGCACCAGCTGATGATCTTTGCGATGGTCGCGGCCCGACTCGGCGGACTGGTCATCGCGATGCCGACGTTGGCCAGCGGCTTGCCGGCGCGAATCCGAATCCTGCTGGTGCTCGCGATCACACTCGTCCTGGTTCCCGGCGTTGCTGCCGCGGCGCCCGTCGACGGCACTCGGCTTTACGGGGTAGAGATCATGATTGCCGCCGGCCGAGAGATCATTTTCGGGATGGTCATCGGGGGTGTCGTTCAATTGCTGGTCTCGGGCATCGCCCTGGCCGGCGAACTGATTTCCAACGCGACGGGAATGCAACTGGCCCAGACCGCCGATCCATCCAGCGGTGAATCGGTCCCGCAACTCTCCCGCTTGCTGGGGCTGCTGGTCACCGCCATTCTGTTTGCCGCCGGCGGCCATCGGTTGTTGATCGATGCCTTGCTGACCAGTTTCCACCGATTCCCGCCGATGACGGTCTCGATCGACCAAACCCTGTCCGCCCTGGTAATCGACCATCTCGCGATCGGGATTGAATCCGGACTGCGTGTGGCCGCGCCGGTCGTCGCCTGTGTCTTGCTGACCAATCTGGTCGTGGCGATTGTCAGTCGGACCGTTCCGCAATTGAACGTGCTGGCGATCGGATTGAACATCAACGTGATGGCCGCCCTACTGCTGATGGCGTTGACGATCGGATCGGCCGGATTGGTGTTTGAAACCGAACTCTCCAACGCGATCGCGCGATTGGGACTCGACTAACAACCGTGGGATAGGCTTCCGGCCTGTCGGGCTCCGAAATGACAGGCTGGAAGCCTATCCCACTGAGACCGAAATGACAGGCTGGAAGCCTATCCCACTTTCCATTTCATAATGATGTCCGACAAGATCCATCCCCCGACACCGCGCCGTCGCAAGCAAGCGAAAGAGCAGGGCAGGGCACCGCGCAGCGGCGATGTGGTGTCCGCAGGGCTGTTGTTGGCGACCACCGGTTTGCTGGCGTGGTTCGGTCCGCGGCTGGCCCAATCGCTCACCGCCTCGCTGACCGAAACGCTCACCCGGCCCAGCGAGCTTTCACTTAGTTCGTGGGAATCGCAACGGATGATCGCCAAGGCATTTGCGGCCGTCGGCAGCCTGTTGCTGCCGCTACTGGTCGCGATGATGATCTGCGGGATCGGGCTGAATCTGTTGCAAACCGGGCTGATGATGACGCCTTCCAAACTGGCTCCCTCGCTGGATCGGATCTCGCCTGCGGCACGTTTGCAATCGATGACGTCGGCGCGGTCGCTGGGGCGATTCGCGATCACGCTGCTCAAACTGATCGCCGTCAGTACCGTCGCGATCGGGGTGGTGCAATCCAGTCTGCCCACTTTGATCGGAGTGACACAGCTGCCGATCGCCGCGATCGCGACAACGATCTTCGACACCTTGATCGAATGTTGTGTTTGGATGGGCGCGACCCTGCTGGCACTGGCCTGTGTCGACTACTCGCTGGCCCGATGGCAACATGAACGCGATCTGATGATGACCGAGCAGGAGCTTCGCGAAGAAATGCGTGATGCCCAGCGGGCGGCGGCCGCGGCGAGCGCGAGGACGCAAGCGGTGCAGGCTGTGGGGTAGGCGCGCGGATGCCGGCACGTGGCGTCAGCCAGTGGCGGGCGCTGGACGCGGGGTGAACCAAGGGCCGCTCGCTCACGCTTCCCGCTGGCAATTGATGCCGGCACGTGGCGTCAGCCAGTGGCGGGCGCTGGACGCGGGGTGAACCAAGGGCCGCTCGCTCACGCTTCCCGCTGGCATTGATGCCGGCACGTGGCGTGAGCCAGTGGCGGGCGCTGGACGCGGGGTGAACCAAGGGCCGCTCGCTTACGCTTCCCGCTGGCATTGATGCCTCCCGCGGGCACCGGCGCGAACCCGCCGGCGGACTTCCGCGTCCGAACTTGCTGACCAAAATGACTTGACGCCCGTCACACCCCTGATTTACCTTAAGTGGTATGAAGATCAGCCTGCCAACCATTCTACTCCTACTGCTACTGCCATTTGGGCGGGAGATGAAGGTTTGCACGCTTCGCTTGACATGCCGCTGACACGCGGAATCAAACGACAAAACAGCGAAAACCCGAGTCCCCGAGGACTCGGGTTTTTTGTTCGTCAGACAATTGTGCCGGGTTTTTGGGATCCCCGTGTTTTTTAAATGCCACCTGCTTCCCATACTATCCCAACTTCTTTCATGGACACCGTCATGGAATCCGCCACCCCCGACTCTCCGATCGCGACCCGCGAAGCCGTGCCAGACACTCCCCCCCAAAACCAGCGTCAGATTCGAATCTTTGACACCACGCTTCGCGACGGCGAACAGTCCCCCGGGGCGAGCATGAATTTGGCGGAGAAGCTGGAGGTCGCCCACGCGTTGGCAGACCTCGGTGTGGATGTGATCGAAGCCGGTTTTCCGATCGCCTCACCGGGTGACTTCGATGCGGTCAAACAGATCGCCGAAACGATCAAGGGGTCGACGATCTGTGGCTTGGCCCGCTGCAGTGAAAAAGACATCTTGCGTGCCGCCGAAGCGGTCCAGAACGCCGAGCAGTCTCGCATCCATGTTTTCTTGGCGACCAGCGCGATCCATCGCGAGTTCAAGTTGCGGATGACACCAGACGAAATCGTCCGCCGCGCTGTCGAAGGCGTCAAACTGGCCGCCAGCAAATGTGACGACATCGAGTTCTCGCCCGAGGACGCTTGCCGCACCGAACACGATTTCCTGTGTCGCGTGGTCGAAGCCGCGATCGACGCCGGTGCGACGACCATCAACGTGCCCGACACCGTCGGCTATGTCACGCCCGCGGAGATTTTCAAGATCTTTGACATGCTCCGCAACCGCGTGCCCAACATGGACAAAGCGGTGCTCAGCACCCATTGTCACGATGACTTGGGGATGGCCGTCGCCAACAGCTTGGCAGCCGTCGCGGCCGGCGCCGGCCAAATCGAGTGCACCATCAACGGCATCGGCGAACGCGCCGGCAACGCGGCCTTGGAAGAAGTCGTGATGGCGATGAAAACGCGCGGCGATTTCTACGACTGCACCACACGAATCAATTCCCAGCGGTTGGTCCCCGTCAGCCGCCTGGTCAGCAAGGTGACCGGAATCAGCGTGCAGCGCAACAAAGCCATCGTGGGACGCAACGCCTTCGCCCACGAATCGGGGATCCACCAAGACGGCATGCTGAAAGAACGCAGCACGTATGAGATCATGTCGCCCGAAGAAGTCGGGTTTGCCAAGACCGATCTGGTGCTGGGCAAACACAGCGGACGGGCCGCCTTGGCCGACCGCGCAAAACACTCGGCTTTCACATCGACGGCGAGGAACTCAATTCGGTCTTCGAACAATTCAAATTGTTGGCCGACAAGAAGAAAGAAATCTACGACGGCGACATCATCGCGTTGGTGCAACAAAAGATCAGCACCAGCGGCGGCCAAACCTGGTCGTTGGTCGATTACGAAGTCACCTGTTCGAAACAGCAATCGCCCAAAGTGAAGTTGACGCTCAGTGACGGCAGCGAAGAAAAGTCCGCCGAAGTCACCGAGGGTGACGGGCCGATCGATGCCGCTTTTTGGGCCGTCGAACAGATCACCGGCGTACAACTGGTCTGCAAAGACTATCGCGTCCGCAGCGCCACCCTCGGCCGCGACGCGATCGGCGAAGTCAACTTGGAAGTCGAACACAAGGGCCGACTGTATCGCGGCACCGGCGTCAGCACCGACAGTGTCGAAAGCACGATCCTGGCCATGCTCAACGCGATCAACCGCATCGCCGCGGAGTGAGACGTCTGGTTCGCCAACGGCGAACAACAACATAGCCTGGGGTCAGGGAACGAGTGAAACCCACGGATAGCAGCGCGAACCCACGGATGGGAAGCAGCCTGGGATCCGTGGGTTCGCGCTGCTATCCGTGGGTGAATTCCCATCCGACTCCACCGCGTGTCCACTTCCAAACTCTCCCATGGCATCACGCGATGCATCCGCAGGACGGGAATCCAATAAAGCCATCCCACCGCCGACCTGTTACGATTGAAGAACGATCAACGAGACAGACGACGAGGCCCAGGCCATGGCCATGGCGAGTCCAAAACGATACCTAAAACCGATTGACGTCTTTTTTTTGGGCGTCGCGACCGTGATGGTGGTTGGCGTTTTGCTCCCAGCGATCAGCACACCTCGTCCCCCTCAGCGGAACGCCTCTTGCAAAAACAATCTCAGACAACTGGGATTGGCCGCACAGACCTTCCATTCTCACAAGAATCACCTTCCAGGATACGTTCGATCGTACGGTGCCTGGCGGCCGGACCAACATTCACCTGCCGGGCAAACGCCCGAGGCGGTTCTGGCCAGCACACACGCGCACGAGAAAGTTGGCACCTGGGTCGTCGCCCTGTTGCCCTATCTGGACGAACAACCGCTCTATGAGCGATGGTCGTTGAACAAATTTCCGATTGCGTTCGGGACGGAGGGACCATTAACCGAAGGTCGCGCCGGCGTTGGATTCAATTCAATCACGGCTCCCACACTCAGTCTCATGCAATGTCCGGCAGCAACCGATCGCACAACCGTTGCTGGCGCGAACCATTACGCCTGCAACGCAGGCATGTACGCCTCGCTTTTGAGCCCGCAATTTGAACGTTCGATGTCCGCGGCCAACGGAGTGTTCAACAATCAATTTCCGGGACTGCTACCCAACGGCGACGCCGTTCACCTTGGACCAGAGATCAGCTTGGGGGACTTTACCGACGGAGTCTCCCACACGCTGTTGTTCACCGAAAATGTGCAAGCGTTACCGTGGCACCGGGCGGGCTTCATCGATGCCGAAGACTTAATCCTTCGGGACGGCCAAGAACCCGCGTCGTACCAACCGACCAGCCGGTACGCCCAAGGGATCGTCTGGCACCGGGAATCGGATGACCCCGCGAGCGGATTGCCGCCCGTCCAACCGACCCACCGGATCAATTCCACGCTGGGCGGACGGCCGCTTGAAGAGCTGCAAATGACACAGGCCAACGCCCACGATCTCGCTCGACCGAGTTCGCTGCATCCCGGCGGCGTCAACATCACGCTGGCCGATGGCTCCGTGCGGTTCCTCAGCGAGACGGTGGACTATCGCGTTTACCAGTCGTTGCTGGCACCGGACGATGCCCAAAGTGATGCGCCACTGGATGGGTTTGAGCCGCTCGAATCACGTCGTGGATGGTAGCGGAAGGGCGCGAGCCCTCCGGTCTTTCACGCTGCAACCGGACGGCTCGCGGGCTGTCGATTTAGTGAGCCGCGACGCGTAAGCGGCCGGGCATCCATGCGCCCGCCCGAGGCCTTACGGCCGGCGGCTCACCACTGCTTCGACAAATCCCATTAAATCGACGGCCCGCTCGCGCCGTTCAGCTAAGACCAGTCAGAGCCGAAGGACGTGGCATTGACCGCCAGCCCTCTGGTCATGCGGGCACCTACTTGTCAAACACGCCGGCTCCGAAACCGATGTCATCGTCATCGTCGTCGTCACCGACGGGAAAATGCAGTTCGCCGGTCATCGGATCGGGTTTGAGCTTCATCGTGTCGCTGTCGGGCGTGAATTCACCGTCACCGGCCAACATGTGAATGCTGGAACCGGGTGTATCAGGCCCCGGCGGATTGGCGTCGTTGTCTCCCAACAGGTCACCGACGTCCAGCGGCAGAGGATCGATTTCCGCATCCAGTGCAGTCGCGTCAACACCGCTCGACGCGTCCTCGATCACCACGTCGGGCACCTCCGCCGAATCGACTTCTTCGGCCGTCGGAATCGGATCCAAGAAACCCAACTCTTCGTCCGAGTCGATCGTTTCAGCCAACTGCCCGACCGAGCCAAAGGAATCCGAACCGACGGTGCGGTCGGAATCATCGGTGACCGTCGCGAACCCATCTTGGTCGTCGCTATCGTCCGAGTCGCCGGCCAGGAACGCGGACAATTCAGAATCCTCTTCGGCCAACCCGCTCCCGCCATGATCGCCGGACGAGCCGACCACGATCGGCGACTCGTCTGTCCCGCTGGCGATATCAAGGGATTCGGCGTCGATCAGCGGAGACTGAAAGACTTCATCCACATTCCCACGCAACACCTGACGCCCCAATTGAATCGCCTTCTCTTCACTCCAACCGTTCTCGCCGACAAACTCTTCGGCCAGCACGCGCGCCAGGATGCGACGGTACATGTCAAACTTGGGCAACACGAATTCCAACTTGTACGCGTCGCTGTAGTAGGCGATTTGCTTGTTGCGCGGCACCGCTTCCAGGCGGGCCGCCGCATCGCGATGGATGAACGACGGCGTGTTGCTGTACCACCAGTGCCCGTTGGTCAACACGTTGGGAAAGATCCAACTGTAACTGACCAATTCCTGATTGGTCACACTGGCCAACACCGAGATCGGAAACTTGACCTTGGGGAACGCGTTGAACAACTCGCGATACTGGATCAACGAAACCCGGCTGTCGTACAGGTCTTGGCCCTGGTAGACCCCCGACGGATAGACGCCGCGGTTGACACCGATCATCAAATCAAACGGCAATCCGTACTGATCACACAATTCCGCGAGCGTCCAAAAGACGCGTCGCGAGAGCGAGTCGCGTTGCGACGCTTCGGACTGACTGTCGTGGCGCAGGACATGATCGAGCGCATTCTGGGCTTCACCGTCGCCGACCATCGAGGGCTGGAAACTCGGTGGGATGGAGATCGCACAGGCACGTGCGCCGTGCGCGACGAAGTGATCAAAACGTTGCTCCAGGGCCGCCCGCAGCGAGGACAAGGTTCCATCGAGCGGCACGCCGCTGCAACGCTCCAGACGCTGGCGGACTTCGGGCTTGGTCAAATGAAACACCAAGTCGTCGGTGCGCAGACAGGGGATGTAGGTGCTCGAATCAAAGCCTTCCAATTCATCGTCGAAGTCGTTGGTCAGGAACACCGCTTCGACGTTGCTTTTGTCCAACACGGTTTGCGCCCAACCGGCGCCGTTCATCTTTTCTTCCGCGGTGTCGAACAACGACTCCCAATTGTCCGGCGTGATCGCGTCGTCGGTGAAATCGAAAAACTCGCGACAGATCTGGATCAACCAGTGGTAATTGGCGGTGTTGGTGATGTTGCCCAGACCGTGAACCATGCGGCCGACCAGCTCGCGGGGCGAAATCCCCGGCTCCTCAATCTCCTGTCGCGGCATCCCCGCCGAGTGGACCAGCTCGGTGTAGTAGTGGTAACCCAGAATGTCCGCCAGCGTGCTCGAGGCAGGTGAATACGGGTTGATGTGGGTGTGGGGATCGATCAGACGAATGGCGGAGATTGCCTGGTAAATCGTCTCGCGAGCCGACGAGAGATCACGTGCCGCTGAAGAAGCCATAAGGGATTCGAATCCGAGAAAGACAGAGAGGCGGTCAGTTTTGATTGCGTCGCACCCCCGCGGCCATGGGCCGCCCTTGGACGGCCCCGGTGCGGTCGTACGTCGCCGGGAAACACCCGCCAATTGTCACGCAAACCCGGGCCGAAGGCGAGCCACCCGGACCGGTTTTTCCGCCCGCCGGGAGGGATTTGGTCGCGATTTCGTCAAAAAAACTTGCCGATCGGTAATCCTGTCGCGCTAGAATAGGGCCATTCCAACTTCCGTCCGTTTGCGTGTGGGACCGAGCTCCATTATGGATCGACCGCCAGAAGGCCCGCAGGCTGAAAAGCCATCCGACGAAATCCCGATTGCCGAAATCCAGATTTCAACGACGCAAACCCCCGACAGCGACCTGCCACCGCAGGACCAGCCCGAACCAGAACGCCTGCCGTCGATCGAGGACACGCACGCGGCCCCGCCAAGTCGCCCGCCTAGTAGCTCGCCAAGTGGTTCCAGCGCTGACTGTTCCAGCGCCGATCGCTGTTTCGCAGAAAACTGCAGCGCCGACGGACCGCCCGCTGCGCCGATGGCGAATCGGTTGGAGAGCGAAGCCCCCGAGCCGACCCGAACCGTGATCTTTCATCGCTTTCACCCCAAAGCGACAGGCCCCGCCCGGCCACACTTCGAACCCGAGGCGGACGCGACCAAAGACGACGCGACCAAAGACGACGCAGCAGCAACGGCGTCGGACGACACCCTTTCCGACCGGTTCGTTTTCGGCACGTCGCCCCCACCCGTTCCATCCCAGCCCGTCTCACTCGGCGGCACCGCCACTCAGGAAGCGTGCGCCGAGATCACCGACGTCGACGTGTCGGACATCGTGGTCAGCCCCGAACCGGGCCCGGATGCGACCGCGGCGAAACACCGTCAACACGCGCGGCGCAGCGACCCGGTGCGGCACGGCGTGGTGATGCTGGTGACCGTGCTGATGATGTTGGCTGCGGCCCGTTACGTCCTGCCGGGGATTGTCGAAGAGATCCGGTACGCACAACATCGCGGACAGCTGCGTGCCGAATTCGAAGTCGCCGGCGAGGGGTTGAAAAACGTCTCGCTCGACACGCTCAGCCAGGCCTACCAGATGGTCAACGCGGCGGCCGGCCCTAGCGTCGTCCACATCGACATCCATCGCACCGCGCACGACGCGGTCGCCCACCATGATATCCCCGGCGCTCCGGCGATTTTGATTTCCGACCAGGGCAGCGGGGTGGTGGTCGATGCCGATGGCTACATCCTGACCAATCGCCATGTGGTCGCCGGCAGCGACCAGATCTCGGTCACACTCAGCGATGGCCGGACCGTCGATGCGATGATCATCGGCACCGACGAACTGACCGACTTGGCCGTGCTGAAAGTCAACGCCGATCGTTTGATGCCGATCCCGTGGGGCGATAGCGAACGGATTCGGGTCGGCTCTCCGGTCTGGGCGATCGGCAGCCCCTTCGGGCTGGACCGCACCGTCACCTTCGGCATCCTCAGCGGCAAACACCGCGTGGTCCGCGCCAAGGACCGCTATCAAGATTTCATGCAAAGCGACGTGGCGGTCAATCCCGGCAACAGCGGCGGCCCCCTGGTCGATTCGCGTGGCACATTGATCGGCATCAACACCGCCATCGTGGGCGACACCTACCAGGGCGTCAGTTTCGCGATCCCCAGCGGCATCGCCAAAAAAATCTACCTGCAGCTGCGTGAGAAAGGATCGATCGAGCGGGGCTGGCTGGGCGTTTCACTGGTCGAGGTTCCCGACGACCAGTTGCAAAGCCAGAACCACCGCGTTCGCGGCGCGATGATCGCTGCATTGGCCGACCAAAGTTCCGGTGCCGCACGGGCGGGGTTGAAATCGGGCGACCTGGTGATTTCACTGGACGACCAGAAAGTGCGTGACGTCGATCATCTGATGCAATTGATCGGAAACGCGATGGCCGGCACGGCGATCCACCTGAGCGTGATCCGCGACGGCCAGCCGTTGGAATTTGACGTCCTGCTCGGCCGACGCCCGCCGCCGCTGGATGTTCGCTAGAGCGCTGGCCGGCGATTGGGTCGTAGACGCCCGCCCTTGGGCCCCTCATCATTCTGCCCTGTATCCCCACCGACTTGCCAGGACAGCGTGGCGGGGTGGAGAGGTAGGAAGATTTTGGAGGCAGGAAAATGAGCCCCATCCAATCGATAGGGTCAGTCACCATTTTCTTACCCCCGAAATCTTCTTACCTGATCTCGACCGGGCCCCCCGGCACACCCCAGGCGTTGATTCTGCCGCTGGCCACCATTTCCGGTGCGTAATCCCACCTACAGACGATCGAAAAACCTCGATCTCTGCGCTATACTATCGCTGTTTGTTTCCCTCGACCTCTTTTTCACCCGCGAGACCCCAGCACCGTGAATATGCCCAGAGCCTTCGCTGTGATCGGCTTGTCCCTTTCCGCAGCACTCGTGTCCTTCGCATCACCCGCGTCCACTGACGACGCAACCCCAGGGATCGCGACGGAAAAACCTGCCGAAGGCCCCTCGGTCAAAGTCGACGAAGGCTACATGGTTCCGTACACCTTTCGTGTGCCCGGCACCGACGAAGAAGTCGAAATGATCCCGGTCCCCGGCGGCGAATTCATGTTCGGCAGCCCCGAAGACGAAGCGGATCGCCGCGACGATGAAGGCCCGCAAATCAAGGTCAGCGTCGACCCGATGTGGGTCGCCAAGACCGAAGTCACCTGGGGCCTGTACCAGGAGTACATGGACCTGTACGGGATCTTCAAAGAGTTTGAATCCAGCGGCATCCGGGTCATCAACGATGACAACAAAGTCGATGCGATCACCGCCCCGACGGAACTTTACGACCCGACGTTTACCTACGAATACGGCGAAGACGAAGATCAACCGGCCGTCACGATGACCCAATATTCGGCGCAACAGTTCACCAAATGGCTCAGCCTGGTGTCCGGTCAACAGTACCGGTTGCCGACCGAAGCCGAATGGGAATACGCCGCCCGGGGCGGAACGACGACGGCTTATTCGTGGGGCGATAGCGCCGACGAGATCGATGACTACGCCTGGTACTTTGACAACGCCGACGACGGACAGGTCGCCGTCGCATCGAAGAAACCCAACCCCTTCGGCCTCTACGACGTGCACGGCAACGTCGGCGAATGGACCGTCAACCAGTACACCGAAGACGGCTACGCGGGCTTCGCCGACAAGCAGGGCATCAACGCGACCGAGCTGGTCAAATGGCCTGAAGTCCCATCGCCCTGTGTGGTTCGCGGCGGAACCTGGGAATCGGACGCCGAAGACCTCCGCAGCGCCGCACGCATGGCTTCGGACGACGAAGAATGGAAGTCGGAAGACCCGAACTTCCCACGCAGCCCCTGGTGGCACACCAGCGATCCCTCACGCGGTGTCGGATTCCGCATCTTCCGATCCTACAAACCGCTCCCCAAAGAAACGATCACCAAGTTCTGGGAAGCCCAAGCCGAAGACACCGTGCTGGACGTTGAGTCTCGAATGGACGGCGGTCGTGGCGGCATGGGCGTGATCGACAAAGACTTGCCCAAAGCGATCGAAGCGATCAAGAAGTAGCCGATCACAACACGTGGGGTAAGCTTGCAGCTTGCCCTTGAGACCAGACACCCCGGGCGCAAGCTGGACGCTTACGCCACTTCACTCCAACCTTTTTTGAATCCTGTGTACGAAACCTTAGCTGTCGTCGGGGCCACCGGTGCGGTCGGACGAATCGTTCTTGAGCAACTTGCCAGTCGCAACTTTCCCTACAAGCGGCTGAAACTGCTGGCCTCGCAGCGTTCGGCCGGTCAACAGGTTCGCTTCAAAGACGAAACGATCACGGTGGAACTGTTGGCCCCCGGTGCGTTCGAAGACGTCGACATCGTGATCGCCAGCACACCCGACGAGGTGTCTGCCCAGTTCGCCCCCTACGCCGTCAAAGAAGGCGCCATCGTCGTCGACGAAAGCGGTTACTGGCGGATGGACCCCAAGGTCCCGCTGATCATCCCCGAAGTCAATCCGGATGCGATCGCCGATCACCAAGGCATCATCGCCAGCCCGAATTGCAGTACCACGCAAATGGTCGTCGCGCTCGCACCGCTTCACAAAGCGGCCAAGGTCAAACGCGTCGTCGTCAGCACCTACCAAGCCACCAGCGGCGCCGGCCTGGCCGGCAACGCCGAACTGGAATCCAGCGTGCGACAAATCCTGGACGGGCAAACCCCTGGCCACGAAACGTTTCAACACCCGATCGGCTTCAACCTGATCCCGCAGATCGGCAGCGAGAAGTTCGAGGGCTACACCAGCGAAGAAATGAAGATGGTGTACGAAACCCGAAAGATCATGGGCGATGACGACATCCAAGTCTGCCCCACCGCTGTTCGCGTTCCGGTCACGATCGGGCACAGCGAATCGATCCTGGTGGAAACGGAGAAACCGCTCACGGTCGCCGAAGCAACCGAACTGTTCCGCGCCGCCCCGGGCATCACCGTCGTCGACGACTTGGCCAACCACCAGTACCCGATGCCCCGCGACTGCGACGGTAAAGACGACGTCTTTGTCGGCCGGATTCGACGCGACATCAGCGGCGATGGCCACGGGATCGCATTCTGGTGTGTCAGCGACAACCTGAGAAAAGGTGCGGCGACCAACGCCGTTCAGATCGCCGAATTGCTACAGCAGTCCGTCGCCTCGGCTGGCTGATCGGTGACGCGAACCTTTGCGCTCAAAATCGCCTATGACGGAACGGACTTCGCCGGCTGGCAAGTCCAACCGGCTCAGGCAACGATCCAAGGAACGCTCCAACAAGCCGTCAAGCGATCGACCCAACTGGACGTCACCGTCACCGGCAGCGGACGCACCGATGCCGGTGTCCACGCGCTCGGCCAGGTCGCCAGCTGCCGCTTTCCGACTTGGACCGCCTCGACCGATGCGTTGTCCAAAGCGATCAATTCACGATTACCCGAAACGATCGTGGTGACCGAAGTCCACGAGGCGCCGTCGGATTTTCATGCGATTCGTGACGCGATCGGAAAACGTTATCGATATCAAATCCAAGTCCGCCATCAGCGCGACCCGTTCGAACATCGATACCGCTGGCGACTTCGCCGCAAAGTCGACGTCACGGCAATGCAGTGTGCCGCGGCCAAGATCATCGGGCATCGTGATTTTTCCAGCTTTGAATCGGCCGGCGCCCAACGCAAGTCGTCGGTCCGCGACGTACGAGATTGCCAAGTCCTGCCCGCGGCGGATTACGCAACCAGCGGACACCTGGCCATCGAAGTCGAAGCGAACGGGTTCCTCTACAACATGGTCCGCAACATCGTCGGCACCCTGGTCGAAGTCGGCTACGGCAAACAGCCTCCGCAGTGGATCGACGAGGTGCTGGGACAGAAAAATCGTATCTATGCCGGTCAAGCGGCACCGCCCCAGGGTCTGTTTCTCAAAGAAGTTTATTACCGGCCCGGATTTGAGCCCGCTTAACGTCGTCGCAAGTCCCATAAAGCAGCGGTCTTGGCCGATCACAACCACCGCCACCAACCCTCACCGGATCGACACCATCCCTTAACCAATCCTTAACCGGCTGATCGGTCTGATGCTCAATAATGAAGACTCTCTCAGGTGACGCGACCGTGCGGTCGTGACTGGAGAAGTTCTCGGAGTACAGACGCATCGCTCAATGTCGGTTGAAACCATCGCTGCCGAACCGGTCCTGGACCAGGCAACTCGCGACTTCGTTCGCCGGTCCATGCAAGCCGGACTGGTCGAACTGGCCGACGTCAAAAAGGTCGTCGTTTCGCTGATGACCGAAGACGTCGTGTTCACTCCCGACCGACTGGCCCAAGGCCTGGTCGGCGCGGACCTGCTGACGCCCTGGCAAGCCCGCAAGTTGTTGGCCGGAAAAGCGCGCGGATTCCACCTGGGCAACTATCGTCTGCTACGCCCCTTGGGACGCGGCGGAATGGGTGTCGTTTTCCTGGCCCGACACGCGGTCATGAATCGATTGATGGCCCTCAAGATCCTGCCCGCGGAAGCTTCGAAAGATTCTCGCCGGATCGAACGTTTCAAAGAGGAAGCACGGGCGTCGGCAAAACTGGAACACCCCAACATCGTCCAAGCATTCGATTTCTCCGAATCCGATGGCAAACTATTCATCGTGATGGAATACATCGAAGGCGTCGACCTGCACCGCGCGGTCGCCCGCGACGGAGTGATGTCGCCCACCGAGGCGCTCGACGCGATGATCCAGACGACCGACGCACTGGCCCACGCACACCAACGTGGCATCGTCCACCGCGACATCAAGCCGTCGAATCTATTGTTGCGAAATGACGGAGTGATCAAAGTCAGCGACATGGGACTCGCCCGGATCGGATACACCGCCGGAACCGACGCGCCCAATCGCTTGACCGGCACCGCCGATTTCATCGCCCCCGAACAAGCCATCGATTCCCAGTCCGTCGACGCCCGCGCCGACATCTATTCCCTGGGATGCACGTGGTACTTTCTGCTCGTAGGAAAACCGCCGTTCCCGGGAACCAGCGTCGCGCAGCGACTGGCCAAGCACCAAACCGCCAAAGTGCCATTGGTTTCCGACACCCGTTCGGACTGTCCGCCGGCGATCAGTTTGCTGATCCAACGGATGATGTCCAAACGCCCGGTTGACCGCCCCACCTCGGCAGCTGAACTGTTGACCCAACTGCGGCGGATCGCGGGATCCAAATTGGCCGGCCGGGAACTGGCCAACCGGCCCCGCTCGGCGCAGCTGGCGATCACTACGGACGACTCCTCCAGTTTTGCCTCACTCGACGACAGCGGGCCGCTGGGCGAAGCGTCACAGGGAGCGATGGCGGAAATCGCCGAGATCGATTTTGGCAGCCTGCCGCCGATCGACCTGGCAGCCCTCTCCCCAGTCGCCCTCTCTCCCGCTGCCGTTCCCGTCTCACCTTTGGCGACGTCCCGTACTGCCGCCGGGGCCCCGCGCCAGTCGACGAAGAAACGCGGCCCGACAAACCGAACGGATGCCAGCCAGAGCGTCTTACTTGGCGTCGGGCTGGCACTGTCCATCGTCGCCTTGCTGGCCGTCGTCGGCGTCACGTTCTATCAGATGACGAAAGACGAAAAGGCCGTCACACGCCTGAAAACCATGGAAGACGGCAAAGGAAATGTCATTGTCATTGAAGACTAGGTTCGCAGCCGCCCAGTGCATCTTTTCCGCTCCATCCACCGTCCCCGAACGCCCCAGCAGTGATTCCCCATGTCCGTTGAATTGATCATCACACAGGGAAGCAATGCCGGCACCGCGGCACCGATCCACCCTGGTTATTACCTGGTCGGCCGGCTGAAAGAATGCCAAATCCGGCCGAAAAGCCGATCCGTCAGCCGACGGCACTGCTTGTTGCTCCACAACGACGACGGATTCGGAGCACTCGATCTGAAGAGCACGCGCGGCACCTACGTCAATGGCACGCGGCTTGAGCCGCAGCGGTGGAGAGTGCTTGCCGACGGCGACGAATTGCGTTTCGGGAAAGTCGTGTTCAAGGTCTCGGTCAAGCAACCCGTCCTGGCCGCAGCCGGACATGCCGATGCAGCGATCGAACACGCCAATGCGAGCTTGAGCGAACCTCCCACGTCATGGAACAACCAGGACGTCGCGGAATTCCTGGAAGAAGAAGATCAGGCGGAGTTTGATTGGGACGACGACTTGCCGTTGGCGTCACATCGGCCGGCCCCAGCGCGTTTGGACTCCGATCCTATCGCGGGGGGCGAAGCCGTCAATGTCGACGTGCTCTCCGATAGCGCGATCCGCTCCGGCAAACCGAATGACACGTTCATCGGAGACGCTGCAGAAGACTTCGAAGACGAAGAAGAAGTCGCAAAGGACATCGAACTGGATTCGATACCGAAGCAGCGACCGCCGCGACAGAAGATCGACCACAAGCAATACAAACGGGCCGCGAAGCGATCCTTCCGACTGCCAAGCTTACCACTCCGCTCGGCCGATGGCGTCGACTGGAAACTGCTCGGCACCGTCGCGTTGGTCGCCATGACCCTGGGTGTACTGGGTTACCAAGTCTATCGTTTCGGAGGACCGGCGGACATCGAAGTCCGACAAAATCTCGATTGATGCATGGTACCCTACACGGACCATGTCACTTTTGTTGCTCATTGACGGCTACAACATCACGCAGCCGATCGCGCCGACTCGCAATCCCGACCCGCGTTGGCTCGAACGCGATCGGAATGTTCTGCTGCGCGAGCTGACGAATCAACTCAGCGAGCCGGTTCGCCGAAAAACCTGTGTCGTCTTCGATGCCGCCAACCCGCCACGCGATCGCCCCAGCGAGTTTGTTCACCACGGGATGAGCGTCCGTTTTGCGGTCGATTACCTGTCCGCGGACGATTTATTGGAGGAAATCATCCGGGCGCATCACACGCCCAAACGGCTGATGGTCGTTTCCTCGGACCACCGAATTCAGATTGCGGCCCGGCGGCGAGGTGCGGCTCATTTCGATAGCGAGCCCTGGATGGACGACCTGACGGACGGAAAAATCCACCTGGCGATCGACGTGGGGCCGAAATCGGGCGGGGCAGGGCAGGGCGGTCGGCCGCCGGCTGACCCCGGAAAAAGCTCGCAGGCTGCTAAAAAACCTCGCATCCAGGACCAATCGGAGGTGGACCAGTGGATGCGAGAATTCGGTTTTGATCCGGATTAATCGGCAGCACCCGTCGCGGTCAACCGCCTGCGACGCGATGCTCCTTCCGCACTCGACCGGCTCGACATAGAATCCCCACTCAGATTGCCGACGCAGGCGTGCCGTCGGCGGCCCCATCCCCCCCAACGTGACACCGATTCGTTCGATGACAGCCACCGCGACCGCCCAACGAGCTTATAACTTTTCCGCCGGCCCCGCCGTCTTGCCGGTTTCGGTACTTGAGGAAGTACGCGACGAACTGGTTTGCCTGCCCGGTGCACGCAGTTCCTTGCTGGAAATGAGCCACCGGGACAAGACATTTGTCGACATCCTGCACGACGCCGAAAGCAGCCTGCGATCGCTGCTGAACATCAGCGACGACTACGCCGTGCTGTTTCTGCAAGGCGGTGCGGCGCTTCAGTTTTCGATGATCCCCGCCAACCTGCTTCGCGATTCGGGTAAATCGGCGGCCTACATCCAAACAGGCACCTGGGGCAAGAAAGCGATCGCGGAAGCTAAAAAGGAAGGGCAGGTCGAAGTCGTCTACGACGCCTCGTCGTCAAATTTCAATCATGTCCCCGGGCCCCAGGACTACAGCGTCGCCGAAGACGCGGCCTACCTGTACTACTGCAACAACGAAACGATCCAGGGTGTTCAATTCCCCACCGAACCCGAATGCCCCGCCGGCGTGCCGCTGGTCTGTGACGCGTCGAGCGATTTCCTGTACCGCCCGGTCGACATCAACAAATACGGCTTGCTGTATGCCTGCGCCCAAAAGAACGCCGGCCCGGCGGGTGTGACCGTGGTGATCATCCGCCGTGACCTGATCGACCGCGGCAGCGCGTCGCTTCCGGGGTACTTGAATTACAAAAACCACGCCGACGCGGACTCTGAATGGAACACCCCGCCGACGTTCGCCATCTGGGTGCTGGGCAAAGTCGCCAAGTGGCTGCAAAACGACATCGGCGGGCTGGCGGCGATGGAAACGCTGAACCGTAAAAAAGCGGCATTGCTCTACGACGCGATCGACCAGTCGAGCGGCTTCTACACCGGACACGCCAAACCGGATTGCCGCTCGCTGATGAACGCAACCTTCACCTTGCCCAACGATGATCTGCAGTCGGCGTTTCTTGCCCAAGCGGCCGAACGCGACCTGGTCAGTTTAAAAGGGCACCGCAGCGTCGGCGGCATCCGCGCCAGCATCTACAACGCGATGCCGATCGAAGGCGTGCAATCGCTGGCAAGCTTCATGACCGATTTCGCATCCAAGAACGCGTGATCTTCGCCGGACCAACGGCGGCGACTGCCTCCGGTCGGCCCGCATGGTCCTCGCCTTCTCCCCGAACTTTCCATTCCTCCAACCACAGCAACGCCAGAGATGTACAAAATCCTGACGCTCAATAACATCTCCGTCAAAGGACTTTCACGCCTGCCCCGCGACGAATACGAAATCTCGTCCGAGTCGAGTCACCCGGATGCGATTCTGCTTCGTTCGTTCAAGATGCACGACATGGACATCCCCGAATCGGTCGCGGCGATCGGCCGTGCCGGCGCGGGTGTGAACAACATCCCCGTCGACAAGATGACCCAGCGTGGCGTGCCGGTGTTCAACGCCCCCGGTGCCAACGCCAACGCCGTCAAGGAACTGGTGCTGGCCGGGTTGCTGATGGCATCGCGTAACATCTATCCGGCGATGCAATTCGCGTCGTCCTTGGAAGGAACCGATGCGGAAATTTCCACCGCGGTTGAAGCCGGCAAGAAAAACTTTGTCGGTTGCGAATTGCACTCCAAAACCTTTGGCGTGATCGGGCTGGGTGCGATCGGACGTCGCGTCGCCAACGCCGCCAGCGCATTGGGCATGAAAGTCGTCGGCTACGACCCTCAGATCTCCGTCGAAAACGCCTGGCGACTTTCCCGCAACGTCGAACAGGCCATCAACCTGGATCACCTGTTCTCCCAGTGCGACGCGGTCAGTGTGCACGTCCCGCTGTTGGACGTCACCAAAGGCCTGGTCAACAAGTCGCGAATCGAATCGATGAACGACGGCGGCATCATCGTCAATCTGGCCCGCGGCGGCATCTGTGATGACGACGCCGTGATCGCCGCGTTGGACTCGGGCAAACTGAGTGCCTATGTGATCGATTTCCCCACCGCCCAGTTGCTCAAGCACCCCAAAGTCATCTCGTTCCCGCACCTCGGTGCGTCGACCGAAGAGGCCGAAGAAAATTGTGCGATCATGGTCGCCGACCAAGTCCGCGATTTCCTGGAAGAAGGCACCGTGACCAATTCGGTCAACTTCCCCGAAGCCTCCATGCCGCGGGGCGGCACCGGATGTCGGATCACGATCGCCAACGCCAACGTGCCCAACATGGTCGGCCAGATCTCGACGATTCTCGCCAACGCGGGCTTGAACATCGCCGACCTACTGAACAAGTCACGCGGCGATCTGGCGTACACCATCATCGACCTGGATGGCAACATCGAAGAGGCGTCGCTGAAAGCGCTGCGCGATATCGACGGCGTCCTCGCGGTGCGACATTTGCCGAACAAGTAGGGCACGAAGTGTCCCGTTTGCGTGCAATGCAGTGGGAGTCAGCAGAGAGTCGGCAGAATGATACGGGGCAGAATGATGAGGTGCTCGCGGCAGAGTGATCTCGATTCGATTGGCTCGGGCATGCGTGTTGGTGTCTAGCCTTTAGGCGATTCCCCCTCGCTGCCACGCAGCTAGTATCGCGGCCAAAGCCAAGCGGGCTGAAGAGCTTGCCCGACAGGGGTGCGCAAGGCATTCCGGTTCGCCAACGGCGATAAACCTCATAGCCTGGGGTGAGCCCAGATGAGCTCTGGCCAATCCGGACGTCACTCCAGGTCCACCTTAGATATCGAGTAGGAAGATTTCAGGGGTAAGAAAATGATGAAGTGCACTATCCATTCGGTTTAGCGAATCTTCCTACCCCATCATCTTCCTACCTCTCCACCTGACGCGTCGAAAAGCAATCAGGAGAGGGGAGGCAGAATGATACAGGGCAGAATGATGAGGTGCTCGAAGCCGCCCCCACCTCAATACATTCCATCAGGTGGCGCCTGATCTGAGCGAGCCTCGATCGCTCGACCGACCTCTTTCTCGATCTGTCGACGCAGCACGAGGCGGCGAAAAATCCCCGCCGCATTCCACTCCTCGGTGTACCGCGCTTCGATCGCGGGGCGGACCTCCGCTTCGATCCCGGCGATGGCGCGTTCATACCCGTCGCTCACGAATCCGTGATGTCCCATCGCACCACCTGAACAAGTTCTGCCGCGGTAAACTGATACCGACGCGAACGACACGGGTATCAACGTTGGTGTCTAGCCTTTAGGCGATTCCCCTGGAGCAATCTCGTTCGCTGCGAGGCAGCGAACGGGAATCGCCTAAAGGCTAAACACCAACACACATGCCCTTGTTATACGACACCGACGCATCTCAATGTTAGCTGAGAAATCAGGCATGCATCAAACCATCCTCCGCTGTAGTGTCGTCCTATTCGTCGTCCTACTCTCGTCGACCGGCGCGCTGCCCCTCGCATCGGCACAGACTCCCTGGAAACGACACACGATCGACAACACCCATCGCGGGGCCGACGGCGTGCGGCTGGGTGACTTCAACGGCGATGGATTGCCCGACGTCGTCACGGGCTGGGAGGAATCGGGCCTGGTGCGGCTGTATTTGAATCCCGGCAGCGCCAAAGCCACCCAGCCATGGCCGGCGGCGACGATTGCCAAGGCAAGGTCCCCCGAGGACGCCGTACCGATCGACCTGGACGGCGACGGGCGGTTGGACATCGTCAGTTGCCACGAAGGCAAACAGCGACAAGTGTTGGTTCATTGGAATAACACGCCCGAGCCGCAATCGAATTCATCACAGTTGCTGCGACAACAGAACTGGACCACCGATCGGTTCAAACCACTCGACGGCGTGATGTGGATGTTCGCCCTGCCGCTGGGCACGATCGACTCGCGGATTGCACTAGTCGCCGGAGCCAAGGGTCCCAAGGCCACGATCACGCTACTACTTAGCCCACCGAAACCCTCGCGCGACCTGTCGACGTGGACCACGATCCGGCTGCGCGATGCCGGTTGGATCATGTCACTGCGGGCCGTCGACATGGACTTGGACGCTGACCTAGACGTCGTGTTCAGCGACCGTAAAGGCAACCGCCGCGTCGCCGCCTGGCTGGAACAACCCGACGATCCGATCCATCCGTGGACCGAACATGTGATCGCGGGGCAGGGCAGGGAGGTGATGTTTCTGACCGCCACCGCAGAACGTTGCCTGATCAGCACACGAAACAGCGACTCGCTGGATTGCCTCCGCGCCGGCGACACCTGGCGCGTGACGACGCTGAAACACCCGACCGGAGTCAACAATGGCAAAGCGATCGAGTGTTTCCCCGACGGCCGAATCGTGCTGACGGCCAACACCCACGCCAGCCCCAACCGCGATCTGCCGGGAATCTGGATCCGCGATCCACAGGAAAACTGGTCGGCGATCGATCCCACGACCGCCGTCAAGTTCGATCGGATGGAATTGATCGACCTGGATGCCGACGGAGACCTGGACGTGATGACCTGCGAAGAACGCCAAAACCTGGGCATCATCTGGTACGAAAACCCGGGGGGTTAGTTTCAGGTTTCCTGACTCTAACGTTTTCTATGTTTGTTCGCGATGAAGCCCGGAGAGGCTGGCACAATGCTTGCCGGTGGCGTCAGCCACCGGAACGGAAAGACCTCGATCACGGAGGCCTGAAAGGCCGGCACAATCGGTCTCCTGAACCGCGGGTATTTCTAATAGCTGGGGAATTGTGTCGGCCCGCTGGGCCTCAGAGACTCCTTGAAATCATCTCCGGTGGCTCACGCCACCGGCATCCACTCTGCCGGCCCTCCGGGCCTGCATGACTTCGCCTAACCGGCAAAATCCGATACATGGAAAAAGTTAGAGTCAGCAGGTTTCAGACTCTGCTTCATTATTTTCTTGTCACCCATTTTCTTGTCTCTCGCCTCCCCACCCCCATTTTTCTGCCCCTCATTTTTCTACCATCTCTTTCCACCTCCTGTTTCACGCCGCGTTTCACACGCCCCATCGCCAAGAATCGCCTAGACCCCGCGCTGGCGGATTCACTACTGTCGCCGGGAAAGTGTTTCCATCGTCCCCCAGCGTGCGACAGGTCTTGCATTGTCCCCGATCCAACGATTCCGTCCGTGGTTGCTGCCGATCGGAGTGATGGCCTGCATGGTCGTGATCTTGATGCCGTTGCCGACGGCGATCATGGACTTCTTGCTGGCCGGCAACATTGCCCTGGCGGTGGTGATTTTGCTGACGACGATTCATGTGGCCACGCCGCTGGAATTCAGCGTGTTTCCGACGCTGCTGCTGGCAACCACGCTGTCCCGGTTGGTGCTGAACATCGCGACGACGCGGCTGATTCTGGCCGACGCGCCCACGCTCGGCGACGACGCCGCCGGCGGCGTGATTCGAACGTTCGGGCAGTTCGTCGCCGGTAATCAGATCGAAGTCGGTTTGGTGTTGTTTTTGATTTTGGTGGTGGTCCAGTTTGTGGTCATCACCAAGGGGGCGACACGGATCAGCGAAGTCGCCGCGCGGTTTGCGCTCGACGGGATGCCGGGACGGCAGTCGGCGATCGATGCCGACTTGAATGCGGGAAACATCGACGCAGCGACGGCGGCGGGCAAACGCGACGACTTGATCGCCGAAGCCGACTTCTACGCCGCGATGGACGGTGCAGGAAAATTTGTCCGCGGCGACGCCGTTGCCGGACTGGTGATCACTGCCATCAACATCATCGGCGGTCTGTATCTGGGTGTCGTCGTCTCGGGCATGGGCTTGGCCGATGCCGCATCGGTGTTTACCAAACTGACCATCGGCGACGGGTTGGTCAGCCAGATCCCCTCGCTGTTGATCTCGCTGTCGGCCGGTGTGCTGGTCACGCGCGGCACCCGGCGATCGAACCTGCCCGACAACTTCGTGACTCAATTGTTGGGAAATTCCAAAGCCCTGTTGATCGCGGGTGGGTTTCTGTTGTTACTGGTCATCACGGGTCTACCCCCGGTCCCTTTGATTGTGCTGGGCAGCGGATGCGTGCTGATCGCGACGACGCTTGACCGGAACGAAAAACTGCAGGCCGCCGAGGCGCAGCGTAGGCGTGAGCGTGAAACGGAGGCCCAAGCGGCCACGCCGACGCAAAAACGGGTCGAAGACTTCTTGACGGTGGACCCGCTGGAAGTGGCGATCGGTTTGGGGCTGCTCCCGCTGGCCGATCCGATTCGCGGCGGTGATCTGATGCAGCGCATCGCCAGTCTGCGAAATCAGATGGCCGCGGAAATCGGCATCGTTCTGCCCAAGGTGCGGGTACGCGACGATGCGACGCTCGGTCAACAAGAATACGAAATCCGTCTGTTCGGTGACTTCGTCGCCCGCGGCGACTTGCGTGTCGACAAACTGCTCGCCAGCGGTGACGGCAGAACGACCGGAAAACCGGACGGAGAAGCGGTCCACGAATTCGGCGGCACGACGTCGATCTGGATCGATCCGGCGGGCCGCGAACAAGCGATGATCTACGGATACAAGACGCGGACGGCACCGGGCGTGCTGGCCGATCACTTGGAACAAGTCGCCCGCGCCCACGCCGACGAACTGCTCTCGCACGACGCCACCAAACACCTGCTGGATGAACTGCGGCAGGTGGCTCCGGCGCTGGTGGACGATTTGGTCCCGACCCGGCTGTCGATCAACGACGTTCAAAAAGTCTTGCAGGGACTGTTGCGTGAAGCGATCCCGATTCGGCAACTGGGCATCATCCTGGAAGCCCTCGGTGACGCCGCGGCGCGGTCCAACGACGCGTCGGAACAGATCGAACGCGTCCGCCGACGACTGGCAAGAACGTTGTGCTCCCAACTCCGCGACGAACAATGCACGCTGCGGGTCGTTACGCTCGAATCCTCCACCGCGGCACAGCTGCAACCGCTCCACGGGCCGGCGGGGCAGGGGGATCGATGGACCGATCGCCAAGCCGACTCGGGCGCGACATCTCAATTGGGAATCCGACACAACAAAACACAAGACGTCACTTGCGACGCAATTCGTCAAGCCGTTAAGAACCTATCCAGCGAAGGTTACCCGCCGGTCCTATTGGTCGGCCCACATCTTCGCCGACGCGTGAAACAGGTGACCGAAGAAGCGGGCATCTGGACCCACGTGCTGTCCACCAACGAAATCACCACCGACACTCAGCTGGAAATTCACTCGACGGTCGGCCGGTCCACATCCACCGCCGCCGCTTAGTCCTGACGATCCTCCGCCCCGCCTTTTTACAGCCCACTTGATGCAAGTCAAAATTTTCCGAGCCGCAAATTTGCAAGCTGCCCTGGAGGAGATCCGGGAACAGCTCGGGCCGAATGCATCCGTTCTGCGAACGCGACAGTGCCGTGACGGATGGATGGGTTGGCTGGGCCGCAGTTACGTCGAAGTGACCGCCAGCAGCGGCGATCAGCAACGCGACGCGGCCGGCATGACGGCCGACGACACGCACCGCTCGCTGGGACGCTTGCCGGGCGATCAACACACTCTCACTACAGTTCCGATCGACGCCAGACAAACACTGTCGGTCGTCGGACGCATGCCGACGAGCCCCAACAGGCCGACCGGCAGGCCCCACCTGAACCACTCTCTGTACTCCGACCCCACCGCGGATTACCGCACCGGTCTGATCTCGCTGGGCGTTTCCGAAGCCGTGGCTGACCGTTGGGTCCGTTCGACCAGCGGTTTTGTGGCCAACCTGGGCGATCCGGTCGAACCGTCTTGGCTGGAACAGTTGCAACGCAGCGTGGCCCGCGAGATCCGGCTCAGCGGCGCAATCCAGCTCAACCCCGGCGAACGCCGAATCGTGGCGCTGATCGGTCCGACCGGCGTCGGAAAAACCACGACGGTGGCCAAGCTTGCCGCCGGGTTCCGCATTCAATCCAAACGACGCGTCGGTCTGTTGACGATCGATACGTTCCGAATTGCCGCCGTCCAGCAACTGCAAGCCTACGCGCAAATCATGGACTTACCGATGAGTGTGGTCGAATCGACCGACCAGATGCGTGGTGCGATTGACCAACTGGGCGATGTCGATTTGATCTTGATCGACACCGCCGGACGGAGTCCCAAGGGCGACATGAACATCGCCGGCTTGGCCGAACTGCTCCGCACCGCCCAACCGGACGAAACCCACCTGGTCATCAGCGCGACCAGCACCGCCGCGGTGGTGCAATCCGCGCTGGACGGATTCGCCGCCGCCAGACCGACCGCGGCGATCCTCTCGAAATTGGACGAAACCCCTTACACCGCGGGCGTGCTCTCGGCGCTAACGTCGTCCCGAGACCGCCTCGGGCTACCGATCAGCTACGTGACCAACGGACAGCATGTCCCCGATGACATCGCCGTCGCGACCGCCCAACGGCTGACCGAGCGATTGATCCCTGCGCCCGCCGGCGTGCGGCAGTTCGAAGCCGCCTAAAAGAAACGAACAATAAAACTCAACTCACCATGAGAAACAACCGATAGAGAAAAAGCCGAGGGCTGGAAACTCAAAAGACGACTTGAGATTTTTTTTGAGAGACCACTTTCGGCGACTGGGTTGACCCCGGCACACGCGACCAAGAAAACTGGACAAGGATTGTCTGGCCCATTGATCGTGCCCGTGCAGAGATTCGACCCGGTGTGGCGCTGACGATGATGGTTCGCAGCAATGTGACACCGATCGTCGGCAAGAGCGAAAGCGAAAGCGAACCCCAAACATGACCTCGGCGACATGATGTCGTCGGCAGTCAAATTGAAGATCACGGAGGATTGGATGCCAGCCGCAGTTTCAACAGACGATGAAATCCTAGAGGTTTGGAAACGATTCAAACAGACCGAGAAGGATGCGGACGAATACGAACCTCTACGCAATCGCCTCGTCGAGCGTTACATGCCCTTGGTTCGATACAACGGTGAACGCATTTGGCAACGTTTGCCCGATGGCGTCGAATTGGACGACCTGATCAGCGCCGGAATCTTCGGACTGATGGACGCGATCGATGCCTATGACATGGAACGCGGCGTCAAGTTCGAGACCTATTGCGTGCCCCGAATCCGAGGCGCCATGCTGGACGAACTACGCACCATGGACTGGGTTCCCCGGTTGGTTCGCAGCAAGGCCAGCAAGCTGGCCGTTGCCAAGAAGCAATTGGAAACCAAGTACGGACGTCCCGCGACGGTGCAGGAATTGTCCGAACACATGGAGCTTTCGATCGCCGAGGTCGAAAAGATGGAATCGGACGCCAATGCCGTCGGCGTCGTCTCACTGAATAAAAAGTGGTACGAAACCGACAGCTACAAGGACGTTCGCGAAATCGACATCCTGGAAGACAAGAAAGGCGAAGACCCGACCCGGCGTGTTCAGAAAAACGATCTGATGCGTTTGGTCACCAAGGGACTCAATCGCAACGAACGCTTGATCATCATTCTTTATTATTACGAAGAATTGACGATGAAAGAGATCGGTGCGACACTGGATTTGTCCGAGTCGCGGGTCAGCCAGATGCACACGTCCATCGTCAACCGCTTGCAAACCCAACTGGGCATGCGACGGGTCGAGTTCGGCACGGCCTAGACTTCCGCCGCGGCTTGGTTTTCGGGTAGTGGACGAGGCGACGAGTCCCTTCGGATTGCCAGCGGTGAGGACTCCTCGCGTCGTCCACTACCGTTTAACCGAATGTTAAGGCGAGACGGACTCGTAGCCCCCCGCACCCCCTTCGAATGTCAATCGCGTGCGCGTCGCTCACATCATCACTCGCATGATCATCGGCGGCGCCCAGGAAAACACGCTGCTGAATTGCTTGGACTTGATCGAGCATCATGACGATGAAGTGATGCTGATCACCGGGCCGTCGCTGGGGCCCGAAGGCGACTTGCTGCACCGCGCCGGTTTCTTCGGTGACCGAAGTAAACTGCGGGGCAGGGCAGGGGAGTTGCAAATCGAACTGCTGCCGATGTTCCGTCGCAACATCCATCCGCAACGCGATTGGGCCGCTTCGCGGGCGATCCGAAAAACAATCCAAACCTTTCGCCCCGATGTCGTGCACACGCACAGCGCCAAGGGCGGCCTGCTGGGGCGAAACGCCGCCTGGTCGCTCGGCATGCCGGCCGTGATTCATACCGTTCACGGAGCGCCGTTTCACGATTTCCAGCCTCGAGTGGCACGTGAATTCTTCCGACGGTGCGAACGCTTCGCCGCTGCCCGCTGCCACCACCTGATCTCCGTGGCCGATGCGATGACCGACATAATGGTCCAAGCCGGCGTCGCACCGCGAGAAAAATTCACGACCATCTACAGCGGGATGGATGTCGATCCGTTCCTCCGCGCCAACGAGCATCGACAATCGATCCGCGAAAAATACGACATCGCGCCCGATCGCATCGTGATCGGCAAACTCGCGCGGTTGTTTCACCTCAAAGGCCACGACGACCTGATCACCGCCGCGGTCGATGTGATTGCCCGATGCCCCCAAGCCCTGTTCCTGCTGGTCGGTGATGGCATCTTACGCGAACCCCTGACCCGGCGGATCGAATCACTCGGCCTGGCCGACCACTTCGTGTTCACCGGACTGGTTTCCCCCACCGACGTCCCCCCGCTGATCGGCGCGATGGACGTGCTCGTGCACACCTCGCTGCGTGAAGGCCTGGCCCGAGCGCTGCCCCAAGCGTTGATCGCCGGAAAGCCGGCGGTCAGCTTCGACGTCGATGGGGCGCGTGAGGTTGTGATCAGCGGCGAAACCGGTTTCCTGGTTCCGGCGCGGGACACCACCAGATTGGCGGACTCACTGATCCGCCTGGTCGAAAACGACCAACTGCGGCAAACCTTGGGCGGGGAAGGGCAGAGGCGTTTCACCGAGCAGTTTCGCCACGAGACGATGACGCAACAGGTTCGCGACATCTATCAAGACATTTTGGACCGCCGGTCACCCTGAATCGGTCGCTGACGGGCAGGTCGCCGCCGATTCCCCGGCTTTCGCCAGAGGCGGGGCGTCAACTATGATGCCGACACGCCAAGTCTGGTAAACTCTGCCGGCTCTGACAGCCCCCCCGACGAGATGGTCGCGGGGCCGGCTAGAACTCCGACACGCTGCCATTTCGTCCATCGGTTACTAATGACCAAGACCCGAGATTTCTACGGCCCGTACCGATTGACTCGTCTGATTCGCTCCGGCTCGACCGCCGAGGTCTGGGAAGCGATCCACGAGCACGAACAGGAACGCTACGCGCTGAAGATCCTGAAAGGGCAGATGGCCAAGGACAAAAGCGAAGTCAATCTGCTCAAGCACGAGTTCAACGTCGGCAAGGACCTGCAAAACAGCCCCCGAATCATCAAGATCCTGGACTATTCGATCGCCAACGATCGGCCGTTCCTGGTCCTGGAACTGTTCAGCGAACTGAACATCAAACAGGCGCTTCGACGCGGCCCCGACTCGCTCGCCTTCATGCTCGACAAGATCATCGAACAGGCCGGCGAGGGCATCTATTACATGCACACCCGCAACTGGATCCATCTGGACCTGAAACCAGACAATTTCCTGGTCAGCCGCGACGGCGAAACCAAACTGATTGACTTCACGATCACCGAAAAGAAGAAGACCGGGCTGAGCAAGATCTTTCATCGCAAAACCCTGGCCAAGGGAACACGGAGCTACATGGCGCCCGAGCAGATCCGCCGCAAGGTCTGTGACGAACGGACGGACATCTATTCCTTCGGCTGCGTGCTGTTTGAAATGGCCACCGGCAAGCCCCCCTTTACCGGCGACACCCCGAACGATTTGCTCAACAAACACCTGACCGCCTCAATCCCCAGCGCCATCGCTTACAACAACAACGTCACCAAAGAATTTGCCGACCTGATCAAACGCATGATGGCCAAATCCGCATCGGCCCGGCCGGATTCGATGTGGGACTTTCTGAAAGAGATCCGGTCGATTCAACTCTGGACCAAACGCCCGCGCAAACCGGAGATTAGCGTCTTCGACGACATGCCCGGCATCCGTGGCGCCGATGACATGCTCCGCAAACCATCGGCTGCAGACCTAAACGACGAAGAAGAGGATTGACAATCGATGGCCGGACCCGGACTCGATTTTGAAATCGAAATCGCGGAACTCGAAACCCGCATCAGCGCCCTTCAACGACAGACCGAACGCAGTGAAGCCGCCGAAGGCGAATTGCGGTCGTTGCGGACGGACCTTGCCAAACAATTGCGCGACGTCTATTCCTCGCTCGACCCCTGGCAAACCGTTCAAGTCGCCCGACACAAGAACCGCCCCTACACCAAGGACTATTTGAACTTGGCGTTCGACGATTTCGTCGAACTGCACGGCGACAAACATTTCGGTGACGACCGGGCGATGCTGGCCGGATTCGCCAAATTGGATCGATTCAAAGTCATGGTGCTCGGCCACCAAAAAGGACGCACGTTCAAGGAACGCGCCGCCTGCCACTTCGGTTGTGCCCATCCCGAAGGCTATCGCAAGGCGATGGTCAAAATGCGATTGGCCGAAAAATACAAACTGCCCCTGGTCTGCTTCATCGATACACCCGGTGCCTATCCCGGCATCGGCGCCGAAGAACGTGGGCAGGCGCAAGTGATCGCCGAAAGCATGTTCAAAATGAGCCAGCTGAAAACGCCAATCATCTGCATCGTGATCGGCGAAGGAGGATCGGGAGGGGCGCTGGGGATCGGGGTCGGCGACCGGATCGCCGTGATGCAACACGCCTACTACAGCGTGATCAGCCCCGAAGGTTGCGCCGGCATCCTTTGGAAAAGCCACGAACACGCACCCAAAGCCGCCGCCGCGCTCCGCTTCACCAGCGATCACCTCAAACGCCTCGGCGTCGTCGATGATGTGCTCGACGAACCACTCGGCGGAGCCCACCGGGATCATCACCAAATGGCCACCCGACTCAAAACGTATCTCTCCAAAACGCTCGGCGAGCTCGAAACCCAATCGGTCGATCAGTTGCTCGACTCGCGTTACGAAAAATTCCGACGCATCGGAGTCTTCCTCGAAGAGGCCTGCTGATTGCCGGCCGCCGGCTCGACTCCCCAAACCCGCAACAACTCGGCCGCCGAAACGCCGAATCCGATAACGCCACCCTCCTGCTCTTCCTCTGTGCTGGCTTCGTTGCCAGGCTCCGCCAGCTATACGCCGACGACATGCCCCTCGTCGTCCAACAGCGGAGCGCCGGCCGTCGCCTGCAGTGAAAGACGCGAATTGGCGAACCGGTACTCCATCCGGCCATCGCCGTCGATCCGAATCACGGTCGCTTCATGAGCCACGCGACTCGGCGAGGCCCCCGCGTAGACCGCCGTCGCCATCCATACGGTGTCGCCGACACCGGGCGTCGCGGTTGCGAACTGCAGTGGTCGAAGCCCCCGAGCCAACGATCCCGTTGCGACGGCGACCAGATCGTGCGTCCATCGATCGATCTCCGGCTCACCGGCTTCATCGAATTCGATGATCTGCCTCAACTGTCGCATCGCATCGCTGGCACCGAACGCTTCGCTGACCATGATCTTCGTGACGCCACGTCGAGCGGCCCGCGCCGCGTCTGGGTTGACGATGGAATCGGGTTGTTGAATCGCCGGATGCAACGGCATGATCATGACGGGATCATCCCCGGACACCAATTCGACCGCAAACGCTGTCGCATGGATCTCATCGGGATCAATTGAAAACTCATTGACCGCCACGTAGGGACGCCAGATCGTGAAATCACGAACCGTTGGTCCGCGATAACGATCGACAACGGCGGGAGAGTTGGCGAGCTGCTTGGCCGAGGCACCGGAACCGGACTCGACTGAGCAGCCGACCAGACCAAGGACGAGAGCAGGGGCAAGCAACAGTCCGGCACCCGACAGCCGTGCTGTCGGGTGCATCCTATTGATGATCTTCAAGATGCAATTCCAAGTAGCAGAACGAAACGATCAAACAGTTTAAAGTTCACTTTCGGCGTCGATGATGGCTTCATCTTCAGCCTGAATTTCCGCTGCGATGTCGGTGTCGATCTCGGGCGGGGCAGGGCCGCCGCACCCAACCATCGGCATCAATAAAAACGTGGCCAACAATATCAACGCGAGGCGGTAACGACGTGGTTGTATAGAAAGGGCATAGAACATGTGATCAATCCTTTTAAAAGTTTCGACAGTATTAATTGACTTGGTTTTCTTCATGGGACTCTCCATCATCAACGACGCACAGATTCTTCCAAACCGTCGCGTCGATGTTGAAGTTATAAAACTGCACCGACCCGTCGCAGAGAGCGGCGTGAACACCGACGTGGGCTGCCCCGAAGTAGTGATTCCAGTTGGTCGATCCGCCGGCGTCGCGATCGGGAGCATACGCATCGTTGTCGGATTTGGGCGGGAAATGCCAACGGATCGTATCGGTATCCCAACCCGCGTTGTTCCAGCGTTCGTTGTCGCCTCCATCAAGTCCGTGCTCGGTATACGGCAATGACTTTTCCGCGAATACGATACTGTGCGTCAGGCCGTCACGGATATCAGCCAGACGGCGTTTGTCACCGTCTTTGGCCCAGATGATCGCACCGGCACGCTTCTTGACGAGACCTCCGTTGGAACGACTGCGCGTCGACACCGCAGGAGCACCGAGTGGGGCTTCGGGGATAAAGTTGACGGCTGTATCGGGTCGCCCGTGGTAGAACCCGCCGTTTCCGGCGTAATCCACCCGACCAAATTTGGCGCTGCCATACCCGGTCGGCGCTCGACGCGTGGGACAGTAATAGACGGGGACCAGCACTTGGGCGACGTCGTCTTCACGTGAATTGTTCGGACGATTCGGCCACCACGGCGGATCGTTGGTCGCCAAATCGTAGACCGCAGCCTGTTCCAGGAAGGGCAAAATCCTCCACTGCGCCGACCAACCGGCGCGGTTCGCCGCCCGGCAACACGCGTCGGATGTTCGGCCGGACGGGTTGCTCGTCCCGGGATCTCCGTCCCAAGGCCCCGGCGGCAATTGTTTATACGTGCTTTCGTAGTTTAGGGTCGCGAGTGCAATTTGCTTCATGTTGTTGCTGCACTGCATTCTGCGAGCCGCTTCGCGAGCAGCTTGCACTGCCGGCAACAGCAGCCCGACCAAGATTCCGATGATCGCAATCACGACCAGCAACTCAACCAGCGTAAAACCGCTGGATACCATTCGATTCGAACCGCGCGTTCGCGCTGGGTTGTCCGATCGAATGTTTCTACCTGACCACATTGTTATCTCCTGTAAGTGATGACTGTGGTGATTCAAATTTTGTTTCAAGACTAAATCAGTTTTCGTGCCGCTGATGGCAACGTGGTTCACTTCAGCCGACGATTCGTCGTGATGAACATGATGAAGATCAGAAAGCTCATCGAAGCAGCTTTCGTGCTTCGGTCGATACCGTAGCGACCTGATCTCGATACAAAAGACGAGTTCAAAAGTCTTGTGGCTTATTCATCTAAACCACGCCAAAGTCTTCGCCGGTTTCTAACATTTGCGACACCGCATGCCGGGGGCACGACCGCCACCTGTTACGCACGCGATAACAAATCTGGTGCGCGCCGCTTGCGACACTAACAGCCACGTTAAGACACTCGTGATTGCGTCATCGTTTCAGCATGAAACCGAGATGCGATCCAATGCATGAAGCTCTTGTGAATGTTCGATCGAGTAATGGTGTGAACTGTGTGAATAACCACAACGTCGCATTGATCAAGTTTTTGCGATCGCTATTCTCCGCCGCATCGATCCCAACCGATCGATCAGACGCCCCACTACCAACACGTTGCGCGTCGCTCTGCTACCCAACCATTCCGCACCGAAACATTCACCGTGAAATCAAGAATGAACAAGCGTCGTCGCCTCACCAAGAAGCACCTTAAACTGGAATCCCTTGAAGCGCGTCAGTTGCTTGCCGCGAACGTTGTCAACGATTCGTTGACGTTGGCAGCCGACAGCGCGATCAACGTCCTGACCAATGACACGTCCGGAAGCGAAGTGCAGTCGGTCTCGGCGTTTCAGGTCGACTTTGATCGCGAAACGTATGACCCGGCCGTCAACGCCACCGATTGGTTCATCCCCGATCGCCCGGGACAGCCGGGTGTTCCCCAACGCTCGATGATCCCAGGCGCCGTGACTTCGATCACCGGTAACAAAGGCGACCTGGACCTGCATCGCGACAACGATGCTGACCCGTCCAACGACACCGACCTGGCGCCTCTGACCGCAGGTGAAGGCATCAGTCTGCCTGTGCTTCGCGACAACCAACCGGTTGACAGCACACAAACAAACTTGGGCGTTCTCCAATATGTGGTCGACGCCGCGAGCACCTGGATCGCGATGGCCGCCGCCCCAGAGAACAATGGAGAGAATTCCGTTCCGATCTCGAATACGTTCTTCCCCTATGATGCGGGATGGGCCGGGGCAACGATCGACGAAGGTGGGGCAAGGGTCTTCGGTAGCACCGACATCAATGCCACCGGGGACGGCAGGAACTTTGTGGTCGAAGTCGCCGGGGTGACCAATTCGTTCGAGGACGGTTTCCTTTTCTCGATCGCCGGCGACAACTCTGACAACTACTCCCGGGCTCGACCGATTGGGGGAAACCAATGGGCAATCCAGGTCCGCGACAATAGCCAAGAGATCGGGTCAACGGACACCGATCCGATCAGCGTGCTCTACATCCCCAGGAGTGCTCAAGGTCTGATCGGCGGTGTCGTCGACGGCGGCTTCGACGGCGTCAGCCCGATGCTACAGTCCTTCGGAAACTTCAGCGTCTTGCATCAGTCCGACGGATTCTACCGAGTCAGCATTCCCGGGCACGACATTACCTCGGGCGCCCTGATCATCGAAAACGATGACCTGTCGGTTAATCAGCCGCGAAACACGTATTTCAGCTATGACGATGCCGGTGACGGCAGTGGTGACATCCTCATTCGCCAGTTCGCCTGGAACGGTAACACCGAAACGCCGCTGAA
Source organism: Phycisphaera sp. RhM (assembly GCA_033042175.1). Classification (GTDB taxonomy): domain Bacteria; phylum Planctomycetota; class Planctomycetia; order Pirellulales; family Pirellulaceae; genus Stieleria. The sequence goes on from WCIL01000018.1 coordinate 128,158, forward strand.
CTCGGACTTTGTGTTCTTCTTCGTCCCCTTCGAAAACACGCTTAGCCCGACCACCGATCTGACGGTCTCTTCACTCGGCGAGAACAACGACGGTTTGTCCGCCAAGGGACTGCCACTGACGCTTAACGCTGACGGCACGGTCAACTACGCCACCTCGGGCGCGATCACTGCACTCGGTGCCGGCGAAACCGATACCGACACCTTCGTCTATCGGGCGACCGATGGAACGACCGAGAGCGACGACGCCACGGTCACGATCCAGTGGGTCGGGGTCAATGATGCTCCGGAGGTCCTTTTCACGCCCGCGGACTTGGTGCTCAACGAAGACGACGCGGCAACCGCCCTGGACCTGACGGCAATCTTCACCGATCCGGATTCGACCGATGTTCTGACGTACGGCGTCGATACCGGAGTCAGTGGACTGATCAATGCTGAAATCATCGGCACCCATGTCTCGATTACACCCGCGCTAAACCAGTTCGGCTACGTGCAAATCTCGCTGTCGGCGACCGACACCAGCGGCGAAACCGCTTCGGTCACGCTAGACATTTCCGTTATCCCACAAGACGACGACGTGCAGGCGGTCGATGACGACGGCACGGTGACGGATAAGTTCACCCCCGCCAGCATCGACGTGCTCGGCAACGACTTCCATCCCGACACCACCGAATTCTCCGTCTCGGCTGCCGAAATCTATGGCGATCCGGCGGCGACCACCAATGACGGTTCGGTGTTTACCGTCATCAACACCACCGCGGCCCCCAACGACCTGACGATCCAAAGCGTCGGCAACTTGGGTGACGTCGCGGTCGGTCGTGGCGGATTCGATCTGTCGCTCGCCGACGGTGTGTTCTTGGGCACCGGCCGTGACAACACCAGCCCGTTTCCGACGGTCAATACCTACAACGCCTTCGGCAGCTACGGATTTGCAACCGATCGCGGCATCGGCGGCGGCGAACGGAACACCCCATTCAGCGCCGCGTTCTTTCCCTTCGGCGATCAATGGACCTCCGGACACATCGCCGCCGACGGAACCGTACTCGGGGGCGTCGGCATTTCTCAAGCCAATGTGACGCTGCTTCAACCGGGACTGTTCGAAATCACCATCCCCGAAGCCAGCTTCACCGACGACGGCTTGTTGTTCGCCGTCAGCGGCAGCAACGACGACAACATCGTGTCGGTCTATCCACAGGGCTACAACAACAAATGGCTGGTCCGCCAGATGGACAGCGATTCCGACGCGACCGGATTCGAAAGTGACGCGATCAGCTTTGTTTACCTTCCCGGTTCGACGACCGGATTGATCGGCGGACGTGCGGCATCGGAAGAAGGTCAATACGCCTTGCGACAGCGGTATGGCAACGTCTCGCTCAGCTCCGACACCGACCTGGCACCCCTGGTCTCGATCGATGGGTACACACCGGCCGATGGCGCCCTAATTGCCATCGCGACGTCCTATGACTTTGCCGACGTCAACGGAGTGTCGACCCTGATCCCAGCCGATCAAGCCGTGATGGCGACGCCCCAAGGCAATGCGTTCCGGATTGACATCCTGCAGTCCCAGACCTTCACCCCGACCGGGAACTTCCCCGAGTTCCAATTCATCTTCCTGCCCTATGACAGCCCGCTGGAAAAGATCGATGGGTTGGATTTCAGCATCGACGGGTTTGACAGCGTCAGTGCCCTGGGAGCCTCCGTCACGCTCGAGGCCGATGGCACGTTCACTTATGACCCATCGAGTGCGGGTGCACCGATCGCCGACCTGGGCAACGGTGAATCGACCACCGATACGTTCACTTACACGATCCGCGACGGCCGCGGCGGAACTTCGACCGCAACCGTTTCATTGACCGTGCAAGGAGAAAACCAAGCTCCGACGGCCAGCGACGATGTCGTCAACTTGAATGAGTTGAGCGCCCAAGGCGCCTTGATCACCGTGCTGGGTAACGACGTCGACCCCGACGTGGAATCGCTGCTGGGGACGCCGACGGGAATCCCGTCGGCCAACTTGTCGGTCGATGCGTTGAGCGTGTGGTCGGTCGCTCAAACCGGATCGTCGCCGGTTCGCTTGACGGTCGGTGCCGGAACCACGGGGACAGTCGAAATCCTGCACGACGGAACCGCCATCAACCGAGCCGACGGTGTCGTGATGGCAACGATCCGCGAGAACTTCGACGGAGCCAACACGAACTACCGCTTGGTCCAAGCCTTTGACAACGGCAGCGGCACCTCACTCGCATTGCAACCGTTCGGAACCGATGCGGCAGCCGATGCGAATGTCTCGGTCGCGTTCTTCCCGTTCGCCGACAACTGGGTCGGCGGACACGTCACCGGCGGAGGCACGTTGAACCATGGAAATGGACTGACCGACGCCGACGTGGTTCGAACCGATGTCGGTCGTTACGAAGTCACCATCCCCGGTGTGACCGACGCGGCGCTGGACGGATTCCTGTTCGTCATCGGCAACGAAAACGCGGACAACGTGGTTCAAACGAGAGCTATTGCGGGATCGGCAACGTACGAGATTGCCGTTCGCGACAACCAACAGGACTTCGGTGACGGTGAAGACGGCGGATTCTCGTTCGTCTTCGTCCCACGCAACGCACAAAACCTGGTCGCCGGAACGATTGATCCGTTTAAATCCGGCCCCAATGGCGTCAGCATGGCGATCGGCGAGTTCAACGTCGAACGTCTGGACGTCACCGACGGCGGGCACGAGTGGAAAGTCAACATCCCCGGACAGTCTCCGGACACCGGCATGCTGGTGCTGACCAACCAAGACAACGACGAAGTCGAAGACAATTTCCTGAGTTACCAAGACGACGGCGCGGGAAATTTTGTGATCCGGTCGCACGACATGCCAGAATTGGGCCGCCAAGCCAACCGTTCACGTTCACCTTCATTCCGTTCGATTCGATCGGCCAACCCGCGGCACGCCCTGTTCCCGGGCTGCTGTCGATCGACAGCGTCGCCCCGACGTCCAGTCTGGGCGCAACACTGACTGCCAACGCCGATGGAACGATCCGCTACGATCCCGGCACCGCCCTGGATTCACTCTACGATGGTGACAGGGCAACCGACACCTTCACGTACACCATGACCGATGGCTTCGGTGGAACGTCGACGGCAACCGTTACCGTGAACATCGACGGATTCGGTGCCGCACCTGCCCTGCAATCCTCGTCCGGTGCGACCTATTACGGCGTGGGCGACGACGCAGTCAGCATTGACGGACAATTCAACCTCGCTCCCGTCGGAGTCGCATTCTTTGACGGTGCCGTTGCGACGGTGGAACTGACCAGCGGACAAATCGCATCGGATGCGTTGTCCATTCGCGACGAAGGCAACGGGGCAGGGCAGGTCGGTGTTTCGGGAACCCACGTCAGCTATGACGGTGTCGTGGTGGCAACGTTCACCGCCGGCTCCGGAACATCCCCACTGACGCTGACGTTCAACGCGGCAGGGACCGAGCTTGCCGTTGAACGAATCCTGCAATCGGTGACCTACTTCACTTCGGATCCCGTCGTGACCGGTGGCGACCGCGTGGCGACGTTCTCGTTCGTCGACGGCAACGGCCGGGCAAGTGACTCCGCCACCAAACCACTGCAGCTCGGATTGGTCTATCGACGGGAACTGCAACAGGGCGTCAATAATGGCTATGGCACCTATCGGGGAACCTCGGACGCCCAGATCCGGGAAAGCGATCCAGATTCTGTGATCGCGCCGTCTGCCGACTTGTTGGTCGATTTCGACAGCGCCGGAAACGCGTCGCAAGTGCTGCTGCGTTACGCCGACCTGTTCGGTGACGGGCGCGGTCAAATCCCACTGGGATCCGTCATCACGTCGGCAAACCTGGTTGTGGAAACCAATCCCAACACGTCCAACTCGCCGGGCGATGGCGGAACACTGCACCGCATGTTGATCGATTGGGATGACGCCACGGCGACCTGGAATGCGTTCGGCAACGGGATTCAAACGGGCAGCGGTGAAGCCTCCGCGGCCTTTGAATCCGCAATCGGGACAGCCAGTGGAGCCGGTAGCACGGGGACGGGCGTGCTCAGTTTCAGCGTGCTGCCGGACCTCCAAGCCTGGGCCGATGGCGAAACCAACAACGGTTGGCTGATTCAGGGTTGGGAAAACCGCACCGACGGCTGGTTCTTCAGCAGTGCCGAAGACGAAACGCCGACGGCCCGCCCGAAACTGGAAATCGAATGGGTTCCCGCCGGTGCGAATGTCGTCAGCTTCCGCGAAGGCGTCAACGGCTATTCGTCGACCGTGGACACCGAAATCGATAGTTCCACCGCGGATGACGATTTGTCGGCCGCCGAAACGCTGTTTATCGATTCACCGACCAGCCGAGCGCTCGTCCGATTCGATGACATCATCGGAGACCTGGCCGGACAAATTCCCGCGGGTTCGAAGATCGTCACCGCACGGCTTCGCACCGCTTCGACCACTAGCAATGCTCAAGGCGACGGGGCACGGTTCTTCCCCCTGCTGACGGCTTGGAACGAGACCGACACGTTCAACAGTCTGATTGACGGCGTCAGTGTCGACGGCGTGGAAGCGGCCAGTGACTACACCGCGTCCGCCGGAAACCCGAGCCGCAACCCGAACGTTCAAGGCGGGTTCCACGACTGGGATGTGACCAGCGACGTCCAGGCTTGGGTCAACGGCAACCTGACCAACTACGGATGGCTGCTCGAGCCTTGGGAAAGCGGCACCGACGGTTGGGGTTTGCAAAGCTCCGAAGCGGCCAATGAACTCGAACGGCCGCGATTGGAAGTCGTGTTCACGACCGCCATCGATCCGGACATCAACATCACCGGTGACAACGGCCAAGCGGTCGCTGCCGGAACGACCAACGTCTCGCCCTTGGCCGGAACGGACTTCGGTAGCGCCGACGTAACCGGCGGAACGGTCACCAAGACCTTCACCATCGAAAACGCCGGCGCCGCGGCGCTGAATATCTCGGCTGCCGAAATCATCGGTGCCGAAGCCGGTGCATTCACCTTTACCAACCAACCGGTCGCGACCGTCATCCCCGGCGGATCGTTCTCCTTCGATGTGGTCTTCGATCCCTCCAAGCTGGGACTACACGATGCCACGGTGGTGATCACCAGTGACGACGCGGGCGAAGGAGTGTATCGGTTCGCCATCCAGGGCAACGGCGTCGGATTCCCGGCGTTGTCGGCGACGCCGGACCGGTCAACATCGTTCACACCGATCGGCGGTATTTCGAGCGGCCTGTCAGGTGCTGAAATCTCCGCCTTTGATGCCGGCAGCGATCGCCTGTTCGTGACTTCCGATGCCGGGCTACAGGTCGTCGATCTGGCTGACCCGGCCAACCCGGTCTGGTTGTCTACGATCCAGCCGACCGCGGAGGGCGCGAGCGACAATGCGATCACCAGCGTTGCGGTCAACCAGACAGGCGTCGTCGCGGTGGCCGTCCCCGGATCCGATCCCCAAGCTCCCGGCAGCGTGTTCTTTTACAACGCGGCCGACACCTCGTACTTGGGCAGCGTGATTGTCGGCGCCTTGCCGGACCAGCTGACGTTCGCGCCTGACGGCACGCGACTGCTGGTCGCCAACGAAGGCGAAGCCTCTTCGGATGGAACAACTGATCCGGTCGGCTCGGTCAGCAACGTTGACCTCTCGACCGGAGTTGCGGCCGCGACCGTGCAAACCGCCGGCTTCGAGTCCTTTGACGGCAGCGAGCAAGCACTCCGCGATGCGGGTGTCAAACTGAGCCCCGGCAAGCGTGTCTCCGAAGACGTCGAACCGGAATACATCGCCGTTTCGCCTGACGGCACCACCGCGTTTGTGACCCTCCAGGAGAACAACGCGTTGGCCGAAGTCGACATCGCCACCGCGACGGTGATCGCGATTCATCCGCTGGGTTACAAGGACCACAACGCGGCAAATGCGGCCATCGATCCGACCAACGATTCTCCCGATGCGTTAACGCTACAAAGCATCCCGGTTCGCGGCTTGTTCCAACCCGATGCGATCGCCAGCTACCAAGTCGACGGCGTGACCTACTACGTCACCGCCAACGAAGGCGATGCACGCGACGCGGAAGAAACGGACGTCCAAAGTGTCACGCTGGACCCGACGATGTTCCCTAACGCCGCAGCACTGCAAGCCGCAGCGTCGGCCGGTGAACTGGAACTCAGTGGCATCGTCGGCGATCCCGACGGCGACGGCGACTACGACGCGCTCTATTCCTTCGGCGCCCGATCGTTCTCAATCTGGAGCAGGGCAGGGGAGTTGGTTTTTGACAGCGGCGACGTGCTCGCACGAGCCAGCGATCTGCTGGGGCTCTACGATGATGGACGAAGCGACAACAAGGGAACCGAACCCGAAGGCATCACGATCGGGCAGATCGACGGACGCACTTACGCATTTGTCGGTCTCGAACGTGCCAACGCCATCATGGTGTTCGACGTTACCGACCCGACCAACGTCTCGCTTGCACAAGTGCTCAACGACAGCGCGGACGTTAGCCCTGAAGGACTGACCTTTATCTCCTCCGGCGATAGCCCCAACGGCTCGCCGTTGTTGGTCGTCAGCAATGAAGTCAGCAACACGTTGCGTGTTTACTCAATTGGGTCAACGTCGGCGACTCCCCAAGTCGAGTCGGTCGTGATCAATGATGGATCGGCATCGCGATCGCAAGTCACGTCCGTGACGGTGACGTTTGACACCGAAGTGGACCATGTGGCGCTGCAATCGGCGTTCACGCTGACCAACACGGATAGTTCGACCCAAGTGGCGGGTCTGGACATCGCCGCAAGTAACAACGGAGGGAAAACGATTGCCGTGCTCTCCTTCGCTGCCGGTGCAAGTGTGGTGACGCGGAACGGTTCCGGCCTGCAGGGCAACTCGCTCGCCGACGGCAACTACCGACTCGACATCGCAGCAAGCCAAGTGCGAGCGATCGTCGGCGCAACCACGATGGCGGTCGACTATGCGTTCGGTGGACAAAACGCGGCGGGCACACCCAACGACGATTTCTTCCGTCTGCTCGGCGACGCTAACGGCGATGGGTTCCGCAACGGCATCGATTTGAACTCGATCATTCCGTCGCTGTTCAATCCCAACGAGTACCGATTCGACCTCGACACCAACGGCGATGGATCGATCAATGGGATCGACTTGAATGACTTGATCCCGACCATCTTCGGTGCGCCACGTCAGTAGCCGCATCGCCCAACCGCCCTTTGACCTTCGCGTCCCACGGGGCGCGAATTCACTTCCCCACTCGATCCACTCTTTCCATCTACTTACGACTCCCAACAAAAGATCACGAAATGAATTTGCGAATAGCCACCTTTGCGTTTGCCACCTTGTCGATGCTTGCCTCGGCACACGCCGAACTCACCTACGATCTGTTGCTACGGACCAATCGCGGTGACGGCATGGACAGTGCCATCGCAACCACCGCCGGCGAACAGATCCACGCGGAAGTTGTTCTGCGAGAAACCGTCACGGGAACCGACAGCACCTTGATCGGATCGGCCAATCTGAACGCTTTCAATCTCTCGCTGCGAAGCATTGGCAGCGATGGCTTGTTCGAATCGCTGACGCTTAATGGCGAAGGCGGCTTCGACGCCGGATCCGGTTCTTCCACGCTGACCTTTGCCGCCTTCGGTCCGGCGTTCGGCCAACCCGGTCGCACTTCGATCGATCGCGGCAACGGCATCTTCGAAGCTTCACTGGGAACGGTCACGCTGCGTGCACCGACGCTCGGAGAAACCCAATTTGTCCTGTCCGACGGATCCGCCGTCGATGGCGACTTCACGACGTTCCAAACCGTCGGCTTTGGACTCGAGTCGGCCGCCGCCAACTCTGGGGGAGGATTCTTCGGGCGAACGCTCACGCTGAGCAGTCAGGTGACCGCGATCCCGGAGCCGTCTAGCGCGCTGGCGTTGTCGCTGGTTTGCACGTTCGGTTTGCTGCGATCGCGTCGCCGGCGGCGTTAAAGACCTGACACGCGATTTGGATCGGCGGCACAGCCGCCGAACGCCGTCGCAGCTTCCGCTACCGCTTGGTTGTCGACAACCGAGCGCGGTGAAATCGCCTGGCTGTCGACAACCGAGCGCGGTGAAAGTGATTGGTTGTCGACAACGGAGCAAACGCCCACCAGAGGACTCAGGACTCAGGACTCAGGACTCAGGACTCAGGACTCAGGACTCAGGACTCAGGACTCAGTCCAAAGCACCAAACAGGGCACAAAACACCGCTTCCGCAACGTCCGATAATCACTCTTATGTTGTATTGCGACTGCAGAAAACCCCGTGTTTGAGCGAGTTTCCGTATAGACACCGCTCGCTGAGCTGCCCTGCTGCTGGACGCGCCGGTCGCTGACGCGTCCCGCTGGGGATGCTAACACTTGCCGGTCACTGACGCGTCTCGCCGGCGTCGCGCATTCACGGTCGCCAACCGGCCGGACGTGCGAGCGTGCTGTTCTGCTCGGGTGTGAACACTGGCTGCAACCGGTCTCGCATCTCCTCGACCACGACGCCTTCGACGCCTTCAGAAGCGTCCATCAGCCGGCCGGCCAATCCGGCATCAGGCTGCGTTTGGGAACCCTCGAACTCGGCGTCGAATCGCTCCAAGTACGGACGCAAAAACTGATGGATCTCCGGCGGGATCACCGACTCGCTGCGGTCGAGATGCCGGGCGATGAATCGGCCGCTTTTGCTAGCAACGATTGTTTGGCGAATTCCGTCCCCCATCAGCGTGACGGCGAACAGTGTGATCAGCGTGCAGTACAGCCCCCCCTTGAGCAGCCCGAACAGCGCTCCGATCTGACGATCAAATTCCTTCAGCTTCATTCGGTCGATCGTCCGGCGGACCATGTTGAAAGCAACCCAAACGACCAGCGACGTCCCCACGAACAGAATCAACATCGCCAGAAAGCGATTCCACGGAGGCTCGGCGACGATCGAATGGCTGAGCGGCTCGCGGAATCGATAGGCCACGAAATAACTGACCACGATCGACGCGATGGAAGCCAACTGCCAAGCAAAGCCCTTGACCGCGCCAAAAATGGCAGCCGCAACGAGCACGATCAGCATCAAGATGTCGTACGTCTCCACAAGCCGTTGTCCTCGCACTCCTGTCCTTGAACTTCATTTGTTGTCAGCCACCTTTGCCGCAACGTCCCGACGTCCCTTGAGCAAATGCTTGCATTGCAAGCCGCCCACGGGCCGCACCGATCCGCCAGGACCGAGGGCAGGGCGTCGCCACAGTGACTTATACGCGATCGACGCGCCGCAAGCGAAGACCAATCGCAATCCAGTCTTGGCAGCGGACCATGGAAAGCGGTATGTACCGAGTTTCCAATTTGCTCGACCGCCCTCCCCTGCCCCTCACCCATTTGCTAGCGTGGCAGATTTCAAAACCCACATCAGCGCCAGCACGCTTGTCGGGATCGCCTACGGTTACTGGGGCGTGACCTCGCAATCGATGACGCTGGAAAACGGGATCTTGGCCGGCGGTCTCTGTTCGGTCAGCGGCATGCTGCCGGACTTGGATAGCGACGGTGGCATTCCGCTGCGTGAGATCAGCATGTTCACCGCGGCAGTCGCCCCGATGATGATGCTCAATCGCTTTCGCGACTACGACCTGTCCCACGAGTCGATGGCTCTGGCGGCGATGCTGATCTATGTCGTGATCCGTTTCGGCGCCTTTGAGTTTTTCAAGCGTTTCACCGTCCACCGCGGCATGTGGCACAGTTTGCCTGCCGCGGGGGTTTCGGGATTGATCGCCTACCTGGCGATGCCGACCACCAGCGACGCCGAGCGGGCCTACAAAGCGGTGGCGGTCGTCGTCGGTTTTTTGGTCCACTTGATCTTGGACGAAATCTGGGCTGTTGAAGTCGGTGTGGCAAGGCTGCGCACGAAGAAGTCCTTTGGAACCGCACTCAAGTTCCTGGGCAACGACGCGATCGCCAACGTGTTTGTGTACGCGCTGCTGTTCGGGCTTTGCTACACCGCGTGGAGTGACAACACGATCGCGGCGCGGCTGCGTGAACGTGCCAAGTACGACCTCACACAACCCGGCTGGCAATACACACCGACGTCTCCGCCGTCCGACTGGACCGCGCCACAATGGCAAGCGCCCAACCTCGGCTTCAACGCCTCGCTTCCTTCCGCGGAGCGGAAGTAGACAAGGCGACAAGTAGACAAGGCGACAAGTAGACAAGGCGACAAGTAGACAAGTAGACAAGGAGACAAGGAGAGAAGGGGAGTCGAGAGCACCCAGCACCCAGCACCCAGAAAACTTGAAACCTGAAACCTGAAACCTGAAACTTAAAACTCCCCCCTTCACCGTTCCAACAACATCGTGACCGGACCATCGTTGACCAGCGAGACTTTCATGTCCGCGGCGAAGACTCCGGTTTCGACACCAATCCCCTGCCCTTTTAGTCTCTCGACATACAGCTCGTACAACCGCTTGGCGATTGCCGGATCGGCGGCGTCGGTGAACGCCGGACGGCGACCCTTGCGACAGTCGCCGTAAAGCGTGAATTGGCTGACGGCCAAGACACTGCCGCCGATATCGATCACCGACCGATTCATTTTACCGGCGTCGTCTTCGAAGACGCGCAACACGGCCGTCTTCTCTGCCATCCAGCTGACGACCGACTCACCATCCGCGTGGCCGATTCCGACCAAGGCCAAAAAGCCCGCTCCGATTTGGCCGACCACCTCTCCTTCGACCGAAACACTCGCTTGACTGACCCGCTGCAACACCACTTTCAACTTATTGTCCTCTAGAATGAATCGCTCGCGCTTTCGGGCGCGTTGTCAATCATCATCATGTACTCTACGCCTCGCAAGTCGCTTGACCATCCATGTCATACCTGTTTACCTGCCCGCACTGCCACGCGCAAACTCAGGTCGAGGATCGGTACAGCGGAAAGTCCGGCGAATGCTTTTCGTGCGGCGCACCGATCCAACTGCCCGACTTCACCGCTTCGACGACTCCCCCGCCCCGCCCCGCAAACAAACGCCCCTTAGGCGTCCTGATTTCCGCGGGTGTTGTCCTGACGATGCTGATTTGCATCGCGTTTGCCGCTATCCGCTTTGGCGGCGACAGCGTTTCACGACTTGCCGAGATCCGCATCCAGAACTCGTCGATCAAGAATCTGGAAAGCATCGCCGCGGCACTCAATGCGTACGCGGCCGACTACGGAACGTATCCACCGGCAACCCTTCGCGACAGCGCCGGAATCCCGATGCATTCGTGGCGTGTGCTGATCCTGCCTTACCTCGGGGAACAGGAGACGTACGACCAGTTTGATCTCAGCAAACCATGGGACCACGAGCTGAACCTGCAAGCGAGCTACTCGATGCCCTCGGTGTATGTGCACCCCAACGACACCAACCGAGCCGGAACGCAGTCGGGATACTATTTGATCACGGGCCCGGGAACGCTCTTCCCTCCCTCGGGTCCCCTGTCTCCCGACAAGATCCAAGACAATGCGTCACAGACCATCTTGGTGATCGCCGGCGCCCCGCCGGTCAACCGCGCGATCGGGGGCTGGGCCGAACCGGTGGACCTTGATTACACGGCGATGAAAGGCGTGATCAACGGAACGGTCGGAATCGAACCGGGCGGCAGGATGGCCAGCGGCGTGACGATGGCGACGGTCGATGGCCGCGGCCACTTTCTGCGCAATGATTTGTCGCCGCGAACCTTCGCCGCGCTGGTCACCCCCAACGGCAACGAACCGCTACCCGACGATACCCTTGATTGAACAAGTGGGATAGGCTTCCAGCCTGTCGAAGATGACAGGCTGGAAGCCTATCCCACTGGCGACCCCGTTGCTACGTCAAGAACCCGAGCGGATAGGTTGCCTGTCCCTTGTTAACGAAGTTGCGGATGTTGGGCAGGATGCTTTCCATTTGATGGTCATTTTCCAGACCGTACCACATCGCCAATTCGCACCACATTTCATCCACCGACGTCGTCGGCAACAGGCGGCCGCGGCCGAGATCCAGCGGGTTGCCGGGCGCCAACGAATCGGGATACGTGCCGCACAGTTGATTGCCTTTGACCGGTCCGCCCATGATGATCTGGTTGCCGCCCCAGGCGTGATCGCTGCCGCGCCCGTTGCTGTTGAGCGTTCGGGCGAAGTCGCTGGCGGTGAAGGTGACGACATCGTTTTGAACGCCCAACTCCGTCATCGCATCATAAAAATCTTTCAACGCTTCGCTGACACGGGTCAAATTGGTTTGCTGATTATTGATCAGCTCGTCGTGGTTGTCCCAGCCGCCGATGTTGACGAAGAAGATTTGCCGCGAGTGCCCGATCGCATCACGCGCGCCGATCGTCTTGGCGACCATCTGCAACTGGCTGGACAGACTATTGTTGGCGGTACGAAACGTCGTGTTGAGGTTGACCGCATTGGCCGCCTCGTTAAACGCGATCGCCGAATCGAGCGCGTTGCGATTGGCATTGGCGAACGTTTGCTCCACCAGGTTCCCGTAGGATCGCGACAGAACGTCATCGGTCAACTGCGTGTAGATCTTGGCCTGCGTCCACGTTTGGCCATACCATCCCACTTCGCTGGCGCCCGAGTTGGTCACGATGTACGGAATCACCGATCCTCCGGTCTGCATCATGTTGACCGAATTGAGTGCGATGTTCATCGAGATGTTGTCGTTCGTATTGACTTGACTGGTGATCAGGTCAGCCATTCGTCCGGCCCAACCGGTCACCTGCGAACGGGTTTGCGGGACCGAGGTCATCCAGTGGCGTTGCAGGTCGGCGTGGGAAAACAACCCCAGCGGCAGATTGGATCGCGCCTGGTACTGCGCCATCGTGGTCGGCTCGACCAAACTGCCGATGTTGCACAGAAACGTCAGATCACCGGCTTGGTAAATCTGTTGTACATCGCCCATGCCCGGGTGGATGCCGAAGGTTCGCCCGGTCGCATTATCCGTGATCGGATGCAATTCATTTTCGGGCAACCCCAACGCGCCGTTCCCCGGCTGATAAACTCCTCCACGTGCAGCCAAATAATCAGCCCGCTCGGCTGCATCCATTGGCGTCAGCATGTTGAACGAATCGTTGCCGCCATACATGAACACACAGACGAGCGCCTTGTAGCCACTCAAGTCATTCGCGGCGACGGCGGCGTTGGTTGCCGACAGACTGAACAACGTTGACAGCAGCGACGTGTTCGTCAGCGCCGCACAACCGCCGGCCAGTTTCAGAACATCTCGACGAAGCGGCTCGCGGTGGATGCGTTGCGTGGGTCTCATGACAATCGGTCCGGTACGAGAAAAGGGAAAGCAGAACGTACGGCGTCGGATTCAGCGACGCGCTACTGCGTGATGGCGGCGAACGGCGACAACACGGTCGCCATCAGTGCCGCGTTGACCCGAAACTCCTCCATCCTTGGACGCCAGGTCGGGTTGTTCTTCATCCACGCCGTCTCCGCCGTCGTGACCTCGACCACCCTCTCCTTGTAGTCCTGGGGCATCGACCCATAACAGAACACCAAATCGAACCGATCCATCAGTTCGTGCATGTCTTCATCCTCGGTGCACAGCAGTTCCTCTTCTTCCAGATGGAAAATCATGTCGCTGTTGTGAGAGACCCCGCTGGTACTGTTGGACCAACGCTGCTGGGACATTTGATTGGAGATGTCCCAGATGTACCGCCCGGCCAATCGATTCGAGGTCACCGGGGTTTTGATTTGAAATTCCGGGGCGGCCAAGAATCCGTTGGGGATTCGACGCGACGGCTTGTAACCGAGTAAGCTGCCGGGCGGTTGGTAATCGGGCAGATAAAAATTGAACACCGTCGGCGACAAGTACGGCTCTTGAGTCCAGTTGTAATTCTGCGACATCAACATCGCGCGGCCGCTGTGATGATTGCTGGTCGCGTTGACGCCTCGTAGCAATCGCGTGTATCGAATCACCGGTTCAGAAAGCGTCGAGTAATCCGTTCCCCGGGCAATGACTTCCACGCGGTAGGGCCGACTGCGGCCCAGCAACCGCTGACCGCTCCAGGCTTCCGGATCCAGCAGCACCGCCTTGACGACCGCGGCCAAGTCACCCTTGACGCCCTGCCCGTTGTTGTTGAACTTCCGCGCGACACGTCGAATGTAACCTCGCGAAGGATTGCTTTTGACCAACCGCTGGATCAATCGTCGCGAAAGGAACGGAGCCACATTGTCATGGGCGAGCAAGTTGTCCAGCGCCGCGGCGATATCGGCATCCCCGTCGACACTCGTTTCACTACCGATCACTTCCCCGCCGAGCAACGTTTTCAAACCGGGCTCATGTTCGAAATCGAACATCTCCATCGGCTCTTCAAATTCGTTGCCCCACCAAAACCGCCCCGTCCCCGTCGCATTGGGATGCGGCTTGAACGCCAACCCCGTAAAGACCTTGGCGAACTCCTTGATGGTTTCGTTGTCGTAGGTCGGGATCAGATTGCCGGATTCGTCCGTCTTCAGACGACCGTCTATGTGCAGTTCGTACAATCCGATCGTGAACAACTGCATGATCTCCCGGGCATAGTTCTCGTCCGGAAATCGATTGGAAGCCTCATCCGTCTTTCGGTTTCGCATGTGACTCAGGTAGACACCCATGACCGGGTGATAGGTCACGTCCTCCAACAATTCGCGGTAGTTGCCAAAGGCGTGCTTGACCATCAAATCGTAGTAATGTGTCGGACCGAGCCACCGCCCTTCCCCGCTGTAATGCCCGGCGCCGACATCGTTGAACCCAGCGCCGTCCTGGCTGGTCACCAGAATCTGGATCAGCGCCCACGCCACGCGTTGACGAAGTTGATCTTCGCCGGCCAATGCACAGTGCCACCAGGCGTGATAGCGGTAACGCTGGATGTAAGCGTCGTTCTGGCGGGAATTCAGCCCATCACGGGCGATCATGTCGACGGCCAAAGGACGGTGGTAACCCGCCGGCACGGCCATCTGCTGATCGATCCACTCTTCGCATGCACGCCGCGTCCCGATCTGTGCCATCCGCTCGGCCAACGCTTCGATCTGCTGAAGGTTGGGACCAAAGGTCGCGCGCGAGAGAAACTGGGCGGCGCGAATCTTCCGCTTCGCCACCGCAACGTCACGACGCGAATCGACCTCGAACGTGCCCGCATCGACTGCGGGTACATTCAAGCTGACTGCAAGCACAACCACCAGCAACCGGATCCAAGCCCCTGTCCGCAACGGCATCGCTCTCACCTTAAATAGAATTCGGCTCAGCGATCCAGCCAACCCTCACCGGGCGAGCCGTCTCTCGCGAACCCATTGGAATAGACCCCTTCGCGTTCTTGAACGCTTGGCAGGCGCAAACGGCGACAACCCGTGGCGGATTTTCCTAACAATCGCAACATTCGCGACAGGCAAGCTAAGCCACCCAACCGCGCCGGTCAATCAGAAAGCACCGATGGGGGGGTCAACCAGAGGTCCAGGCAGCCCCCCCGCAACGACCGGAAGAAAACGCCTTTCCATTTAAAGGCCGTGCAGGTTTTAGACCGACGCCCCTCCCCTCGCGACGCTCAACCCTCACTGCCAGGGAGGGTGATTCAGGGTATTTAGACACCGATGCGGACACGCAGCGCGACTGGGCCGCCTAATACTTCCGCGGCGTCACGGTGCCTTGGACTCGGCTGGGCAAACCCTGAATCCTCAAAAAGCCTTCGGCGTCATCCTGGTTGTACGACCCGCCGCCTTCCATCGTCGCGATCTCGGCGTCGTACAAGCTGTTCGGGCTGCTTCGCGAGTCCACCGAAATGTTGCCCTTGTACAGCTTCAGCGTGACTTCACCGGTCACGATCCTTTGAGCTTGCTTGATGAACGACATCAGGGCGTCCATCTTGGGCGTGTACCAGAATCCGTAGTACACCATCTCGGCGACTTCCGGTGCGAGCCGATCGCGGAGGTGCATCAGGTCGCGGTCCATCGTCAATTGCTCGACATACATCAACGCGTCGTACAGGATCGTCATGCCGGGCGACTCGTAAACGCCACGGCTCTTCATTCCGACGAAACGGTTCTCGATCATGTCGATTCGACCGATGCCGTTTCGACCGCCGATGTCATTGAGCCGTTCGACCATTTCCAAGGCATTGACGGCCTGGCCGTTGAGCGTCGTGGGGACGCCCGATTCGAACCCGATCGTCACCGACTCGCTTTCGTCGGGAGCTTCCTGGGGACTGACGCCCATCCCGAAATCGACCAGTTCGACGCCGTTGACGTCCAACTCTTCCAACTCACCGGCCTCGTAGCTGATGTGCAAGACGTTTTCGTCGCTGCTGTACGGTTTGGCGGTCGAGGCTTTGACCGGAATGTTCTTCTCGGCACAGTAGGCGATCAATTCGGTTCGGCCGGGGAACGCGTCACGGAACTCCTTGATTCTCCACGGCGCGATGATCTCCACTGTGGGATCGAGTGCTTCGGCGGCCAGCTGAAAACGACACTGATCGTTGCCCTTGCCGGTCGCACCGTGGGCGTACGCCACCGCCCCCACTTCGCGAGCCACTTGCAGACAAACCTTGCTGATCAACGGCCGCGCGATCGAGGTTCCCAGCAGATAGATCTGTTCGTACTTGGCCTGCCAGGCGAGCACGGGGAACGCAAAGTCGCGGCACAATTCTTCGCGGACGTCGATCAATTTCGCCGACGCCGCACCGCAATCCCGCGCCTTTTGCATGATCGCGTCGCGGTCCTCACAGGGTTGCCCCAAATCGACATACACCGCATGGACTTCGTAACCTTGGTCCTGCAACCATCCCAGGATGACGGAGGTATCCAGACCGCCGGAGTACGCCAATACGCATTTTTTGGTCGACATGAACAAATGCCTTTGTTGATGCTGTCTAGTGAAAGGTTGGGGGGTCACCGAACGCGCCCGAGCCGACCCGCCGAAAGTTGGGGGACACAGTCTACGCTCGCGACGTCGCCTTCGCCTGGGCGACCCTGATTGGATAACATGGAACTGCAGTCCATTGGACCAGCGCATCGTCGAGTTGCGAACCCCGCTTTGGTCAAGACTCCCCTGCCCTGCCCCGACCCAGCCCACTCCCCCACTTTTCACGGCCGTTCCTTGCCTCTCCATCCGCCGCATCAACCCAATCCCAAAGACTTGGCCCGCCTGCTGACCGATGTCGCGACCGGCCGGATCAGCGCGTCGGACGCCTTGGCCGCCCTAACCACTGGCCCCCTCTCGACACCACACGCTGCCGGCGGCAAGGCGACCGATCGCGTCACCCTGGACCTGGATCGCCAGCGCCGCTGCGGGTTCCCCGAAGTGATCTATGGCGACGGCAAACCGGCCG
This sequence comes from Phycisphaera sp. RhM, assembly GCA_033042175.1. Classification (GTDB taxonomy): domain Bacteria; phylum Planctomycetota; class Planctomycetia; order Pirellulales; family Pirellulaceae; genus Stieleria. The sequence continues at coordinate 145,480 of WCIL01000018.1, forward strand.
ACATGATCGCCGGCATCATCCAGGCCCAACAGGACGCCGGGCAACGGTCCTTCGCCACACGCGTCGCCGCGGCGGTCGCCGAACAAGTTCAAGCCCAAATCCCCGATGTGCGTTTCAACCCGATCGCCAGGACGCTGACCGCGGGGATCTCCGAGCCGCCACTGCCGACTCCACTGCCGCGTTCGCAGGATGCAGCCGCCGTTCCAGCCCCGAGCGAAATCGCGCACGCCGCCGTGGTCACCGCCGGCAGCACCGATGCCCCGGTGGCCGAAGAAGCGATCGAAACCCTGCACTGGATGGGAATCCCGTTTCGACAATTCGACGACATCGGCGTGGCCGGCCCGGCCCGGCTGCTGGCCGCGGTGCCCCACTTGCGTGAAGCCTCCGCCGTGGTCGTGATCGCCGGCATGGAAGGTGCCCTGCCGGCCGCCGTCGGCGGTCACTTGAGTGTCCCGGTGTTCGCCGTCCCGACCAGCGTCGGCTACGGCGCGACCCTCGGCGGGCTGACCGCGATGCTGGGGATGCTCAGCTCCTGTGCGTCCAACGTCGCCGTCGTCAACATCGACGCCGGGTTCAAAGCGGCCTACTTGGCGGGACTGGTCGTCCGACAACTTCAACGCTCCCCGTAGCCGAACGCGGCAGACGTTTCAGTCCGTCCCCAATTCGTCCCGGCGTGTACGTGGCCTTGTATGATGGGTGCTCTGAAATCCGATCGGCCCACCGACCCGACGACTCGCAACCCACCCTTGGCCGCCGTCTCCCCACATGTCCCATCCCGCGCCTCCCCTGCCCTTCCCCGCCCGTGCCTCCGATGCCCACAAGGGCGACTTCGGACGCGTGTTGCTGATCGGCGGTTCGCGCGGGATGGCGGGCTCGATTGCCCTGTCGTCGATGGCGGCACTGAAAACCGGTTCGGGACTGGTTTCGACGGCCATCCCGGATCGCTGCCTGGACACGGTCGCAGGCTTTCATCCCGGCATCATGACGATCCCGCTGGTCGATACCGACGACGGTCAGTTCAGTTTGTCGGCCACACTGCCAGCGCTCGGTTCGTTTGATGCCGTCGGCTGTGGTCCAGGCATGCGGACCGGTCCGGGGTCTCTGCGGATCGTCGAATCGCTGTTGCAAAAAACCGATTGTCTGCGCGTGATGGACGCCGACGCAATCAACCTGATGTCCGAGCACCAACTGTTGCAGTCCCCTGCCCTGCCCCGCGATCAATCCAAGCTCGTCCTGACGCCCCATCCCGGCGAACTGGCGCGGCTGACGGGAGTCTCCGCGGGCGATCGCGAGGGCCAACTTGCCGCCGCGGAATCGCTGGTGGCAACACACGGCATGACGATCGTTGTCAAAGGCGGGCCGACCGTCGTGGTCGGCCGCGGAGCGAACAGCCGCGGCGCCGTTCGGTCTGTCAACAACACGGGCAATCCAGGCATGGCCAGCGCCGGCAGCGGCGACGTCTTGACCGGGATCGTCACGTCCTTGCTGGGCCAACGACTTTCGCCCTGGGACGCCGCACGATTGGGCGTGTTTATCCACGGTCTGGCCGGAGACGCGGCCGCGGCGAATCACTCCCAGCCCGCCATGACCTGCGTGGAACTGCTGCAATCGCTCCCCGAGGCGATCGGATTGCTCAACTGACCGACATCCCAGCGGGACGCATCGGCGACCGGCGCGTGGCGGCTGCGCCGACGCGCCACTGGCTCACGCCGCGTGCTGAATCGGCTATCATTGCGGTTCCCCTGCCCTCCTCTCTTCCCGATCGCTACGAAGGCTCCCATGAAACGTTTTCCTGTGTCTGTCGCCTCGCTGCTGGTCATCGCCCTGATCGTGGCCGGTTGTAAATCTTCGTCCGACAATTCCTCCGCGTCCAACTCGGACTCCGCCGCCGAAGGCAAGCAACTCCGCATCGCGGTGATCCCCAAGGGCACCAGTCACGAATTCTGGCGATCGGTGCACTTCGGCGCTGAAAAGGCGGCCCAAGAAATCGGCAACATCGAAATCATTTGGCGTGGCCCGGTCGTCGAAAGCGACACCGGCAGCCAAATCGAAGTCGTCAAGGACATGATCACGATGGGCGTCGACGGCATCGTGCTCGCGCCCAACCAAAAAGGCGGTCTGGTCGATGCGGTCGAAGAAACGATCGGCGAAGGCATCCCGGTCGTGATCTTCGACAGCGGATTGGACAAGGGTCCCGAAATCGTCAGCTACGTCGCGACCGACAACTTCAAGGGCGGTCAGATGGCCGGCGACGCGATGGCCGAGGCGATCGGCGAACAAGGCAACGTCATCTTGTTGCGTTACATCGCCGGCAGCGAAAGCACCGAGCAGCGTGAAAACGGCTTTTTAGACGCGATCAAAAAATACCCTGACATCACGGTCGTCTCGTCAGACCAATACGCCGGTGACAACGCCACCAGCGCTAAAGAAAAGGCCGACCAACTGCTGCAACTGCACGGCGAATCACTGTCGGGGATCTTTGCCGTCTGCGAACCCAACGCCAACGGAACCCTGGAAGCGATCAAGAACGCGGGCAGGGCCGGCAAAATCAAATTCATCGCCTTTGACCCCAGCGACGCCCTGATCCAAGCGATGAAAGACGGCCATTGCCACGGCATCGTGCTGCAAGATCCCGTGCAGATGGGTTACCAAAGCGTCATCACGCTCGTCGATTCGCTCAACGGCAAATCCGCCGAAGCGTTTCAAAGCACCGGTGAATACTTGGCGACGCCGGAGAACATGGACGAAGAGAAGTATCAAAAACTGCTCCAACCCGAAACGCTGTAGTGAACCCGTTGCTAGAAGTCACCGGAATCAGCAAACGGTTCGGCCCCACGATCGCTCTGGAAAACGTTTCGTTGTCGGCCCACGCAGGTCGCGTGTTGGCATTGATCGGCGAGAACGGCGCGGGCAAGAGCACGCTGCTAAAAACACTCAGCGGCGCCCATCGTGCCGACGCCGGAACGATGTCGCTCGACGGCCGGCCGTACCGCCCATCCAGCCCCATCGACGCGCGCGACAGCGGTGTCGCGATCGTGTACCAGGAACTGACCCTGGCACCGGACTTGAGCGTCGAAGACAACGTGATGCTCGGACGCACCGGCACCGTCGCGGGAACGCTGTTTCGATCCAACCAACGCGCTGCGGTCACCGAAGCACTGCATCGCGTCGGACTCCATCACGTCTCCCCCAAAGCCCGCACCGGCGACCAATCCGTCGCGACGCAACAGTTGATCGAAGTCGCACGCGCCCTGATCAGCGACGCCAAGATCATTCTGTTTGACGAACCGACCAGTTCGCTGCCGGCGGCCGACGTGGACCGCTTGTTTCAAATCATCGACAACCTTCGCAGCCGCGGCTTGGCGATCATTTACATCAGCCATTTCTTGGAAGAGGTCCGCCGCGTCGCGGACGATTACGCGGTCCTACGCGATGGCAATTCCGTCGGCAGCGGCCAACTGGCGTCGATCACCGACGACCAAATCATCTCGCTGATGGTGGGCCGCGACGTCGACGACCTGTTCCCCTCGGTGCCCCACGAGATCGGCGAGGTCCGTTTGGAAGTCGAAGACTTGGGTGCGGCGCCGATGCCCAAAAACGTTTCGCTGGCACTCCGCCGGGGAGAAATCTTTGGCGTCGCCGGACTGGTCGGCGCCGGACGCACCGAATTGCTGCGCTGCCTGTTCGCCTTGGAACCGACCTATGCCGGCCATGTGCGACTGGACGGACGACGGCTGCCACACAACGTTCGCGGCCGCCGCAAAGCCGGGTTCGGACTGCTCAGCGAAGACCGCAAGAACGAAGGCTTGGCGCAAAACCTGTCGATCGTCGAAAACCTGGCGATGGGCAACCACGATCGCTACACCACCGCCGGTTGGATCAACTTGAAGGAACGTCTTCGCGACGCCAGAGAGTGGATCAAGAAAGTTGAAATCAAAGCCCAAGATCCCGGCCAGTCGGTGTCCGAATTGTCCGGCGGCAATCAACAAAAAGTCGCGATCGCGAGATTGCTCGCTCAAGACGCGGAGATCTATCTGCTGGATGAACCGACCAAGGGAATCGACGTCGGCACCAAAGCGGAAATCTATCGCATGATGGGCGAGTTGGCGGCCGACGGTAAAACGGTCATTTTTGTCAGCTCGTATCTGCCGGAATTATTGGCGGTCTGCGATCGAGTCGGCGTGATGACGCGTGGCCGGCTTGCCGAAACGCGTGATGCAGATCAATGGGACGAAGAGGAATTGATGGTGGCGGCACTGGCTGCCGTGGAAGAACGATGACCGAAAACCAAACACGACGAAATAAATTGCATTGGCTGACTTCGTTTCGGCATGGGCCGACGTTGGCTTTACTGGCGATCATCGCACTGTTCGCGCTGCTGGACTGGCAATTCGGCAGCGGACGATTCTTTTCGCCGCGCAACGCCCGCGTGATCGTCAATTCCGCCGCCCTGATCGCCGTCCCCGCGCTCGGCATGACAATGATCATCATCGCCGGCGGCATCGACCTGTCCGCCGGGACCGCGTTGACACTCAGCGGGACCGCACTGGCGATCGCGTTTCGCGACTACACGATTCCGGCCGACCAGGCCGGCGCGGCGACCTGGATCGCCGCCGCCCTCGCCCTCGGACTGGGCGTCGGCATCTTGTGCGGTTTGATCAACGGACTGATCATCAGTTTGACCGAGATGGTGCCGTTCATCGTCACGCTCGGCACGATGACCATCTTTCTAGGACTGGGGCAAGTCATCGCGGACGAGTCGACCGTGTACCCCGAGTCGGGACACCTGCCGGACTGGTTGCGCTATCTGTGTTACACCGGCAGCAATTCCGATCACTACTGGCTGGGTTTCCTGCACATCCCCTCCAGCGCGTTGATCGCAATCGTGTTGGGATTGTTGGTCGCCGCGGTGATGCGGTTCACCGTGTTCGGCCGCAACGTGGTTGCGATCGGATCAAACGCCTCGACGGCGCGGCTGTGTGGAATCCGGGTCGGCTGGACGACCGCCCTGGTGTACGCCTTGGCCGGCGTCTTTGTCGCCGTCGGTGCCCTGCTCTATTTTGCCAACGTCAAAAACGGGAACCCGTCCGACGGCACGGGCAAGGAACTGGAAATCATCGCCGCAGTGGTGCTGGGCGGAGGCAGCCTGAGCGGCGGACGCGGATCGGTCTTGGGAACGATCATCGGCGCGCTGATCATCAAAACGATCAGCAGCGGGTGCACCATGCTGTCGATCCCCAACACCTACACCCACATCATCATCGGCGTGATCATCATCATCGCGGTGCTGATCGACGGGCTACGCAATGGAGCCCCCAAGTGGCTGTTCGACCGACTGCGATAACGGTTTAATTCGGTCGTCGCCCAAATCCTGCGGGGGACCGATCGGGCGAGATTTCCGCCCCCACTCCCCCGATCCTTGCCAATCGGCCAAACTACGCGTTTTGGCCCCTTCACGGCTTAGCCGATTGCGGCCGCCCCCTCCCTGCCCTTTCGCTTCTCGTGACCGAAATTGTCTCGATTCCCGACATCACCCTCCCTGCGGTCGATGCTGCGCTGCAAGGTGGTGTCGTCAGCATTGGGAATTTCGACGGCGTGCACCTCGGCCACGCCAGCTTACTGGGGCAGACCCGGCAACTGGCCGATCGACTCGGCGGCCCCGCGATCGCCTGCCTGTTTGATCCCCATCCGATCGCGATCCTGCGTCCCGAATTGGCCCCCAAACGGTTGACCTCGGTCGAGGAACGGGCGCGTCGGATGACGAGGCTGGGCATCGATTATCTGGTCGTTTGCCAGACCTCACCGGACCTGTTGAATCTCTCTCCCGAACGGTTCTTTGACGCCCTGGTCGGGGACCATTTAAAATGCCGCGGCGTGGTCGAAGGCGAAAACTTTTGTTTCGGAAAAGACCGCCGCGGCGATGTCGAGGTGCTGCGAACCTTGTGTCGCGATCGAGGCATCGAATTCCGCGTCGCCGAAATGGAGTCGGCCGACGGCGCGATGATCAGCAGCACACGGATCCGCGACCTGTTGGCCGAAGGGAACGTCCGCGAGGCGGCTGCGATGATGGACACGCCCCATCTGATCTGCGGCGTCGTCGCCCAGGGCGATCGGCGGGGCCGCACCCTCGGTTTCCCGACCGCCAATCTGGAACAGATCGACGTGGTCATCCCCGCCGGCGGCGTGTATGCCGGGTTCGCCTCGGTCGGAACCACCCGCCACCCGGCCGCGATCCATGTTGGCGAAAGCCCGACGTTTCAATCAGGTGATTCGACGAAGGTGGAAGTCCACTTGATCGGTTTCAGCGGCGACCTCTACGAGCAAACCGTCTCGGTCGAGTTGATCGATCGTGTCCGCGGCGTCGTTCGTTTTGAATCCGTCGAAGCGATCACCGACCAACTGCGAAAAGACATTCAATCCGCCCAGCAACTGCTGGCACTCCCCTAACGCGACCGATCCCCGATGAGCGTCAACTGGAAACGATTTGTCGACCAAATCAGCCACTACCAATCCTTTGTCCTGGTCAGCCACGTGCGGCCGGACTGCGACGCCCTGGGCAGCGAACTGGGCATGGCGCATGTCCTTCGCCAGATCGGCAAAGACGTCCGCATCATCAACGCCCACCGCGTCCCGCCGTCGCTGCAATTCCTCGACCCCGCCGGCAACATCGAAATCCTCGGTGACGATGTCGAGCCCGAAGACATTTCGGCCGATTGCATCATGATCCTGGACACCAGCGCGTGGGTTCAACTGGGCGACATGGCCGACGTCGTGCGAGCCGCGTCGTGCGACAAGATGGTGCTCGATCACCACGTCGGTGAAGACGACCTGGGCGCGACGATGTACAAGGATTACCAGGCCGAGGCGTGCGGAACCCTGGTCGTGCAAGCGGCCGATGCGTTGGGCGTTCCGATCACCCGTCAAATGGCACAGCCACTGTTTGCGGCGATCGCCACCGACACCGGCTGGTTCCGTTTCGGTAGCGTGACCGCGGAAACCTACCGCGTCATCGCGCGGCTGGTGGACGCCGGTGTGGTCCCGGCCGAAGTCTACAGCGACCTGTACGAACGCGACACGCTGGCACGACTGAAATTACGCGGCCTGATCCTCTCGCGGACCCAAAGCGAACTCGACGGCGCGCTGATGCACACCTACGTCGAAACCAGAGACTTTGAGGCGGTCGGGGCGTTGCCCAGTGATACCGAAGATTCGATCAATCTGACCCTGGCGGTCGCCAACACCAAGGCGGCGGTAATCTTCGTCGGCCAACGACGCGGCGGTTTCAAGATTTCGTTCCGCAGCCGCTGCGATCTTGCCGTCAACGAGATCGCCGAACAGTTCGGCGGCGGCGGGCACAAAGCGGCCGCCGGTGCGTTCCAAGAAGGCACCCTCAGCGACGTCCAAGCCCGAGTCCTGCCGGTGATGATCGAGGCACTCAAGGAAGTGCTGTAGCGAGTGGGATAGGCTTGCAGCGACACCGCAAAGCGGTGCCACAACACAGCCCGGGGTCGCGAAGCGCACCCCGGGTGGTGGCCCAGAGGGAGAGGAACCCCAACGGGGTTCAACAAACGACGCAGCGCGATCGGACGGCGGCATCGGCGGCGTGAATCGGGCGAACCGTGTTGTTCTGTTCAACCCCGTTGGGGTTGGCGGCCTGATGGTGACCGGATCTTGGGGTGCGCGGGCGCGACCCCAAGCTTTGATGTGGCACGCCGCTGGCGTGAAACCTCAACGGAAAAGGCCCGGACGCTGGCGCGAACCGGCTGATGTCAAACGATCATCAGCCGTTTGACGCAAGCCGACGGGCCTTACGAAGCGGAAGGGCGCGAGCCTTCCAGTTTCCCAGGGTGCTTTCGCGCTGACACCGGACGGCTCGCGCCGTTCCGCTAACAAATGTCAGACAAACGACTACTCGGCCATCAAGAACCCGGTCATGGTCCAACCGCTGTCGGTCTTTTCCCAGAACGCTCCGGCACTGGTGAAGAACGCTTTGATCGTCTCGAACGGCGGCAGTTTGCCGGCTTGAATCGGATCCGGCTCGCCGTCTTCGTCGTTTTCGACGATCCGCCGGAGCAGATTGGCGATCAGTGAATCGCTGTCCTTGAGTTGTCCTTTTCGCAGCAGCTCATAGCGTGCCCGCAGCGCGATACTGGGATGAACGACGCTGTCGTAGGTGACCTCGTTGCCCTGATTCAAATCGTCGATGGCCGCGACGATGGTTTTGGTACGTTCGGTCGCCGCCAAACGGTCTCCCGTCTCGCCGGCCCGAACGCGTTGACCGAGCTTGACCAACAATTCCGAGTGGCTGGAAAACATCAGGTAGTCTGCATCGTCGTCCTGCTGGCCTTCGACGACCGCGATCGCCCAGTGGTTGAGCAACGGCGAGGTGTCTTCTTCGTCGATGTTTTCGTCAAAGCCGAGTGCCGCCAATTGGGCGTCGATATCATCGCTGTCGTTCTTGCCGCGTTCGACACGCCAGACGTCGAATTCGGGCACCTCCAATTTGATCGCGTCCGGTTCGACTTCCATCGCTTTCTGGACGACCTGGGCGACGACGTCCGCGTTCTTGATCCGCAGGGCGACCAACATCCGATCCGACTCCGGTCCGGCCGGCATGGTGTTGTCGGTGATCAGAATCACCTCGTTTTCCAAGTTGGGCAAGAAGTCTCGCGCGATATCGATCTGCGGGCCTTCGGGGTCATCGCGGATCCCTTCAATCATCGGCCGAAATAAATCTTCGCCCAACGCATCGTTGACCAGCGATTCGGCCGCCCAGAATGCGGATTCCAATTCCCAATTGAATCGAAAGAACGCGCCGGTGTCTTCGGTCGGCCAAGCTGGAATGGGCAGACGGATGGAATTCTTGGACTGCAACATCCGAGCGGCTTTGGTCAGCTTGCCGGGGGCCAACACGACGCCGCAGTGAAGCACGTCGAATCGCTTGCCGGCAACGACACCGACTCCACCGACCGCCTCGATCACGCCGAAGCCCTGTCGCTCGAGCAGCTCGATCACGTCCAGATCATCGCGGCGGTCATACTCGACGACCTCGCGCAAGATCCGACCCATTGCAAACGGCTCGGCATACCACTGCCAACAGACGGTTGCTTGTTTCTCGTTTGCCGAATCGATCTCGGCGGTCGAATCGGCGAGTACTTGCTGGAAGGACGCTCGGCTGGAAAAGGCTTTGGCGGGCGATTTTCCGGCGACGACGTCCAACACACCTTGAACCACGCTCTCGCGATCGGCCGCGATAAAGCGATCGTCATTCCAGGTCAGCGCGATCTCAACGATTTTCAGTTGCCCGGGCTTCGGTTTGGTGCGGTAGACCCGAATCGTTTCGTCGCCGTATGTGACGTCGGTGCGAACCGCGCCACCGGCTTTCAAGTCGGCGTCGATCTTTTCCGCCGCCTGGTCGGCTTCCGCTTTCCGATCGCGAATATCAGCAACGACGCAGAGGGCATAAGGACGGCGTTTGTCATCGGTGAACGACAACCACGCCAGGGTGACTTCTCCCGACGCGATCTCATACAGATCATCGGGTTTCAATCCGATCTTGCGGTTGAGCGAATCAAAGTACGACCGTGCGCGTTCCCGTTGGTCATCGAGAAACGGCTGCATGTCCTCGGAGGCGAACAGCAGTCCGATCTGCGTCCGTTCCCAGGCGTCGCAAAACGCCGGCAACTCGGGAATCCGGACGACCCCCGCGGTGGATTCGGGCAACAGATCAACTGCGGAGACATATTCGTCCGCTTTTGCCTGCCCCTGTTCCTGCCCCTGTCGGACTTCGACCTGGGACGAATCGGCCTCCTGACCAAGCTGCAACGGTTGCGCAGCACAAGCCAAAGGGGCCAGGGACAACAAGGCGACGCCACACAGGACTGCCGCCGACGATCGGATCAAAGGAAGACCAACTCTCATAAAATTATCTTTCGGCAAACGCTGACGTTGAGCTGCCACTATGTTGTGAAAAAATCCGCTGATTCGAAAAAACGCCGGGGCGGAGAATCGCTCAAAATGGCTCAAATGCATGTTGGACTCAGCGGCTTGTGAATCTCGAGGGGGAGCGAGACCTACTCGCAACGAGTGGCGTTCATCGATCGACGAATTGTCAGACATCGCAAGCCCAGTATGTTATCGCACTCGATTGAACCACGAAACGCCTTCGATTCCGACGTCCCAATACCATCGAAATGACTTTATCCTCGTCCAATCCCGCCGAATCAACGTACCAAAACCCCCTGATCGAACGCTATTCGTCTCGAGAAATGGCGACGCTTTGGGGCCCCAATCGACGTTTCCAGACCTGGCGACGCCTCTGGATTGCCCTGGCAGAAAGCGAAAAAGAACTCGGAATCGAAATTTCTGACACGCAATTGGACCAACTCCGCGCGTTTGAGTCCAATCTAAATCTGGACGTGGCCCAAGAATACGAGCGGATACGACGCCACGATGTGATGGCCCATGTCGAGGCCTACGGGGACCAATGCCCCGACGCCAAGAAAATCATTCACCTGGGCGCCACCAGTTGTTTCATCACCGACAACGCTGACGTCATTCTGATCCGCGACGCGCTGCGATTGGTCGCCCGACGGCTGGCCGCCACCATCGACACGATGGCCACGTTCGCCGCCCAGCACCGTGCCCTGCCCTGCCTCGGCTTCACCCACCTGCAACCCGCCCAACCGACGACCGTCGGCAAACGCTGCTGCCTGTGGACCTATGACCTGGTCCTGGACCTGCACGAAATCGAACACCGACTCGACACGCTCTGCGCCCGCAGCGCCAAGGGTACCACCGGCACCCAAGCCAGTTTCCTGCAATTGTTCGGCGGCGATCACGACAAAGTCCGCCAGCTGGAACGCCGCATCGCCGAGAAAATCGGATTCGAAAAAACCTACGCCGTGACCGGGCAAACCTATCCGCGGAAAGTCGACGCGCAACTGCTCGATGCTCTCAGCGGGATCGCGCAGAGTCTGCACAAGACCGCGACCGACATCCGGCTGTTGGCCAACCGCAAAGAAATCGAAGAACCGATCGAAAAACAACAAATCGGTTCGTCGGCGATGCCCTACAAACGCAACCCGATGCGGAGCGAGCGGATTTGTGCCCTGACGCGGTTCGTGATGAGCCTGCAAAGCAGCCCGGCGATGACGGCCGCCACACAATGGATGGAACGCACGCTGGACGATAGCGCCAACCGCCGCCTGGTGATCCCGCAAGCCTTCCTGGCCATCGACGCGTCGCTGGTGCTGATGCAAAACATCGCCAGCGGGTTCGTCGTCTACCCCAAGACGATCGAACACAACCTGGCCAAAGAATTGCCCTACATGGAAACCGAAAACATCATGATGCGTGCCGTCGAAGCCGGCGGCGATCGCCAAGATCTTCACGAGCGGATTCGGATCCACAGCCGTGAAGTCGCCCAACGTGTCAACGCCGAAGGTAAACCGAACGACATGATCGAACGGCTCAAGAATGACGACGCCTTCTCCGCCGTCTCCTTCGACACCGAGATCAACCCGCTCGATTTCGTCGGCCGTGCCCCCGAACAAGTCGACGAGTTCATCGAACAAGAGATCGAACCGATCCGTCGCCGCTACGCCCATCAAGATTCGCTGAGCGTCGAAGTCACGGTCTAACGCCAGCCAATGCGTCAACGACAGCGAGACACCTTTTGTGCGTGCGTCGTTCTTCTCCCGAAGGACGTCGATTCTTTTTCTGCAGGATTTTGCAACCACTTTAGATTCTCTCCCGCTGGGGGAGACGGCGTTTGCGCAGCAAGCAAACGCCAGAGAGGGCTCACGCTGCAAAAGTCTTGACGCCGTCCACGACGATCAACTCCGTCACTTCTACAATCGACGTCCCGAAGGGTTCCCAGCGAGTGGGATAGGCTTCCAGCCTGTCATTCCAGCGCCGACAGGCTGGAAGCCTATCCCACTTATTTCCCGTGCGTTGCTAAACGCGTTTTGATCCCAGTGGTGCACTTCAAACATCCAAAGGCGCTCGCCCCCCAAGGGTCGGCGCGGCGTGCGTTCGGTCGGATTCATCTCTTAGTAAAAGAAGCACTCCCTGGACCACACGACGCGAGCAACGAGGGAGTCATGCGCCGTTGAATTACTCGATGGGCCACAAGAGATCAAGACGGCGACCGCACCAAAACGCTGACGACCACGGCCAGAAGATTTGAGAAGCTGGCGTCAGCCTTTCGGCCCGGAGTCCCACACTGTCCTGAGCCCGCCGCGACCGCAAATCAACCGCCGAAGCGGTAAGCAATTCGATTAAGTTCAACGACCACCGTTCACCGCGGCACGGCGAACGAGATTGTGTTTTCAATGGACGCCGACTCCGTGCCTGCGTGTGCGGGCGGATAGTTCGCGCGTCCTACCACGACGACAGCCCGAGCCATCGTCGCCGGTGGCCAATGCACTCGATCGGAATCGCCGAGGAAAATCGAAGTGTCTGGCTCACACTTGTCTTCGCTGGACAGTCACGATGAAGCCCGGAGAGGCTGGCACAGTGTTTGCCGGTGGTGTCAGCCACCGGTGTTCAGTGCAATGAAGCACAAAGGCCTGAAGGGCCGGCACAATTGTTCTCTTGGCCGCCCGGGAACGCTCAAATCCCGAATACTGTGTCGGCCCGCTGGGCCTTGAGTGTTGCATGGAGTCCATCCCCGGTGGCTGACACCACCGGCAGACACTCTATCGGCCCTCCGGGCCTAAGACACATCGCCCAACCAGCCAAGTACGATCCATCGATTCCGTTGGATTCGGCAATCACTTTACCGTCGTCATTAGTGACGCCGGTTCGTCTCACTCGGCCGAGTCGACCGCGCACCAATCGAACCTTGGCATCAGAAGCGAATACTAGGAAACAGAGGTCTAATGAAATCCAGTGGGCGCGCTTCGGTAGCACCAATCGCAGTCGGGATGTCAGGCGCTGGACGATACTGAGGACATTGCAGAAGAGGGAACCACGAAACACGCCAAACACACGAAAGTGGAAATTGGCGCTGTCGTCAGGCGTCGGTTAGCAGCGTGAACGTTACCGATCACCCGGTCGGCGCGGTTGATCTTCCATTGTCGAATCGCCCCGACTCGCCGACTCGGGTGCATCGGATGGTTCGCCGCTCACTGTTGGCATCGTTCGGCTAAACCAATCACTGCGGTCTGATGCGGCGTGGCGCAAGCCGAAAATCGAAGGCATGTCGTCATCGACAGTGAATACAACGACGTACGGAAACCGATCGACCAGCGCGCCGCGAAATTCACCGCCAATGCGTCCGAATGACTCCGGCCGCTCCGTAACGGTTTGGATGATTGAGCGGACATTCACGCGAGAACGATCACCGAGAGTATCGGCAATCGAATCGTAATATGTGCATGCGTTTGCAAGGTCAACTGCAAAAAGCGGATGGTAGCGTTCAGTCGTCATCAACCCGCCGCCAAACCTCGTCAGCATCAATCGCGATATCTGGATTCGCGAGCATTTCGTCGCGCCTGCGGTTCATCTCCGCCAGTTCGTCTTCTGGTAATGTCAACGGGGCCGATGCCGCTAGGTCGTCCCAAAGCTGCGTGACGATAGCCAGTTTCTCATCCGGCGGAAGCGCACGAAGTGATTCTTGGAGTGTCATGGATCGATCCCTTTTCGAGGTTAACAAAGTATACCATCCCCCACGGAGATGAAAAATGGACGGAGAACAGGGCCGAAGGTACTCTGCCGGCGAACGAATAGCGATCTATCCGCGTTCAGGAGGAACGGGGATAGATCGGGCGTTGAACTTTGTCGGCCTTCACGTGGGCCGGTCACTGGACTGGATTAGAACGGATCCTGGCGGAGAGTGCCAGCTTCTCAGTCCCAGGCGAACTCAAGTTGGGCGGGGGCAGAGTCCGGTTCGAGCTCCAACTCCTTTGCACTTTCTTCTTCACTTTTCAGGTACCAGTCGTACCAATCGGAAAAACCTTCACCCATCGCGTCATCCCAGAATCGACGATCGTCAAGATCCAACGACTCGCGGTACCAGTCTGGACAGGCTTCGTTGCCGACGCGAAAGACGTCCGTCCACGACGGTTTGTCGATCTCGTCGATCAGCGTCAGCGACTCGCTGCCACAGTGCTCGCAGACCAGGCCGGAATCGCCTTCGGATGTGTCGCCAACGAATTCCGACTCGGATGCTTCGATCGACTTCACGTCGAAATCGATCTCGGTTTCCACTCCAACCCCGGCATCGTCCAAGGCCAGCGCGCAGCGTTCCAGGTAACCGTCTTTGCGCGTATTGCTCCAGCCGCCGAAGTATCGGGTTTTCGTCAGCTGGTCAGATTGGATGTGCAGGCACCAGCGACGCACGAACTCGTCTCTCGGTAAGGTGCAGGGAACCTGCACGTCTTCTCCTCCCGTCGTACGGCCTTCGCGGGCTAAGAAGGTCACGCTCTCGCTATCCGCCGCCGTGATCCGGTAGTCGCTGATCGGTCCGCCGGTCAGGTAGCGGGTCAGGTAACGGACCACGTGCTCGGGGCGGCTCTCGTCGCAGCGCGGTCCTTCGATGTGGCTGACCCACTCGACCGACTCAAGGTCTTTGATCATCCCGTCCCAAGCGTCGTCTTCGCGAAGGTAACTCAGCGAACCACCGAAGCTCAGCTTGCCGGCGCGCCACAGTCGCTGCAACTTCGCGATCGCGAACTTTCGAAACGACGTTCGCAAATTGATCGCATCGACCAGATATTTCTGGGGCGGGTTTTCCATCGGCGGTGGCGTCGCCTCGGTCCAACTCTGGTCTTTCAAGCTTGGTCCGCCACCGGGCACCAAGGCGTGCACGTGCCAGTGTTCTTTGAGCTTCTGGTTCCAGGTGTGCAGCACCATTAGCGTCGCCGGGTCGTAACCCTGTTCGGTGCCGATGGATTTCTTGAGTGCTTTCCAGGCGGATTGGAACAGCAGATCGGCCAGCTCGTTTCGATTGGCAAGTGCCATCGTGGACAGAATCTCCGGCAACGTGAAAATGACTTGATAGTAATCCACCCCGTCAAGTAACAGCTGCGACGCTCGGTCGCCGCAGGAGTTGTAGACTTTCGTGATCCCCTGGCAGTCGTCACATTCGTACCAGCGACCGCCAAGCGCGCGGGTTCGACAAACTGACGTCTTGGCCAGAACGCTTTGCACATCCCGCGTCGCTTCACCGTCGCGGTGGGTTTCGACATAGTGTTTCGCACCACCGACGATCAGTTGGTGAACCGTAGCGCGCAGACTGCTTGATTGAATGTTCCGTAGGCGATCTTCTTTTCTTGGATCAGGTAAAGCTGGAAGGTTCTAACGTCTTCGACGGTCGCACTTTCGAGCGATTTTCCGATAAAGTCGGCAAACTTTCGCACGTGGAACGTGTAAGCATCGATGGTCGCGTCGGCGAGATTGCGGATCAGCATGTCCTCGGCGAGACGTTTGGTGAGTGGGCAGCTGCGTTTTTTGTAGGGTGTCATGGTTGCGAAACTCTTGATGGAAAGTGAAAAAACTTGCTCGCTCGGAGTGAGCGGTCTGCCACCAGAGTGCTTACAAAACGTAAAAGCGCAATAGCCATTTAATCGAAACGTTCGCTACAACCGGACCTGCAATTCGGCATCCGAAGGGGCCGGCTACTCGCGCCAGCGGTCAAAAAAGAATGACAAAAGACTGCGGGCGCAGCCCAATCGAATCCCTTTGAAAGACCCGGTGTGAGGAGAGTCTGGACAGGCCAGCGTTGTCGCTGGGCAGAAAAGACACAGCAGCGCGGATGACTTGCAACAGCACCGGGGCAGACCTCGGCGGGCAGTCGTCGGGCGTTGGCAAGGATCCCAGCAGAGGTCAAGCACGGACGCGGCACACGGCATCATGGCACGTCGACAGGACAGCCTCGCCTCCACACCGTCCGCTTCCCGAATCTCCTGGCCGCAGTTCATCAGCGTTGCGCTGGTAATGGCGTCTTGATCTCATGGGTGCACTTCCAACATCCAAAGGCGCTCGACTCCCCAGCAGCGGCGCGTCGTGTGTTCGGTCGGATTCGTCTTTCAATAAAAGAAAAACACCGCGGACCACACGACGCAAGTGACGGGAGAGTCATGCGCCTGCGGATCACACGATGGGCCACAAGAGATCAAGACGGCGACCGCATCAAAACGCTGACGACCTACGGCCAGAGGATTCAAGAAGCTGGCGGCAGCCTTCCGCGTTGGAGTCACGCTCAACCCCGACCCACCGACACCGCACATCAACCATCGAAGCGGTAAGCAATTCGATTAAGTTCAACGGTACGGTTCAGCGGGCGGCGGCGAAAGACAAAGCCATTGGCAAAACGGCGACCACCGCCGCTCCGTTGCAACCGATGGTTCGCCGCATGCATCGCAGCGATAGACGTCGCCGGCGCTGGAGTCGGCGAATTGGAAACGCCACTTGTGTCCCCTCAACTTCCCGCGCTGATGGGGCGGAATGTCGCGCGGCGGCTTGATTCGGCCTTCTTCCACGTGTTGACCACGCGGTCGTACAGCACCCGCTGGGAACGCAACGGAGGCTCATCGCCCCGGGCCTTCTGTCGATACTCTCCGTCAGGCATCATCTGCCAGCAATTCGTATTGTCGTCGAAATAGGTCTCCAACACCTCCTTCAACCGATCACAGCACTTGCGATCCGCCACGGGCACCAACAGTTCGACCCGGCGATCCAAGTTGCGTGTCATCCAGTCGGCACTGCCGATCAACAGTTTCTCGTCACCGTCCTGGTGGAAACAGAAAATCCGCGCGTGCTCCAGAAACCGGTCGATGATCGAAATCACCTCGATTGACTCGCTCAAGTTCTTCACGCCGGGGCGCAAACAACACTGCCCACGGACATTCAAACGGATCTTCACCCCCGCACGACTGGCGCGGTACAGCGCATCGATCACCTCGGGGTCGACCAGGGCGTTGAGTTTGGCGGTGATTTGCCCGCGGCCGCCCTGCAGACTGCGCTGCGTTTCCTCTTCGATCAAATCCAAAAAACGGCGCCGCATCGTGGTCGGTGCGGCGGCCAGCTCTTCCAACGCCCTGGGCTGGCTGGCGCCGGTGATCGCATTAAAAAAGTTCGTCGCGTCGCGGCCCAACACCTCATCACAGGTCAGCAATGAAATGTCGCTGTACAGCTTCGCGGTGGCCTCGTTGTAATTGCCGGTGCCGAAGTGCATGTAGCGGACGATGCCTTGCGGTTCACGCCGAACGATGATGCACACCTTGGCATGCGTCTTGAGCCCGTGGATTCCATAAATGACCTGAACGCCGGCGCGTTCCATTTCCTTTGCCCATTCAATGTTCCGCGCCTCATCGAACCGGGCTTTCAATTCCACGATCGCGGTGACGTACTTGCCGCGTTCGGCCGCGCGTTCCAGCGCCGCAACAACCGGGCTGTTTTTACTGGTCCGATACAACACCTGTTTGATCGCCAACACATCCGGATCCGCGGCGGCCTCCTCGATCAACCGCACGACGGAATCGAATCGATCGTAGGGATGGACCATCAACACATCGCCCGCCGCGATCGTCGTGAACATCGACTCTTCCGGATCGATCCGCGGATGCGGTTTGGCCGGCCAGACTTCATCGCGGAGGTGATCGAAACCTTCTTCCCCGTGCAGCGTGAACAGAAAGCTCAAATCGATCGGGCCGTCGATCGCGTACAGGTCTTCGGGGTGCAATTGGTGGACCTTCTGCAAAAACTCGACCGCCTCGTCGCTGGCCGACGCTCCGTATTCCAGCCGAACCGGCCTGGAATAACGCCGGTTCTCCAAGATCTCTTCCATCCCGCCCAGCAGATCGCTCGCGGCGTCTTCGCGAAACTCGATGTCGGCGTTGCGGGTTAGCCGAAATGGGACGCACTCGAGCACTTCGCGGCCGGGGAAAAACTCGTCGACATAGTGTGCCGCCAAACTCTCCAACAAGACATACCCGTGCCGTTTGTCGCCCGAGATCGGCAACACGCGTTGCAGCGATCGTCCCATCGGAATCAACGCGTATTCCGACGTTTCCGCAGAGCCCTCCGCTTCGCCCGACTCCGGCCCGTCGCTCGCTTTGCCGAGCCGGGTGTCGGGATCCCGTTTCAAGCGGATGAACAGATGCAACCCCAGGCCTTGCAGCAGCGGAAAGCTGTCCGAGGAAACCGCTTGGGGAGAAAGCACGGGAAAGACATCTCGCCAAAATCGGGCAGTCGCCGAGCCATGTTCGGCCTCGCTGGCTTGCGTCAAATCGATTTGCGCGATGCCGGCGGACTCTAATTTCGGCTGCACCTCCTGGCGAAGTAATTGGTACTGCCGCGAAACGATCTCTGCCCCTTTTTGGCGACCGCCTGCAATTGCTCGACCGCCACCATGCCGGCCGGATCCCGCTGCGTCGGGTTGCGTTGGTGCAAGATCTTCAGCCCGCCGACGCGGACCATCATGAATTCATCCAGGTTGGAACTGGTGATGGCCAGGAATTTGGCGCGTTCGAGAATCGGCAAGCTGCCGTCGGCCGCCTGGGCCAGAACGCGTTGATTGAATGCCAGCCAGCTGAGTTCGCGGTTGAGAAAACGATCCTCCGGCAGCGGACGATCGATCAGTGCTTTGCGTGAGGCGGTTTTGGAACCCGGTTTTTTCTTCTTTTCGCTTTTCGCCACTCGTTTTCCCGTGTCCATGATTGCGTGATTCGTGCCCGGAACGTCCCTCACACAGAATACGCGATCCGCCGATCACCAGAAATCACCCGACGAAGAAACACGGGCTAGACGACACCCCGCCACCGATCATTCACCAATCACGTGCAACTGCGGTGGTGCGTCGCGGTAGTCATCTCGGTAGTCGTTGCTGTAGCCGTCGCAGAAGAAATCGTCTTCTTCGATTTCCACCTCGTCATACTCGATGTCGATGCCATCACTCGGGTCCAGAGCAGAATCCTTAAAATCCATGCCGACTGGGGTAACGCAGAGGTGATTCCCGTCGACGCGACGAAGCGACTCCCGCGGCGCCACGAGCGTGTCGAACGACGCACACGCCAAAGCTTCCTGTGATTGGCGCCGCAACCGCTCGCGACGCTCTTCATACCTCATCCCGGGAAACAATCCACGGCCCGGATAGTTCGACACGACGGCTGCCAACAGCAACACCACCGCAACAAAACCGACGTAGGGGAGTTCATAGGTGGCCCCGATCACGGCAGCGCTCGCTAACAAGAATCCGATGAATCCTTTCAGCACAAAACTTGACGCCGAACTGACCACTGCGGTCGCCAAACGTCCACGCCGTCTGCGCGAAAATCGACCGCCAACTGCTCCCATTAGACGAGCAGTCCTGCCGAAAAAACGCAGCCCCATGAACGCGACCACCAACATTGGCAACGACAGCGTGGCATATCCGGAAAACTCTGGAAAGAAAAGAAACAGGAATGCGGCCGCCACACACAACACGGCGATGACACCTCGGATGGCCAGTCGCAGCTGGTGTGACGCTTCGAGTGCCAGAATCGCGGTCGCAGACCCGCTGGAACGGTTTGGCCGCAAGGCTTGGCGGCGAGACCTGAGCAGCGCCGTCGACTCGGGCAAAGCCCCCAACACCGGCCGATCCATTTCGTCTACTGCACTGTTGAACTGGCCTTCCGCTTGATTGATGACGCCCACGATTCACACTCTCACTGTTGTTTCTTTCTTGTCAGGCCGCCCTCCGTGCAGCGTTCGCTTGCAATCCTTTTTCCCAGCGTCAGACAGCCGGTTCACAAGCGTTGACCTCGTGTGGCAATTACCATGCCGATTGAGCCGGTGAGAGTCGACTCAAAAACGCGTGACGCCCCGCGTCAGTTGGACGGTACGGGGGTGACCGACGCGGCGATAATCTCATCGTCAGCCGATGCCGCGGGTTGCTCCGCGAGCTGTTCCTCAGCCGGTTCGCCTTCGGTGCCCATCAAAATCCGGAACGCTTTGGGATAGAAATCCTTGCCATAGGTCATCTCGCCACCCTGGTGTCCGACCGCGCCGACCATTCCGGCAACGACCAACAGACCGATCTTCCAAGTCCGTTCGAGCGAATCGTTTTTCGTCGCCAACGCTCGCAGCGCGACCAGCGCCAGCACGGCGGACGTGACGGCCACGATCACCCCGCTCCAGCGATGCCAGAACACTTCGCTGTCCATGTCGACCTTGGTCCAAGACCCGTAGCCCTTCTCGATCGCAAACGACCATCCCATCGCGGTCGAAGCGATCGCCATCAGCGACCCCAACAACAAACAGGCCAACGGGATCTGTTGCCCCAGACTGGGCCACTTCCATCCTAAAACGACGAACAGCGCGCCGAACAGCAACAGCGCGATCGGGAAATGGACGGTGGCGGGATGCAAAAAGCCCTGGAACGCCCAGACCCGATCCACGAGCGACTTGGGCGCTTCGGCGACCGGCTCGGCAACCGCTTGCTCCGGCTGAGACGTGATGGCGACGATCGCGACGTCCTCGGGCCAGTCGGCGCCTTCGTTGATCCAAACCTGCATCAGTGACAATTCGTGCGGTGACATCGGGCCTCCCTTGGATGGGGGCGGCATCAGCATGTCGGGATCGTCCGAAAGCATGTAGTCGGTCAACACGGTGCTCGACTCGGCATCCTCCGGTTCGACGTACGACAAGAACGTCTCGGCGTCATCGACACGAAAGTCCCCCTTGGCTTCCTGTTCGTTGTGACACTCCAAACATCGGGCCCGCAAGATCGGAACGATGTCACGCTGGAAGTTGACGATCCGCCCCTCGTCGTCCACCGCGGTGCGTTCCTGAGCCTTCAGGGAGCCGACGTCGGCAAGGATTGCCACACTGATTGCAGCAAGGACGAGGCGGAACGGGAAACGCATGAAAATGGACATCGCGTTTGTTTCTCCAAAACGAAAACGACACCGAACGCACCGCCCGTTGACGATCGACCAGAACGCAGGCGACACGTCCGCCCCATGGGTGCGGTTCGCGTCGAGCCCCGGTCGGCTCAAAACTTCAGTGGGTCACAGGGATCGTTGCCGGAAAAAGCGGGTGGTAGGGGGAGGGGGGGACCGGCCGGCGGGCGCAATGCGGCAGTGCATGGGGCAACCCGAGTGGCGATCAAGACCGGCCGGTGCGTCCGAGACTGCGTCAGGGTCACAACAGCGGACACGCCACCATTATGACACACGACGGCCCCGGTTCCAATCACTACCGTTAAACCGTCAATCCGCTGAACGCGCTACCGATTCCGAGCGACTGGATTTCCTTCTTGACCGCTGCTTTGTCGGGGTTTTCCAGCGTTTCGACCACTTCGTCGGCCAACAACTGTGCGAAGGCCGCTTTGGCTTCCAATTTCAATTGCTGCAACTGAACTTGGTCCAGCTTGACCGAGCACGCCTTTTCGACCTCGGCGGCGATCTCTTCCAAGCTGGCCTTGGGATGAATCGTGCTGGCCCACAGGACGCTGTACAGCGGCCGGCTGGCATCTTGGTGCTGCAAGCGTTCCAACGCTCGCCACGCCCGCTCGAGCAGACAATTTCGCCACAACACGAGCCACTGCTTGGAATCCAGCGAGACCGAGGGCGATTTTTCGGGGTCCGATTCGGCACCGCCCTGCGCTGCACCGCCCTGTTCGACCAACCGCGCCTTGGCACAGGATTTCACCGCCCGCGCCAAAAAGTCTCGCAGCCGCCCCTTGCGATGCTCGCCGAACCCCGCCGATACCAGATGCGTCAATAGAATCCGCAACGCCTGATCCGCTTCTTCGGTCGACCCCATCACGGTGATCAACTGTTTCCGCATCGGCGACAGATAACGCAACACAAATCCGGCGGCACTTTCGGCTTCGGTCCACGAGTGCGAGGACCGAACCAAGTTGACCGAGGATCGGGTTTTGCCGGTAGATGAGATCTGAGTCGACATGTTGCCCAGTATAACAGTCCACCGCCATAAACGAAGCGGTTTGCGAGAATTCGTCCCGTTGCCGCTCGCGTCGCAGGGGATCCCCCGCCTCCACACCTTGCCATCGGCGGCCATCACACGCATCCTTTGCATCGACTCATCATTTTACGCCCCGCCCAAGGGAATCTGCCGTGCCTCGTACGCTTGTCACCGAACTGACCGATGGCCAATCTCTGGACCAATCCTTCCGCTTGGCCGACAAGCAAATCCGCGTCAACCGGCAGGGCGGCAAGTACCTGCTGCTAAAACTGGCCGACCGCAGCGGGACGATTGTCGCCATGATGTGGAACGCCGATGACTCGGATTATGAAAAAATCCGTCGCGGCGGCTATGTCCATTGCATCGGCCGCACCCAAGTTCACCAGGGTGCGTTGCAAGTCATCTTGTCCGCCATCGACGACTTGGCCGAGACCGAAGTCGATCCCAGCGATTTTGATCAGTTCGACGCCGCCGCCGCCGACCAGGCCCTGGCGACGTTGCGAGACATGATCGAGAACCTGCACAACGTCTACCTGCGTGGTTTGGGACAGGCGTTCCTGTC
This sequence comes from Phycisphaera sp. RhM, assembly GCA_033042175.1. Classification (GTDB taxonomy): domain Bacteria; phylum Planctomycetota; class Planctomycetia; order Pirellulales; family Pirellulaceae; genus Stieleria. Next base: position 167,957 of record WCIL01000018.1, read on the forward strand.
CGACGAATCTTTCGTCGCTAAACTTCGTCTGGCCACCGCCGCGGTGTCCAACCATCACGCCTACCCCGGCGGCCTACTGCGACACACCGTCGACCTGATGGAAGTCTGCCAGTTTCTCGGACCTCGCTATCCCGGCGTGGACACCGAGCTGTTGATGTTCGGCGCGTTCTTGCATGACCTGGGCAAGATCGAAGAGATCTCCGCCAGCGGCGAACTCAGCTACACCGACCGCGGTCAACTGGTCGGGCACATCGTCATCGGCGTGCAGATGCTCGGCGACGCGATCGTGGCGTTTGAAGAAGACGCCGACGAAGATTTCCCCAACGACTTGCGGTTGCAACTGGAGCACCTGATCGTTTCCCACCATGGCCAACTCGAGTTCGGCAGTCCCCGTTTGCCGGCCACCTTGGAAGCGATCGCGTTGCATCACATCGACAACCTGGACGCCAAAATCACGTCCTTTACCAGTCTGATCGAATCGGATCTGACCAACAACGAAAACTGGACCAACTACCATCCCTCGATCGGACGCAAGCTATGGAAAAAGCAGTGACCGAAAACCGACCTCCCGCCGTCGTCTTGCTCTCCGGTGGACTCGACAGTGCGACCTGTCTGGCGATCGCACGCGAAGCAAACTTTGCCATCCATGCGATCAGTTTCCGCTACGGCCAACGGCACGAATACGAACTCGAACGTGCCGCCGCGTTGGCCCGGCAGTTCGACGTCGCGTCGCACCGGGTCGTCGAGATCAATCTGTCCCAATTCGGCGGCTCGGCGCTGACCGATCAGTCGATCGTGGTTCCCAAATCAGACTCCGTCGAACAGATCGGCGTGGAAATCCCCGTCACCTATGTGCCGGCACGCAACACCGTGTTCCTGTCATTGGCGTTGGCCTTTGCCGAAACCATCGGCTCGGTCGATCTGTTCATCGGCGTCAACTCGCTCGACTACAGCGGCTATCCCGATTGCCGCCCAGAGTACATCGCCGCCTTTGAAACGATGGCCAACCTGGCGACCCAGAGCGGCACCAGCGGGCGAAAGCTGACGGTCCACACGCCGCTGATCCATCTGACCAAAGGCGAAATCATTCAAACCGGCCTCCGTCTGGGCGTCGACTATTCGATGACCCTGTCCTGCTACGATCCCGGCCCCGGCGGAAAACCCTGTGGCCACTGCGACGCCTGCCTGCTGCGCCGAAAAGGGTTCGATGAAAACAAGCTGAAAGACCCCGCGAGCTGAAAGATGGTGGGATAGGCTTCCAGCCTGTCATCGCGGAACTGACAGGCTGGAAGCCTATCCCACTTTCTCGTCGACAGGCTGGAAGGCTATCCCACGTCGCTCACTCAAAGGTCTTCGGTTCCTTCACCGGCACCAGATCCCACGTCTCGCCCGGCGATGCGTCTCTGGTTCCGAACCGAAGACGTTCCAGCGCCGCCGCGGGGACGCGACAGTTCCCCAATTCGGTTTGCGTACCCGACAATTCGCGGCCGTCGAATCCGGCCGTCTGCAGCCCCAACCGCGCACCGTCACGGGTTGTGATGACGTAGCGACACGCTGCCCAACCTTCATCCGATGGCCCGAGCCAAATCACCTCCGCCACGCTTGAGCGATTGATCAGCCGCGTCCGACCGCGGATTTCGATTCGAGCGGTGTCTTTGTCCATCGACAACAATCGCCCTCGCAACACGTCACCGGTGGGCGAAACCAGCAAGTGCGTCGGCGGCGAAGCGGCCATCCGTCGCGGCAGTCGCGTCAACCAAGGCGCATCGGTCTCGCCCGCCGCGACCGCTGGCCCCGTTCGAATGCGACGGACCTCACCCAACGCCACCAGTACCTCGCCACACCAATCGCTTTGAAAACGGACACCGTTGGGCTGAATCGAAATCAATTGACCGGGCAAGCGATCGCCGCAACGCAGTTCCAGCATGCCGAGTTCGGGCACGGACTTTGCATCCGAATCCGACGTCGACGCGAACCGAATCGTCACGCCATCGGTCGCCGAGATCCCGACGTCATTCTCGCCAGACAAGCATCGCCAGCCGAACGTCGCACCGACATCGCGACCGCGGAGCAAACGTCCCCACAGCGACACGCCGTCGGCTTGGAATTGAGACGCATCGACGGGCGCCGCTGTCACGTCCTCCGATCGGCCCACCCAGCGCGTGACCCGCGACGGTGCGACAGCCAAAACGGTTCCCGTCCCATCACGCACAAGGATTGCACCATTGGTATCTCGACCTTCCACTTGCCCGCGCACTCGACTACCACCAGACAGACTCACATCACATGCCGGCGCAACTTGCGCCGCCACGGCGAACTCCATCCGTGCAAGATCGTCCATCGCGTGCCACGTGCCGTCGACACGAAATCGATCCGCATCCCATTGATCGGCAACTTGATCAACGATCGATCCGTCACGAAACAAGGTGAAGCGATCGGGCAAGTACTGTGACGGTGGCGGCTGGCCATCCCAATGGAACAATTCGAAACTCGTCAGCTGCACCGGATCCCCGCGGTTGATCAACGTCAACTCGCGCCGCACGACGGGCTCCTCATCGACGAGCGAGACGTCCGCTTGCAGCACGCCGTCGCGGTAAGCCAGCAGCCGCCCGGTCATCTGGTCACAATACAAATCCAGCGATAGCCGTCCCGCCGAATCCGCCACGTCAAACACGCCGGCATCGGAAACGCTCGCATTACTGCGGACCAACGAAACACTTTTATCGAACCACTCCACTCGGGTGACGAAACGCTCGGTCGGTAAACGTGAAATCGACCCGCCCCGCCGATCCACCCGCCGATCCACCCGCGCACCGCCCTGCCCTGCCCCGCCCGGCGACCGATCACCGAGCGACAATTCAAAATCGGCCGTTCCCTCGCAAGCCACTTCGATTCGAATGCGAAATCGATCCGGCAGATTGATGCCTGCGACCGCCGTCGATTCCGGGACCGTGCATGTCATGCCCTGCTCAGTAAAGCTCCACCCCGTTTCTCGACGAAAGCGATAGCGAGCGTCGGACAAGGCCAGGATCTGGTGCGGCATACTCGCCTGGTCGACGATACGGACCACGCGTTGGGCGGCAAACGAAACCCGCCCCAAGTCTTCGGTTTCCAGCATGATCACTCCGTCATGCCAGGAGACGACGTTGCCCACGAATCGGCTGCCGTCGTCCAACAGAAATGCAATTGTGTTGGTCGACGAATCGGGATCATCGTCTTCGACGCGATCAGAGTTCAAGGGTTCGCGACGAGCCTCTAACAGATTTTGGGTCGAGATTTCGATCGGCTGGGCGAACAGTTGGCTGTTGATCCGCAGCCTCTCTGGTTCCTCGGCGGCGGACAACGTGCCGTCGATCTCGCTGCCATCGACCAGCAAAAAACGCATGCCGGGATCGTCAGCGGACGCATTCCTCACCGAACCGATCAACAGGAACAAGACGCCGACCACGAGCCGGTAGGCGGCTGACGTCAAACGATCTGCAACCATCTGGCGCGAGCCTACGGGCCTGGCACCACCTGACCGCACCGAAATGTCTTGTAGGCTATCGTTCATAGATCGGCAAAAATCGGTAGTTCACGGCCAGCGCCAACAAGGACATCGACGTGCTGTTGGTGACACCGAGATCCCCGTCAAAACTTCCGTTCGGCTTTTGGTCACGTTTGAGTCGTTGAACCAGCCGATCGTTCCACTGTTTCCAAACCGCCACGTCCGATTGGAAGTACGCCTGGGCTTGATAATAGCGGGCGTATTCGGGCCACAACGGCTCGGCGTCGCGATTGGCAACAAGGTACTGCAACGTCGACGGGTAGGCCTGTAACTCTTTTCGTCCGGCGATGGCGAGCACCAGATTCACGATGCTGCTGCGGGCGACCGATTCGCCACCACCACCTTCGCTTGCACTGGTGTAGCCGACCGAGCCGTCCTCGGCCGTCATCGAAACGAGGTAGTCGATCGCCCGATCGATTGACTCATCGGGCACCTCGATTCCCGCGTTGCGTGCGGCCAACAAGCCCATCACGACGGCGCCCGAGACGGAGGTATCGGCGTCGCTCGCGTTGGGAGCGTAACGCCATCCGCCCCGGCGATTATTTTTTTGTGCCGTCAGCGCCGCACGAACAGCCAATTCCACCGCTTCGGCGAGACTGCGTTGGGATTCCCGCTCGCCGGGCGGATACAGATCCGAGTCGTCGACCACACCGTAGGCTTCACAAAGAGCCAGCATCGCGAACCCGTGGTGATACATGCTGGGAGAAATGTAACCGGTCACCGCGGACTGGCCGGCGATGATATGCCGCAACCCTTTGCGGATCACATCGCGATGCGGACCAAAATTGGGGTCTTCGCCGGAAGCCAAAAAGGCCAGCACGGCCAGCCCCGTCGTTCCCGGTCCGACGCCCTCACCGGCCGGCCACGTTCCCCGCTCGTCCTGGGTCTGCGTCAGAAACTCCAGCCCCTTGGAATAGATCTCATGCACGTCACGCGAGACCATCTCTCCGACATTGGTCGACGCCGGCTCAGGGGAGGTCACACGAGGGGCCTGGGCGGTGGCTGACAGCGCGCCAACAAACGTCACCGCACAAGTCAAAACGATTGAAGCAATCAACCGGCGAGTGACCCTCGCATGGCCTGTCCAGAAAGCGGTGCGAAGGCAGCCGGCGCGCCCCCATGCAACTCGTCGTGACGCCAGCCCCCAGAGAGTCAGAATACCGATTGGCTTGTTCATTGCGCCACCTCCACGGCCGCAGTCGACCGGCGTTGTTCCAGCTGATCAAAATACCGATCCAAACCCGCTCGCCACCGTTCCGGCACCTCGTCACGGTCTCGCCCGACGGACAACTGTGTTTCCGATTCACGGGTGATGGCGAGTTGATTGAGCCCTTGACCGAGCAACGCGATCGCCGCCTGATCGGTCTCGCCGCCCTGCCCTCCCCCGGCGCTTCCTCCGCCACCGCCGCCGCCCTCGGGGCTGATCTTGTTACTCCGCAACAACAATTCGATCGCTTCGGTTTGCGCCGCGATCGCGACCGGTCCGGTTTCGGGCGTGACCAACGTCTTCGACGCGTCGACCATCGCGGCACTGGCCAACCCCAGCACTTCGATCTCTTCTCCAAAATTCAACAACCCGTCCGGCAATGCCTCGATCCCGTCGACGACCGCGTCCAAACGATCACGCAACAAATCCTGTGATTCACTCAGCCGAATCGCCTCGCTGACGTAGTCCGCTTGCTGCATCGCCTCGCGTCCTTGATCGGCGACGCGTGTCTGTTCGCGCAGCGTCACTTCGGCTTCCAAGATCCTCAACACTTCCACGATCACCGCCGGCGAAAGCGACTTTTTATTCTGTGGCCCCGATTCGGATTGTTCGGATCCCGGATCCACCAAGTCATCGGCCCACCGATCCAGATTGTCCGACCAATATTCGGCCGCGGAGATCGAAACGCCGGGCCGCGACGGAACTCGTTCCTGCAACGCTTTGAGCTGTTCCAAGACACGCGCCTGTGTCATTTCATCCAACACGGACTGAAAATGTTCGATCTCGCGTCGCTGACAAAACGCTTCCAAGTCGTCCAGCACCGTGCGCACCCGGGTGGCCGACTCGATCACGTCGGCAACGATCGACTGCAACACGTCACCATTCGATTCGGGGGCTTGGCCGAACGTGGATTCGATGCTTCGTCCCAGCTGCATGGCGACCCGATCCTGCAACCGGCTGACCGATTTCAAACGTTTGACCAGCGTGCTGCCTTCCATGTTCCCCATCAGCTCTTTGAGCTGCTCGGCGACGGCGTCGAATTCCGCGACCAGATCGGTTTGATCTTCGATGGCGATCGTCAAGCCATCTTCTTCCGCTTTCTCGGTTTCGTTTTTCGGTTTCCTTTTGGATGTGTCAACGATCGTGGTGCCCGCCAAACTAATCCGCTCGGATGATTCCCCGTCGCCGTCCTGCGGCGAGTCGTCGGCGGCTTCACCGTCACTCGACTCGGCCAACGCACCTTGCGAGCTTTCCTGCCCCGCCAGTTCCGCGAACTTTGATTCATCGTCTTCTTGCTCGGACGCTTGCTGCAGCAACTCGGCGACGCGTGGCATGCGATCATCGGACATCTCTTGCAGCGTCTGGATCGTTGCGGCGAGCTTTTCGACATAGTCCACGTCGACTTGATCATTCCGCGCCGCCTGTCGCAACAACGCTTCCCCTTCACCGGTCAATGCTTCCAGTTGCCGACCGTTGAATGCTTCCGCCCTCGCCTGCTCGGCCACCGCGTCACGCCAAAGGTCATCTCGCTCGGTGATGGCGACTTCGGCCAATTCGCGATTACGAGAGAACAGATTCAGTTCTCGATCCCGAACATCCATCGCCGCCTGACGCCAGCGAGCGAATTGGCCGGCGATCCAGACGGCGTGCTCATCGGCGGTCAGCACATGGATCGACAGCGGATCGGAATACACCCGCTCGCGTCCCGGAAAGTCGTCTTCGGCCCAAAACCGCACGCTCACTTCTCCCGGCGGAACCGACAGCGACGTCGCCTGAAACACCGCGGCCAACGAACCGCCCTCGTCGCCGGATCCCAAGACCCGTTCTGCCGACTCCGAACTCGATTCCGCAGTCCACTGCATCCCGACTCGGCGGACGGCAAAGTCGTCTTGAGCCGTCACCGAAAAACGCAACGCTTGACTGTCCAACACCCGCGGGGGAATCGATTCGTTTTCGACCAGCAGTGTCGGCCGCTGATCGGGAACACGCTGCACCGTCACCGTCATCGGCTCGGCTGCCGCCAATCCGTCTTGATCGGTCCAGTGCAAACGGACACGTTCGGCCGACGTCCCCAGTTCCGCCACGAATTGATTCCCCTGCACAGCGACCGGCGTGCCGTCGACGTTTGCATCGGCTAATGCAGACGAAACCGTCATCTGCAGCATCGCCGCGGCGCCTTCGACGATGCGAATCACACCGGCGTCGTAATCGGTCTGCAGCTTGCCGCTGTCGATTCGCCCGGCCAGGTAATCCGGCAACTGAACCGTTGCAACGACGCTCGTCAATTGTGGCCGAAGCTTGGGGATCAAGCGGACTCGGTGGCGCGCATCACCCACTTGAACGTCCGCGATCGAAGGCTCGAACAACCGTGGCAATCCGAACGAATAGCTTGCTGGAACGGAGTCGTCGGATCGAGTCGCACGAGCGGTGGAGCGATGGGTTCCAATCCGAAGCGTCGCATCACGCGGCGTCCAGCGACTTTGGGAATCCAACGCCACCGTCCACTGCGACGACTCGTCGCGCGGCACGACCCGCTCAGGCGGAAGCGGTTGCAATGTCACAAACGTAAATCGATCGATCTCTGCCGACGGAGCGAACAATCGTGTCGCCGCATTGCAAACCGCTTGTGGGGCCAGTGCAAACATCAACACGGCCGACGCCAGCAACGCCAACAATCCGCGTGTCATGACACGAAGAGGAGAGTCGGGAAGCGTCTGCTGGAAATCTCGCGCCACCGCTTCATCGGCCACTTGCTCCAGCGCCGCGACACACAGCGTCACCGAACGAGCCTGCTCTGATTCACAGTCCGCCAATTCCAACGCACCGACCAAGTGATCACCGAAAACTGGATCGCGCCGACGGATCACCTCGGCAACACGCAACGGTGACCGGCAATCCCAAATGGTTTGCCACAGTCGCATCACCGCAATGCCCATCGCCGCGGCGATCACTGCCAACAGCCCCCAGCGAATCGAGACGGGCGTTTCGACAAATCGGTCTGCGACCAGCAACACCCAAAACACGATCATGCCGATCAACAGAAAACGAACCAGATGATCACGCCCCACCCGCCACACCAACCCACGCCGAAACTCAGCCAGTTTGTCAAGCAAACGGGCGGGAATCGCGATGTGATGGGATTGACGGGTGGTCATGGGGGAGATGCAGGAAAGAGGGGTTAGGGGTTAGTGTGTGAAATCTGAAATCTGCTGACTCTAACGTTTTCTATGTTTGTTCGCGATGAAGCCCGGAGGGCTGGCACAATGCTTGCCGGTGGCGTCAGCCACCGGAACGGAAAGACCTCGATCACGGAGGCCTGG
>WCIL01000019.1:0-171788 GCA_033042175.1 Phycisphaera sp. RhM
GAAAGCAAATGCATCCGACTGGCCGTGTGCGGCAGTAATTCGGAGATGTGGATGCCGGGAACCGACGTCGGGATTGCTTGGAACGGGCCACCATACTGTGTGCCCGGCTTGGGATCCCAGGATTCCAACTGGCTCACCCCGCCTTGCAGGTAGATCTGCAACACCCGCTTTTGTTGCTGCTGCAGGCGGGCAGCGTTCAAAGGGCTGGTGAGCGTCCCCAATCCGATCGCACCGGCGGCTGTGCCCCACAAAAATTCTCGCCGAGCGATCAAGTGATCGATGCCGTTGCAGTCCTGATTTCGTCGCATGGATGTTCTCCGTCGAAACTTGAACGGTTAGTGATTGAATCGAAACTCGGTGGAAACGAGCGCTGCCCATACCAATTGCTGAAGATCCGCTTTGCGGTCGGTGGTCGCGTCGAGCATCTCTTGGATAAACACGGTCTCATCCTCGTCGGGGAGCCTTGAGAAAACTGAGACATAGAGCTCTTCGGCGACTGCATCGTTATCGAGTGCATTCAGGCGATCGGATAGTCCATTCTTTTGCGTCACCCAACGTTGAACCGACGCGCCATTGCGAAGAAACAGAGCCTGATCTGCCGACGCGTCAAACGCTGCGTTCTGAACTCCCTCAAATCCAAAGATCTCGACAAACACCTTCGTGTCGCTCGCCAGCGCCTTGGTCAGCGTTTCCTCCTGCCAGATCGGATCGAGTGCCAGCTGTGGATCTTTGGTCTTTTCTTGCTTGGCAATCGCGGCGGCCAACTGCAGCTCGGCAACACCTGTCGCACGCATCATCGACAATGCCAGTTGCTCCGGTGAAAGCGGTTTGAGCAACGCCACCGAGAAGTCGGTTGCACGGTCTGCGTTTGGGTCATGGCCCATTGCGTCCGTTCGGCTGCTGCGTTGATAGGTGTCCGTCAGAGCGAGTTCGCGAAGAACGTACCGTAGATCGAAGTCGTGTTCCAACAGCGAATCGGCGAGCAGATTGAGCAGGTCGGGATGTGACGGCGGATTTTGGGCATGCCACATGTCGACGGGATCAACCAGTCCACGCCCCATCATCAACGCCCACATTCGGTTTGCAATGTTTTCTCGAAACGCTCGGTTGGCGTCGTCCGTCAACGATTTGGCGAGTTGGAGGCGTCGGCTGTAGACCGGAACCGCCCGTACATTTTTCTCGGGTTTGACCGCGTAAAGCTGTTCGCCCGGCGGCGGGTCGATGACGGGAGGTGCGTCCAACATCCGCGGCGCCGTCTGGTCCGTTTCCGATGTGAACACCGATGTGAACTCGACGTCGCCTTCAGCTTTTTCGCCGATCGACGATTTTTTTGTCTTCGGATCTTGAACCAGATAGCTCCGCTTGATGAACGCGGCCAGACCGTAGTAATGACGCTGCAGGTAGTCGTCGATCGCCGGATGATCATGGCATTGGGCGCACTCCAGATCCCTGCCCAAGAAGATGCGTCCGATGTCGCGTGTGACCTGGTCGACGTTTAATTCGCGATCGAGCAGAAAACGGGCGGCGGCACGCGATTGTTCGTCCGCCCCATCTGCCGACAACAGTTCCTGAGAAAGCTGTCGCCAAGACTTGTTTTGCAAAAACGACTCTCTCAGATACGCTTGCCATTGCTCAGCGGTGACGTGTTTGTACGGGCGTCGTTCCATCAACATGGTGTCGAACACGTATTGCATCCGCCGCGCGTATTGTGGCGAACCGAGCAGTCGGTCAACGAGTTTGATCCGCTTGTCAGGTGCCGAATCCGCGAGAAATTCTCGCACTTCATTGGCGGTCGGAATGGTGCCCGCCAGATCTAAAGTGACACGTCGCAGAAAAGACGCGTCGTCAGTGATCGCGGCCGGCTTTTTGTGATCGGGATGCGTCGAAATCAGGGCATCGATCTGGACATGCAGCGCGTCGCTGGCCTGGAGCGTGTGTGAGTGGGTTGCCATGCTGCCGATGACAAGTCCGAAGATCACAATGACGCGCGAACGAGTCATGGAGGTGCCTGGCGCGGTGGGGGGAGGCTGGTGGGCGGGGAACAAGTCGCGTCAGCGGCACGACTTATCGCCAATCAGTCTACCACATCTCACTCGGCGAGAATCAACTCGGGCGGTTCGGCGAGATCATCGGCGGGAAAAAGCCCGTCCGCACACCTCATCAAATGGTGCCCAAACGAATTGGTGTCTCGACCTCCGACGCGTCCATATTTTTTCAGACCACTTCGTCCGCCAACCGCATCACCTGGTCCACGGGCAACTCGAACAAGGGCAGGAACGCTCCGCGTGCGGTTTCACCGGCTCGAAAGACCCCGACTTCGTCGTAGGCGTTACCGGCAAGTCTCAACACGGTCACGGTCCGATCGAAGGGGTCGATGATCCAATACTCTTGGACACCGCCTCGAGCGTAGTCCGATCGCTTGGCAACATAGTCGCGATGCCTCGCTTCGGCGCCTTCACTGACGACCTCCACCGCGATGTCTAAACGGTTGGGGTAAGCCGTCGGTGAACTGGGGAAGCAGGGCGGCGTCAAGTACAACAGATCGGGTTCACGAATCGTACCGGCAAACAGCGTCACCGGCAGCGGCGCCTGCAAGACGCGTGCCTCATCACCGACCGCAGCGCTCGCCGATCGCATCAGTCCGGCGACGAAATCCACGATCATTTGATGCATCCATGTCGGCATCGGCAACACCTCCAGGTGACCATCAGACAATTCCACCAAGCGGTCCGTCGGCAGTCGAAAATAATCCTCCTCTCTCCATTGCCCCTGCAGCGGGAACAACCTCGCCAATTCCCAGGCAGGGGCTGCATCGGAGGACGGCGAAGGGGGTGTCGACGAGGACATCAATCTAGACTTGAAGGTTGGGTTCAACTGGTCAGGTTTGCATACAGCGCAGCGACGACGATCACGTCTCCCGCGATCCATGATTCTAACCGATTTATCCGCCTCGGCGACTTCGTCGCATACCAACGCCCAGCAGCGTCAATGACAAGAACAGCGCGGCACTGGGTTCGGGAATTGCTGTCGGGATCGTGAACGCGCTTCTTTCAGATCCGGACGCGGACGTGAAGGCGGGATTGACCAGCGTGGTCAGCGACGTTCCCGACGGGCGGATCGCGACCGATGTCGTCCGGGTCGATGACCCATCGCTACCGCCGAAGATGTCCAAGCTGATCGTGTCACCGGGTTGCAAACCGAGCCCGCTGTAATCAAAGGTCAGCGTGCCGATTTCAAACGCGTCGGTGCTGGTGATTTCGAACGGAACCGGCGGGTTCGGCAGAAAGGACTCCAGCACGATTTGCGATTCGAAACCGGCTGAACCGGTGCCGAACTGCCGACCGTCGAACCATGACGCAAACCGGGCAGCGGCGTCGAATCGGACCCGCCCGTAGTCGGTCAGCGGGACCGCATTGATGGTGCTCTTGACGATGTCCAAGTTGATCCATTCGACCAAGTCGCCGACGGCATCGGCCGTACCGGAAAACACCAGATCGGTCTCAAAGCGTTCCCCGGTGGCGGCGCGGGACGGCGTCAAATGAGCGACGATTTCCGCCGGGCAAGGTTGGACGCTCCAACATCCAAACGCACAAAACGCAACGACGCCGATCAGCGATGACCAGACGGATCGACGATCGAGCAATCGATGGAACATGGGTCCGAGGGAGCCTGGAGGATTTGAATGCCTCAATGCTAAATCGAGCGGGGATCAAAAGCAAGCTTGCAATTGGGTCCCATACCACTAACCTTTGGGGGTCGCAGGGTTGGGCAGGCGTTTTCTTTTCAGTTTCGCGTAGCGTTCTTTGCGATCCTATTCCCACGTTTCTCGGTCGGGAACGGAATAAGGGCCACGTTCTCGCAGATCGCCCAGCGAACGTTTCGCTTGGATCGCAACCGCGAATGATGTCGCCTTTCCTCGTTCCAGTGCCGAATCGAATTGATAGGCATCTCGGATGGCACGCAGAAAGGATCGGTCGCAGAGGCGACACGGGTTTGGACACCAATTGCGCAATCGACGTCGCAACAAAGCGGCACGGTTAGCCCGCAAGCGAATCAGCCAGCGGTTGATTCCATCACCGTTTGAAAAACTCGAAGACCGTCATTTGCTGGCGACCGTCCAGTGGGACGGCGGCGGCGACGGAACCCGTTGGCACGACCCCTTGAATTGGGACGGCGATGCACTGCCGACCGCTTTGGACGACGTCACGATCGAAGATTTTTCGAATGACCTGATCGTTCGAATCGATGCCGACACCACCGTCGCGTCGATCGTTTCAATCGAACAGCTGCATCTGGTGGGAGCGGAACTGAAGACCACGTCGCTGGTGGTCGACGAACTGATCCTCGACGATGCCACGCTGCGTCCGCCGGAGCAGTCTTCGCTTGCGGCGACCATCGCCGATCGCCTGACCATCGAGGCTGCCGCCAGCCAATTCCTGATCTTGGGCAACCTGCACGTCCAAGGTGATTTGCTGCTTCGGTCTTCGATGACATTCGTCGCCGACGGAACCGATGCCAACCTGCGGGTCGACGGCGACGTGAACCTGGACCAGGCGAGTTTAACCGCCCGCGCCGGCGGCGTGATCTCCATGCCGTCGGCCGAGCGTTATCGGCACCAATCGACGGCGAACAATCAAGCGCGACAGTTCCTCGCCACCGGGACCGGCAGCCGGCTTGAACTCGGCGGCCTGCGCTCGCTGACCGGCGCGACGCACTACAACTCCGGCACGATCTTTCAAGTCGCCGACGGCGGCGTAATCGATCTGTCCAGCGTTCAAGCCGTGATCGACCCGGTCGAGGGCGACACGCGCCGCCGATCGTTTTCCTTCGTCGCCAAAGATGCCGGCAGCCAAATCGACCTGTCCGCCCTGACGACGGTGACCGACCAGAACGCCGACCAACGAACAAGCTTCTCCGCAACCGCCGGCGCTTCCATCCAGATCGACTCCCTGACCGATGCCCGAGGCACACAGTTCCTGCTTGACGGCTTGGGAAGTCTTGCGGTGACTCAGTTGCAAACGTTGATCAATTCACAATTGATCATCCGGGACTACGACACGACGCTGTCGCAACTTGCGTCGGCCAATCGGTCCGAGTTTGACATCGCCGGGGCGCAGCTTGCTCTGCCGCTGATCGACAGCCTGCGTGACGGAGCGATCGCCGTCGGCAGCGGCGGCCTCTTTGACGCGCCACAGTTGACGAACATCGACGGAACCGATTTGCAAGTTCTCGGTGGCGCAACGCTTGCCCTGCCCGGCGTCACCGGCTATCGGCACCTCGGCGCTGCGTCGTCCATCGATCGCACTTGGTCGGCAAGCGGTGCGAATTCACGACTCGAACTGCCCAACGTGTCGTCGATCCTCGGCGGCTGGGGATACAACAACGATCACGTGATCCAAGCCGACGACGGAGCGGTGATTGCACTTCCCGCCGTCCAACAACTGATCGACGAGCCCCACGGCGACCCGAACTTTCGCTCGTTCGAAATCACCGCGTCGGGGACAAACAGTCGCGTTGAACTGGACGCATTGATTTCGATCGTCGATCGCAATGGCAGCAGCCCCGGTCAGCACTCAAGCATCGACGCCAGCGGCGGCGGTGAGATCATCGCACCCAAGCTCGCGAATCTGCGTGGTACGGAGGTCACGGTCGATTCTGCCGGCGACATCGACGTCGCCAAGCTGATGACGATCGAAGACAGTGCCATCACGATCGATTCCCGACCGAGTGACTTTGATGCCTTGCAAACGATCACCGGCACGCGACTCGTTCTGTCAACGACCGATGCACGGCTCAACCAAATCACGCGGTTTGAACACAACACGCTAATCACCGATTCCGCTGCCACGGTCGCAATGCCCGGCGCCCGCAGCATCGATGGTTCCAGTTTCCAAGCCTGCGGCGGAACGCGAATCGCATTTCCGCAAATCGAATCCTACGATCTCGCCACGACGCAAATCAATTCGATTCGTTCTTGGATCGCCGAGGAACCGGGCAGCCAGATCGATCTTTCCGGTTTACGCTGGATCCGCGGCGGGACGGAATCGGGCACGGGCCTGGATGTCGAAGCGGTGCTGGGCGGAACGGTGGATCTGCAAAACGTGATTCAAGTCGTCGACCCGACCAACGGAAACACGAGTGGTCGTCGCATGACGTTCTCCGCCGACGGTTCGGGGTCAAAAATTCAACTCGACACGCTGGCAAACGTGATCGATCGAAATGGAAACGCATTGTCGGCATTGACGGAAACAGCAGGCGGCCAAATCACTGCGCCCGCGTTGGCAACCACGATCAGCACAACGGTCACGTCGGAATCGATCGGTCCGCCGCCTGCCGCGAGCCAACAGGCACCCGAGCACACAGGCCCGGACGCTGGCGTGAAACGGCCGATATCAAACGAGTATCAGCCGTTTGGCGCGAGCCTACCGGCACCCGCGTCTACCGACGACGCCCCGCCACCCCCGGAATCCATTCCCTCCTTCCAAACCATCGCCTGGATCAGCGGCGACGGAAACTGGAACGATCCGACCAACTGGGACGCCGGCATCGTCCCCGGCATCTTCGATGACGTCGAACTCTCGGTCTCCGGTGCCACCGTCACGATCAGCGGCGATCACGTCGTTCGCAGCATCCACGGTCCCGGCGGATTGAACCTCATCGGCGGATCATTAACCATCACCGCCGAGTCCACACTGACCGGACCATTCAATCTAGGCGACGGCGGCACGCTGGCCGTTGAAGGCCCTAATGCCTCGTTGATTGTGGATGGCCCGCAATCGATCGACGGTGGCAACTTGCGGGTCGATGAAGGTGCCGAGTTGGTCTTCAAACACGTGACCCGCTACGACGTCGCCGCGACGGCCAACAACACGCAGCGAAACTGGTTCGTCCAAGGCCGCGGCAGCCGCTTGGTGTTCGAGTCCTTGGAATCGATCCATGGAGGAACCAACTACGGCAACCGTCTCAAGATCGAAGCCCATTCCGGTGCGCACATCGACCTCGCCGCCGTGACGCAGATCGCCGATGGTGCCGACGGGAACACCGCGCGTCGCGGCATTTCAATTTTCGTTCAAGACGCCGGCAGTTCGATCGACCTGCGGTCGTTGACGTCCTTTCAAGATCGGGCAACGGTTGCCGACGACGCGCAGTCCTATTCCGATCTCGTCGCCCGCGACGGCGGCGCCATCAGACTCGATTCAACCACCACGCTCGACGGCGTCGCCGTTGTCGTCGACGCCCTGAGTGACGTGTCGCTTGAGACGGTATCCAGCTTCGATCACGGGCGATTACAAGTTTCCGATCGATCGGTCGCCTTGCCCGCACTGACGTCCGCGCACGCAGCCACCTTCACCGCCGACAACGGCTTCATCGACAGCAACGCGTTGACAACCTTGACCGGTGGGGGATTGGAATTAAAGTCCGGTGGCCGGATCAATACGACGTTGCTTTCGACGATCGATGGCACCAGCGTCCGTGTCGCCGATGGCATCACGCTGTCGCTGCCCTTAGTGACGTCCTATTCGCACGCGTCGACCGACAATGACCAGACGCGAACGATGGTCGCATCCGGCCGCGGCAGTCGCCTCGAATTCCCCAATCTGACACAGATCGACGGCGGCACGCACTTTCAATCCTCGTTATCGATCACAGCCCGTGACGGCGGCGCGATCGACTTGTCGCGTGTCTCGCAAGTCTCCGAACCCGTGACCGGAAACACGTCCAGCCGCGGCGTTCACCTCACCGCCGACGGGCCCGGCAGCACCATCGATTTGTCATCTCTGACGACCTTCACCGACATCGGCGAGTCTCCTGTCTCTCATGGCGCCGCCAGTGGTCACTCTTCTTTGGCCGTCACTCGCGGTGGAACCATCGCGGCACCTGCGTTATCGAAAATCACTGGTGTGCACGTCGTCGCCGACGAGGGAAGTGATTTTTCGTTTGAATCGATCGTCGATGCCACCCATAGCATCTTGCAGGCTGCCGGCAGCGGAGCGCTTTCGTTCACGTCTCTCGCCTCCGCCGCCGGCACCGCAATCAGGATCGACGGACACGCCGCATCACTTCCCACGCTGACCGATCTTTCCACCGGATCGCTTTTCGTCCAGGGCGGCGGCACCGCCGACGCACCACGATTGGTCAACATCGACTCGGCAACACTGATCGCACGCGATGGTGTGACGCTTTCGTTGCCCGCCGTCACATCGATCAAACACGAGACGACGGCGCCGAATCAAATCGCGACGCTGCGCGGCGAAGGGTTTGGCAGTCGCCTCGATCTGTCCGCGGTGACGTCGATCCAAAACGGTGACGATTACAACTCACGCGTCTTCATCGAAGCGTTGTCTGGCGCAGTCGTCGATTTGTCCGCCGTGCAGACCATCGAAGACCCCGATGTCGGCAACGCATCCCAGCGGCGGATCGAACTGCTTGGCGAAGGCATCGGCAGTCTGATCGATCTCGGCAACCTGCAATCGTTCATCGACCATTCCTCCGGAACGCTGACCGGCTCGAATCGTTTTTCCAGCGTGCTTTCACGCTACGGCGGAACCATCAACCTGGGTAGCAACAACACGTCGGGCGCATCGCTCGGCGGAATCCACGTGACGGCGGGCGAAGCCGGATCGCTTGTCGGAAAGTTCACACTCGAATCGGATTCGGTTCTCACCGGCAACGGTCTGGTGCAAGCAGACGTCATCGTCGGCGGAATCGTTGATCCCGAGGGCAAACTGGTCGTGGACGGTTCGTTGTCACTGCTCAGCGGCGGACAATTGAACTTCGACGTCGGCGGATTGACGCCGATCGAGCAGCACGACGTGCTCGAAATCACCGGCGCGGCGACTCTCGACGGCATCCTCCGAACCAACCGCGTCAACGACTACGCCCCACAACCCGGTGACAGCTACGTCGTGATGACGCACACATCTCGCAGCGGTTCACCCAGCTACGCCGGCCTCGATTTCGGCAGCGAAATCCTTTCGCCAGAACTGTCGCCCACTTCGTTGGAATTTGTGACCGGGTTTTCCAGCGGCGCCGCAGTCCTCTCGGTCACTGTCTCGGACAGTGCCGTTGATCCCGATGGACCGTTTTTCGTCATTGAATTCAGTGAGCCGATTGAACGCGTTTCATTGTCCGCCGATGACATCGCACTCGTCGGACCGGCCGACACTTCGGTCGCGATCGAATCGATCGTGCCGCTGGACGCCTCGAACGCTCGATTCGTTGTCCGCCCGGTGAGGAATCAATACGCCGACGGAAACTACTCGCTCACCATCGGGCCGAATGTGCTCGACTGGGTCGGCAACCCGATGAATCAAGACGGAGACGAGATCAACGGAGAACCCGATGACGACCGATGGTCCGGCAACCTTCATTGGGCGTTGCCGGATCTGATGTTGGTCGACGGCGTTCTGCCGACGGCCGCCACCGAATTCGACTTCGGCGATAAAGTCCTCTTGTTGTTCGATGTCAGGAACGTGGGCGCCGCAGCTGCCGGCGGCGATTCATGGACCGATCGCATCTATCTTTCGACCGACAGCGTTTTCGATCTCGGCGATCTGCAACTGCACGAATTGATTCACGACACCCCGCTCACGGCCGGCGGAACATACGCCAACCAGATCAACATTTCGCTGCCGCTGACCCAGTCACTATCGACCGGGACCTACTACTTGATCGCATCGATCGACGACGGGAACCAGATTCATGAGACCGACGATGCCAACACGTTCGTCTCGGCGCCGCTGCACTTGACGGTTCCGCCTTTGGTCGACTTGTTGCCCACGTCAGTCAGCGGGCCGGCGACCGGTCAACCCCGGACACCGAGTGTATTCACGTGGACCGCGATCAATCAAGGCGACGCGGCGACGCCCGATCGCTGGTTTGATCGAATCTACTTGCAGTCGACCTCTAGCAGCGGATTGCCGCACCTGGTCGGCGGCGTCTTTCAAGCCGAGCCCGTCGCGCCGGGCGAGAGCTATCTGTCGATGATGACGGTCAACCTGCCGGACTTGCCGGACGGCGACTACCAGATCATCTTGGCGACCGACGACACCGATCGTTTGTTCGAAGGCCCGTATGAGTCGAACAACAAGTTGGTCGGCGGCACGATCCGGATCGACCATCCCGACGTCGTCGTCCAAAACCTAACCGTTTCCGCCACCGCCAACTCGGGTCAAACACTTCCCGTCAATTTCAAATTCGTCAATCAAGGCACCGGCGTCGCTTCGGCCTGGCAACAGCGCATCTACCTGTCGGACGATTTAACGGTCTCCGCTGACGATCGACTGATCGACGTATTTGAAATCCACCAGCCGCTCGATTCCCAGCAGACCCGCGACGTGACACGTGAACTGTTGATGCCGATCGATGTTCAAGGCGACAAGTACGTGTTGGTCGTGACCGACGCGTTAGGCCAACTGGGAGAACGCTCCGCCGGTGAAGCCAACAATCTGCAGACCGCAGCGATCGAGTTGACGCTGTCACCTTATGCAGACCTGACGGTGACCCACGTCAGCGCGCCGGCACAGGTGATCGGCGATCCCACTCAACTGACGATCGACTGGACCGTGGCCAACGTCGGCACCGGCCGCGGACGGACCGAACGGTGGACCGATGCGATTGTGCTCAGCCGCAACGCGACCGTCGGCGACGATGATGACCTGGTGATCGCGACGTATGAGCACTCGGGAGGTCTGGAAGCGGGCGGTGGCTACTCGCGTAGCGAAACGATCCCGTTGCCGCCCGGGACCAGCGGGCGATTCACGTTGTGGGTGCGCAGTGACTATGCAGACAGTGACATCGGTGGCAATGTTTTCGAAAACCGCAACGAATCGAACAACGATGTCGCCCACGCTGATTTGCTTGACATCATGCCGGTCGCCTTCGCCGATCTGGTCGTCAGCGACATTGACGTTCCGCAACCCGTCAACGCCGGATCCGTCGCCAGCGTCACGTGGACGGTCGACAACGCGGGAACCGGAATCACCAACCGTGGCGATTGGTACGACGTGGTCTACCTGGCTGAGGACGCCGCAGGGACACAGCCGATCGAAGGCAGCGAGGTTCGGTTCCAGCATTTTGGACAAATCGCACCGGGCGACAACTATACACGGACCGGCCATTTCATCGTGCCCGACGGTTTGTCCGGTGATCACTACGCGATCGTCCACACGGCGAAAGAAAACACTCCCTTCGAATTCATCTTCGACGACAACAATCGCTCGGCCAGCGGTGCGTTTCCGATCACGTTGTTGCCGTCACCGGATTTGATCGTCAGTGAAGTCGTGGCACCCGACGTGGCCGAAGAAGGGACGCTGATGGATGTCAGCTGGACGGTCACCAACCGCGGGTTCGGTTCCGCATCGGGTGGCTGGATCGACCGCGTTTACCTGCAACCGGCCGGTGATCCAGATGGCCAGATCATCCAGCTGAGAACGTTTCCATTCGTCGATCCCCTGACGCCCGGTAAAAGCTACACACGCAACGAATCGATTCGCATTCCGATCCAGTCCGCGGGCGTCTTCAACCTGTTCGTTCACACGAATTTCCAAGACTTGCTTTACGAGGGCAGCGGTGTGGTCAACAACACCGCGTCTGAGCCGATCATCATCAACGTGCGTCCCCGCCCCGATCTGCAAGTCGACTCGATCACGATCCCCGAGCGGCTGTCCGCGGGCACGACGCTGTCGCCACAATTCACGGTAGTCAATCAAGGCGCCGTTGGCACGGCCGGAACGAAATGGATCGATCGCGTCTACCTGTCACTCGACACCGTGGTCGACCAGGCAGACATTTTGATCGGTGAGCTTGGCAACGGTTCGGCCTTGGCGGCCGGCGAGCGTTACAGCAGCGACGCCGGCAGCGTGGTCATCCCCATCCGTTACCGCGGCGACGTCTACGTGATCGTGCAAACCGACGCCACGGACAACATCACCGAATGGCCCAACAACCAGAACAACGTCAGCTACCAATCGATCTTCATCGAACCCGAACCGCTGGCCGATCTGGTGGTCAGCGATGTCATCGCGCCGGGTCAAGTCGTTGCCGGAGCCGAGATCCCCGTGCGATACACGGTGACCAACCGGGGCAGCGGCGCGACGCATGGTGACACCTGGACCGAAAACGTTTGGTTGACGCGTGACAAAAATCGCCCCCACCCCGGACAGGGCGACCTGCTGTTGCAGACGACCACCCACACCGGATCACTGGACCGTCTGGCCGGCTACGAGACTTCCATCACGGTACGAATCCCGCAGCAACTCGAATCGGGCACATGGTACGTGACGCCCTGGGTCGACCCGTTAAACGTGATTCACGAAGACACATTGGCGTCGAACCACAATCCCGACGACCCCGACAACATTGACAACAACAACTACAAGGCTCGCTCGATCCAGGTGCTCGGGGCTCAGCCAGATCTGGTCGTCAGCGAAATCAATGCACCAGCGGTTGCCACCGGAGGCGATTCCGTCACGATCAGCTGGACCGTCGACAACCGTGGGCTGGCGGATGCCGACACGGGAGCTTGGCTTGATCGCGTTTACCTGAGCGACCATCCCGACCCCAAATCCGACGGCGGCCGGACGTTGCTGTTGGGCGAAAAGCGACGCGGCTTGCCGCTCGCCAGGGGCGCGTCTTACACCGCGTCGATCGACGTCGACCTCTCGCCAGCGGCCAGCGGACAATACATCGTTGTCATCACCGACGACGACTCGCCGCCTCGGCCATCGATCGACCTTTCAGGTTTCTTCCCCGCTGCGTCGACGCCGACCGAGGCGTATGTTCCCGTCCAAGAAGTTGACGAAACGAACAATGTCGCTGCGGAGGCGACGAGCATCCATGCCGCGGCGGCAAACTTGAAAGTCGTCGGGTTTGACTTGCCGACCGACGCCAAATCTGGCGAAGACGTGACGTTTCGCTACACCGTCGAAAACATTGGCCAGCATCCGGTCTGGAGCGGCACGAGCTACTGGAAAGATTTTTTGTGGCTTTCGCCCGACACCACGTTCATCCGCGAGCGGGCATCGTACTTGGGCGCGTCGATTCACGCACCCGCCGAAACGATTGGTCCGGGCGACCGATACACCGTCAGCTTCACCACGACCCTACCCGAAGGCACCGGCGGTGATTATTCGCTGTGGGTTCATTTGAATGCCAATAACGACCGATCGCCGCTGCTGTTCCCCTACCAATCGCGGTTGCTGTTGACCGATTGGTTTTCGGCCGTCGAAGGTGACAACGACGTTTGGAGATCACATTTCGGGCACTGGGCCTATGAAGATCCCGCCGACAACCTCGCCCGCGCTGACTTACCGATCCGGTACGAAGAAGCCGATCTGACGATCACGGATCTTCAAGTCCCCGCATCCGCAACCTCCGGCGAAACCGTCGAACTGGTCTACACGGTCCAGAACACGGGTTCCCGAGAAACACGCGTCGCTTCCTGGTCGGACCGTCTGTTTCTTTCCCGTGACGCGTCGCTGGATAATTTCGATACGCAACTCGCATCGACGTCGCACCTCGGATCGCTGGAGCCGGGTGAGTCCTACACCGGACGCCTGTTGTTCCAAATTCCCGAAGGCATCGAGGGCGATTTCAATCTGTTGCTGTTCACCGATTCAGCGGCCGTGCGAGACCGTTCGGGACGGCCGAGCGACATCGGATTCCGAAGGGTCGGGATTGAGTTTGAACTGCCCGGCGTGCTCGCGCCGTGGGATCTGGCGTCCTCGAGCACCCGCGAATCAGCGCGTGGTGAAGTCTCGGAGTATCAACTCGAAGGCAACAACATCGCCGTGCGGGCGTTATCGGTCAGCTTGTCCGATCTGCCGGACTTGCAGATCTCGACGATCACCGCCCCGGTTCGGGCGGATCGCGGACAAGAAATCGAAGTCAACTACACCGTCACCAACCACGGCGGCGACACGGTCGATGGGCACAGCGACTGGATGGACCTGCTGTACCTTTCACGCGACACCTTCTTGGATCTCGCCAGCGACATCTACCTGGGGTCGGCAAAACACGAAGGTGGCTTGGCGGCCGGCGCGTCCTATCAGAACGACGTGACCGTTTCGTTGCCGGCGCGACTGACCGGTCCCTACTACGTGTTCGTGATCAGCGATCCCGATCGATTTGGTGCGACCGGTGACGTGTTCGAAGGCCCAAACGAGCGCAACAATGCCGCCGCCCCGGCAACACCGATGGTCATCGAGTTGCCCGATCCGGCGGACTTGCAAGTCACCGAGATCGTGGTTCCGCGCGGTGTCACCGCCGGCGCACCGACGCAAATCCAGTGGACGGTGACCAACACCAGCGACGTGACGGTTTCAGGGCGTTGGTCCGACAGCCTGTTTTTCAGCAGCGATGCGGCTTGGGACATCCACGATGCGGCTGCCGGACGCGTCGAATTTCGCGGGACGCTGACACCCGGTCAAAGCTACACCTCGACCCTGGAAATCGTCACGCCGCCGCTGACGCCGGGCAACTATCGAGCCATCGTCCGCCCCGACATCTTTGATCAAGTCTACGAGGACGTCGGCGAAAGCAATAACCAGACCGCGTCGGCGTCGACGATGCAACTGACCGTGCCTTCGTTGACGTTGGGCGTTCCCCAGGAAACCGCGTTGGGAACCGTTCGACAAAAATTGTTCACCGTCGACGTACCGGCCGATCGGGTACTGCGAGTCACAATCATTGCCGACGACGATTCGGCCTACGAAGTCTTCCTTCGACACAATCAATCGCCGACGCCAAGTTCCTTTGACGCCAGTTCCGGCGGCGCCCTCACCGACACGCCTGCCGCAATCATCCCCTCGACCGACGCGGGAACCTATTTCGTTCTGCTCCGTGCGTTTGCGACCCAGGGCGGTGACTCGACCGTGGAGATTCTGGCGGAATTATTGCCGCTGGCGATCACCAACATTGAAACCGACATCGGCGGCGATTCCGGTTTCGTGACGACGACGATTTCCGGCGCGAGGTTTCATCTCGACGCGATCGTCAAACTGGTCCGCCCCGGTTTCGCCGAAATCCTTCCCGTCGGTCAGAACTATGTTTCCGCGTCGCAATTGATCGTCACGTTTGACCTGCAAGACGCGCCGCATGGACTCTATGACGTCCAGGTCATCAACCCCGGCGGCGACGTTGCCGTCGTGCCGTATCGATTTCAAATCGAGCGAACAATCGAGCCCGAAGTGACCGTCGGCATCGGCGGTCCACGCTTCGTCTTGGCCGGTGACAACGGCACGTATGGTGTCTCGCTGAAAAACACCGGCAACGTCGATGCGCCGTACGTGTTTTACAACGTCGGCATTCCCGAACTGGGCATCAATCAAAACGTCTACAACCTGCCCTACAACCACTTTTCGTCCAACCTGCGCGGCGGCCCTGACGGTTCACTTGCCGATCTGCCCTGGGCCGAGCTCGATTCGGCGGTCAACACCGACGGACACCTGACCGCCAGCGGTTATCTGTTCGACCAATCCGCCGATGACTTCGCCGGATTCACCTTCCAAGTCCAAACCTATCCGGGTCTGCGCGAATTGCATGATCATGCGTGGGAGGCGTTCAAGACAAAGATCTACGAAGCGATTCCGGATTACGCAGCGGCTGACTTTTTGGCGGAAGGGCCGTCGTCGCTCGACAAGATCTCGCCCGGCCTTGCTCTGGTCTGGGAAGCCTTCGGCGCCGTGCCGGATTTGTTGATTCAGCCGCTGATCCCCTTCCAATTCCATGTCGTCGCATCGGCGACCACGATGACCCACGATGAATTCCGGCAGCACGCGCTCGATGAAGCGGACCGACTGCGTCAGGGGATTCTGGACGATGATGACGCCGATGCCGCACTGGTCAATCTGGCCGGTGATCCGCAAGCCTGGCAATCGCTCTATGTCAGTTATCTGACCGAAAGCGGACGTCTGCGCCCCGTCGACGCCATCCCGCCGACGCGCCGCGATCAAGAACTGGCCAGTTTGATGGCGACCCTTGCCGGAGGTGTGTTGACCGGTCCCGGAGGCGACCAGATCATCGCCAGCGGAGACCTGTCAGACTTCTTTGACAACGTGCGGCGATGGTACGGGCATGACGCGTCACTGAAAGCCCCCACCGAACCCAATCAAGTCACTTTCACTTCGGATTCGCTCTCCTTTCTGGGCATCTTGCAAAGTCCCAATCCGGTCGCGGCGCTGCCGACCTTGGACGACTATGACTTGATGCTCGATGCCAACACGCACTTTCAAACGATGCGTGTCTATGTGCCCTGGGTTCCGTTCGCCAATCGTGGCGCGGGGATTCCGGCAGAGTATCAGATCACGGGGATCACGCCCAACGATGAAGACGTTTTCTTTCCGCTCAATCTGCAGCGCTACTACGAGCAAACCGACGCACACTCGCAAACCGTCTCACAGACCGGACCGTTTACGCTGGAAACAGGCGGGTTCGTGCCCGCCGGTGAGCCGCTTCCGTTCACCGTCAACTTTCAAAACGATCCGAACACAACCCGCGACGCCAACGAAGTGCGAGTCGTCGTGCCGCTGGACGATGCCGTCGATCCCCGCAGCTTTCGACTCGGCGACATCCAGATCGGCGACATCACGGTTCGAATGCCCGGCGGACGATCGCTGTACCAAAGTGATTTTGATTTCAGCGACACGCTCGGTTTCAACGTGCGGGTCAGCGGCGGAGTCGACATCCAATCGAATGCGGCGACGTGGTTGATCCAGGCGATCGATCCGCTGACCGGCGAAGTGCGTTCGGATCCCGAGGGCGGCTTGCTGCCGCCCAACAACGCCCGCGGTCAAGGCGCGGGGTTCGTCAGCTACAGCGTGCAGTTGGCCGATTCGGCCGCAACCGGCGACGTCATGACGGCGCGGGCACGCGTCATTCTGGACAACGCCCCGCCGGAAGATGCCGACAATCTGGCGTACAAGGTTGATGCCATCGCGCCGACCAGCCACATCAACGTCACACCGCTGAACGACCAAAACGATTTCGTCGTTCGCTGGAATGTTGCCGATGACGAAGCCGGCAGCGGATTCAAACATGTCAGCTTGTACGTGGCCGAAGACGGCGGCGAATTCAAACTTTGGAAACGGCAACTGCAGACCGCCGGCGGCGAGGAGGTGTGGATCGGCCGCGTCGGCACGACCTACGAATTCCTTGCCCTTGCCAGTGACCGCGCCGGCAACCGTGAAACGCCACGATCGGGAGCGACCGCGGACGACGATGGTTCGACCACGTCGCTGGGCGTTTTGCCCTCGGTGGAGGAAACGACGATTCCGAATTTTGGTCAACCCGCCAAACCATCGTCCACGCCATCGATCCACCCGCTGTTCGCATCCGCCGAACGGCAGGTCCCGACGCCAGTTCAACGCGCCAACCCCGCGGCCTTTGACGAGGTCTTGCAACCGTTCACGGCCGAACGTTTCGCCGACGGTTTTGATCTGGCGGTCGGCGCCGCGGCGGCTTCGGGGATCGGCCCCATGGCGCTGGCGGAAACGCCCGAAGGAGACATCTTGGTCAGCGGTGGCCCAGCCCGGAATCAACTTTATCGCTTCACGTCGGAGGGCGGAACGGCTGGCGGCGTTTGGGCCGAACTGAGCCATCCGATCTTCAATTTGAGCTTCGACTCAGCCGGACGACTTTGGGCCACCACCGGCGGCGGTCCACTGTTGGAACTCGATCCGAGCGACGGCAGTTTGCTGGCTGAGTACGGCGACGGACTGACGATGGGACTGGCCATCGATCCGGCATCGGGTGACGTGCTCGTCGGATCACGCTACGGCGTCGAGCGATTCGATCCGGACAACGGGACGTTTTCACGATTCAGTCGAGATCAAAACCTGCGTGTGGGCAGTCTCGCGTTTGCCGACGACGGGACGCTCTACGGCGTGCAATGGCCGCAGCGAAACGCCGTCTTGAAATTTTCGCCGACGGGTCGCGCCGAAACGCTGCTGTCGTTCACGTCGCCGATCGATTCGTTGGCGTTTGGACAAAACGATTCGCCACTTGTCGGCCTGTTGTTCGTCTCACACAACTCCGGCTCTGCTAATGCCAGCACTGCAAACGCCGGCAGCGAACTGACGATGGTCGACGTCGCCAGCCTGCGGCGCGTCGCGCTGGCCAGTGGTGGCAGCCGCGGCGATGTCATCGTGACGACGCGGGACGGCCGCGTGTTGATCAGCCAATCCGATGCGGTGGACGTGCTCAGCCCGATCGCGGTGCCCGAACTCATCTCGACCCACCCCGCCCAGCAAACGGTCGTTGCCCTGCCGTTGGGGTTGGTCCGTGTGACATTCAGCGAAGACATGTTCACGGGGTTGGGGACAGAACCGCATTCGGTCTTGAACCCCGGCAACTACGCCATTCGCACCGACGGCAACGAGCATTCGCAAATCACCGAAGTCCGCTACGACGCGGCGTCTCGGACGGCGCACCTGTTTGCCCAAGGATTCTCCGTCGGAGAGCAAACGTTGTACGTCGGCAAAGGCATCGAGAGCATTGGCGGATTCTCACTCGCGGCGGGTTATGAAATCCACTTCACCACGATCAGCGAATTCTCGGTCAACGTCGACATCAAACTGTCCGGCACGCGGCTGGATCGACAATCACAATCGATCACTTACGACGTCGTGATCACCAACCGCGGCGATCAGGACCTGATTCTGCCGGCTCGACTGGTGCTCACTCCCGACGGGCAACGCATCGGCGTGTCATCCGTTGAGGCCGTTGCTGGGCGACCTGCGACGCCGTCAGCTGATGGCCGCTGGTTCTTTGATCTGGCCGCCAACGTTCCCGATGGAGTTCGGCTGCGTTCCGGTGAGTCGACGACGGCCAAGACGATTCGCTGGTTGGCACCGGGAGACATCAGCGCCAACTTCGCGCCCAGTTTTCTCGCCAGTGCGTCGCCAAACCTGCGTCCCCAATTCGATTCCATACCGCCGCAGCACGTCGTTGCAGGGTCCGTCTATCGATACGAAGCACGAGCCGATGATCCGGATTCCAACTCGGTCGCGTATTGGTTGCATGAAGCACCGGACGGGATGCAAGTCGACCCGGACAGCGGATTCATCGATTGGCAAACCGGCGCCGAGACCGCCGAGCAGAATCGCGTCGTTTTGTATGCCTTCGACTCACGCGGCGGCTTTGCGTCTCAAACATGGACGATCACCGTTGCCGGCGGCAATCAGGCACCGCAGTTCATCTTGCCGCCGGCCGACGCCTCGATGACGGAGAACGAAACTCTGGTCGTTCCCGTCAACGTGCTCGACCGCGACGATGCGACGATCGACGTTTGGGCGGACAACCTTCCTCCGGGCGCGTTCTTCGATGCTTCGGAGAGGACGTTGCGTTGGTCGCCCGGTGAAAAAGCGGCGGGGATTTACCGAGACCTGACGTTCTTCGCCAGCGACGGCGTCAACACGACCCGGCATCCGTTTGATCTCGTCGTTGCCGATGCCAACCGACCGCCGCTGATCGACTCGCCGCAGCCTTTCACACTCCGCCAAGGCGACCACTGGACCTATCGTGTTTCGGCAAGCGACCCCGATGGCGACGCTTTGTTGTTTACCAGCGATGACCTGCCCGACGGCGCGACGCTGGATGCCGATACCGGAACGTTGCGTTGGATCGTCGGTTTTGATCAGGCGGGCCCCCGAAACATTCCGATCACGGTCACCGCGGGCGACCAATCCACCAGCGACCAGATCGTTGTCGACGTGCTCAATGCGAACGGAGCACCGGTGTTCGAATCGATGCACGGCTGGTCGATCGACGAAGGCCAAACGCTGGTGATGGAAGTGTTCGCCTTCGACCCCGATCATCCCGAGTTTCGATTACCGGTTCGTACCAGCGACGGCGCGCTGTTTCCGCCGGGTCTTGTCTCACCGGTGGATTATCGCGTGGTCGGTTTACCCGACGGGGCGTCGTTTGACCCCGAAACCGCGACACTGACGTGGACGCCGAATCATGACCAAGCGGGCGAATACAACGTTCACTTCAAAGCCACCGATGACGGCGACGGCACCGGCGCTCCGGTCACGATTCACTCCCAGGTTCCGATCTCCGTCCGCGAGGTCAACCAACGTCCCCTGATCGATCCGATCGAAAACGTTGTCCTGTCGCGCGGTGACGTGGTCGATCTACCCGTCGCCGTGATTGACCCGGACGGTGATGCGATGACGCTGACCGCGGCTAGCGGGTTGCCGGGATTGCCGCTGCCGGACTTCGTGACGTTCAGCGACAACGGCAACGGAACAGGTTTCTTTCATTTCACGCCGGGAACCGCCCAGCGGGGCAGCTACACCCTGTCGATCATCGCCCGCGACGACGGCAATGGTCACGGCCGCGGACGGATCGAAACGACGCAATACGATTTTGTCGTCACGGTCCAATCCGCCAACGATCCGCCACAACTTTCGCCTGTTCCGTCGATGGTGGTCTTGGCCGGGGATTTGCTTCGGCTGCCGCTATCGACGGCCGACATCGATCAAGAGCCGCTGCACTACACCTTCAGCGGCTTGCCCGCGGACGCTCGAATCGTCGACTCCGGCTCGTACGGCCAAGCGTTGTTGAACTGGGATCCGAAAACGGCCCACACCGGAATTTACAACGTCACCGTCACGGTCACCGATTCGGGAAACAACGGCGCGGCGGCAATGCTGACGTCCTCGCAAAGCTTCGTGATCGATGTCCGCGACCACAACACCGCTCCGGTCTTAAACCAGATTGCCGATGCAGTCACCGATGAAGGCGAGACGCTGACGATTGAGTTCAACGCGAACGATCTCGATGGCGACGCGATCTGGTACACCTCACCGGACTTACCTGCCGGTGCGATGCTGGATCCGATCGACGGCGTATTGGATTGGACACCTTCGTTTGACGATTCTGGTTCGTACAGCATCGACATCGTTGCGACCGATGGATCGGCATCTGACACCCGATCGTTTTCCATCGTCGTGGTTCCCGTCAACCGTACCCCACGACTCGCCCTACCCGCGCCACAATACGCCCGGGAAGGCGTCTGGACGGAATTTCGAATCACGGGCGACGACTTGGATGGCGGACCGTTGACGTTGACCGCCGACGGTGTGCCCGACGGAGCCTTATTCGATCCCAGCAGCGGCGTGTTCCGCTGGCAACCGGCGTTCGACCAAGCCGGCGTCCACGACGTTGTCTTCACGATGACCGATGCACTGAACGCATCCGATTCGATCCGCGTCCCGATCGTCGTGGACAACGTCAACCGAGTGCCAACGATCGAAACCCGACACCATCAAGTGCTTGTCGGCGAGTTGCTTGATTTTTATTTGGCCGCGTCTGACCCCGATCCCGATCACACGCTGACTTATGCCGCATACGGTTTACCCGATGGGGCGACGTTGGATGCATCCACCGGCCGGATCACGTGGATTCCCAACCCTGGTCAACTCGGCAGCTACGTCGCCGACGTCCGAGCGAGCGACGGATTGGCGGAAACGAAACACAATCTGCTGCTCGAGTCGGTCGCGACACCTCGTTTGCCCGAAGTTCGGATCGTCACCACGCCCAGTTTCCCCGCACTGCCGGGACAAACGATCCGAGTCGATGTGATCGCCGACGGCGTTGCGCCGATCGAGTCCTTGTCACTGACCTACGCCGGCGGCGAAGTCACGCTGGACGAACAAGGTCGCGCCGAGATCCTCGCCGGCTCCCCGGGGAAAACGTCGCTGGTTGCCACGGCGATCGACGTCGACGGCTTTGTCGCGACCGTCACCGAAACGGTTCGAGTCCGAACGGCCACCGATAAGGACGCTCCCCAAGTCGAATTGTCGTTTGATGGTTCCCCTCGCATCACCGAGCCGACCGAGTTGGTCGCCGCCATCAACGACGTCAACCTGGACCATTGGTTGCTGGAAATCGCCGCTCACGGATCGGGTAAATTTCAAACTCTGGCAAGTGGTCAGACGACCGGCGATGACTTGACGTTGACGACACTCGACCCGGCATCGCTGGCCCACGGTTTCTACACGATTCGCTTGACCGCCAGTGACATCAGCGGACGCAGCTCAAAGACCTCCGTGGAGGTGGAGGTCAACTCGGACTCCAAAACCGATGCCTTCACCAGGACGGACGTTGACGCGGACATCACGTTCGGCGACCAAACCTTTCAGGTCGCGCGTCAATACGATTCGCTCCGCCAATCCTGGCGTTTCACGTTTCAAAACGTTGCCCTGCAAACCTTCACCGGAGCCGCGGACGCGTCGTCGGCAGTCGTCCATCCGGCACTGTCCAGTGGCGATCGCGTCTATTTGAGTTTGCCAGACGGACAGCGCGTCGGGTTCACGTTTGAACCACAACGCGTTCAGCTCTTTCCTTCCAACGATTCCCTGGTCTTTTACAAACCGCATTGGACCGCCGATGCCGGTGTCGACTACGAATTGCGATCCATCGATCGTTTACTGGTCCGTGGCGGAGAACGTTTTTACGACCACGACACCGGCCGGCCCTACCATCCCGTCAATTTTACTTCCGTCGATGACGCCTATGAACTCGTGCATCCCGATGGCCGGGTCGACCGGATCGACGCAGCGGGCAGGATCACGCGGCAGCAATGGCCCGGCGGCGAAAGCGTGCGGATCAGCGACAGCGGCATTCTGCTTCCCTCGGGCGAGTTTCTTTCGATCGTTCACAACGCAGAAGACCAGATCGTATCGCTCCGCACGATGACGATGGATCTGCACTACCGCTACGACGACGCCGGCCGACTCGTCGAAGTCGCGTCCGTGTCCGTGTCCGACGTCGAGCAGTCGCTGCACCGCTATGGCTATGAATCCGAAACCGGCGAAACACTTTCGGTCGCGGTCAGTGTCGACGGGAACCATCGCGCCTACCCCGCCGACCAACCGCTGACGGCAGATCTTGGACGTGCCGCTGATTTTTCCGCTTCGCCCCTCTTCGGCGAACTCGACGCCGGCCAGACCGATCAGTACGCCTTCACCATCGACGACGCCCAGCTGCGCAGCACCGATCAGCACGTCGTTTGGGTGCGCGTGATCATCGAACGATATCGCAGTCCTTTCATTGCCGACACGCCACGAATCGCCGGACTCGATCCGATCGCCCGCAGCGTCGATGGTGATCGAACGGTCGCGCTGTTTGCGATCCAGCGTGCCGATCAATACTTGCTGAGCGTCGCTGGGGCATCGGCCGATGACGCCGGACGCTACCGGTTGCGTCTGGATGTGGTAGGCGACATCAATCGCGACGGCGTCGTCGATGGACTCGATAGTGTGACACTGGCGGATTCCATGGGAAGTTTCATCGGCGACCGAACCTACGACCCGGCCGCGGATTTCAATGCCGACAGCGCGATCACGATCGCCGACTCGCAACTGCTCGCTGCGAATTTCGGGTTTACGTCGGACTTTGCCGCACTTGCGTGGGACGATCGCTTTGTCACCTCCGCCGACTTTCCAACCACCACGCCGCCACCGAGCGACCCTTCAAAGCCACCGATCGACCCGCCCGTTGATCCCTCCACCGGCGATGACACCCGGATCACGCCCGCCCCCGAACTGCCGCCTTCGGTCGATCCCCCGACCTTCACGCCGACTTCGCTGGCGCCGTCGGTTGGGGCAACGTTTGACATTCGCAACGGATGGTTTGATGCCGACGGCGAGGCCTGGACGACGACCGGAAACGTCGATTTTGGCAACGGCGCAGCGGAACTGTCGGAATCCCCCACCGAACGAACGTCACTTCGCCAAGCGTTTTACGTTCCCGACGGCGCCTCGATCCTGCGGCTGACGATTTCAAACCTGAGCCTTACCTCGGACCCCGACCGCGCACCCGATGCGTTGGAAGTCGCGTTGCTCGACGCCAATACGTTCACCCCCCTGGTCGGCGCGATCCCACTGGGCCAGACCGATGCTTCACTCAATTTTGCCGCCGACGGGACCTACCGCAGCGGAGCGGGCATCACCGTCGGCGACACCCGATCCGACGATCCCTCGCAAGACCTGGGCGGCGTGTTCACCGACGACACAATGCTGGTGCAGATCGACGTCAGTGCAGTCCCGACGGGAACCCTGGCCGTGTTGTCGATCGATCTAGTTGGGTTCGCCCAGCCAAACAGTCACGCACGAATCGACGACGTGTTCCTGGTGTCCGGGGGGCTGCGCGCGCCAATTGCGCGAACCGACTTGGCCGCGACCGAAGAAGACGTGCCGGTCAACTTGGACGTGCTGGCCAACGATTCCGATCACGAATCGCCGTTGGTTCCCGCGTCGTTGACCCTCGTGACGCCGCCCGAGCACGGACAGGTGTTCGTCAGCCCGCAATCCGGCATCGTCACCTATTCGCCCGATCCCGATTACTCCGGCAACGACTCCTTCACCTACACCGTCAAGGACGTCGATGGCTACGTCTCCAATGAAGCCTTCGTCAGCATCAACGTGACGCCGATCACTGACACGCCGTCGTTGGTCGTCACCACCGCCAGGGGTGATCAAGACACGCCGCTGCCTTTGCAGATCGCTGCGACGGCGACCGATGCCGATGACAGTGAACGCGTCACGGTCACGATCGCGTCCTTGCCACGGGGCGCAACGCTCAATCAAGGCGTCCGCATCGCGGACGGGCAGTATCGATTGGCTCTCGAAAACCTGTACGGGCTGCAATTGATGCCTTCGGCCGGTTGGTCTGGGCAAGCGATGCTGGACGTCACCGTCACGGCTACCGACCTATCCGCCGATCCCGTCTCCGCCGAAGAACAACTGCGGGTGGACGTTGGCAGCGTGTTCGTCAACCCGATGTCGATCAGCGGGTTCGAAGTCAACGCCGGCGAAATCCAACGGTCGCGATTGCACACCCTGGCGGTGACATTCAACCAGCACGCTTGGATCGCCGACGCCTCGGCAGACATTTTTGTTTCCAATAACGAAGGCGACAAACTCAGGATCCCGAGCGAGAAGTTTTCGTACGATCCAGACACGTTCACGCTGACGATCGACGTCAACGGATTGACCCAACAAGACGATCAATATTACCTGATGCTCCGCAATGCAGGCATCGCCAGCAACGCAAACCGCTTGCAAACGATGGCCAGCGGACCGGAGTTCGGCAGCGAGTTCTTGCCGCTTCCGTTCCACAGACTGCTTGGTGACGTCAACGGTAACAACGAAGTCGATACCGACGACTGGCGAGACATTCGCATCAGCCTGAATTCCAACGTCGAATCCCCACGCTATGAACGTCATCGCGACCTGACCGGTGAAGGGATGATCGATCGGCACGATTTCGTCGTCTGGCGCAATCGACTCGGGATCACGACCGATCAAGACCCGCCGCAGATCCTGGCCGGCGTCACGCTTGCGAACAACCGATTGCCGCTGGTCAACGCCTTTCGCACCGATGCGGAATTGTCGCTCGTGGTCGATGACGTCAGCGAAGTGGCATCGTTGACGGTTTCCGTGGATGGTTCCCCGATGATCGAACTCGTCGATCGCTTGTCTGACGAAGACGCGTTGCAGTTGCCATTGACGGAGTTGTATTCGATCGCCGGCCAAGCGCTTGCACCGGACGATCATACGCTGACCTTCCTGGCGGTCGACCGGTACGGCAACGCATCGGATCCGGTCGATGTCGAATTCGCAATCGATGAAACCGCACCGGCGATCCCCACTACTCCCGCGTTGTTGGACGGCGATGGCAACGTCACGTCAACGCTGACCGTTGCGGATCCGCGTGTCGTCATCCGTTCGATCGGCGAGACCGGCCGCATCGTTCGGTTGTACCGCGACGGTCGTGAAGTCGGATTGGGCATCGCACAAAGCCCCGTCGATTTCCCGCTGAACCTGGGCTCACTCGGCGACGGAACGTTCTCGTTCACCGCCACTGCGGAAGACCCGACGGGCAATCGCAGCGCAACGTCATCGTCACTTTCCATCACCATCGACACCACCGCTCCGCTGATCGATTCTTTGCGACTGGATCCCGCGAGCGACACCGGAACGCTGGGTGATCAGACGACCGAAAACGATTTCATTTCACTGATCGGAAAAACGGAATCCGGTGCGGTTGTCTCGGTCGCGGACAGTCTCCACAAAACCGTTGCCGATGCCGCCGGCAACTTTCGGCTCGATGATGTTCCGCTGCGATTCGGCCCCAATCGATTGACCGTCACCGTCGCGGATGCCTTGGGCAACCAGCGGCCGGGCAGCATCAATGTGTTCCGCCCGCGTGTGGAATCCAATCCGCCCACGATCGCTTTCACCTTGGCCGACGACACCGGGCGTTACCAAACCGACGCCGTCACTGCCTCACCTTCCCTCAGCGGCGCGCTGAACGACGAATCCAACGTGACGGGCTTGTTCTTGACGGTCGCATCAACATCCGCCGAACACTCGACGCAAC
Organism: Phycisphaera sp. RhM; assembly: GCA_033042175.1. Lineage (GTDB taxonomy): Bacteria > Planctomycetota > Planctomycetia > Pirellulales > Pirellulaceae > Stieleria. Next base: position 26,389 of record WCIL01000019.1, read on the forward strand.
AAACAACCGGACCGTTTGATGTTTCCGGCGCGATCACCGGAGATACCTTTTATCTCTCCGCGGCCGCGATCGAACAAGCCATCGGCAAGGTACTCGACGATGGCAACGTCACCTTCACCCTGGTCGCGGTCGACCAGTACGACAACGCGTCCAGGGCGGAATCGATTTCGTTTTTCCTTGATCGTTCGGCACCCGACATCCCGGCGGAATTGCGGCTTTCTGCCGACAGCGATCACGGCCGCGACAGGACCGATCGCATCACCCGCGCCACCTCGCTGGTCGTTTCGCTGGATGTTCCCGAACTGGCAAACGTGGCATTTTTCGTCGACGGGAATCCGCATGCCGAATTCCTGTTACCCCAAGGCGTCGGCGAAGTCACGTTGGCGGAAGTCCCGGACGGAAATCACGTGATCACCGCGTCGGTGACCGACGTCGCCGGGAACGTCAGCGCCGTCGGTGCCGCACTCGATGTCTCCATCGACACGACGCCGCCGAATTCGGTCGTTGCCGATCTTCAATTGCCGCCGCTGAACTCGGACTCCGGCGTCCTCTCGGGTTCGACGGAAGCCCACGCAACGGTGCGCATCTATCGCGGATTGGACTCGCAAACCGCCATCGCGGAAACCATCGCCGCAAGCGACGGCGGTTTCCAAATCGATGCCATTCGGTTTGCCGATGGCGTCATCCGGTTTCGCGTCGTCGCCGAAGACATCGCCGGCAACACCATCGAGACCAACGTCTCGGCACGATACGACGCCCCTGATCTTTCCGCCCCCCTAATCCAGTTGGCATTGAAACGCGACACGGGCGTTTCCGATACCGATCGATTGACCAACGATCCGACCGTGTCTGGAATGGTGGATGACGCAAGTCAGATCGCAAGTTTTCAAATCAGCGTCGACGATGGACCGTTTGTCCATTCGCTCGGTTCACTTCGTGACAACGCCTTCACGCTCTCGCGCAGCATTCTGGAGACGATCGCGGGGCACCGACTGATCGACGGTGAGATACGAGTTCAGATGCGAGCGACCGACATCGTCGGGCATGCATCGGAAATCGCCGAGCTGACGTTTCAGCTGGACACCACGCGCCCGGACGCCCCGGCTCCACTCGTCCTGGACACCGCCAGCGATTCGGGAACACTTGGCGACGGCATCACCAACCGTGACACATTGACGTTCCTCACCGGCGTGACGGCGACCGATGCGGAAGTCGTCTTGTATGCCGACGGAGAAGTCGTCGATCGGGCCGATGCTGCCGAATCCCTTTTGCTCCACACCCGCAGCCAGCCGGGACGGCACCGCTATGTCGCCCAATCAATCGACGCCGCCGGCAATCTCAGCCCCTTCACCGCGGCTCGTTTCATCACCTTTGACGACAACTTCATCGCACCGACCATCGGGCTGAATGAAACCCAGCGACGCGATGACCTGGGCAGCCCCCTCCATACCAATTTCTCCATCGTTTCATTGGTCGGCCGCGCCGAACCGGGAACTCGATTGAAGATCCAGGGGAAACCGAACTTTGCCGACGCCGATGACTTCGGAGCTTTCACGATCGAGGATGTCCGTCTCGGCGCAGGCGTCAACCCGCTGGTCGTCACTGCAACCGACCTCGCAGGCAACGTTCAAACCGTCGAAATCGAATTGACCTTTGTCGACAGCGACGGTCCCACGTTCGATGTGAACCTGGTCAACGACACCGGGCGCAGCGCCACCGATCGACGCACCCAGGATCCGACGATCGCCGGCACAGTCCGCGACGCGTCGGCGATCGTGTCGCTCTTCGGATCTTTGAACGGATCGCCGCCGCTCGACGTCACAACCGCCCTGGCCGAAGACGCCTTGACGATCAACTTGGCGACACTCAAATCCATTGCCGGGCAGAGCGTGGTTGACGGACGACATCTGCTGACACTGTGGGCAACCGATGCGTCCGGAAATGAATCTTCCACCGACTTTCAGTTTGACCTGGACCGACAAAGCCCGCCGCTGCAAACCCCGCCGGACCTGATGACGCCCAGCGATCTCGGCCACAGCGATCACGACAACTTGACGTCGGAAACCGAGCCCGTGGTGCGTGTGTTTGCCCAGCGGGGAACGCTCGTCAAATTCTACGTCGATGGAACATTGTCCGGCGAACTCTATTCCACCGGCGCGGCACAGTACACGTTACCGAGTCTCGGCAGCGGAACGTACAACATCACCACCACCATCGAAGACGCCGTGGGAAATGTGGCCGGCCCGTCGGAGCCACTGGTGTTGACGATCGATTCGATCCCGCCATCGGACCTCACGCTGGACTTGATGCCGCTGCACCAAAGCAGCGTGCGGGCCAATCACACGACCGATGCCCAAGTCAGCTTGATCGGAACCGCCGAACCCGGTAGCCGAATCACGATGACCGGACAGCGAGAAACACCGATCGCCGATGCCGCCGGCACGTTCTTCTTCATCACCGATCTGCAGGTCGGGTCGAATGAGTTTCGTGTCAGTTCGGAAGACCCCGCCGGAAACAGGACGGAACGGACCGTTGTCTTCACACGCGGAGCCGTTCTGCCACCTGAGTTCACGTTCACCAGTGTTGACGTGAACGCGATCACGCCGCCAACCATTCAAGGGCGATTGCGTAGCGAGACGGTGATCGCCGTCGCCGAAGCCAGCACCCACCCGAGCTTCTCCGGACGCGTCGTTGACTTGACGGCGTACACCACCGCCGACCGGTTCGTGTTGACACCGTCCGACGTCGAAACAATCCATGGCGCGCCGTTTGTCGACGGCGATCACGCGTTGTACTTTCGCGCGACCGACAATCAAGGCCGAACGAGTGCCCCGACAGCGCTGACCTGGACCCGAGACACGGCAAGCCAGGCTGGACTGCAAAGCTCGGTCACGCCGTTGGGCGATGACTACCGCTATGTGATCACCGCAACCGCCGCAGGCAACACCAGTCAGCGTCTCGACGCGATCACCTTACCGTTGGCGACGGGCGTTACCGCAAGTGACTTCGTCGTCCCCGCGTCCTGGTCGGTCGCCAACTCGCCTGGTGACTTCGCCATCAAATTCTCACCCGTCGACGCGGCAGGCGGACTCAGCGGCACCGGCGAGTTGACGTTCAGCTTCACCGCAACGACTGCGCCGACCCAAACGATCGCCACCACGACGATAGCGGACTTGGCGAACGGCGCTGCGACACGGCACGCCTCCGTGTCGCTTGCCCTTCCCTCGGCAACCGATGCCATCGCGGTGACGGATTACTTCCGTGGCACCGCATCCAAATCGCTTTCGGTCGACGCTTCCGGAGGCCTGCTCGCCAACGATGCTTCTGGTGTCACCGGAGTGTTGGTCGCCGACGATGCGACTCGCTGGGGAGCAAGCGTCACGGTCGCCCCCGATGGCAGCTTTACACTCGTTCCGGCTGATGCTTACACCGGAATCGGCCTGGCGGAATCGATCACCGACTCGTTCAGCTACACCGTCCGCGCCGCCGACTCCAGCCTGCACACCGCAACGGTTTGGATCACGATCGCTGGTGAAAACCAACCGCCGGTCGCCGTCCAAGACGAACCCTCCAACGCGGCGGTTTCGCTTTACACCCGCGCCGGCACGTCGTCGACCATCGCCCCGGCGGATCTATTACGAAACGACGTCGATCCCGATGTCAACGACTCGCTCACGATCGTCTCGGTTGAACCGACCAGCATGCTTGGTGCCGCCGTCACGTTGTCTCGGGGCGTACGATCTAGCGGCCCGATCGTCTACGACCCGCGTGGCGTCGCCGCGTTGGACTCGCTGGCCGCCGGCGAGCATCAGATCGATCGGATCACCTACACGATCAGCGACCCCAACGGCGTGACCCATTCATCGACCGCGAGTGTTTGGGTCCAAAGCCCGATCAACCTCGCCCCCACCGCCGCCCCTGGAACGGTCCGCCTTACCGAAGACGGAGTGATCGATCAGGCGACCTCCGATTCCCTGCTCATCGGTGCGGCCGACGCCGATCATCTGCCCTCGGATCCTGAATTGGCCGCCGTGGAAGAAGTCGTCACCAGCTCGCTCGGCGCCACGGTCTCGATCTGGCCTGACGGATCGTTCACCTATAACTCCTCCGGCGTCGCCGCAATCCAATCACTTTCCGATGGCGAAATCGACGAAGACACATTCTTGTTCCGCATCACGGATGGCCTGGGCCTCTCCGCCGCTCGACCGACCACGCTCACCGTTATCGGCACCAACGACGCTCCCTCCGCGGTCGATGACGTGTACTTCGGCGTGTCGGCAGACGGCCTGCTGACGACCAACATCGGCGACGGTTTGCTCGCCAACGATTTTGACACCGACTCACCGCTGCCGCTGATCGTCGACCCCAGTCAAACCGCTTCGCATTCCGTCGGCGGCGCGGCGATCTCGTTACGTCCCGATGGCACGTTCGACTACGACCCGCAGGGTGTCTTTGACCACCTTGCCCAAGGCGAAACGGCGTCGGACACGTTCACCTACGTCGTCTTGGATGATCAAGGTGCCGAGTCGACCGCGACCGTGACCGTCGAAATTCACGGCGTCGACGACGCGCCGATCGCGGGTATCGACGACATCGAACGTGGCTATTGGACCGTCGCGTCTCAGACGATCGAAGTCCCCACCGACGAAGGTGTTTTGACCAACGACCACGACCCCGACTCGGCGTCCAGCGGCACCATCTTGGCAGCCTCCTTCGACGGACTGAGCCATTACGGCGCACGAGTGATCGTCCGACCCGACGGCAGTTTCAGCTACGACCCGACGTCCAGCCAAACGCTCCGCGATCTGCAAGCCGCCGGCGTCGACGTCATCGACAGCTTCACCTACACGCTTACAGAAGTCTCTTCGTCATCGGCTGCCGCCGCGAGCGAAAATCAAAATGCCGCTGCGCCAGCTCAACCGACAGGCGAGGGCGTGGTGGAGATCATCGTGCGCAGTGGTCCCTCGGCGTACAGCTTTGACGTCGTCGGCAAGGGGTACGATCGAATCGGTTCCGGCGTCTCGATCAACAACCACGGCAACGTCGCCTACACCGCGACGTTATCGGGGCGGGACACTCCGTTTATCTGGAGCGACAAGACGGACACGGCGAAACCGCTGATCCCCAATGAATTCCTGTTCGGCGAAGCCACCGTCTCTTCACCACCCCGCGGATCGGGAACCGACACGCCCGAATTGCGATTCAGCGACAACGTGCAACTGACCGACTTCAATCGTCTACTGGTCCAGCGTCAGTTGAACGCCCGCACGGTCTCCGGCGTGATCCAGGTCGGTTATCCATTGCTCGAATTGGCCGACGTCGCGCTGTCCTATGCGGAACTCTGGAACGCCGAACGGGTCTTGGCGGGCGACAGCTATGGTACACCCAAACAATACGCGGTCGGCGATGCGGGCTTGGCCAACTCGGGTTTGCGATGGGGCGACCCCAAGTTGCTGGACCTGCAACTTTCCGGCTTCGCCGCCGTCCTGCCCCCGATCTCGGGCACCGCTCTGCTGGGTGAACAGACACTGGTCCCGCGCGTTTGGACACTCGATCCGGTCTGGTCCAGCACCTACTTCACCCCGGCCAATCCCGTTTGGAACGTTTTTCAAGACCCCGACAACTTTGATTTTTCACTGTTCCGTAGCGTTGCCCTCGGTACATCACTGGCCTCCATCTACGAAGAACAGCTCTACGTGACACCCTTCACGTCGATCTATCCCGACAGTGTCACCGTCAACAATCTTGGCCAGTCGATCTTCGTCGCCGAAACCAACCATTCGGAAGTCAGTGCGGAACGGAGCCTGGTCACGTACAGTGAAAATCGCGCCCAGCCCTACATCTAAATCCCCATCAGCGATCCCGTCGAAAACATTCAGCTTTCGGACGTCGGCTGGGGCGTCTATGTCGATGACGGCCGCATCGTCGCCATCGACCTGGACGGCAACACACACCGCCTGGAAAACTTCCAAGCCCTCGACAAGGGCGTCGCCATCAGCGACACCGGCATCATCGCCGCGGCGGCTGTCGGACCGATGGGACGCGGGATCTATGCGATCAACCCGCAAGACAACAACTGGATCAAAGTCGTCGGCGAGTCGGCAGACGCCTACATCGACCCCAACGAAGTCAACGTGGACGATGTCGGGATCGGTGGCGTCTCGAAAATCGTTGAAGGTGCCATCGGTATCAACGGTCTGGTCACACTGGAATCGCTCGACGAAGCATCCGGTTCCAGCGACGGTGATTCCGACACCGACGACGAGGAAAAAGAATACCATGACGACTCGCTGGTCGGCGTCGCGGGCGGACTGGTCGGGACGATCGACGGAACCTCCGACGCGCCTGCCGGAACTCCATTCCTGACCGTCCCTTCATGGCAACCGGTAACGGCGGAAAGAAGGGCCTGCACACCGCACGGTTCTATTTCCCGTCCGACTTGAAACAAGCCCCGCTGCCGCCGAGTCAATTCCTGGGACACTCGGTGGTCGCGGAAATCGGAGACCTGGTACCCAAAGCCGGCCGCATCGATGCCATCGACGGCTTCGACATCATCAACAACTCGGGACAAATCGCGTTTGCAACCCACGACAAGGTACTTCGCGCCACCCCGCCGCCGCTGACGTCCGGCGAAGTGGTCTACGCATTCGAAGGCCGCTCGTTAACCGACAACACCGTCTTCCGACGCCTCGTCGATCAACCCGTCCCCACCGAACCGGACGGCAGCAGCAGCCAAACACCCGATGAATCCGGGCTGTTCGTCGGGGCATCTGTCGCCACGTTCATTGCCGGCGACCCCGATGCCTCCGCGGATCAATTCCAGGCGACGATCTACTTCGGCGACGAACCACTGCACGATCCAGCCGAGGGTCGCGGGGACGCGGCGGACCACGAACCGATCCCCGGTTTGATTATCCCAAAATCGAGTGCCGGCGGCGGTTCCGTCCCGCTGACCTTCGAAGTCGTGACCGAACACCAGTACCTCCGCGAGGGTCCCTACGTGATCACCGTGCTGATCACCGACACCAAAAACGCTAACGGCGGTCTGGCGGTCACGCTGGCCAACGTCATCGATGTCACCACAGAAGAAGAGATCGAACGTCTGGCGCTGCTGGACGAAGAAGGAAACGCGATCGAGCCGACGGTGCAAAGTTTCGCCTTCCCATTCATCGACTTTGAATCTCCCGACGACGAAGGCGACATACAGACCGACGAACCCGCGACCGTGAAGGAACCGCGACAAGCGGTCGAATCGACGCCCTCCTCGCTGGGCCTGAAAACCTTCGTCGCGATCGACCACAACAGTAACTCCTTCGAAGTCGCCGCGGTCGGCAGCGCCGGGTTCTCCTATTCGTTCGGCCTGGAAACCGCCGGCAGCGACGGCCAAGACGAGCCGAACTTCAGGCAGCAAGGCGACGGATCGGAGATCAAGGTTCGCCAAGTCGTCGCGCGAGGACGGGTCAATACCGTCAACTTTGCCGCCGGCGGATTCTATGTTGCCGATTACGAAACGACCTTCGACGGAAAACTCGAAAACACCGTCACCAGCGAAACCAACTCGTTCGCTGAGACCTCCGTGACGGAAGCCTCCGTGACCAGCTTCTTCGTCGATCAGAAAACCGTCGTTTACGATCTGGGGAATCTCAATGAGGCGGTGGTTGATCCATACTTCGACTGGAAACGCACGTCGGAAAGCACAACCCGCTACACGACGGTCGGTGAACGCTTTATCGATGGGGATTTGGCCGGACAAATCGACAACTTCATCGGTGGCGGCGGCAGCTCGTTCGTCGGTGACTTCACCTTGCAAGGCAGTCAATCGACGACCGAAACGCTGCATGAGTACGGCGTTGAAACCTACGACGTGACCAAGGACCTGAGGATCGTCACGTCCAGCCGAGTCGATCACCGCGGCGGACGACAACAGTTTCAGTTTGTCGACGTGACCGAGTCGACCAGTGACTACCACGTCCACGGCGTGATCCCCAAATCCGGCGACTACTCGTTGCAGATCGACACCGTCGCCACGTCGACCATCATCGAGCGATCACAGACCAACGGATCGCTGTGGTCCGTCTCCAGCGGCTCCTCAACGGTCACCACCGGCGCGCGCAAAACCTATGACGTGGCCGGCGGACGGTTTCAACTTTCCAGTTCGTCCACTAGCCAGTCCAACCACGAACAAACCGACACCAATCAAACGCGAACCAGCCAATCCAACAGCCAGACGACGTCGACTTCCACGTTGTCCGGCAGCGGCCACGACCTCGATGGCGATTTCGACTTTACCAATCAGCTCCATTCGACATCTCAATCCACCACCACAACCACCAACACCGTCGATTCGGACTCCCTCTCCACCACGTCCCACGCCGGCACGACATCAATCGTCGTCGATCAAACCGGCGATCTGTACAGCGGCAACTATGCCTACGACGAACGCTCCGCCCAAACCACGGTGTCGCAATCCGTCACGACCAACGGACCCGTCACGTCGACATCCAATTCAACCGCAACCACCCACAGCGAAAAACAAAGCCAGGGAAACAAGAAGACCGGCGACTTTTCAATCGAATCAAACTCAAGCTCGGTCAGCGACACCCAAATCGTCGAAACCAACCAGACTCGCCGCAGCGAATCGAACGTGCACGCGGAATCCGAATCCGATGCCGAAAAATCGGGCAACGCCAAACAAGGTGATTTCACGTTCAATGGCTACGGATTCAGCCAGACGACAACCCACCAAATTCAAACCAACACTCAGCCGTCCGATCAAATCCAGCGTGTCGAAACCGACGAATCGCAGATCAGCGAGTCGTCTTACTCGGGATCCGGCAGCGCAAAGACGGCACAAGTCGTCAAGGACGAACAAAACCGATCCAACGTTTCCTCCACCCAAACCACGACCAACCAAACACTCCTTTCGACACGAACCTCCACCAGCGAGTGCTCCGGAAACTCCCGCTCGATCACCAACACGCTCACCGGCGATTACATCAGCGAGAACGATAGTCGAATTCGATCCGAGTTCCAGACGGTCGTGACCAATCAAGACGTATCCTCCCGGACGGAAGTGCTCTCCGAAAGCAGCACGGCGTCGACGACCGAGGGTAACCGCATCTCGGGCGAATCCACCCGCCTGTCCAATTCCGTCTCCACGTCGCAATCGGAAGACTCGTCGGAATTTCTGACTCAGACCTCCACGACGATCGGGCACGCCACTTCACGCACCACGGCATCATCGCAGCACAATTCGGTCACCGGCGCCTTTCAAACCAGCCAGTCGACATTCGATGAAGTCGACCAGCAATCGACGAGAACAAATCAATCTTCTACCACCATCACCTCCAGCCGCGGAACCTCCACACAATCTTCTACCACCAGCGGCAACTCCATCGTCGGCGATCACTCCGAAACCAGTCAGCTGAGCCGCAACGCGACGTCACTGACCGTTTCACTCAACGGCCATCAGCCGATCACGACCGCCGAGCCCATCGTCTTTCCCGCCGACCCGGATTCCCCGATCGCGACGCTCGCCGACCACCAAACCATCATCGTCGGCGCCGGTCGGCTTGTCGGATTGACCGAACAAAATGTCAATGCCTCCAGCACCGTCAGCAACGGTTCATCAACAACCACGTCCAACTCCATCAACGGCCTGTTCGAAAAATCGTCCACGACGTCCAGCACAGTACGGACGCTGTCCAGACGAGAAAACCAAGGTTCGGTGACGTCGGTGGAAACGGAATCGACTTCCACAACCGTTACGGAATCCAGCGGAAACTCGATCGTCGGAAACTTCATCACAACCAACACCCAGGCCTCCAACTCGACCGACACCTCCACCCATTCCAATCAAACGCTTAGCAGAGTCCAAACCAATACCACGACGGTGAACGAGACCAGGGAGCTCACCGGCAACCGGATCACGGGCATCGTCGACCACATTTCTGATTCCAGCCGCGAAACGGTCTCGGACACGACGATCACCAATCAAACCCTGACGCAAAACCAACACCACCAGTCCACATCAACCAGCCACGTCACCGCACAAAACAACCAGATCACCGGCGAGAATCAATCGACCAAGACCACCGACCAGTCGTCAAGCACGTCATCGACTGCTGCTAACGAAACACTCACGACCAGCGAAACGACGACGTCTGGCGGACAAGTGACCGTCATCAACACCGGCAATCAAAACACCGGTGACTTTTCCGAATCGCGGTCTGCCACCGGCACCGTGGAAACCGCTACGACCGCAAGCAATCGATCGCTCAGCCGATCCAACACCTCGCGGACCGAATCAACCTCTTCCAGTTCCGGCACCGGCAACTCGATCACCGGCCTTTACGACGGATCAGAATCGCTCCAGCAATCGATCACGGCTTCGGTTACCGAATCGAATCAGTCGTTGACCGATGCGACTAACTCGACGACGACCATCGATTCAACGACCCAGCGGAGCGGCAATTCGGTCACGGGAACCTTCTCTGATGCCGAGTCTTCCGTATCGACTTCACATCAGACCCAAATAATCACCAACCAGTCGCGCACCACCGACATCACGAGCGTCGTGCAAACGGATTCGACACGATCCCTATCCGGCAATCGACTCTCCGGCGACTACAACGAATCGGCAGGCGACGAACAGACGGTCACCCAAAACGAATCCACGGCCAACGGACCACTGACGACCACGTCGGCACTCGTGGTCACCCGTTCCAGCACGGCCCAGTCGTCCGGCAATTCGATTCTGTCAACGGCGTCAACATCCAACACCGTCGTCGAAACCGCCACCCAGACCGACACGTCCACCAATGCGTTCGACTCCGCCACGATCTCCATCACCGCCACGTCGACGACCACCAACCGACGTGATGAAAACCAGATCACGGGCCTGTATTCGGACACGTCGACCTCTGCCGTGACCTCCACCCGCACGACGACTTCGACCAACCAAACCGAAACCACCGCAAACGCCACCACGACGACGTCTTCGGTAACCGTCACCGCAACGGGAAACCAAATCCTCGGCGATTTCCGGCAACAAAGCGACTCGACAGCCACCGCCGAAACCGACGAAACCACGACCAATCAAACCCGCACCGAAACCGTCTTGGCGACCGAAACCGTCACCACCACGGACCAAATCACCGGCAACCGAATCTCCGGTCTGCGATCGGGAACGTCCGAAAGCGAGACGGAAACGTCAATGGCGACCACGCTGGCCAACCAAACACTCGACGTCCAAGCGACCATCGTCGAATCGGTCACCCAAACCTCGATCTTCACGGGTGATTCGATCGCCGGTTCCACCACCAGCACTGCGGAAACCAGCGGCGCACGTACACGATCTGAAACCCATTCCAACGGCACGCTGCAAGCATCGGCCGAAGAGACCACGACGTTCTCGTCCAATCGCACACGCACCGACAATGCGATCACCGGCCTATACGACGATTCAAACTCCGGCTCACAAGACTCGACGATCGTTGGATCGGATTCCAACAGATCACTCGCCGTCGACTACACCACCAACGAAGTCAGCAGCTACGAAAACCGTTCCAGCGGAAACGTGATCGCCGGCAATTTCACGAGCACCTCCGCCGGATCTTCCACCTCAACTCGTGTATCGACATCCACCAACGGGCCGCTGACGATCCAGGCAACCGGCATCACCAGCGAAACCACCGAAGAATCGCTGCTCGGCAACTCGATCGCGGGAACCAGCCAGTCGGACTTGCTGGTCCAGATCACCCGCAGCCTCGATCAAACCGATACCAACCAAGACTTGACGGTCACGATCCAGTCCGCCGAGACCTCTGAGACGACGACCGAATCGAGCCGATCACAATTCACCGGTGTGTTCACATCGTCCAGCGAAACCACCGCCAGCGGGACACGTGACGAATCGTCCAGCAACCAAGGCTACACGTCCACGGTCACCGATGTTTTCTCGTCCAGTTCCACGTCGAACCAATCGGGCAACGCCATCACCGGCGTATCGACGTCCTCCGAAAGTGCATCCACCCAATCGACAACCACCGCATCGGGCGCCGTGCAAACCGAGACGAACGCCGAAACGACGACGACCACGGCGACCTATTCCTCCAGCACCACGTCCAACTCGGTGACCGGAACCTACGACACCGAATCCTCCGACACGTCGACGCAGATCGTTGCGGATTCGCTAACCAACCAAACACTCCTTGTCAGCGGAAATTCAACAAGCACGTCGGTCACCGATGCAACCGAATCCGGCAACTCGATCGCGGGCACCTATCAGTCCGACGCCACGACCAACACTACCGCGTCCGGAACCGGCCGCGATGAAAATCAGGTACTGATCGTCGATTCCACCTTCGAAAGCACCTCTATCTCCCGGAACCAAGAATCGGGCAACCGCGTCGAGGGCACCTATCAATCGACGGTCACCGCGACCTCGACCGGTCAATACACCGAATCGAACCAAATTGATCCCCATTCGGCCAACACTTCGACGAACAACACCACGTCGACGGCGACGACTGCGGGCGACCACCTGACCGGATCCTACACGTCATCGAGTTCGTCCGAATCCGCATCGACGTTCTCCGAAACGTTTGCCTACCTGGACTTGACCGCAACAACGTCATCTAGCTCCACGATCGAAACCTCCCAGGCGGCGTCCGGAAACGCGATCAGCGGCGACCATTCCCGGACCTCGCATTCCGAAACCGCATCTGCCGGCACCACGGCCGAGAACAATCAAAACATCACCACCGTCGCCGCCACGTTCTCCAGATCCTCGGTCAGCGACACGACGGAGGTTTCCAATGCGTTGACGGGAATTTACGCCACGTCGACAACCTCGACGTCCAACGCGTCGGCCAGTGAAACCAGTAGCAAGCAATCGCTCACACTCGCCACAACCGCATCGTCCGAGTCTTCCGCGACGACCACCCGCAGCGGCAACCGTGTCATCGGAACGTTCTCCGAAACAATCACGTCAACGTCCGCAACGACCAGCAACGAATCGACCAACAACCAAACGCTTTCCAGCGTCATCGAGGCATCGTCCAGCGGAACGGCCCAATCCAGCACATCCGGAAACGATTACACCGGGGCGTCGACCTTCGAATCATCCCGCACCACGTCGACAACCACCTCGCAAACCGACACAAACCAGACTCAGACCGGGACGCTCGAGGAAACACAAGCGTCAAGTTCCACCAGCAGCGGAACGACTAATTCCATCACCGGCATCTACCAATCGACATCAACGAATCAGCGGCAAATCGAACTCCAGGAAACGACGACCAATCAAACCTCGACAACCACGCTAGAGCGAATCGAAAACTCAACGACCACATCAACCGACTCCGGCAATCAAGTCACGGGCGACTACACGTCGACAGCGGTGACAGAGTCATCGGCCGACGTCACCGGCACCAGCGTCAATCAAACGCTCTCGATCACCACGACCTCGCAAACCGAAACCGCCTCGTCGACGACAAACGAAACGGGCAACACCCGCTTCGACGTGTATGAAACCGAGACGACTTCGACACACAACGTTACCACCACCCAGACGTCGACCAATCAAACCCGCTCGACTTCCTCCAGCACAACCGCGACCACCGAGACGACAACCACCCGCAGCGGCAATCGAACCGGTGGCGAGTACACCGAAGACGCGACGCGGGCCGTGACGTCGTCGGCGACAGGATCTTCCTCCAATCAAACCCTGTCTTCCACCAGCGAAACGTCCGATGCGCTAGACGAAGTGTTTCGTCAAATCGGCAACGACATCACCGGCCTCTACAACGTCACCTCCACAACCACCTCGACGTCCAACCAAGAGCTGACCGAAACCAACACCGATCGCAGCGTCACCGACGCGGCGTCATCCACCGCCACAATCACCCGCAGCGGCAGCGGCAACGCGATCACGGGAGACTACAGCGACACGGTCGAATTGACCGGCCAGTCCACGCGAAACCAATCCGGCACCATCGGCGATCGATCGTTTACCTCGCAAGAAACCACGTCGACCAGCAGCGACTCCACTTCCACGGGCAACGCGATCACGACAGCCGATTCCAGCACCTCCTCCTCCAGCGAGACCTACCACTACAGCAAGAACACGACCTACACCGATGGCAGCGACGAAAAATCGATCACGAGAACGGCAGCCCATACCTCCGCGACAACCAGCAACTCCATCACCGGCATCTACGCCTCATCATCAACCCATTCGAGCACCACTGCGATCAGTGAAAACGGAATCCGCAGCGAATCGTATTCCGCGACGGCCGAAGTTCAATCCGCAACGGAATCCACCGATTCGGGCAACTCCGTCACTGCAGCATTTGAATCCGCATCCAGTTCCGAAGTCAGCACGTCGGTGTCACGCACCTTGACCGACGCCGATGGCACCACATTGTCGATCACCGAGACCGCCAGTAACGATTCAACCGGCACGCAATCCGGCAATCAGATCACCGGCGTCTTCACCAGCGCAAGTGATTCCGATGGCAGCAAGACGACGACTCAAACGGTCGTGTCCACCGACGGCGTGCACGACCACACCGCCGTCCATCGAACTTCGATCGACACCGCTTCGACCGGCAGCGGCAACTCGATCACCGGCACGATCGCTTCGGAAACCGATTCGACCGCTGTCACTTCGCTCGCCCAAGACGGAACCGTCGGCGGCCTTTCGGTCGACTATGACGCCACCACGACCGACATCGCCAATACCGATTCAGTCGGTAATGCGGTGACTGGTGTGTTTGACGTCACCCGCACCGGCGAAGCAACCTGGTCGTTCACTCAAAACATCGATCGAGTAACCGCGGGGCATTCGAATCTGTCTGGCAACGGAGTCCAAACGTACTCGAGCGATCGGGACGAAAACACGTTGACCGGCGAGGCGTCACAAGTCACCACGGGAACCGAAACGTATTCGCTATCGCAAACCGGTTCCGATGCCGGCGGTGTGTTCGAAGTCGACTTGTCGGGGCAAGACACGTTCACAGAAACAGAAACGGCCAACGGCGAAACCGGCGACTTCCAGCGGTCCAGCCTGGTGGAGGGGACTGCAACGGGCTCACGCACCATCGGCGATGTCACCGACAGCTTCACCGACCTGATCGATCACGTGGTCACCCAAGCGGGCAACTACATCGATGGCGACGTCGACATCACCTTCAGCGGCGCGGGCCGTTACGACTCGTTGATCGATTTCGTCGACACGTCCGATTCCGCCGGTGGCACGCCGGGCAACCTGGATCATTCGCCGACCGGTGTGCCGACGGTGATGGGCGACCCGCCACCGCTGCCGACCGCCGGAGCGGACGAATCACTCAGCAAAGTCTCCGCGTCCGCGATCGGCGTTTCCACCGCCGCGCCGACCGAGACGCTCGCCGCTGCCGCATTCCGCGACGTCCAGTCCACGGGCGTCGCCGGCGTGACCGTCGGCAGCGAATGGTCCGGCAGCTCGATCATCGCCGGCTACGCCAACCAAGGTGCCCAGGCGATCGAGCAATATTGTTTCCCCGCCGGAACCGAAATTCTCCTCGCCGACGGCCGCACCAAGCCGATCGAAGCCATCGTCCCCGGTGACCTCGTCGTCTCCCGCCCCCAATCAGATCATTCACACCAAAGTCATCCTCACGTGAGCGGGAGGGTCGAGCGAAGCGAGGGGAGGGTTTCCCACGCTCGCCTCTCCACCGCACCCGGCACAGTCACCGAAACCTACCACAACGCCCCGCAACAACTGCTGCACGTCCACATCGGCGACACGAAACTCGCCACGACCGCCGGCCACCCCTTCTACGTCATCAACCGCCGCACCACGTCCCTCCAGTCCCAATCAACAACTTGGAACCTGAAACCTGAAACTTGCAACTCCCCCGCAGCAACTTGGAAACTCGCCGCCGACCTCACCCTCGGCGATCAACTCACCACCGCCGACAACCTTTCCCTCACCATCACCGCGATCACGCGCGACCCATCCCCACCTGTTCCCGTTTACAACTTCTGCGTCGCGGAGCATCACAACTACCACGTCCGCTTGCCCGGCACCGACCATTTTGTGCTCGTCCACAACGAATCCTTCGGCACGTTCACCTACGGATTAGAACCGGTCCCCGAAGCCCAACAGGCGTTTAGCAACAGCGCCCTTGGGGAGCTGATGGAGTATGCGAGCGGTCTGTTCGACGCCGCCTACGACGCCGCTTCACCGTACTTGTCGCAGCTGGACAGTGCCGTCTCGTCGATTCAGGTTTCGTCGCCTGGGTGGTTAAGCTCGCTCGGCGGATCGTTGCTGTCGTTTGCGTCCGATGTCGGCGCGAGCGCCAGCGTCGTGGCCAGTGCGGTCGGAACGCAGCTCGCCGACGCGACCAATCACTTGTTGATCGACGTCGGTAATCTGGCGATTCAAAACGGACTGTTTCAGATCGGTGGCGCGCTGACGTACGCCGGCCAAACGAACGCCGTCGCAGACACGCTCAGCAACATCGACGTCGAAGTCGTTGTAGCGACCGGCGCGCTGGTGGTCGGTTCGGCGGCCGCGTTGGTCGCCAGTGGCGGGACGGCGTTGCCGCTGGTCGCCGGCATGTGGGCCGGAGCGATCGATGTCTATATCCAAGGCGAACTGAGCGGTCAGGGGGCCGGGTTCGCCGAGATCGCGCTCGGGGCGACGTTCGGTTGGCTGGACCCGATCGGAGCGGTCGGAGGCCTGGCCGGCGGTGTGATCGGTTACGCGGGTGCCGATGCACTCGGTTTGTCGGGCTCAGAAGCCTACATGCTCGGTAGCCTGATCGGCGGGATCGCCGGGACCGGAATCGCGGCGACCGGTCGCGGCGGATCGATCCTGTATGCAGCCCGCGCGATGGCACACGACGCCGGCGGCGCGGGGATCGGGTTTGCTTATGGCCAGCTGACCGGACAAGACTTCAGCACCAGTCTGCAGTACGCGTTCTACGGCCAGATGATCGGCGGCACGATCGGAGCGTTGACGGTCAAGTGTTTCGTCGCCGGAACGCCGGTGCACATTCCCTCAAGCGAACCCGACCAAACATCGGCCACCACGCCGATCGAACAGCTGCGCGTCGGCCAGCGGGTGTTGGGCGAGAACCCGCTGATCGAACGCGCCGATGCGTGCTTGTTGGAACCCGACTGGTCCCAGTACGTCGCGGTGACCGCCAAAGTCTTCAAACGCGACGGAGACGTGTTGGAGCTGACGACGCTCAAGCCCGACATCTGGCTGAAGCGGAACAACGTTCGCGTCGGCGAGCGCACCTTGATGGACATCCCGGTCGCCGACGCGCACAACGAAGCCCTGATCACGGCGATCAACCCCAACCCCGACATCCAACCCGGCCCCGGCCGAGTCATCCTCTCCACCTTCCGCCACACCGCAACAGAAATCCTCTCCCTCACCATTGAAGGTGAACCCACCCCCATCCAAACCACCCCCGATCACCCGTTCTGGGATGACGATCGAAAGTGGTTTGTGCCGGCAGAGGAACTACATAAAAGGTCAAAACTGCGCCAGGGTGATCGACTTGCTCAGATTTATCGCACGCATACCAGCAAAACAAAAACGACCGTCTTTAATCTGGAGACGCAAGGCGAAAACGTGTATGAAGTTGGGCGCAGCCGGTTGCTGGTGCACAACTCGAGTCCCTACGGCGATCATGGAGCAACACGAAAAGGTCCACCTCACGTAAATAGCAGCGGGTTTCGCGACAACCACGACAGAATTTTCTCACCTCCCGATTGGAAGGCCTGGTCGCAAAGATTGGACAAAAAACTCACTCCAACAAATACAGCTCAGGACCTGTACGAAATCGCCCAAACGGGTCCCATCAACTTCCACGTAAAAGGTGGCGGCACGAAAATATGGGCGGATGGAATTGACGAATCAGCTGCCTCAGCTTTGGAGGCAAAGTATATTACCAATGCATCAAGAAGTCCGTTTGTTGCTGAATCGCTAACTCCAGACTTCATAAGAAAAAAGATCGCAAACGAAGTTGCTGACGAATTCCGAAGGTATGCCGCTGTTATCGCTGATCCCGCAAACCCACTAAAGCAACTGGTTGTTCACGTGAACGATGCACGCGCCGTTCCATTTTTTGGAAGCCTGATGAAACGGTTCAAGATTCCAGGTATCGTCACGGTTTCTCCATAGTCTCTCAAGGTTCAAAATGAAATTCTTCATCTCACCTCCCGAAGCAACAAGCTGGAACCTTGAAGTCCAAGAATTGGCTCACGCGATCCAGAAAACTTTTGGCGACATTGAGATCCATCCAATGGAACACGAAACCTCACATGCACTTGAATGGACATCGGCAAACGGAATTGAGGGAAGCCTTGATTCTGATCGAAATACGATTGTCCTTGAAGGAGACATTGGTGCATGTGCTCGCTTTGCACTTTGGTATCGCGACTTTGTACCGAATGCTCAAGCACTCGTGTTCTTTGACGAAAGCTATAGTGCCGACGTCGCGCTTACTGCCAACACGAATATCGACGATTTAATGACTCCATTTGTTCCTGGTTGACTAACAAACTCGCAAATGGTGCCACCAACGAACAAGAACAATGGGGAAGGAGGTTCTATTTGCACGTTCCAAACAAGAAAAAGGGGAAGGGGGTTTATTTGGCAGATCATTAGCCCCACGACTCCCACGTGACCGGCGATGTGTGATCGAGTCAGTTTTTCTTGACTAAAAGGACAATCCCGTCAATCGCACGACGCGCCGTTGCTTGGGAGTCGTGCGGAAGTGGCGTTTCGAAACGACCCAATGAGATCAAAACGCCGAATACCACGGGACGCAGATGAACTGCGTGCAAAAGATGCCGGAAGCTGGCGTGAGCTTTTTCCGTGAGCAACGAGCTCATTCAGCCCCCTACAACGTATTGGCACCACCCACCAAACGCTTGCGATGAGGCATCAAGTCGTGCTCCAACCGCATCGCGGGATCACGCCAGCGGCGTTTCACATCAGAGCTTGGGGTCGCGTTAGCGCACCCCAAGACCAAGTCACGACCTCGCCGCCAACCCCAATCGGGGTTGAACAACACCTTTCGCCCGATGCCCCGCATCGTTTGTTGAGCCCCGCTGGGGCTCCGGACCTAATCCACCACGACCCGGGGTGCGCTGCGCGACCCCGGGCTGTGTTGTCCCACCGCTCCGCGGTGTCACGTCCCTGGATGCGAACGTTTTGGCACCGCCCACCAGACGTTTGCGACGGGGCATCAAATCGTACCCGCACCGCGTCGCGAAATCACGCCAGCGGCGTGTCACATCACAGCTTGGGGTCGCGTTAGCGCACCCCAAGACCAAGTCACCACCTCGCCGCCAACCCCAATCGGGGTTGAACAACACCATTCACCCGACGCCCGCATCGCGTGTTGAGCCCCGCTGGGGCTCCGGACCTCATCCACCACGACCCGGGGTGCGCTGCGCGACCCCGGGCTGTGTTGTGCCGCCGCTCTGCGGTGTCGTGTCCCTGGATGCGAACGTTTTGGCACCGCCCACCAAACGTCTGCGATAAGGCATCAAATCGCGTTCCATCCGCGTTGCGGACTCACGCCAGCGGCGTGCCACATCAGAGCTTGGGGTCGCGTTAGCGCACCCCAAGATCGAGTCACGACCTCGCCGCCAACCCCAATCGGGGTTGAACAACACCTTTCGCCCGATGCCCCGCGTTGTTTGTTGAGCCCCGTTGGGGCTCCACCCCCTAATCCACCGCGCCCCGGGGTGCGCTGCGCGACCCCGGGCTGTGTTGTGGCACCGCTCTGCGGTGTCACGTCCCTAGGTGCAACGTTTTGGCACCACCCACCAAACGGCCGTCAGGCGGCTGCCTTTTGATTTAATTTTGCCGCAGCCCCCCGAGCGTCGTCGACAGTTGGTGGTTCTCAGTTGTGTTATAGTGGAGACCCCACCGACGGAATTCCGTCACCCTCCCTCCCCGAATCACGCCGGACGACTGGAATTCGTGATGCGATCCCGCCTCGTTTTTGCTGCCGCGCTGTCGGTCTGTCTCGCTGTGCCAGCGGTCAGCCAATCCGACTCCTCTCAGCCTTCTGAAACGATTTCGTTTGAACGCGATGTCCGCCCGATCCTGAAGAAACATTGTCTGCATTGCCATGGCGAAGGTGACGAGATCGAAGGCGGCCTGGATCTTCGCTTACGTAAATTCATTCTGGCCGGCGGCGAGAGTGGACCGGCGATCGTTGCCGGCAATCCGGACGAGAGTCCATTGATCGAACGAACCGTTGCGCAAGACATGCCGCCGGGGGACGTCAAGCTGACGTCCTCTGAACAGGACGTACTTGATCGCTGGGTCGAGTCCGGTGCGAAGACGCTGCGTCCGGAACCGGAGTCGATTCCCGATGGGGTGTACGTGCCGGCGGAGGAACGCGAATTTTGGTCGTTCTTACCGATTCAACATCCGGCCATCCCGGAGGTCTCCGCGGGGAATCGCGTTCGCACTCCGATCGACGCCTTCCTGTTGAGACGCCTCGAAGAACAGCAGCTCAGTTTTTCTCCGGACGCTGATCGGCGGACCTTCATACGACGAGCCACGTACGATCTGACCGGATTGCCTCCCACCCCTCAACAAGTCCGGGACTTCGTCGCCGATCAGTCCCCGGATGCCGAGGAAAACTTGATCGACCGACTGCTTGAATCACCACATTACGGTGAACGCTGGGGACGGCACTGGTTGGACGTGGTTGGCTATGCGGATTCCGAAGGCTACACGATCGACGATCCCATTCGCCCGCACGCGTACCACTACCGTGATTACGTCATCAGGGCGATGAACGACGACATGCCGTTTGATCGTTTTATCCGCGAACAGTTGGCCGGCGACGAAATGATCGGCTTTCCCAAAAAGAATTTGACGACCGATGAAACGGAGAAATTGATCGCCACCGGTTTCTTACGCATGGTTCCCGACGGGACGGGGAAAGTCAGCGGCGAGGAGCTACCACTGGCTGAAAACCAAGTCATCGCCGACACGCTGCATGTGGTGGGCAGCTCCCTGCTGGGGCTGACGCTGAGTTGTGCGCAGTGCCACAATCATCGCTACGATCCGATTCCACAGGCGGAGTATTTTCAGATTCGAGCGATCTTTGAACCCGCTTATGACTGGAAGAACTGGCGTAAGCCGTCGGCCCGATTGGTGTCGCTGTACACCGACGAAGATCGCAAGGTGGCCGCGGAAATCGAAGCTCAAGCCAAACAGATTGATGCGGAATACAAGCAACGCGCCGAAGAGCTGATCGCCGAGACCTTGGAGGATCAACTCGTCCAGCATGTTCCCGAAGCGTTGCGTGATGCACTACGGGTCGCTTACCAAACCCCGGTGGCCGAGCGGACCCAGGAACAACAAGACCATCTCAAAAAGTATCCCAAAATCCTGAAGATCTCGGCCGGTGCGCTGTACCTGTACGACCGCGAGCTTCGTAGCAAGCTCGCGGGGTTGAAGAAGGAGCAGGCAGACAAGACAGCCGCCGCAATCGCGGCCGCCCAAAAGAACGCACTGCAATCGCTCGCCGACGACGTTGCAAAGCAAGTGGCTGCGGCGATCGCGGTCCCTCGGGAAAAACGAACCAAGCAGCAACAGGACCTATTGGCCGAACACGCCGCCTTGGAAGTCACCGCCAGCAACCTTGCAACATTCGACCCACAGGCCGCTGCCGAAGTGGTGCAGCGGCAATCGGTCATCGACCGGACGAAGGAACGAGCGCCCCAATTGGCCGCGATTGCCGATCGCGCCAAAGCACTCCGGGCGACAAAGCCGAAAGAGAATTTCGTGCAAGCGTTGACGGAAGTCCCCGGGAAGGTCCCCGAGACGTTCGTCTTCGCGCGAGGTGATTACCACAATCCGACGGACAAGGTAGCCCCGGCCGCTCTCTCGGTCGTGATGGCAAACAATCCCGTTGAAATCCCACTCAATGACGAAGCTCTGCCGACCACGGGACGCCGGTTGGCCTACGCCAACTCTCTCACCAATGGTCGGCATCCACTGCTCGCGCGCGTGTTGGTGAATCGATTTTGGATGCATCACTTTGGTACCGGGATCGTGGCGACCCCCAGTGACTTTGGCAGGCTGGGTGAACCGCCATCCCATCCAGAGCTGTTGGACTGGTTGGCGACGCAATTCATGGAGAGTGGGTGGAGCCTGAAAACGTTTCACCGCCTAGTGATGACATCGACCGCGTACCGCCAAGCGCTCAGGGTGATTCCGCCCGATCGCACCGACGGCGACAATCGGCTGCTCAGCGGGATGCCGTTGCGTCGTCTGGAGGCGGAAACGATTCGTGACAGCATGCTGGCCATTAGCGGCAAATTGAACTCCAAACCGTTTGGGCCTCCCGTTCCCGTGATGGCGGACAGGGTCGGGCAGTTTGTCCTGGGGATTGAAAACCTCAATGCCGGCCGCCCGGGAGCGCTGATCGACATGAAGGGCGAAGACCTGCGCCGCTCGGTTTACGCCCAGGTACGACGCAGCCGCCCGCTCAGTTTGCTCGACAGCTTCGACGCACCGCGGATGGACCCTAATTGTGAAGTCCGCCGGACGTCGACGGTCGCTCCGCAATCGTTGCTGTTGATGAACAACGAATTTGTGCACGATCGATCCCGCGATTTCGCCCGCCGACTTGTCACGCAAGCGGGGGCGGACCGATCCGAACAGGTCAAGCTTGCCTGGGAACTCGCCTATTGCCAATCACCCAGCGACCATCAGATCGCCTCGGCACTGGACTTCATCGAGCGTGAGACGGCGGTGCTTGCGAATTCTTCCCAGGCGGCCAGTCTCGCCAAGCAGGACAAGACGCAAACGCCCGAGATGTTGGCGCTGTCCAGTTTTTGTCAGACGCTCTTGAGTTCAAACCGTTTCTTGTACGTTGATTGAATCGCTATGAAATTTCAGCAGCCAACCCGGCGTTCGGGAGATCTCGACTCCACCACCGCGTCATCGCGACGTCACTTCAACGCCACCGGCGCGATGAGTTTGGTGGGATTCGCGTTAAACGCCCTCCTGCAAAACGAGCGAGTCAGCGCTGCGGCGCCGGCGGACGACCCGTTTGCCCGTCCAGAAATGGAGCCCAAGTCGTATGACTTGAAACCGAAGTCGCCGCATTTCGAGCCCCGCGCCAAGGCGATGATCTCGCTGTGGATGCAGGGCGGCCCCAGCCATCTGGATCTGTTTGATCCCAAGCCCGAGCTGCAGAAGATGGACGGAAAAGATTTCGAAGGCGACATCAAGTACGACAACGCGGCGGAGGCCAGTTCCAAACTGATGGCGTCGCCGTGGAAGTTCCACAAGCATGGTGGTTGCGGGATGGAGATCTCGGAACTGCTGCCCGGCTTGGGCGAAGTGGTCGACGACATCACCCTGATCCGGTCGATGCACACCGGCGTGAACAACCACGGCCAGTCGATTCAAGCGATGCAGAACGGACGTATTTTGTCCGGCCGCCCGACCGTGGGGAGCTGGCTGACCTATGGCCTCGGCTGCGAAACTGAAAACCTGCCCGCCTACGTCGCACTCATCGATCCAGGCCAGTTGCCGGTGATGGGCGTGGAAAATTGGACCAATGGTTTCTTGCCCTCGATCTATCAAGGGACGGTGATCCGCCCGCAAGCCCCGCGTATCCTGAACCTCGATCCGCCACCGTACTTGAAAGGTGCCGCACAAACAGAGGCGCTCCACTATCTGGAAGAACTCAATCGCGAGCACCTTGCCCGCCGTGCCGGTTACCACGATCTCGAAGCGAGGATTGCCAGTTACGAACTGGCGGCCAACATGCAACTGGCGGCCAAAGAAGCGGTCGACTTCAGTACCGAGACGCAAGCGACGCTAAAAATGTATGGGTTGGAGAATCCCGAGACGAAAGAGTTTGGGGCGAGGTGTCTGATCGCGCGGCGGTTGATCGAGCGGGGCGTCCGCTTTGCACAGATCTTTACCGAAAACCAACGCTGGGATCATCATGGCAGCATCGTCAGCAAGCTGCCCACGGCGTGCAAGAAGGTCGATGTGCCGTCGGCCGCGCTCGTCAAGGATCTGAAGCAACGCGGCATGCTCGATTCCACCATCGTGCATTGGGGAGGCGAAATGGGCCGCTTGCCCGTCATCGAAAACAATTCCGGTCCCTCGCGAGTCGGGCGTGACCACAATACGTATGGCTTCAGTATGTGGGTCGCCGGAGGCGGTTTTAAACGCGGCCACGTTTACGGTGCGACCGACGAACTCGGGCACAAGGCGGTCGAGGATGTGGTCAACCACTTCGATTACCATGCCACCTTGTTGCACCTGTTCGGGCTAGACGCCGAACGATTTCACTATGATTCCAACAACCGATCCATGTCATTGTTGGACAATCAAGGCGGGCGAGTGATCAAGGGGCTCTTGGCGTAAGTGTGCTGTATCCGGCGGATTGAACGTTACGGTGATCGGCCGCGTAGCGTCGCCCTGCCGAGTTCCCGACGTGCCTTGGCAAGCGTTTGATTGACCCTGATGGGGGTCAGCGAGCAATTTCATCGACCAGACGCTGTCGCAGTGATTCTTGAATTGGCCGATGCTCCGGCCGATCGGCGAGATTGACGCGTTCGATCCCGTCGCTGCCATAGGCGTACAACTCGCGGACGGCTGCCTGCTTGGTCTTCGCCTTGAGCGGTCGCCATTCGGTGTAGCGGTGCGTTTTCGTTCGAATCGTATAACCCATGTAGCCGGCTTTGGGATACTGACTGATGGCGATGTCTTGGCCGGGTGCGTCGGGGTCGCGAACGTTGCCGGCAAAGCTTTCGCCTTCGGCACCCGAATGGATCGGCAATCCCGCCAATTCGCTGAGCGTTGGATGCAAATCGACCAATTCGATCAATGCCTCACACCGCCGACCGCGCGGCAATCCGGGCGCGCTGACGATCAGCGGCACGCGCGTGTCCAATTCAAAGTTCGTGTGCTTGGCCCAGGCACCAAATTCGCCCAGCTTGTAACCGTGATCGGACCACAGGACGACCAGGGTCGAGTCGCGAATCCCCAGCGCGTCCAACTCATCCAGCAGTCGGCCGACGAGAGCATCGACGTAGCTGACACAGGCGGCGTATCCGTGACGCAAATGCCGCGTTCGTTCCGGGCTGATCATCCCCTCGGACCGGCCGACGTATTGGTTGACTTCACCGGCGCCGGACTGGACGGCAAAATCGGGCGCTCCGGCCGGGCGCTGGGCAACGCTTACCGCTGGGAGTTTGTCCGGTTGATAAAGATCCCAATAGCGTCTGGGGGCGACAAAGGGTAAATGGGGCTTCATGAATCCGACCGCCAGGAAGAACGGTGCCGGGTTGCGGTGGATCTTGCGGAGCGTGTCGAGGGCGGCGACGGCGATCTGTCCGTCACCGGGCAAATCGTCCGAAACGTCGGGCGCCTCGGTCGCCAGCCCGCGGACGAAGTGCCTAGTCCACTGTTCAGGATCGTCAGGATCCTTCGTAACATGGGCCAGGAATCGGTCTCTGGATTGTTGAAAGACCTCGCGGGCGATGCGAACGCCTTCGTCGCTAAAGTAGTATCGGGGGCTGGATGCGAAGCGCGGCGCGGACCATGACGGGGGGTCTTGAAAGCTGTCGCCGACGTAGGCGGTTTTCCAGGCCCCGTGATAGATCTTGCCGAATGATTGGGTGAAGTAGCCGTGGTTCTTGAAATGTTGGGGCAGTGTCACAACGTCAGGAACCAGTTTGCGAAACACGTTCGCCTTGCCCGCAAACGAATCCGGACGCAAACCACTCAGCAAGCTCGCCCGCGACGGCATGCAAACGGCCCATTGGCAATAAGCTCGCTCAAACAAAACCCCTTCGCGGGCCAGTCGATCGATGTTCGGACTGTGGATGTGGGTCGCGCCGTAACATCCCAACTCGGGTCGCAAGTCGTCGATGCCGATGAACAGAATGTTCGGCCGATCGATGTCGTTTGCGACGGTGCTGCTAGCCATCATGGTCAACGCCGCGACCAACACGACACAACCCATCGAATAATAAGTCACGGAAGTTCGCATGGTGTTCTGACCGTTCGTCTATCCTGTGTGAAAGCGATGCGTTGAAACAATTCCCCCGTCGCCACCAAGGTCGTTGTGACACTCCAGTCTTTCGTGCCTTCGTCGACGCAGACTCCCTGACAACGTTCGTCCAACTCCCGCTAAGTTTACACAAACGGAGGATCCGCTCGTGCTGGCGCGAACCGGCTGATGTCAAACCATGATCAACCGTTTGGCGGGAGCCGACGGGCCCCAGCGTGAGAGGGTGCGACCAGGCCGAACTTGCCAAAGGCGGAAATCCAACGGTGGTGACCGTGCGATGAAATCAATCGACGTCCGTCACCAATCGCGCCGCAGTTGCGGTATGGCTTGAAGCACAAGGATTGAAAGCGGAGTAGAACATCAGGTTGATTCAATACTCGATGACGCAATGACGGAACGATTCGAAGTGTCAGAATGATAGGCCTCACCGTCGCAATCGACCGGAATCTCTCGCTGAAACGGGGCAACGGAAGAAAGGCCTGGACATCTGGAGTAGAATAGGAGCCTCGGAACATTGTTTCCGAGGGACACTCTTCGACGTCGGAGCGAGACGCGGTGGATATTCGAACCTCCTACATGGACCTCGGGTCGCTACACACGGCCAAGGACCAGCCATTTACGAGAGATCAGCTTGTCAGAACGCTGATCAACGCGGCTCGGCATCTCGTCTGGTGCACGTCGATGGACGGCAAGTTGCTGTATGTCAATCGCGTCGCCGAGCGTGTTTATGGCAGACCGCTCAAGGAACTGACCGCCGACCCCAATTACTGGTTGGACGCAATCCACCCGGATGACCGCGAGACTGTCGTCGCGAATCTGGACAATCTGCTGGAAAAGAAGCACATCGAACAGGACTATCGCATCGTGCGTCCCAACGGCTCGGTGATCTGGTTGCACGACCGAGTCAGCGTGGTTCACGATGCCAACCGCGAACCAAAGTTCGTCGGCGGGATCGGTACGGACATCAGTGCGATTCGCGAATCCGAAGCGCTCTATTCGTCACTGGTCGAGTGCATGCCGATGCAGGTCGTCCGCAAGGACATGAAGGGCAAAGTGGTGTTCGGCAACGAGCTGTACTGCCAGTCGATGGGCAAGACGTTGGAAGAGCTGGTTGGGAAGACCGATTTCGATTTGTTTCCCAAGGACCTGGCAAAAAAGTATCGACAAGACGATCGTCGCGTCGTCAAAACGGGCAAGGTCGTCAATCATGTCGAAGCCCATGAGAAAACGGACGGCGAACGGGTTTACATGGAAACGTTTAAAGGCCCGGTTTACGACGCCGCCGGAAATATCAGTGGCATCCAGATCATGTTTTGGGATGTCACGCAGCGCCATCAAGCAGAACAGGAAGTGCGTGCGGCGAAGGAGGTTGCCGAGGCTGCCAAGGAGATGGCGGAACAGGCCAATCAGGCCAAGAGCGAGTTTCTGGCGAACATGAGCCATGAGATCCGCACGCCGATGAATGGGATCATCGGGATGACCGAGTTATTGCTTCACACCACGCCGACGTCGGAACAACGTGACTACCTGAACATGGTCAAACAGTCCGCCGACTCACTGCTGCGGTTGTTGAACGACATTCTCGATTTTTCCAAAATCGAAGCGGGCAAACTTGACCTGGATCACCAGCCCTTCAGTTTGCGTGATTGCATCGGACAAACGATCCAGACACTCGGTTGCCGTGCCGGGGGCAAGGGGTTGGAAATGCTTTGCCATGTTGCGCCGGAGATTCCCGACATGCTCGTCGGCGATGCGGGGCGACTGGGACAGATCGTCGTCAATCTGGTGGGCAACGCGATCAAGTTTACCGAGCAGGGCGAAATCGAAGTGGCTGTCCATCTTGAATCCAGTAGTGAAGATTCGGTCGATCTGCAGATTTCGGTCCGCGACACCGGCATCGGAATTCCTCCCGATCGGCAACAAGCCGTTTTTGAATCTTTTCGACAGGCCGATGCGTCGACGAACAGACGATTCGGCGGCACCGGGTTGGGCCTGACCATTTCAACCCAGCTGGTCGAGCTGATGAATGGACGCATTTGGGTGGAGAGCGAGGTCGGCACGGGAACGACCTTTCATTTCACGGCCCGCTTCGGCATCGTCGATCCGCAACCTGCGCCGGTCGACACCGAAGCGTTGCACGGCGTCCCCGTGATCGTGGTGGATGACAACGCAACCAGCCGCTCCATCCTGGACGAGATGCTTCGTCAATGGGGGCTTGCGGTGACGGTCTTGGCCGACGGTCAAGAAGCCATCACGGAACTGCAGCGTGCCGCGGCGAACGGACGCCCCTATCCGCTTGCCATTCTCGATAGCGTGATGCAACCGATGGACGGTTTCGCGATTGCCGCACGCTTGCGACAGGAGTCCGATGCCGCGTTGAGCGGCTGTCCAATCATCATGCTCTCCGCGGCCGTCAAGGCGGGCGACGTGGAACAATGCAGGCAGCTGGGTGTGGCCCGCTACATGCAAAAACCGGCGGTTCACTCGGACCTGTTGAAAACCCTCCTCAAGACCACCGGACATTCCAATTCGTCACAAGTGAGTCCCAAGGGCAACGCTCCCAAGACCTATCGCAAGCTGAAGGTTTTGCTCGCCGAGGACGGCGAAGTCAATCGAAAGGTCGCCGTCGGGCTGTTGTCGCATCAGGGCCATGAAGTCCTGGTTGCCGAAGACGGCGTGGAAGCCGTTGCGGCGCTCGATGAGCAACGATTTGACATCGTGCTGATGGATGTGCAAATGCCAAACATGGATGGAATCGAAGCCACCCGACTGATTCGCGAAAAAGAACACGAATTGGATCGACACACGCCGATCGTTGCGATGACGGCCGGCGCGATGAAAGGTGACGAAGAACATTGTCTCGAAGCCGGAATGGACGGTTATATCGCCAAGCCGATCGATCCCGAAAAACTTTATGACCTCATGGACCGATGTGTCAGCGACAAGGCGATCGGATCATCCAGCGATCCCGTGTCGGTCGCCCCCGAAGATTCCAACGCGACTCCCGGTGTTGAACGAGATCCCGATAAACGTGACGGTTCGGAACTGACCGAGTTGATGAACGATCCGGCTGCCGCGAAGACACTTGCCGCAATCGATTTGGAAATCGCACTCAAGCGCTGCCGCGGTAACGATTCACAACTGCGAATCCTTGCCGAAACCCTGATCGGCGAGGCGACGGAGCTGATGAAATCAACGCGTGAAGCGGTCGATTCGCACGACGTTCAAACGATCCGCCGCTCCGCGCATTCGCTCAAAGGTGCCGCATCGGTGTTCGGTGCGACCGATGTCGTTGATTGCGCCTTGCATCTGGAGTCCATCGCGGAGTCGGCGGACGTTGCCGAACTGAATGCTCAACTCGACAAGGTGGACGAGGAGGTCGGACGTCTGGTTGCAGCGTTGATTCTGCTCTCCAAGCAAGACGCGGAATGCTAGCCTTCGGCACTGCCGGAACAGATTCCTCGCACCGGACGAAGCCACCGCTGGCAGACCCCCCACCCCCCCGCGTCGACGAGATCGTTTTTGTGCGTCATCCTCCTGGCAGGAGCAGTGATCACGCTACACTAGGCTCTGTCCCTAAAGTCCTGCGAGCGAAAAGGGGTCAGGTACGAATGGCACGGGCTGAAGCAACAAGGGATTCAGCAACCGTTGGTGTCCCTGCCATTGGGGTCAGGTACTAAAAAACCAGATAGCCCGTAGAGTGCTTCGCATATTTAGTACCAACCTCCTTGTCCGCTCGACAGTCAGGTCGGCATTCGTCTCCTCTCGAAGTTCAAAGCGTGATTCAGGACCTTTTCTTCGCCCGCCTTGCTCCGTTTCGGACCAATCCGTCGCGTTCGATCGGCGACCGCCTTCGAACGGGAGTGACGGTCGGCGTGCTGTGTGGAGTGCTGGCGGGCGGCTGCGACCGGTCCCAATCGAACGACACCCCAGCATCGGGTGGATCGTCATCGGGAGTGATCGAAGAGTCACAAGATCCACGTGCGTTGATGGAATCGGCGATGCAAGCCGGGGATTGGCAACTCGCCGATCGCTACGCAAAAGCGGCGCTGATCGCCGATCCCAACGATCCCGATTTGGTCTCGCTGGTGGCCAAGGTCAATGCGTACTGCGACCGCAAACGAGACGCCGCGAATTTGTTGGTCGAAGCTGCCAGGCTGGCGGATTATCGCCCGCCCGCGCGGGTGAACCTGGCGGTCCAGGCGCTGGTCGAAGTCGGTGAGATCTATTCGGCGATCGATCTGTTGGAACAATCGGTGGCGACGCATCCCGAAGCGAACCAGCAGCGTCGCATGCTGGTCGGATTCCTGGCCGAGGTCCAACGCACCGATCGAATCGGTCCGCACCTGAAGGCGTTGATTCAGAATCGTGCTTTCGATCTTTCGCTGCTGTTGGCGACGACAGAAAGATCATCGCGACGTCTGTCCGAAAACACGGCGTCTCGATTATTACAACGCAATCCCACCGATCACCGGGTGCGTCTGTCCGACGCGTTTCTCTTCCTCTATCGACACGACGCCACCCGGGCCATCAGAGTCCTGGAGGACATTCTGCGGCATCATCCCGATTTCGCGCCGGCGCACGCGATGTACGGACAAGCGTTGGTGTTGGCCGGGCGTTGGGAACAGTTGCCGCAATGGATCGCAACCGCGCCGCGCCGCAGCCCCGATTTCGCCGGCTATTGGCTGACCCTGGGTGACGCGGCGATGCACCACGATGAATCGGCCGCAGCGGTTCGTGCCTACTGGGAAGCAACACGCCGTGATTCGAGCAACAGTCTGGCGTGGGATCAACTGCGATTCGCGATCCAGCGTCTGCAGGCCGGTGAGTCAGAGTTCCGCGATGCGATTTCAAAGCAGCAGCTGGCGATCGTTTCCGACCATGCGGATGCCTTGCTGACGCTACGAGAACATTTTAATGAATTCACCGGCGGTGGGTCGGTCAGCCAAACGGGGGCGGCCCAGGTCGCGCGTTCGCTGCTGGACGTGGGTCGTGTCTGGGAAGCGGAAGCCTGGTCCGCGGTAGCGACAACCCTGTCGGAAGATCCCAGCGATCAGCTGGAAGCGTTGCGAAATGAAATCATTCGCCAGCTCGGCCAAAGTCAGGAATGGGTTTCCACACAGAACGCATCGGGACGCCTTGATTTGGCGTTCCTTCCTCCGCCGCAGTTGGGATCCGCATCGGCAGTCGATTTGCGGTCATCCGTCATCGCAACGATTCCTTCCCACGATCATCTGCGAATGTCGGAACAATCGGGTCGTTGGCGTTTAGATGCGGTCGGCCAAGGTAACAATCCGACCAACGCGCGGTTGGCGGCGCTGATTCGTTCCACGGGCGTCGGCGGGGGCGCGATCGACTATGACTTGGATGGTCATCCCGACCTGATGATGATGAACGCGGGCGGCACGATGCTGCAGAACGACTCGATCGCCAACGATTTGATGCGTAACTTGGGCGAAAGGTTCGTACGCGTCAGTCCGATGGCGGGTGTGGCCGACCGTGGCTTTGGCCAGGGAGTCGCGATCGGAGACTTCAACGGCGATGGTTTTCCGGACCTGTTCTTTGCGAACCTCGGGGCGAATCGTTTGCTGCACAACAACGGCGACGGCAGCTTCACCGACTGCACCGAGCGACTTCGCGACGACCAACCGCCCGCCTGGTCCACCTCCGCAGCGATGGTCGACATCAATGGTGATTCAATCTCGGACCTGCTGGTGACCAACTATTGCAAGACCGTCGAAAACTTGGACAAGGCGTGCCCCAACGAGGAAGGCGTCTTGGGACCCTGCCATCCCCTAAAATTCCCCGCCGAGTACGATCAGTTTTTCGTCGCAACCGGGACGGGCGAATTTGAAGACGTGACCGACACGTGGATCGACCGTTCGTCCCCCGGTCGCGGTCTGGGGATTGTCGCCGGCGCACTCGATGGTCAAAACCTGGGGATTTTTGTCGCCAACGACATGTCGCGCAACGCCTTTTACACGCGTGCCGCCGGCGAGCCGATGAAACTCGACGAAACCGCTTCTGCGCGTGGTGTCGCCGTCGACGCGGTGACTCGGGCCCAGGCATCGATGGGGATCGCCAGCAGTGATTTTGATCTGGACGGCGACCTCGATTTCTACGTCACGGGATTCGCTCGCGAGTACAACGTGTACTACGAACAGATCTCGCCGGGGATGTGGAAAGACGAAACGGGAAAGCTTGGGTTAGTGGAACCGACACTGTCCCAGGTCGGCTTCGGCACCCAAGCGATCGACATGGACAACGACGGGATCGACGAAATCATCGTGACCAACGGGCACATCGGCGAGTTTTCCGGACCGGACGTTCCGCCTTACGAATTGCCGATGCAGTTATTCCGCCGCGGGGCGACCGGTCGATTCGAGTGGGTCGAAGACGACGCCTGGGGCGAGTATTTCAGGACACCGCACGTCGGCCGAGCGCTGTGGACGACCGACGTGAACCGCGATGGTCGAAACGACGTGATGGTCACGCACACGCACGAGCAAGTCCGTCTGCTGGTCAATGAAACCGAATCCGAAAATCATCGGATCGCGTTCCAGTTGGTCGGTACCGACAGCAGTCGCGATGCGGTCGGAGCGGTGATCCGTTTTCGCTGCGACGGCCGATCCCGAATGGTCTGGTCGCTCGCCGGCGACGGGTACTTTTGCAGCAATGAGAAGACGTTGATCGCCGGACTCGCCGAGGCAGATCGGGTGACGGATCTATCGGTGACCTGGCCGGACGGTTCGGTCGACCGGATCGGAACGTTGGCTGCCGATCAGGTGTATCTGATCACCCAGGGGCTTGGCGAGGCGTTCTCGTTGTTTGAGTATGGGCGACCGTCAGGTGTCGTGATGCGAGACCGGAGCGTTCCGGTCGAGTCGTCACCGGACAGCTCGCGGGTTAACGATTGAGTCGATGTTTCGAAATCAACGCCTCCATGCCAGCCCGACGCGTCAGCGAGGGGCGCCGCGTGGCCCCTCGCTGACGCGTGCGGGCTTATATCGACAGCCCGCTCGCGCCGTTCCGCTGACAACGACGCATGGATAGTAGCGGCAGGGCGCGAGCCCTCCGGTCTAGCCGAACGTTCACCAACGTTCAAACGGTTCCGGATCGCCTTCGACGATCACCAGTCGGCGATCGGCGGGAACGTTGTTGATTTGTTGACGCCGTCCACTCGGCCAACGGATCGAGAGCTGATCGACTTGCGGACGGTCACCGAGACCGAAGGCCACGACCGCTTCGTTTCGGCAAAAGAATCCGTCTCCGGCGACGACCCATTGTGACACACTGCGGTCCCCGGCTTGCACGTCTACTTTCGCGCCGATCGCATCGCGTTCGCTTTGCGTGCCGACCAGTTGAAATTGAATCCAGTGATTTTGCGTTGCGGTGCGATTGATCAGCAGGGCTGAGGTCTCGCCGAGATGCGTGACGACAACGTCCATCTTTCCGTCGCGGTTGAAATCCAGGCGTGCCAGTCCGCGTCCAACATGTCGACCGCTCCAATAGCCCGAGGGATCGGACACGTCGCAAAGCTCGAACCGGTTGCCGAGGTTTCGAAACAATTGCGGGGGTTGTTCGAAGGGGTCGGGAATGGCGGCGGACTGTTCGATGTGTCCGTTGGTCACGACCAGATCCAGCGTTGCGTCGTTGTTGTAGTCGATGGCTTGGGTTCCAAATCCGAGCACAGAGGAACTGGGTCCGGCCAGTCCGAATCCGACGTTTCGGTCTTGAAACATCCCCTCGCGGTTAAGAAACAGGCTGGCGTTTTCGTCTTGGAAATTCGTCACGTGAAAATCGAGGGCGCCGTTTTGGTCGAAGTCACCCGCGGCCACACCCATCGACGCGGTCGGCACACCGTCGAATCCAAAGGCACAACCGCGTGACATCGCGACATCACTCCAAGGATTTTCGTCCGCCCCGCTTCCGCGGACCCAAAGTTGATTGGGGTCGGTGTCATTGCCGACAAAGACTTCGTTTCCCGGATGGCGATCATCAAAATCGCCGACGACGACCCCGAGTCCGGAGGCGGCTGCGGTTTCGGGATCACCGATGAGCCGGAAAGACGCTTGCCCCTTGCCATCGTTCGTGATCCATCGATCGGTGCCCGGATTGAACTCGGCCGGCTTGAGATAGCCGACGACTTGGCCCAGCTCGTTGACTGCGGGACGTTTGCTGAAGGCGGGGTCGTGCAGATAGTTCAACTCGAACACGTCCGGCACAGCATCGCCGCTCAAATCCGCCATCGCCAATGAAGTCGTCAGGATCGTTTTGTCATCCCGGTCATCGAAGTCGACCGGTCGAAAGGTGCCATCGCCGGAGTTGATCCAAAGCGAATTCTGTCCGACGTTGGCAACCACCAAGTCCGCGAATCCGTCTTGGTTCCAGTCACCGACGGTGACACCGGTGGAGTAGCGAGACTGTTGGGCGCCGGCATGCCCCGTGACGTCCACCAGTTTCCCGTCCGTTTGACGATACAAGACGTTGCTTTCGCGACCGACAAAGTTCGGCGGGTCCGCACCACCTTGGGTGAAATAAAGGTCTGTCTTGCCGTCCAAGTCATAATCGATGACCGCGACGGCACCACCGACGGATTGATACACCGAAAAACCACGATCCTGGCTGGAACTGGCGACGTGAAATGCATGCGTCAGATCGATGTTCGCTGCGACATTCTCAAACGAGGGCTCAACCGACTGGTAGGGTGCGGGGCGCGAACCGGCGGTCGGGGTCGGAACGTTTGTTTCGGTCAGATTCATCGCAGGTAAGGGGAATGCATCGAGTCGCATCCCGCAAAGTTTGACCGCCGTCTCGGGAAACCCCTGCTCGGAATGGACCAACCGCACGAGTTCGCTTTGCAGCCCTTGCAGGACGTTCCGTGGGGCCCGCTGGTAGTGGGCTGCTAATGACTTCCACAAAACGCTTTCCAGTCGACGATCGAGTGACTCGAGCAACGCGGCGAGCTTGAGCATCGCTGCGAGATCCGGCTGCGGCGCATCGGCGATCCGATTATTGACTTGAGACACGTCGCGTAGCGTCTTCCAGCGTTCGGACCACTGTTGGGCATCTTCGCCGCGTCCCAGCGCTTCCAGCGCAGCGCGCAAGCGGACGATCGACCGGAAATCCGAGGGCTCACGATCAAGGGCTTCCAACAACGCTCGGGCGGCCTGTTCGGGCTTGCGTTGGGTCCACCAATAGGTCCCGATGGCGGCCCAGTATTCGGAAAACTGTTTCGTGCGGGCATCAACTTTGCCCAACCACCAATGGAAACTCACGTCGTCCTGTGCCTCGGCAGCGGCGCGGCCGAAAAACGCGACGATCGAGGGCGGCTGTTGATCGGCATCGACCGAATCACGCAACACGTCGACGGCCGCTTGGAAGTTTTCGTCCATGAATAACTTTCTCGCTTCACCGGAGACGCCGATCGGATAGTACAGGTGTTGGTCGGGCGCAGCGGGGGTATTGGAGGGAGGGTCGTACATCGCATCGCTCGGCTGCATCAGCGAGTGCAATTCGTCCTGACGCACGTTGCCCTGTCTGCACAAATGACGCACATGTTCGACGGCTTCATGGCGGCGGCCTTGGCGGTTATAGAGAAACGCCAGCTTTCGATGTGCTGGAGCGGCCTGGGGGGCCTGTTCCAGAATTTTGAGATAGCCGCGTTCTGCGTCTTGGTAACGTCCCAACTGGAACGACCAATCGGCGGCCTGACCGAGTGCCGGCAGTCCGGATTCAGGATGATCGGCGGGAATGGTTTTCAGCACTTCGATGGCCTGGGCCAGATCACCGCGCCCGGCCGCAAGGTTGGCCATCCGGAATAGGATTTCATCATCGTCAGGGTCGACCAACAGCAGTGACCGCAGGACAGACTCGGCACCGCGCAAGTCACCTTGTTGCTCAAGTCGTTCTGCCTTGGCGATCACGCCGGCGCGATCCATTTTGACGTTCGGTGGTGGTTCGATGGCGGCGTTTGTTTGTGGCTCAGCGGCAGCCTCATCGCCCGACGGAACTTGCAGCAGCGAATCACTGTCTTGTTCCGCGGACGTGATGGCCGTCTCGGGATTCTCGCTGTGCCGACACCCGATCGAAAGGGTCAGCACAATGGCAATCGTCGACGTCAGATAGATCGTTCGATCAGTCACTTGTTCACGCTCAATGAATTTCATTTCCGGGCCAATCGAATTCCGATTGGTTTTCGATCAACAGGATTCGCCGGTCGACAGCGGTCGGTCCGAATTGCTGGTGAATCCCACTGGGCCATTGGACCTGAATCTGATCGACCGAGTTGGCATCGCCCAAACCGAACGACACGACGGCTTCGTTTTTCGCCAAGTATCCATCGCCGCCGATCACCCAGCCGGTCAATTGCTGGTCCGCCACTTGGACCGTGATCTTGGCACCGATCGCATCACGTTCGCTTTGGACGCCGACCAATCGCAGCTGCAGCCAGTGATGTTGCGTCGGCGTTTCGTTGAGCAACAGCGCGGTGGTTTCGCCGACGTGGGAAATCACGACGTCGTTCCTGCCGTCGCGATTGAAATCGAGTGTCGCCACGCTGCGTCCGAGATGCCCTGTGGCCCAATAGCCCGACGGATCGGCGACGTCGACCTGTTGGAAACGCCCAGCCAAATTGCCGAACAGCTGCGGCAATTGCTCAAACGGACCGACCATCGATCGGTATCGGTCGATGTGACCGTTGCTGACCAGCAGATCCGGCCATGCGTCGTTGTCATAATCCAAGGGTTGGGAACCGAATCCCAGGACGGCACGACTGGGGACGCCCAGCCCATATTCAATCGCTCGATCCCGGAATGAACCGTCGCGGTTCAAGTACAGACAGACGCTTTCGTTTTGAAAGTTGGCGATATGAAGATCCAACGTTCCGTTCCGGTCAAAATCACTCGCGGCGATCCCCATACTGGCCGTCGCGGCACCCGACGATGAATAGGCACTGCCGTTGACAACCGCCAGATCTTGCCAGATGCCGGTGTCGCCATCGCGGACCCACATTTGGTTCGGCGATTTATCGTTGCCGACAAACACGTCATTGCCGGGTTGTCCGTCCAAATCTGCGATCACGACACCCAGCCCCTTGTGCGCGTCGGCTGCCTGTCGGCTGATCGTTTGAAACACCGCATTGCCTTTTCCATCGTTGCGACCGATGCGGTCCATCGCCGATGTAAAATCGCCGGGACCGACCGCATCGACGACCTCACCGGATGCATCACGATCGGGAAATTTTGCGATCTCAGGATCTTGGATGTAGTTGAGTTCCATGAGGTCGGGGATCTGATCGCCATCCAGGTCAGCCATCGCGACCGAAGCGGGCATCCGATGCAGATCGTCGCTCCCGGCAAGCGGAGACGCCGAAAACGTGCCATCCCCGTTGTTGATCAGCAGCACATTGGTACCGATGTTGGTGGCAACGATGTCCGCAAATCCATCTTGGTTCCAATCTCCGGCAGTGCATCCGATCGTGTAGCGGCGTTCCGTGACCGCGGCGTCGGCGGCCACGTCGCGAAGCTGCCCGTCGGCTTGACGATAGAGCATGTCAGAGCGATCGGCCAAAAACTCCGGCGGATCGGCAGCACCTTGGACACAATAAAGATCCGCCCATCCATCCAAGTCATAATCGAGGACCGCGATGCCACCGCCGGCTTGTTGGTACATTGCAAATCCAGAATCTTGGGGATCGCCGGCCACCGCATAGGCATGCGTCAAGCCGATCTCTGTGGCGACGTTACGAAAGGCGGCCGGATGCGGTGCGGCCTTGAGGGAATTTGGGCTCGGGGGTTGCGCGGCCGGAGCATGGACCGCGATCTCGACGTCGGGAAGTGGATAGGCGCCGAGTTCCATCCCGCACAATCGCGTCTCGCGACTGGGAAACCCATCGTCGGCGGAGACCAATTGCTGGCGTTGGGTGTTCCAATGCGTCATCACTTCGGCGGGCAGCTTGCGGTAGTAAGCCTCCAGGGATTTCCAGGCAACAGCCTCCAGCTTGCGATCGATCGCGAACAACTGGGACGCCAGTTCGTCGATCGCATTGACATTCGGAGTCTGTGCATTCGGAGTCTGGGCATTCGAAGTCTGGGCATTCGAAATCGAATTGTTTGCCGTCAGCACTTGGTGCAACGCTTTCCAACGTTGTTCCCACTTTGCATAACCGTCCGCGTCGCCCAGGATCTT
This sequence comes from Phycisphaera sp. RhM, assembly GCA_033042175.1. Classification (GTDB taxonomy): domain Bacteria; phylum Planctomycetota; class Planctomycetia; order Pirellulales; family Pirellulaceae; genus Stieleria. The sequence goes on from WCIL01000019.1 coordinate 64,653, forward strand.
GAGCATGTACAGCAAGCGGTTGATCGTCAAGAAATCGGTGGGATCGCGATCGAGTGCTTCCAGTGCGGCTCGAACAGCGGCCCGGGGCTGTTGCTGGCCGGCCAAGTAAGCGGCCCATGCGGCCCAGTACTCCGAAAAGCCGCGCACGGAATCGTCCGTTTGGCGGACCCATCGCCGAAACCCCTCATCGTCTTGCGCCTCCGCAAGCGACCGTCCATACAACGCTACGACCGAGGGTGGGGCGGCGTTTTCAGTCACGCTGTCACTGAGCAGCGCTGCAGCCTCGGCGAAGCGTTGTTCGGTAAAGAGCACGCGTGCCGTGCCGGATACTCCGATCGGTTCATAGCGGATCGATCCGTCGTCCTTGGCGTCATCATCGGAAGCCATTGCATCACTCAACACGATCAGCGAATGCAATTCGTCTTGTCGAAAATCTCCCAACCGGCACAGCTCTCGGACGTGCACCGCCGCTTCGTGACGACGCCCTTGGCGGTTGAACAGGTAGGCGAGTTGCCGATGTGCCCGACCGGCGTCGGGGATCAATTCCAGCAGGCGGGAATACTTGCGTTCGGCGTCGGCGTACTGTTCGATTTGGAACGACCAATCCGCAGCTTGGCCGAGCGCCGGCAAACCGGCCTCGGGATGGTCTTCGGGGATCGATTCAAGAAATTCGATCGCCGCCGGCAGGTCGCCACCATTGGCCTTGGCGAGCGCCAATCGATAGATGACCTCGACGTCGTTGGGGTCGGCGACCAGCAGGCTTTTCAGCACCGTGCCGGCCTCGCCGAGCTGGCCCGCTTCGGTCAACCGATCGGCCTGTTGGAGTTGGTCATCGCGAGACGGTGCGGGTGGTGGCTCGGGTGATCGTCCGATTCAACCGTCGGTGTTTCGCGCGGGGCCGATTCTTGAACCGTTTCCGTCGACGCCCCACATCCGATGATCAGCATGCCCAACAGCCATGCAGACCAACGAGCACACCGCGACGATGTGGTTTGACGAACAGGAGTGGTCGTGGAGTTCATGAAGTGCGGGTTAGACCCAGGAGTGCTTGATGGGGAATTGCTGACTGCAACGTTTTCGATGTCTGTTTTTCAGGTAACCGGGTTAGCGGTAGGGCGCGAGCCCGATACCGCTAAATCCAGACGCGACTTATTCAAAAATGGCTCCCCTCTCTCCCGAACAAGCCTCGTGGTTGATTCGGATCGATCATGCGCGTCAAGTGATTTTAGAACGCGGAAACGTTGCGACGAGTAGAGGCTTGTTTGGGGGAGAGGGGAGCCATGGTGTGTCATTTTCGCTTCTCGATTTAACGGTATTGGGCTCGCGGGCTGTCGGTTCAAGCCCGCACGCGTTAGCAAGGGGCCACGCGGCGCCCCTCGCTCACGCGTCGGGCTTCACAGGCGGCATCCACCGATTCCGCTCCTGACAGTGAATGAAGGATCAAGTCTAACACGGAGTGCCGCTGCGTGGACCGTCTCGGCCCAAGCCCCAGTACGGAGCTCTCACCACCGCCGTTCCACTTCTGGTTGGTCCTCAACAACCAGGTACCGATGGTTCGCCTCGATCGCGCCGACGTCTTGGACCAACCCCGACGGCCACTGCACTTGCAGACGGACAATGGCATCGGGTGGTGTGGGTGGAAACGCGAATTGAACGACGGGTTCGTCGCTGCAAAAATACCCGTCGCCGGCGGTCACCCATTCGACCAACGGAGTGCCGTCGACCGTCAACGAGAGTTTGGCGCCGATGGCGTCGCGTTCGCTGGTCGTCCCGATCAGTTCGACTTGAATCCACTCGCCGTCGGCATGCGTTTCGTCGTGCAGCAGCGCGACCGGTTGATCGAGATGTCCGACCAGGAAATCGGTCGCACCGTCACGATCATCGTCCAGCATGGCGATCGTCCGGCCCAGATACGTCTGGTCCCAGTAACCGGATTCGTCTTCGACGTCGGCGAGTGTCAAACCACGGCCATCGGACATCAGCACTTGCGGTGCCATCTGGTACGGTTCCCCCTGGTCTCGGACGTCAAAGATATGCCCGTTGGTGACGATAAAGTCCAGGAAACCGTTTCGATCAAAGTCGACGGCCTTGGTCCCGAACCCGACGTAGGGATTGGTCGCCGCGGCGAGTCCGTATCGAACGCTGTAGTCGGTAAAATCTCCCGATTCATTTTGGAGATACAGGTTGGCCGGTTCGAGCGAGTAATTGGCGATCTGTAAATCGAGTCGGCCGTCGCGGTTGAAGTCACCCGTCGCGATCCCCATGCAGCCGTTGGCCGCACCGCTGAAACCGTTGGCCAGCCCGTTGGTGTCGGCCACGTTGACGAACGAGTTCTCGCCGTTTTGGACCAACAAATGATTCGGCCGCACGTCGATCCCGACGAACACCTCGTTCTTTCCGTCGGATTGGAAATCGGTCACGACAAGTCCCAGCGAAGTGCCGGGACTGGCGATCGAGCGGGTGATTTCATGGAGCCGGAATTCACCATTGCCCAAGTTTTCGAACCAGCGATCGGAATCGGGATAGTGCGACAGCGGGGTGGGTGAGATCCATTTGCCATCGGGGCCTTTTTTGGGCAGTGCGAAACCGCCTTCCATTTCGATGTAATTGGATTCGAACAGGTCTGGCAGCCGGTCGCCGTTGAGATCCGCGATGGCGACCGATGCGGTGAAACGATCTGGAAAGGTTCCCAGCCCTGACGTCTGCTCCCGAAAGGTTCCATCGCCGTTGTTGATCAGCAAGCGGTTGTGCCCCAAGCTGCCCAAGAACAGGTCGGGAAAGCCGTCTTGGTTGACATCGCCGGCGGCCAGCCCGGAGGAATAATGAAAGTCCTCCGCATCCGCGGCGACGGTCTGGTCAATGAACCCCGACGACTGGCGGCGGAACAAGACATTGGACCGCGTGCATTGATCGGTTGGCGGGTCGCCCGAACCTTGCGCGAGGTAAACATCGGGCCGACCATCCAGGTCATAGTCCAGCACCGCGATCCCGCCACCGAGCGATTCATGGATGGGAATAATGGTCAGGTCGATTTCCGTATCTTTGTACCATTGAAAGTTCAGTCCCAACTCGCCGGCCCGATTGACCAAACGCGGCGTGGCAGCGACCTGGCGTGCCGGCGCCGACGTCCGTGATTGTTCCGAAAGCGTCCGGACCAAGAGCTTTTCTCGCTGAGATTGCATGTCGAAGTCCGAGGGAGCGAGTCCCAGCAACGAGACCTCGACCGTCATGTCCGCCACCGACGGGTCTTGCAAGAGTTGGGCGCGTTGCTGGGAAACCATTTGCCGCGGCCCGATCGCTTTGGCGGGCAAGAGGGTCGAGGTCCAGCCGAGTGTCTCAAAGGGGCGTCCAAGTTCCATCAGGTAACGCGCCAATTGTGTTCGTTTTTCCCTGTTGCCGGACGCCTCGCCGACCTCCTTGGCCAGCCGTTCGGTTTGTGCGATCTCCACGCCCCGGTTTCGAAACTGCGCGCTGTCCTCCGGACGATCGAGTGCTGCCAGGACTTTCCCCAAACGTTGATAACAAACTCGGTCGGTCGGATCGCGAGTGATGGATTCCAGCAGCGCGGCGGCCGCGGCTTCGTGAGCGCGGCTGTCGATGAAAAAGACCCCCAGGGCGGACCAGTAGTCGCTGAACTGTTCCGCCTCTGGCGAAAGACTCGCGTGCCATTTCCCGAACGCCTCCCATCGTTGGGTTTCGGCCAACAGCCGTCCATAGAACGCTTGGGCGGCCACACTTTCAAAGCCCTCGCGGCTTTGTTCGGCGAGTTGCTCGAGGGCGCGGTCATGCTGATCCAGGCTAAAGTACCAGCGGGCTTTTCCCAGTCCCGGCGCGAATTGGTTTTCCGGTGCCTGTCCTTGGGTCAGCAGGACCTTCATCAGATCGGGTGTCGGAAAGGCCAGACGACGACCGATCAAGGAGAACAGTTCAGGCTCACTGGCCAAACCCAAGCGGCACAGCGTCAGGGCTTGATCGCAAGCTTCCTGTCGGCGTCCGACGAAGTTCAACAGCCGCCAGGCTTCGTGACGCCACCGCGGTTGGTCTTGCTTGGTCTGGAGCGCTTGCAGCAGCGTGTCGGCGGCTTCCGCCGGGCGTCCCAGCTTGGCCAGAACTTGATAACGCAGGTCGATGACGGCAGGCCAGACGGACGAACCGGGATCGACCGAGCGTGAAATGTCGACGGCGGATTCCAGATTGCCCCGGGCGGCCTCGACTTGGGCGGTGAGCGCCTTGGCATCGTCGTTGTCACCGTGACGAATCATCAACGCATACAGCGTTTGGGCGGCCGCGTCGTGATCGCCGCTCTCGGCCAACGCACGCGCGTCCTTCAAAGCAGACTGCAGGTCCGCAGTATTGTCCGCCGTGGTGGATGCCTGATCCGAGTCGCGATTGACGTCTGGATCTGAATCACGCCGGCAACCGACCAGCAGAAAGGTCACCGCGAGGGTGAAGATCGAAGCAAAAATCCGATTGGACACGTCTGGGGAAGGGTGTGAGGGTCGCCGCTTGCTGCCGCCAAACGGCTCATGGTCGACGGAGTTTAACAGTGGCGTAAGCTTCCAGCTTGCGATCTGCGCGACGCAATCGTCGGTGACACACGCGTACAAAAAAACCTCGCCCGCGGACTACACGGACGAGGTGTCTTGTTCAGCAGAATCGTTCTACGACACTACTGGTTCAACTGTTCTTCGATGGTTTCTTTCGAAGCCCGGCTGCCGAGAGATCCCCACAGACCATACACGCTTTGCTTGCCGGTCTTGTAAAGGGCACCGGGTGCTCGCGGCGAATCCCAGGCACCGTTGGTGGGCGAGTTTTGGTCGCCGGATTCGACCGAATCGGTCATGAAGATCACCGCACCATCACCCATCAGGATGTGAGCACCGCCTTGGTGGCGGCTACTCGGCGGAGCCGAACCGACGTTGTCGTGCCAGCCGTTGAAGCAGACTTCCGAGTTCGGCGGTCGGATGGTGTTGACCATCGTCATGCCCATCGAGGCCCAGGCCCAGTTCATGCCGCGACCGTTGGTGTTCTCGGCGACGTTCGGCGGGATCGAACACAGTGAAGCATCGTCGCACCAAAACATCGGCGAGTCGGGCAGAAGCTGGTTTGCTTCGACACAGTGCAGCGGATTCTTTTCGACAACCCAGCCACCGTTGTTGATCGAAAGTGAACCGCGTTTGTCGCGGTCACCCAAGTCGGTCACGATTTCGGCCATCGCGATGGTGTTGGACAATCCGTCCAAAACATCACGGAACTTGGTTGCCCGCTTACGCGAGAAGTAACCGCGATCCACGGCGCCAAACCAAATCGGACGCCAATCATCTGGCGGCGGCGCCAAGTTGCCTTCTTTGGGGCCGTTGTCCCAAACTTGGCTGAACGAGTCACCGACACAGGCGGCGTAGTTGGTCCGGCCACGTCCAGGGCGACCGGTGCCCGGGTCACTGGGGCAGCGAAGCGTAGGGATTTCCGTCGCCCAGGGAATGAATCGGTCGGTTTGGTCACCGCGGTCATGCCGCGGGTTGGGTCCCATCGGAGACCACAGACCGGTCGGCGTGTTCGGTGTCGAACCGTCCGTTGTTGCGGATCCACCCGCGGTGATCTGGTCCCAAATCGGTTGCTGCTCCATGAACGGAGTCAAGCCGACCATTGCGCTCAGCTCTTCGTTGTTGGTGGTGGTCGAACCTTCCCACCATGAACCGACGCCGAGTCCAAGCCCGGTGCCGCCGTTGTTGACGGGGTTCTGCTTGTAGGCAGAGTGATAGTTGTGCAGCGCCAAGCCGATTTGCTTGAAGTTGTTGCTGCAGCTCATCCGACGTGCGGCTTCGCGTGCCGCTTGGACTGCTGGAAGCAGCAGACCAACGAGAATACCAATAATGGCAATGACGACCAACAGTTCCACAAGCGTGAAACCAGCCGTCAACGATTTCCGACGAACCATTTACGGTCTCCTGGAAAAGAGAGAGGGGAAAAGGAAAAAGGGATAATTTGCTAACACTAATTGTGTTTAGAGCAAGCCACTGTACCCCTATCTCGCGAAATCTGGGTGAAGAATTAGACAGCAATTCCTCACAATTCGCGAAAAAAACGGCAAAAAGGTGGGCATCACCCGGCTCTCCAGGGCGGCGAATTATTCGCATGCGAGTCTCGTGCGGTGCTTCATCAACGCGGGTTCGCGCTGCTGAAATTCGTCAATCGGAAACAGAATTCGCGGCCGATCCCTCAGTCATGAAGATCGGCTTCGCTTTGGCCTGTATGATGAATCGGCTGATCATCGATTGACTTCAGCGGGGATCGAGCCGGCGTGGGAGCGTCCCCATCGCCATGAGATTAGGAAGGGCCGTGAGATCAACAATGATTGACACGACCGCTGTCTTGGGCCGCTTGCTCTGGGCAACCCAAGGACTCGGTTGGCAAAAGAGACCAAGACAGCGTGATGACGAAACCGCGTGCCTACTTGCTTTTTGGAGCGGTCGCCCGCGACGACCCGCCTTTACGCATCATTTCTTCGTATTGACGTTGCTGGTCGGCACTCAACGCGCCGTCTTCCTCGGTCACCGGTTCAATCACGGTTGGAGAGCCCGAACCACAACCGACCAGCGCGGGAACGGACAAACCGAACAGCGCAACAAAGACAAGTAACTTCTTCATTTTGATTCCCTGATGAAAATAGACGACCAATGAATGCCTGGCAGAAAAGAACGGCCCGCGATACGCAAGAAGGACCCGGGCACCTCGCCGCTCAGTCTAAGACGCCTTTATCCCCCCGTAAAGGAACTTTCACCCACAAAGCCAGAAGCTACAAGGTGGATCAGTGAACCCCCTCCGCATCTGGAATCCGATTCAGCAGGCAGGCCCTGTCTGCACGCTGGCGGCCTAAAACCCTGCGTGGGCGGCGCCGTGCAGCTCGGCAAGTTCCGCGTCGGTCAGCCCCGCGATCCTGTCGGAATCAAACAGATGATCGCGGGTCAGATGCGTTCGAAAGGTCATGCCACTGACGAGCGCCTCTTGGATCTCCACTTTCGCAAGCCAGATCCTGATTTCCCGGGTCGTCAGACTGCGCAGCCACTCGCTCGGCGGACGCCCGTGACGACCGCGTCGCTCTTCGCTCGAACGACCGGCGTCACGTTGCGAGCGGTCGCCGAATTCGATCGGCATGGTCTCGGGGTCTTGGATTTCAAAGGCCAGATCGTCCAGCGAGGGTTTGATTGCGACCTGTCGGTCCTGCCATGAATCGATCGCAACCAAGGGGCGTTTCAACCGTTTGCGATCGGCCGGGATCAAGATCACGTCGGGCACCAGGCTTTCGTCGAGGTACCCGGTTTGTCCGGTATAGGCTTTCCCCGTTTCCCGGTCGATGGGAAGGGTCACGCCGGTGGTTTTCCAGACGCCGCGGACGAGATTCTCACGTTCATACCAACGCCAGGACGCGTTGTGCCCGATCGACCAGTGTTCGGCGAGCGACTCTCTGACGACCCCATCGGACGGACCTGGATGGATCGGAAGCAGGTCGATTCCATCGCTTCCGGCAATCGACGTTGACACCGCAGTCAGATCGTCGAGCGCACCGACCCTGATCCGCTCGCCGAGCGAGAGCATGCCGAAGCCGAGCCAAAAGGCAAAGCGTCGTCGAGAGGTGATGCCGGTCGTGGAGTTCATCAGCGTAGGCCTGTGCCAAGACAAACCGGGGCGACACATCGCCCCGTTGAGGGAACGCTGTGAAGGATTCGTCGGAAACGGTCATCAAGCGCCGCCCGCAAGGGCATTCACCACGGGTGGGTGACGTCCGCAATGAACTGACCGCTACAACCGCTGTGACCTGACGGGGAATCAATGACGAGTGCGGTGTTTCAATCGACAGCCCACGAGCCGTTCGGTTGCACCGTGAAAGACCGGAGGGCTCGCGCCCTACCGCTAACAAAAAACACAGCGTTTGGCGTCAAAGCGAGTGGCATTGGGTTTTCGCCGCTGGATTGGGATCAGACGACAGGCTGATCGCGGCGGGCAAGCAGGCCGGACGGCCTGATACAATGCAGCGTTGTCCATCAGGCGCTATCGAATTTCCAGGAGTCCGTTTTGAATCGCATCCCTGTCGCGGCCGTACTGATCGTCTTGGTCGCGCTCGGCAGCATGGTCTCAAGGCACGCCCCACCCGCCGTCGCCCCCGCGGTGCAGGCGTCCGGGCCGACGTATGTCGGTCGCGAGGTGTGCTTGGAATGCCACAGCGACAACTATCAGTTGCACAGCCACCATGGCCACGCGACGACCTTTCGCAGCACCACGGATCCCGAGGTGGCCAGTCAGTTTGTCGGCAAGTCGTATGACGCCGGGGAACCATTCGGCACGTACACCTACCACGCCGACGATCAAGGCTTGTTCGTCCGCATCCCCGAGAAGTTCGGGGATCAGCCGTTTCGCTTGGAGTACGCGCTCGGTCACAAGTCGATGACGTTGCTTTCGTTGTTGCCCGACCCGGACGAAGGAACGGTGGCGTTGGAGCATCGGGTGTCCTGGATGGCGGCTGCCAACGAGTTGGGCAAAACGCCGGGCCAAAATGACGGCACGCCGAAAACGGCGGCGGAGCTATTCGGCAATCGTCATACAGGCCGGGTCATGCGCAAGTGCGTGTATTGCCATGTCACAACCGGCGAGATCGTCGACCAACAGATTGTCGACCTGACCCCCAACGTGAACTGCGAAAAATGCCATGGGCCGGCGAGCGAGCATGTTCGTCAGGCACGAGCCATGAAAACACCTCCGCCGTTTTCCGTCGGGCGTGCCGATTGGGATGCCGAATCGGAGCTGCAACTGTGTGGCGATTGCCATCGGATGCCGCGTGACATCTCGCGAAAGCAATTGCGTGAGTACCCGGATCTGTTGGCACGTTTTCAACCCGTCGGTCTGCTTCGCAGTGAGTGTTTCGTGCAATCCGGAGGACGACTCAAGTGCACGACGTGCCACAATCCCCATCAGACCATTTCAGCAACGACTACGCGGGAACACGAGCAAAACTGCCTCGCCTGTCATGCGGAGATGTCAGAGACGAACCAGGCCGCTGCGTCGCATGTGGTCTGCCCCGTTTCACCGACGACAGGATGCATCGAGTGTCACATGCCGGCGCTGAAGTTAGACGGATTGGGCGACGGCTTTCACGATCATTGGATCCGCGTGCGCGACGACAAATGAAATCGACACCCAACCTTGCCGCCGGTCTGCTGTGCGTCACCGTGTTGCTGCTCTCCGGCTGCCGCAACGATTCGGCGACGAGCGAAAGTGGCCAAACAAGTTCCAACCCTACGTCGGACGCGCCGAGCGTCCCAGACGTTGTGACCTCGCCTGACTCGACCGACAGAGTTCCTGAAATCGATCGATCGCCTCTTGAGCCGACGCGCGATCCGGCGAGTGAGTCGACACCGGCGACGGTTGCCGCGGACGAACCGCAGTTGGAACCTGCGGAATTGCATGACGCGGCATTGACGGCGCTCGAATCGGGTGAGTTGGATCGCGCGTTCGCGTTGGCCCGCAAGGCAACGTCGGCGGCACCGGACGACCCGCAATCCACTTTTTTGATGGCGCGGGTGCTGGCCGAACGCAATCGTTTTCCCGAAGCCGTCAAGATGCTCGATGACTTGTTGGTCGATCTGCCCGACGCCCGATTGCCCATCTATGGTCAGACCGCAGATTGGTTGGTCCTGCAAGGCCGCTATGACGAGGCGGAAAAACGTTACCGCGAGATCTTGAGGGAAGTCCCCGACGCCAGCATGGCACAGCGGACGCTCGCGCAGCTGCTGTTGCGTCAGGGGCGTCGGTTGGAAGCGGCCACATACCTTCGTCAGTTGTGTCAAAGCGGTGTCGTCGAACCCTCCAACCTCAGGTCGCTATTGCGGCTGGTTTATCCGTTTGCCGCAGACGCCGACACCGACGAACTGGAACCGATCGGGCCGTTGGGCCGAGCGAGGGTGGACATCAGCCAAGGCAATTGGCAGGACGCATTGCAGACGCTCCAGCAGGCCGATTCAAAAGATCCAGCTGTTGAGGCGCTCGTCGGACGCATTCACGCCCAATTGCACCTTCAAGGACAAGACAGCGAAGCGCTCACCCGATGGGCACAATCGGCGCTGTCGACGCCGAACGATGCATCGGATTACTGGTTTGCGATGGCCACCCATCATGCCGATCAGGGTGAGCATCAAAAGGCGGTCCGGTGTCTTTGCAACGCCATCATGCGTGACCCGACCGATGCAGCGTCCTATCAGCTGATGGCTGGATCGTTCAATGCATTGGACTTGGATGACCGAGCCGCCGAAGCATCCCGCCGCGCCGAGCTGATCGCCGAGACGCATCAGATCGGCGAGCAAATGGCTTCGGATCCAGACATCGAACTTGACCAGCTCTCGCGTTTGGCCGAGTTGTTGGACGATCTGGCTCGTCCGTTGGAGGCGTTGGCGTGGCGGACCGTACGGGTCGCGTTGGAACGTTCGCGTGGGACACTGTCTGCCGAAGATGCATCGCAGGCGATTGCCAACATCAATCGCGACCGATTGCAGCGTCTGCAGTCCGGCGTGGCGGAATCGACCGAAGCGTTCAATGCATTTCTGTGCAGAGACCCCGAGGCGACAGACTCCGAACCATAAAATGGAGCGATGGATGACTTCACCAAATTGCTCCTGATTGACAGTCATCGAGTGCCTCCGCGTCGGGTAAGATGGATGGCATGCGAGAGGAGACCGGAATCCAGCCGAAAGCCGGCGTGTCGGAAGACGATGAGGTCGTCGACGAGTTCCTTCGCCGCGCGCCGGCGGCATTGATCAGCTTGATCGTCCATTTGGTCGTGCTGATCTGTCTGGCATTGCTTAGCTACCGCATCGACGTCAACGAACCGTTTGTGATCGAGATCGGTGAACCGAACGATCAGCAACCGCCCGAGATCCAGTCGATCGTGATCGACAAGATCGAGCTGGACATTGAACCGGTCGTGGAAGACGTCGTCGCCGTGCCGATCGAACTGGACGACATTGAGATCCAGGGGACAAACGTCCAGCCGGACGTCAATGTGGAAGTGATGTTCAGCGGCGCGATGAAGGGCTATTCGCACGGGTTCTCCAATCGGATTCGTGATGCACAACTCAACGGCATCGACATCGCGGTGGTGTTTGATAGCACCGGCAGCATGAAAAGTGAAATCCATGCAGTCAAACAGCGGATCAGCCAGATCGGCACGGTCGTCTTGAAAAAGATTCCCAAGGCGAGGTTTTCGCTGGCGACCTATCGGGATTTGAACGAATCCTATCTGGTCCGCGGCATTGAACTGGGCAGCGATGTCCAAAAGGTGCAAAGCTTCGTCAACGCCGCGGACGCTCAGGGTGGGGGCGACCACCCCGAAGCCGTTCAGGCCGGGATGGCTTGGGCGCTTCAGACCAACCGGTTTCGCCCCGAAGCTCAGAAAGTGATGCTCGTCTTTGGTGACGCGCCGCCGCACCGGTCTGACGTGCAAACCTGTCTGGATCTGGCCAGGCAGTTTCACGGCTATGACAAGGGACGCGTTTACACCGTGACGTGCCGCAGCGTCACGCCATTGCCCGAGTTTTACCTGATCGCCCAGGCCGGCGGCGGCGAAGCGTTTGTGATGCAGGACAGCGAGCAGTTGATGGAATATCTGTTGGTGATGGCGTTCGGCCCCGAACACCGCGAACAGGTGCTGAAGTTCTTTCAGATCCGAAACTCCGATCGTCGGCAGCGTCCGGGGGATCGCCGACCACGCCGCCGCGGCCGGATCTAGGAGGTTTCACAAGCTCTCTTTCCAGCGACGGCCCGATTTTGGTACAGACCGTCAGTTGATGGATTGGGACGGTTGCGGTTCGAATGGGCAATAGGTTTGCGGGTGTGATCCAAAATGAGAGTTTTGTACGAAGGAGCGATCTTCCAAATTCTGCGTAGGGGCGGGGTGGCCCGCTACTTCAGCGAGCTGATCCACCACTTACCGACCGATTGCCAGCCGACGGTCGTCGGTCCGGCCGCTGACGAACCAGAACTTTCCAACCCGCAATTGCGCTATGACGGGGTGCAAACGGAGCCATCGGTTTCCTGGCTGAGAAAATTGACACGTGATCGCATGCAGCGTCAGATCACCCAGCGATTCAACGCCATCGACGCCGACGTGGAACACTGGACGTATTACAGCGGCTTGTGTCGCCGCGCGATTCGACGGGGCAATCGTCCGTTGGTCGCGACGATTTTGGACTTTGTCCACGAAGCCGTTCCGTCGCTCGATCCGAGCGGCAAACACATTGCCCTGAAATACGATGCGATTGCCGCGGCGGATCATCTAATTTGCATTTCCCAGGCGACCCACGACGAACTGTGTGAGCGTTTTCCCGATTGTCGCGGCAAGGCGTCGGTGATTCCGCTCGGGACGTCTCTGTCGGACATCACGCCCGCGCCGCTGCCGGATGTCTTGACGGACAAGCCCTATGTGTTGTTCGTCGGTCGACGCAACAGTTACAAGAACTTTGAAGTCGTTTGGAACGCGTGGAAACGGCTGCACGGCACGTTGCCCGAGGATGCCAAACTGGTCGTGGTGGGACCGCCGATGAAACGTCGCGAGGCGGCGCAGTTGGAGTGGCAGGATGACGGCTCGGCCATCTTGATGCCGAATGTTCCCGATGCGTTGCTCAGGACGCTGTACGAGCACGCCCGTGGATTCCTGTTTCCGTCCCGCGCCGAAGGGTTCGGATTGCCGTCGCTGGAAGCGATGTCAGCGGGCACCCCCGTGATGGTTTCCGATCTGCCGGTGATGCGTGAAGTGGTCGGCCAGTGCGGGTACTATTTTGATCCCGACGATGTCGAAATGGTTGCCCAGATGATGCGTTCGGCGCTGACCGAATCGTTGCCGATGCAGCAGGACATCGTGCGGGCGGCGCGACAGCGGGCGGCGAGTTTCACTTGGCAGACCACGGCACAGCGCACGGCGACGGTCTATCGAGAACTGGCGAAGAACGCCAAACCGTCCCGCGAAAGATTGTTGTGTACGGTCTAGCTCGACTCTCATCCGCAAAACCTTTTCACCGATCTGCAAACGAAACAATGACGATGGACTGTCTGGTATGTCGCCACAATGCCGATTCGTTCGCCCACGCGACGATTCTGGGCAAATACGAAATTGAATACTTCCGCTGTCGGGATTGCCACTTCATTCAGACCGAAAAACCGTATTGGTTGGAGGAGGCCTACGGGGAGGCCATTATCGCTTCCGACGTCGGGCTGATCGCACGCAACGAACGGTTCGCTCGGATCACCGACCTGCTGCTGCGATTCATTTATCCCAAGGCCTTTCACTGCCTGGACTATGGCGGCGGCTACGGAATGTTCACACGCATGATGCGCGACCGCGGACACCATTTCCTGCATCGTGACCCGTACTGTCAAAACCTGTTTGCCGCGGGGCTGGAAGCCGAATCGTCGGCCAACGGATTTGATTTTCTGACAGCGTTTGAGGTTTTTGAACACTTTGAAAATCCGCACAGGGAATTGCAACGGATGGATGCGACGGCCGACCACTGGCTGATCTCCACCGAGCCGGTTCCCGATCCCGCCCCGCAACCCGATCAGTGGTGGTACTACGTCTTGGACGGCGGCCAACACATCAGTCTGTGGTCCAAGCGGGCGTTGCAGACCGTCGCGGCGCACTATGGTCGTCAACTGGTTTCCTATCGCGGGATACACCTGATGAGTCAATCGAAGGTCAACCCGTTGTGGGTCACCCAGATCTTGAGAGACAAAGCCAGCCGAGTTCTGGCCCCGTTCCGGCGGCGAAGGTCCTTGTTGCAAGACGACTTTCAACGGGCCGTCGCCACGGTGCGTCGCGCGGCGTAGAGCTTTGTCAGCTTTCAATTTTCCTGACTCTAACGTTTTCTATGTACCGAAATTGCCGGATAGGCGAAGTCCTTCAGGCCCGGAGGGCCGGCAGAGTGGATGCCGGTGGCGTGAGCCACCGGAGATGATTTCAAGGAGTCTCTGAGGCCCAACGGGTCGACACAATTCCCCAGCTTTTGGCAATCCCCGCGGTTCATCAGACCGATTGTGCCGGCCTTCCAGGCCTCCGTGATCGAGGTCTTTCCATTGCCGGTGGCTGACGCCACCGGCAAGCATTGTGCCAGCCCTCCGAGGCTTCATCGCGAACAAACATAGAAAACGTTAGAGTCAGCAATTTTCGGGTTGCGTTTGCCGAGCGGAAAAGGGGTCAGGTACGAATGGCACGGGATTAAGCAACCAGGGATCCAGCAACGTTGGTGTCCAGCCTTCAGACGCATCCCCCGCGCGCTGCGAAGCAGCAAGACCGCGCGGCTGAAGCCTGCACACCAACGCCGAAGCCTGCCCCCTCTTTCCGCTCGACGAGACCCGAGCACTACCGCCCGACCAAATCCGCCAGCTCTTTGGCGGCGGTGGCGATGGAGTGTTTTTCGTCGACGCCGCGCCGACCCGCTTCGGCCAGCGCGCGGCGTCGGTTCGGATCCGCCTTCAGTTCCTCGATCGCGGCGATCAAGGCATCGATGCTGTCCGGGGCGACCAACACGCCGCCGCCGGTGGAACGAACCAATTCGCCGAAAGCACCGTGGTCGGGCATCACGACCGGTGTTCCGGCCGCCAACGACTCCAACACAAACAATCCTTTGGGGTCTTCGTATTCGGTCGGCACGCTCAACAGATCGATGCTTTGCAAAAAACGCACCTTGCCGGCCAAATCGGGGCTGCCGTGATAGGTGAACCGGTCGGCCAGTCCCGCATCGTGCAAACGTTTTTGCAGCGAACGCAAGTAGGGTTCGTTTCCGTTGCCCAGCCAACCGGCCGCGTGCAGGGTGATGGTCGGGTCATCGGCGGCGATGCGTTCAAAGGCATCGACCAAGCGATGCAATCCTTTCTCCGGTGCGATGCGGGCCAGGTATCCCAACCGAAATTCGCCTGCGGACGGTTCGTTGGGTCGCTCGCTCGTCATAAACGGTGCCGGATCGATCGAGAGCGGCGTGGTGACCAGTTTCTCGTCGGGAATCTCGAACAGCGCGCCCATTTTTTGCGCGTAGAACTGACTGTGGACGCAAAAGTAATCCACGTACCGAACCAGTTGGGTGCAAAGTTCGATCGCCGCACTGCGGGCCGCTTGGGGCAGATGATCGAGAAAGATGTCATCGCCCTGCAGCATCACGATCAACTTGGCGTCGGGCAACCGCTCGCGCAGTTGCGGCAGTCCGCCGCCGATCAAAAGATTCGTCAGCACGACGGCGTCGGGTTTAAGTTCCGCAGCGATCCAGTCGGTCAAACGTTTGAATTCTTCGGCTTGGCGGCCGTCGGCTCCGCGCAACATCGAAATCGACAGCTCGCCAAGTTTGGCCGGATCGACGCCGCCGGCACGCCGCGTCGCCCAGCGGACCAGCGTTGGAGAATCCAGCAGGCCGCGAACCGGGCGGGGCAGGAACCGCAACCACGGCATCTGCTGCAACAAATAGACGTGAATGCCGCCAAGAAAGACCTTCCCATCGGCAACACTTTCTTCATCCGTCCGAATCGGTGTGTACACCGGCTGCAGAATGCACTCGACGTCGATGGAGGCCAATGCCCGGGCAATCGCATTGTCGTGCATGCAACTGCCGCAAAACATTCCTGCAGCTCCAGCGGTCAAATACACAACTTTCATGGGGGGGGTACGGATCGGGGGGAAACTGTGGGAAAACGCTCGTTGTGACTATAGCGGACCGTTTCTATACTCCGCCCTGTCAGATCCAATCAACGGTCAAATCCAATACTGTCAAACCTGATCAATCGGCAAACCCAACTAACTGGCTACCGCAATACAGCGGCCGCCGCGATCAACCGGCGGCAACCGTAACCCACTGGAAACTCCGGGGGGGACTGCGCCGGATCGTTTCTCACCCAAAAACGCAACTATGAGTCTTTCCAGCGACCCGGCGCCCGTCACGTCGTCTCAAATCCACCCCATTGAGCAGTCGAGTGCACCGTATTATTGGGGCATCGACATTGGCGGCACGGGGATCAAACTCGGTTTGGTCGATGAACAGGGCTACACGGTCGCTTACGAGAAAATCCCGACCCGTGAGGGTGAAGGGGCGCCGGCGGCGATGCAGCGAATCGCCGACGTGGTCTCGGAGGTCGAGAGCCGTCTAGGTGTCGCCGGACAGGTTCCTCACATCGGCTTGGGCGCCCCCGGGCCGATGGACCTTGCCAACGGACTTTTGGTCGCCCCACCGCAATTGCCTTCCTGGTGGGGTTTTGCAATTGTTGATGCACTCAAGGAGTTGCTCGGACGTCCGATTTCGTTCTTGAATGACGCCAACGCGGCGGCATTCGGGGAATTTTGGATCGGGACGGGACGGGATTCCAATTCAATGATCCTGTTGACTCTTGGGACCGGCGTCGGCGGAGGGATCATCGTGGACGGCGAGTTGGTCAACGGAGTGAACAGTTTCGGCAGCGAGTGTGGACACATTCTGGTGGATCCTTCGCCGACGGCACGGTTGTGTGTCTGGGGCGGGGGCCGTGGGCAATTGGAGGCCTATGCCAGCGCCAGCGCCGTGGTCGACCGCACCCGCGAACGGCTGACCGCAGGCGCCGAGAGTTCACTGGGCGGCCTGTTGGGGGGCAGCAACAGCGAATTGACGGCGAAAAAGGTTTACGAGGCCGCCAACGACGGAGACACCGTGGCACTTGAAATCGTGGACGAAACGGCACAATGGCTGGGGATCGGGATCACGTCGCTGGTGCACGCACTGGACCCCGGCGTGGTCACGCTGGGCGGCGCGATGAACTTTGGCGGCAGCGGATGCCCGATCGGAGAACGGTTTTTGTCCGGCATTATCGAAGAATTCAAAAGCCGGACCTTTGAAAATGTATTTGACGGCACCTCCATCGCCTTCGCGAACTTGGGTGCCGACGCGGGATACCTCGGATTGGCCGGGTACGCGCGAAAACAAGCAATGAAACAATCATGACCAAACAGATTCGAAACTTCTGCATCATCGCCCACATCGATCACGGCAAGAGCACGCTCGCCGACCGACTGCTCGAGGAGACGGGGACGGTCAGCACGCGGCAGATGAAAGAGCAATTGCTGGACGATCTGGAACTGGAACGTCAGCGAGGCATCACCATCAAAGCCCGCGCGGTCGCGATGCGTTACAAACGCGGAAACGTGGACTATGAGTTAAACCTGATCGACACGCCCGGCCACGTCGACTTTCAATACGAAGTGTCTCGGTCGTTGGCCTGTTGCGAAGGCGCCTTGCTGTTGGTCGATGCCTTTCAAGGCGTCGAGGCTCAGACGGTCGCCAACGCCTACGCGGCGATGGAGCATGACCTGCACATCATCCCGGTCATCAACAAAATTGATTTGACGCACGCGCGGCCGGACGAAGTGGCCGAGGAGATGATGCACTCGCTGGGAACCGATCCGGACGACTGCGTTCGGGTCAGTGCCAAGACCGGCGAAGGTGTCGCGGCGTTGGTTGATGCGATCGTCGATCGAATTCCCGCCCCAAGCGGTGACCCGCAGGCAACCCTGCAAGCGATGGTCTTTGATTCCAACTACGACGACTACCGCGGCGCGATCACCTACGTCCGCGTGATGCAGGGAACGGTACGCAAGGGACAGAAGATCAAATTCCTCCGCGCCGGAACGACTCATGAAGTCGTCGAATTGGGCCAGTTCGCGCCCCAGCGTGTCGCACGCGACGAATTGGTGGCCGGACAAGTCGGCTATCTGATTTGCAACATCAAAAGCATCGGTGACGTGCACATCGGGGACACCGTCAGCATCGCCGGCGACAAACCCGCCCCTGCGCTGCCGGGCTACGCGCGTCCCAAACGGATGGTTTACTGCGGGCTGTTCCCCAGCGACGGACAGAACTTCAGTGACCTGCGCGACGCCTTGGAGCGGTTGGCAGTCAATGACCCCAGTTTCGAATTCGAACCCGAAACCAGTGACGCGTTGGGGTTCGGATTCCGCTGTGGATTTCTGGGGCTGTTGCACATGGAGATCATCCAGCAACGGTTGGAGAACGAATCGGACATCGACCTGGTGCAAACCGCACCCAACGTCACCTACGAGATCGTCAACAAGCGTGGCGAGACGAAAACGGTGCACAAACCGCAAGACGTTCCGGATCCGGGCGACATCGAAGAATTCCGTCAACCCATCGTGCGCTGCAACATCATCGTCCCGACCGACTTTATCGGTGCGGTGATGAAACTGTGCCAAGAACGACGTGGCATTCAGAAGTCTCAAGAATACCTGGGTGCCCAGCGAGCGATGTTGACCTACGACATCCCATTGGCCGAAGTCGTCTATGACCTGCACGATAAGATCAAAAGCTGCACCCGCGGCTACGGAACGCTGGACTACGAGATGGTCGGTTACGAAGCCGCCGATTTATGTCGCTTGGACTTTTTGGTCAACGGCAATCGGGTCGACGCGTTGAGTATCGTTTGCAACCGGGCCGATGCCGATCGACGCGGACGCGCGGTCGCCAAGAAGCTGAAAAGCGAAATTGACCGACACATGTTCGAAGTCGCGGTCCAAGCCGCCGTCGGCAGTCGCGTCATCGCCCGAGAAACCGTGCCGGCGATGCGAAAAAACGTGACGGCCAAATGCTACGGCGGTGACATCACGCGGAAACGCAAGCTGTTGCAGAAACAGAAAGAAGGCAAGAAACGCATGAAGGCAGTCGGCAACGTCGAGATCAGCCAAAAGGCGTTCATGGCCGTGCTGAGCGAAGCCGAGGGCGGTTGATCCGCGGTCGCTTTTCGGCGGATCGGGTAAGAAGATTTCGGGGGTAGGAAAATTGTGAAAAACACCCTCCATTGAACGAAGCGAATCTTCCTGCCTCCAAAATTTTCCTACCTCCCCACCCAGCCGCGGTGTCCAATTGCGTCGGTGGGAGCCAGTGCCCGCTTTGCCTCCGCTTCGTCTTTGACAAAGCCGTTTTCGTAGATCGCCACGACCACGCCGCCGATCCCCAACAGAAAGACCTGCACCATCGGGATGATCGTCATGTTGTGGAACATGGCGTTGGGAAAGTAGCACGCCAGAATTCCGACCGTCAGCAGTCCGACACGGCGCCGGTCCAGTGGCAAGGAACCATCGGTGGCCATCCGCCACCCATAGCCGGCCAGCGTCACGATGACCACCAGGAACAGTCCCAATCCGATCAGTCCCGAATCGACCAGGAACGCCAGGAGGACGTTGTGGTGGCTGTAAGATCGAACGCGTTCCAACGGCAGACCATAATCCCGAATCGTGTGGTACGCATCGTGACGTTGGAAGTACTGTCCGTATCCGTGACCGGTCAGCGGTTTGTCTTTAAACATCTCCCACGCGACGGTCGCCAAGAGGGGTCGAAGCTCGACCGACTTGGCGGCATCGGCGGCAGAGAGCGCTTTGTCACGCTTGAACGCCATCAGTTGATCTTTCAAACCCATCGCCATCGCGCCGGCCAATAGCACGGTGGCGGCCAATCCGATCACGCGCACCCATCGGGGACTGTGGACCAATCCGACAATGGCCACCGCGCCGGCAACCCCCAGCCAGCAACTGCGCGTCAGCGTCGCGTATCCGCCGACCAACAGGATCACGCCGATCGCGGCGTAAATCGCCTTGGTCCGTCGGTCGCTGCCGACGAAGCAGGCGGCGACCGCGGCCATGGCGACGCCGATGATGAATCCATTGCCCGCCGGGTTCAACAACGGCCCACGGCCACGGCCGAGGAACATCCAGACTTCCGGATTGAGGATATGTTTGGGAAACACAAACGCGTGCCACCCTTTGACTTCACAGACCGCGGTGAAAGAAAGATAGAGTCCCAGCCCGATCAACGCGTGCAACAACCACCACAGGTCGCTTCGACGGAAAGGCGTGACCCGCGCGACGCCGTAAACGGTGATCGGCATGAAGATATAAAACAGCCAGCGGGCGGTCGGGTCGACCAGCGTCTCGCTCAGGTCTCCACCGCGGCTACGCTGGAACAGGTAAACGACGAACACCAACAAGCAGACATCGACGCGATTGACCGGCGACAGTTTCAGTTTGCCCAGTCGCCACTGGACGGCGGCCAAACCGATCAGAAAAGCCCATAACATGCGGTCCAAGCTGATCTGGATCGGCCCGTCGAAGGCCAGGAAGGGAGGCCCGAACACGGTCCCGGTCAACAACAGCAGCGTCAGCATGCTGGCCAAGCGTCCGTCTTTGACGAGCGGGACCAGCCAGACGACGACGGCGAGTGCGAACAGGAGGGCCAGTAAGTTCATCGGAAACACAAAGGAAGCGGGCGTTTGTCGCTCGGCTGTCTCAGCGGAGAGTTTGTTCGGTGCAAACACGTGACAACGGGTTCCCAACCATAGGTGCCAGATGCATCTCGCCCGGATGAAATTCGAACGCAATCCCGTGCGTCCGAGGGTGCCCCAGAGCGTTTCGCCGGCGCATCGGGAACAACCGCTACCAGATCACCCCGGTTGGCAAACCAAACCGTGAATCGGCAGCAGTTGGTGTGCAGGCTTCAGCCGCCCCGTCTCGCTGCGTAGCAGCGAACGGGAATCGTCTAAAGGCTCGACACCAACGCCTGCTGAATCGCCCAAAGGCTTAACACTAGAGTTTCAACCGTTTGCTGATCCACGCCTTCCGCTCGCGCAGCTCGCGTTCAAACCCTCGGTCGACCGGTTCGTAGTAACAACGATCGACACCCAAGTACTCTTGGGCTGCGATTCCGTGGGGGCTGTCGTGGCTGTAGAGATAACCTTCGCCGCGACCTTCACGCTCGGCCGAAGCGGAATGCGAATCACGCAGGTGTCGGGGGACGGGGACGATTTTTTGATCGCGAACGTCTTTGCGGGCCGTTCCGATGGCCACCGTGGCGGCGTTGCTTTTGGGAGCCAGCGCCAAATAAGCCACGGTCTGGGACAGCATGTATTCGCTTTCCGGCAAACCGACCCATTCACAGGCCTGCATGCAGGCGACCGCCATCGGCAGTGCGGCCGGGTCGGCATTGCCGACATCTTCGCTGGCCAAGATGACCAGACGTCGACAGAGGAACCGCAGGTCTTCGCCGCCTTCGAGCATCCGCGCGAGCCAATAGATTGCGGCGTCGGCGTCGCTGCCACGGATGCTTTTGATCATCGCGCTGATCAGGTCATAGTGATCATCGCCGGTGCCGTCGTAGCCTGCGATCCGGGTGCCGATCGATTCGGCTGCCGTGTCGCGGGTAACCAGGGGGGGCTGCTGCGGTGAGCTGGAGACAGCGATTTCGAGTGCCGTGAGAGCGCGTCGCGCGTCGCCTTCGCAAACATCCGCCAGGAACGCGATCGCTTCGTCGTCGGCGCGCGCTCCCGTCGCCGCCAGCCCGCGTTCACCGTCGGCCAGCGCCCGATGGAGCAACTCGGTGATCTCCGCCGGGGAGAGCGTTTCCAATTGGAACACTTGACTGCGGCTGATCAGCGCCCCGTTGATGGCGAAATAGGGGTTGCTGGTCGTCGCGCCGATCAGCGACACGATGCCGGCTTCGACGTCCGGCAGCAACGCGTCCTGTTGGCTTGTGCTAAAGCGATGAATCTCGTCGATAAACAACACCGGCCGGGGCTCACCGCTGGCGACCAAGTCGGTGGCCCACGCCAACGCTTCACGCACTTCCTTGACGCCTCCGGTGACCGCGCTCAACCGGCGACAGCGGCTGCCGGTTTCCTGGGCCAGCAGATGGGCCAGCGTCGTCTTGCCCGTTCCGGGTGGTCCGGACAAGATGACCGACCCCAAACGCCCGGCGTCGACCATCCGTCGCAGCAGTTTCCCAGGCCCTAGAATGTGCCGCTGACCGACGTATTCTTTCAGCGACGTCGGACGCATCCGCGCGGCCAGCGGCTTGGCGTCTTCCAAGAAGTCGTCTTCTTGGGATTGGAACATCGAAGGCGTATGAGCCATAACGCAATGCAATGGGTGCGAGTTCGGGAGCGTGTGGCGAATTGTCCGAACGATCAGGCGACAAGGGAACCCCTAAACCAAGATGCGGAAAAGCAAAATGATAGGATGGATCACGCTGGGCGTCGCATTGGCAATCACGGTCGCGATCATCGGTGCGGTGGTGATCCGCATCGACGATTGGGGACGTGACTGGACTCAAAACCGAGCGGCCCTTGATCCGGCTGCCCCACGCCCGGAGCTCCGGCCGGTGGAACTTGACGGCAGTGTCCAAGACGCCGCGGATCGAATTCGACAATGGACCGAGACAAATTCCAAGTGGGACTGGGTGTCCGAGGAACAAGTCGGCAGTGATCCAGCCGGCAGTGATCCAGCCGGCAGTGATCCAGCCGGTGGGGATCCAGCCGGTGGGGACCGGCGGCGGATTCAATTGACCCGCACGACGCCGTTGCTGAAATTCGTCGACGACATCGAAGTCGAACTCACCGCCCGTCCCGCCGGGCAAGAATCCACCCGCCAAAGCGTGATCGTCAACGCCACCAGTCAATCACGGGTGGGCAAAGGTGATCTGGGGCAAAACCCGAGGAATCTGATCGAGCTGACAACGGCTTTGAGAGGCGGATGAAACGGTGGCGGCCCATTCTCGGTTGATCGAGTATACTGGTGAATCCTTCGTTTCTTTCCCGCCTCGTGTCCCACCGATGCCGATTCGATTCTTTTTCGCCGCGGCGGTCCTGGCCCTTTGCGGATCGTCGTTTGTGCGGGGCGAATCGCCTGCCGATTCTGCTCTCGATTTTTCTCGCGATGTCCGGCCGATTCTGTCGGACCATTGTTTCGCCTGTCATGGCCCCGATGAACATGAGCGACAGGCAGATTTGAGGCTGGACACTGCCGACGGAATCTTGTCGGTGGTCCAAGCCGGCTTGGTCGACGAAAGTGAACTGGTTTTGCGGTTGCGGAGCGATGACGACGACGTGTTGATGCCACCGCCGGCGTTCAACAAACCCCTCACCGAAGCACAGAAAAAAGCACTCGAAGCCTGGGTGGCCGGCGGAGCGGAGTATCGTGGCCATTGGGCGTACGAGCCCCCCGTCCAAGTCGATGTCCCGCCAACCGCGTCGCACCCGATCGATCATTTCATCGACGCCAAAGCTGTTGCGAAAGGTCTCACGCTGGGCGGCCTCGCCGATGATGCGACGTTGATGCGACGACTGTGTTTGGATTTGACGGGTTTGCCGCCAACACGTGAACAGATCGATCGACTCGCCGCAGGCAAACTGGGCATCGATCGATTGGTCGACGAACTGCTCGCCTCGCCCGCCTTCGGCCAACATTTCGGACGCTATTGGTTGGACCTGGTCCGTTACGCCGACACCCACGGCTTGCACTTAGACAATTATCGCGAGATGTGGCCGTATCGCGATTGGGTCATTGATGCGTTCAACCAAAACATGCCGTTTGATCAATTCGTGACCGAGCAATTGGCCGGCGACTTGCTACCCGATGCGACGCTGTCACAGAAAATCGCCAGCGGATTCAACCGATTGAACGTCACCACAAACGAAGGCGGATCGATTTATGACGAAGTGTTCGCCCGCAACGTGATCGACCGCACCGATGCGTTCGGAACCGTCTTCCTGGGAATGACCACGCAGTGCGCGGTCTGTCACGATCACAAGTTCGATCCGATTTCCCAGAAAGAGTACTACTCGCTGTTCGCGTTCTTCAACAGCCTGGACGGCCGGGCGTTGGACGAAAACAAGAAGGATCCGGCGCCCGTCATCCGCGTGCCGAATCAAGAACAGTCCGCGGAACTTGCCGCGTTGGACCAGCAGATCGCGGAACTGCGTCGCGAAATGCGTGAGCCGATCGAATCGGTCGATGCCGCCCAGCGGATCTGGGAAGCCGGCTTGAGCGGGAAGGACGAGGACGAACATTCCCCGCGAATCGAATTGCTTTCCCCGAGCGAAGTGAACTCCAAATTCGGCACCGAGTGGGTGATCGAAGCCGACGGCAACGTTCGTGTCGGTGACACCGTTGCCGACCGAGACGTGCAAACTATCACCGCCCCGCTGGCCCCGTCCTTGGCCGGCGGTCATTGGCAATCGCTGCAACTGGAAGTCTCCCCCGATCCCAAGACCGATCGCGCGGGCGTCTCGCCCAACGGCAATGCCGTGCTGACGGAGATCGAAGTGGAAACACGTCCACGATCGCCGGAGAGCGAGGCCGAATGGGAACCCTTGCCGATTCGCTCGGCGCTGGCTGACATCGAACAGCAGGACGGCAATTTTTCGGTCGGCCTGGCGATCGACGGAAAACGCACGGCGACCGAGGGTTGGGCGATCGCAGGGCACCAACAAACCGGCGGCCGCAACGCTTCGTTCGCCATTGCCGACCTGGCCGAGCGAATCGAACGCGGCCACGACCAGATCCGAATTCGGCTGGAGTACCTGTCACAGTTTGCCAAGCATCAATTTTATGCCGTCCGCTTCCAGTTGTCCGAAGAGGCGGCCTCGGTTCCGATCAAAGACCAGATCACCGTCGGTGATCTTCACAGCGTCGGCCCGTTCCCCGTGGAAAGTTCCAACCCGGGCATCTACCGCAGTTTCGGTTCCCAACAAGGGGACTTCAATGCGGAGGAAACTTTTAAATACGAAGACAAAACGTACGGCTGGGAATTGCGGAACGATTGGACGCCGGTTGCGATTCATACCTTGCCCGTTGCCGGCGAGAGCGTCGCAGTGAACCTGATCCATCAAACGTTGGAATCGCCCAAGAAACAGTCGATCGATCTGCTGCTGGGGACCAGCGACAGTCACGTCGTGTTCTTGAACAAGAAACGGATCGCGCAGTCCGAACGCACCGGTCCGATCAACCCGCTGGCCAAGACGTACACGTTGGAGTTGAAGAAAGGGCACAACGACTTGTACATCAAGACCGTCTCGCTCGGTCGCACCGCGCAATTTGCCTACGCCTATCGGTCCGCTGCGATCCCGCTGCCGAAAGGAATTGTGGAACTTGCGTCTCAGAAACCGAGTGAACGAACTCCCGAGCAAGCGGCATCGCTTCGTGCCTACTATCGTGAAGTCCAATGCACGCACCCGGATTGGTTGGTGTTGCAAGACATGGTCAAGGGCGCCGAAGCGGAGAAAGAAAAGCTGGTAGGCCAGATCGCGACGACACTGGTTTGGAAGGAACTGGACCAACCGCGTGAAGCCAAGGTGCTGGTCCGAGGCCAGTATGATCAACCGGGCGATACCGTCTCACGACGTGTCCCCGAGTTTCTGCCGCCGATGGCCGACGATCTGCCGCGTGACCGCTTGGGTTTGGCCAAATGGCTGGTCACGCCCGAGCACCCGTTGACGTCGCGAGTCGCCGTGAATCGTTTCTGGCAATCGATCTTCGGCAGCGGATTGGTCAAGTCCAGTGAAGATTTTGGCAGCCAGGGTCAGCCGCCCAGTCATCCCGAGCTACTCGATTGGCTGGCGGTCGAATTCATCCAAAGCGGTTGGGACATCAAGCGATTGATCAAATGGATGGTGACCAGTCGCGCCTATCGCCGTGACGCCGCGGTCAGTCCGGAGAATCTGGCGATCGATCCGGAGAATCGTTATTTGGCGCGTGGACCTCGCCACCGCTTGGACGCCGAAGTGCTTCGTGATCAGGCCTTGGCGCTGGCGGGATTGTTGAACCCGCGACTGGGCGGTCCGAGTGTCAAGCCGCCGCAACCGTCCGGCTTGTGGTACGCCGTCGGTTATACACGGAGCAACACCGCAAATTTCAAAGCCGACGCGGAGCTGGAGAAACAGCTTCGCCGCAGCGTTTACATTTTCTGGAAACGCACCAGTGCCCCGCCGCAGATGTCGACCTTCGACGCGCCCAGTCGGGAATCGTGCACGGCGCGGCGCGAACGAACCAATACACCGCTGCAAGCACTGTTGCTGATGAACGAGCATCAATACTTGCAGGCGGCAAAGCACTTGGCGGTCCGCGCCCACGTCGAGTGTGATCGGGAGGATCCCTCGGACAAGTTGGCTTGGTTGTTCGAAACGGTGACCGCCCGAAAACCTGTCGCCGCGGAAGTCCGCGAGTTGGTTTCGCTGTTGGACAAGGTGCAAAAACACTACCGCGACGACTCGACCGCTGCGGCGGATCTGTTATCGGTCGACGAAATTAAATTCGACAAGATCGAACCGAGTGAACATGCCGCCTGGATGATGATCGCCAGCACGCTGTTGAATTTGGACGAAGTGGTCAGCAAGTAGGAGGAGAAGTGAACGATGAATGCTATGCAACGATTGATCCGCTTGAATCGACGTTCGCTGTTCTCGCAATCCGCAGCGGGATTGGGCGCCGCGGCGCTGGCGTCGCTGGACACCCGCGCCGAAGCTGCGCCTAGGGTCTCGGATTATCGGTCCGAGACGGCCCAGGGCGGACTGCCCGAATTGCCACACCACGAACCCAAAGCGAAACGGGCGATCTATCTGTTCATGTCGGGGGCACCCAGCCAGATGGATCTGTGGGACCACAAGCCGACCATGAGCAACTGGTTTGACAAAGATCTGCCGGATTCCATTCGCCAGGGCCAGCGGTTGACGACGATGACCAGCGGGCAAGCTCGATTTCCGATCGCGCCGAGCATCTACAACTTTTCGCCGCACGGTGAAAACGGAACGATGGTCAGCGAGTTGTTGCCACACACGGCGAAACACGTCGACGAAATCGCGTTGATCAAATCGATGCACACCGAAGCGATCAATCATGACCCCGCGATCACCTACATTTGCACCGGCGACCAGTTGCCGGGCAAAGCCAGTTTGGGTTCTTGGCTCAGCTACGGCCTGGGGACTGAAAATGAAAATCTGCCCGACTTCCTGGTGATGACCGCATCGTGGACCGGACGCAAGGAAGCCCAAGCGCTGTACAACCGACTTTGGGGAAGCGGATTTCTGCCCAGCAAGTATCAAGGCGTGGCGCTGCGCAGTGCGGGCGACCCGGTCTTGTATCTGTCCAACCCCAAGGGCGTCGATTCGAAACTGCGTCGCGAAATGCTGGACTCGTTGGCGCGCTTGAATCGAGTCACCGCCGAATCGATCGGCGACCCGGAAACCGATGCCCGCATCGCGCAGTACGAAATGGCGTTCCGGATGCAGACCAGTGTGCCGGATCTGGCCAACATCAGCGACGAGCCGAAGTACATCTTGGACATGTACGGTGATGACGTGACCACGCCGGGCACGTTTGCCAATTGCTGTTTGATGGCTCGCCGAATGGCCGAACGCGGCGTGCGTTTCACCCAGATCTTTCATCGCGGTTGGGACCAGCACGGCAATCTACCCAAGGACTTGCCGAATCAGTGCAACGACATCGACCGCCCCTGTTCGGCACTGCTGAAAGACCTTCGCCAACGCGGCATGATCGATGACACGCTGGTGGTTTGGGGCGGCGAGTTTGGACGAACGATCTATTGTCAGGGAAGTTTGACCAAAACCAACTACGGCCGAGACCACCACCCCAAGTGTTTTTCCGTCTGGCTGGCCGGAGCGGGGATCCAGGGCGGCGTGGTCCACGGCGCGACCGATGAATTCAGTTACAACGTGACCGAGAATCCCGTCCACATCCGTGATCTCAATGCCACGATCTTGCATCTGATGGGAATCGATTCGGATCGATTCACCTATGCGTTCAAGGGACTCGATCAACGTCTGACCGGGGTTGAAGGTGGCGACGTCGTCCGTCAGGTGTTGGCGTAGACCGTCATAGGAATAGATCTTTGTCGCATCCCAAAATGAACGCGCCTTCGGCGGCCGCTGTGGTGGCGGCCAGCATGATCGGCGCCGGGGTTTACACCACCAGCGGGTTCACGCTCGGTGACTTGGGTGAGCCCCATTACGTGATCGCGGCCTGGGCGATCGGCGGAGTGATCGCGATTTGTGGCGCGTTGTGTTACGGGGCACTCGCCCAGCAGTTCACCGAATCGGGTGGGGAATACTTGTTTCTGGCCCGCGCGATCCATCCGGCTGCCGGCATGATGGCCGGATGGGTTTCACTGTTGGCCGGATTCACCGGCGCGATGGCGTTTGCCGCAACGACGTTTGAATCGTTTGCGCGGGGAGCAGGATTTGGATTGCTGGACTCATTGCCCGATCGAACGATCGCCATCGCGTTGGTCTTGCTGGCCGCGATCGTCCACAGCCTGGGGCTCAGGCGCGGGACGCACATTCAAAATGGTGTGGTGATTGCCAAACTGGTTTTGATCGGGCTGTTCGTGCTGATCGCCTACAGCACGCTTTCGACGTGGCGGGGGACTGCCGTCGCTGCTGCGTCCGAGGCGGGGGTAGACGTTGGGGCCGAGGCGACGACAGGCAGCGGCTGGGCGTTTGCGTTGGTGTTCGCCAACGCGTTGACGTGGATTTCGCTCAGCTATAGCGGATTCAACGCGGCGGTTTATCTGACCGACGAGATCGAGCAACCGACGCGGAATGTGCCGCGTGCGATGCTGTTTGGCACGGTGGCGGTGGCGGTGCTGTACCTGCTGTTGAACATTATTTTCGTCTACGCCCCGCCGGCGGCCGAGGTCGCCGGGCAGCCCAACGTGGCGACGTTGGCGGCCGAATCGGTCGGCCGACAGATCCAGTCCCGCGGATCGGCGTGGGGTTCATGGGTCAGCCCTTTGGTCAGGATTGCGATCCTGGCGGGGCTGGGAACCTCGGTGTTGGCCCTGATGCAGACCGGTCCGAGGGTCTATCAAAAAATGGCGGCCGATCGCCTGTTGCCGCGTTGGTTGAGCGGTCGCCGCGGCGGCGACGCTGACGCCGTGACGATTACCGGACCGGTCGAATCGCTGCCGACGATCTGGATCCAAGCCGGCTTGGCGATCGTGGTGATTTTCATCAGTACGCTTCGTGAACAACTGGACTATTTGGGGTTCACCTTGTCGATCTGCGCCGCCCTGTGTGGATCGTTGGTTTTCCTGTTTCGCAACCACGGCGTGCACCCGGTTCGGGTCTGGGGCTACCCGTGGGTGCCGATCGTTTACGTCGTGGGCACACTGGGGATCGCGACATTGACGGCGATTCGGGTTCCGTTGCAAGCCACGGTGGGTTTAGGCACCCTTGGGATCGGGATCGCGGCTTACTTGGTGTCCCGATTTCTGTGGGGTAGTCGGGCTTTCGTTGATCGACGAAACTAACGCACCTGCCCGCAACAACACGAGGCGCGAGTCTTGGCAAGCGGGGCGGGGAGCTGACCACGGAAAGTGAGAATGCCCCCCGCAATAAGTTCACCGGTCGAGCGACTTGCCCGACCACCTTTTCACTGAAACCTCTCGAAATAGACGCGACTATGAGATACGCATTTCGCTTGGCTGAACTGTTGGGCCACACCCCGGACCGTCGCAAACGTCCGGGGACCATCAAATCGATTGTGGAACACACGGGTTTAGACCGTCACCAAGTCGCTTCGCTATTGAAGAATGAGGCCAAGTACATCCCGCTCGATGCCCTGTCGCGTCTGTGCGATTACTTGATCGACCAGGGGCATGCGACCGCCGACCAATTGCCGGGGGCACTGTTTGCGGTCAATCCGGAGAACTTTTGGGAGCTGATCGCGCGGCGCAAAGAGATTGAGATCATTGTGGGGGTTCGGGCGACCGATGCCAACGCGACTCCCGAAGGAGCTTCGGTGGTCGCCAGCGATTCGGTGCTGGTCGGCGAAGTGCTCAGTGGCGTGTCCACACTCGGCGGCGTCGCCAAGCACAAGGAGCAGGACGGCGACGAAGGTTCCGGACGCGAAGTCCCCATGCCCGATCGATTCCAACAGACGCTGGTCTGGAGTCCGGGACAAGTCGATCCGACCGACGTGAGAGAGCGAGCGGACGAAGTCTTTGACGGCTTTGTCGATGCGACGGGCGATCGCGGCATGATCTGCATCGGCAGCATCAAGAGCAACCCGGTCGTCGAACTGCTGTTCTCCGACGTGTTTGGCTGCACGCCGTTTGTGACCGAAGACGACGTCGACGATGTCTCGGCACGATCCTGTCCGTTCTTTCTGCGCTATCGAGATTCCGACCCCAAACCCGACAGCGCTTCGGCGGGCACGCGGCTGAGCAAGAACGAAGACGCGCCCGAACCGGGTTTCTACTACGAAAAAGACGACGGAACCTGGGAATTTGCCGGCGGCACGAATAAGGACACCGCAATGGTGTTCTACATTTACCGTGAAGCGCTCGGTCGACTCGATATGGTGCTCAGCGGATTCTCCGGACGTGCGACGCGGCTGTTGGCCAGGACGTTGGCGATTCGCGGCGAAGAGTTCTGGCCGCCGGTTTACGAGAAAGGCGGCGACATCATCGGCGCCTACCTGGTCACCTATGAGCAACCCGAAGACGAACAGAGCCGAGACGACGCGCTGTTCAACCCCAGCGGCCCGGCCGAGATCATGCCGCTGCCGACCAAGGCAATCTCGCGTCGGTTGGCGCGGCGATAATCCCACCATTGAATTGACAACATGGCAAAATCAAAATCCAAGTCGTCGCCCACCATGGCGGCGACGGCGGACAAGTTCGACCTTTATCAACAATCGGTACAGACCCCCGAACATGAAGTCGAATTCTTTGAACAAGCCTACCGCGAGGCCTATAAACGCAAACCGCTGACGCTTCGAGAAGACTTTTGCGGCACCTTCGCGGTGTGTTGCAAGTGGGTCGCGTCGAGCCCCCGCCGCACCGCGGTCGGCGTCGACTTCTGCAGCGAAACGCTGCAGTGGGGACGCGATCACAATCTGGCCCAATTAAAACCGGCTCAGCGGAAACGCGTCACGTTGCTCGAACAGGACGTTCGCGACGGCAACACCGAACCGGCCGACGTCTTGGCCGCCCAAAATTTCTCGTTCTGGATCTTCAAAACCCGCCCCGAAGTCGTCGAGTATTTCAAGATCGCTCGTTCTCATCTGAACGGTCAGGGCATCATGGTCATGGACATGATGGGCGGCGGTGAATGCTTCAACGAAGACCACACCGACAAGCGGACGATCAAAAAAGGCAAGAAAGGGTTCGACTATCACTGGAAACAGGAATCCTTCAACCCGATCACCGCCGACGCGAGTTTTTCGATCTCGTTCAAGTTCCCCGACGGCAGCAAACTGAAACGGGCCTTTGAATACCATTGGCGGTTTTGGACGATCCCCGAAGTCCGCGAGATGCTGGCCGAAGCCGGATTCCGGGAGAGTCACGTTTACTGGGAACGCGAGAACGAAGAAGACCCGGAACTCGATGGCGGATGGTATCGCTGCGGAGCAGCCGACAGCGACCCCAGCTGGATCTGCTACATCGTCGCCATCAACTAACCAAGTGGCGTAAGCTTCCAGCTTGCGTCCCCCTCAGCTGAAAGCTGAGAAAAAGGCAAGCTGGAAGCTTACGCCACTATCTCGGCTTCGCCCGGGTCAATTGCTCAAGCGACTCAAACAACGAGTCGACTTGTCGGTCGGTCGGGTCGGGGGCGATGGCGGTGTAATAACCGGAGTGGATTCCGAGGGCGGCACGCATGGCGGCGGCGCGTTCGGGCGGGGCATCGATCATCACGTTGACCATTTCGAAATCGCGGTCCCAGAGGACGCGGTCGGCCAGCATTTCGACCAGCCAGCTCCAACGATTGACCTCCAACGAATCCACCTCGATGTCAAACACAGACTTCTGGTCGGCTTCTTGCAAACGCTCTTCCTGAAGCAGCACGTCGTCGTCTTCGTTTTCCAGAAAGGCATCCAATGCGGCTTGGCGCCAGCGGCATCGGAATTCCTCCGGCGAGACCGGATGCAATTCGATCTCGAGTTCGATTTGCTGGATGATATTTTGATAGACCGCCGCGACGGCCGCTTCGTTGATGCCGCTTAGCTCGAGTGTCTCGTCAGTTTCCTGCAACAGATTGGTGGCCAACAAATCCAGCACCGCGAGTTGTTGTTGCCAGGTCAATTCATCGAACAACGTGACGCCATACGCCCACGGCTCTTCCTCGGTCTCGCGACAACTGGCCAGTTCCTGAACCATGGTTGCGAGCGAATCACGCACCAACTCCGCCTCCTCACCAACCAGATACCGGTCGCCAGATGGAGTGTGCCAAGTCATCGTGAGTATCCGGATCGTGCCAACCGTGCGAAAGAGAAGAACACCGCGTCACGCAATCGGCCCGGCCGGATCGGCAGGTCGACGTGATCGAGGCAGGGGAGATCTTGATTGATCCGCCGCCGGACTGCAAGCTTTTAGCGCGACGCGACAACGAAGAAGCCGAATCGGCTGGGGCACCCTTTTTTTTGTTTGCCTATTCTTCGCGTTTTCCGCGCCAATCGTTGAGAATTCAGCTCGAAAGCGGGGCAAGATGGCTCAAACGCGGTAATCTGGGTGACTTTTCCGTCCCTCAACCCCGGTTTGTCGTGTCGAAAGCCGCCGAATCGCCTTAACGGCTTGGCGTTGATCGCGGCATCTCTAAAATCTCCCCCTGACGACTTCCCTTCCCAATCCCGCTTCGACGGTCCGAACCGCCCCATCCATGGAATCTGCGTCGGCCTCTTTTGCATAGAAACAACCCTCCATTCCCTGTCGAGTAATGAACACCATGCCAGACCATCACACCCTGGATATCAAACGCGTTGCCATTCTGTTTGCCGGAGGCCCCGCGCCGGCTGCCAACGCGGTGATTTCGACGGCTGCGTTTTCATTTCTGGAAGAAGGCTCGCAGGTTTTCGGGATCAAGCACGGCTACAGTCGTCTGGCCGATTACACCGCCGCAGGCCCGCTGCAAGAAGGCGTCGACTACTTACGGTTCACCCACGAATCGCTGACCCACGCCCGCAGCAGTCGTGGCATCATGATCGGGACCGCGCGCACCAACCCCGGAAAACATGTCAGCAGCCCCGAGCATTTGAAAGACCCCGAACTGGTCGCGCCGCTGCGACGTGTTTACGAGGGCCTGTGTTCGCTCGAAATCGACGCGTTGATTTCGATCGGCGGTGACGACACGCTGAAGACGGCCAACAAATTAAAAATGTTCCAGGACAACCTGCCCGGCGACGCACGGCGGTTCCCGGTCATCCACCTGCCCAAGACGATCGACAACGACTACAGCGGAATCGATTTCACGTTCGGTTTCTTTACCGCCGTGGAAACGTTGGCCGAAGAGATTCGCAACTTGAATTACGACGCCGCGGCCGGAAAGGCGTACTTCCTGTGCGAAGCGATGGGACGCAGCGCGGGCTGGTTGGCCTATGGCGCGGCGATCGCCGGTGAAGGCAGTCTGGTGATGAGCGTCGAAGACATCGCCGGCGACTTGGCAGCCGAAGAGGTGGATCCGGAAACCGGCAAACCACGCAAGATCATGGTGCTGGACAAGGTCATCGACAAGATGGTCGACATGATGGTCGCCCGCGAACGCGAAGGCCGCGAGTACGGAACCATCGTCGTCGCCGAAGGCCTGGCGGAATTCTTGCCCGCGAAATACTTGGAAGGCGTTTCCCGTGATGACCACGGACACATCAATATTTCCGCGATCAACCTGGGCGCATTGCTGAGCGGACTGCTCGCGAAAGCCTACACGGCGCGAACCGGCAAAGCACGCAAGGTCAACGGTCTGCAACTCGGCTATGAAGCGCGTTGCGCGCCGCCCCACGCCTTGACGTGATGCTGGGCTCGCAACTCGGCGTCGGTGCGTACCGTGCCCTCGTGGAAGAGAAACTCAACGGTGTGATGGTCTCGGTCTCCGGTCAACTGGACCTGCACTACGTGCCGTTCAACAAGCTGGTCGATCCCCAAACACTGGTCACGAAAGTTCGCTTCATCGAACCCGGCAGCGACTTCCACCGTCTCGCTCGGTTCCTTGAAACGTGTACCGATAGCTGATCCAGTCGGCTACCGAAGACCTCCCCCTTTCGATCTGCCGGCGGCAAGGCCGCCGGCAGATCGAAAGCCGGCAGATCGAAAGGGGGAGAGAGGGTCTGGGCTTTCTTTCCTGGGGTGGCGGTCACTCCGCTGCGCTCGTTCCCTTACCCCAGGCTATGTTGTCAATGCCCGTTGGGCAAACGCCGTGGAAGGGTTTCCGCAGCGAAGTGAGTTCCAGCAGACTGAGCTGCGATCACCCCAGCTGGTCCAGCAACCACTGCATTTCACTGGCGATGTCTTCGGCCAAGCCACGTCGCCGCATCGCTTCGGGCAAGACGGTCCAGGCATACGTCTCGACTTCCAAGTGCCCCGTGAAGTCGACGTTGATCGTGTCATCGCCCAGGGCCTGCAAACATTCGATCACCGCGTCGCGGCTGGTGGTCAATTGGCCGAAGCGTTGCAAGAAAATCGGGACGTGAAAATGGATCACCCAGCGGAGGATCTTATCGAGATCGCCCGCTCGGGTTTGCTCCAACAGTGCCGGCAAGTCATCGGCCAATTGGAAGGAACCGTCGCGTCCGACCTGGCCCGTCTGATGCAAATATCGGTCTTCGGCGAACGCGCCGAGCTGTTCCAGGGTCGCCGGAACCTCGCCGGCAGCGATCGATGCCCAATCGGCCACGATCGCGCTGCTGACCTGGACCTTTCCGATCGTGATTCCGGCATTGGCATAGGCCGTCACCACTGAACGTTGCGGTTCGTTCATCACGGCGCTGTGACAGATGTCGTGACAAACCGTCAGATAACGCCGGTGCGTCGGATCGGGTAGGTGCTCAGCGAAGAAACCGACCAGATCACCGACCGTGTCGATCACGCAGCCGGGCTCCGGCTCGATCGCGACCACGATCCGTTTCCCGGTCTGGTCCTCCAGCCGCTCCAGGAACGCCGCCAGTTCCCGCAGCTTGGCACCGGCGATTGCCACGTCATCGTGACCGGAGCGATCGTCTGCAAACGGGTTGTCGGGCCAACCGATCGGCAGCGTGCTGATCGATCCCAGCGGCTGATCTTCGTGAAGCAACCGCGACAAGATCGTGGCCAGCCGCTGCGTGTACTCCAACCGTTCTGGCTCAGCCCACGTCGGCAAGTAAACGCGTTGCTTGACGTGATCGCCATGGAAATTCGCGAACGGAAACCCATTGATCGTGAAGGGCTGCAATCGATTGGAATCCAGAAATCCACGAAAGGCGTCCAGCTGACCGGCGGCCAGTTCGCGCGACGCCTGATCGGGGATCCACAGTCCGACACCCAACGCGTTCAAACCGTGTGTCTGGGAAAGCTGTTGCTGGACCGGTACCGCGTACTCCTGAAGATTCGCTCGGATCGAGGTCAAATCGATGCCGGCATGAACATTCGTGCAATAGCCGATCTGACGGTCGCGATGGCGGAGTGGATCTGAATCGTTGATGTTCAATGTGCTAACATGACGGAGGAAATGAACGGCCGTGCGGGAGCAGGTCATCGCTGTTGTGCCCGATGCCTGCGGTCGTCAGCCTGCACGAATTGCCCCCACCCAAGACGACCGTTATCAGGATAACGGCAACACGCCACGGAATGAACGGTGCCATCCCCCGAGTCTATGATGCTGAACCAAACGGATCACTATTTGCTGCGACGCGCTTACGAGGAAGCCGTGGCCGGGTTCAACGAGGGGGGCTGTCCGATCGGATCATTGCTCGCGCGGGGGGACGAGGTCCTGGCCAGTGGGCGAAACCAGCGCGTCCAACAGGGCGACCCGATCGCCCACGGCGAAATGGATGCGCTGCGCAAGGCCGGGCGTCAATCGACCTATCGCGACACGACACTTTACACCTCGCTGAGCCCCTGCATGATGTGTAGCGGGACGATCATCCAGTTCGGCATTCCGCGTGTCGTGATCGGTGAAAACCAGAACTTTGGTGGCAACGAAGCATTCCTGCGCGAGCACGGCGTCGAAGTCGTGATCGCCAATGACCCGGGTTGCATCGCCCTGATGGAGCGATTTATTCGCGAAAAACCTGATCTATGGGCGGAGGACATCGCACAGGAGACATAACGTCGACAGACCGCAATCTGCCCAATTAAGATTGTCGCGTCATCCTACGTCGCCCCGTCCGCCCGAGTCTCGCACCCTGAGCCCCTGTACTGTGATTCCGCTCTGCCGTCGAAGCTACTTGTTCGTGCCCCTGGTGTCGCCTCGATTGGCGACAATCCTTTTCCTCGCCTTGCTGACGGCCGTGTCGGGCGTCGACACCGACGCGGTCTCGGCCCAATCACCGGAATCGGCCAACCGAAAACACTCCGATCCCCACGACCCCTTCGCCCAATTGGATCCGTGGTGGCCGACGCCGGGTGCGACGCGAATCGCCTCGGGTGCTCCCGGCCCCGCCTACTGGCAACAGCGCGCCGACTATGAGATCGATGTCGCGCTCGATGACGACCAGCAACAGATCAACGGCGTGGTGAAGATTCGTTATCACAACCAATCGCCCCACACGCTGCCGTATCTCTGGATCCAGTTGGACCAGAATCGATTCCGCCAGGGATCGGACGCCTTGGAAACCACGACCGCGCCGTCGCTGTCGCCGCGGATCTCGTTCGGTGCGATGAAGTCCATTTTGGCCAGCCGTCGCTTTGACGGCGGCTACCGCATCGCATCGGTCACCGACGGCGCCGACAAACCGCTCCGCCACACGGACATCGGCACGATGATGCGGATCGATCTGTCGACGCCGATCGCGCCGGGCGAACAGACCGAAGTGGCGATCGAGTACTCGTACAAGATCGTCGATGCGAAAGTCATCCGCGCCCGTGGCGGCAAGGAGTATTTCGAGGATGACAAGAACTACATCTACGAAATCGCACAGTGGTTCCCCCGAGTCGCCGCTTACACGGATTTCGGCGCCTGGCAACACAAGTCGTTTTTGGGTCGCGGCGAGTTCACGCTGGAGCTGGGCAATTATCGGGTCCGGATCACCGTCCCGTCGGAAATGGTTGTTGCGTCCACCGGAACCTTGCAGAACCCGGATCAGGTGCTGACCGATCAGTGGAAACAACGGTTGGCCAAGGCAGAACAGGCTCAGACGCCGGTGTTCATCATCACGCCGGAGGAAGCCGAAGCGAACGAAAGCGTGAGAACCGAAACGACGAAGACCTGGGAGTTTGACGCAACCAACGTGCGCGACTTCGCCTTTGCCGCCAGCCGCAAATTCATCTGGGATGCCCTGGGGGTCAAGGTCGGCTCGCAAACGGTGATGGCGATGTCCTATTACCCCAATGAAGCCGAACCGTTGTGGAGCCAGTATTCGACCGAGGCAATCGCGCACACGTTGGAAGTCTACGGCCGTTACTCCTTTGAATATCCGTACCCGGTCGCAATCAGCGTCAACGGTCCGGTCTATGGCATGGAATACCCGATGATCTGCTTCAACGGTCCGCGTCCGGAGGACGATGGAACGTACAGCAAAGCAACCAAGTATGGTTTGATCTCGGTCGTCATCCACGAAGTCGGTCACAACTTCTTTCCGATGATCGTCAACAGTGACGAACGGCAATGGACTTGGATGGACGAAGGACTCAACACGTTCCTGCAATACCTGGCCGAACAGGAATGGGAAGAAGATTACCCGTCGCGACGCGGTGACCCCGAAAAGATCACCGGCTACATGCGGGGTAACAACCAACGTCCGATCATGACGGGCAGCGAAGAGATTCTACAATTCGGTAACAACGCCTATGGCAAACCCGCCACCGCGCTGAACATTCTTCGCGAAACCATTCTCGGCCGCGAGTCCTTCGACTTTGCCTTTCGCGAGTACGCTCGACGATGGAAATTCAAACGCCCCACGCCGAGTGATTTTTTCCGCACGATGGAAGACGCCTCGGGCGTCGATCTGGATTGGTTCTGGCGTGGCTGGTTCTACGGAACCGACCACGTCGACATCGCCATCGACGACGTCCAGCTGTACAAGATCGACTCGGGCGATCCGGATGAACAAGCCGAACGCACGCGGCAGGAAAAGGACCGTGAAGAAGACACGATCACCGAGGATCGCAATCAAGGCATGCGACGGCGGATCGATTGGCAACCGGGGCTCAAGGATTTTTACAACAGCCCCGAGTACGACGAGTGGAAGGTCGAAGAAGAGGACCGCAAGTCGTTTCAAAAATTCTTGGACGGACTGAGCAGCCAAGAGCGGGCGATCCTGCGCCGAACCACCAATTTTTACATCGTCGATTTTCGTAGCGTCGGTGGTTTGGTGATGCCGATCCTGATCCGCGTCCACTACGCCGACAACACCAGCGAAATGATGACGTTCCCGGCCCAGATCTGGCGCAGCAACAGCAAACGCGTCAGCAAGTTGATCGTCACCGACAAAGAAATCGTCCGTCTGGAACTCGATCCGAAACGCCAGACCGCCGACGTCGACGAAGGCAACAACCACTGGCCCGAAAAAATGGTGCCCAGTCGTTTCAAGTTGTTCAAGGACGAAAAGAAAAAGAACCCGATGCAGACGGCCGCCGATGATCAAAAAGACGATCCGAAGCAAGACGCAGAGGACGAATCATCGGACGAAAAAGCCGAACAAGAACCGGCCAAAGGAAAATGATCCACATGACCTCCGTTCTCCTGGCCCTCTGGTCCACGCTGTTGATGCACCCGGTCCATGAGACCGTTTGTGAAATCGAGTGGAACCCGCAAACCCAACGCGTCGAAGTCGCGCTGCGGATCGATGTGCTGGACGAACAATGGATGGCCCGCTCGATTCAGGCCGACGCCGACGAGGATTGGCAGGGCGAGTACCTGCGTTCGAAATTGTTTTTTGATCCCCAAGTCGGCCAAAGCGAACGAGCCGAATCCGGGGCCGCCCAACCCGAGCCGGCTGAATCCGAGGCTGTCAAACTCAGCGGTCGCCCGATCCGCTGGGTCGGACGAAAACTCGACGGCGGCCACGTTTGGTGGTTCTTCGAAGTCGTCTGCAAAGACGGCCGGCCGCCGACGTCGATTCAAACGCGGCTGTTGTTTGACCGGCACCGCGATTACCAACATCGCATCGTCGTGCTCGGAAAACCGGTCGCCGACGACGGCAAGCGAGTCTCGATCCTGCTGACCGAGCAAAAGCCTTCGGCGGCACTGATGTTGGTGCGTTGATCGTCAGCCAGGGCATGTCCTGGCCGACCGCTGCAACCTG
The DNA here is from genome assembly GCA_033042175.1 of Phycisphaera sp. RhM. Lineage (GTDB taxonomy): Bacteria > Planctomycetota > Planctomycetia > Pirellulales > Pirellulaceae > Stieleria. The sequence goes on from WCIL01000019.1 coordinate 103,711, forward strand.
TCCCTGGAACCTCTTACGACGCGACCCATCCTTCTCGATGCAACACGAATCGCTCACCGCCGAAGTCGTCTCGATCGGCGACGAAATGACCAGCGGCGCTCGGCTGGACACCAACGCCCAATGGCTGAGTCGGCGACTGGGAGAACTGGGGATTGAAGTCACCTTTCACAGCACCGTCGGTGACACGCTGAAGCACAACATCGACGTCTTTCGTACCGCCGCGCTGCGGGCCGATGTGGTGGTCTGCACGGGCGGACTGGGACCGACACGCGATGATCTGACGCGTCAAGCGTTGGCGACCGTGCTCGACCAACCGCTGGAATTGCGACAATCGGCGTTGGACCACATCCACCGATTGTTCGCCCGCCGCAATCGCGAAATGCCCCAGCGCAACGAAGTCCAAGCGATGTTTCCCGTCGGCAGCCTTGAGATCGTCAATCCACAAGGCACGGCTCCCGGCGTCGATGCGACGTTCCAGCGGCCCGATGGTTCCACCAGTCGGCTGTTTGCGTTGCCCGGTGTACCGGCGGAAATGAAACGCATGTTCGACGAGACCGTCGCGCCGCGGATTTTAGAAAGCGGCGCCGACACGCGGCGGCACATCGAACATCATGTGATGAAATTTTTCGGCGTCGGCGAAAGCGACATGGAGCAACGCTTGGGCGAGATGATCGCCCGCGACCACGTGCCACGCGTCGGCATTACGGTCAGCTCGGCGACGATCTCGCTACGGATCAGCGCCATCGGCGCGTCGCGGCAGGAATGTCACCGTCAGATCGAATCGACGCGTGCCGAAATCATGGAACGCGTCGGGGAACTGCACTTCGGTGACGGCGAAGAGTTCGAACAATACCACGCGGTGGAGCGGATGCTGGCCGAACGGGGCGAACGTTTGGTGAGCGTGGAATTTGGACGCTCGGCGGTGCTGGCCAATTGGTTTGCCTCGCTCGGCGAATCGTCCACGTATCGCGGCGGATTCTGTTTTGCCAAGCTCGGTGAATTGGCGACGGTGTTGGATGTCGATGCGAACTCGGCGCTGGAGACGCTTCGTCGCCGCTGCGACTCGCAATGGTTGGTCGCTGTGGACGAGTACCCGTCGTTGGAATGCAGCGACGACCAACCGCTGCCGGCCGCTGAGGTAACCTTGATCGTCGTCGGTCCGACCGGGACGGTGTTTTCGACGACCAGCCGACTGGGCGGTCATCCGTCGATCATTTACGAACGGATCGGCAAAGCAGCCCTGGCGTGGCTGCGACGCGTGCTCACCGAAACTGGGGCCGACCGGCATGACAACTCCACGGCGGCGGCGCGATGAAGGTTCTGTATGAAGACAACCATTTGCTGGTCGTCGACAAGCCGGCCGGCATGCCGACAATGGGAGCCGAACCGGGCATTCAAACCGTCCACGGCTGGGCGACGGATTATCTGAAACGTCGCTATCAAAAACCGGGCAACGTGTTTGTCGGCGTCGTCAGCCGGCTCGACCAACTGACCACCGGCGTGCTCGTCCTGGCGCGAACCAGCAAAGCGGCCTCACGGCTGGCGATTCAGTTCGGCGGCCCCGGCAAAAGCAAGAAAGTGTCTACCCGGGCGCGGAAATTGTATCTGGCGATGGTCGCGGGGGATTTGGAGAAAGATTCCGGGTTGCCGCGATCAGGCACCTTGACCGATTCAGTTTTCAAAGACGACGCAGCGCATCGCATGCGGGTCGCCCGGCACCCGCGATCGGATGCGCAAGACGCTCGTTTGAACTACTGTGTGATTGACCGATCGGCGGCGCGGACGCTGGTCGCGGTGCGGTTGTTGACCGGCCGCAAGCATCAAATTCGACTGCAATTCGCCGAACGAGGGCATCCCATTCTGGGCGACACCAAATACGGCTCGCGCAGCCGTTTTCCCCACGGGGTTGCCCTGCACAGCTGGCGTCTTTTAATAGAGCACCCGACGAAATCCGAAAGGCGACTGTTCAGCGCGCCGATTCCCGGCGTATGGCAAGAGCCCCCGTTTTCGGTTTCCAGTGAATCATCGATCGAATCGACACTGATCGCCAACGCCGATTGGTATGACGAGGAGAGCAAGATTTGACGCAGCGTTCATCGAGCCCCCGTGGTGAGCCACCGTTTCTTCCCAGCCGCATCGTCTCCGGTGGGCAAACCGGCGTCGATCGCGCCGGATTGGAGGTGGCGATTGCCTACCAGATCCAACACGGCGGCTGGTGTCCCAAGGGGCGGTTGTCCGAAGACGGTTCGATTCCCAGCCGATATGAGTTGGTGGAAATGGAGACCGCCGAATATCCGCCCCGGACCGAACAGAACGTGATCGACAGTGACGCCACGCTGATTTTGTATGAACAGCGTCTCAAGGGCGGCACGTTGCTGACGCGTCGCTACGCGACACGTTGGAACAAACCGTCTCTGTCGGTGGCGATGGATGCGTCGTCGCCGACGGCCGTCCGCGTTTGGCTGGACCAAGTGCGCCCGCAAATCTTGAATATCGCCGGTCCACGCGAAAGCAGTTTCCCGGGAATCGGGGAACGTGCGCTGGCGTTCTTGTTGGAGGCATTCGCGGCCAGCGCCACGGAGGTGTCCCCGTAGCTGCGGCAATCCATTTTGCATCCCACGCCTGTTGACCCAACGGCGGCTGGTTCCGAGCCACAGCGACGCCCCGTTCGCGGGCGGAACCGGGGAACGAAGGGAACGAGCGAAAATCCGCCACGGCACGGGCCAGCGGGGCTTTGGCCAGATGCACCGATCGTGGTAACATTCTCGGCTCATCTCCCCCCATCCTCGATCTCGGCCCGTTCTATGTCTGTCGATCTGTACGCCGTTTGCCCCTGTGGGAACGGCAAAAAAATCAAGTTCTGCAAGTGCAAGGACTCCGTCGGCCAGATGGATCAAGTGCTGACGATGATCGAGGGCGGTCAGGTCGTCCCGGGATTGGATCGATTGAAATCGATTCTGGAAGAGCATCCCGATGCGGCGTGGGCGCTGGCGATCCGAGGTCGACTGTTGTTGGATCTTCGCGAGTACGATTCGCTCAGTGAAAATGCCGAACGATTCATTCGGCTTCAACCTTCCAATCCACTCGCCCTGACGCAACGTGCCGCCGCGCTGGTGTTCAGCCAGGACGTCCAGGGCGCGACCGATTCCTTGTTGGAAGCGCTCAACGAAAGCGGCCAGGAAGTCGACGCGTTTTTGATGGATGTCGCATTGATCGTCGCGATGGGACTGGCCCAAAGCGGTGTGATCCTGTCGGCACGCGTCTACGCGCTGCTCGCGATCAGCTCGCAAGGCTATGAAGCCGAACAGGCCAACGCGTTTTTGGCACAGCTGGACACTTCACCGGGCGTCAATCACCTGCTCAAGAGCGTGCCGCAATTGATCGAACGTGACGCCGACGCGGATTGGGGCGAACGATACGACGAAGCGGTCGGGTTGCTGCGCAGCAACAAGGTGCTGCTGGCGCAAGACAAATTTGAATCGTTGCGACGTACCGCCCCGAATCAAGCGCCCATCCTGTCGGGCTTGTTCCACTGTGCGGTGTGGCGTGGTGACCTGGAACGCCAAACCGAGATGGCCAATCAGCTCTCGCAAGTCGACGCGTTGGACCTGTTGACGCGTCAACGTTACCGTGCGATCAGCGGACTGCTTTCGCCGATCGGAACCCTGTCGGTCAACGCCCAAACGATCCACGTCGAATTCGACGACATCGATCAAGCCGAGATGGCGTTGATCGCGAGCGACCGAACCGAACAACTCTCCGCCCAGCGGTTGTCCCAGTTGCAAGTTCCCGAGGGCGAAGTCCGACCCCGGAGCGCGTTTTTCGTTTCCGACCGACCGCTGGAATCGGACGATCAAGACGTGACGGCCGCCGACTGCCCGGCGTCGATTGCCCTGGTCGCGGTGTTCGGACGACAGACCGATCGGAGCGCCCAAGCGATTGCGTTTGATGTCACCGAAGACCGCGTCGAAACGGTCAAGGGCATCCTGCTGGCCGCGATCCCCGATGGCAAAGTTGTCTTGGATGAACCCCATCCGATCCCGATGTCGTTTGCCCTCGACGATCGACCGATTCGTCAAGTGCAAGCCAAATCAATGGCCGAATTGGCACGATTCAATCGCGAGTTCGCGGCCAGCCACGACGGCAAACGAGCCTGTGAGTTGCCGTTGCCGATGCTGGCCGGCAAATCGCTGGCCGGCGCCGCCGATGACGACGCGCTGGCGATGGAGCGGGCAACGGTCGTCCGTGTTCTCGAAGGCCACGAGCGGCTCATCAGCTTGCCGGGAGCGCTTGCGGACATCTATCAGATCGCCAAAGTCGATCCGTTGCCGGAACTGCAACCGACCGACGAAACACTCGGCGACTTGTCCGCGGCCGATTTCTTTCGGGTCAATCCCGATCAACTTGCTCCGATGCAACTGTATGTCTTGGCCAGCAATGCTCGTGCGACCGGCGGCATGACCGCCTGCAACCGGTTCGCCGCAAAGCTGGTCGAAAAGACAGCCGACGACGCTGCCAACGAACAGGAAAACCGGATGGCGATGGAAGGATACATCCTGTGGATGATGTCGACACCGGAACCGGGCGAGTCGATTGCGATCAGCGACCGAGCGATCCAATTCGCCAAATCACACAAGCTGAACTTCGCCTCCATCTTGCTCGCACGGCTGGAACTTTGTTTGTCGATGTCCGATCAGGACGGTTTCCGACAAACGATCATGGACATCGAAAAGAACTACGGAAACGATCCCTCCGTGATGGCACGCGTGCAACAGTTGCTGATGCAGTTGGGGATCATTCGCCCCGATGGATCGTTACGCGATGGCCCCGGCGCACCGGCAGCCGCCCCGACCGAGTTCACGCCGGCGGCGCCGCCGGAAGAGCGATCCGGCGGCGTTTGGACACCCGACTCGCCGGCCGCCCCCAATCCATCCGGTGGTGAAGGCGGCAAGCTTTGGGTCCCCGGAATGGATTGAACGGTCGCATGACGTCGACCCACCATCCTGACGATGAACACTGGATGCGACTTGCCCTGGACTTGGCCGTCCAAGGTCAAGGTTACGTTGAACCGAATCCGATGGTCGGCTGTGTGGTCGTCAAAGATGGGGTCTGCATCGCCCGCGGTTATCACCACGTGTTCGGTGGGCCGCACGCGGAAGTCGATGCATTGCAATCACTGCGGTCACCGGACGAGGCCGCCGGTGCGACCGCCTACGTCACCCTGGAACCTTGTTGTCACCACGGCAAGACGCCGCCCTGTAGCGAAGCGTTGATCCGGGCCGGCGTCACACGTGTCGTCGTTGCAATGCGCGATCCCTTTCCCAAGGTCGATGGCGGTGGGATCCATCAACTGCGTCAGGCGGGGATCGAGGTCACACTGGACGTCTTGAAAGCCGATGCCGAAGCGCTGTTGGCACCCTATTTGAAACGTGTTCGGACCGGGACGCCGTGGGTGATCGCCAAGTGGGCAATGACCGCGGACGGTCGCATTGCCACCGTGTCTCGCCAAAGCCAGTGGATCACGGGAGCGGAATCGAGGCGTCGGGTGCATCGGTTACGCGGCCGCGTCGACGCGATCATCACAGCGATGGGCACCGTCGAGGCAGACGACCCGATGCTCAACGCGCGATTGGTCGACGCCGAGGGTGTTGCGGTGACGCCGCCACGCGTCGCCAAACGTGTCGTGTTCTGCCGTCGCCGGCTTCCCTCGCTGCAGTCCAAGCTGATTCAAACGGTAGACGCCCTTGAGACTTGGTTGTTCACATCGCCGCTGGTCGACGGCGAACGCTTGGCGGCGCTGCGCCAACGCGGGGCGAGGGTGTTTGCATTGGACTCGGATGACCCACAGTCGATGGTTCGTCAAACGCTCCAGCGACTCGGCGAACAAGAGATGACGAACGTGATGATCGAAGGCGGTGCCGCGTTGCTGGGCAGTTTTTGGGATCCAACCTCGGGCGAGTGCCTGGTCGACGAATTTCATGTTTACATCGGCGCCAAGTTGTTCGGCGGCGTTACAGCGCCCGGCCCCATCGCCGGAGCGGGGCTCGGCCCCATCGACCTGGCAACCAAGCTCGCACTCAGCCAGGTGGACCGCTTCGAAGACGACGTACGTTTGATTTATCGGTGTGCATTCGGCTGATCAGGGGTCCGAATGGAAGGGGGCGACGCGCTGGTGTGCAGGCTTCAGCCGCCCGTCTTGCTGCTTCGCAGCGCGTCCGGATGCGCCTCAAGGCTGGACACCAACGGCGCTGAAACCCAGCCGTTGGTACCGGCTTCCTTCTCTCGTCTCAAAAACTGCACGACCTGCAAGTGGCAGGGAATTCACGCTGTGACGGTACAGTAATCTTCCCTAAACGTGCGTTAATCACACCTCCGGGTAAAGATTAGATGAAGTGCCCTTTCGGCATCGCCGATATTCAACTATCGAGCACTTAGGAAAGATCGGAAACGTTCAATTTCGGTCTTCGAACGTGCAGATCTTCACGTGGTCATTCGCGTGAAAAGGATCGGTGAAGCGATGAGGTACCCTTACCTGATTGCATTGGCCATCTTGATGGCGATGCCGACCGTGTCGACTCCTGCAGACGAGCCGACCGCCGATCAACGTCTCAAGGCGACCGGGTCGCCAGCACCTTGCCGCAAGAAACAGCGGGCCAGACGTCAACCGCCCGGCGTGTTTTCTGAATCCGGATTGGCCCGATTTCGGCTTCGCTCCGGGCGTCTCGAAGTCGACCCGATGCGGTATCGAAAAGGCTCGCAACAGCACCAGACCGATCGGTTCCGCGAATCGATCACCGTGTCGTCGTCGTCGGGAGTGCCGTCGGTCTATTACAGCTACGCGGACGATTACCAACGTGTCCAACTCGTCGCCGAACACGGCAAGAGTTTGCGGATGGAATCGACGCTCGTCGCCACCGGTGAGCAAGCGGTCCTGGAACAACAGGGGCGCGGTGCGATTGAGTGGCACGTTCGTCGCGATCCGGCCGCCGAGAGCGATCTGGACCGTCACGTCAGCGGCCCGACGTTGCTGCACATCGTGGGGCAGGACGAAGCCGGGTTCCAGATTCATTTCGATATTCTGATCTCGCGGATGCTGTTGGGCCGCAGCGTGATCGAATTGACCCACCGAACCGAAGCCTTCTTGCAAGACAACGCGACCACCCTGGCCGTCGTTTCATCGGACGATGTGGACCGATTGATTGACCAGTTGGGTTCGGGAAAGCAATCCAAACGTCGCGGCGCCGCGGTCGCGTTGGCCGGTCTGGGGACCAGTGCGATTCCGTACTTGACCACCGCGCTGTCACGCAATGACCTGGATGTGGAGCAGCGGGCGCGGATTCGCATGCTGATTTCACGTTGCCCGCGGACCGACGAAGACACGCCTTCGTCGCTGGCTTGCCTGTTGTCGACCGACCGCGATCATTGGCAGATCATGGCTAAAAAGATGAACCAGACGCAGTGGATCGCGGCCAACGCCCACATCCGCCGCTGTGGCCTGGACGCACTGACGCGATAGGCGGATTTGGGCCCGTTGCGTGCCCCTGCCGGTCAACGCGCTGTTTTGGGCCTTGGTGGTGGCGGGGCTTTGCCGTTAGAGTGGTTGCATCGATGGCGTCGCGTCGCGAAATCCGCGGCCAGCGGCCTATCGATTAAATCCCACACGCGTTTGCAAAGGCCCACGCGGCGCCCCTGGTTGACGCGTTCGGGCTAAGATCATCGGGTTGATTTTGGAACATCAATTCAACCGACAGGCCGCGATCACCGTCCGGCCCCCTTTCGCCCCCCCCCAAGAAAATATGGCACCTTCGAAATCTCGACGAGGTTGGGTTCTGCTGATCCCCGCACTGCTCGTGGGCACGGTCGCCTTCGCATCGGTGATGCGTAGCAAGCCCGATGTCCGCCAGGACGCGGCACCGATCATCATGCAAGAGCCGCCGGCCGACGCGACGGACCAAACGCCACGGACCCGCCAGTCGTCGATCGCCGAAGTCCTGGAGCTTGCCGATCGAGCGTTGGCGTCGATGGACGATTCACTGGAAGACTACACCGCACGGTTCATCAAACAGGATCGTAGCGAGTCGGGCGTGTTGAACGAGCGCAGCGAGATGGAGGTCAAGATTCAGACACGCCATCGAAACGAAACGAATGACGCGCCGATTCGAATCTATCTAAAATTTCTGGCGCCCGAAGCCGCCGCGGGCCGGGAAGTGATCTGGGGCAAAGATCTCTACGACGGGCAGATGGCCGTCCACGAAGTCACGATGTTGCTCAGTTGGAAAACCCTTTGGCTGGATCCGACCGGGATGCTTGCCATGGCCGGCCAGCGCTACCCGATCTACGAAATCGGGATCACGGGCCTGGTCGAGAAACTGATCGAACGCGGCCGAAAGGATTTGGACAATCCCGATGTCACCGTGACGATCACGCGGGATCATGAATTCGACGGCCGGATGTGCGACTTGATCAAGGCCGAACGCAGTCAACCCGGCGGCGGTGAAGATGACTTTTCACTCGCCGAGATCGTTTATGACCCCGAGCGGTTGTTGATCCTCAGCTACCGCAGCTTCGGTTGGCACGATCCCGATGCTCCGGACGATCAACTGCCGTTGGTCGAGTCGTATGAGTACCGGGATCTGAAAACCAACGTCGGCCTGACCGACAAGGACTTTGACATCACCAACGAAAGCTACACGTTCCCGTAGGCTCTGTCGGTTATTCAAAGTCGATGATTTGCAACGACTCGTTTGCCTCTTCCAACTCATCGAGCGCGTTGTAGCTGATGTTGGTGTTGGCCACGTTTAATTTCTTCAGGTTCGGCAGCTTGCCCAACTGGATGAACCCTTCGTCGGTCATCTGTTGAACGCCGGCGACATTCAGATCCTTCAGTTTCTGGAACTTCAAAATCGTCTCGACTGCGGCATCGCTCAGGTCGGTCGCTTTGACGTCCAGTGTTTCCAAGTTGACCAACCCATCGAGTGCGGCGAACGCTTCGTCGTTGAGTTTGGTTTCCCAAAAACCCAGGTAGGTCAGACCGGTCGCGACGCCGAGTTGTTTGATGCCCTCGGGGGTGATCAAGCGACATTCCCCGAGGTCCAGATACGTCAGCTTGGGATACTTGGCGATGATCGCCAAACCCTCGTCATCGACCGAGGTGTCACGTAGTTCCATCCGCGCCATCTCCTTGGCACCGGCGATTTGCTTGATCCCTTCGCCGGTCACATCGCAGCCGCGGATGCGAAGACGTTTCAGTTTCTTCAGCCCCGCCAGCGATGCCATGCCTTCGTCGTTGATCTTGGTGTAGTCGAGTTGGATTTGCTCGAGCGTGGGGATCTTGGCGAAGACATTGAGGGTGGTGTTGGTCAAAGAGGTGCAATAGTTGGCGTTGAAGGATTTCAGGGGCAACCCGGCCAGCTCTTTGACTCCCGTGTCGGTCACCTTTGATTTTTCCAGCTGCACGTCTTGCAGCGATTTCAGCTTGGCGAGTGCCTTCATGCCTTCGTCGCTGATGTTGCTGTTGCGCAAATCGATCGCGCGCAGCTTTTGCAGCGGCGACAGTTTCTGCAAGCCTTCGTCGGTCACGCCGACGCGACGCAGGAACAGCACCTGCAATCCGGGCAGCTTGGCGACGACATCGAGTGTGTCGTCGGTGATCGCCGAATCGGTGAAATCCAGTCGCTCCAGACGCTCCATTTCGGCGAGCACGCCCAGCCCCTCGTCGGTGATCCCGGGACCGCTAAACCGGGCCTCCTTCACGTGGGGCAGCTTGGCCAAGCTGGCGAACGTGTCGCTGACGTCGGTGTCGCTGGCGACCGAAATGGAGACCACCTCACCGTTGCTGTTCTTCTCCAGCAGGTAGCCGGCCGCTTCCAGTTTGGCCACCGCGGCCGGATCGTCTTTCTCCACGACCGGCTTCTTCGGAGCCGGGGCGGCGGCTGGTTTCTCTTCCGCCGCTGCCGTGGTTGCCACGTCCGGTTCGTTGGGCGGCATGACGTCGGGGCCGCATCCGATCAGGCCCAGGCTCGTCACCGCGAGTCCGAGCGTGCAAGACAGTCGGGAGGGAAGGCTGCGTTTCATGGTCTTCAAGGGGTTCGTAGGGCGGGGGGAGGAGCGTGGCGGATCCGTGTTCGACCCTCCAATGTGACAAATGAAGCGTGAATTGACAACGAACACCCACGATCTCGACGCCGGGTGGCCAGGGGGGGTAGCATCAGGGGGTGGGATGTCCGCCCGCGAAACAGGCTGGCGATCGTTGTTTATTAGCGGGCTTCAGGTTATCCTTGCTGGGCTGTTAAGTCTTTCATCATGCGCATTACGGGAGCGTTGTGTCGGCGAGGATCGTTCCTCGCCCCAGCGCCGATCGCTTTGTCGCTTCGCAATCAAGTCATTTCCAACTGAAGGAATTTTTGCATGACCAAACGGACCAATCGCCGTGGCTTTCTCGGTCGCACCGCTGCTGCCGGTGCGGTCGGTGTCGGGTACTGGACTGGCACCTCCCCCGTCCTCAAGGCACAAGAATCAGCTCTGCAGGGTCTCAGTGCCGGCTGCATCGGCGTGGGCGGAAAAGGCGGTAGCGACACCAGCCACATCGCCGAAAACGGGGTCAACATCGCGGCCTTGTGCGACATCGATGGCGACACCGTGAACAAGAAAGCCCGCGAATTCCCCAACGCGGAAAAATTCAGCGACTTCCGCGAAATGCTCGACAAGGTCGGCGACAAGATCGACATCGTGACCGTCAGCACGCCCGACCACACCCACGCCGCAGCCGCCGTCCGTGCGATGCGGATGAAGAAGCACGTGTACTGCCAAAAACCGCTGACCTGGTCGATCAGCGAAGCCCGATTGATGCGTGAAACCGCCGAGCAGATGGGCGTCGTAACGCAAATGGGCAACCAAGGCACCAGCGAAGACGGGCTGCGAACCGCCGTCGAAGTGATCCAAAGTGGTGCGATCGGCGACGTTTCCGAAGTCCACGTCTGGTCCAACCGCCCCGTTTGGCCGCAAGGCCAGGGACGCCCCGAAGGCGAAGACCCGATCCCCGAAAACCTGAACTGGGATGCCTGGATCGGACCGGCACCGATGCGGCCGTTCAAGAGCGGCGTGTACCACTCGTTCAATTGGCGCGGCTGGGTCGATTTCGGAACCGGCGCCCTCGGGGACATGGCCTGTCACACCACCAATATGCCCGTCATGGCACTGAAGTTGTGGGACCCGGTCGCCGTCACCGCCATCAAGAACCCCGGGATCGTCGAAGGCGAAACCTTCCCGGCCAGCAGCGCGCTGATGTTCGAATTCCCCGAACGCGAAGGACTGCCGGCCTGCCAATTCTATTGGTACGACGGCGGTGAATTGCCGCGCGAAGACCTGATCAGCAAGCTGCCCAAACGTTTCCAAGAACAAATCGCCAAGCAGCGTGAAGGCGGCCGCAAGACCAGCGGTGCGTTGGTCGTCGGCAGCAAAGGCATGGTATTCTCCGCCAACGACTACGGTGCCCAGTTCGACATCTTGCCCCAAGAGGATTTCGAGGACTACGAGAACCCCGAACCGTGGCTGCCGCGGATCCCCTTCAAGGCCGGAAACGATCAGCGTCAAAAGTGGGAGTTCGTCAGCACCATCAAGGGCGAATACGAACCCGGCACAATGTCCAACTTCGGTTACGCCGGACGTCTGACCGAAACGATCCTGGTCGGCAACCTGGCCCTGCGTGCCGGTGAAGGCAAACGCATCGAATGGGATGCGAAAAACCTCAAGAGCACCAACGTTCCCGAAGTCAACGAGTTCGTCGGCCGCGAATATCGCAGCGGCTGGGAACTGTAACGGATCGCCGCACGCGTTGCGTTTCTAAAGATGCTTGCGCGACCCTCCTGCCGGAGAGGAGGGCGCGCAGTCGTTGATCGCTCAGGGCTTTCGTCGATCTCCCTCTGGGCATGGGGATCTACACAAGTCGCTTTTTGCCCAAAGGGCATGCATATCCATAGCCTGGGGCAAGCGAACCGAGCATTTGCGAGGGTTGTGCCGCCCCAGGAACCGCATCGCAATGAGGTAAAATTTGGCCAACGGCCCTGCACAACACTCGCGTTTGACCAGGCAGTTGTGAATGGCCGTTGGCCAATCGCTCTCGTTCTCGTTTGTCGACCTTGGGCGATGCCCAAGGCTGCTGAAAGCCTTCGCGTTTACCGATAACGCGAGTCGCGGATCGCGCGGGCTGCCGAGGCCCCGTTACGGGCCACGATCTCTTTGAGCGTCGGCACCGCGACGCCCCGCTTGGCCGCTTCGACACGCAGCGCCCGTTCATACGCGGGCAGCGGAAAATACGGGCTCTTGCGGCGTGCGTAACGCTCCAATGCCAACACCAACCGTTTCTCGAGCTTGTTCTGGTCGACCAGTTTGACGATCTCCCGCACGTAGTGGCGTTGATCGTCGGTGGTCGCACGCAGACGGCTGATCAAGTAATCATCCAGCGCCGCTCCTTGAGTCGGCGCAACAATCGCGGTGTTGGTGATGCCGGTTTGTGCCGCGACGCTGGGAGCGAGTCCGGCGGTTGCGAGCAGCAGCGCCGGGGCGATCACGGTCATCCTGGGTGACTGTTTCATCAATCTTGTCGGGGTTCAAGGAATCAAGTGGCCGGTCGTGGCTACCAGATTTGTCCGCCGCAACGCAAGACTGACTCGAAACCACAATGGCCTTCGACCGGCTTTCGCAGCTGTCCAGGCACTGCCTCTCGGTTTGCTAGCAACACCTAGGTAATTTACGGGTTTTGTTCGTTTGCGATTTTGAAACCCTGGTACGGGTCGCAGGGATTGTGTGTACCGAGCCGATCGCAACGTCGATGGAAGACGTGTACCAGATAATCCCGCTGTGGGCGGCAGCGGTGAAGCATCCGCGGATGGTTCACGCGAGCGGCCTGCGAATCTGGTCAAACCCATCAGAGGGCGTCGTCAGATCTCGAATCATGTTTCGTGACTTTGGCGCAGCCACACAAGCAAGATGCCCAAAAGGACTCGGCGATGAACCGTTGGCTATGGATTGGATCGTTGGCCGGTTTGCTCATGGTAAGCACCGGATGTTTACACAATCAAACACGCAAAGGTTGCTCGACCGGTGCCTGCGGCTCGGGCGCTTGCTCCAGCGGCACCGGCTTGCTCGGCAAGATGAATGTCGGCGGCTGCAACTCGTGCGGCACCGGCTGTCGAACCGGATGTGTGCCTGGCAAACTCGGCTGGCAGCAGGGCGGGCTCGACTACAGCTCGCACCTGGGATCGGGAATGTTGGGCAACCGGGCCAACGCGACACAGACGTTCACCCCCGGCCCGCCGACCGGTCAAACGGCTTATCCGTACTACACCGTGCGAGGCCCCCGCGACTTTTTGCTGAACGATCCGCCGACGATCGGTCGCTAGGCAGCGGCCTGGACCGCAACGGCTGGGTGTCAGAGCAAGACCGCTCAATCGACCTCGATGGAGCGGCCGGGCAGCCGGCGAGCGCGCCGGAAAACCCGGTTGCAACGCCCGGCCCCCCTGGCCGGCAGACATCGCGCGGGGTCGCGGCAGTCGCCAAATTGGTTCACGACCCTACAATGTAACGTCGGCAATGGCGTTCCGGTGAGGACGCTCGGGCCGTGAAGCTCGGGCCATGAAGCTCGTGCCGTGGCGGCCCGGGCAATGAATCGTCAACGATTCGTAGGCAACCGGTCGCAGGGACGCGGCGACGGTCGGGCCACGATCGGGACCTGCCCGGTCGATTCTGCCCGAGACATCCGCTAACGTACCGCCTCGTGGGTCCAGCTGCGATTGTCGCGAACCAGATTGTCGCGAACCATGCGTCACCGCGGGTCCTGCTGACCAATTGGCGTGGCCCCTTCGATACCAAGCACACGCGAGACTTTGTTGTGGCATCCGACGTCCGATTAAAAGAACAGCTGCCGCGCTTGACTGAACGTATTGTCGCGACTTACACACCCGATGATGCGATCAATCACCTCGGCCATTGTGCGCTTCCCAGTTATGAAGCGATCATCGCAATCCTGTTGGACATCAAGGACATTCTTTACCCGGGCTATCGGCGCAAGGTCGGATTGCATGCCGGCAACATCGCCTACCACGTCGGCAGCACGATCGATTCGCTGCACGACCAGCTGACGACACAGATCGCTCGCGCATTGCGTCACGAAGATCGCGTCCGCAACAAGCACAACGACTGCGAGAGCGAGACGGATTTCGAGGCCAAGGGCCAGACCATGGCGATCGAATTGCTGGAGCGGATCCCATCCTTGCGCAAAACCTTGGCCACCGATGTTCAAGCAGCCTACGAAGGCGACCCGGCCTGCCAGACGACCGATGAAGTCGTTTTCTGTTATCCCGGCATTGAAGCGATCACGGTTTATCGGATCGCGCACGAGCTGGTGCGGTTGGACGTGCCCTTTATCCCGCGAATGATGACCGAGTGGGCGCACAAGCAAACGGGAATCGACATTCACCCCGGTGCCACGATCGGTGAGTATTTTTTCATCGACCACGGGACCGGTGTCGTCGTCGGCGAAACCTGTCAGATCGGGAACCACGTCAAACTCTACCAAGGGGTGACATTGGGTGCCCTGAGTTTCAAGACGGATGACAGCGGCGAATTGATTCGCGGCCAAAAACGGCATCCGACGATCGAGGACGGTGTGGTGGTTTATGCCAACGCGACCATCCTGGGCGGTCGAACGGTGGTGGGGCACGATTCCGTGATCGGATCGAGCGTGTGGATCACCCGCAGCGTCTCACCCAACACCACCGTGGTGCTTGAGCAACCGTCGTTGCGGGTTCGCGGCGGTGTCTCCGCCGACTCGGTGGACGAGCACGCCAACTATCAGATATAGCATTGGCGGGGCTGACCCGGAAAAAGGCATCCTTTCGATGACAGGATGCCGAAAATCCGTGGGTCCGCGCTGCCATCGTTGGGCTCCTTCGACAGCCACAAACCGAAAAACCCTGCAGTTGACGCGGCGCCGGGGTTACCCGATCGTCTAAAATCCTTCGAGTCGTTTTTGCCGCCCTTTCGCCGATTCGCCTGAGATCGATGACCAAACTGACACCCTTTGACGCCACAACACGCACCCGTATTGTTTTTGGGCAGGGCGTCTTTTCACGGATCGGTGAGCTGGCGGCTGGGTTTCGGCCCAAGTGTGTGTTGGTCGTCAGCGACTCCGGCCTGGTCGATGCCGGCCACTTTGGACACGCCGTCGATCACCTGCATGCGGCGGGACTGCACGTGGAATCGTTTCATGACTTCGCCGAAAACCCGACCTGCGCGATGGTCGATGCCGGTGTCGCCAAGGCGGCCGAAGTGAAACCGGACCTGTTGATCGGGCTGGGCGGCGGCAGCAGCATGGATTGTTGCAAGGGCATCAATTTCGTGTATTCCGGTGGCGGCACGATTCACGATTACCATGGGGTTGGCAAAGCGACTGCGGACATGTTGCCGATGATCGCCGTGCCGACGACCAGCGGCACCGGCAGCGAGGCGCAATCGTTTGCCCTGATCAGCGACACCGACACCCACGTCAAAATGGCCTGCGGTGATCCCAAGGCCGCGTGCAAGATCGCCGTGCTCGATCCAGAACTGACGCTGACCCTGCCCCGCAATGTGACGGCGTTGACGGGCATCGACGCGATCTCGCACGCGATCGAAACCTATGTCACCAATCGACGCAATCCGATGTCGATCACCTATTCGCGGCGTGCCTTCGGGTTATTGGCCGAAGGGTTCTCGCGCGTGCTGGAAGCCCCCGACGACATCGACGCCCGCAGCCAAATGCAACTCGGTGCCTGTTTCGCCGGAATGGCGATCGAAACGTCGATGCTCGGTGCCGCCCATGCGACCGCCAACCCACTGACCGCACGGCACGACATCACCCACGGCCAGGCGGTCGGGTTGATGTTGCCCGCCGTCATCCGGCTCAACGGCCAGCAGCATCCCGACTGGTACGCCGAACTGTTGCGTGACGTGGATCCGACGGTGACCGAATCGGAAGCGCCCGATCGGCTCGCATCGATGGTCACCCGCTGGCTGGAACAGGCCGACTTGGCGACCAGCTTGAATGCGTTGAAAATCCCTGCCAGTGGGATCGAGAGTTTTGTTGAAGAAGCGCTCAAGCAATGGACCGGCACCTTCAATCCCGTGCCGCTGGACAAAACCAACGCCGAACTGCTGTATCGCTCCGTCGCCTGACGCCAGCACGTGGCGTCAGCCAGTGACTCAAGCACGTGGCGTCAGCCAGTGGCTCCAGCACGTGGCGTCAGCCAGTGGCGCGTGTCGGTGCTGAGTTCACCACGCCCCGCTCGTTGACCGGTATGTCGTTCAATCAGCCGTTTGGCGCGAGCCTACGGGCGCCGGTGCGTTCACTTGGTGATTGACGCCCGTACGCTCGCGCGATACGGCTCATCCCACGTGTGATCCGATTCCACCAACAAGTGTTCCCGCTGGAAGGCACGCCGTGCTACGCGGCGTGGGTGGCGAACGCCGGCGTCTCCTCGACGCCCATTTCGCGATGAATCAAACCGTCTTGCATCCGCCAACAGACATCGGCCGACGCGGCGATCTCGTCGTCGTGGGTGATCATCAGGATCGTCAGGTTGTCGCGTTCTTTCAGATCGGCCAACAGACGCAAGATTTCTTGACCGGTCTCGGTGTCCAAGTTGCCCGTCGGTTCGTCGGCGAGCAACAACTTCGGATCGGTCATCAGGGCTCGGGCGATTGCGACCCGTTGCATCTCTCCACCGCTCATCTCACTCGGACGGTGCTTGGCGCGGTGCAGCAGCCCGACGCGATCGAGCATCGCTTCGGCACGGCGACGATTTTCTGATCGCGATTTGAAGTAGCTCCAAACGCTCTGCCCGATCATGGCCGGGGCGAGCACGTTCTCGATCGCCGAGAGTTCGGGCAACAGATGGTAGAACTGAAAGATGATGCCGATTTCGTGATTGCGATAACGATCGCGGACGGCGCGCGGGGCATTGTCGATTCGATTGCCACGAAAGAAAACTTCGCCTTCGTCGGGGCGGTCCAGCGTGGCCAACAAGTGCATCAGGGTACTCTTGCCGCTGCCACTGCGGCCGACCAGTGCGGTGACCAGACCTTGTCGGACTTCCAGATCCACGCCCCGCAACACGGGGACATCGATGCGGTCCTTGTGGTAGCTCTTTTTCAATCCGCGCGCGGTCAGAACGATAGGGGTGGGCATCAAACGGTCTCAAGTCATGGGAAGGGAGTGAGGTCAACGCAGATTCGCCAGACGACCAAAAAGGTGTCGGACACCTTTTTCATTCGAAACGCAGCGCTTGAACGGGATGCATTCGCGCCGCCCGCATGGCCGGCAACACGCTCGCCATCACCGCGATGGCGACCGCACCGCACATCACCCAGACCAGTGTGAAGGGATGCACGATCGTGGGGATTTCGGTGAAGTAATAAACCGTCGGATCGAACACTTCTTGGCCGGTAAACATCTCCAGCAACTCGGCGATGTCGTTGATGTAGTGCACGAACACGAGCCCACCGATCAACCCGGCACCGCTGCCCACGAATCCGAGCAACAATCCGTACGTCATGAAGATGCTGCTGACACCGCGGCCGGACGCTCCCAATGCTTTGAGCGTTCCGATGTCACGCGTTTTTTCGACCACGATCATGAAGAACGTCGCCAAGATTCCGAAGCCGGCGACGGCGATGATCAGGAACAGCAAGATGTTCAAGATCGTGGTTTCCAGTCGCACCGCAGACAACAGTGGGCCTTGCAGGTCGCGCCAGGTCTGGATGTTGTAGGCGTACAGTTCGGGCGGAAAGCGATCGCGTAACGCGTCACGAATGGCGTTCAGGTCGGTGCCTTCGGCGAGTTTCAATTGAATCGTGGTGACGCTGCGGACGCCGGTTTCCGGATCGATCATGCCGCGAAATTCTTGCAGTTGATCTAAGCGGACGAATGCGAACGTGCTGTCGTACTCGCTCATCCCGGATTCATACAAATCGACGACGGTGAATTTCTGGTTGATGACTTTCGTTTCGCCGGCGGCGTTGGGAAAGATCATCCGAACGTCATCGCCCGGTTGGGCGTAATAGTGATCCTTGACCTGGCCGGCCTCGTCGCGGTGGCGGACGCTGCAGGTTGAAATCCCCAAGATGATGCCGGGAAACTGTTCGGTCATCGGATCCACGGCGGCCACCAACTGTCCATCCGAGCCGGACATCAATTGCTGGGAGAACGAGGGTCCGAAGGAGGGTCCCTTGGCGGCGTTTGCAGCGGCGTCATCTTGCTCGGCCGGTTCGCTTTGGCCACTCGCCTTGCGATGCAACTCGGCCATCATCTTTCGCTCTTTGGCGACCATTTGTTCGATGCGGCGCTCTTCGCTGACACGGTCACGGCGATGCCGCCAACCGGCCGCGGCGAGTTCCGTGCGGTCGGGGGCATAACCCGATTCACGCAACTGGAAACTGGCCGATTTCTGGTTTTCCGGATGCAGCAGGTACTTTCCAAAGTCGCTGACACTGTCATAGGTCGTCGGATCGAGTCCGATCAAATTGACGTGCCGGCCGATTTGCTGGCCGCGGAAGTCGATCCCCAGCATGGACGGGACGCTGACGCTGACCGAGGACCCGACCAGTGCCGGCCCACAGATCCGCTCGATCTCGCGCAGGTGCGCGTCGGGATCGGGCATCCCGCCGGTGGCATGGCATTCGATCATGACATCCGATGCCAGACCGTGCAGCCGTTCGTGCATTTCGGTCGAGAATCCGCTCATCACGCTGTTGACGACGATCAACGTCGCCACGCCCAGGGTGACACTGATGATCGACGCCAGTGCGATGTAGCGTGTTTTGAGATAACGAAAGCAGAGTAACCAGCGATACATTTAGCCCATCCTTTGGCTCGTGTCGGTGCTGCGGCATCCGTTCCGCCGTTTGCCGCCGGAGTCTAAGGGACCGACGGGATCGGCGTAAAGATGAAGTCTAGAACCCGAATCCGCCCGTGGTCAGCCAGAACGTGACAATCATGCAGACCCAGACGAGATCGAGAAAGTGCCAGTAATGGGCGGCGAAATCGACCGGCCAGTGCCGTTCGTGGTCGTACCTCCCGATCGCCGAGCGTGTGGCCACGATCCCCAGCGCGACGATCCCCCCCAGCACGTGCAGGGCGTGCAGGATGGCCAGCACCACCACCATGCCCGCCACACCGCGGCCGGGTCCTTCGAAGGTCGCCGGTCCGAGCAGGATTTCGGTCATCGCCAGGCACTGGATGACGGTAAAGACCACCGCCGCAGCGGTGCTGATTCCAAGAAACCAGGCCGTCGCGTGAAACCGATCGCGACGCACCGTCCGCGTCGCAGCGTGGACCAGAAAACTGATCGCGACCAGACAAACCGTGCTGACCAGGAAGGCTTTGGGAAGCGGCACCAGTTTCAGCGGATCGTCGCTCCGCGAGACCGCGTAGATGGCGTACAGCAGCAGCGTGGCCCCGAAAAAAACGAACAGAGACAGCAAGAACAGCCACCCCCCCTGCTTGACCCGGCGGTCCACCGGTAGCAAGGGGCGAGGAGGACCTCCGCGGTCGTCGAAGGAGTCGGTCACGCTAATTTCTGAAGCCATGTGTCGTGAACGCCGGTAACGTTTTTCGTGTGCAGGCGGTATGCTTGGCAATGATAGTCTGGCGGACACGGTTCCGCTGCCCGCTTGCGCTTTAGCATCTCACTTCCCGCCCTCCTTTCCAACCGCATATTGCCTCCGGCAGACAACTCCCCCACGAGGCAGCGTTGCCCCCCATGAGCGAAGTACGCGACTTTTGCAATGCCGATTTACCCGGGCTGGCCAGGGTCTGGAGTGAGCATTGGACGGCCGCCCAGTCGCCGCCGCCGATCAGCTCAACGATCATCGAACGCGCGATCCTGTCGCGCGTGTTTTTCTCGCCCAAAGACCTGTTGGTCGCGACCATCGACGGCCGTGTCGAGGCCTGGTGCCATTTCAGCCGCCCCGGAGACCATGGTGATGAATGGTCGGGCATGCCGGCCGGTGACGTCGCGATCCTCTCGGCGATCTGTTTCACCCACGCGGGACTGAAATGCTGTGACGACCTGCTGAGGGCGGCCGAGAAACGGATCCGACAAGAACAGTGTCACTCGATTTTGGCCGGCCCGATGCGGGATCAGCAATGTGGCTACGTCGGCTTGGCGCCCATCGGTCACGGCATCGGGATTCCCGATGTCGATGTTCGCGCCGCATCGTTGTTGAGTCGGCATGGCTATTCACCCGAAAACAGCTTTCAGCGGATGGTGGTCACCACGGCTCCCTATCGCCCGCCCGTCAACCGCGAAATGATGCAGTTTCGGCGAACCACGCGAGCCGAACGCTCCGCAGTGGTTCCCCAACAAGGTCGCTATGCGTCGGCGATGGCCCACTTGGACATCGAACACCACCAATTGATCAACCATCGCAACGGGGATCGTCTGGCCAACGTTCGGTTATGGCTGAGTGACCCAGAAGCCCAAGTGATGAGTTGCTCCGAGGCGATCTTGGATTTGTCCGTCACCGAAACGCCGGGCGAACTGACTTCGGCCGAAACCTTTCTCGTCGCGGCGCTGATCCAGTCGATGGCGACCCGCTGTGTCTTCCGCGTCGAAACGGCGATCAACGGCGAACACTCGGTGCTGAAAGAACAACTCACTTCACTTCATTTTGAAAACACACAGCGCGGCCAGCGGTGGACCAAGGAGCTCTAGGCGTGTCACGCAAAGAAAAGATTTTGGCGATGCTCCAGGCAGACCCCACTGATACGTTTTTGCGTTACAGCTTGGCGATGGAATTGCGTGCCGAGGGCGATCACCCGAGCAGCCTGGAGAAGCTCGACGAACTGACGCGCGACACGCCCCCCTACGTGCCGGCTTTCTTTATGGCCGCCCAACAACTCGTCGATTTGGGACGCGTCGATGAGGCGCGGACGCGTCTGCGGGACGGAATCGACCAGGCGCGAGCCCAGGGCGATGGGCACGCCGCGGCCGAAATGAGCGAATTGCTGGCAACGCTCGGCGAACTGGGCGAAGAAGACGACGAGCTGTAAATGGCCGCCGAACAAACCACGGCGGTGGTCCTGCGGACGATCGAATTCAGTGAAACCAGCCTGGTCGTCACACTGCTGACCCGTGATTTCGGACAGGTCTCCGCCCTGGCCAAAGGCGCTCGCCGTCCCAAGAGTTCCTTCGAAGGTTCGCTTGACCTGTTGGCCGTCTGTCGTGTAGTGCTGATTCGGAAATCCTCCGATGCGCTCGATTTGTTGACCGAGGCAAAGCTCCAGCGTCGTTTTCGCGGGGCGGAAAAGTCGTTGGATCGCGTTTATGCCGGATACTATATCGCCGAAATGCTTCGACTGTTGACGGACAATCACGATCCCCACCCCGGGCTCTACGACCTGACGCTCAGCGCGCTCGGGCAGATCGACGGGACGGGCAATACCGCCCTGGCGCTTCTCGGTTTTGACACCGCAGCGCTGCGATTGCTCGGCCATGCCCCATCGACGCGCGGCTGTGTCGACTGCGGTGGTCCCGTCAGCGGTACGCCACGGGTCGCGTTCGCACCGATCGCCGGCGGCGTCGTCTGTCGCGATTGCCGCTCGCGTCAACACAGCCTGCTGACGGTCAGCCGCGGAACGATTGAACACTTGGAACGTTTGCTTGCACCCCATACACGGCTGCCGATCGAAGTTCCCTCGGAGGTTTATCGGGAGATGCGTGGCTTGATCAGCCGATATATCCAAACAATCCTCGGCTCGATTCCGAAAATGCAACCTTACCTGCCCGCCCGGATGGAACCGGTGGAATGAATAAAAAGAATCATCAAATGGACCGATCCCGTCGCCTCGCCCGTTGGGTGGTGCGGCCGAGTTTAGCCGCAAGCCTGTTGGCAGGCACGTTGCTGGCAAGCACGACCGGATGCCAAACCTCCGGCGCCTCGGCGTCACGCAGTTGGCTTCCCAAGCTGCCGTTCCGCTCGGTCGCGACGAGCGAAACGGAGACGCCCGAGCCGGTGCAGGCGGAGGAAACCCCTCGCGTGGCTTCCAACCCGGTCACCAACGCCGGCGGAAAACTGGGATTGCCCAGCACCAATCGGCTGGTCGGTTACGTCACCGGTAAGAAACACGAAGACATTCCGCGAGCAAAAGAATACTACCGCCGCGGCGACGAACTGTTCCGACAGGCCGCACTGGCTCCCAAGGCGACCCGCACCGGCATGTTCGCCGAAGCCGCCGAGTTGTTCGAAAGCGCCGGCAAGGAAGCGCCGGGATCGGGATTGCACCAAGACGCACTGTTCATGCAGGGCGAGTCGTTGTTCTTTGCCAATGATCTCAACGGCGCACGCGACGCCTTCGAAAAACTGCAAAAGGACTTTCCCCGCAACCGTCACGGGGATCGCGCCGCGGCCAGATTGTTTTCGATCAGCAAGTACTGGATCGACGTTTCCAAATCCGGCAGCGACGCCTGGTACTCACTCAACTTCTTCGACACCACGCGACCGTTGCGTGATGCCGACGGACACGCGATCAGGGTCCTGGACCAAATCCGTTACGATGATCCCACCGGCAAACTCGCCGATGACGCCACGATGGCGGCCGCGGCGGAGCACATTCGCAACGAGCAGTACGAAAAGGCCGATGAATTCCTGACGGACCTACGCGAGACATTCACCGACAGCGACCACCTGTTCTTGGCCCACCTGTTGGGAATTCGTTGCAAGCTGGAAATCTACGGCGGACCGGAGTACAGCGAACTGGTGTTGGACGAAGCCGACGAGTTGGTCAGACAAACCCGGCGTCGCTTCCCCAACGAATTGCGTGAGGAAAAGTACAACCAACTGCTCGCCCGCGCGGCGGCGGAAATTGCCTACCACAAAGCCGAAAAGCTGGCCTTCCGCGCCAAGTATCGCGAACGCAAGAAAGAGTTCGGTGCCGCGGCGCAACTGTATCGCAAGATCCTGCGTGATCATCCCACCACGCCCCAAGCCGATCGGGCCCGCGAGGTGCTGGCCGAGATCGAAAAACTGCCCGCGACACCGACGCAGAACGTGGCCATTCGCGCCATCGCCAAGGCGTTCCCCTCGTCCAAACGATCGACACCGCTGGTCACCGTCGACTCCTTGCAAACCAGCGATGAAACTCCGGCCGAGTCTCCCACGGAAACTCCTTCCGAAACGACCGGCAAAAAGCTGCTTCGATAATGCACCCCCCGATGCCCCCCCAATCCGACACGAGTGTTGGTGTGCAGGCTTTAGCCGCCCACCCTCGCCGCGAAGCAGCGACCAGGAATCGCCGCAAGGCTAAACACCAACGGATGCCAAAAAAGGTGTCCGACACCTTTTTGGCAGTTTGGGTAACATTGCTGTTGGGTGGATGTTCGGCGTACCAGTTCGGAGCCGCGGCGCTTTATCCGCGTGACATTCGCACCGTTCATATCCCGGTCGTTCGCAATGAAACATTTCGCCACGATCTGGGCCCTCAATTGACCGACGCCTTGGTCAATGAAGTCGAACGACGAACGCCTTACAAAGTCGTCAGCAATCCGAACGCCGATTCGGTTCTGCGCTGCAATATCACCGCTCAGTCAAAAGTCGTGCTGACCGAAACCAGCAGTGACGACCCGCGAGCACTCGACAGCGCGATCACGGTCGGAGCCACCTGGACGGCACGCGATGGCCGTCGGTTGATGCAAAACAGCTTGGCCAGCATCGACAGCGACAGCACGGGATTCAGCCAAAGCGTTCGCTTTGTCCCCGAAGCCGGTCAGTCGATCGATACGGCCAACCAAGAAGCCATCGATCAACTCGCCCGTCGGATCGTCTCCCAGATGGAATCTCGCTGGTAGGGCTCGAACACACGTTCGTTCAATGCCACGGCAGCAACCCGCCCCTTTCTCGTCGGAGGCATCCAACCGTGCCAGAGAGCCAAGCCCGATCGGCCAAGGTTTGGGACATCGGTCAGCGTGTCTTGACGTTCGAACGTCGGCCGCTGGTGATGGGAATCCTGAACGTGACGCCGGACAGTTTTTCCGACGGCGGACGACACAACGATCCCCGCGCCGCGATCGAGTTGGCGTTGCAAATGCAGACCGATGGGGCAGACATCATCGACATCGGTGGCGAGAGCACGCGCCCTTACAGCGATCCGGTTGCCGCCGACGAAGAACTCGATCGCGTGTTGCCGGTCATCGCAGGTCTGGCCGGACAACTGTCGATTCCGATCAGCATCGACACGAGTAAAGCCGCAGTGGCCAAGGCCGCGATCGCTGCCGGTGCGGAGATCATCAACGATGTCACCGGGCTGGAAGGCGATGCGGCGATGGCAACCCTGGCCGCTGATGCCCAAGTCGGCGTCTGCGTCATGCACATGAAAGGCACACCGCAAACGATGCAAAACGACCCGACGTACAGCGACGTGGTCGAAGAGATTTACCAGTACCTGCAACAGCGGATGGAGTATTGCCTGACTGCGGGATTGCGGCGGGAACGCATCTGCCTGGACCCGGGAATCGGGTTCGGGAAAACGCACGAGCACAACGTGCGCCTGCTGCAGCGGACCGCCCGGTTTTGCGAACTGGATGCCCCGATCCTGATCGGTCATTCACGCAAAGGCTTCATCGGGAAACTGCTGGGCGATAAAACCGCCGATCGAACCGCCGCGACCCTCGGCGTGTCGCTCGCGGTGGCCGCAGCCGGCGCCGACATCATCCGTGTCCACGATGTCAAACCGACCGTCGATGCCCTCACTCTGTTTCGAGCGTGCGGTGGGATCGGTTGATCGCGTCAGACGGTTGTCGCTGCGTTCCCCTCCGGCTACTGGCATTGAGCCAATACCACTAAGTTAACAGCAATGAGGCGCCCGGACGCTGGCGCGAACCGGCTGATGTCAAACGAACATCAGCCGTTTGGCGCGGGGCCTACGGGCCCTGCGCTGGTCAAAACCTTGTCGATTTAGCGGTATTGGGCGCGCGGCATGACCCCGACGGGGTCCAAGCCAGTAGCCGGAGGTGAGCGAAGCGACACCTCCGGACACCCGGTCCCCCGTCAGACGCGACCCCGAAGGGTGTCGAAGCAAATGACGTCGGCACCCTCGGGCCCGGCCAGCCCGCACGCTCAAGCTCACCCATCAACTCCTGTACGAACGCAGACTGACGCACCGCCGGCGGATGGATTCGCTGCGACCCCGTCCGGGGTCGAGGGGATTGTGGGACGTGCTTCCCGGAGGTGACGCTGCGCTGACCTCCGGCTACTCGCTGACATCCCTCCGGGATACTCGGTTCGCTGCCGCTCTCCTTTGACACCAAACGGAGTGATGCTTGTGAGCGGCAGGGCTCTGCGCTTGTCAAAACCTTGTCGATTGAGTGGTATTGGGCTCGCGTCCCTACCGCTTAAAAGTGCTTCACAGCGTTGCCATTCGGGGTCCTGCGAGCGATTTCAGAGCCGCCGCAGGCCCCCCGCCAACGATCACTCGTTGGCGTCGTCGGACGATTCGTCGTCGCCGGTTGGTTCAGGTCCAGCTGGTTCAGGGGCAGCGTCGACGTCTTCGGTCGTCCCGTCGGACTCAGCCGATTCGGTGGAGACCGCCGCGGGCTGTGGAGAGGTCGGTCCCGACACCACTTCGCCTTCTTCGGCTTCTTCTTCTGGCGGGATGCGGACCGCAGCGATCAGCGTGTCGTCGGCGTCGACGCTCATGATACGAACGCCCTGGGTGTTGCGTCCGATCACGCTGATGTCACGAGCGGCGATGCGTTGCAGCTTTCCCTTGCCGGTCATCAGAAAGACTTCGTCGTTATCATCGACACGTGCGATGGCGATGACCTTGCCGTTTCGGCTGCTGGTCTTGATATCGCGTAGCCCTTTGCCGCCACGACGCTGGGTTCGATAGCGGGCCGAGGAGGAACCGTTTTCGGCTTCGGTTTCTTCGGCACCGTCATCGACGATCGCGTTGGGTCCAAATGGCGTCCGTTTCCCGTAGCCGTTTTCACAAACGGTCAACAACGTCGCATCCGGTTCGGCGACGACCATGCCGACGACAGTGTCATCACCGACCAACGAGATACCTTTGACGCCGGAGGTGTTTCGTCCCATCGGACGGGCATCGGATTCTTTGAATCGGATCGCCATCCCGGACGCGGTGACCAGGATCACTTCGTCCCCAGGCCCGATCACATTGGCCGAAACCAGTTCGTCGCCTTCGCGCAGTTTGATCGCGATGATGCCGCCGCGTTTGGGACGACTGTATTGCTCCAGCGGCGTTTTCTTGACCAAGCCGCTGCGGGTCGCCATCACGACATAGTAGCCTTCCTGGTTGAAGTCACGGACGGCCAAACAGGAAGCGATCTTTTCGCCCTCTTCGAGCGACAACAGGTTGACGATCGCACGGCCTTTGGCGTCGCGCGGCAATTGGGGCAGGTCGTAGACCTTTTGCCAGCGGACTTTCCCGGTCGTGGTCAAAAACAGCAGGTAGGCGTGGGTGCTGGCGACGAACAGGTGTTCGATCGGGTCTTCGGTGTCGGTCTTGGCGCCCTTGAGTCCCTTGCCGCCGCGCCGCTGGGTGTTGTAGACGCTCGACGGCGTGCGTTTGATGTAGCCCTCGTGGCTGATCGAAACGACCATCGTCTCTTCGGTGATCAGATCTTCCAGGTCGATGTTGCCGAGCTCTTCATTGCTGATCTGGGTACGGCGGGGCGAACCGAATCGCCGCTTCATCTCTTCCAGGTCTTCCTTGATGATGCCGTAGACCCGCGCCTGGCTGCCCAGGATATCGAGGTAGTCGGTGATCTCTTCGAGCAGTTGCTTGTGCTCGTCGGTCAACTTTTCCTGTTCCAAGTTGACCAATTGCCCCAACCGCATCTTCAAGATTTCGTCGGTCTGGACACTGGTCAGGGTGTAGGTGTCCGACTCGCCGCGTTCGAGTTGGAATTGACGAAACCCTTCGTCGCCGAGCGCCCGTTGCATCATCGATGCGGGGCATTCGATGCCCATCAAACGCTGCTTGGCCTCCGGTTGCGTCCGGCTGGTGCGAATCGTTTTGATGATTTCGTCGATATTGGCCAATGCCAACAGCAAGCCTTCGACGGTGTGTTTTCGTCGCCGCGCCTTAGCCAACAGAAATTGGGTTCGTCGCCGAATCACGGTGATCCGGTGGCGGATGAATTCCTGCAGCATCTCCTTGAGCGTCAATTCGCGCGGCTTGCCGTCGACAAGCGCCAAGAAGATCATCGAGATCGTGTCTTGCAGCGGCGAGAATTGGTACAGCTGGTTCAGGATGACATCGGGATCTTCGTTGCTTTGAGTTCGATCACCAAACGCACGGGTTCCTTGAGGTCCGATTCGTCGCGGATTCCCGAGATGCCCTTGATGCGGTCGTTGTTGACCAATCCGGCGATCCGCTCGACCACCCGGTCACGGTACTGTTGATAGGGGATTTCCGACACGATGATGCGGTGCCGGTTGCCCTTCATCTCCTCGATGCGACATTTGGCGCGGACGATGATCGTGCTGCGTCCGGTCTTGTAACCGCGGCGGATTCCGGCGCGACCGCAGATGATTCCGCCGGTGGGGAAGTCCGGGCCGGGAACGATTTCACACAGTTCGTCGATCGTGGTTTCCGGTTCGTCGATCAGCTTGATGACCGCGTCGCAGATTTCGGTCGGGTTGTGTGGCGGAATGCTGGTCGCCATCCCGACCGCGATCCCACCGGACCCGTTGATCAACAGGTTGGGGTACTTGCTGGGCAAGACGGTCGGTTCGGTCCGCGCCTCGTCATAGGTCGGGATGAAATCGACCGTGTCCAGTTTCAGGTCATCCAGCATCGCCGCGGCGACGGCCGACAAGCGGGCTTCGGTGTACCGCATTGCCGCCGGGGGCAGCCCGGCGATCGATCCGAAGTTCCCCTGTTTGTCGATCAGCAACGAACGCATGTTCCATTCTTGGGCCATACGAACCAGCGTCGGGTAGATCACCGATTCACCGTGGGGGTGATAGTTACCCGACGTGTCGCCAGAGATCTTGGCGCATTTGACCCGCTTGCTTCCCGGACCGAGGTTCAGATCGTTCATGGCGACCAGAATGCGCCGTTGGCTGGGTTTTAGCCCGTCGCGGACGTCCGGCAGGGCACGGCTGACGATCACGCTCATCGCGTACGTCAGGTAGCTCTCTCGCAATTCGTCTTCGATCGGCAGATCGATCATCCGCAGGGCGCCCTCGCCCCCGATATCACCACCGGTGCGACCGCCGTTCTCGCCGTCACCCTGAGGCTCCGTCGCCCCCCCCGAACCGTTCTCTTCGTCTTGGCCGTTTTCGTCGTTTTCGTCTGCCACGTGGTGTCCTAGCGGAGAGGTAGAAAACCGCGGAAATCCCGGTAAATCACGGGTTCGCGCAAGCCGGAGAGTCTACCACTTGGACGCCTGATTCACAACGGTGGCAAGGCCGCCGGGCAGCGGCCAATACGGACTCGTTCCCAGGCAGAGCCTGGGAACAAGACCGCTCGTTGGGCCGGACGTGACGACCGGACGTGACGACCGGGCGTGACGACCGGGCTTACAGCTCGCGGATCGAGAGTCCGCGGAACTGGACCGCGTCACCGTGACCGGCGAATCCGAAGTGTCCCGTCTTTCGGTCCTTGCCGGGATGGGCGCTGTCGGCCATGTAGTCGGTGATCTCGGACAGGTCCGTTTTCAAGATCACGGTGCCATTGAGTTCGACCGTGATGGTGCTGCCATCGACGGTGACCTCTTGGAAATTCCACTCGCCGACCGGACGCAAGAACCCTCGCGCCGCCGCCGCCATGCCGTAGGCCGAACCGTGGTATTGGCGTTCGTCCAGCTTGGCATACTTGGGATGCGTGTTGTCGAGCACTTGCAACTCACACATCGCCTGGTAGGCGGGGTTGCCTTCCAGCGGTGCGCGAATCGCCAGTCCGTTGTTGCCACCGGGCGGCAAGCGGAATTCGACTCGCGCGACGAAGTTGGCGTACTCTTTTTCGGTCAACAAGTTTCCGCCCTTGCCTTTTTTGCAACCGATCGCACCGTCGACGACTTCATAGTTGTCGGTCGCCCCCACCCAGCCGGTCAGATCGCGGCCGTTGAAAATCGATCCGAACTGCCCGGCGTTTTTCGCCGCAAGTGTGTTGTTGGCCTCTTGGGTGCTCAGTTCTCTGATTTTCAGGTTTCGCCAACGAATCTCACCGCCGTGCGTTTGCAATTCGATCGGACCGCTGACAAACAACGGCGATTGGCGGTCCCAAAAATTCTCCATGATCGCATGGTCGACGACCATCTGGTCGTTCAGCCAAACCGTGGTCCGTGCACCGATCTGCAGGACGCGAACCGAATTCCACTGGCCGAACGGTTTGTCGGCATGGACCAACGGGTCTTTGCCCGGGGCACCGGCGCTGTTGTTCCAAAGCCCACCGCTTCCCTTGTCGGCACCGAGTTTGAACTTGGCGGTTTCGGTGGAGTCCCAGATTTGAACTTGCGGGGTTCCTTTAAGATAGATTCCGCTGTCGGCCAACGGAACGGTCTTGTACTCCAGATACAACTCATAGTCACGGTAGTCTTGATTGGTGACCAGGTAGGCGCCGTGTCCGTCGTTGACCAGTTCACCGTTTTCGACGCGCCAGTGCTTTTCGGCATCGGCTTGCCACTCGGCCAGCTTTGCGTTGCGTTCTTCCTCGGACAGTTCGGCCAACTTGATCGGGCTGAAATGGGGACGCCCGTGCCACCCCTCCAAGTTCTCGCCGTTGAACAGCGGTTGGAAGTCATCGGGAGATTCGGCCTGTGTGACCGGAGGCATGGTGATGAAGGCTGCGATCGCGGCAGCAAAGACCAGGCGGGTGAGTTTCATGGTGGGATTGATGTCTAGCGGGTAGAGAACTGGAATGTCGATATAATAACCAAACTTCACGTCAACAGTCTGAGCTTCAACGACACGGCGTTAAAAATCACGTCGTGCG
This sequence comes from Phycisphaera sp. RhM, assembly GCA_033042175.1. Taxonomy (GTDB): domain Bacteria; phylum Planctomycetota; class Planctomycetia; order Pirellulales; family Pirellulaceae; genus Stieleria. Next base: position 133,703 of record WCIL01000019.1, read on the forward strand.
AAGTAAACGCACGAAAGCGTTAGCATAACGGCCAGAAACAGGCTGCAACTGACGACCGGCCGAACGATTTTCAGCTGCACGACTTCCTGCTCGTCGCTGGCCACGTCGCCCATCACGAAAGACGTCTTCCCACTCACCAACGCCGCAACCGTCTGACTCAATTCCCCCGTCTGCGGTGTCAGCATTCGCAACGGCGTGATGACGTACCGATCAACACTCCGCCAGCTGGTCAGGGAGGGGCGAACGGCCCGCTGGATCGTCTCGGAGGTTTTGGCGTCGGGGCCGATCGCGACAAAGTCGATCGAATCGATGTGGTGCGCGATCGCCAAACGACGGGATTGCTCATCGTACTCGATGGCCGTCACTTCGCTCTGAGGCAGGGTGACCCACGCCACCCGATCTCCGCTGCGCGTCACGATCCTGACGCTGCCGTCGGTCGTCAGCAAAGCGTACCGATCGGTCGCGCCCAATCCCTCTGCGGCCACGACCGTCTGATCTTTCGGCGAGGGGAACTCAGCCAACAACGCCAACGTGTCGGCCTGGTACCAACGAACCGGCTCGTCGGCACGGGCAACTAAAACCGACTGGCCCGCCGCAGCCATCGTCGTCCGCGCCGCATCTTTGTCGTCCAGCATGAGATCCGCGGCCAACGTCGCGGTCGCCCCTTGCGCGTCGTCACCGCCACCGGACAGTTCCATTCGCATCAGCCTTCCGCGGGCATAGACCACCAGCGACCGGTCATCGGGAAGCACGTCCAGCCGCACCGGATCGGTCAGCGTGACTGCTTTGGGCAAGATCACGTGAAAGGCTTCGGTCGCACCGCCCTGCATGCGAATCAAGTCGGTGATCCAGGCCGTCACCCCGATGTCGGAAACCTCGATGTCCGGCGATCCTTCTTTGGCATCAGATTCATTTTCCGATTCACCGCCCGATTCAGCGGGCTGATCGTCAGACGCTTGCGCCGGTTCGTCATCGTCGATTCCCGATTCGTCCAACACTTGCTTGATGGTTGTTGCCATCAGCCCGGTGTTGTTCAACGCGATCAGGCGGTTGCCGACCACCAGCAATCGACGCGTGCCGTTGGGCAGTCGCAATCCCGGGTTGGGCTTCCAATCCTTGGATCGATCGAGCACCAACAAATCCAGCGATCCGCTGCCGTACAGATTGAATCGACCACCACGGATCCGTGCCGTCGCGATCTTTCCGGGGGCGATGCGAACCGGAGGCACGATCAAATCGCGGCGTCGGAAATCGCCTTCGATCACATCGGCCCATTGATTCGATTCGCTGTCGAATCGTTTCAGTTCACCGCCACGCGTCGCGATCACGATGTCTTGACCGTCAAAGGACATCTGCGAGATACGGTCGGGTGAGCGAACGAGCGCGTCAAAGTATCCGCCGATCAGTCCGATCACCAACACAAAGGCGCCGAACATGCAGGTCACACCGATCGACAGAATCGGGGAACGCCAACGCAACCCGGCGAGCAAGGAGACACTGAAGAACACCGCAAACAAGAACACCGCCACCGGGATGCACCACAGCACCCGCGCGTTCCAAATGTCCAGCCGAAAGCCGGAGATCAACCACAAGCCGATCACCAATTGACTGACACAGAGAAAGACGAACGCACAACCGCCGATGAACTTTGACAACAGCAACATCGTTCGCGAGATCGGTTTGCTCAACAACAGGTGTAGCGATCCCGGTTGCAGCATGTCGGGAATGATCGACGCGGTGACCAGGATGCCCAAAAAGATCAATGCAAAACCGAGCAACCAATCCATCATGATCGGGACGACAAACTGATTGATCAAGGAAACGAATTGTTCCTTGCCGATCAGAAAGAACGCCGGAAAGTCGAAGCCCGCGTAGGACAAGGTGATGGACCGCGCCGACATCGTGGTGAAGACGCCCGGCAACGCCGCTTCGATCCGCAACCGTGCCCGTCGGCGACGTTCGGGTTCACTGATTTCATCGTCCGGGATCTCGTCTAACTCCCGAAGCTCGCGCAGCCGGACCGTCGTTCGCCACGCTTCGGCATCGTACCAGTCTTCGTTGTCCAGGGAGTCGTTGAGAGAATCGGCCAGTGCCCCTTTGTCGATCCGAACGTCTTCGCCGCGGGCGACCTGGCGAAGTTTCCGTTGAATGTCCTCAGGAAAGGTGTGGGCAAGTCGCCCCAGGGCCGTCTCCGATTCCTTGGGATCGACCAGCCCCCGCGCGAGCATCGCCTTCATCTGCGTCCCGTTGTCCAAGTCGAACCAACGAAACGTCGTCGTGTAATCCTCGTGGTACCCGATCGGTGCCAGCGCGGCCAAGAAGATCCAAATCGCCACCATCGCGATCCAGAGGATCCGTGACGAAAGTGCCGAATGAAAGGAGTCCGCGATCACGGCCAAGTAAGGTTTGATCATGACAGCACCTCCTCGCCGGCGACCTCCTCCCCGGCGACATCCTCGACCGCGTCCGTGCCCACCAGACGCATGAATGTTTCCTCCAAGGACTCACGACGCACTTCCAATCGAGAGATCGATTGATCGGATCGTCGCAGTTGGTCCACGATCGCATTGATCTGATCCTGGTCAACAACCGCGATCGACAAACGGAAGGCGTCGCGAACTCGGCTGGATTCGATGTCGACCGTCATGGGGTCGCCGAAGATCGTGTGCCAGTCCGGTTCCGCGTCGCCGAGCACTTCGACGATCAGTTTTTGCTGGTCGCGATGGGCCAGTTCATCATGGGCCAGTTCATCGATCGGTCCGATCGCCTTGATTTCACCCTTGGCCAGGATCGCCACCCGCGTGCAAACCATTTCCACTTCCTGCAGGATGTGGCTGTTGAGGAAAATCGTCTTCCCGCTGTCGCGCAAGCGATCGATCACCTTGCGGACTTCGTTGCGCCCGACCGGATCGAGCCCGTCGGTCGGCTCATCCAGGACCAGCAGATCGGGGTCATGCAGCAGCGCCTGGGCGAGCCCGAGACGCTGGTACATCCCCTTACTGAATCGACGGACCGACTCGCGATCGCGCCCCTCCAGCCCGACCAGTTTCAGCAACTCGTCGCTACGCGACTGGATTTCGGCCGAGGTCATGCCACTCATCCGGCCGTAGTAGCGGAGCGCCGATCGCGCCGAGTGATGGCGGTCGACGCGTAATGATTCCGGCAGATAGCCGACGCGCGAGCGGGCCGCGGAGCTGCCGATCGGTTGCCCCAGCAATCTGGCATGGCCGCCGGAGGGTTTGACCACGCCCAACAGCATTTTGATCAGGGTCGTCTTCCCGGCGCCATTGGGGCCGAGCAAACCGAACACCTCGCCCGGATAAGCTTGCAGCGAAACGCCGCGAACGGCATCGATGCGGCGGCGTCCGGTCAGCGACAGACTGCGATACGTTTTTCGCAGCTGATGAACATCAACAATGGGGTCTGGCACGGCGGATCTTCAATGAGTGGCGGCGTGCCGACCAGTATAACGCCGAGCCCCGAAATCCGCCCCGGGTGCCACGCCGACGACCTGCACTAGTGCCCCAACCACTTTTAATGTTGGGGTTGCGTTGGTCGAGCGGAAAAGGGGTCAGGTACCAAAAACCAAATGGCCCGTAGGGTGCTTCGCATTTTTGGTACCTGACCCCTTTTCCGCGGCACCCTAAATCTAAAAGTTGACGGAGCACTAGCCGGAAACCGAGCCGAACATCAGATAGCCCAGCCAAACGACTGAAACGGCGATCACGGCGGCAGCCAACAAGCGGTGCCCCGGGTGACGCCAGTCCGGACGTTGGACTTCACGCTCATACAGGCTGCGAAACCGCTCACGCTGGTTCTCGGTCGTGAACACGCCGTCTTCGACCAACTCGTTCAAGCCGAACTGAGTCGAGTATTCCACAACGCCATAGACGCGATGGCGGCGGTCCAGTTCGTCGACCCCGACACCCTCGAAGTACCAGAGTTGGTTACCGAATTCGGTCTCCGTCTCGGCGCGGTTGTCGATGCAACGCAACTGCAAGATCTCGCTGCGTTGGGGGCAAAAGCGAGCGCGGATCATGGCACGATTGCAATCGAGCCTGACCTGGCGGATGGTCGCTTCTGAAAACCGGATGACCTGGACGTGGCTATTCATAGATCCCTCTCTTCATTTCCCGCCTAGCGGAAACTAAATTCACTTAATCCGATTATTGCCGGGAACCTAAGTTCCGTCATGGTCAGAAAACCAAAAAAGCGGACCGAATCTTGATTTTTTAAGATGGGTCGCTTCGGCGTCGGTCAAACTGGCGGATCCTCGTTGTCTTTGTCGGTTCAAAACCGTCCTTAGATGAACACGTGCACAGACATTTTGCGGCTCCCCGAAATGGGGTGCGGTTAGCACAAAGACGTCGGGCGTTAAACTGGCCCGCGACTCCGGTTTCTTCTCCGCCCCTCCTTTCCGATCTAGACATGCTCGAACGTCGTTCCCTGCGGGCGCCCGTCACTCTAGGCGTCGTTCTGATCGTCCTGGTGGTGATTCTCGGTGCGATCTGGGCGATCTCCAGCTTCATCGGATCCGAACGCAGCGGGCTGTTCTGGACGCTGTTTATTCTGGGCAGCCTGTTGCTGCTGAGCATCCTGGCCGGCGTAATCGTCTACCTGACGCTGACTATCAAAGCCGTCCGCTTGAATCAACGGCAATCCAACTTCATCGACTCGGTCACCCATGAATTGAAAAGCCCGATCGCGTCGTTGAAGCTGTACCTGCAGACCATGTCCCGGCACAGCGTCGATGAGTCGCAGCAACGCGACTTCCATCGCATCATGTTGGATGACGTCGAGCGACTCGACGCCCTGATCAACCATCTGCTCGATGCGGCGCGGATCGATCGCGGCAACGAGCCCGAGGACGACGAGGTGTTCCGGCTTGACCAGTTACTGGCCGAATGCGGCGAAGCGGCGTGCATGCGGTACCGGTTGCCGGTCGAAACGGTCCGAATCGATTGCCCACCGGTGACGATCCGCAGCCAATCGGTGCAGCTGGAAATCCTGTTCCGAAACTTGATCGACAATGCCATCAAGTACGGCGGTTCGCCTCCCGAAGTCATCGCGTCGATTCGCCCCGTCGAGGGCAAAGAGGATCAAGTGGTCGTCTCGATCACCGACAACGGCGCGGGGATTCCTTACGACAAACGCCGCAAGATTTTTGGGCGTTTTGTGCGACTGGGAAACGAACTCGAACGCAGCACGCCCGGCACCGGACTGGGACTCTACCTGGTGCGGACGGTCAGTAAAGCCGTTGGGGCGAGCGTGCGGATTCGCGGACGCCGTGAAATCGATGGGGTCGCCGGGACCGTTTTTGAAGTCACAATGAAACACGCTGTCTTGGACGTGCCGTCGGAATGCCCCGCACAGAATGCCCCGTAACAGGGTGGTCGTCCGGCCAGACGCGTTTCCCTTTCACGTTTCCACTTAGCCATTGCCGCCATGCGTCCGCATATCCTTGTCGTCGAAGATGAAAAGCACCTGGGGGTCGGGATCAAGTACAACCTTGAAGCCGACAACTATCGTGTCACATTGGTCGAAGATGGGCCCACGGCGTTACGCTTGATCGATGCATCCAACGAACCGATTCATCTGATCGTCTTGGATTTGATGCTGCCCGGAATGAGCGGCTACACGGTGTGCGAGACGATTCGAGACGCCGGCGTCACCACCCCAATCCTGATGCTGTCGGCCCGCACCCTGGCCGAAGATCGCGCCCGGGGCTTTGACGTGGGGGCCAATCAATACATGAACAAGCCGTTCGAGCTGGATGAATTACTCAGCCGGGTAAAGAACCTGCTCCAACACTCTGCGGCATCGTCGGCAAAAGCGTCGCCGCGGCGCGTCCGCGAATCGATCGAGCAGATCGCGTTCGGCGATGTCTCGGCACATTTCCTCAACCACGAAGTCACCGTCGGGGGCAAGTCGGTACCGATGACCCCCAAACAGTTGAAACTGCTGAGGTACTTCGTGGAAAACCCCGACCGCGTGATCAGCCGCAGCGAACTGCTGAGCGAAGTTTGGGAGATCAGCGGGAATCTGCAAACCCGCGCCGTCGACCAAACCGTCGCCCAGCTACGCAAGATCATCGAACCCCATAGCAGCCAACCGGTGCACCTGCTGACGATCCGCGACGCGGGGTATCGGTTTATCCTCGGGCCGGCGACTGAAAAGCAGAATCACAAAGCCGAAGAAGAAGAGATAGACGAGTAACCGCGGTCGCTGAGGCAGTACCCGATGTGGGGTAAGCTTCCTGCTTGGCTCCCTGGAAGCGCTAGCTTTCAGCTTCTGCGAGACTCACTCGCAACCGCCAGCCTACAGGCTTGTTCATTGAATCAGCCGTTTGGCGCGAGCCTACGGGCCCTGCGCTGGTCCATACCTTGTCGATTGAGCGGTATGGGGCGCGAGCCGACGGACGCTGGTGAGTCATCTACACGATGAATGCCCGCACGCTTGCGCGAAACGGATAATCCCACGTGCGATCGGCTTAAATCAACAAACCGTTACGCCACGGGGCATCACGGGCCGAGAGCGCGGTTCGACAAGCCGATGGAGCAGGGCCGGCGCATCAAAAAAGCCCCCGGTCCAGTACGAGATCCTAGGGGGGCGGAGGATAACGCGCTATGGGACCGGGAGCCGGTGGTTTTTCGGGTGAGTGGATCGCCACTCGATTCGGTTCGACGCGGTCCCTTGCTTCCTTGCCGGGACCTGCCGAACGCTTGCCAGTTTCTCGCCGCCTTCACCGTCACACAAGATTCGATCCGTCGAATCCGTGCCGTACGATTTGTCCGCAGCTACCGAAGAATCGATCAAAGAATTCCAAGGTGCCAGTGCAGGATCACGCCAGCGAGTCGCTTCGATCACCAGGTCTGGCTTGGCTCACGGCCAAGTGTCCCAGCGATGGGCGGAAGATACGGGCGCCCCTTCGCAGCGGTCAAGGCGGATCATGCGCGGATCAGAAATTGTTTTCTTGAATGTATTTGCTAGCAATTTGTGGACTGTCCGTCAGCAGCCACCGACGGCATCGGCTGCACGCGTCAAGCCTGTTGCGATCGATCGAGCAAGCGTTTGGAATGTAACAATTCGTCTCAAAACGGCCTGCCTGACGATGAATGGAACGCTCGATTTTTAACAAATTCCTGTAGGCAATTTCCTTGCAATGTGTGATATTTGACTATTCAGCCCTTTACCACTGCCGACAGAATTCATTCATGACAACGATGCAAGCCCAAGAGATCGTCACCGCGGCTTCAGCGCTTCTCGCGAAGAGCTCGGTTCAGGAACTTCGTTCACTCCGTGTGGACGAAGATGCCAATGAGTTGCGGCTTCGCGGTAAGGTTCGCAGCTTCTACCACAAGCAGTTGGCCCAAGAGGCGGTGCTGCCCGTCGCCGGGTCGTTGCAAGTGGTCAACCATGTGGACGTTCGCAACTAATTGACGATCACGCGCTGTTCGAATCGTTCGATCTTCACCGCGCGACCGTCAGCGTCCGATTCGACGATCGCACCACACAGACGGACATCACCGGTCGCGACGTGAAAGTGACACGGCTCTGCAGTGCGAGTCGTGTGGGTGACCCGTTCAATGTCTCTTCCGATGATACTTTCGTAGGGACCGCACATCCCGACGTCACATTGAAATGCGGTTCGACCGGGAAGGATACAGGTGTCCGCGGTGGGCACGTGGGTGTGCGTGCCAAGCACGGCGGTGACTTTTCCGTCCAGGTATCTGCCCAGGCACTGTTTGTCGCTGGTGGCTTCGGCGTGCACGTCGACCAAAATCTGATCGGTATGCGGTTCGATCTCGGCGAGCACTTCGTCGAGTGCTTTGAAGGGACAGTCCACCGGCCGCATAAAAACGCGCCCCATGATGGAGACGATCGCCAACGGTCGGCGTCCGCTTCGTTTGATCAGTGTCCAGCGGCGGCCGGAGGCTTCGTCGGGGTAATTGGCCGGTTTGACGATGCGATCACTTTTTTCCAGTGTGGTGACGATCTCTTTGCGGCGGAAGATATGATCGCCGAGGGTGACCCCGTCGATGCCGCTGTCGATCAACCGTTCAAATTGTTTCGGCATCAATCCCGAACCGTCCGAAGCGTTTTCGGCGTTGGCGATCACGTAATCCAAGTCCAACTCTTCGCGGATCCGCTGGGTATATTGCAGCACCGCATTCATGCCGGGTTTTCCTACGATGTCTCCAAGGAATAGGAATTTCATACCGGCCGAATCGCTGCGGGTTGGAAAAGTACGGACGTCGATTGCACGGCAGGGGGCCGCCCCTCCCGCAGGGTCAAACGGTATCGGTGTCGCCGCCAGTCGTCAACGAGCAAGACTCCAAGTGACAGCGGTGTCGCCTTGCGGCAAATCGACGTGCCGACCAATGGAGGTTCCTTCTGGGCATAGTTTGGCTATGGTGATAGTGTCCCGAGCACGATTGCGTGATTCATTCCTTTCTTTCCTCCCATTTTCACGTCCATGAACACGGCCGCGCCAACTCTCGACCTCGCCGCGTACTGCCGCGACACCGCGCAACGCGCCAAACAAGCTTCCGCGGAACTGGCGACCCTGGATGCGGAGATCAAGAACCGCTGGTTGAACGAATCGGCCGACGCCCTGGTCGATTCGGCCGACCAGATCATCGCCGCCAACGAACTGGATCTGGCCGCCGCGCCGGGATACGGATTGACCGATGCGGCCGTGGATCGGTTGAGATTAAATCCGGACCGCATCGGTGCGATCGCGACGGCGCTCCGCGAAATCAGCATGTTGGCCGATCCGGTGGGCGAGGTGTTGGACGGGTTCACCCGCCCCGGAGGGCTGCAAATTCTCAAAAAACGTGTTCCGCTGGGCGTGGTGTTCTTCATCTATGAAAGCCGCCCCAACGTCACCGCCGACGCTGCGGCGATCTGCGTCAAGAGCGGAAACGCGGTGATCCTGCGTGGCGGCAAAGAAGCGATCCACAGCAGCCGCGCGATCGTCGACCTGCTGACCGCCACGGCAGAAAACTGCGGTTTGCCCGCGGCGGCCGTGCAATTGGTCTCGACGACTGATCGGGCCGCGGTCGGCGAATTCCTGTCGCTTCATGATTCGATCGATGTGGCCATCCCCCGCGGTGGCGAGGGGCTGATCCGCCGCGTCACCGCCGAAGCCACGATGCCCGTGATCAAGCACTTCGATGGAAACTGCCACGTTTACGTCGACCAGTCGGCCGACATCGAAATGGCCAGCAAGATCGTTCACAACGCGAAATGCCAACGGATGGGAGTCTGCAACGCTTGTGAGTCGCTGTTGATCCACGAGTCGATTGCTCCCTCGGCGCTGCCGGTCATTGCGAAACGTCTGCAAGCCGAATCCGTAGAGATTCGCGCCGACCAAGTGGCCGCGGCGCTGATCCCCGACAGCGTGCCGGCGACCGAAGCCGACTGGGGGACGGAGTACCTGGGGCCGATCATCAGCGTTGCCGTCGTCAAATCCATCGACCAGGCGATCGGGCACATCAATCGGTACGGGTCCCATCACACCGACGCCATCGTGACCCGCGACTTGGCGGCGGCCGAGGCATTCACCGCAGGCGTGGACAGCTCCGCCGTGATGGTCAACGCGAGCACGCGCTTCAACGACGGCGGCGTTTTCGGGCTGGGGGCGGAAATCGGAATCTCCACCGACAAATTCCACGCCCGTGGACCGTGCGGATTGCGCGAGTTGACGACCTACAAGTACATCGTCAAGGGCGATGGCCAGATCCGCACGTGAGACCAACCTCCCCTCGGGCGGGGTGCCGTGGACGCTCCGTCGGCGAAATCTGCGCCATTCTGCCCCTGGAAACGGGTTGAAGTCGCGGGGAACTGTCGATATTCTCCTGGACCCCTAAAAAACTCAACGATTCAGGTCAATCAGATGGCACATAAGAAAGGTCAGGGATCCAGCCGCAACGGCCGTGATTCCAACGCGCAACGTCGTGGCGTCAAGAAATTCGGCGGCGAAGCAGTCAACGCAGGCAACATCCTGATCCGTCAGTGTGGCACCCGCTGGCGTGCCGGTCGCGGAGTCGGCCAGGGTAACGATTACACCCTGTTCGCTCTGGTCGACGGAAAGGTCGAATTCGACCAGAAAGGCCGCCGCATCAACGTCGTCTCGGCGTAGCAACAAGCGAAACCAAAGTGGGACAGGCTTCCAGCCTGTCGATAGCGCGCTGACAGGCTCCAACACCTCTCTCGCGATCACCTACTCTGATCGACCACCACCTGCGACATCGACCCATCGCTGCTCGCGATGGCTCTTCAGAATCGCTTCGCAGAGCAGGATTTCGCGGTGCCCATCCAGGAACGTCGGGTACGGCGCCGGTTCGGACACGTCGCCTTTGGCGATCGAACCGTAAAAGCAACGAAACAATTGCTTGAAGGTGTCGGGAAATCCTTCGTTGTGACCGCCGGGATAATTTGAGATCGCCGCGGCCGAAGGATCCATCAGTGCCGGGTCACGGATCAGGTGAGCGTTGGGCTGATCTCGGCTTCCGATCTCCAACCGATTGGGCGACTCGCTGTTCCAGGCCAACGACTGATTGGCCCCGGCCAGCTCGTAACGGAGGCAATTCTTTTTGCCTGCCGTCGTTTGTGAGACCCATAGGCAACCGTTTGCGCCGTCGGCGAACCGCAACAGAATCGCGCCGCAATCTTCCGTCGTGACCTCCACCGGCTCGCTCGCCGCCGCGGTTGGTCCATCCTCGCTGTTCACGCCACCGGAATAGGTTTCCACTGAGCCGGTCGGCCGCTGCCGCGTCGGGTGGACCGTTCGAAGATCGGCGCAGACGGATGTGATGTGCCGGCCGGTGATGAACTGGATCAAGTCCAGCCAGTGCGTGCCGATGTCGGCGACGGCTCTCAATTGCCCGCCGTCGGCAGCCAGCACGCGCCAGTTGAAATCGGTTTCCTTGAGCAGCCAGTCTTGGACGTAGGAACCGGTGACGTGCAGCAGGTTTCCCAGCGTGTCGTTGCGGACCCGCGCGGCCGCTTCGTGACACAGCGGATAGAACCGGATGTTGTACCCCACCGCCGCGGCCCGTCCGCTCGCTTTGGCCAGACGCACCAGTTCGCCAGACTCGGTCGAGTTCATCGCCAGTGGCTTTTCGCAGACCACATGTTTGCCCGCACGCAACACCGCCTTGGCTTGCTCAAAGTGCAACCGGTTGGGTGTCGTCAGATGGATGCAATCGATCGACGGATCAGCCAACGCCTTTTCAAAGGTGCTCAACTCCGTCGGCAGCCCCAGACGCTCGCAGGCCGCCCGCGATTTTTCCGGCGTCGACCCCACGATGCCGACAACCTGCACCCCGGCACGGCGCAACGCTTCCACATGAACCGGCCCGATGAAGCCGGTCCCCACCACCACCGTTCGAAACGTAGCCATCGGTCACCCGCAACGCGTTGGAAATTGAAACCACGCCACACAGTGTGTCGCGTGCGCGCCCCCGGTTCCAGGTGAGGGGACGGCAGAAAAATGGGTGCGGAGAAAGAAGTACTCACAACTCACAAATTGAAACTTGAAACTTGAAACTTGGAACCCGCAACCCGTCGCGCCGTCGCCAGGTGAATTTTGCGCTGTTTGCGGCGACCCGCATGCGTGGATCACGCAGGCGTGTTTGACGCTGCGTGATGTGCGCGTGTGCCAAATAACACCCGCGTATGACACGCCCTCGCGGTGGGTGAGGGCGAACGCTCATACCAGCCGATGCAACTGGTGATGAGCAAATTCCTTACGCGGTTGTGAATGTTTTCCGCCGCCACCACCGACGCCAACGCACGAAGGCGAATTGATGATGAACCAACACGAAACCCCGATGGGTCTGCCCCCGGCTCCCCGTCCGGCCGTCTACGCGGCTAGCAAGGACGCCGGCTGGCTCTCGAAGGTCGGACAGGCGGCCCAAGCAGAAAACTGTCGTTTCCAAACCTCTTCTTCGATCACCTCGCTGATCAATCAGGCCGCCGCCGATAGCGACGTCGCTTGCGTGCTGTTGGACTACGACCCGCGCATTCAACAATGGACCAGCATCGAGCAGTTGTTGTTCGAAAAGAACGTGGTCGCGCCGGTCGTCTTGGTCTTGGATGAATCGAGCGGCATGGCGGCCTCGGAAGCCGTCGCGCGGATCGCGCACGTCGTTGCGATCAACACGATGGAACTGCCCGAGATCATCGAAACGATCCAGCACGCGATCGGACTCAGCACACTCGTCGAGCATCAGTTTGACGTCTTGCGTTGCCATCGGCTGTATCAAGGATTGCCGGATCGTCAGCGACTGATCGTCGACTATGTCGTGGAGGGCGCCCCGAACAAACAGATCGCGACGAAGCTGAAGGTGTCGGTCAAGACGATCGAGCGTGAGCGCCAAAAAGCGTACCGTCAGCTGAATGTGCGCAGCACCGCGGAGATGACCCGCGTCGTGATCTTGGGCAGTCTTCATGACGTCGTCTTCCCCGCGGGCAAGCCGGCCAAGCCCTCCGGTGGACTTCGGCTCGACTCACGCAGCAACGGGGCGAGCCCCGTCGCCCCGATCACAACCAAGCCGACGAACGTCTTCAATCCGCAGATGCCGCGCTGACGTGCGGTCAGGTGGGATCAGCTTTCAGCTGAGGAGATCGCAAGCTGGAAGCTTACGCCACCGTTAGAGTCTGGCGGGATTGACGGGGACGCTGGGGATCTTGCCGCTGGCCTTCTTGCGCAACTCCGCTCGCAACCTCTCGATCACCGCTCGGTGCCTTGCATCGGGCTTGATGGCCAGGTTCTCGAACTCCAACGGGTCGGCGCGATGATCGTAGAGCTCGACGCCGGCGGCACCTTCGGCCCATTCGGTGTAGCGATAGCGGCTGGTGCGAATGCTGCACCCCATCACCTGTGTGGCCAAGCGATCATCGGCAGGACGCAAGACTTGAGTGATCGCTTGGCCGTTCCATGTCGCCAGCGGATCGTCCAGCAACGTGGCCAGATCTCGACCGGCCAGTTTCGGCGGCGCCTCGATTCCCGCGGCCGAGACAACCGTCGGGTAGATGTCCACAAACTCGACAATGCGTCGGCACGGCTGGCCATTGCCCGCAGCTCCGGGAACGCGAATGATCAACGGTGATCGGGCCGATTGTTCGAACAAGGTTCGCTTTTGCCAGATCCCGTCGTGCTCGCCGAGGTGATACCCGTGGTCGCTCCAAAACACCACGATCGTGTTCTCGGCCAATCCCAATCGCTCGACCGCATCGAGCAGCCGCCCCACTTGCGCGTCGACAAACGAAACGCACGCATAATACGCCTGGGTGGCTTTGCGGAGCGTCAGGGGATCAAGGTTGTAGTTGGGGATCGGGCAATTGTGGGCGAAGGCAGCGGTCGGGATGTCGTCGCGATCACCCGGAGGTGCATACGGCAGCGACACCGTGTCGAGCGGATACATGTCAAAGTATTTTTTCGGCGCGACGTAGGGCGTGTGGGGCCGAAAGAACCCGACGCCCAGAAAGAACGGCGTGTCGCGGTTGGCCTCCATCAATCGAATCGCTTCGCTGGCGATCATGCCGTCGGTCTGCTCTTCATCGCGGCCGTCGGCGGCAAGCCAGGAGAGCGCCGCGCTGATCTTTCGATGCGGTTCGGCGTTAATGATCAACGCTTCATCGCTCTTGTCGCGGCCTTTGGGATTGACGGTCAGGTTCCATGACGGCGGATCATCAAAGCCGTCGGTGCCGATCGATGCGGGGACGTTGTAGTGATAAATCTTGCCGACGCGCGCGGCCAAGTAATTTCGTTTCTGAAAGGCTTGGGGCAACGTCACCACGTCGGGTAATTGGTCACGAAAGTGACGGTCCAAATCGTAGACGCCGATTTCATCGGGTCGCCGCCCGGTCATGATCGACGCCCGCGTCGGGTTGCACAGCGGCAACTGGTTGTAGGCATTCAAGAAGCACACGCCCGATGCGGCCAGCCGGTCGATATGCGGCGTCTTCGCCAACGGATCGCCATAACACCCCAGCGTCGACGCCAAGTCATCGACCGCGATGAACAGAACATTGGGCGGCACAGCGGCTTGCGATCGATTCGCAACTCCGACCAGCAGCAGTGCGAGGATTGCGAGGGCTCGACCGGGCCTGGTCAATGAGTTCATGTTGGATGGCAGAATGATACGGGGCAGAATGATGAAGCGGCAGAATGATGAAGCGGCAGAATGAGCGGATGGGGGATCCGGCGCGTCGGCGGGAACACATCCTACTGCGTCAACGTGGGTTCCGCCAAACCCGAGGGCTGAATCGGCACGCAGGGGAAGAGGAGCTGGCAAAACAATCTGTCTGCTTCAGAGCCCTCGATCCCACACATCTCCCCAAATCATTCTGCCCCGTATTGGTCTGCCCCGTATTGTTCTGCCAAATCCCCTCCCCATCGTTTTGCCACTCTCCTCCGCGCCTTAGCCAGCTAAAACCGGCTCTGCCGCTGCGTCAGATACTCCGTCAACGCGGTGTCAAATGGCATGCTGGTATCGAGCGGGACATAATCGATTTGCAGTTGATTGCAGCCGTCGCGGTAGGCGTCGCGAAACTCGACCAGCGCCGCCAGGTAGTCTTCACGAAACCCGGTCGCATCAACGGACACCGATTGGCCGGACTCCGAATCGGTGAACTGCACCGGTCCATCATAAGGGAACTCGACTTCGGCCGCGTCCAGGACGTGAAAGACGATGACGTCGTGTCCGGCGTGCCGCAGTCGCGCCAGTGCCGAGACGACTTCTGCGATTTGTTCTTGCCACGTTTTTTCGTCATCGTCACTGGGCCACAAATCACTGAACAGCATCACCAGCGAGTGTTGTTTCAGCATCGCGGCGACTTGCGTCAACGATGCCGGGACATCGGTCGCACCGGCGGGCTTCAGATTTGAGAGCCTGGCGATGACGTCGCCCATGTGACCGCGGCGGGAACGTGCCGGCAGTGACGCGTGGACTTTCTCGTCAAACGTGATCAGCCCGACGGGGTCTTGCTGCATGATCATCAAGTACGTCAGCGCGGCGGCCAAACACGTCACGTACTCGAATTTCGTCATCGACTGGTTCTCGGTAAACCCCATCGACTTGGACAGATCGATAACCAGGTACCCGACCAGATTGGTTTCCGATTCAAAGCGTTTGACAAAATACTTGTCGGTCTTGGCGTAGACCAACCAGTCGATCAGCTTGGGGTCGTCGCCGCGGTTGTAGCGTCGGTGTTCGCTGAACTGGACCGAGAAGCCGTGAAAGGGACTGCTGTGCAAGCCTTGCAAGAACCCCCGCACGACCA
This sequence comes from Phycisphaera sp. RhM, assembly GCA_033042175.1. Lineage (GTDB taxonomy): Bacteria > Planctomycetota > Planctomycetia > Pirellulales > Pirellulaceae > Stieleria. Next base: position 148,997 of record WCIL01000019.1, read on the forward strand.
TCCGGGCGCGCAAGTCCAGCCGTTTGATACTTTGCAACGCTTCGGGCGAGAGCAGGGAGCTCATTTGGCCAGCTTTTCGGGTTGCGGCGGCTGGATGTCATCGAGCAATCGCGTCACGAGCGAATCGCTGTCCATGCCTTCGGCGGTCGCTTGGAAATTGGTCCCGATTCGGTGCCGCAGAACCGGCAGCGCAATCCGCCGGACGTCATTGACGTCGACACTGAACCGGCCTTCCATTGCCGCCATCGCTTTGGCACCGGCGATCAGGTTTTGACCGGCTCGAGGCCCTGCGCCGAAATCGACCAGCTCGCGAATGTAGTCGGGTGACGTTTCGTCCGACGGCCGAGTCGCGCGGACGATGCTGGCGACATATTTGATCACGAACGGGTTGACCGCCACGCTGGTGACGAGCTGCTGGACATTCAAGATCGCCCGTGCGGACAAGACCTTGTTGACCGTCGCGGTTTCACCCCGAGTCGTCGTCGTCAGGATTTGCTCTTCTTCGGCCGCCGAGGGATAGTCCAGTTTGATGTTGAACATGAACCGGTCGAGTTGGGCTTCGGGCAGCGGATAGGTGCCTTCCTGCTCGATCGGGTTTTGGGTGGCGATGGTGAAGAACGGTTTGGGCAGGGCAAACGTTTCGCGTCCCACGGTGACCTGGCGCTCCTGCATCGCTTCGAGCAGTGCGGCCTGGGTCTTGGGCGGGGTACGGTTGATCTCGTCGGCCAGCAAGATGTTGGCAAAGATCGGGCCTTCGACAAAACGGAAACTGCGTTTACCGTGTTCGTCTTCTTCCAAGACTTGCGTGCCGGTGATGTCCGAGGGCATCAGGTCGGGTGTGAACTGAATCCGTTTAAACGACACATCCAGAATGCTGGCCAGCGTGCTGACGATCAGGGTCTTGGCCAATCCCGGCACGCCTTCGAGCAAGCAGTGACCGCGGGTGTAAATCGCGGCCAACAATTGTTCGATGGTTTCGGATTGCCCGACGATGACCTTGGAAAGTTCGCTGCGGATGGTCGCTTGATGGTCGGAAAACTCACGCAGGACGTCGCCGAGGTTGCGTCCGGGCTGGCCGCCTGGTTTGCCGGCCGGCGGATGGGGTGGAGTCGGGGCGCTCACGATAGGGCAGCTACCTTGCAATGTAATTTTGGAAGAATGTCTCGGCACGGACCAAATGATATCAGCCGGACCGCGACAGCGTACGGGCATGACCATCGCTCGCACGGATCAATCAGTGTAAGATGCAAACCTGGGTTACTGGTAAGGGGGGGGACCAACGATTGTTACGCTGCATCACTCTGTTTTTGACTCTTGTCGTCACGCTGGGCGCTGTTCCTTCCAAAGTCCACGCGGAGGTGGATGCCGCGGCGGTCAATCGCGCGATCGATCGCGGGGTTACCTATCTTCGCAGCACCCAAAACGATCGCGGCGGCTGGGATGAGTTTCAGGGCCAGTCGTGCGGCCTTTCTTCGCTGTGCACCCTGGCATTGCTCAATGCCGGCGTCTCGCGTGATGATCCCGCGATCAAGAATGCGATGACGTACCTGCGGGCCACGGTTGCCGAGAGCACGTACTCGGTCGCGCTGCAAACGCTGGTGTTTTGTCAGCACGGATCGGCCAGTGATCTACCGCGCATTCGCAACAACGTGACCTGGTTGACCGAGGCTCAGACCGCCACGGGGGCGTGGAGCTACGGCGGCAAACGACAATTCGGCGGCGACCCCTCGAACGCGCAGTTCGCACTCCTCGCTCTTGGGGCGGCCCAAGACCGTGGCGTGGCGGTCAAGCCGGAGGTGTTTGAGCAAGCGATCGACTATTGGGAATTGCAACAAAATCCCAACGGCGGTTGGAGCTACACCGGCGGTGCACCGACCGGAAGCATGACCTGTGCCGGAATCGCGTCGCTGATCATCGCCAATGGCCGCCTGGGCAACGCCAGTTCAGCGGTCAAGGACGGCAGCATCGAATGTTGCGGAAGTGATTCCACGAAACAAGATCCGATCGCCCGCGGCCTCGATTGGCTGGGTCAACGATTCAGCGCCGAAGTCAATCCCGGCGGCAGCGCCGACACCTATTACTACTATCTGTACGCCATCGAACGGACGGGGCGTCTTTCCGGACGCCGCTTCTTTGGCGGTCACGATTGGTATCGCGAAGGCGCCGAGCGACTGATCCGCCAGCAGGATGGTTTTCAAGGGTTCTGGGAAGGCGGACAATGGGAACGCCCCACCGTCGCCACTTCGTTCGCGTTGTTGTTTCTATCCAAAGGCAAACGCCAGGTCGTCGTCGGGCAACTGGAACGCGACAAGACGGACCAACGGGAATGGCAACCCCACCCGGACGCGCTGCGGCAACTGGTGCGACATGTCGAACGGGCTTGGGGGCGCGACCTGACTTGGCAAACCGTCCAGCTGGAAAACGCCGGCTTGATCGACTTGTTGCAAACACCGGTGTTGGTCATCAGCGGCAAAGAAACGCTGTCATTGAGTGCCGAGAAAAGCGAGCTGCTGAAGGATTACGTGGACCAGGGCGGCACGATTGTGTTTGACGCCAGCGGCGACAGCGGCTGTGGTAACGCGGCGAATTTTCAAAACAGCGTCGCCAACCTCTGCACCCAGTGGTACCCCAATGCCCCGCTGGAACGCTTGCCGACATCACATCCGGTATGGAACGCCGAACGCAATGTCGATGTCACCGCGATGCCCAACGGGTTTTGGGTCTATGGCGTCCAAGCCTGCTGTCGCACCGCCGTCTTTTATGTTCCGCAAAGCCTGACCTGTCGTTGGGAATTAGGCGACCGGCTGTTTCAGCGTGGTGAAACCGACGATCCGGTTCGACGCCAAATCGATCACTCCATCCGCATCGGACAAAACATCATCGCCTATGCGACCGGGCGTGAATTGAAAGACAAGCTGGACGCCCAGATCGTGCTGCAAGCCGACGCGATGGAATTGACCGAGCGGGGCACGACACGCATCGCTCGGCTGGACGTCGGCGCCGGCGGCGAAGACGCGCGGCGCGCGCTGCCCAACGCGTCGACCATCATCCGCAATCAAACGCAGGTGGCGATCAGCGTGCCCGAAGACCCGGTCCGGTTTGACGAGCAGGACTTGGCCGAAGTGTCGGTGCTGTGGGTCCACGGTCGACGCGACTTTGTGCTGACCGCCGAGCAGCGCGACGCGCTGCGCCAATTCATCGAGCACGGCGGCGTGATTTTGGGCACCGCGATCTGTGGCGACGAAGCGTTCGCCCAAGCGTTCCGTCGTGAGTTGGCCGCGGTGCTGGGCCAGAACTCGCTGCAATCGATGCCTTCGGACCATCCCATGCTGACCCCGCAGTACTTCGGTTACGATTTGCGGTCGGTCACCATCCGACGGATCGGTCGCGGAGCCGGCGGCCAACAAATCCGTCGGCAAACCTCACCACCCATCCTGGAATACGCCGAAGTCGACGAGGTGGTCGCGGTGGTGTTCTCGCCGCTGGACATCAGCTGTGCGCTCGAAAGCCAAAACTCCGTCCAATGCCCCGGCTACGGAACCGAAGACGCCGCCAAGATCGTCACCAACGTCGTGCAGATGGCACTGCACCAGTAGGGTAGGCCGGCGGAAATCATTCCGTTGCGTTTGCCCAAAAAGCAGACCTGGGGTTACGCCCGGATTCGCTGGGGCTCATCCGGTCTCACCCCAGGCTATGTTGTGGATCGCCGTTGGCGAACCGAGCATTGGATTCTGCTTCGTCCTGCATCAGATTGTCAATCCGGGAACACCGCCATCACTTCTTCGGCCCACTCGGTCCAGCCTTCCGCGGCGGCTTCGAAATCAACTTTCATCCAGCGCACCGGTTCTTTCGGCATCACACGCGGCCGGTACTCGCTGTCGCGGCTGATCGGCAATTGGCTGCTGTCCCCCATCGCCAACCGGTCTTCGGTTTGTGCAGAAACCAGGTAGTCGGCAAGTGTTTCCGCGGCGACGGGATGGGGAGCATCGTTCAAGATCGCCAACGTGTTGGGAATGCGTAGGGTTCCCGGTTGGTCGGATTGCTGATCGGGGAACACGATCGCAACGTTGCGCAATTGATCTTTCTCGATGATCGCGTCGTCGGTGTCGGTCAGCCCCCAGGCGACTTCGCCCGACGAGACTGCCAAGGCGACTTGCTTGTTGCCCGACAACACCACCGCGTTGTCCTGAATCTGTTTCAAAAACTCCAGCGTTTCCTCGTGACCGTCGCGGACACGGAGCACCGCAAAATGCGTCGCCGTGGTGCCGAACAACGGTCGAGCCATCGCGCAGTTGTGTTTCCATTTCGGATCGATCAGATCAGCCACACTGGTGGGATAGTCGTCTTTGGAAGGAATCTTGTCGGTGTTGATCAGCAACACGCGTGCCCGGGCGGCAAATCCGCACCACGAACCGTCACTGGCGATCATGTCGCTGGGCCAACCCGGGGCAACGGCCCACGTCCGCGGTTTCAACAGACCGAGCTTTTGCAATCGGACGGTGTGCATGATCTCGTTGTTCCAGAACACGTCACAAACCGGCGAATTCTGTTCGGCGAGAATTTGATTGACCAGCCCGACGGTTTTCGTCGATTCGACATCAAATTTCCCGACGATCCCGGTCTCGTAGTCCACACTTCGTTCGTAAGCGGCAAAAATCGGCGTCGCGAACTGTTCGTCGAGCGCCGAGTAAACCACCACGTCCCGCTCCGCCTTCGGAACACATGCCGCAGTCGAAAACAACAGCGGGCAGATCAGCAGCGGCCAAATCAGCTGCCAGCAGCTCAGCAGCCTCAACCGCGACCGAGCGAAGGTGAATCGTCGGCTCGCGACCGGCAGGTTAGAATGGTGCAATGGTTTCATTTTTTGAAGATCGTTTGGTCCACGTCGAAGGGTGCTCCGACCCGGCACATGTTGGTGCGTTGCGCCGCAAGCTTGCCATGCAAGTGCGTGCCCGTGGCCGGAGCGGCATTCTAACACTGATCGCCATGATCAGCATCGCGGCGCTGAGTGTTCCGGTCGCATCGGCGCAAACGCCACCCCCAATGCAAGTGGTTGAGGGCGAGCACATTGTCCTGAAATCGGATTCGGGGTCACGGGAATCGCTGGCCGAGTTGGTCGAAGCCTATGACGCCGCGGTGCCCCAGTGGGAACGGTTCTGGCAACTGCCGCCGGGGTCGCTGGATCGATGGCGGGTCGACGCGTTTGTGATGGCCGATCCCCAGCGGTTTCGTGACAGTGGGGATCTGCCGCCGGATTTGAGTTTTCCGTTTGGCTATGCCATCGATTCGAACATCTGGGTGATCCGCCAAAATAGCGACTACTACACACGGCATTTGTTGTTGCACGAGGGCGTGCATGCATTGGCGATCGAACTGTTCGGCGGCACGGGGCCGTCGTGGTTCGCCGAAGGGCTGGCGGAAATGCTGAGCGTTCACCGCGGCACGGGCCGTCAGGTCGAAGTCAACGTGGTGCCGGAATCAACGCAAGTGGTTCCCTACTGGGGACGTTTCAAACTTCTCTCACAACGTCGCGACGAGCAGCGGATCCCGACGCTCGATGCCGTGCTCCAGTACCCGCCCGATCTGAAAAGCGACGTCGAATCGTACGGTTGGAGCTGGGTCGCGGCGATGTTGCTCACCGAATACCCCGAGTATCGACCGGCCGTCTTGGCCGAAGCCCAAAATGGCAGCCTGAGAACCGTCGCGTTTTCGACTGCGTTCAAACGGCGATTGAGTCAACAGTGGCCGATCGTGCAAGCCCGCTGGCGGATGCTGACCAACACCATCGACTATGGATTTGATTGGCCGCGCGAGCGAATCGACTTGGCGATCCGCGACAAACTTTGGCGTGGCAACCCGATCGAAACGACGATCCAGGCTGATCGTGGCTGGCAGAGCGTCGGCGTTCGATTCGCCCCCGGCATGCGCGTTAAAGTTTCCCCACGTGGTCGATGCAGCCTGGACGACGATCCGAAACCATGGATCAGCGAGCCTCCCGGGGTCACGATTCACTACGCCAACGATCGACCGCTCGGGCAGCTGCTGGTGTGTGTCTTGCCCAACAAAACCGACGAACTACGACAACTCGAACCACTGCTGATCCGCAGCGTGGAATCCGACACCGAGATCGTCATCGACGAACACTGTTGGTTGCTGTTTCGGATCAACGACGACCTCGGCGATCTGGGCAACAATCGTGGCGGCTACACGGTGTCGATCCGGAGGTAGGAAGATTTTGGGGTAAGAAGATTGTGGGGTAAGAAGATTGTGGAGGTAGGAAGATTTTGGAGGTAGGAAAATTTTCGATACGCGACCGACACCGGGCACCGTTCGCACAGGCAAATTTTTGTTACCTCCAAAATTTTCTTACCAACCCAAGTCTCTCACCACTGCGCGAATGACTCCCCGCCCCACATATTTCGCCACAACGCTCACAACAAAATTGAACCTGACCCGGCTCATCGGTTTTGATACGGTCGGCTCGAACCCGCTGGGTTCCCCGTTCTAATTCTTGCCGGTGTGTGGTGGGTGTGTGATGCGTCGACGAAAAGGATTTCGTGGTGGTGTTCATTTTGCCAGTTGCCGACGGCTCGGGGTCGAATCCCTCGAAACGCGTCGACTGCTTGCCGGTGATTCTTTGTCTCTGTCACAGCATCCGATTGATGACAGCCCGGCGATCGAAAGCGTCTCCCAACAGATCCAAAACCTTGCTGTCAATGTCAGCGCTTCTGACGCCGCCGGCGAAACCTTGCGGACGGCGGCCAACTTGGGTGTGGTCGATGGAACACTGCAGCGTGCCGGACGGCTCAGCTGGTTCGACCGGATCGATGTGGTTCGTTTCGAAATCGCCACCGATGCCAAGGTGCGGATCACGTTGGATCAACTCAATCGCGACGCGAATCTCTATGTGCTCGATCGCAACGGCAACTTGATCGGTTCTTCGACGCGTTCATCCAATCGCAGCGAATCGCTTTCGGGGTCGCTGCCCGACGGCGAGTACTACCTCGCAATTTCCTCGGTCGATTATCGAAGCATTTCCTACCGACTGACCTTGGACGTTCAGACATCGCGATCGCAACCGACGGTGAGTCCCCCGGCGGCACCGACGCCGGTACCCCAGCCGTCACCGCCGCCTGAGCCGACCACCGTGACGCCGCTGGCGGAAGTGGCCTATTACGGCGGCAGCCGGGAATGGAATCTGAATGCCGTCGCGGCACCGGAAGCGTGGGCGGCCGGCTACCGTGGACAAGGCGTGACAGTTGCCGTGATTGATACCGGAGTGGATTTGGATCACCCCGACTTGGCCGGCGCGCTGTACGTCAATCCCGGCGAGATCGCCGGCAACGGGATCGACGATGATCGCAATGGATTCGTCGATGACGTTTCGGGTTACGACTTCGTCTCCGGAGACGCGATCGCGGACGACGGCAACGGACACGGAACCCACGTGGCCGGCACGATCGCGGCGGGCGACAACGGGTTCGGCGTGACCGGCGTGGCGCCCGATGCCAAGATCCTGCCCGTTCGAGTGCTCGACGATTCCGGCAGCGGAACCGATGGTGGCGTGGCCGCCGGCATCCGCTACGCGGCCGATCTAGGCGTTCAAATCATCAACCTCAGTCTCGGTGGCGGGATCAGTTCTCGGATCGCCAGTGCCATCGACTACGCGACCTCCCTGGGCGCGCTGGTGGTGGCTGCTGCAGGAAACGAGTCGGCGGCCAGTCCAAGCTATCCGGCGCGGCACAGCGCCGAATCGACCAGCGTGCTTTCGGTCGGCGCCTACGACTCGTCCGGCCGCATCGCGGGCTTTAGCAACAACGTCGGCGGCAGCGGGGCGGTTCAAGTCGACGCGCCGGGCGTGAGTGTCTACAGCACCTATGCCGGCGGCGGTTATCGGTCTCTCAGCGGCACCAGCATGGCCAGTCCGCATGTGGCCGCTGTCGCAGCACTCACGCTGTCGGCCAACCCGCAGCTCACGTCTTCGCAATTGCGGGAATTGCTCTCCAGCGGAACCGTCGGACAAGCCGCGTCGAGTGATTCGATCGGTAAGGTCAGCACGTTGAATTCGGTCGCCTTTGCCGCCGCGGGACTAACGTCGGCTGGAGGCATCACCGGTTCGGACCTGGCAACCTCGTCCGCCTCATCGACCCAAGTTCGCGCCGCGCAAGGAATCTACGCGCCCACCCCAACGGACTCGATGACCCCGCCCACGACGAAAGTGGCAGAGCGAATGGAGGAAGTCGTCTTCCCCTTGCCCGTCGAAGGGTCTGGAAGCAAGAAAGTCGGTTTTGCCGAATCGATGTCGTCGCAGGCCATCGACGATGCGTTGGCGGACTTCGATGCCGATTGGGCGGACGCGGCATTAGGGCACGGAGATGCGGAGTCGTTGGTCGAACTGCGAGCAAACTTGGATGCGGCTAAGATTGCGTGGGGTTGATCACCCCCGACTGCTCTCGATCGATGACCAGCTGAGCTACAACTCAACCGGCTTGATCGGCTAGAATGCTCGCAACCCTTCCACCTAACGCTGCGAAGCATTTATCCGCTGTGTTTGACGAGGTTTTAGCGGAAGGGCGCAAGCCCAATACCGCTTACTTTGGCACTGAAGCAGTTAGCGGAACGGCGCGAGCCGTCCGGTTTGACCTTGAAAAACCGGAGGGCTCGCGCCCTGCCGCTAAGAAATGCTTCACAGCGTTGCCTTCCACCGTGAGCTTCAGGATGACGCATCGGCAGACCAACACCAGGAAAAAAACACGCCACCGATCGGGCAAGACGCAGGCGGTGACGCCAAGCGTGCACCCGGCGGGGCCTTCGCCGCGTGATCCCGAGGTCTTGGGGCGACTGGCCGGCGAAGTCGCGATTCGAACGCTTCCCGCATCGCAGCGAGATCAATGGCGACGACAGATCTATGAGCAGATGCTGTTGACCAGCCGCTGCATCGACGGGCCGAATTTCCAAAAGGTCTCGCCGGAAGACGTTTCCAGGATGATCCGGTTGTACGACGACCGCTTCTTCGACGGCCGAATTCTCAGCGCCGCGTCGGCCGAAGGAATCTCCTTTCAATTGTCATCCCGTATGACCAGCGTCGGCGGCAAATTGGTCACCCAATACCTCGAAGGCAACTATGACGGGCGGCGACAATTTGAACTGGTCCTTTCCAGCACGCTGCTGTTTCAAACGTTTGAAGACGTCTCGCGGCCGATCGAGGTCGCCGGGTGTGTTTGCCATGACCGTTTGGAGGCGATGCAACGGATCGCCGAACACGAATTCGTGCATCTGATCGAGATGCTGATTTGGAATGACGGCAATTGCAGCGAAGCCCGCTATCAATCAATCGCCCATCGGTACTTCGGTCACACCGACTATCAACACAACTTGATCACTCAGCGTGAACGCGCCGCGGTCCGCTTCAACATCCGCGTCGGCGACGACGTGGTGTTCCATCACGAAGGGCACCGCATGCAAGGCCGCGTCAACCGCATCACCCGGCGGGCGACGGTGCTGGTCCCCAACCCCGCCGGGCAAAAGTTCAGCGATGGAAAACGTTACTCACGCTACTACGTCCCGCTGGAACGGCTGCGACGGGTTGAATAAGTTCCAAGTTTCAAGTTCCCGGCGTAAAGTCATCGTCGGCCTTGAGCGCCGCGGCGAAGTGAGCTAAAAGTTGCGCGACGTGATCGATGTCGTCCAGCGAGATCGCTTCGACGGCAGAGTGCATGTAGCGATTGGGGATCGCCACCAGCCCGGTGGCGACGCCGGCGCCGTGGAGTTGCAAGACGTTGGCATCGTTGGGGGTCGCCCGTCCGATGGCGGCCAGCTGGTAGGGGAGGTTGTGGGCTTCGGCCAGTTCGATCAACCGCGTGGCGACTTTGGGGTTGATGTTGGGTCCGCGAAAGATCACCGGTCCGCCGCCGAGGCGAATGTCGCCTTGTTTGTTTTTGTCGATGGTGGGGCAGTCCGAGGCGTGGGTCACATCGACGGCGATGGCGACGTCGGGATGGATTCCACCGGCGGCGGTTTTGGCGCCACGCAGTCCGATTTCTTCTTGAACGGTGGAGACGCTGTGCAGGTGGCAGGCGATCCCGCCGGCGCCGGCCAGTTCTTTCGCGCGTCGCAATGCTTCGATCACCGTCCACATCCCGGTCTTGTTATCCATCCCGGGACCGCTGACGAGTGAGTTCATCAGCGGGCGCAGCCGCAGGTCCAACGTGATCGGGTCACCGATGCGTATCTTTTCGCGAGCCTGTTTGTCGTGATTGGCTCCGACGTCCAACCACATTTCGTCCAAGCCGACGACCTTTTTGCGTTCGTCGTTGTTGAGCAAGTGAATGGGTTTGCGGCTGATGACCGCGGGGACTTCTCCGGAGTCGGTCCAGATCGACATGGCTTGCCCGATCAATTGTTGGGGATCCCAACCGCCGATGGTTTGCGCGTAGACAAAACCGTTTTCATCGATGTGGGAAACCAACATCCCGATTTGATCGCAGTGTCCGGCCAGCATCAAACGCGGTCCGTCACCGTTGCCGACTTCGGCGATCAAGTTGCCGTGCACATCGATGCGCACGCGGTCGGCATGGGGCGTGATGTAATCTCGAATCAGTTTCTGGATCCGCTCTTCGTATCCCGAGGGACTGGGCGTGGCGATGGCTTGTTCAAAGAAGACGCGGGCGTTGTCTTGCATGTCGGTTGCAGTGGTGGCGGATCGATGTGACGGTGCGACGGATATTGCGGCCAGATGACTCGTCGATTGGCATGCTGTCTAGACCGATTGGGGGCGAAAATGAACTTTATAAAAAGTTTTTTTTCTTCGCAAATCCTCTGTTTCGGTGCAACAGAATCCGTGCCTTCGGTGTCTAAAGTCCCGGAAACACGGGTGTTTTGCATCACCGGCATCGATCCGGCCGTCCCGGTTGATCCGGTCAAGGACCGTCACAGGGGCCATGACGCTTGTTCCCTTCCAAACGCCCTAAAGAATTGGGGCGGTTTTGCTCGACACTAAGTCTCGGATCGACAGTTTTCGACTGGGTTCTCTCGCGGAGAGCGGTTTTCACCGTCTCGAGGCAGCAGGGCTGGTGGCAGCCGAGTTGTGGATCCGCCCAGGGGGGGATTCTGGGAAAGCAATCGAGTCGAGGGCGTCGCGTTCGTGACACCTCTCCTTCTCGAAGGCAGATGGCGACTATAGCCGAACGTTCCTGTAAACATCGGCATGATGACAACACCCATCATCATGTCAGCCGTGTTTCACCAATGGAACGTTGGGCGTTGGTCGCCGGACGTCACAGCATCTACCCCGACTAAAGCGGAGTGATCCGTTTGTAAACGTTTGAAACCTAGCAAGTGATCCCGTTCGGTAAGCGTCACAGGATGTGAGCCGGGTGGCCTGACCCAGCTTTCGGTTTGCAGTACACGACAGCATTCAGGTTCGTAAGACTTTGTCTCAGCGATCAGGACCGGTGAGACAGATGAAACGAACGAGAAGGCGTGCGGCACAACTGATCGACCAAGGCCATGAGAACATTGGGTACCGACGCACCATTGTTCGAGGGAATAATCAACGAGGCGTTATGGAGAGCCTGATATGAAGGTCTTTACGACTGGACAGGTCGCCAAGATTTGCAAAGTCGCACCCCGAACTGTTTCAAAATGGTTCGATTCGGGGCGTTTGAAAGGCTACCGAATCCCAGGATCACAAGATCGTCGTATTCCACGTGAATACCTGATCAAGTTCCTGAAGGAGCACGGCATGCCGTTGGGTGACTTGGAGGACGAAGCGATGGCCAAGTGCCTGATCGTCGCCCAAGATCAAGTTTTGATCGAGAACTTGAAGCGAGAATTACCGCCGGAAAAATCGTTCAAGGTCGCAGTTGCGGCGAGCGGTTTCGAAGCCGGAATTCAAGCCGAAAGCTTCACGCCAGACTGCATCATCGTGGACTTTTCGATCGGCAAGATCGAAGCCGTACAGATTTGCCAGAACCTGCGCAAAAATGCGGATTTCACCGATGTCATTCTGATCGCGCTGTTGCCCGATGACGGCCAGCCGATGAGTTTTGATCGAAGCAGCATCAACGAGACGTTCAAAAAGCCGTTCGACGCCCATCTGTTGGCTGAACGACTGAGAACACTCGTCGGAGCAAAGAAAGAACTGGTGTGAACGATTCCTGCCCCGGCTCAGGCCGCCGCAGGAGGCACGCTTCACCACCGACCACAACGAGAACGCCACACATTTCCCGCAAATGTGTGGCGTTTTTTTTTTCAAGCTTCAAGTTTCAAGTTTCAAGTTGGCGGCAGCGGGTTGCGGAGTGGAGAGATTTCGTTACAGAATCGCACCGACGGCCATCGGCACCAAACCTTTGGAACCCGGAACTTGAAACTTGAAACTAAGAAAATGCCTTCCAACCACTTCGACGCCGATGGCAACGTCCACATGGTCGACGTCTCCGCCAAATCGGTCACCAAACGCATCGCCACCGCCTCGTCGCGGATCTCCATGAACGCCCAAGCGGCCGAACTGGTGCGGCAAGGGACCAGCCGCAAAGGCGACGTGCTGGCGGTCGCACGGCTGGCCGCCATCGCGGCGACCAAGTGGACGCCCCATCTGATCCCCCTCTGTCACGCGATCCCGATCGAGTCCGCGGAAGTCGACTTTCAGTGGGCGGACGAACAAACAGCCGAAGCAACCGAGTCGCCGCAGCCGACTTTGCCACCCCAGCTGATCTGTCGCGTCACCTGTGCAACGTCAGGAAAGACCGGCATCGAAATGGAAGCCCTCACCGCCGCCAGTGTCGCCGCGCTGACGGTTTACGACATGCTCAAATCCGTCGATCGGGCGATGCAGATCGGACCGACTCAATTGGAAGGGAAAGAAGGGGGCCAGTCGGGGACGTTCGTGCGAAATCCCGGCACGCATTCCTGATGCGACCAATCGTCCCCCTTTGATTTCGTTGTCCCTGGTTTCTAATTGCGGTTTCCTTTCTATTGCAACCGATCGACCCGTTCCCCCTTCCTGCAGACACGCGTAAGAAAATGGACGCTTCTGAGACGTTTCGAGACCGCTCCGACACGGTACAGGTCGACTCCGACAGCCGAGTCAGCGGCAACCGCAACGGTGTGGCGAAGAGCGAATCCCGCCGATCCCCCCCGACGGGCGATCACACGGTCCGCGTGTCCAAGAACTGTGCCGCCCCCTCGGCCAATCCGCTGTTGCAGCGACTGTATGGTCCCATCGCCAAGCCGTTGGCCGAGGTCGAAGCCACCCTGCGTTCACAATTGCAAAGTCCCTTCGAAGGTGTTTCGGCGTTGCTGCGGCACGGAGTCGCGCTGGGGGGCAAGCGTCTGCGGCCGGCCGTGCACTTGCTGATGGCCGAAGCTCTCGGGGGCGTGAAGCCGAGCAACATCACCATCGGAGCGGTGCTGGAGATGGTCCATACCGCGACGCTGGTCCACGACGACGTGCTGGATGAAGCCGCGACGCGCCGGCATGTCCCCACCATCAACGCCCAATGGAACAATCACACCAGTATTCTGCTGGGCGATTATTTGTTCGCCCAAAGTTTCCAATTGGCTGCGACACTCGACAACACCCGCACCTGCCAGTGGGTCGGCCAAGCCGCTCGCCTGGTTTGTGAAGGCGAGTTGCGGCAAGTGCTCGGTCGCGACGATCTCGAAATCGATCGCGACACCTATTTCGAAATCATCCAAGGAAAAACCGCCGAGCTGTGTCGCGTCGCCTGTTCGCTCGCCGCCGCGGAAGCCGATTGCGATGCGGAAACGACCGATCGACTGGCCGAATACGGCAACAGTCTCGGGATCGCGTTCCAGATCGCTGACGATTTCCTGGACCTGTGGGGCGACGATGAAGCGGTCGGTAAAACGCTGGGAACGGACCTGGAACAGGGAAAAATCACGCTGCCGATCATCCGTCTGCTGGAAACAGCAACCCCCGAGCGACGAATCGCCATCTTGACGGTCCTCAACGGCCCGGCCGCCAACCGGATCTCACAGATTCGCAGCTGGCTCGATCAATCCGACGCCAGGGAATTCACCGTCGCAACGGCAGCCGAATTCAAGCAACGCGCCCTCGACGCGATCGCCGATCTGCCCACCGGGGCGGCCAAAAACTGCCTGATCGAGATCGCCGAGTTTTCGATCCAACGCTCGTTTTGATTGGGATGTTGAATCGTTACAGTAGCGTCCCCGTGAATCGCCGCTCAAGGAACATCAATGAGGGGCCGCTCGCGCTGGCGCGAACCTAATGCCACCTACTTTCAAACCAATCGGCGTGTTGTTTGTTAGCGGTAGGGCGCGAGCCCTCCGGTCTTTCACGGTGTTTCCAAGCTGAAACCGGACGGCTCGCGCCGTTCCGCTAACACCTTAAGCCGAATGTCGGCGGCATGACCCCGAACGGGGTCAAAGCCATTAGCCGGAGGTGAGCGCAGCGACACCTCCGGACATCCGGGCCCCCCTCTGATGCGACCCCGAAGGGCGTCGAAGCAAATCACGCCCGAGCCCTCAGACCCGGCCGGTTGTCCCGCGCGCAAGCATCCCGATCAATTTGTTCAGCAAGGCGAACTGCGCCGCCGCCGGCGAATCGATTCGCTGCGACCCCGCCGGGGTCGAGAAGAACTTCGCGACGGCCTTCCCGGAGGTTGCACTGCGCTGACCTCCGGCTACTCGCTGTAATCCCTTCGGGATACCGGATTCGCTGACTCTCTCCTTTGACACTCAACGAAGTGTTTCTTGTTAGCGGCAGGGCGCGAGCCCTCCGGTCTTTGACGGTGTTTTCGAGCTGAAACCGGACGGTCGCGCCGTTCCGCCCCCCCTTCAGAGGAAAAGTAGCGGTAGTGAGCTTTAGCGGAGCCTTGCCCCGACTTTCGTCCGCTCGATCGTCTTGATCCGATCGGTCTGTCCCGCTAACCAATAGCGTTTGCCTTTGGGGGCCGAGAGACGCTGCAGATGAGGCCTGCGGATCATTTGGACCGAGCAGGGTGCGCTGGCGTCGGAGCGGATTTCGACCGCGGTATGTTTGTCGGTGCCCCACTGTCGCAAACGCCTCAACAGCGGCGGGGCGAGGGGCTCTTGGCGACTCTCTGCCCGTGCCGCGACGACCGACTCGTCTTCGCTCATCACCAGCAGCCGACGGAGATCTTCCATCCGCATCTCGGCGTTCGATTCCTGGATGAACACGAGTTCTCCCGTTGCCCGTTCCAATCCGGTTTGTCCGGCCGCTTCCATGCCGCGCGGACGGTCGTGTCGAGCGATCCGAACCTGGGGGTACTTGGCATGCAGCTCTTCCAAGATGTCCCGCGTTTCATCGCGGCTGCCGTCGTCGACGACAATGATTTCGGCGACCTCGTCGGTCAGATCGACCAGGCCTTCCAGGACGTGCTCGACCCGCTGAACGATCTCATGTTGCCGATCGCGAACCGGCAGAACGATCGATAGTTTTGTCGGTGACATGACGGAAAACCCCGAATCAGCAACCCTTGGACAAGAAAGTGTAGGTTGCTTATCGTCCGCGCCGCGACGGTGCCTTCAGCGGCCGGGCCCGGCGAAACGATTCGGCCGGGGCGGCGTGCCAGTCGTTCCGTTTACTACGAATCTGCCTATAATCCTCGCTGCAAACCTCACTCCCTTTCCCCCCGGACAACTTGCCGTGATCGACGTCTCCGCCGCAGTGGACTTTTCTCGGGGCGCCGACGGTTTATTGCCGGCGATCGCGCAAGATGCCAACAGTGACCGCGTTCTGATGATGGCCTGGATGAACGAAGACGCGTTGCGAGAGACGCTGGCGACCGGTCAAGCCGTCTATTACAGCCGCAGCCGCCAAGCCCTGTGGCGTAAGGGTGAAACCAGCGGGCATCGCCAGAGCGTCAAAGAGATCCGAGTGGATTGCGATCGCGATACGATTTTGTTGCGAGTCGAGCAGGTCGGGGCGGCCTGTCACGAAGGATTCCAGAGCTGTTTCTTTCGAGCAGTCGATCCCGACGACGGCTCGCTCTCGATCGTCGACCCCCGACTCGTCGACCCCAAAGAGGTTTACGGGCAAGAAAAGTAGGGCATGCTGTGCATGCCACCCGTCACGCATCGCGTGACCTGCTTACCACTTGCTACTTGCCTCGGAAACAGCGGACCACACCGTCATCATCGGCGACGAACAGCTCGGTGTCGGTGACGGCGACCCCGGCGACGAAGCTGCCGCGAATCTCGTAGCTCCACTTCAACGTCCCGTCGGCTACGGAGAGTCGTAGCAGCCGTCCGTCGGTCGCGGGAATCCACACGTCGTTGCCGGCGATCACCGGGGATGCATCGGCGAACCGCCGCAAGGTGTGTCGCCAGATTCGCTCGCCCGTCTTTAAGTTGATCGCATCGACTTGCTTGCGCTGGCTGCTGACGACGGCGATTTCTCCGGAGATCGCGGCACTGTTGCGATACTCTTGGGCTTGCAAGGGGTCTTCGTACCGCCACAGCTGTTTCTTGTTCTTCCAATCAAAGGCGAACACCGAACCGTCGTGGGTCGGCAGGATGGCCAGCTCACCGCGGACGGCCGGCGTGCTTCCGGTCGGGCCTTCCAGCGGCATCCCCTCCCCATCGGCCTTGCCCGTCTTTAAATCGACCACGTGCAGTTTGGCATCACAACCGCCCAGGAACGTCCGATCACCCGCGATCGTGGGGGAACACTGGATCTGGTCTTCGGCGGCATAGGTCCACACCGGCTCTCCGGTCGCCAGCTCGAAACAGTACAGCTTGCCGTCCTGACAGGCGACCAGCACCTTGTCCTCGTAAATCGCCGCCGAGCCGCTGATCTCGCCGTCGGTCGTTTGAGTCCACAACTCACTGCCGTCCTTGACTGACAGGGCGTACACGTTGCCGTCGTAGTCGCCGATGACCAGCCGGTCGCCGGCGATCACGGGCGAGGCCAGGAATCCGGTCTGGTAATCTTTTCGCCAGCGTTCCTGTCCGTCGCGACGAGCCAGACAGTAGATTTTCCCCATCACATCGGCGACGAACACCTGGTCGCCGATCACGATGGGAGTCGACTCAATCGCCTCATCGGCTTTGAACTCCCACGCCACCTGCAGTTCGTCGGGCAGCTGTGCCGTGGTCGCCCCCGACCCGGCGGCGTCGCCACGGGGGAAGGCCCAGTCCGAACCCTGTGCTGCCCCCCGGCTCGCGGTCACCCCGATCACGACGAAAATCAGACTGATCACGGAGATTCGGATCGAGGAGGGCAAAGCGAACATCCATCGCGTTTTCGAACTCATCATTTATGACCTGCTGTGTGCTTTGTCCGTGCTGTATTTGTGGCAGAAGCGTTGGATCGACCCGACCGGCCGTTCCTCAGGGGAATTAGACTACACCCCTGCTCGTTGCATTCGGTGCGATCTATTATACGCGGGCGGCACTCCGGGCAGTAAACTCGTCATGGAGCCCACCTGCCATTGCCGAGGCCGCCTCCAGCAGTCCACCACCACTTTCCTCGTACTTCAATACCCTATGATTTGTGTCAGTCTCGGTCGCAGTCGCCACACTCGGATGATTGGCGAACACAAGCATTTGGTCGAACAAGGCGCCGAACTTGTGGAATTGCGGCTGGACTATGTCGGTCGAGCCGTCAATCTGAAACGTCTGATGGACAATCGTCCCGGCCCGGTCGTGATGACCGTTCGACGCCGTCAAGACGGGGGGCGTTGGACCAAGAGCGAGCAAGACCGATTGATGCTGCTGCGATCAGCGATCGTCGCAGGTGCCGAATACGTCGACATCGAAGCCGACGTGGCGTCTCAGATTCCGCGGTACGGCAACACCAAACGAATCATCAGCTACCACGATTTTTCCGGCACCCCGGACAATCTGGAAGATCTGCACGCGGCGATGGCCGAAGAAGACGCCGACATCGTCAAGATCGCAACCATGGCAAACTCGTTCGCCGACAACGTGCGGATGTTCGACCTGATTCGCAACGCCAAACTCCCCACGATCGGGATTTGCATGGGCGAGATCGGCACCATCACGCGAATTCTGGCCAACCGTTTCGGCGCCCCCTTCACCTATGCGACCTACAGCACGGACAAGAAGATGGCCCCCGGCCAGCTGAATTGGAAAGAAATGTCCAATTTGTATGACGTCAAGAACATCAACGCCGAGACCGAGCTGTTCGGCGTGATCGCCGATCCGGTCGCCCACAGCTACAGCCCCTTGGTGCACAACACGGCCTTCCAGGCCGAAAAGATGAACGCGCGGTACCTGCCGTTGCGTGTCCCGCAAGACGATCTACATCACTTCATGGACAGCGTCGACAAAATCGGACTCCGCGGCATCAGCATCACCATTCCTCACAAAGAGCGGGCGTTGGACTACTGCACCCAAGCCGAATCGAGCGCCAACGGGATCGGCGCGATCAACACCATGGTGTTTCATGAAGGCGATCGCCTGGGCTACAACACCGACTATCGCGCCGCAATGGATTGCATCATCGAAGTCATGGAAAAGAAAGACGTGCCCCGCGAGAACGCACTTCAGGGTGTCACCGCGATGGTGCTCGGCGCCGGCGGAGTATCCCGCGCGATCGCTTGGGGGCTGCGGCAACGCCAGGCCGACGTCGTTATCGCCTCCCGCACCGAAGAGCGGGCTCGACTGTTGGCTTCGGAGATCGGCTGCCGCGTGGTGCCCTGGGAAGATCGACACAACCAAAAGGTCCAGTTGCTGATCAACGGAACGCCCGTCGGCATGCACCCCGACGTCGACAAGTCCCCCTTCAAAGCGTCAGCGCTGAATCAATTCATGGTGGTCTTCGATACCGTTTACAACCCCGAGAACACCCTGCTGGTGAAATACGCCAAACGGGCACAGTGTCGGATCATCACCGGGATCGATATGTTTGTCCGCCAGGCGGCCTATCAATTTAAATTGTTCACCGGGAAAGACGCTCCGGCGATGTTACTGCGAAAAACCATCAAGCAAGCGACCAATCCGGTCCAGCTTCACTGACCAGGGTTGGGCCACTGCATTGAACGATCTTCCGCCACCCGACCCCACGCCGCTGATTCTCCCGCAACTCCGACAGGCACTGCCCAGCGATGCCGCGGCAATCCATGCCTTACTGCGTCCCTTTGTGATGCAACGGCTGCTGCTCTCGCGAACCCATGCCGAACTGATCGAACTCACCCGGCACGGTTTCGTCGCAATGGTCGACGAAGTGTCAGAGGCCCCGGCGCCCGACATTCCCTCACCGAGTGACCCGACACCGAGCGACGAAGTCACGCCCGAGGAACCGGCTCAGCGCTGCGTCGGGTTTTCCGCGGTCGAGGTCTACAGCCCCAAGCTCGCGGAACTGCAATGCCTTGCCGTGCATCCCGACTACCAGCGGTTCGGCGTCGGCAAACGCTTGGTCCAGATGTGCGTGGACCGGGCCAGAGACCTAGGCATCATGGAAATCATGGCCATCAGCTCGTCCGACCGCTTCCTGGAAAACTGCGGCTTCCACTACTCGCTTCCCGATCAGAAGCGAGCTCTGTTCCAACAACTTCGGCCCCGACCGTACGAGGATCGGAGCTGAAGTTTCAAGTTTCAAGTTTCAGCTTACTTGGAACCTGAAACCCGAAACCCAAAAAACTTTACTTGACCATTTCTTCGATCACGCCATCGAGTTCGGCGGCGCGAACGTTGTGTCGCACGACGGTGCCGTCTTTGTCGACCAGCATCATCGTCGGCAGCGTTTGCACGCCGAAGGCTTTGGAGAGCCGGCTCGATTCCAAACCGCCCTCTTCGAACAACTGAATCCACGGCAAGCGATTCTCGCGGAGGAATGCTTCGGCATCGCCACGCCTCGCATCGACGTTGATGCCGACCAGCGTCAAGCCTTCACGCTTGTAGCGGCCCTGCAGACGGCTGAGCAGTTTCATGTCTTGCTTGCAGGGTTCGCACCAGGTTGCCCAGTAGTGGACGACCACCGGTCGACCGCGAAGCTGTGAAAGCTTGAACGATTTGCCGTCGATGGTCGTGCCTTCGAGTTCGATTTTGCGTCCCACCGACTCCAGCCGCCGAACGGCGCCGGCGGCCTTTTCGCCGGCCTCGGTGCCTTTGTATCCGTCACGTACTTTGCGGTAGTACGCCAACGCTTCTTTCTCGTTGTCTTCGAACTCTTTGGCGAGCGCCAATTGAAGCATCGCTTGTGCGGATTCGATCGTCTGGGGGTGGGCATCGACGAAGGCGGCGAGCGTTTCCAGGTACCACATTTGGACCTTCTCAAAATCCGCATCCGGCGTTTGCTTGAGCACGTATTCGGCTTGGATGGCCTGGTAATCGGCATAGGCCGCCAGCGCGTCATTGGCTCGGGCAAATTTGCCGGCCACGCGTTTCAGCCGGTCCAGCCCGTCGGGGTATTGTCCGCTCTGCACCGCGACACTGACGGTGTCGACCAACTGACGTGTCCAGGTCGCCCGGTCCTCGTCATTGCTAGAGCCCGCGATCAGTTTTTCGACCAGATCGGCGCGGGCGGCGTGCAGCGCCGGCAGCCCCGCTTCGGGGGCCGACGCCAGTTTCTTGTCGAGCGATTCGAGCTGGGTGACCAGAGCCTGGAGCCCTGAATCGGACGTCGGTGACAAAGCGGTTGCCGCACCACCGGGGGTAAAGAACAGGCCGCTGGACTGGGTCAACGCACCGTCGTCGCCGACGTTAGGCAACGAGACCATCCGCCAGCGATCACCGACCTGGACCAGCGTACCGACCATCAGTTGTCCGCTTTGCCCGCCATTTTCGTACATGGCGACGACATTTTCGTAGACCACCAGGTCCTTCGTGCTGCCGTTGGTGCCTTCGGGAACCAGCCCGGGAGCCGGGGCTGCGAATTGAAGCCACTCCGTTTCGGGACCGATGACGGTTTGTGATTTTGCCAAATCGGCAAAGTTGCGCGCCGCTAGCTTGGCTTTCATTTCAAGTTCCGCCAGCTTGGCTTCCCCGAGCCCAAGGGACTCCAGTTCCGTGGGGGTGGCCAGCAAACGGGCGAAACGGCGCGGGTCCTTGTCGCGGAGCGCGGCGACCACTTCGGCGGAAACCTCTTCGGCGGAGATTCGTCGCCAGGCATCGATACGGCCGTCTTCGTCCTGATCCACCCCCCAACGGGTGCCCGTGTTCCCGAGCCACCGATACTGGTCGGCTTTGCCGTTGAAATCCGCATCGATGTCGCGGTAGGCCTCCACGCCGTAGTTGTAATACGACCAAAGGTCGATCTTTTTGTCGCCGTTGGTGTCGACGAAGCGACGCAGCAGGTGGCCGTCGGGTCCGGTCACTTCCCAGCCGTTTTGGCCGTCTTCGGTGATATCGCTGACCGTGCATTTGGCCACTTGCTCGGCAGGAACCAGCTCATAGTTGGCGTCTTGCTGCAGCGGTTTGAGCGAAAGTGCCTGGGCGGCGGTGGGGCTCTGCGCGACAGCAGGGGGGGCCAGACCGGCCTGCACCGCCGTGGCAGCGGCAAAGACTCCCGCCCCAAGCCACTTGAAAAGCCGCGTGTTGCGTGACGTGGGCGTCACGAAACACGCATCCCAAGCGCGCCATTGGCGTCGAGCGTTGACGTTAACCAGGGCAGGTCGCCGAGTGGAACGATCCATCATCTTCACAGGTGTCCATAGAGTGGGAGAGTTGATACGCCGACTATTTTGACCGAACCCGGGGCTTTGTTGGAATGTCGATTTAAGTGAAATGGACGTTGTGCCGAATAAAACTGGTCCACCGGCAAACAAATCTCGTCTGAGGATTGCTTTGGCGACGGTCGTTCCGGCGGTTGGTGAGGAATCGGAGAAGCTTTTTTCGCTTAGAATGCCAACTTGGCTTTGACAGCCATTTTGGTTTGCGTAAACTTCTCGCTCGCCCGGCGGGACTTGCCGTGTGGGACAGCTCTGGCTGGACACTGGTTTGAAAGCGTTGCTTTCACTGCAGATTGTGCTGCCGGGCAAACAAGGGCGTGTAGCTCAGTTGGTTAGAGCGCGTCGCTGATAACGACGAGGTCCCAGATTCGAGTTCTGGCACGCCCACTCGGTTGCTTTGCAACCAAAATCGAAGTGAAGTGAAATTTCAACTTTGAAATTTCGGATCTGAGATGCACCCACCAGGGTGCCCTCGGGGGTATAGCTCAGTTGGGAGAGCGCCTGCTTTGCACGCAGGAGGTCGTCGGTTCAAGTCCGTCTACCTCCACTTCGGTTCAAGGGGAATGAGGGCCGGACGGGTTGACAAACACGTCAAACCGGACCGGCCAGGGAAAACGCTCGCCCAGCGCGAGCAAATGTCATGCCGGCATCGCCTGCGTGTGACCCGCAAGGCGGCCTCGGGCCGCGATTGAAGGCGGGTCCAGACGCAAGACGTGTCGCTTGGCAACCCAACCTTTCCACTCCTGCACGAGGAAAACCTCACTGCGGGACCGCGGTAGGCCGCGGCGGAAGGCTAAGAAAAAGTTTTCTTAGGTTTCCGATGAAGAACGGTTGACGGCCACGGCTGTCGGCTCTATCTTCCCGCCTCGCTCGTGAGTGACCGCCCGCCGCAGAGTTTTGCGGCGGGCGGCTGCTAACACAGCGTCCTTCGATTGCACCCTATCGGGGTGCGGTCGGAGAACTGATTTTTGACAATTTGGTTGTTTGGTAATTGGCATCAGTAATCTGTCGGTCAGTTCTTTGAATTGATCGGCGACTACAAAGTTCTTCGGAATAAGCGTTGCCAGTGTCGTCCATCGGGTTCCTTAAGCCTGGTGTCGTCGGTGCTGGCAGATAGAAGCGAATCTGACAGGATTCTGTGCGAATACTGA
>WCIL01000020.1:0-169807 GCA_033042175.1 Phycisphaera sp. RhM
TCGCAGGGGAATTGTGTCGGCCCGCTGGGCCTCAGAGACTCCTTGAAATCATCTCCGGTGGCTCACGCCACCGGCATCCACTCTGCCGGCCCTCCGGGCCTGCATGACTTCGCCTATCCGGCAAAATCCGATACATCGAAACCGTTAGAGTCAGCAAATCTCAAATCTGACAACTGACTACTCTAAAAAAACCGTCCATGTAAAAACCATTTTCCGCTCTTTAACTCTCGAAACACCCACCAAACGTTTCCGGTTTCGGTTTCGATGCGGTAGTAATCGCGGCGAATCGTCGGGCCGTCCCACCAGCCGGTTTCGATGCGTTCGGGGCCCCAGGCAAACGCGACGCGGTGCAGCGCACCTTCGAATCGGAACGGTGGCAGGGCTTGAAAAGGATTGGCGGCGTGGGCGGGCGATGTTTCGACCGCGGTCAAGCGAACGGGTTTACGCAACAATTGCATCGGGCGGCGGCGTGCATCGTCACGGCGGGGAGCGTGAAAGGTGGAACGCTCGCCCGCCGTCTTTCGCCGAGCGGGTTGTTTCGATGGCAACCGCCGCAGCGCCTTGCGGGTCCGATGATCGGTCAAGGAATACGTTCGAAACGCTTTCTCCGGCAACGGATTTTCGCTCAGTCGGACACCCAAGACGGCATCGCGACCGAGGCGACCGGAGAGCGTGTCGACGAGCCGGGCGAGGGAACGATCGGAGACCGCATTGTCACCTAACCCAATGGCGTCGTCGGCGAAGAGCGCGTTTTGCTGAGTCCGCAGCGGGCCGCTCTGCAAGACCGACAAGGTAATCTTGGTGATCGGTGACGCGACACGCAACGATTCCAAACTGGAGTTGATTAAACAATGAAGATGTTGTTGATCTTGGGTCGGGGCGAACATGCCGATCACCGTGGACAGCGGCGGCCGATCGACGAGTTCTAAACGACACGCCACACGCAACGCCCCGCGCTGACACGCCGCCAAACTCGCCACGATGGACTCCGCCAGCCGTCCCACCCGATCCATCACAATCTCAAGATCATCCGTCGGGTATTCCAATTCGTGGCTGCTGTGGTGCTGTTGTTCGGCATGGTGGACTTGCAACGGGATCTCGACTTCGCCCAAGATTTCGGCAATGCGTTTGACAATTCCGTTGCCCAAGCGTTGGGCCAGCCCGCCGCGGGGAAGTCGCAGCAATGCGCCGATGGTTTCGATTCCCAATCGGTCAAGGGTGTGTTTGATTTCCGATTCGATCCGCAGCGCGTTGACGCTCAAGTGCAGCAAATCATCGACACCGCGTGTCGAAATCACCGGGGCGTTGACGTCGTAATGGGCCAGCGCCCAAGCGGCGGCGGCGTGATCGGCGATGGCCAGTTTGCCGACCCATCCGAGTTCGGCCAGACAGCGGCCGGCGGCGTCCAGGATCCCGGCTTCATCTTCAAACAGATGCGTGACCCCGGACAGATCACAAAACAACGTGTCGGGTTCCAGCAAAACCTGACCGGCCCAAAGTCGTTTGCCGAGCGATTCGATCGCGACGAGCGGGCTGATTTGATGTTGCAGGGCATCGGCAACGCGTCCCAAGGCCATCGAATCCGCGATCGGATCATGCTCGGCGGTGATCGGGGTCACGCCGGCGGAACCGGCAAGCTCCGTCGCTTGGGCGATCGCGATGCCGGTGCGAACGCCCATCCGCCGCCCCGCGGCGCAGCAGGCGACGACCAGCCGTCCGCGGCGGTGATCGTTCTTCCAAAGAATCAACGGTGCCGCGCGGTTGTCCCGTGACGCATCGCTAGGAAGCGGTTCGAGAGTCGCGTCGCGCCGCCACTCGCTTTGCAATCGCTGGATGGGCCAGTTGCGAAGCCAGATGCTCAGCAGCCGTTTCATGCCGTTTCGTCTGTGGGCCGATGGTGGTGGAAAGCGGACGGATCGTTGCCGCGTCGATGATTTGCAGCGCAAGCTGTCTGCCGACCGCACCGCCACGAACACGGTCGAGTGTGACCGAAATGATTTCGAAATCACGCGCGCGGTTCGTGACCGAACGCGCGGGTTCACGCCGCTGCTGCGACACATAAAACTGGACTTCGGCAAAGCTGGGTTTTCCCCGCGCGGCAAACCCACGCACCAGCAACCCCGGTGTTCGACCACTTTCGGCCGCCAATTGCAAACGTCTTGCGTCACGATCGTCGACTTGCATGGGCAAAGAAGCCCAGACGGCCGCGGCGGCTCCGGAACGCAGCGATTGATCGATCGCCCAAATCGCATCGGCACCACTGCGGGGACGCAACAGAATCATCCGCTGGTGCGGCACCCCCATCGAGACAGCCGCCGGCGGATAGAACGTGCCGCTGCAATCGACGATCACCAGCGGTCGACCGGGAATTTGGCGCAATCGATTCGCCGCGGCAGCCATCGCCAACGATCCGGCGGCGGCACTGTCGTGGGCGGCAATCCATTCGGTCAGCGTCGACGGGTGCAAACCGCCGGTCGGCAACCACTGATCCATCGCTTCACAACCGGTCGAAAATCCTCTCCCACCGCTTTGCCGCACCGTGCTGATGCACCCGACCTTGGCCCGCAATGATTTTAAGATCGCCTCGCGGCTGGGTGGATCGCGGCTGGGTGGATCGGGGCTGGGTGGCTGCGATTCGTTTGAGAGCCCCCGGCTTGCGGCGGCGTCCGGGCGCTTCGCCGATTCTCGATGGCAAGTCCGCGTGTCGACCGCCGAACTCCGACCCGACGGGGCTTGTTTTTCCTCAGCCGGGGGAAGATCCTGGGCCCGTCCGGTGGCGGCAAACCGCACAGGTTCGCTAGTGATGTGACGGTTTGCGCCGGCGGCCCGACCCTCGGCGGCCCGACCCTCGGCGGCCCGACCCTCGGCGGCCCGACCCTCGGCAGCCCGACCCTTCGCATGGGCCGGGGCGACCGCGGTAGCCTCCATGAACGAAAAAACTTGCTGCTGATTGGCCATTACGATTCATCCCGAACGA
Organism: Phycisphaera sp. RhM; assembly: GCA_033042175.1. Lineage (GTDB taxonomy): Bacteria > Planctomycetota > Planctomycetia > Pirellulales > Pirellulaceae > Stieleria. The sequence continues at coordinate 2,978 of WCIL01000020.1, forward strand.
ATGGATGCAAAGAAAGTCTGGGCCCGCATCCGACGCTAGCATAACGAATGCTAGCATTTCGGGCTCATTTTTTAACCGTTCCCGTTTCCGCGGGCTGACCCCTCGGCACGGCTAGTTCACTGGACTGTTGGCACTCCGCCAGCTATTTGGCATTTCCCTCAACCTTTCGCACTTCACTGGACACTTGCATCATGGCGCGATTTCGATGGTTTTTGATCATTTCCGGCGTGTTGGTGCTGATGATCTTTTCGCTTTCCAACACTCAAAGTGTTTTGCTGCGGATGCCACTGGTGTTTCATCGGGAAGTTCCCTTGGCAATGTTGCTGGCGATTTCGGGCCTGATCGGATTTATGGTCGGCGCGATGTGGACGGCTTGGATGCTGCACCGGAAAAAGGAGCGGCTAGGCAAATCAGGCAAAAAAGACAGCCAGCCGGAGGGACCGGTAGGTGGCAGCTGAGCAGCTGACAGGCGGGGTTTATTTTCCGCGTCGAGCGGCCATTTCCTGGCGTCGCTTGGCGACCAGCTGGTACCGGAGCAGGACCAGGCGGGCCAAATCGCCCATGTGATGAATCCCGTCGTCGGCGTCGGCGTGATTGCGATTCTCGCGGGGGGTGCGATCGGCAACCGTCGACGCGGCGGTTCGGGAGTGGGAAACGACGGGGCTGGCAGCAACGGGGCTGGCGGCCACCGCAGCGGAATTCACGGCGACGGGGGTGCTGGGGGCGAGCGAGCAGGGGTCGAACAGCATCATTTGAGTCATGGCAAAAGCTCCGACGAAACAGGCCAAATACGTCTCGAATGAGCGATGTCTCATTCGTTGGCTGAATCATCGAGAGCGGCATGACACGTCCGGTCACACCCAACGTGACTCTGTGCGAATCCACAAAAATCGTCTAGAATCTCCGGGACAGACATCCCCAATCATTCCCAATCTGAAAAGGCTTTTCAGCATGGCAGCCGCCGAAGACGAAATCGATTTCAAAATTTCACCGGACGACCAGGACGAACACAGTTTCGTCTCCATTTGGAACATCGCGTCGGCAACCTGTGACGGTCAGCTTGCCGAGACCCGCGCCTTGGCCAGCAAACTGTTGAATTTCCTTTGCAAACGCGACTGCGACTTCGTCGTTTGCAGTTCCGCCAACATCGAGTACTTGGACGAAAAATTCGAATCCGACAACAAGATCCTGTACGACTGGAAACCCGAAAGCGAGCATGTCGACATCATCGCCCAGCACGCCGAAGTGCCGGGCAAGGCGTTCATGTCGTTCTTGAAAACCCACAAGTTCAACCCCGAGACGAAATACAACCCGCGCCGCGCGGACCGTGTCGAGTGGTTCAACGATCGCTGGTGCATCGGTTAGCGGAGAACGATTTGATCTTGGACGCCCCTGGCAAGCACCGACTTGACCGCTACGTCGCCGGCTTGATCTGGGCGGCGTCTCTGATCCTTGTTGGCATTCCGGCCACCGCTCAGGTTTCCACCGGACCGGCTACAGCGCAGCCATCCGAGCAGCCCGCCGCGGCACCGGTGGCAGGACAGGACGACACGCCGCCGGCGACCGACGAGCCGCCGCGCCGGGTTCCCCGCGAAGAGCGGACGCTTGAGTATTGGGCCAGCCAGCTGTCCCACGAACGCTTTCTCCGCCGCCAATCGGCGCGACGCCACCTGATCGACGGCGGCCTGGATTCGGTCCCGGTCTTGCGTGACATGCTCGACGTGGGCGATTTGGAAACGGTCGAAAACGTCATCCTGATCTTGGCGAAAGTCGCCGAAGACGAACCGCCGTGGCAGACCGACGGAGCGCTCGCGACGCTGGAGTCGATCGCCGCGACAAGCTTTGGCACCAAAGCCACGCTGGCCAAGTCGACGCTGGAGTCGTTCGCCGAGTCGCGTGGCCGCGAAGCCAGGGTCCAGCTCTCCGGCGCCGGCGTCTTCATCGGCATCGACACCGTCGCCTTGGCCTCTCGCAGCACCTCGCACGAGATCGTTCGGATCAACCGGCAATTCAACGGCGACGTCGAAGCGCTAGCCTGGTTGCGTTGGATTCGCGAGATCGATTTTGTCGTCATCGAAGACGCGATGGCGACAGCGGAAACACTGGCCGCGGTGATGAAGATGCCCGACTTGACGACGCTGGTGATCGTTGAATGCGAGCTGACGGTGCCGGCCGTCCAGACGTTGCAACAACGTACGCGACTCGATGCGATCGAGTTACGGTACGTGCGTCTCAATGAAGAACTGTTGGCGGAATTGACCCGCGTCCGATTGCGCGATGCCCTGCACTTGATGGGCACCGGTGTTTCCGAACAGCGTGTCGAGCGGTTGCGTGTCGAAATGCCGGGGCTGGACATCACGCTGCGTCGCGGCGGTTTCTTGGGCGTGATGTGTCGCACGACGCTGCAAGACACCTGTGAAGTCAGCCAGGTCACCCCCGGCAGCGGCGCCGCGGACGCCGGCTTGCAAGCCGGAGACGTGGTCATTCGAATCGACGACGCCAAGATCACTCGGTTTGATGATCTGCAACAACAGATCAACACGCACATTCCCGGCGACGAAATTGCGATCCGCTACCGGCGTGGCAACGAAGTGTTTGACACCGTCGCAACGCTGAAGAAACAGCAAAACCAATAGAGCCCCAGACGATCCGACACCTTGCCGACTGAGACCCCGCCACACCACGACGATTGGCAGCAGACCCGCTGGCGAACCGGATTGCGTCGCAAGCTGCTCGCCTGGTTTTCAGACCATGCCCGGGAAATGCCGTGGCGCAGCGACCCGACGCCGTACCACGTGTGGGTCAGCGAGATCATGCTGCAACAGACCCAGGTGGCGACGGTGTTGCCGTACTACCGACGCTGGATGAAATCGTTTCCCACCGTCGCCGATTTGGCCGCCGCCGAAGAGTCCGAGTTGATGCGGCACTGGGAAGGCCTGGGGTATTACCGTCGCGTCCGATCGATGCACGCCGCCGCCAAGCAAATCATGGCCGAGCATGGCGGCGAGTTTCCCTTGGACTATGAACAAGTCCTGGCGCTGCCCGGCGTCGGGCGTTACACCGCCGGTGCCGTGCTCTCGATCGCAGCCGGCGCAAAGCTACCGGTGCTCGAAGGCAACACCCAACGTGTCTACAGCCGATGGATCGCGCTGCGAGTCCCGCCCACCGATCGCGACGCCAATAAACTGCTTTGGGACGTGGCCACTCGGATGCTGCCGCGCAGCGGCAGTGGACAATTCAATCAAGCGGCGATGGAACTGGGCGCGTTGGTCTGTCTGCCCAAGCATCCGAAATGCGACCAATGCCCGGTCCAGAGTCACTGTCGCGCCGCCGAACTCGGTCTACAGGCCGAGATTCCAGGAAAGATCAAACGCATCGCCTACGAAGATCGAACGGAATTCGCGCTGATCCTCAGCCGCCAACAACGAGGGGCGACGCAGTACCTTGCCCGACCGCTGCCCGATGGCGGACGCTGGGCAGGGCTTTGGGATTTCCCTCGGTGCACCGATGCGGCGACGGAATCGGTCGACGCGGCTGCCGGCTGGCTGTCACAGCAATTGGGCGCAGAAGTTGCCGCCGGAGTTCGACTACAGACGCTTCGTCACGCGGTCACCAAGTTTCGCATTTCGCTGCACGTACACCAAGCGGCGTTTTCAAACGCGGTGGCAGCGCCCAAGTCACCGGCACCGTGGCAATGGGTCTCACTTGACCAAATCCGCACACTGCCGTTGAGTGTCACGGGCCGAAAAATCGCCGATTTCCTGGTCGATGACGACCAATCAATTTTGCCGCTCAGTTAGAGTGGACGTGGCGTACGCTTCCAGCTTGCGATCCAGCTCGACCGCAAGCTGGAAGCTACGCCACCGAATCCATCCGCTTTCTATCCCACCTTCGAGAGCCCACATTCAAGATGTCAAAACCGAAACCTTCTTTGTTGCAATCCGTGTTTTCGTTGGCACCGCTTTGCCTTGCTTCGATTGGCCTGACCTCGGCCGGCCTGGTTTCGGTCGCCAACGCCGAGCCGCTGGAAAGTTCTGCCCCCTCCCCATCCGCCACGATCACACTCGGCGAAGACCACTCGCTGCTGATGGGGATCCCGGGCAGCGGAAAACTGACGTTGGAAGAAGTCCGCGACTGGCTGTCGCAACCAAAGCAACATGAAACGTTGTCGGTCACACTGCCCAAGGGGCTCAGCGCTGCCCAAGGAAACATCTTCATCCCGGAAGACAATCCCTTGACGCGGGCGAAGATCGAACTCGGGCGTCAATTGTATTTTGATCCCCGACTGTCCAATGACAACTCGATTTCGTGTGCCTCCTGTCACGACCCCGCCCAAGGATACGGCGCCCAGACCCAGTTCGGTGTCGGGGTGCGTGGTCAAGAAGGCGGTCGAAATTCACCGGTCGCCTATAACCGCATCGTCAGCCAGGCCCAGTTTTGGGATGGCCGCGCCGCCACCTTGGAAGAGCAAGCGGTCGGCCCGATCGCCAACCCCATCGAGATGGGCAACAACCACGAAACCTGCGTCGCCGATTTGGCCGCCAATCCGATCTACAAGCTGCAGTTCGAGAAGGTGTTTGGCGATGGCGTGACGATCGACAATGTCGGCAAAGCGATCGCCGCCTTCGAACGCGCACTCGTCACCGGACCGGCACCCTACGACTACCAAAACGATCTGGACACGTTTGAGAAACTGTTCGCCGACGACCTGGAATTCTTGGACGAAGAACCAGAACTGAAAGCCCAATACGATGCGATCAAGGCCGAGATCGCGGAGAACCCGATGAGCGAATCGGCCAAGCGGGGGATGAAGCTGTTTGCCGGAAAAGCGAACTGTGCCACCTGTCATGCGGGAGCGAATTTCACCGACGAGCAGTACCACAACTTAGGCGTCGGCATGGAGGCGGACGAACCCGATCTGGGACGTTACGAGGTCACGAAAGAAGAAAAGGACAAGGGAGCCTTCAAGACACCGACGTTGCGAAACATCGCGCTCTCGGCGCCTTACATGCATGACGGCAGTCAGCAGACCCTTCAAGAGGTCGTCGACTGGTATGACAAGGGCGGACACAAGAACCCTTGGTTGAGCGACAAGATGAAAGTGCTGAACTTGACCGACCAAGAGAAAGCCGATCTCGTCGCCTTCATGAAAGAAGGCTTGACCGGCACGTTCCCCAAGATCCAAACGGCACGCCTGCCCGAGTAGATGAGCATGTCGTGAAACGGGGTGCATCTTGTTAGCGGCAGGGCGCGAGCCCTCCGGTCTGTCAACGCATCTTCGATGCTGTTACCGGACGGCTCGCGCCGTTCCGCTAACACCGCCGTTGCCGAGGCCGCCAGGACGCTTCGCGAACCGGCTGATGTCAATCGACGTTCAGCCGTTTGGCACAAGCCTTGAGGGATTCCACGTCAACGTCTCACCAGGTCAACAAACCGTTCGAGTCGTCGTCTTCTTCCCAGTGGCGTCGGACTTCGCGTAGCCCGTACGCACACATTTCGAAGTGCTCGCTCATGCGGTGGATCAGCTCCGAAGACGGCCGGTCGGCGCCGCCTTCGATCTCCGCGGCAATCGCGTAGGCGCGTTTGCCTTGGCGGCAATAATCGATCAACTGATCCGGCGATTCACCGCGATTCTTCTTGGCCGCCAAACTTTCCGGATACATGCCCGACCAGAACAACGTGAAATCGCCGACATGCCGATAGACTTCGCGTTTGGCCAGACCGATCCGGCGTTCGGCTTCGGAAATCATTTGCACGACGTGCTTGGTTCGCATGCCGTCGCTTTGTCGTAACGAATACAGCGAATCGACTCGCACAAATCGCAACATCAAATCGCTGACGTAGTCGACCAGTTGGACGTCCGCGACCCCGAGTTTGGTGTGAAAGATAAACTCGCTGATGCCGCGAAAGAATCGCTCGACCGTTGAACCACACAGTGCCTCGTGATCAGGTTCGCCCCCACCCTGTGCATCGTGACCGTGCCTATCAGGACCGTGACTGGAATCTGACGCCATGATGGATCTCCCGAAATAGAACAGTGCGAATTACCCGTTTTCGCGATGTCGTCTTTCGACAGCTAGCGGCAAGGCCTGGATGCCGTCAAGACCAATTAAGCATACTCAAAAATCAGTCGTTCGCACGAAGACTTCCCCACCAATCCGGATTTGGTTGCCAATCAGCCTTTAGAATCCGAGCATGGAATTCCTCCAACCGCTGTTTCAACTTGGTGTGTTTTTCCGCGTAGTAGGCTTCGGTGGTTTTCGGATCGTAGCGTGGATCCGGGTCGGGCCGTTTGGCCCCCACATCGTCCAACCAAGTGTCCAGTTGCTGCCACATGGAAGCGGCGCGGGCGGGTTGGGTGCGCGACACGTCGCTTTGTTCGCCGGGATCACTTGCCAGGTGATACAATTCGTTGCGTCCGTCTTCGTAGTAATGGATCAGTTTCCAGCCGTCCTGGCGGATGATCGCGTGCGGTTCGCCGCCTTGATTTCCGTAATGGGGGTAATGCCAATACAACGGTCGGTCGGGGATGGTGCCACCGGTCAACAGCGGCTTGAGACTGACGCCGTCTTGGTGCTGGGTCGGCCGCAGCGGTAGCCCGCACAATTCCAGCAACGTCGGGTAGAGATCCGCCCCGGTCACCGGCGTGTCGTTGAACGATCCGGGGGGCACCAGGGCCGGATAACGAATGTAAAACGGTTCACGAATCCCGCCTTCCCATTGCCGCCCCTTGCCGCCTCGCAGTGGCAAATTGGACGTGCAAAACGCATCCCCCGACGAGACACCGCCGTTGTCACTGGTGAAGACCACGATCGTGTTGTCCGTCAAACCGTTCGCGTCGATGGCATCGAGCACCAATCCGACGGCGTTGTCGACGGTTTCCACCATACCGGCATAGACGGGGTGGTCTTGGACTTGGCGGACCGGCAACGTGCGATCGACTTGAAAACGTCCTTGCCCCTCGGCCAGCTCCGGGGCGAGCTTGCGGTATTTTTCCCACAGCGTTTTGCGTGTCTGCACGGGACCATGCACACTGTAGAACGACAGCATTGCGAAGAACGGTTTTCCGTCTTGTTGGTTGATGTAATTGACCGTCTCCTGGGCCAGACGCATCGGCAGCGATTCACCGTCGGGACCGCTGCTGAGCACCGGGTTGTTGTACGGGGCAAAGTAGCCTCCCGGTGGACTGCCCCTGTCGTGTCCGCCCTTGTTGATCTGGTAGCCGTGGTCGGTCGGCCACGACCCCTTGTCGCCCAGGTGCCACTTGCCGGCAAAAAAGGTGGCGTATCCGCCATCGCGCAGCGCCTCGGCGATCGTCACCTCGTCGTGCGGCAAGGCATGCACGTACTCCGCCGGCAACAGGCGGTCGGGACGCTTCCAATCGAGTCCCGTTTTGGCCCCGATCCAATCGGTGATGCCGTTGCGTGCGGGAAAGGTTCCCAATTGAATGCTCGCGCGGGACGGGCTGCACACACAACAGGTTGCATAGCCGTTGCGAAAGCGCATCCCCTGTTCGGCGATGCTATCGATCCGCGGCGATTGATAATACGTGCTTCCTTCACCGGACAAGTCGATCGCCCCCATGTCATCCATCAGGATCAGCACGACGTTGGGTTGATCGGCGAAAAGCTGTGATGGCCCCAGGCAAAACGAGCACACCAAGCCGCCGCAGGACAGGGCGATCGCAAACGTCAGTGATTTGATTCGCGGTGATTTGATTCGCGGTTTTTGATCGTTCAAGACGAACCAAGCAGTCATGGAAATGGTCGGGGCACACGAGGAGTCGGACCTGGGAGGGTTGCAGCAGACTATCATAGTCGAATCTCGCGAGTGCTTGGCCTTGGTGGGGGACAAGCGAAATCGGCAGGCCGCTCGCGCGGTCCCCTCCGGTTCGTATACTGTGACGATGCCCCAAGACAACGGAACACGCAGTCAAGAAACACGCTCGCAGTGGAAAACACTGGACGGTTCCCCCCGCGCGCGGCGTGGCCTCGGCCAGTCGACGATCATGAGCGTCGTTCGGCAGGCCCCGGTCGGCCCGTTGTCGCCGCTGATTGCGTCCCTGGTCGTCGCGGTCTTGTTAGGGGTCACTCTGTATGTCGGCTGGTTGGTGCGTGAAAGCGTCCGGGGCAGCATTCGCAATTCGTTGGAAACCGTGCTGGCGGCCAACATCAACGCGTTGCAACTGTGGCTCGCCGACCAGCGTGAAACGGCAAAACTCTACGCGGCCGAAGAAGGTTTGCGCGGTTACGCGATCGAGTTGTTGCAGCAGCATTCCAAAGCAACCCAACCGGCGGTACCTCATCAGTCAGCCATCAAGCAGGCATCCAACCGTTCGGAATACTTGCAAGCCCTGACGGCTCGACTCAACGACGCCGGCTACCTGGGTTGGGCGATCGTGGATCCGTTGGGTGGCGTGCTTGATTCCAGTGACGCCCGATTCAACGGCGGCACCATTCCACTGGGTCAAGAATCGTTCTCGCGATTGACCGCCGGTACCGTATCGGTGACACGCCCGTTTGAAATCAACACCCACCGCGTCGGCGATGGGGAATCGCCGATCGGTCCGATGGCGGTCATGTGTGCGGTCGCCCCCGTTCGAGACGACCTGAGGACGACCGGTTCGCTGGCGTTGATGATCGAGCCGTCGAAACAGTTCAGCAAGATCTTGTCGGTCGCGCAGATGGGCAGCACGGGTGAAACCTATGCGTTTGATCGTCACGGGGTGATGATTTCGAGCAGCCGTTTCGAATCCCAATTGACCCAGGCGGGATTGTTGTCGCCAGGCGAAACGAGCCCGCTGAAGATTCATGTCCGCGATCCCGGCGTGGACATCCGCTCGCGGAACTCGGTGCCGGGGGAACCGGCGACGTGGCCGCTGACGTTGATGGCAGACAACGCGACGCGTGGAGGGGTCGGTTCGAATGTGGTCGGATACAACGGCTATCGAGGCGTACCCGTGGTCGGCGCGTGGACTTGGCTTTCCGACGATCATTTCGGCATCGCCAGCGAGTTGGAGGTCGACGAAGCGTTTGCGTCGCTACAGATCCTGCGTAATTCGTTCCTCGCACTCTTCGGCGCCGTCTCGATCGCCGCGGCGATTCTGTTGGGGTTGGTTTGGATCACACGACCTCGCGAGATCAACGCGGACCGAGTGGCAGAACTGAAACGGCGATTAGGACAATACGATTTGCAACAGCGGATCGGACGCGGCGGCATGGGCACCGTGTATTTGGGTGAGCACGGATTGCTGGATCGCAAAGTCGCCATCAAAGTCCTCGAAAATGCCGATGCGACCGAGCGATCCCTGGCCAGGTTCCAGCGTGAAGTGCAACTGTCGGCACGCTTGAAACATCCCAATACCGTCGAGATCTATGACTTCGGACGAACCGACGAAGGCACGTTCTTCTACGTCATGGAGTATGTCGAGGGGATCTCGCTGGAACAGCTGGTGGACTACTACGGACGTCAACCGGCCGAGCGAGTGATTTACCTGTTGCTGCAGATATGCGGGTCGATCGCCGAAGCGCATGCGGCGGGCTTGATTCACCGCGACATCAAACCCGCCAACGTGCTGTTGACCTCACGCAGCGGGATTCACGATTTGATCAAGGTGCTCGACTTCGGGTTGGCCAAACAAATCGACCACGACTCGATGCAATTGACCCGCGTCGATTCGCTGACCGGTACGCCACTGTACATGTCCCCCGAATCAATCCGCGATGCCGCCTCAGCCGACGTTCTCAGCGACATCTATTCGATCGGTGCGGTCGGCTATAATCTGCTCTGCGGTCTCGCTCCGTTGGAAGGCGATTCGGCGACCGACGTGTGCGCCAAAAAGTTGCATCAGGAACCTGAATCTCCCGAGCGACGCATCGGCGTGCCGCTGGCAAAGGATCTGCAACGGGTGTTGCTGCGCTGCCTGCATCTGGATCCGCAAGCCCGGCCCCAGTCCGCTCAACAACTGGCCGGCGAACTGTTGGCTTGTGCGGACAGTCCCCATTGGACGCAAGCGGATGCTGCTTTATGGTGGCGTGAGATTTTCGACGGCCCGTACTTGGACGATTTTGAACTGAGCGAAGACAACCCCTCGGCCGAAGGCACCCAAGGTGACACCGCCGTGAACGAAAAACGTCCAGCGGCAAGCCCACTGGCCCAATCAACGGCGAGCTGAACACCGGATATGTTTGGTCAAAAACGACGAAAACCCCCGACCCAGGTCGACTGGCCGCGTTTAAAAGCGTTACTCGAAGACGATGATCGTCGAGCCGCGGTCGAACGTCTGTACCCCGATCCCCGCAACGAAAGTTACCTCTCGGCACTCCGCCGCGTCCAACCCGGTCTGGCCGGCGATGTGGTTTCACTGGGACGTCAAGTCTTCCACGGTGCCCGCTTGGCCGAGTACCCGACCCTGGCCGTCGCCGGGATGCTCAACAGCGGCAAGACCAGCCTGGTTGCGGGGTTGCTCAGCCGGCACGGTCGCGCCCGCACGTTACGCGGTGTCGCCAACCGCCAAGGCACGCACCGATTCGTTTTGTGGCTGCCCCAGAAATGGCGTGAAGAACCGGCGTTGTGGCAGCTGTTGCTGGAAGATTTTGGCGATGCCGTCGGTCACGCCCCCGAACTGTTGGCCGAAATGCCCGAAGAGGCGCACGAACAATACAACAACCGCAGCGGCGGCGTCGACGCGTTGGGCGTTCCGCTGGTCGCGACCGATCCGGCGCTCGATGATCTGGGGATCGGATTGCTGGATTGTCCCGACATCGTTTCCGATGAAGTCTTTGGAGTGGGGTCGCCGGAGCGGAGACGTGAATTGCTGGGCAAGGCATCGACGTTCTGCAGCGCCTTCCTGGTCGTGTCGACACCCAGCATGGCCCGCGACCGTTCACTCGGCGACATTCTGCAAACGATCTCGGATTTGATGCCCGGCATTCCACGCTTGCTGGCGGTCAACAAGATTCGTCCCGGACAGACCCCCGAAGACGTGTTGGAATCGTTCGAACCCCAGGCCAGCAAGTTCGGCGTCGAGCGAGTTTACGGGGCCTACGACTACGAATTGCCCAAGAGCGAACCGTTCATCCCGAAATCGGCCAAGGACGGGGACCAAGAAATCACGATCGAAAACCCCAGCGACGATCCGCTGCCCATTTTCTTTTCGCTCTCGACTCAGCCTGATGAGAACCCGCCGGCAGAAATCGGCAGCGATCGTTTATTGACCCATCTGACGCGTGAGTTGGATCGCCCGGAATCGTCGGATCGTTTTTTGATGGGACGTCACGCCGCACTGCGTCGCGCGGTTTGGGACATGGGGTTGGCCGCGGTCGAACAGGACGCCGAGCAATCGCTGCGGTTGACCGAGCGGGCGCGGCAAACGCTGCTGGACACCACGATCAGCCTGTTCACGAAACAGACGACCGGGGGTGCGATCACGGAGGTTCGGATGCACCAATCCGAACGCATCGTCCGGCAGTTGGCCGACGCGTTCTGCGAAGCGGCGCCCTGGTACGCGCGCTGGGGGGTCAAGATCAACACGTTCATCCAAGGCCGCACCAAGGCGGCGTCCGATTTGTTCAAACAGTACGTCCCGACTGCGATGGCGGAGCGTTATGCGGAATCGATCAAGGAAAAATTCAAGTCGAAGAAAGTCGGCCAACTCGTCGATCCGGAAGACCTGGACACGTCCCTTCGACGGTTCGGCGCGCCATTGACCTTGCCACATTGGTTTGAGGGTCAAAATGATCCGATCGATCCCGCCGCTTGGACCCAGGCGATGCACGAGGTGTTGAGAACCTTTCATGAGAACGATCGCGTTGTGTTCGACAGCGATCAATTGCGGAGTGTGGCCGAAGAAATGTGGCGTCAGATCCCGCGTCACAAGAAGTTGGCCTTCGGGTTGACGCCGCTGGCGGCACTGTTGGCCACGTTCGGAAGCGTGTTGATGTTGCCGGTCGATTTCGGCGCCACCGTTCTGGTCGCCAACGCCTCGGTCGTCGAACTGCTGGCCGCCGCCGGGCTGACTGCCTTTTCAGCCTACTGGGCCGGCGGAAAGACGGCCCAGACGCTCAGCACCCAGGCCGCGGTCGAACAGATGTCGATGTTCTACGTTTTACTGTGCCATCAAATCGGAATCGATCCCGGCAATCCGCTCCCCTCGATCCGTCTCAAACAAACCAACATTCTGTTCCCGACTCCGAATGTAAAGGTCGGCGCCGGTGGCGGAGCAAACGCGACGCTCGCGGTCTATCGTATGAACCAAACGTTTCGTCAAGAATTGAACGGGATCCTGCCTCGCGAGTCCAAACATGCATGAATCCTCCGCAGACACCGTGCCCCCTGACGACGAGTTTTTGAACCGGGTTCGTCGCGCCGGCGCCTCGGTCTTGGGTGACAGCGAAACGGGACGCCAAGTTCGGTCGCTTTGCGAGGAACATGCCCGCGCGCGTCACTTGATCTCACAAGATCGGGCCGCCGGCGCGCTGGTGTTGGCGGTCGTGGGCGCGACCGGACAAGGCAAATCATGGCTGATCCGGCAATTGATTCGCCGCTCGCCGCTGGCCGCTTCGATCCGCAGCGGTAACAATGCCGACCAGGCGACGGAGGAATTGGTTTGGGTCGGCCCGCATCCGCCGGTGGACTTGGACCCTCGCTTTGAACGCTTCGTGCGGGTCTCTTCGGCCGACATGGAACCGATCGGCACGCCTTACATGCTCGTCGATGCGCCGGGGGCGACCGACAATCGGCAAGGGATCGCCGATGTCGCCAAACGGGCGCTCTCGCTGGCCTCGGCCATCGTGTTGGTCGTCCGTCGCGATCAGATCCGTGGCCAAACCCCCGCCGCACTTGCGGTGGCCAGTGAAGGCACCATCGTGATCCCTGTGATCAATACGATCGGTGTCGACGACGCGGCGCTGCATGCGGACATCGATGCCTTCCTGGCGAACCTGCGGACCGCCGCGGCCGAGAGCGTCATCGCCCGCCCGGTCCAGGTCACCGATTTCGAACTGGGCGGCGAAAGCGAACAGCAGATCGGCGCGCAAGCGGCCACCGAGCTGCTCCGCCAATTGAAAATCGAATTGGAAAACAACCCCGACAGCGATCGACGCAAATCGACTCGACTGGCTGCCTTGGACGGTCGCTTCCGATCCGCACTCAGCGCGCTGTTGGCCGACGAACTGCCCGGACTGACCCGGGCGGTCAATCGGCTGAACGACGAGGCGACGAAACTGCCAGGCGAAGTCGCACAAACGCTGATCGGCCCCGACGGGCCGATGCAGGCCGCCGTTCGCAGCCGTTTGCGTTTGAAACTCTTGACATCGACCGGTGCCATTTGGTTTCCCTACCGTTCGGTCTTGGGCCTGTTGAACCTGACGCACGGGGCCTGGGATCGCGTGCTGTTGTCGCTTTCGGGATCGCTTCCGTCGCTGGTCAGTACGATCTGGACCTCGACCCGCAGTCTGACCTCGGATCGCAACGCCAACGACGAACTTCGCGACGGGCTGCAACGCCGTAGTGCCGCGGCAGTCACCGATCGACTCGGGCCACTGGCGGGACAGTTTCGAGAGGAACTGGCGTTGCTGAGAAACGCCGATCAGGGCGGCGACGGCAAATCACTCCCCGGCGAACCGTTGCGCGTCACGTCACACTCGGAAACCCAGCACGTCGCCTCGCTTGCCGGCATCGATGCACTGCAAGAACGCTCGCACAAGATTTTTGAAGACGCGGTCGAGCAGAACTCGATCTCACAGTCGACCGCCACGATCATGGCCATCGTCGGCACGCTGATCTTTTGGCTGCTGATGGCCGGTCCGTTTGTCGCCCTGTACGGCGAATACTTGAAAGCCAGTTACGAAACCCTGATCCAGGTCTCCGCGCAACAAGCCGGAGAGCCGCAACATCCGTTGGAGCATTTTCCAAAGCCCGAATTCGCGATGGTGCTCACCAGCCTGGTGCTGTCGTTATTGCCGACCGCGATTTTTGCCATGATCGCGCTGTCGGTTGCGCAGTCCAACGGCCGAACGCGGCGTGCCCAACAAGCCATCCGCCAGGGTCATGAAGAAGCGATCACGCAATTGCAACAAGACCGTGTGCTCCGGCTCCGCTGGGACGATCCGCTGTTGACCGACGCGGAGTTCCTGGTGTCTGCCGGGCGACGCTGAGTGGGGTAAGCATGCTGCTTGCCATGTTCGCCGACAGTCCATCAATCGGTCCACCCTTGTAGCGGAACGGCGCAAGCCGTCCGGTGCTCTGAGACCGGAGCGCTCGCGCCCTGCCGCTACCATCGAACGCGCCCAGGCGTCCGCCAGCGGTGCCGGCGAGGATGGCAAGCAGGATGCTTACCCCACCGTCGCGCTCCGGGCGGCGGACCTGGGCGGCGGATCTGGGCGGCGGATCTGGGGCGGTGAACTGAGACGCGGTGAACTGATACACTGTGCATCCTCCTTCACCGCTTCTTGACCACTCATCCACCAGCCGATCATGCCGCAGGGATTGCCCCTCCACCTTGATGTGTTGCTTGCCCAAGGAAATACCGACGAGGCGGTCGAGGGCGCGGGGTTGCTGGACATCGTGCTCAGCGGTGGGATCGTCGGCGCGGTCATTTTGGTGGTGCTGCTTTCGCTCAGCTTTTTGGCGGCCTATCTGGTGTTTGACCAGGTGATGACGCTGCGGCGTGGCGAAGTCTTGCCGGAAGGGTTGAGTGAGACTGTCCGACAGGCCTTGCTGACCGGCCGGTTGCAGGAAGCCGATGCGGCCTGCCGACGTGAACCGAGCGTTCTGAGCGTGGTGCTGCTGTCGGGGATTGCGGAAGTCGATTACGGCTGGCAGGGCGTGGAAAAGGCGGTCGAAGACGCGCTCGCCGAGCAGTCCGCCCGGATGATGCGGCGGATCGAATACCTGTCGGTGATCGGCAACATCGCCCCGATGGTCGGGCTGTTGGGCACGGTGACCGGGATGATTTTTGCGTTCCAGCAAGTCGCCACGACGCGGGGAGCGGCCGGTGCCGGTGATTTGGCCGAAGGGATTTACCAGGCGTTGGTGACCACCGTCGGCGGATTGGTCGTCGCGATTCCCGCCTTGGCGGCCTATGCCGTCAGCCGCAACCGTGTCGACACGTTGATCGCGGACGTCGCGTTCCAGGTCCAACACGCGTTGGCCCCCATCAAACGCCGCCCCACCAAGAACGTCGCCGCCCCCAAACGGTCGTCGTGAGCGTTTCGTCGATCCACACGCCACTGGCTGACGCCACGTGCTGAGACGCAGCCCAGCGGGACGTGTCAGCGACCGGCGCGTGATCGTTCTCCCGCCCCCGACACGCGGCACCGGCGGCCTACCGCAGTCGACGATTCGGCGTCGGCTTGGTAATCTCATCGGCGTTTCCATTTCGCGCCCTCCAGCCCCCCCTTTGTCCGCCGATATGGCCGTATTGATACAAGTGCGAAACGCCCACAAGCGTTTCGGCGACCAAGTCCTGCTCGATGGTGCCGATGTTTCCCTGGTTGATGACGTCAAGGTCGGCTTTATCGGCCGAAACGGCGCCGGCAAAAGTACGTTTTTGAGGGCGTTACTGGGCGACGAAGAACTGGAACAGGGCGAGGTCATTCACCATCCCTCGCTGCGGATCGGCTACCTCCGCCAACACGACCCATTCCAACCGGGGGAATCGGCGTTGGATTTCCTGATGCGGGAAAGCGGCCAGCCCGATTGGCGCTGCGGCGAGGTGGCCGGCCAATTCGAACTGAAAGGAGACTACCTCACCGGCCCGGTCAAAGCGCTCTCCGGTGGGTGGCAGACACGGGTCAAGTTGGCGGCGTTGTTGCTCAACGACCCCAACCTGTTGATGCTGGACGAACCGACCAACTTCCTGGACCTGCGAACCCAGATTCTGTTGGAGCACTTTCTGCGGACGTTCAACAAAGCGGCGTTGATCGTCAGCCACGACCGCGCGTTTTTGAAAGCGACGTGTTCCCAAACCTTGGAACTGTCGCGCGGCAAATTGACGATGTACCCCGGCAAGATCGATCGGTTTCTGGAGTTCCGCGAGGAGCGTCGCGAACACGACCGCCGCGTCAATGCCACCGTCATCGCAAAACAAAAACAGTTGCAACGGTTCATCGAGAAAAACCGAGCCAATGCCTCCACGGCCAGCCAGGCGCGGAGCAAGGCAAAACAACTGGAACGTCTGCAGACGAGTGAAGTGGAGGTCGATGAGCCGACCGTCCACATCCGAGCGCCGCGTGTCACCCCGCGGCAAGGGACGGTGATGAGGACCGAGGAGCTTGCGATCGGCTATCCGGGCCACACCGTCGCCGAAAACATCTCCCTGGAAATCGAACACGGCCAACGGGCAGCAATCGTCGGTGACAACGGCCAAGGGAAAACGACGCTGCTGCGGACCCTCGTCGATTCACTCGCCCCGATCCGTGGCGAGATCAAGTGGGGCCACGCGACGGAATTGGGCACCTACGCCCAACACGTTTACTCCAGCCTGGATGATCGGCGGACCGTGCTGGAACACTTGGAGTATGAATCCAACGCGGACACCACGCGACAGGATTGCTTGGCGATGGCCGGAGCGCTCTTGTTTCGCGACTCGCACATCAACAAGAAGATCAAGGTACTCTCCGGCGGAGAACGCGCGCGATTGTGCATGGCCGGCTTGCTGCTGGGCACCGCTAACGTGCTCGTTTTGGACGAACCGGGCAACCACCTGGACGTCGAAACCGTCGAATCGCTCGCCGATGCCCTGATCGACTACCAGGGCACCGTGATCTTCACCTCGCACGACCGACACTTCATGCAACGGGTGGCGACCAACGTGATCGAAGTTCGCGACGGGACCGTCAAGAATTACTTCGGCAACTACGAGTCCTATCTGCAGAGTGTCGAAAGCGAGGTGGACGAAGGCGAACGGGAACGCGACCGAATCGCCGGAAAAGCCTCCCCGCCACCGCCGAGCAAAATCGCCAGTGCCGAAGACTACCGGGCCAACCAGCGTCAATCGCGAAAGACCGAAAAGGAAATCAAGAACCTGGAAAAGAAAATCGCACAGCTCGATGACGAGAAAAAAGCCGTCAACGAAAAACTGTTGACCGAAACAGACCCCGACGAAGCGGTGCGGTTGCACGACCAATTGACCGAGATCAGCCAAGAACTCGAACAAGCCGAAGAGCGTTGGATGGAACTGAGTGAGTTCTAACCCGGTAGGTCACGCTGTGCGTGCCGAACGCGTTGACACCCGGCATGCACAGCATGCCCTACTACCGCCGCGAAAACAGATCACTGGTCACGATGTGTTCGATCAGCTCTCGCGTCGGATACTCGTTCTCGGCCAGTTGTTCCAGAATAGCATCGATCGTCGCCCGGTCGCTCAACTCGATTCGCCGCCCCAGTGCATAGGCGAATAACTTTTCGGTGAACGCTCGCGCGAAAAACGCTCGGCGCTGCACCAACAGCGTCTTCAATTCCGCGACGCCGTCAAAGGCTTGCCCGCTGGGAAGTTTCCCTGACGTATCGATAGCCGCCTTGTTCTCGTAACGGGTCCGCAGTTCACCGATCGGATCAAAACACTCCAGCGCAAAACCGAGCGGATCAATTTTGCGATGGCACTCGTTACAAGCCGCTGAGGTCCGATGCTTCTCTAACAAGTCGCGCACCGACGTCGCCCCCCGCACATCCGGATCGATCGCGGGCACATCGTCCGGCGGAGGCGGCGGGGGAGTCCCGAGCACGTTTTCCAACATCCAGACACCGCGGACGACGGGCGAGGTTTCGATCCCGTTGGCGGACACCGTCAACACACTCGCCTGACCCAACAGTCCGCCACGACGCCGGTCGCTGAACACGACTTTGCGAAACGCGTCGGCGTCTTCGACCGGCACCTGATCCACGACGCCATAAAGCTTGGCCAGGTCTCGATTGATGAACGAATAATCCGCGTCCAGCCAGCGAACGATCGACGCGTTTTCATCGATCAGGTGACGCAAAAAGGCGCGCGTTTCCCGTTTCATGTCGGGCTGCAGATTCGACGCGTAATAACGCCAAAACTGATCCCGGTCCGGCGGCATCTCGCCCAACGCACGTAGATTCAGCCAGGCATCGGTGAACCCGGCGATCATCGCGTCGGACTGGCGATCGGCCAGCAATCGGCGGGTTTGCTCGCGCAACGCCTCGCGGTCCAATCCCTGTGCATCGGCAATTTCGCGCAAGCTCGCATCGGGCATCGATCCGGTCAGAAAGTACGACAACCGGGCGGCGAGCGCGTGCTGGGAAATCTGATCGGTTTCGGGAGCGCAATCGGGATGCAGATACAAAAACGCCGGCGAACAAAGCACCGTCTTCAACGTGTCTTTGAACGCACTAAACGGATCGCGACCGTGTTGCAGCCGCGTTTGATAGACCGACATCAACCGATCCAGTTCACCCGGTTTCAGGGGCCGACGATAGGCGCGGCGGGCGAACGCTTCGGTCAACTCCCTGGCGTCCCCGGGCTCGAACCGGCCGCCGGGCAAGACGCTTGCCAGGGTCGCGCTGGGCCACTGTCGAAAAATCGGACCGCGGATCTCGACTTCGTGAATCCGGATCTGCGGGACCTGTCCGTAACGCAACATCACGTTTCGTGCGCGAACGATTCCCTGGCCGCCGCGGGCGTGTTCGGGCAAGGTATCGGCATATTTCCGATGTAGCCGCGTGTGCAGGGGACGCACTTCGCGCAAGCCATTTTCGAAAGTGAATCGCGGCGTGAAACCGCGATCCAGCGGCACCTCCATCGTGTACCACTGCGGCTCGCCGTCTTCGATCGTGCGGTCGGCCAGCAAGGGTTGAATCGGCTGCATCGTGTGCAAGCTGCCGGCCTTGACGTTACCGGGACGGATGCCCAAGCGAAACTTTTCGCTCAAGTCGATCTTCAGGTCGGCTTCCGAATACGGCGTGTCGCGGTGAAGGGCTTGGGCGAGCACACGAACTTCATAAACGCCGTCCGACGGCACGCCTTCGGCAAACGCTTCCAGCGGCCCGTAAGCCCCTTCCGGTCGATCCGCCAGGGGACTGTCATACAAACACAGATAACGAAAATCAAACGCCGCCCGGTGAGCCCCATCCAGCTCGGGTTGCTGGCGAAAATGGTCGTCAAAGTGCCACGTCCGCTGTTCGGGTTGCGTCCGGTTGGCCAGCGCTTTCTCGACGATCGCATCGGCCGCGTCCAGGTACTGTTCCAGCAAGTATCCCGACGTCACCAACGCGTCACCGACGTTGTCCAATTGTTCGACGGTGTTGTCCCGCGGGAATCGATCGCTGGGATCGAACATCGACATGTCCATCTGGAACAGGTCGCTGACGGTGGCGAGATACTCGCGACGCGTCAACCGCCGCAGCACCGTTTGGCCGCCAGTGCTGGATGACTGTTGTCGCAGCTGCTGCAACGACGCGGTCAGCGAATCGATCGCCGCCTGACGATGCTCACGAGTCGGCTGCTCCGCATCCTCCGGTGGCATGTCGCCGAGTGTCAACTGGTCGATGATCTCCTGCAAAATGATTTGCGTGTCGTGATCGGTGGACGACAAATCGAGCGTATCAAATTCACGCTCACCGTTGGCGTCATTGGCATTGTGACAATCGACACAGTAGGTTTCTAAGAACGCGATCGCATCGTCCGCCAGACCCCGCGGTTGCGAGAACCCGACCAGCATGGCAAACCCGACACAGAGGGCTCTCGCCGTTGTGTAGCGACGCATCACGCCAACTCCAATCCCGAAAGGGTGCCGGTGCTGGTGGAGAAACGTTCGGCCGAAATCCCGAACCGATGCAGCAAGGTCAGGTACAGGTTGGTCAACGGGGGACGGTGCGGAGACGATGAATCAAACCACATCGTTCCCCGATGCCGCAGCCCTCCGCCGGCGACGACGATTGGCAGATTCGTGTTGGTGTGGGAGTTCGCGTTCCCCATGCCGCTTCCAAACAGCACAGACGTGGTTTCGAGCAGATTCGAATCGCCGCTCTCGGTCTCGCGCAGCTTGGTCAGGAACCGAGAAAACTGTTCGACCTGATACGATTCAATCTTCTTCAACGCGTCGATCGACTCCTTGCGTTGGCCGTGGTGGGACAGCGAGTGATAACCGCTTTTGAAACCGAAATCACGGGCTTCAAAGTCACCGCCGATTTCCAGCGTGGCGATCCGAGTCGAATCGGTTTGCAGCGCCAGGGCGATCAACTCGTACAGCATCGGCAGATCGTCGACCATGTTCGTATTGGCCGGTGCCTCAAAAGGCGCCGGAGGTTTTTCGATGTCGATCCACTGTTTGCGATTTCCCAAACGTTTTTCGACGTCGCGAATCGACGTCAGATATTCGTCCAGCTTTTGCGCGTCGCGGCGATTGAGTTGTTTTGAAATGGTCTTGGCGTCACCGTTGACCGCATCGAGGATTGATTCCTGCATGCGAAACCGATCGGCGGCGCGCTGCTTGTCGGCCGGTTTGACTCCGACGAACAGTTTCTCGAACAATTCCCGCGGCCCCGTGATCGGAGGGACGCGGGTGCCCGAGCGGCTCCACGACATTTGGCATCCGCCGTGGATTCCCGAATCGCTGCCGACGGTCAATGAAGCAAACCGCGTGCGACCGGCAATCGTTTCGGCGGCGAACTGGTCCAGCGTGATGTTCCCGTCGGGCATCGATTTGGCGTCCACACTGCGAATGCCGGACAGGAACGCATGAATCGCAAAATGGCCGCCCTTGAGCCCGTGGTCCAACCCGCCGATCAGGGTGAAATCTCCGGCATGCTCGGCCAGCGAGGCGAGTGTCGTCGACAGCGAAGACGCGTTGTCGCCGGCGGTCGTGGATTCGTCCGCCGAGGGTTTGTCGGGCCAAAATGCCTCGGGATAAAAGCCCAGCATATTGCCGATGCAGACCATTCGACGGGGCGGTTGCGAGGATTCAGCAGACGTCGGGGACGGGGAATCCGATTCGCCTGCGGTGGCCCGGTTGCGGAGCGAATCGAACGCCGGCAGAGCAATGGAAATCCCTGCGGCCTGCAAAATGGATCGGCGACCGACGACCCGCGGATTGGGACGATGTCGATTCATGGCGAGAGACCAACGGCTGGAAGTGGCGAGAAAAAAAGGGGGGGACCGGCACAGCGGCACCATTCAGTTTACACCAAAGGCGAACGTTCCCGAAATCCAGTCCGTCCGCAACGGGCAGTTAATCCACGTCGACTTTGCCGATTGCTCCAACGGTTCGACAGAGCCGCGATGGATTGGTCGATGTTTCTAGTGCTATCTCTTACGACCCCTGGCGCGATCATCCGATCGAAGGCGAAATGGAATCAAAGCTGCCTGAGCAATTGGGAATTTGGCGACTCGGATCAAGTCTGTGTACCAATTCGGCGTTTTGCGTCACGTTCGCCCAACCGGTCGATGCCATCGGTAGCCCGCGCTGGGACTACGCGATGAAGCTGGCGACGTTGCGCGACGGCCGCGACGGGATCGCCGGTTCCATCGCCGCCGGAGCCCAGATCCGGCATCCCAACGTGGTCCCGATTCTGGACGGAAACGCCTCCGGAGCGTGGCCGTACTTGACGATGCCGCTGCTGGAGGGGCGGACGATGAAATGGCATCTGTCCAGCGGTCCACGAAAACCCTTGCCGGTCGCCCTCTGGCTGATCCGACAGATTTGTCAGGGACTCGACGCGATCCATGCCGCCGGTTGGACTCACGGTGACGTCAAACCCGACAACGTGATCGTGGGCCGCAATGGACATGTGACGCTGATTGATCTGGCATTCGCCCATCAAGGCACGCTTGACCAGTCGGCACCGTTCCGCGGCACACGGCAATACGCCGCGCCCGAGCTGCTCACCAATGCATCCTCGGGAGGCCCCGCGAGCGACATCTTTGCCACGGGCCGAATGTTGTGGGAATGGCTGGCTCGGGTGGAAACCACCAACGAACAAATCCTCAGTCCGGCGTGCGAGTTGGTCGAGTGCATGGTCGACGCGGCACCCGAAAACCGTCCGTCCGCCGACGAAGTGACGGCGACCCTGTTGCGAATGGAAATCGACACGCTGGGCGAACACATCGTCCCGGCCCGGCCACGTCGTGCCGCGTAGTGCTTCGTTCCGATTGAATCTTCGGGTGAGGTTTGTCGAGCGGAAAAGGTCAGGCTTTAGCTTGCGGAGCAAAGAAACGATCACTGGACCCACGGATAGCAGCGCGAACCCACGGATATTTGGCACCCTGTCATCCGCGGGTTCGCGCTGCCATCTGTGGGTATTAATTCCGTTGGTTCGCCCGCTAACAAGAAGGGCTAAACCTTCGTCGCCCAACGGTATCCGAATAGTTCTTTGGCCGAACTGGTGCCGAACGAATCGGTCAGGATATCAAAATGTTTCAGCTCCACGTCGCAGGGGTGCGACACGCCGCATGCCCGGCCGAGCTGC
The DNA here is from genome assembly GCA_033042175.1 of Phycisphaera sp. RhM. GTDB lineage: Bacteria > Planctomycetota > Planctomycetia > Pirellulales > Pirellulaceae > Stieleria. Next base: position 25,406 of record WCIL01000020.1, read on the forward strand.
AACAACTCCTTTCGCAATGTCACGACGTAGTTGGCAAACCGATGCGCCTTGTCGGTCGGATCCAACCCTCCCATCAGCCATCGATTTTGGGTCGCGATGCCGGCCGGACAGTGCCCGGTATGACAGCGTTGTGCTTGAATGCATCCGATCGACAACATCGCTTCACGACCGACGGCGATCATGTCGCAACCCAATCCGAACGCCAGCAACGCGTTGTGCGGGAAACCGAGCTTCCCGGATCCGACGAAGACGATGTTTTCATGCAACTCCGCATCGCGAAAGATGCGATACACCGAACTCATGCCCAGCTTAAAGGGCATGGCGACGTGATCGGAAAACACCAACGGTGCCGCGCCCGTTCCGCCTTCGCCGCCATCGATGGTGACAAAGTCCACGCTGCGACCGGTCTGTTGAATCCGGCCGGCCAACTCGTGCCAGAATTCCATTTGCCCCACGGCGGATTTGATGCCGACCGGCAGACCACTTTCGTCGGCAAGCCGTTCGACAAAATCAAGCATCGAGTCGACGTCGCTGAACTCACGGTGCGACGCCGGACTGGCACAATCCTTGCCCATCGGCACGCCACGGATCTTTGAAATTTCGTGGGTGATCTTTGCCGCCGGCAGCAACCCGCCGCGGCCAGGCTTAGCTCCCTGGCTGAGCTTGATTTCGATCGCGCGAATCGGATGCGATTGGACCACATCGCGGAACTGCGCGATGTCGAAGCCTCCGTCAGCGGTGCGACAACCGAAGTACCCGGTACCGATCTGCCAAATCAGCTCGCCGCCTTTGCAGTGATACGGTGACACGCCGCCTTCGCCGGTGTTGTGCAAACATCCTGCAAGCGCCGCGCCCCGGTTGAGCGCTTCAATGGCCGGGCCGCTGAGCGAGCCGAAGCTCATGGCCGAAATGTTGACAATCGAATCCGGCCGAAACGCCTTGGCACGGCCCTGCGACGCCCCCATGACTTTCTTGCACGCCGCGGAATGATTCGGGTCAAAATCGTCATCGCCCGGCAACGGATCGCTGAGCGGAAACGGGCTGTGGCGAATGATCAAGTAGTTCGGGGACGATTCCAACTCGTTGTCCGTCCCGAATCCGAAGTAGTTGTTGTCCTTTTTGGACGACGCGTACACCCAACGCCGCTGATCCCGGCTGAAGGGTCGTTCCTCATCATTGTTGGTGACGATGTATTGCCGCAACTCGGGGCCGATCGCTTCCAACCAGTATCGAAAATGGCCGATGATCGGGAAATTGTGCAGAATCGCGTGTTTCTTTTGCAGAACGTCGTAAGCGACCAAGGCAAGCAGGATCACCGCGATGATGAGCGTCATCCAGACCCAATTCATGTCACTTCCTCTGGTTAACGACGCGGCTGGACATCCCCTTCCCACCACTGAAGCAAGTGTTCGAGCCGCTCCAATGCTTGGGGACGCGACGATGCAAGGTCGCTGGTTTCGCCTAGATCGCTATCAAGATTATACATCCACTGTGCCGTGTTCGTGCCCTCGCGCTGGCGGACCAGTTTTAGATCACCGTCCCGCACCGCCGTCCACGTCCTGTTGCCACGGCGGCCGCGCCAAAACAGCGTCCGCGGAATGTCGTCTCGTTGCTCGGCGACATGTGACAGGATATCGATTCCCTCCAGCTTGCGACCCGGAACATCAGCCCCCGCCAACGTCAGAATCGATCGCGTCAAATCAAACGTGACGCAAACCTGGTCGCTGACCGTCCCGGCGGCAATTCGATCGGGCCAGCGGACAATCAGCGGCACGCGAATCCCGCCTTCATACGTCGTGCCCTTGCTGCCGCGGAGCGGTCCCATGTTCCCCGCGCCGGCGAACCCTCCGTTGTCGGAAACGAAGAGGACGACGGTGTTGTCGGCAACTCCCGAATCCTCAAGCGTCTTCAGAATCCGGCCGACTTCCGAATCAAGATCCTCCAGCATCGCGATGTACGCCGGCGGATCAAACGCCATCCAATTCTCTTCCGTGACGACCTTGTCTTTGTCGCCAGGACCTTGATAGGGGAAGTGCGGACACTCATGCGAGACATAGGCCAAGAACGGCTGGTCTTTGTGACGCTTGATAAAATCGATACTGTCATCGGTGATCAAGTGCGTCATGTAGCCGTCACGTTCGATCGGCTGTCGACCACGAAACAACACCTGCAAGTCGCTGAGTTCACGATGGTTGAAGTAGTGGACGTTGCCGCCCAAGTATCCGACGAACTCATCCCAGCCGTATTGCATCGGATTGAACTTGGGTTCGTATCCCAAGTGCCACTTGCCGAAAATACCGCAACGGTAGCCGGCCGGCTTGAGCAGCGTCGGCAGAACGGCATCTTCGACCGGCAGCCCCAACTCATGTTGTTCGGCCAAGCGGATCGCATCATCGTAGCGCCCCACGTTTCCGGTTCCGATCGCACACTCCAGGCCGCCCACTCGCTGTTGATAGCGTCCGGTCAACAGTGCCGTCCGAGTCGGACTGCATTCAGGCCCATTGGAATAGTGCTGCGTGAAACGAACCCCTTGCGATGCCAAGGTATCAATGTTCGGTGTCTTCGCGACCGGGTGACCGTAACACCCCAAATCCCCATAGCCCAGGTCATCGGCAAGAATCAAAACCACGTTGGGACGCTCCGTCGACTCGGCCCCCACGACGTCTGTATGAACGGCGTGTGTCAGCAGTGCTGCAAACGCCGAACAGACGATTGCAGCGACTTTATTTCGGATCTGAGCCCGGCATGCTCGGCGGCATGCTCGGCGGCAACCGGTCGTTCCGGTACGGGGCATCCACTCGGCAAGTAACTGAATCATGTTGAATTCCATTGGTTGGCAAGCGGACGCTCGGCGTTCGTTTCAAACCCGAGTTCAACGAGACGCCCGTGTCGGCAGCCTCTTTCGCAGACGCTTCTCGTTTTCCGGTACAATGCGAACGGTCAACTCTAACCAAAAACTTAAATCCGCGAGCAGGTTTCTGGGTTTCGTTCTCAGGAACCCATCAGAGGCCAGCGGATCATCGCTGCGAACCAGCATCGTATGCCCTTGACGCTCGAACTGCTACACGAAGCCATCGCCACCACCGACAATATTTGAATCGCATGCAACCGTCGGTCTTGGAGACTCTGGAATGAATCGCGACGCAATCGTCGGATGCATCTTGGGAACCGCAGTTGGCGATGCCCTTGGGCTTCCTTACGAAGGCCTTTCACCGAAACGAGCCGAGAGGCTGCTGGGAACGCCTGACCGACACCGATTTTTCTTTGGTCGCGGGATGATCTCTGACGACACCGAGCACACGTGCATGGTGGCTCAATCGTTGATCGAAGCAGGTGGCAACGTTGATGCGTTTACGAAACGGTTCGCAAGGCGTCTGCGGTGGTGGATCTTGGCGCTGCCGGCCGGTGTGGGCAAAGCGACCGCAATATCTGGAACCAAACTCTGGTTGGGCTGGAAACCACAAAACGCCGGTGTGTTTTCAGCCGGGAATGGTCCGGCGATGCGGGCAGCGGTTTTCGGGGCGGCAATTGATGACGTCACTCTCCTGCTTGAACTGATACGTGCCTCCTCGCGACTGACGCATAGCGACCCGAAGGCGGACGACGGAGCGATCACGGTCGCGTTGGCGGCCAAACACGCTCGCCAATGCGCGTCGATCAATGCACATGTTTGGCTCGGCGAAGTGGTCGATGCGGTGGGCGGCGATGGGGCGGAGTTGATCGACTTGCTCCGCCGGGCGATCGACAGTGTTCAAGCGAACGAATCGACGTGGGCCTTCGCAAAGTCACTCGGACTCCAGCGCGGCGTCACCGGTTACGCCTATCACACCGTTCCCGTTGCGATCCACTCCTGGCTTTCTCATCCCAAGGACTTCCGGCAAGCCGTCACCACGATCATTCGATGTGGCGGTGATGCAGACACAACGGCAGCCATCGTTGGCGGAATCGTCGGAGCGGGTGTAGGGCCAGAGGGGATTCCCACCGACTGGCTCGATCGGATCCGCGAGTACCCACGACGCGTCCGTTGGATGCGTGAGCTTGGTGAGGCGCTTGCCGACTCGCTTGAGCGCAACAGCGTCTCCAGGCCACCCAACATCAACCCGATTGCGGTCGTGGTCCGCAATCTGCTTTTCCTCTTCATCGTACTCTTTCACGGCTTCCGGCGACTCGCTCCCCCGTATCGTTGAGCATCAACCGCCAGCGCGCCCGAAACACTGGGTGACTGTAGAGACGCCAGAGAAAGCCGGCACCAGAAAAAGGCGGCACGATTGCGTCAACCTCCGACCAGTCGCGAGCAGAAAACATTGTGTAATTTCGCATCGTCAGGGCAATCATTTGCGTCAGTGCCACGACTTTTGAATACCATCGGTAGACTTGGGCATCACCCAAGGTCCGCAAACGAGAACGCGAGGGATTGGCCAACGGCCATACACAAATGCGTCGTCAAACGTGAATGTTGTGCATGGCCGTTGGCCAAATTGAACCTCATTGCGATGAGGTTCCTGGGGCGGCGCAACCCTCGCTAATGCTCGGTTTGCTTGCCCCAGGCTAAGGATATGCATGCCCTTTGGGCAAAAAGCGACTTGTGTAGATACCAATGCCCAGGGGAAGAGTGGCGAAACCCCTTTGTGATCAGCGACTTATAAAACTGCACGACCTTGGTGGTGGTGCAGGGGAGGTGCGAAAAAAGCTGGAACCGCCCCGGCCGGCCCCGCTGGTCGGTGGCAGGCTAAAAATTTGCGACTCGCGTGTGTTTCTGGTAACCTGCCGAATCCGATGGCATTTGGCAAAACCTGGTCTTGGGTTCAAATGATTTGCGACGCGCGAGCAGCCGTCCGTGACTTGCCCCAGTGGAATGCCCCAGTGGACTGCAACAGTGGACTGCAACAGTGGCATGCAACAGGCAGCAGCAGTGAATTCAACCAAACGCCCCCGAATCGCACTCCTTGTCGAAGCGTCGCGCGCCTACGGACGTGAATTGCTTCGCGGGGTGGCGTTGTTCTCGCGGACGCGTGTGGAGTGGTCGTTGCTGCATCAAGAGATGACGTTGGATTCCGCGATCCCGGATTGGATTTTCAGCACGCGGATCGACGGCGTGATTGCCCGCGTGGACTGGCACACGATTGAACCGCTGCGTCAATTGCGAGTGCCGATCATCGATGTCCGCTGCAACCGAAAATTCACCGGCGTGCCGCAAGTCGAAACAGACAACCAACGTGTCGCCGAAATGGCGTTTTCGCATCTGTGGGAGCGTGGGTTTCGACGATTCGCTTTCTGTGGGTTTCGATTTGCCACGTATTCCGACGCCCGACTGGCCGCGTTTCAAAAATTGGTCGATGCCGCCGAATGCCCCTTCGATGTCTATCAATCGCCCGGCGTCCCCGGCACCACGTTGACACAACTGGAGGAAGCGGGAGTGCTGGAATTGGAATCGTTGGCGAAGTGGTTATCGACGCTTTCGCGACCGACCGGTCTGTTGGTTTGCAATGACATTCGCGGGCAACAGGTTCTCAACGCGTGCCGGCTGTCCAATATCGCCGTCCCCGATGACCTGGGGGTGATCGGCGTGGATGACGACGACGCGATCTGTTTGTTGTGTGACCCGCCGCTTTCGAGTGTCCGCCCCAATGCGGAACAGGTCGGATATCGGGCCGCGGAGATTCTGGCCCAAATGATGACGGGTTTGCTGCCTGAGAATGAAATCGAGTACGTTCCGCCGATCTCCGTCTCCGAACGTCTTTCGACGAAAGTCGTGGCTGTTGACGATGTCGAGATCGCCCGCGTGTGCCGATTCATCCGACAAAACGCCTGTTCCGGAATCAACGTGGGCGACGTCGTCGAATTCACCTCCCTTTCCCGCCGTCAATTGGAGCGGAGGTTCCGGGAAGTGCTGGGCCGAACACCACACCAACAAATCACGATCACCCAATTGGAACGCGTCAAGCAGTTGCTGTTGGAGACCGACATGACGCTGGAGCAAATCGCGGCGAAGACGGGCTACAGCCATAAAGAATGCTTGGGCGCCGTTTTTAAACGCGAGACCGGTGAGTCACCCGGCGAGTTTCGATCGAAACAAACCAATGGCGATCCCACGCAAACTCCGCCAGTTCCGTCGAAAAGCCGCTAGCATTCTGTGCCACCTTTCCTGCTGATGCCCCCTTCACGATTCGTTCCCATGCTTCGGTCTTTCTTGATTCTGATCTGCTTCGGCGCAAGCGTCACCTGTTCGCAGGCCCTCGACATCTTCGTCAGTCCTGCGGGCGACGATGCCAACGATGGCTCGTCCGCTGCTCCGGTGGCGACGCTTGCTCGGGCACAGGCTCTCGCTCGTCAATCGGCCGGAACCGCTCCCGTGACGGTCTCCGTCGCGGACGGTGTTTATTACCTACCCGAGACGCTCCAGTTCACCGCCGCCGACTCCGGCGCGGCCGATCGACCGGTCCTCTACCGTGCGGAAAACGACGGCCAAGCCGTGCTCAGCGGCGGCACAAAACTGGACCTGCAATGGCAACCCTTTCGCGACGGAATCTTTGTGGCAACCACCGAACCGGGACTGGCGATCGACCAGCTGTTCCTGGCCGGACGCCAACAACGGATGGCTCGCTATCCGAATTATGACGCCGACAAAAAAACCGAAGCCTATCAAGGCTATGCCGCCGATGCGTTCTCCAAACAACGTGCCAGCGGTTGGACCGATCCCACCGGCGGGTTCATTCACGCCATGCATCGGGCCCGCTGGGGAGGATACCACTACCGGATCACCGGCAAGGATTCCGATGGCGAAGTGACCTATGAAGGTGGCTGGCAAAACAACCGCCAAATGGGCATGCACAACGACTTTCGCATGGTCGAAAACATTTTCGAAGAATTGGACGCGCCCGGCGAATGGTATCACGACGCCGGCGCGAACCGCTTGTACTTCATTCCGCCCCCTGGCGTCGACCTGAACCGAGCGACGATCGAAGTGGTGCGACTGCGACACCTGATCGAATTCAACGGCTTCGCCGACGCCCCCGTGCGGTTCGTGACCCTCCAAGGATTCGTCGTTCGGCATGCCGCGCGGACCTTCATGGAAACGAAAGAACCGCTGTTGCGATCGGATTGGACGATCTATCGCGGCGGCGCCGTGTTGCTCTCCGGCACCGAGGACGTTCAGCTGCTGGACACCGAATTTGATCAGGTCGGCGGCAATGCGATCTTTGTCAGCCGTTTCAACCGCCGTGTTGTCGTCAAGGGTTGCCACATCCACGACTGTGGTGCCAGCGGCGTTTGTTTTGTGGGTGACCCCGACGCCGTTCGCGATCCGCTATTCGAATACCGTCAGAAGAACGATCTGAGCAAGGTCGATCGCACTCGGGCCCGAAATCGAACCAGTACCCGGCCGACTGCGTCGTCGAAGACTGCTTGATTCATGGGATCGGCCGAGTCGAACGCCAACCGGCCGGGGTGCAAATCACGATGGCACAAGGCATCACGGTTCGCGATTGCTCGATCTATGATTGCGCCCGCGCGGGCATCAACATCGGCGACGGTGCCTGGGGCGGCCACCTGATCGAACGCTGCGATGTCTTCGACACCGTGCAAGAAACCCACGACCACGGCTCGTTCAACTCCTGGGGACGCGACCGTTTTTGGAGCAGTGATCGGAACGCCAGTCAAAAAATCATCGACCAGGAACCGCAGTTCCCGTTCTTGGACGCCGTCGAGACGACGGTGATTCGCAACAGCCGCTGGCGCTGTGATCATGGTTGGGACATCGATCTGGATGACGGCTCATCCAACTACGACATCTACAACAACCTGATGCTTTCGGGCGGCTTGAAGTTTCGTGAAGGCTTTCGGCGTCGAGCCTGGAACAACATCACCGTCAACAACGGTCTGCACCCGCACGTTTGGTACAACAACAGTGGCGACGAAGTGTTCAGCAACCTCTTCATGGCCGCACCACAAGGTGTCCGTGCCCCGACGCAGACCGCCAGGGGAAAACGATTCGATCGCAACCTCTATTTCGGGCACGATCCGGCAATGAAAGACCGTTACGCCGAATTTGGTTGGGACCGCCATTCCATCGTCGCCGATCCCCAGTTCATCGATCCGGCCGGCGGTGATTTCCGTGTCCAGCCCGATTCGCCAGCCTTCGACATCGGCTTTGAAAACTTTGCGATGGATCAGTTCGGCGTCAAGAAACCTTCGTTGAAACAGATCGCCGAAATACCCCAGATCCCGGCCTTGGAGATCAAAGGCGAAACGGCAGCGCCCCGATCGGATCGACGGCGCGTCGCCACATCGCAGCCGTCGTTCTGGTTGGGGGCTCGCGTGAGCGACCTGACCGGTTCCGAGTTTTCAGCCTATGGAGTGTCTCAAGAAGACGGCGGTGTTGCGATCAACGAAATCAATCCCGATAGCGACGCCGCCAGTTCCGGACTGACCGAGGGAGACTTGATCCAAGGCATCAACGCAACGCTGGTCAAGCAGGTCTCCGATTTACTCTCGGCCTACCAGCAAGTCGGCGACGCAGCATTGACGGTGAAAGTCATTCGAAACCAGCAGCCCGTGATACTGTCGCTTCAGAACGCACCCCGCATCGTCACGGAATCCGCGGGAACAGCCGACGACTTTGCAACACTCGCGCCGACAGGACGACCATCGGGCAAGGTCGACGCCAACCCATCGCCCCGCAACGCACCGCCGGCAACGCTGATCGATGGCAAACTGCAACAAGGCTACGGCCCGGTTTTCGCCAACGGCGTGACCACCGGAGCCTATCGCTTGGACCTGGGTGAATCAAAAAACATCTCTTCGATCACCAGCTGGTCGACGAACCTCAATGGGGTCCGCGGCCCACAGAAGCTGACGCTCTACGGAAGCGATTCGCCAACCGACCCCGGTTGGGATGTTTCGGACCGATCCAAATTCACGCCTTTGACCTCGATCGATACTCGTCGAGCAGCGCAGGACGCGTTCAATGCCGTTGCGTTGCGATCCAACCCGGGGCAGTCCCTGGGAAAATTCCGCTGGATCATCTGGAGTGTCCAGCCAGTGACCGATCAAGCGGAAAACACCGCGTTCCAAGAATTGCGTGCGCAATAAGCATTCGCCCCCCGTGGCGTAAGCTTCCAGCTTGCGAGTGGCGTAAGCTTCCAGCTTGCGAGTGGCGTAAGCTTCCAGCTTGCGAGTGGCGTAAGCTTCCAGCTTGCGAGTGGCGTAAGCTTCCAGCTTGCGAGTGGCAGCACTCGCGATTGCGGAGCAATCGCGGGTGGCAAGCAGGATGCTTACCCCACTTGTTTGCATCAACCATGCACGGCTTTTCGGGCCGCGGACATCTCCGTGTCGCAAATCGTTCGCCGCCCGACGCAGCGTTTGATTGACATTCCCCACAATTGAAAGATGTTGTGTGGTGACACTCCCGATTCGAGGGTCTCTCCCAACCCTCATTGTCCCCTCCGGCACCGGCCCCGCCCCATGCTCCGCGTCTTGAACTTTCAGGGTTGCACCGTTCTCCTGGCGTTCCTGCTTTCCGTCGCCGCCAGTGGCGCATTGTCGGCTGAAGCTCCCGACACTCTGCCGGCGTTACAGAACAACAAGGCGCCCGAGAATCTGGACGAGATGTGGTCGGGGTTTGATCCACGCGAGGAACCCTTGGACGTTGAACTGCTTCATCAGTGGGAAGAGGACGGTGTCGTGCTGCGAGTCGTGCGTTTCCGCATCGGCATCTTCAAGGGCCGGAAAGCAATGCTGGCCGCCGTGTACGGCTTCCCGCAAGGCGACACCGACCTGCCCGGCCTGGTGCAGATCCATGGCGGCGGACAATACGGGGACTACAAAGCCTGTTTGACCAATGCCAAACGCGGCTACGCGACGGTGTCGATCGCTTGGGCGGGGCGAATCTCCGCGCCCCGATACCGCGTCGGTCCCGATCAAGTCAAATTGTTTTGGGATCAAAAAACCGACGCACCCGATTTCAAACCGACGACGGACTGGGGAGCCGTCGACGGCTATCACGCCCCCTCGCGAAATACGGGAAACCAATTTCCAAGCGCCAAAGCGGCTCCGTGGACATTGGATCCCGTCGAATCGCCTCGCAACAGCGGTTGGTTCCTCTGCGCAGTTGCGGCCAGACGGGCATTGACGTTTCTGGAGCAACAACCGGAAGTCGACCCGGAACGACTGGGAGTCTACGGCCACTCGATGGGCGGCAAACTCACCGTGCTCACCGCGATCGACGACCGAGTCCAAGCCGCCGCTCCTTCGTGCGGTGGAATCAGTGATCGGTACAACGACAGCGAGTTGTTTCGGAACACACTGGGAGACGACGTCAGCCTGAAGCACATCACGTGTCCGATCCTCTTCCTGAGCCCGGCCAATGATTTCCATGGTCGAATCGGCGATCTGCCCAAAGCGGTGCAGGAGATTCAAAGCCGACAGTGGCGCGTGACCTGCTCTCCGCACCACAACCATCAAGACACCGCGCCCTATGAAGCGGCCACGCTGCTCTGGTTCGACCAACATCTCAAGCACAGTTTCGTGTTCCCTGCGACACCCGCGACGAATCTCAGCTTGCAGACGTCCGACGGCATCCCCACCATCCGCATCGACGCCGACACAATTTTGCCGATCGAGTCGGTGGACGTCTATTACACCCAAGACGGAAAGCCGAACGAGACACCGTCCGATCGGGACGACGTGGTTCATCGCTTTTGGCATCACGTCGCGGCGAAGCGTCAGGATGAATCGTGGACCGGACCGCTACCGATTTCAAGCACGACAAAACCCCTGTGGGTTTACGCCAATGTGACCTACACGCTGCCAAAACCAGTCGAAGGTGCCGGCTATTACTATCGGCAGTACCGCAGCGAAACGATCAATCTTTCGTCTTTGCTGACGACCGTCCCGCCGCAACAACTTCGGCAATCCGGTGTCACGGCAACGCGTCAATCACAAACCGTCATCGAAGACTTCGCCCGCGACTGGCAGAAAGAATGGTTTTCTTACCGGCCGGATGAGTGGGCGCGCACCACGAACAAGCTGAACGCGGACCTCTATCAAGCGCCGACGAGTGCGGTGCTGGCGTTTGACGTAAAAGCGGATCAGAAGAATGTCCTGGTGGTGATGATCGACGAACATGCCGCCGAAGTCCAATTGGACGGCCGCGATTCATGGCAACACGTCGTGCTCACTCCGGCAGACCTTCGCAATGTGACAGATCAACCGTTGGCCAATTGGGAAAACATCCGACAATTAACGTTGGCTGCGACAGAACGATTGAAATCGGGGCAACGCCGCGATCCGAAGACCCGCATCGTGGGCGCCCCTTGGAAAGGACCACCGCCGCAGTTCCGGAATCTGCGTTGGGTCTCGAAAGAGGCCGCTGTCGATTGACGCCGCAACGCTCGCCAGGCCCATTGGCATCCACAGCATGCCCGACGCGGTGATCCGCAAAAGGCGACGATCCGGCATCGAGTACAATTCATTTCAAAACGATTCCCCCAACAAAGATTCAAGTCGTATCCATGAAGTCTTCTTGCTTAGCGGCGATCGCGTTGGTGTGCTTGTTGACATCCTTCGCGGCCGCGGATTCACCGCGTCCCAACATCGTGTTTATCTTTGCCGACGACTGGGGTTGGGGCGATCTGAGCTGCCACGGGCATCCCTATGTCAAGACACCCAACATCGATCGGCTGGCGGGCGAGGGAACGGATTTCCATCGATTCACCGTCGCCAGCGGCGTGTGCTCACCCAGTCGAACGGCGGTGATGACCGGTCATTTCCCCGCCCGCTACAACATCGATGGGCATTTCGCCTGGGTGCCCAGTAATGCCAAACGTAACATGCCCGATTGGCTGGACACCGACACCGTCACGCTTCCTCGGTTGCTGCAGGGTGCCGGATACGCCACGGCGCATTTCGGCAAATGGCACCTGGCCAACGACATGATTCCCGATTCCCCTTCGCCGGGAGAATACGGATACGATACCTACGGAGCGTTCAATTGTTCGGGCGAGCAGATGCCTGTGCACGAAGACGCCGAACATGCGATCGAGTTCATCCAGAGGAGTCATCAGGCCGGTAAACCGTTCTTCGTCAACCTTTGGATCCATGAACCGCACACGCCTTTTCATGTCCTGCCGAAGTACCGTTGGCGATTTCGAAACAGCGGGCTCGATGAAAATGATGAGATCTACGCCGCAGTGTTGTCGCACGCCGACGATCGCATCGGCGAGGTTCTCGAGACGCTCGACAGGCTGGACCTGGTGGACAACACGTTGGTCATCTTCAGTTCAGACAACGGGCCTGCCCGCAGCCGACCCGGAACGCCGCTGACGCTCAGCTACGACACCGCCACCGGTGCGGGCTTCGGGATCGCCGCGGCCAAGGGAATCACCGCCGGACGCAAGGGCTACAAAGCGTCGCTGTTCGAAGGCGGCATCAACGTGCCCTTCATCGCACGCTGGCCCGGCAAAATCGCCGCGGGCAAAGTCGATCAACGTTCGATGATTTCGGCCGTCGATCTGTTGCCAACGTTTTGCGAAATCGCGGGTGCCGAGTTGCCCGAATCGTATCAGCCCGATGGAATCAGTCAGCTGAAACCGCTTCAGGGTGACGTCAGCGATGGACGCGACAAACCGCTGTTCTGGAAGATGAAGGGCAACGGCAAACCTGGCCAAGCCAACTCCTTTCATTGGGTCGACTACTGCATCGTCGACCAAAACTGGAAACTCATCAGCGACGAAGCATCCTCGTACGTGGAGTTGTACGACATCGTGGCCGATCCCTACGAAAAGCGAGACGTAAAAGAATCGCACCCGGACGTGGTCGCGCAGCTGACTGAAAAACTTGCCGCCTGGAAAGCCACGCTTCCGTCCAAGCCGAACCCCAAGAATTTTTCGTCGTTGCGTGACTGAACGAGCGCATTAGCCACCACGAATCAACGCTCACGCAATCACACGAACATCACCACCATGAATCACCGAATGAAACGACTACTACTGACCCTGCTTTCGTTCACCGGCGTTGCCATGCACCAAGCCGCTGCCGTCGAAACAAACGATCACGCGTGGGTGATCGACACGCAAGATGAATGGAAGCAAAGCACGACGAAACGAAAGGGACTTCAGATCAACGGCGGGATGGCAGTCCCAACCGAGCAAAACGCTTCACTGGTGAGCGTCTTGAAGACTTATGAGACCAAACAGGTGGCCGAATCGATTCAATTTGACCAGTCCCCTGAATGGTCCAATTGGAATCAAACCGACGACCTTGGTCCGGTGAATCTCGGCGACGCCCCGGTGATGCTCAGCCTGGGGCCGGACAACTACTGGATGTTTGGTCGTTACGGTAGCGGCCGAAAAAGGGGCGACACATCCAAGTTGCCGCCCTTCAAGCCTGAACCGGCAACGCTCGACGGTTTCGACATTCCCCTGCACACAACCAAGTTTCCGAATCAGTTCGATGCCGCCGGTGGACTCCAACCGAAACTGGGCGGATACCACGCCTGGCAAAGCAAAGACATGGTCAACTGGGTCCATCACGGCCCGATCACCGAAAAAGCTTCCGCATGGATGACCACCGCCGAGTATGCCGATGGCAAAGCGTACTTCTACTACGACTTTCCCAACGACCAGGATCCACACGTCTATGTCGATGACGATCTATTCGATGGCCGGCCCGGTGAGAACAAAGGGATGGCGTACGACGATCCCTCGCACGGTTCCGATTGCGGAATCATTCGTGACCTGGACGGTCAGTTCCACTTGATCCTGGAAGATTGGAGCCCGATCAATGCCCAACGCCATGCCTGGGATTCTCCCCTGGCGGCACATGCGGTCAGCCCTGATGGAATCCAGGATTTCAAACTGCTGGCGCCGCCGGTAGACGAACGCACCCGACCGACCGGCAGGAAGGGAAGCTACAAGCATCCCCACTGGGTGAAAGAAAATCCCGAACGTTTCAAGACAAACGTTGCCGAGTACGAAATCCACGAACCGGAACAAAACGCCTACGGTGACTGGGCGGCGATCTCGATCGGCGGGCAGTACTATCTGTTCTGCGACTATGACCCGGCGGACAGCAAGACGATGAGCGTCGGTCGGTTCACCTCGAAAAGCATCAATGAACCCTTCACCTGGTGCGGCAACGTCGGTCGCGGCCATCCCGATCCCGACATCATGTTCGCCGAAGGACAATTCTATCTCGCCACGCAACAGAAAATGGATTTCGTCAGCCCGGGACCTTGGGTCGAGGAGGTCGTTGTTCGTGTCGGAGTGGACGAGGACAACGACGGATCGATCGACAAGTGGACCGAGTGGCAAGCCGTCAAAGAGACATACGACTACATTCCGGGGTTCGCCAAACAGGTCGCCAAGACTCCGGCACGACTGGACCTGTCCGAGTTACCCGCCGGCTATGGGTTCCAGTTCGAGGTCAAGATCAAAGACAGCACCGAGAATCAATCGAAACCGATTCTTGATCGGGTGACGTTCGCCTCTCAAGACGACACCAATAATTAGTGCTCTGTCCAGATTTGATTTTAGGTTGGTCGAGCGAAAAAGGGTCAGGCTGTGACTTGCGGAACAATGAAACGATTACTGAGCCCACGGATGGCAAGTTCCACTAACCCTAAATTAAATATTGCCAAAGCACCAACGGAGCAGCGCCAGTCCGTTCCCCAGTCCTGATCCATTTGCTCCCTAAGAGTTCCACGATGATGCAACCGATTCCACTGACGCCATCGACCAGCCATCCGGTCGCCCGACGCGCGATGACCGCGGCACTCAGAATCACAGGGCCGATTCAGTGTCTCGCCCTGATCGCCCTGTCTGTCCTGTCCTTCGGCGGATCGGGTCAGGCCTGGTCGGCCGAGGTGAAACGTCCCCACGCGGTGATCGTCGTCGGCACACTCCACTATTCGCCGGAGTTGACGATGCCGGTCTTCGCCAAAGAACTGGAGCGATTCGGGTTTCGCACGACGATTGTGATGGGAGAAGGCAACCCGGAAAAGAAGACCGAAAACGTGCTGCCGGGCATTGAAGCGTTGGCCGACGCGGATCTCGCAATCTTCTTCATGCGTTTCTTGAAGTTGCCCGACGAAGAATGGCAACCGATCGAAGACTACATCAAATCCGGCAAGCCGGTCATCGGCCTGCGGACGGCGAACCACTCGTTCAAGTATCCGGCCGACCATCCGCGATTTTCATGGAACGATGACTTCGGCCGACGGGTTCTGGGAACGCCCTACATCGTGCACCAAACCAGCGAAACGCAAATCAGCGTGGTCGAGAAGTCATTGGACCACCCGATCATGTCCAACATCACCAAAACGAAATGGGTCTCGCCAGGAACGCTTTACCTGACGCGACTGCAGGACGGTTGCATTCCGTTGGTGACCGGTTCGGGACAGGGACGCGTGCGGACACTCAAAAAGGCGTTCGGCACGATCGAAGTCAAACAGCACGAGTCCGATGTGGTCGCTTGGGCGTGGGAAAACGAGTGGGGCGGCAAAGTCTTCGGGACGTCATTCGGTCATCCCGGTGACTTTGCCGAAGAATCGTTTGTTCGAATGCTGATCAATGGATGCTGCTGGGCAGTCGGCCGACCGGTGCCCGACGCGAATGAAACCGTTTCAACGTGGCAAATCCAACGTGTTGACAAGAAACCCAAAAAGTGAACTCCCCATACGAACGATGAAACCGATTTCTATCATCGCGATCCTGCTCGGCGGCTTGACCCTTTCGGTCGCAAATGCCGAGTCTCCGATCCGTCCCGGTGATCGCATCGCGATCGTCGGCAATACGTTCGCCGACCAGCTTCGGATGCACGGTTACCTGGAAACGGCGTTGCTGCAGCACGCCAAAGGCATCTCGATCCGCAACCTGGGTTGGGGCGGCGACATGTTGACCGCTCGCGACCGACCGACAAATTTCCCGTCCGAGGAGTCGACGCTCCGCGATCACGGCACCGATGTGATCATTGCCTGCTTTGGCATGGGTGAGTCCTTCGGCGGAATCGAACCATTGGACCAGTTCCGGCAAGACTTAAAATCCTTCATCGCCTCGCACGCGGGCAAACAATACAACGGCGAATCGGAAGTGCGCCTGATTCTTGTCTCACCGATCGCTTGCGAAGACCTCGGCAAACTGACACCCGATCGCGACGCGCGGAACGATGTCTTGAGGGCATACACGCAGGCGGCAGACGACGTCGCAGCGGCTGCGGAAATCCCGTTCGTCAATCTGTTCGAAACGTCGCTTTACCTGATGGACGAACCGGTCGGTCCGAATTTGACCACCAACGGCATTCATCTGAATCGATTCGGCTACTGGGCGATCAGCCACGAATTTGCGAGCCAGTTGCTGGCCTCGGATCAGCCGGATCATGTTCGGCCGTGGCGGATCACGATCGACGCGCGAGCCAAAACGGGTCAGGGACGAGGCGTCGAAGTCTCGGAATTGACGGTCGATGTCGTTCAAGCCGCTGATCCCGAAATCACGTTTCGCGGGACCGAGACGACCGCGCCGCGGTTGCCGCCGCCGACCGACCAGCCGTTGCCCCCACCGCTGGCCTTTCATCGCGATACGATCGTGGTGCAACACTTGCCCGCCGGCACGTTCCAATTGACCATCGACGGAGAACCCGTCGCAACCGCGGCGGCCGACGCTTGGGGACAAGGCATCGCGATCGACGATTCACCCGCCCACCGCGAGGCAGAACGGTATCGCGCCGACGTCAACGATAAGAACCTGCAGTTCACCTACAGCTGGAAAGCACTGAATCAAGTTCACATCGTCGGAGAACGAAAACACTCCCCCAGCGGTCGAGCCCTGCCGGGTGAAGTGATCGAATTCAATCGACTCGCCAACCAACGTGACGAAACGCTGCAAAGTGGAATCCCACTGAAATCGCGTCAATGGCGACTCGCACGCGTCGAACGCTGAAGAACCATCTTTCCCAACCGCATTTCTCTCGTGTTGAACCCATGAAACGATCCCTACGCATCCTATTGTGTCTTGCCACGGTCGTCGCAAGCTTGGCGGGAACGGGTGCCGCCCAAGACGCCAGCGGCATCAAGAATCTGAAAGATGCCGACCTGGATCTGATGAACAACCATGATCCGTCCTCAGAGCTGGAAAACTTTGAGCTGCTGGACGGTTATCAAGCCAACCTGTTCGCGGCCGATCCGATGCTCGCCAATCCGGTTCACATGCACTGGGACAGCAGGGGCCGGCTTTGGGTGGCCTGCTCTTGGGCTTACCCGCAGCTGACACCCGGCGAAGTCGCCAACGACAAGATCATCATCCTGGAAGACACCGACAACGACGGTGCGGCGGACAAGTCCACGGTGTTCGCCGATGGACTTTACCTGCCCACCGGAATCGAACTGGCCAACGGAGGTTGCTATGTGGCGCAATCGCCGGATGTGTTCTTCCTAAAAGACACCGACGGAGACGACGTCGCCGATGAAAAGGAACTGGTGTTGACCGGATTCGGGATCGAAGACAGCCACCACAGCATTAGCGCGTGGCGGCGTGGCCCCGGTGGATGGATTTATTTTCAAGAAGGCATTTTTCTGCATGCGCAAGTCGAAACGCAGTATGGAGTGTTGCGAAACTTCAACGGCGGCGTCTACCAATTCAATCCTCGCACGCTGGAACTGCGAATGTTCTGTCGCGGCACCGGCGGCAATCCTTGGGGCCATGTCTTTGATCGCTGGGGCCAATCCTTCATGGTCAACAACCCTCGCATCCTGTACCTGTCTCCGGCCAGCGGCAATAGCGGCGAAGCGGTTCGAATCGCGCCCTTGATCAGCACGGAAAAGCAATGCGGCGGAGATCTCGCGACGGGCAGCCATGTCGGCGATGACATTCGCGGCCAGTTGCTGACCGGTCGCTTCAAAAGCCGCACCGTCGTGCGGTACGAATTCATCGAAGACGGTGCCGGTTTCCGAGCCAACGTCCTCGAGCCGATGATCAAATCAAAACACCCCAATTTTCGGCCCGTCGATGTCAAGATCGGACCGGACGGGGCGGTCTATGTCGCCGATTGGTACAACTCGATCATCAATCACGCCCAACATGATTTTCGCGACCCGCGCCGTGATCACGACCACGGACGCATTTGGCGGATCACTCACAAACAGCGACCACTGGTCGAAAGACCGAAGCTGGAAGGAGCGACGATCTCGTCGCTGGTCGATCAACTGAAAAGCCCCGAAGATTGGATCCGTCACCAAGCCAGGAAAGAACTCAGCGAGCGGGACCCGGACCGCGTGCTCGCGGCGGTGGAAGAGTGGGTTGAATCGCTTCCCGATCAAGACCCCGACTACGACCATCATCTGGTCGAAGCCATGTGGGCTTGCCAAAACGTGGAACGCGTCAGTGAAACCACCCTCGCCCGCGTGCTGGACGCGAAAGACGAACATGCGCGTTCCGCCGGAGCGAGAGTGATTCGATACTGGCACATTCAATTGTCCGATCCGATCGCGATGGTCGCCAAAGCGTCGGCGGACGCGTTCCCGCGAACCCGTATGGAAGCCGTGTTGTCGGCCGGATTCATCCCTAGCTCCCAGTCGTTCCTGGCGTGTTTAAATGCGTTGGATCATCCGCGAGACGAGTTGATCGACAACGCGCTTTCGCAAACCATGAAAGCGCTCGAAAACCACTGGCGTCCGGCCATGGAGTCGGGCGAGTTGCAGTTCGCCAAGTCCAATCACCGAGACTATGTCGAACAGGGTCTCGGGATCGGTCTGGATCGCACGCTTGCCGATTTGCTGAAACAGAAATCTCCCAACGCCCAAAGCCTGCAGAATATCCAAGCCCAGTTGATCAAGGCCGGAACCGAAGACGACATTCGGATGATCGTGACCGCCTTCACCAAGGGGAACGGGATCCGGTCGGATGACACGTCCATCGCGATGCTGGAAACGCTGCAACAGTTGGCAAAGCGGAAAGGGGCGACGCGACTGAGACGCATCATGCGTGGTCTGAGGACGCTGCTCGATAGCGACAACGAAACCGTGCGCGTTCTCGCCGCCAACAACCTGGGCGCCTGGCGTGTCGCCGGACGAGACGAGCTGGCCGCGCTGCAAGAGGGATCACACAGTCCGGCGGTTAAGCAAGCCATCGCCGTGGCGCTCGCCCAAACGAGCGCCAAGGCTCACACGGAACCGCTGGCGAATCTGGCGGCCGATGGCGACTTGGAAACTCGCTATGCCGCCGTCGCGGGCTTGGCCCACATCGATTTGGAGCGTGCCGCCCAGGCCGCCGCGACGCTGTTGAGCGAAGACCCCGGCCGGGCGGATCCCGTGTCCGTCGTGCAAGCGTTCTTGAATCGACAAAACGGCGGAGCACGGCTCGGCGAATCGCTGGCCGACGTCACGATTCATCCGTTGGTCATCGACCGTGTCAGCCAATTCCATCGCGAAAGTGGTTTGCTGAACGACGCGCTTGCGAGAGTCTTCCAGCCTTCGACGACATCCGGCTCGCTGACGAGCGAACTGTTGGCCGAGGATATCGAGACGCTTGCTGCCGACGCGGAAACACTTGGCAACGCCGCGCGCGGCGAGCTGATCTACCGTCGCAAATCGTTGTCCTGCACCCAGTGTCACGCGATCGGACCGGCCGGACCGATCATCGGTCCCAATTTGGTTGCGGTCGGTGCCGCCGCCAAAACCAAGTACTTGGTCGAGTCGATTCTGAGTCCCAATGCGGCGATCGCCGAACACTATGAAACCAAAGCGTTTCTGCTGGATAGCGGCAACGTGCGAACCGGGATCGTGACGTTCCGCAACGAGCAAGAAGTGGTGCTCCGCGATTCCTCGGCGCTCGGCCAAGAAGTCCGTCTCGCGACGGATGAAATCGAGGCGGAAATTCCCGCCAAGTCGCTGATGCCGGCTGGATTGGCGGACCAGCTGAAGGACCGCAATGAGTTTCTTGATCTGGTCAAATTCATTTCGGTTCTCGGAAAGCCGGGTGACTATGCCAATGACGAGAGTCCCGTCATCCGCAAATGGCGAGTCCGTGCAGCATCCGATCTTGCAGATCCCGACCAAGCGACGCTGCCTGACGACGATGCCGATTGGTTGCCGGCCTACAGCATGGTGCGTGGCGAGTTGCCGGTCGCCGATTGGCCCGATTCCGAAACAGTCTTCGCCCGCGGATTCGTCAACGTGCTCGTCCCAGGTGACGTTCAGCTGGATTTGAACTCCAGCACCGGATTAGGACTGTGGGTCGACACCCGGCGGATCGATGATCTCGCGGCCCCGATCCATCTGGAGCGCGGTCGGCATGCGATCACCTTTTCGATCGACCGAAAACGCCGCGACGTTGGGCTTCGCGTCGAGCTCAAGACGTTGGGTGAAACCAGATTGCAACCCGAAGGCGGGCTTTGATCGAAACCCACGGTGTCGCGTTCACCGCCTCAATTGACGCAAAACGTTCTTTAAAAACACCGTCGTGTGCCTACATTCGGTCTTGTTCATGCAATCGCCGGACGAGAACGCCTCGCGGATCGCGTGGTGGCGTGAAGCAACATTCGGCATGTTTGTGCACTCTGGCCCAGGATTCCGCCGTGATGTCCGTTCAAGAATCTCAAACCGAATTCCGCGTGTCGGTCAACGATTCACAGCCCGCCGCATCCGTTCTTTCTACCGGTAGCTACGGTCACTACAGCCGACGAGATCTGGGCACGATCCAGGTCAGCCAGGCCGGGCGGAAGAGTGTCCGCGTCATCCCCACTCCCGGCTCGTGGCAGCCCATGAATCTGAGGCAATTGACACTGAAACGCGTGAGCAAAACCGACGTCGATTGATCGCCACGCGACCACAATCACCGGTCGAGCTTTGACAGCCGTTGCTGTATCATTCGATTCGCAACGGCTTGCTTTACCAACATCGCCATCTGCGGATTTGCGGTCCACCTGTTCTCCGGCAAAAGGGAATCGTCCAAAAACCTCCACCATGAATACACCTGCATCCTCTCCCAGCGTTTGGAACGGCAACCTCCCCAAGATCGGTATCCGACCCACGATCGATGGACGACTCGGCGGCGTCCGTGAATCGCTCGAAGACCAGACGATGAATCTGGCCAAACGAGTGGCCGAGTTGATCACCACCAATGTTCGCTACCCCAACGGCGAACCGGCCGAGTGCGTGATTGCCGAGACTTGCATCGGCGGCGTCGCGGAAGCCAGCCGCTGCGAAGACCTGTTTCGTCGCGAGAACGTGGGGTTGTCGTTGACGGTCACCCCGTGCTGGTGTTACGGATCGGAAACGATGGACATGGACCCGCTACGTCCCAAAGCGGTGTTCGGTTTCAATGGCACCGAGCGCCCCGGCGCCGTTTATCTGGCGGCAGTCCTGGCCGGACACTCTCAAAAAGGTTTGCCCGCATTCGGCATCTATGGACGTGACGTTCAGAACGCCGGAGACGCGGCGATGCCCGCCGATGTGCAAGCGAAGATCCTGGATTTCGCCCGCTGTGGTCTGGCCGTGGCATTGATGCGTGGCAAGTCTTACCTGTCAATGGGCGGAACCTCGATGGGCATCGCCGGTTCGATGGTCGACTACTCGTTCTGGGAGAAATGGCTGGGCATGCGTGTCGACGACATCGACATGAGCGAGTTCATTGGACGGATGAACAAGGGCCAATTCGATCAAGCCGAATACGAAACGGCACTCGGCTGGGTGAAAGAGAACTGCCCCGAAGGCGACGATTACAACAGTGATGCCACCAAACGTTCCCGCGAGCATCTCGACGGCGAGTGGTCGGATTCCGTGAAGATGGCGTTGATCGCCCGCGACTTGATGGTCGGCAACCCGAAGCTGGCCGAAATGGGACTCAACGAACAGGCTCACGGACACGGCGCGATCGCATCCGGTTTCCAAGGCCAACGCCAATGGACGGATCATTTCCCCAACGGGGACTTCATGGAAGCGATCCTCAATACCTCGTTCGACTGGAACGGCAAACGCGCCCCGTACATCGTCGCCACCGAAAACGATGCCATGAATGCGGCGACCATGTTGTTCGGTCACCTGCTGACCAATTCGGCTCAGGTGTTTGCCGACCTGCGGACCTACTGGAGCCCGGACGCGGTGGCGTCGGTCTGTGACGGTTATCGGCTTGATGGGCAGGCCAGCGACGGTCTGCTGCACCTGATCAACTCCGGGCCGGCGGCGCTCGACGGAACCGGCCAACAATCCGCCGACGATGGCACGCCGACGATGAAGCCGTTCTGGGAAATCACCGACGACGAAGTCGAAAAGTGTCTCAAGGCGACGACTTGGCATCCGTCGATCACCGAGTACTTCCCCGGCGGCGGCATGAGCACTCGCTTTAAGACACGCGGCGGCATGCCGGCGACGATGACGCGAATCAATCTGGTCGATGGGCTCGGCCCCGCCCTGCAGATCGCCGAGGGACACACGATCGAACTGCCCGACGACGTCCACGACACCTTGGATCAGCGTACCAATCCGACCTGGCCGACGACCTGGTTTGCTCCGATGCTGACCGGTCGCGGCGCGTTCACATCGACCTATGAAGTGATGAATCACTGGGGCGCCAACCACTGTGTGATGACCGCCGGACACGTCGGCCACCTGTTCATGACCCTGGCGTCGATCCTTCGGATTCCGGTGTACATGCACAACGTGGATCGGGCGCGTGTTTTCCGGCCGAGTGCTTGGAATGCATTCGGGACCGACGATCTGGAGGGTGCCGACTTTCGAGCCT
The DNA here is from genome assembly GCA_033042175.1 of Phycisphaera sp. RhM. Taxonomy (GTDB): domain Bacteria; phylum Planctomycetota; class Planctomycetia; order Pirellulales; family Pirellulaceae; genus Stieleria. The sequence goes on from WCIL01000020.1 coordinate 48,133, forward strand.
GCGAAAACTTTGGACCGCTGTACGGACGAAAATAGCCGCTGCGGATTGTTTTCCGTGCGTTGCGAATCAGCTCGAAAACGCCCGCTTGCGGCGAAGCGTCGTCAATGCCGGATCATCTGACAACAGCGTCGCTGCCATCACCCGGCGGCGGCCCCACCACGCTCCGGTGAGTGTGGCTACGATCTACTTTTAACACCCCCTGCCGGGAAACAGACGCGATGAATCAACAACAGGTCCTCGAATCCATGCTTGAACTGTCTCACTTCCTGGGTGAGGAACATCGACAGCTGGCGATCCTGGGCGAAGGCAATACGTCGGCGAAGATCGACGCGGAGAGATTCTTTGTCAAAGCCAGTGGCAGTTGCCTGGGAACACTCGGCGTCGACGATGCGGTCGCGTGCCGGTTTGATGCGCTGCTGCCGATGCTGGAGGAGGACGCGATCGGTGACCAGGAAATCGAGGATCGACTGCTCGGCTGTCGCGTCGATTCGACCGCGAAGAAACCGTCCGTCGAGACACTCTTTCACGCCTACCTGTTGTCGCTGCCGGGGATCGAATTCGTCGGCCACACGCACAGCATCGCGGTCAACCGAATCCTCTGCTCGCCGCTGGCCGAGCAATTCGCAACGAGGCGTTTGTTTCCCGACGAAATCGTTTGTTGTGGATCACAGTCTGTCTCCATCCCGTACGTCGACCCCGGACTGAAATTGTCGCAGGTGATTCGTCAAAAGACGCAAGCGTTCCTGGATGAATTCGGGGTCCCGCCGCGCGTGATCCTGTTGCACAACCATGGCCTGATCACGATCGGCAAAACGCCCGGTGCCGTCAAAGCCGCGATGTTGATGGCTCACAAAGCAGCCGAGATCTTTGCCGGTGCCGCCGCACTCGGCGGACCGGTTTTCATGGACGAAGCTGAAGTGAATCGGATTGCCAATCGAATCGACGAACACTACCGCCAACAAGCGTTAAAGCTATGACCGAACAGTCCGATGACGAACCACCACCTGGGATTCCGGACTGGTTGCGTGTTTCGTTCATCGACGGCCTGCCGATGTACGTGGTCTTGAAGGACCTGCACGGCAAGTTCACCTACGTCAACAAACGATTGGCAAACCGGCTGGGATTGCCTGCCGACGAACTCGTGGGCAAAACCGACTTTGATTTGTTCCCCCACGATCTGGCACAAAAGTATTGCCATGGCGACCGATGAGCAACGCTGCTTGGACGCCGGCATGGATGCGTACATCGCAAAACCGATTCGACAAGACACCGTGTTCGAGACGATCGAACGCTTGCTCTACGGCGATTCGTCCGACCACACGCATTGAAACTTTCCCCACTGAGGACACCACTGTGAATCGACATTCAAGACCGTCCGCCATTCTGTTCATCACCCTTGTACTGATGCCAGCGGTTGCTCGGGCCCAGGAATCGATGGACAAGCTTTGGGGCGATCGCGTCGTCAAACTGCGGGCCGAAAACGCCGAGCGAGGTCAATTGTTTGATGAAGGCAATTACGCGATGTTCATCCACTGGGGGCTTTACTCCCAACTCGGAAACAAGGTCGATGGCAAAACGTACTACGGTATCGGCGAATGGATCATGAATCCACGCATGGCGGGAATCCCTGTCGAGAAATACAAACAGCTCGCCGGAACCTTTGATCCGGTCAAATTCGACGCCGGAGAAATTGCCAGGATTGCCAAGGAGGCAGGCATGAAATACATCGTGATCACGGCGAAACACCACGACGGCTTCGCGATGTATCACTCCAAAGCCAATGACTTCAACATCGTCGATGCGACACCCTTCAGCAAGGATCCGATGAAAGAACTTGCTGCTGCGTGCCGTGAAGCAGGACTCGGTTTCGGTTTTTATTACTCGCACAACCAAGACTGGACCTTCCCCGGCGGCGGTGGCGGCCCGAAGAAAGACAAGGACGGAAACCCGGCAACCTTCGACGACTACTTCACCAAAAAGTGTTTGCCGCAAGTCAAAGAGATCACGACAGAATATGGCCCAATCGAAATCGTCTGGTTCGATACTCCCGGTAAAATGCCCAAGCACTATGTCGAGCAACTCGTCGAGGTCGTTCACAAGAATCAACCACGGGCGATGGTTTCCGGTCGTGCCGGGCACGGATTGGGTGACTACCAAACGCTCGGCGACATGGAAGTCCCCCGCGAGAACATCGAAGGGCTTTGGGAAAGTGTCGACACGACCAATGACTCCTGGGCCTATGCCTGGTACGACGAGTATTGGAAGACGCCGGAAGAGATCTTGAAACGCTTGATCGCATGCGTCGGCCGCGGCGGGACCTACATGCTGAACATCGGGCCGCGCGGCGACGGCACCGTTCCCGAGCGAGCCGTCAAGACACTTGAGCTATCCGGCGAGTGGATACGGCGATACCCACAAGTCGTCTACGGCACCGAAGCGTCACCCTGGCAACACGCTTTGCCATGGGGCGACGTGACTCGCAAGGGCAACACGCTGTTTGTGTGTGTCTTCCAGTGGCCGACCTCCGGAAAACTTTATCTGCCGAACCTGAAAACGGGGATCGAGTCGGCGGAATTGCTGGTCGGCAAAGAGAAGCGTTCGATCGCGCACGGTCGACAAGGCGACTGGCGGTTCTTGGAACTTCCACCGAGAGCACCGGAAAAACTCGTCTCGGTGATTGAATTGAAACTGGAATCAGAACCCGAAGTCGATCCGGTTTGGTCGCTCGATCCGAACATCGAAACGGAAGTTTTGGCAGAATTTGCCGAGGTGACCGGCATTGAAAAATCGGCAAAGCGATGGATGGAAAAGTTCGGTGAATGGAAGGGGATCATTCACGCACACGGTTTCGGTTCCGGCGGAAAAGCGACCTGGGAAGTCGACGTCCTGCAACCGGGCGACTACATCGTGGACCTGACCTATTCCGGTGAAGGCCGGTTGGTCTGGAGTGTGAACGTCGAAGGTGGCGAGCAGATTCAGAACCAGCAAAACGCATCGCACAACTATCAATCGTTCCCGATCGGCTGGCTGAACTTCCCCCGAGCCGGTCGTTACAAGGTGTCCGTCGCGTGCCTGGAAGGAAATGTCGACTCGGCAAGCCTCAAAGCCATCCACTTCACCCCGGTGGGTCATTGAAGCTTGTAGCGTTGGCTGGAGCCTAAGTGTTGGTGTGCAGGCTTCAGCCGCCCACTGTCGCTGCCAGGGACGTCCATTCTTTTACTGCAGGATTTGGCAACCGATTTAGATTCTCTCCCTCGGGGAGAGACGGCGTTTGCGCAGCAAGCAAACGCCAGAGAGGGCCGGCGTTGCGGAAGGCTTAGCGACTTCCGCGACGATTGATATGGGCTGCAAAACCGATCCCCAGCCCCCTCATCCCCAGCCCCCTCCCCCACAAATCGACAAGCAAGCTTGTTACGATTTGTGGGGGAGAAGGGAGCCACGAATCTTGCAGTAATAAAATTGACGTCCCACGCAGCGACCGGGAATCGCCTGAAGGCTAAAACACCAACGTCTATGCCCGTATCGTTCGTGTCGGATACGTCTTACGACAGGATTTCGTTGACGACGCGTGCCGGTCGACCGGCGGTCAACAGTTCCTGGCGTCCGTTGTGGTGAAAGACTAACTCGTTCCAGTCCAATCCGAATTGGTGCAACAGCGTCGCCTGGTAGTCGTTGGGCGTCACCTTGTTTTCGACCGCGCGATGGCCGAATTCATCGGTCGCACCGAACGTCATCCCCGGTTTGATGCCTCCGCCGGCAAGCCACATGCTGAATCCCTGGCCGTTGTGGTCGCGCCCATCCTTTTCGGGCGCCCCCTGGTTTTGGGTCACCGGAAGGCGTCCGATTTCACCGCCCCAATGAACCAGCACTTCATCCAACATGCCGCGTTGTTTCAGGTCCTTGACCAACGCCGCGGACGGTTTATCCGTCTTGCGGCAAATCGACGGCAACGCGGTACCCAGGTTGCTGTGATTGTCCCAGGGTTGGCCGTTGAGAAACAATTGCACAAAGCGCACGCCCCGCTCGACCAGCCGACGCGCGATCAGACAACGCGTTCCGTACTCGCGCGTTGCGTCTTCATTGATGCCGTACAACTCGTGGGTCGCCTTGGTTTCCTTGGAAATGTCGAGGGCTTCACGGGCGGCCGTTTGCATCCGCGCGGCCAATTCATAGCTGGCGATGCGGGCCTCTAAATCACTGGCACCGGGGAACCGCTCCGCATGGTTTCGGTTGAGCGTCTGCAAGAAATCCAGGTTCTGACGCTGAGGCAATCCTTGCAGGTGCGAGGGCGCGTCCAGATTCAAAATCCGTGGCTCCTTGGGACGCAAGACGGTGCCTTGATAAAGTGCCGGCATGAACCCGCTGGACCAGTTGTTGGTGCCGTCGACGGGATGTCCGCCGGGGTCGGTCAACACCATGTAGGCGGGCAACTCTTGCGTCTCGCTGCCCAAGCCATACAACAGCCATGACGCCAAGTGGGCTCGACCGGTCACACCGGGGATACCACCGTGAAAGTAGCGGATCGACACTTCATGGCCGTTCGCGCCGGTGTGCATGCTGCGGATCAGACAGATGTCGTCGACAATCTGCGCCGTCTCGGGCAGCAACTCGGACAGTTCGGTCCCGCATTGGCCATGCTTGGCGAACTTCCACCGCGTCCCCATCAGTTTCTTACTGGCTTCGTTGACAAAGCTGTAGCCGACTTCGCCTTGGTATTCGGTGCCGTCGTACTTGGTCAGCTCCGGCTTGGGGTCGGTCAGGTCCATGTGTGACGGCCCGCCATGCTGGAACAGCGAGATCATCGCCTTGGCCTTGGGCGGATGATGCGTCGGTTTCAGCCCCAAGTCAAACGTGGGCGGCTGCATGGGTACGTTTTTCGGTTTCGCCGCCAATTGCTCCTGCTGCAACAACCAGGCCAGCGCGACCGAACCGATTCCCAGGGCCTGGCGGTTTAGAAAACAGCGACGGGTGAGCGTTTCATTCCACATACAAGAACTCATTGGAACTGAGGAGCGACTGACACAGATTGGTCATCGCTTGAGAGACACTTGTCCTGCCCGGCGGGATGGCGTCGGGCATCGCATCCATCATCCGAATTTGGTCGGCGACGAATTCGACGGCTAGCGCCAGTTCGTCGCCGCGGGGCTGGCGGTTGTAGGCGAGTTCCCAGGCCCGAACGATCTGGCCGGGTACCGCAGCGGTCGACTCGGCGGGGCCGGCGAATTGATCTTGCGAGCGAAATGTTACTTCCGTCATCGATGGTTTCGTCAATGTGATGGTCACCGGCCAAGTGAACGAGTCGGAAGTGTGGTTGCTTCGGCAATCGGTGACGAAGTCGATCGTGTCGCCGATTTGCAATTCAACGCGATCGACCGTCGTCTCGACCATGCCGTGCTGTGCGACCCAGTCCCCGATCAAACCGGACCGACTCGACACGATTCGCCCCCGCACGCCATCGCCGTTGGTGGACGGATGATGCAAGGATCCGCTGATCGCGATCACGCCGTCGCGCGGCGCCACCCAGCGACGCACGACCGATCGATCGGCATCATGGGGATGCCCGCCGCCGGCGCTGAGATGTGCCCAACCGAGCTGAGCGTCCGGCAGCGTTTCGCCACCACTCCAATGCGTTCCCGTCCAGTGCGGAAACGGCGTGAATTCGGTGCGTCCGCTGTCCTCATCGAACCCGCCAAAACCATACTGCCACTGTGATTGCTTGGGCGGGGGCACGTGGGGAAGCGACGCCAACCGCTGCTCCGACAAGGCGACCGCTTCTTGCGCCGCGCGGTCAGCCAGCTTGGCGGATTGATCGAGAATGAATTGACCGTTGAGCAACATCAACGACTGGGTCGCCACGGTCGAACTGACTCGGTTTTCACAATTGGTTTCCATCACCGGCGCATCAAAGGTCTGCAACAACGCGACGGGGCGACTGCGGCGAGCCTGGACGTACAAACTGCGTCGCGATTGCGGCCCGTCCACGACGACCTGACCGGTTTCATCTTCTTTAATTTTGACCGGTGGACCGAACAATCGGCGATCAAGCGATCCCGACGCCACCAGCATCCGATCGCGAATCGTTTCGGCTTCCAGTCGTCGCAGGGTCCGTGCGTAGGGGTTCGCTGACGTGGGAACAACGCTCTGCCGCCAAAGCGACGAGGAAAGGATCAGGCGATGTAGCCGTTTGAGACTCCAGCCCTGCTGCACGAATTCGGCTGCCAACCAATCGAGCAGCCGGGAATCCGAAGGCATCGCACCGAGCTTGCCGAACTCACCGGGCGTGGCGACCAAGCCTTTGCCGAAGTGGTGCATCCAAACGCGATTGACGATCACGCGCGAAAGCAATGGGTTGTCGCGATCGGTCAACCAGCGTGCGAAGGCAAGTCGACGTCCCGTGGACGCGATCTCGGGATCGTTGACCGGAAACTCGACCTGCCGGCCTTCCGGCGAAGCGACTTCCGGTGCAGCCGGCATGACGGTTTGCTTCGGTTGGCCGGGATCACCGCGGTGAAACAGTTTGGTTTCCGGGACGTGTCCGGCCGGTTCAACCAACGCCCGCAAAAATTCTTCGGTCGGTTTCTTGGCCCGCACTTCGGCAATCCGTTTGCTGATTTCGGCCAGCTTGGGTTTCGAATCAGGAATGTATTGGTACAGGTTGCCGGGGGTGATGTTGACGCTGGGGTTGGCCGCCAACAGTTTCTTCTGCTCGTCGTTTCGTTCCTTGGCTGCCGTTTGGTACGCTTGGCGAAGCGACGTCCGCAGTGGTTCCTCGTAGTTGAGCAGTTCTTTGTCGAGTGCCTGCTTCATGTACTCGGCCTGCCGCTGGCTTCTCTCCTGCTCGATCTTCTTTGCTTCGATTTCCACCTCTGCGGCTCGTTCGCGGTCGGCGGCGGTGTACAGCGAAACCAGACGTGCGCCCGGTGTTTTCCATGCCTTCCAATCCAACGCGGGTTCAAAAACGGCGCGGAGCGCGTAGTAATCGGTTTGCAGGATCGGATCGTAGCGATGGTCGTGACACTGGGCACAGTGAAAGCTCAACCCCATCAGCGACGTTCCGACGATCTTGATCGTGTCGATCATGACTTGATTGCGCGCTTCGTCGTTATTGGCTCCGTTGCCGGTTCCATCGGCGGCCATCCGCAGAAAGCCGGTCGCGGTCAGCAATTCAATTTGTTCGGCCGTCAGATCGCCGTTGCGGGGGCCGGCAAGTTCGTCGCCGGCGAGCTGTTCGATGATGAATTGATCGAACGGTTTGTCTGCATTGAGTGCACGAATGACCCAGTCGCGATACTTCCACGCCCAGGCACGCTCGGGATCTGCCACGGTGTAGCCTTCGGAGTCGGCGTAGCCGGCGACATCCAGCCAATGGCGTGCCCAGCGTTCGCCGTAATGCGGCGAATCGAGCAATTCGGTCAGCAGGTGGTCGTACCAGTCTTCCCGTGAATCGTCGCACCAACGTTGCACCTCCTCGGCCGCTGGCGGCAGACCGATCAGGTCAAAGTAAACGCGGATGACCAACGTCGTGCGATCCGCCTCGGGCTCCAGCGGTAGACGCTGCTCCTCTGCGTCTCGCAACACGATGGAATCGATCGGGTTTTGGACGCGGGGATGGTCCACCCGCGGCGGGACTTTTTCGGTCGCAATCGGCTGAAACACCCAATACGCCCGCTCCTCGGCGGTGATTCCCAGGCCGGGGCCGATCGAATCGGGTTCCGTCCGTGCCGTCGGAGCGCCCGCCAAAATCCATTGCTTCAGGATCGCAGTCTCGTGGTCGGGGACGTTGTGATCTCCCGGAGGCATTTCACCGTCGATGACGCGTTGCAGCAGCAAGCTTTCCTCAGGATCGCCGGGCACGATCGACGCGCCGCTGTCACCGCCCGCTTTCATCAACCGGACAAGCCGCAGGTCCAAGCCGCCTTCCAATTCCGCCGTCGCCCCATGGCAATCAAAACAATGGGCGCGAAAGATCGGCCGGATGTGCTGCTCGTAGGTCAGCTTCTGCGTCGATGGTTCTTCGGCCGACGACGACCAAACGCCGGTCAACGAAGCGTGCATGCAAAACAGCAGCACGGTCAAAAACGATGTGCGGGTCATCGTCAAAATCTCGAGAGCGCGAGTGGGGTGGGATCGGAACGCTCGGCCGAACGAATCAGCACGGCTCGAGAGTTTCGATTGAACCGTTAGCATACTCGAAAACCAATCCCACCGTCACTCCAGTGTCCAAGCCCACTTCGACCTTGCCGGGTGACAGGCCTCCCCTGAAGGAGGCCGTGCGGTTTCGAAAGTCACCCTCCTCGCAGGAGGGTCGAACGAAGCGAGGCGCATACGCACCAAGATAAGCCGTCGGCTCGAGATTAAAGTGAAGTCACCCTCCCTGTTGGGCATTGGTATCTACACATCTTTTGCATGTCAGATCTGTTCCGAGTGAATGATTTCGGCCAACGGCCGTTTACATCCATAGCCTTGGGCATCGCCCAAGGACCGCTTGCCCCAGGCTATGGATATGCATGCCCTTTGGGCAAAAAGCGACCTGTGCAGATACCAATGCCCGGGGGGAGAGTGACGAAAACCCCCTGTGATCAACGACTTAAAAACCGCACGACCTCCGAAGAGCGACGGTGGCTGCTGCCAAAGGAACGACTGTCGGCTCAGGAATGCCGTCGGTTCGGGGGATGGTAAGACGCTAAACGGGGCAGTTCATTTGCCGAATCTTTATCCACGCGGAGGGTTTCCGGCGAAACCCAAACCGGACCGGATCGGTTTAACACTGGATCCAGGTGCCAGCTGCAACGACGCGTGATGGGGTTCAATTTGTGAAACAGTGGTCTTTCTTTGGCCTTGCCATCTCCTCACTCCTGCTCGTTATCGGAGCCGCCAATGGACTGCTCCTCCGGTCTCAGCAGGCGAGCCCGCCGAGTCATGCAACAGAATCGGAGATCCCCCACGCCAATGCGTCCGCCGATGCGCACGTCGATGCGTTGCAACTCAGCCTGACGGCAGCGGACGCATTCGCAAAACGATCGCTGGACGAAACGATGGCATCACAAGAGGCGGTGTTGACCGAACTCGCGAGAGCGTACGGCGACGAATCCAATCCGACCTTTACCCATTCGTTTCTCTCGGCATCGGACGTGACTTATTCGCAGTACGTGCAGAATCAGCACTACGGAAAAAGTGATCAGGCGGCAAAAGTCTTCTTTCGACTCGGACAAGCGAGATTCCTACAAGGGGATGGATTGTCGGCGATCGAATCGTTGAACCAATCGATCGCATCACCATCCACCTCGCGTGATCCCAAACTTCGCTCCCGCGTTCAGAACATGCGTGGTTGCGTTTTCGCGACTCTGGGCAACTGGGATTCGGCAATCGTCGACTTCCAAGAAAGTTTTACGTCTCTGACGGGGCAACCGAATTGCCGTCAGCTTGCCGCAGTGGCCTTGCGCAATCTTTGTTTTGCGAAACAAGCTCAAGGACTCGATGGCAAAGACTATCTACAGAAAGCGATCGAGTTTCTCTCACCCTGGTCAGAATCGACGTCATTGACCATCGAACACGAAATGCTGGTCGACTTTCGCGCAGAGCTTTATCTGCTACTGCAGATGAACGGCGACCGAGATCAGGCACAACGCGTGCTCGGCCAGATTCACACTGACCTCAATTCCCTGCTCGTCAAGTCACAGAACTTGGCCAAACGCGAGGCCCATCGCTATCGATATGAAGACGCCCTGCGACGAATCGAGGCTTGCACGGGGTTGATCGCCCAGGGAGACGCCGGTCCCAGTGTTGCCGATCGGCATCCGATGCTGCAGTGGCGACCGCTCGTCGATCTCAGGAGCGAGCTTGTTGCCTCCGACAGCTTGTTCCACGGAACGATGGTCGCGGAATTCGAACCCCAAGCGAGTTTTGCCATCGCGTGGTGTTCGTTCGATTGGACCGAACAACTGGTCACGAACATCGCCAAGCATCTTTGTGCCCGCGCCAATCTGATCATCATTGCGGACAACGCGAATTCGCAAACGCGAGCCCAACGGGCATTCACCGCTGCCGGTGTCGATCTCAGTCGTGTGGATTTTCGGGTGCTGGAAACCGAAGTCCCCTGGTTCCGCGACAGTGGGCCGATCGTCTCGACCGCACCCGGCGGCCAAGCGATCTGGTTTGACTCGTTGTTAACGCGACGGAATACCGATTTCCGACCGATCTGTGATTCACTGCCCGAGCGAATCGTCGATGACGGAACCACACTCATCAGCCGAACGCCGTTGCGAGTCGAAGGTGGCATGATCATCTCCAACGGACAAGGCTTGACGATCACTTCCGAAGCGATGCTGCGCAAGAACCAGGACTACGGTTTTTCATTCGATGCGATCACACGTGAACTGCAGCGCATTTGCGGGGCAAAAAAGCTGGTCGTCATCAAATCGTTGGAAGACGAACCGACCGCCCACGTCGATATGTTTCTAACGTTCGTCGACCCCGTCACCGTGGTCGTCGGCCGGTATGCTGACCCTGACGATCCCAACGCAGCGATTCTCGATGAAGTCGCCCGGCAACTTTCGGAAATGGATCACCAGGGGCAACGACTGCGTGTGCATCGTGTCCCGATGCCGAAACGGGGCGACAACCATTTCAGAACCTACACCAACGTCGTGTTCGCTAATGGGGTCTTATTGGTACCGTCCTACGCCGGCCACGAAAGCCTGGAATCGGAGGTCCGCGACATCTATCAAAAGCTCCTGCCGAACTGGGAAATCGTGTTCATCGATTGTTCCCGCATTATCGAACTCGACGGCGCCCTCCATTGCCTGACCGCCAACCTCGGATCCTAAAAAAACGGCAGGCGATTGAGTGTTGGTGTGCAGGCTTTAGCCGCCCACTGTCGCTGCGCAACAGCGACCCGGAAATCGCCTCAAGGCTAGACTCCAACGATTGCTGAATCCCTTTTTCCTTATTCATATCTGACACGTTTTGGCAACAGGCAAGCCGGTCAGGGCAGCAGCTCAAAGGACTGTGTCCCGAACGGCTTTCCGTTGATTTGGAGCGTGACGTGATGCGTCCCAGGATAAAGTTTGTAGGTGGTCGCGTTGGCCCGCAGAATGTGCCGCTTTTGCACCGAGAGGGAGGCTCCAGAATTCAGTTCCAATTGTTTGAGTTTATGAACTTTCGGAGAGTGCTTTCCGTTGGCCTTCACGAAATCGATCACATAGTCCACCATCAGCGATTCATCACGCCGTGCGGCAACCTGGAAGGACATTTCGATCGCTTCGCCCGGTCGAAGATTTGTTTTTCCGAGCGCGTACCCGGTGACTTCGATCTGCGGATCGGACCGAAACCCCAAGAATCGGAGTGCGTCGGCAGACCCTTGTTTGACGAGCGTGCGCAAGGCATGCTTGCTCATCCACCGGAGTTCTTGATGATCCTGTTTTCCGGATCTTTTCCAGCGGTCAAGCGTTTCGAGAACCAGGTCCGGGTGTGACTTGGTCACGTCGTTGAGATGATTTGATACCGAGCGTGTCACGTAACGGGTCGGATCGGCATGCAACGGTTCGAGCAGAGGCAGCGGTACGGTCACAGGAATCGTCAGTCGCTTGGACCACGGCAGTTTGGGGCGAGTGCCTTCGCTGACCAAGCGTCGCACGTGATAATTCTTATGGGTCGACCATTTCTGAAGTTCCTTCAGCGTCCGTTCGGGATGCTCGTTGAGGAACGCGCGAATCGCATCCTCCATCGAAAACCGCTGGGTCAGTGCCTTGAGTGTCCGCAGCGATCGATGGACGTGCTTCTTCTCCAGTCCATTGCGAACAACGAATTCGCCCAGCGGAGCAAAAATGAAGTCGCCGAAATCATCGTCGTTCTTATTCGGATCCAACGGCGGCGGCAACGCGTCGGTGATCTGTTTTGCGGCGACTGAGAAATCCGGCGAAAGCTGTTTTTCCAGACGCTCGGCGAGGTGGACGATGCGTTCTTTCAACTCCAACCGCGAAAGCCCCTTCATCGACTCGCGGACAAATCTGCCACGGTCAAAACGGGAATCCGCATCGGCAAACAAGCCGGCGAGATATTCAATCCGTTCACGATTGAACAACTGGTCTTTGAGGCTGAATCCGGCCGAGCGTTTCTCCGTGGGCATGTCACCTAGTCATCCAAAAGTGCGCCATTGGCGATGAACTGTTTGCGTTGATCGGGATCAAACTTGGCGTCCCGCAGATCGACAAGATCATGGCACCTCCGGAGGACCTGCATTGTCCGGACTCGGTTCCAGCAGTGCAAGGATTTAGCGGTGCCAACGGCAATTTTTCTTGTGACAAGTCCGATCGAAAATGGCAACGACCGTCTTTCGGCGTGTTGGCAAGGCGGGAAGCCGCTCCCGGATCGCAGCCGCAGTCGGCATTCAAACCGGAACAATCCGGCAAGGTTGAGCACACGGCCCCGCCGATGGTTTACAGTACCTAGTTCCAGGTCTCCTCGGTTTTCATTTCTTCGTGATTCATGATGACCTCATCGACTTCAACGAACAACGCGGCCTCCGTGATCCGTGTCAAAGCGATTGACCACGTGACGATCGTCGTGAATGACCTGTCACGCAGTCGCGATTTCTATCGAGACCTGCTCGGGATGGTGGAAGTCGATCGGCCGGACTTCGGGTTTCCGGGGCATTGGCTGCAAGCCGGCGCCACCCAAGTCCATCTGATCGAAACCATGGAAGGCAGTTCCGAGCCCGGTGGAAACCTGGATCCGGATCAGGTCGCCTCCGGATTGACGCATCACTTTGCGTTTGAAGTCGACGACGCAGAACTAGCACACCAAATCCTTCTCTCAGCCGGCGTCCGGATCCAAGGCGGCCCGAGAAAACGTCCCGATGGATGCATGCAACTCTGGTTCTACGATCCCGACGGCCATTGTGTCGAAGTTTTTGATCGCACCGGCTATACGCCCGATTCGAGGTCACAGCGATGAACGATCAAAAGCTTCCCCGATCAACGGCGCGCGAATTGACCTTCCGCAACGGTTCGGCGATCGGTATCAGCAATCGCTGGGAAAACGGCCAGTACTGTTCGATCCTCACGCGTCGAGGCATCGTCGGATGTGGCATCTACGACATGGTGACGCCCGCCGAGTTCAACCAAGCCATCGCCATTGCCAAGGGCACCCCGAGTGATCCCCTGGTCGAACCCGAAGACCTATTCGATGCAAGAATCGTGGACGCGACGCCCCAAGCCAAAGCGCTCGGAATTGAAATCGGAATGACCGGCCGTCAGGCGGTCGAAAAAATGCTCGCCGCGGAATGAACGTGGGGGCAAGTCTCTCGCTTGCCGCAGCAGTGGACGCAAGCTGGAAGCATACGCCACTGTGCGAGCTGGAAACTGGACGCAAGCTGGAAGCGTACGCCACTTGGGATCAACGCTGCAGCACCTGGTCGAACAGTCGGTAGGCCCGTTGCCGGATTGCGATCGGGAAGTCGTGGTCACAATCGGGGTGCTCGACGCGCAGCCGATCGGGATGGCCTAGCAACGTGTAGACCGCGGCGGCCGCTTTGGCGATTCGGTCCACGCTGGCAGCCTGAAAGTTGCCGTCATGCAGTGGAGCGGAGATCAAAACATGCCGTGGGGCGAGTGCACCGATCATCTCATGAAAGTCGAAGGGGATCTGTTCCAGCCGACCACGATAATCGGCCAGTCGGGGCATGTAGCGGGTTTGACACCAACCCTGTTCGGGCAACCATCGCGCCTCATCACCGCCGTAATAATCAAGGTACGAATCCAGACCGCAGCTTGAAACGATCACTTTGATGCGGTCGTCGAACACGGCGGTGTAGACAGCGTTGTGTCCGCCGAGTGAATGACCGATGCAACCGAATCCGCGGGCATCGACAAACGGCAGCGATTCCAACAAGTCCAATCCACGCATGTTGTCCCAGACCGCCTTCAGCGTTCCGCTTTGCCACCCCAGCGATCGGAGATCGGGTTGATAGTTGGCCAGCAAGGGATAACTCGGCGCTAGCGTCACATACCCCCGCTCGGCCAACTCACTGGCGTACTGGCGATTCGGCTTGGCGTCGCTGTCGATGACGACGCGGTGCCCGATCCGGTTGTCGGTCGGGTGCAAGCACAAGACGGCGGACGTTTTGCCGGCCGAGTTCTTGCGAACCGAGTCGGGAATCAACAGGTAGGCGGGGACCCGCGAGCCGGGCTCGGGCTGGTACGTGATCAGCTGCTCCAAGTATCCCGGCCGCTGGACCGTTGAGACGACTTGCATGTCCAGCGCGCAGCGCTTCTCCGCACCGGGCAGTCGCCCCATCACCGATTGCATCCCCTCCATGATCGCTCGCCGCCGCTTGGACCAGTCGTCTGGGGTTTGGACGGGAACCGGCTGGCCGTGCGGACCGCGATACAGCAATAAGTTTTCACGCGGCAGCCTCATCTGGGCAGCGTCGACCACCAGCCTGACATCCAATGGCCGCCCCACGTTCGATGCCGACGCCTGCGGTGCGATAGGAACTTGAGGGCGCGACAACGTCCACTCGCCGACGATCCGGCGTCTCGAAGTCGGCTCAACGAGGGTGTAGCTCAGCCCCAACAGCAGCGAGCCGAGAATGACGGTCCGCGGTTGCGTCGCTGCCGTCGCCAGACGCCGGACCGTCCACGCTTTGGCGGGCGTCGTAGGGTCCGCTGTTTTACGCTCGCTCATGTCAAACTCTCCCGGGTGCGTGTTACGCCCAGGTAACCTTGGTCGCGATGTCTTCTCGTGCACTCGACGGCCAATCGCCGCTCGGATACCCCAAATAGAATAACCCCAAGGCTCGGTCGTTGGGGGCCAGTCCCATGTAGTCACGCATTTCATCGCTCATCGCGGCGACATTGGTGGACCAGAAACCGCCCACACCACGGGCGGTCGCGGTCAGGTGCATGTTCTGCACCGCGCAAGCGACGGCCATGATCTCGTCCAACTCCGTGATCTTCCCGCTCTCCTGACGTTTCATGCCGACCGCGATCACGGCCCCGGCAAGCGTGGGGTTCACACAAAACTTGTCATACTTGGCCTGCTTGAAGGACTGCGGCGGCGTGATCGCCTTGTAGGTCGCGGCGAGGAAATTGGCCAATTCGTGTCGCGATTGCCCCTGGTAAACTTTGAACCGCCACGGCTGCGTCATGCCGTGCGTCGGGGCCCAGTTCGCGTTGTGCAATATCTCTTCGATGATGTCACGGTCGATCGGTTGATCGGACATCTGCCCCGGCTTGACCGTACGCCGGTTACGAATCACTTCAGTAATCAAGGTGGGATCCATGCGGACTCATTCGGAAGCGTTTAGAGGGGGGACTTGCGGCGATTCGTTCTGACTGGCTTTCAGCTTTTCCGCTTTGCTCAGTTTTTCCGCTTTGCGTTGGGCACGCTTGGCGACGTGGGCCGCCGCAATCTCTTCGATCGACATCACGACATCCGGACGTTCCTTGCCGAATTGCTTTTCATACTGGTTTTCGATGAATTGCGGCAGCGGCACCTTCCAAGGTTGATCCGTGGTTTCGGCGTAATCGCCGAAACGCTTGGGACTGAGCCCCAATTCACGCGCCATTTGAATGTGGGCGTTGGACAATCGAAACTTCTTGCGGGCATCGATCCAGGGCAAGAACTTGTGGGGGATGCGTTGTTTTTTGGCCATGCAGACTTCGGGTGCGATCGTGCCGGTGACAGACCGTTTCGCCGTGTAGGGGGAGACGCCGCCGCGAGGGGCGCCGCTGTGTCATCGATACTGTGTCATCGATACTGTGTCATCGATACGGTGGCGATCTATCGTGACGAAAATCGGTCCCCAGCGGAAGCGTCCGCTGCGAAGAAAACGAAACAGGGCGGAAAAGACCGGTCAGCCTTTTCCGCCCCTCGCGGCTCAATCGTGCGATCCACTGCGACTACCAGCGAATCGTGAAACGCGAGCTTCCGCCGCCGATCGTGATGCCGCGACCGTAACCGTAGCCGTAGCCGCTCGACCGCGACCGATAGTCGTCCCAGGGCCTGGCCGGTGGGGCGGAGAAAACGGGCGGACGCGAAACCAACGCGCGGGAATAAGGACAATCAGGCGTTCGCAGCGAACGGAGATCGTCTTGCAGGTGATGAATGTCGTCTTCGATCGCATGCAGCAACTGCTTCACGTGCGAGGTTTCACCGTGAATGTGGCCATGACCGTGATAGGCCCGACGCTCCGCACGGTCGAACACCGATTCCAAGTGATGGAACTTCGCATCCAGCTCCCGCAAATCCGACTCCAGGTGCGCCAGACTTCCATGGTCATGGGCGACGTCGTGCATATGATCAGCCAATCGACGCATGTCACGCGCGTCCTCGACCAAATGCCGGTACTCTGGCGTGTGGCGATAGTGCCGCACTTCCTTCTCGATCTGACGCGACTTTCGCTCGATGTCACTGGCCAAGTCGTCGATGTGCCGGTAGGTGTCGGCGAAAGCAGACGGGGAAACGAACGCGGCGAGCAATCCGAAAGTGGCAAACGTTTTTGAGAGAAGGGTCATTGAAGGGGGCTCCGTGAAAAGTGTCCAAACCAGCGGAACCAGTTTCCGCTGGGACCAGACCAACGCAGCCGGCGTGCCGGGAGCCGACCGAAAGGCCAGAAATGCATGCAAATCTGAGGTTTCACCCCGTGTTTCACGGTGTTTCAAAAAAAATTGATTCATCAAGAAAGCCACCGAGCCAACTGCAGTGAATTCCAATTGACTACACTTGGCTACTGGCAAGGTGAAGTCATTTTGACGCCACCTGTCATCAGCCGGATACCGCCTGAGAATGACGTGGGTTTCTGTAACAGCGCCGCCGCTGTTTCGCTTGGAGTCCAGGACAGGGCGTCTGTCTTTCCCAAACCCGAACCACGAGCGGTGACCATGAAACCCATTTTCTCCATGTCGTTTGCTGTCCTCCTGACCTGCCTCGGCTCGATGGCTCACGCCGAAGCCCCGCGGGGCGACTCGATCCAGCCGATCACTACAGTCAAGCCAGGCGTGATCGCTGACGAGCCCACGATCTCCAGGACCGCATTCCTGGACATGATGTACGACTACGAAGTCTATTCGGCTCCGGATGTCACCGGGCAAACCGAATTCGTCATCGTCGGCCGCGATGCCGACACCGGCACCTGGGACTTCATTCACCGCTTTCAGTGGACCGGCAGCGTGGACCATGGATCATGGTCCGACATGGGTGTTTGGAAGTTCACGAGTTGGTGGAGTGCCCGCAATGCGGCCGAGAACCAAATCGAAGATGGCAAAATCACCGATTATGAAATCATCGAGCAAGCCGTCCAGCCGCAATGGACCTACGAGGCGACATTCGGCAAGCGTGCGGAGGCGGAAGGCTTTGCGGATGAAATTGAATACTGGTCCAACGATTCGGCGTGCCCCACGTCACCAAGATCGTCCCGATCCACACGCTGACCTTCTCAAAGACCGGAACACTCAGGTAGCCAGAGCCGCCTGAAACTCGACGACGTGGATCGCAAACCCCAGGGCAAAGGCGAGTGGTGTGCGACGATGACGGACAAAACGACACTTCCTTGGTTTCGTTTTGCTTGTCTCGCCGCACTTATTGCTTCAAGACGTTCTGCTCAACCGTTCCGGAGCCGCCTTGTAAATCGATCAAGTTCGCATCGGGATCGTCGGAGATCGCTGTGTTTCCGTAAACGTGAGCAGACGCCGGGCTCTCCTTGGCGACAAAGGCTGCCCCTTGAAACCGGCTGACGTGGTTTCCGGTGATTGTCACGGTGGCTTTCGTGGCGTGGACCGCAGTCCGGTATCCGTCAAAGGAATTTTCCGAAATCGCTGCCGTCGAATTTGCCCAGACCCAGACGGCGTTACCTTGCGCTGCTCCGATTCCGATGAACGTGTTTCCGGTGATTGTGGCTCGACCCTGGACCAGGATCGCCGCCACGCCGCCGCCGGTGATGCGATTGTGACCAATCGTGGCGGTCGAACCCTCTTTCACCGCAATGATGGGAGGCAGGCCACCGACGCGTGAAAAATCATTTCCCGTGATCGTGGCCGAGGATTCCGCGGTCACGCCGACGGCCACCAGTTTATTGTCGACGCATGTGTTCGCATGCAGAATCGCACTCGCCTGATGCTGCACTCCAATGCCAGCCAATTCGTTTTGTCGACACTCATTGCCAACGATCAGCGGTGCGGCCCCGTCTCGACAGCCGATGCCGGCCATTTTGTTCTTCGAGCAAATGTTGTATCGCAGGATCGGTCTTGCACCGTCCCGGCATCCGATTCCGGCCATCTCGTTTTCATGGCATTCATTGTTTTCCACAACCGGTGCTGTGTCCTTCATGCGAATGCCGATCCCGGCACGTCGGTTTTGAAAGCACTTGTTTCCTCGAATCAAGGGCTGCGATCCTTCCCGGCAACCGATGCCCGCTCGGATATTTTGAAACGACAGGTTGTTGATGATGATCGGATTTGCGTTGCGGCAGCCGATTCCCGCTCGCAGGTTTTCCTTGCAGGTGTTGTTGCGGATGATTGGTTCAGCACCGTCTGCGACACCAATTCCGCCGCCCATATTGCGAAACACGAGGTTGTCTGTGATGTGGGGTGCGGTAGTGGTTCCGGCCCTGCCAAGAACACCGATGCCGACATCGCCGTTGTGGTGAACCATGCAGTGGGTGACGGTGCAGCTTACGGCCTGGATGCTGATTGCCGGGCGAGTCCCTTCCGCTTGAACGGATCCTTCTGCATCGCCCAGTTCATCGCCTTTGGAGTCGAAGTGCTGCTTCCATCGCGTGTCGTCGTAGACGCCGACATGGGTGACCGTGAAACCGTCCAGCGTGCTGCCCTCGGCCATCATCACACCGGGTTGATCGCCAGATTCCCTGCCACCATCGAGTATCGTCGCCTTGGTTCGCTCTAGGCCATTGTCTCCATCGCTGCGAATCGTGATGCCCGGCTTCAAACGAATGCGTTCCTGATACGTGCCGGGAGCAACAAGGATGGTGTCGCCGGGCTCCGCTGCATCGATGGCGGCTTGGATGGTGCCATGATCCAGTGGAACTTGAATCGTGGCAGCGCTGGTGGCCGGAGCCGCCGCGGCTGCGAGCAGGAAAAGTGTCAAGTGACGCATGTTGGAATCATGGGGTATGAAGGCATTCGTCAATGAAGTGGGAGTTTCTAAGGAGAACGATCCGCGCTCGCAGAATTCACCGCATGCACTCGACTTTCTCCGCGATCGTGATTTTTCCGACTACTTTTTCTTCAGCAACAGCAGCAACATGATCACCGGCGTCTGGGCCTGGACGCTGTGTTTCAAACCGGGGGCCATGTGAATCCAGCCTCCCGGCTGTGCCTGGACCGTTTCTTGACCGAGCGTGAGCGTGGCCTCGCCTTGAATGAAATGCAAGATCGCCGGCATCGATGCGGTGTGTTCGGACAGTTCTTGGTCCTTGCCAAACCCGAAGATCACGGCTTTCACGTCGTCATCGTTGTGTAGCGTGCGAGTCAAAATGCCATCTTCAGGCGGTTCGACCTCTTTGGCCAAATCGGCCAGGTGCGTGAAGTTGTAGCTCATTGGAGAGATGATTGTCGAAAGAGTTTCAGCGTGAGGGGAATTGTTGTGATGCAAGTCTACCGCAAAGCTGCCTTGGTGCGTCATGCAATCTGGCTGGTGCCCCCGTCAATGAATCACGCCTGCGCGGGTTGATGACGGACGTAACTTGCCACACCAATCAGATTGCAATAGGCTGATGCCACTTCATGCCGCCCCAGGAGTTGTGCTGACCGATGTCGGACTCTGATTCTCAACAAGACGCGCAGTCGACTCCCAGTGCGGAGAGGTCGACTCCCAGTGCGGAGAGGGCGACTCCCAGTGCGGAGAGGGCGACTCCCAGTGCGGAGAGGGCGACTCCCAGTGCGGAGAGGGCGACTCCCAGTGCGGAGAGGGCGATTCCCAGTGCGGAGGGGTCGATTCCGGTGCGTCACGGGCCGTATCCCGAGTTCACATGGACCGCCGTTCTCGTCGGATGGGCGATCGGCGCGCTGATCGCGGTTTCGATCGGCTACGCCGCTCTGATCCTGGGGTTTGCGATCGAAGGTTCCGAACTGGCTGCGATTCTCGGCTGGGGCGTCTTGCGCGGCGTGATGCGTCGCACCAGTATCGTCGAAAACAACATCAACCAAACCATCGCGTCGGCGGTCAACGGTGCCTCATCGGGCATCATGTTTTCCGTACCGGCGTTGTTTATTCTCAGCCGCACTCCGGGCTTTGAGTCGGTTGCCGATTTCAACACGCCGCTGATGATCTTGGCCTGCATCACCGGCTGCGTCCTCGGCTTGGCGTTTGTGATTCCGCTCCGCAAGCAGATGATCGATTTTGATCGGCTGGCGTATCCGGGCGGGATCGCCGTCGCCACGATTTTGAAATCGCCTGGCGCGGGAGTTCGCAAAGCGGTTCTTCTACTCGGCGGAGCGTTGTTTTCGGGAGCCGCCCATCTTCTGGTTTTGACCCTGATGGGCGAAGACCACGACTGGCATGCCGGCAGCCAGTTCGGATTGCCCGCGATGCTGAACATCAGCTTGTACTTGTCCGTGATGACGATCGGCGTGGGTTACCTTTCCGGCAAAGGCGGCTTCTGGTTCGGCTGCGGTGGGTTTGTCTGCTACTTCCTGCTTTCTCCACTGCTCAGCCAATTCGGCAGCGAAGGCGTTGCGGCGATGGTGTCCTCACCCAACGAAATGCGCGGTGTGCTCTACAAACCGCTCGGGATCGGCATGCTGGTCGGTGCCGCCGTGGGCGGGATCATCGCAGCGTTTCCGTTGATCGCCAGCGCCTTTAAATCGATGCATGCCGCCGGTCAGCAAAAGGACGCGGGAGTCAATGCCTACAATGATGAGATGCCGATCCGGTTTTTGTACTCGGCAATCGGAATCGGCCTGTTGGTGATGGTGTTCATCGCCTTCGAGTCGGTACCGGAGATGACACTCGGCCGAGCGGTTGCGATGGCGGTCTTGGGGACGCTTTGGGTTTGGGTCGCCGGCGTGGTCGTCGCCGAGTGCATCGGGCGGACCAATTGGTCGCCGTTGTCGGGGATGACGCTGATCGCGGTGACCATTTTGATTTTGATCGCCAAGGGAGGTCTCGATTCCGCCGCGACAATCACCAGTTCGATGGTCGTCGGCGCCGCAATTTGTTTGGCAATCTCCCAGGCCAGCGACATGATGCTGGATTTGAAGAGCGGTTATCTCGTCGGAGCCATTCCCAGACGTCAACAGTATGCACAGTTCGTCGGTGCCTGGCTCGGGCCGGTGATTGTGATCTCGTTGATGTTTCTGTTGAACAACCAGTACGAAATCGGCTCGGACAAGTTGCCGGCACCCCAAGCCCAAGCGTTGGCATCGGTGACCGAAGGCATCTTGAACGACAACGTTCCGACCTATCGCTACACGGCCGGTGCGGGGCTGGGGTTGCTACTCGCGATCAGCGGACTGGGCGGCATCGGCGTGTTGATCGCGCTGGGGTTCTACATGCCGTTCCAGATCGCTTTGACCTACACCATCGGCAACGTGCTGCGAATCGTCTCCGACAAATCGCTCGGCACCAAGTTCGGTCACGAGGTCGGGATTCCGATCGCTGCCGGTTTGATCGTCGGCGAAGCCTTGGTGGGGGTCGGCAATGCGCTCTACCAAGTCTTTTTCGCCGCACCCGAAGTCACGGAAGCGGCGATGCTCGGTTGCCAACAACTTTCCAGCTGGATGTGATTGCGATGCGTGCACTCGGTCAAATTCTGATGTGGTTCGGCTTTCTCGGCGGTGCCTTCGCTTCGGTATCGCAGCTGGAACTGCAAGACGACAAATGGGCAACCGTCCCCTGGCTTTGGTACGCGGTGGCGATGGCGGTCGGGATCGCTGGGATCGGTTTGCTGCGGCGTGCCAAGGGCGAGGAGCATCGTGATGATGACAAAACGGACGCCGAGTATTCCGTCATCACGAGCAGCTTGGCCGGTCTGTCGACGGCCGTGGAAACGCTCTGCCAAAACTCACCGTGCCCGCCGGCGGACGCATTAAAGTTCATCGACGACCGCTGTGCCGAGCCGCTTTCGGATTTCGCCGATTCGCGCCAGGCCCTGGTCAAACGATTCGGGATGTCCGTCTATGCCGACGTGATGACCGAATTCGCTTCCGCCGAACGCTACATCAACCGCAGTTGGTCGGCGGCCGCCGACGGATACGTCGACGAAGTCGACACGAGCATCCGACGCGCCAGTCAACACCTCGCCAACGCTCGCGGCTTGATTGCGGCGGCTGAGCAAAACGTGTGACACCGGCTCGCACGTGAGTGTTCGATGCGGACGAAATCGCAAGTGATCAAGCAAGCTTGCAAAGTCTCCCCACGTCCGCCCCGACTCGTGAGGCGACGAAGAGACCTGACCCGAATGACACGGGCATAACTAACAAGGGATTCAGCAACCGTTGGTGTCTAGCCTTTAGGCGATTCCCCGTCGCTGCTACGCAGCGACATTGGGCGGCTAAAGCCTGCAAACCAACACTTAAGCCCGTCCCATTCAGACCTGCCCCCCCTTTTTCTTGGTCACGCTCGCGTGACCGGCGGCGGTCGTCCTCATCCGCCAGACACTCTGCCCCAGCGATGGCGAGGGCATCATCCTGGTCCCGCAAGCCCTGGCATTCGCATCGCTTTCTTGCGCGACTCCACTTCAGCACGACCGCGTGAAGCACGGTTGAAATGGATTTTGCGACGAATTGACTTGCAAACTCTAGACAATCTGTCAGAATTGGTGATTCCTTTCGGCAATGGCTTCTCTTCTCTCAACCCCTCGCAACATCATGGATCGACAAATTGCCTGCCTCATTATTATAGCACTTTTGACAGCCGGATCTTCCGGCTTGCGGTCTGAAGAGTCCGCCGAAGACCGCAATCGCAAGACGACCCGCCACTGGATCGGGATTGCGGAGGAGGTTGCCAAGCGGCAGCGTCTCTTGGACCCCAACTCGCCCAAAGAGCCGTTCAAGCTTCACGAACAAGCGATTTTTCGCCATACCCAATCGGTACGCGGCGACGACATCGGCGCAGTCTATCTCTGGACGGCTCCCTCATCGGATCGCCCCGCCGCGGTCGGCGTCTTCTTTGCCTGGTCGCAGGGGCGAATGCGAAACGTGATGGAAGAATTTCATTCGTTTCACAACGGGCCGATCCGACGCGAAGCCGACGGGCACCCGACCTGGAACTGTCCTGATGCCGGACTGCAATGGAACCGTTCAAACAACCTTCCCGCCCCCGCGTCAGACATTCGACGGGTGAAGCTTCAAGCCAGACAGTTCCCCCGCGGGTTGAGCGTCAAGACGACGACGTCGGAAGGCCAGAGCTGGGAATTACGATCGGTGCCGAAGCCGTTTTACGAATACACCGACGCCGACGCGGGGATCGATTACGGAGCGATCTTCGGTTTCTGCCAGGGAACCGATACGGAACTGCTCGTCGCGATCGAGGCACGTTCAACGGACGACCAGCCTGCTTGGTATTACGCGCTCGCACCGTTCACCGATTATCAGATCTCGGTCGATTTACCTGATGGCACGACATGGACTTCCCCAGACGGCGAAATGGGCGAGAATGGGAAACCGCATTTCTGGGGGCCGGTGGAAAGTCGCCCCAAACCCGAGTTCGAACGCTAGTGGCGACAAGGGTCGAGAGATGGCAGAAAAATCGGATTCAGCAATCATCGGTGCCCAGCCATCAGGGACCGTCCAGCTTGGGAAGTCACCCTCCTGGCAGGAGGGTCGAGCGGAGCGAGGGGAGGTTGAACGGTCAATCGCGGTGTTCACCCGCGGAGCGTTGTGAGCGTTGATGAACCGCACCAACCAACATCAACTTGTGCCGGGAATTTCCGTCACCGTATCGGGACAAGCGAGCGTCGATCCCTCCGTCGCAGACGTGCTGTTCGACTTGGCGCTCAAGCTGGAAGAACCGACGAATCTGCCCGTCGATGTGGAGCATGTGCTGGCCGCAATCGTGCTTGCTGCCCGGAACGGACAGCTTGATCGGAACACGCTGCTGTCGTCCGATGATCCGGCGCTCATCGACACCTTGGCGGCCCATGTGAAAACGATCTTCGCAGACTACAGCGGCAATGTTGGCAGAGACGATTGAACGGTTTGAATCGCCACTCGTTACCGGCACGAATCAATCATTCCAGGAGTTGCCGTTAGTGAGTCGGCAGCTCGGCGACGTTCACGACTTCAGTGGCGCTGACTTTTTCAGTAACGCTGACTTTTTCAGTGGCGCTGACTTTGCCCGCGATCTGGTCTTCGATTTGGCGAAACACATTGGGAAGTTCAGCCGACAGCAATCGTTTGAGCAGCGGTAGATTGGAATTCAGTCCGCTACGCAGCCCATTGGCAACGTTGCTGTTGTTCATGCCGATTCCTTGAGCTTGGACCCAACGCGGTGCCCCGATTTGCAGATTGTCGGAATCGAGCTTCAGTTTGGAGTCGACCAAGGTGAGTTCAGCGTCCTTGTTTCGCTTGACTTCAAACTCGACCACGAGATCGCGAAGGGTACCGAGTTTCATTTCAATCGGTCCACAGGATGCGTGCTGGCGTGCGCCCTGGACGTTGGTGCGATTGATCATGAGTTTGACGTCACTCAATCGGACTTGAACGATGGTCTGCACGGACGCGTCATCGAGAACCTCGACGCTTTTCAGTTTTCCGCCGTACTTGATCTCTTTGAATTGGACCCTGAATGCCCGACCCATCACGTGCGTTGTGTGGTTGATATCCGCCACGCTGCCGGAGACGGTGTTGGCCACGGGATCGGGGTCGGCGTGCAAAGTGGACGCGGAGGTGATCACCGCAAGGACAGCCAACAGAAGGCGAAGAATCCGTATCGCATCGTCTTTCACTGTTCTCTCCCAAGAATTGAGCGGCCGTCTGGTTAGCCCCGAATGACCGGCATTGCGCAAGACAGACTAGGGGTGTTCCTGCTAACCCACAATGGCAGGCTCGGCAAGACAACGGGTGTGATTCACCGCTGCGCCTGTTCGACACCCTAAGCACGCAGCGAGGGCATTCATCGGCACCTTGATCCTCGGATGGGCCAAAATCGCCGAAATGGGACGAGGCAAGCACGGCAAACCAAGTAAGCCTGAGGCCGATTCATTGACAACAGTTGTCGTCCCGTTCCGTAATGCGAAAAATCTTACCGACTGGATGCGAGAACTTCCGGCACGTTGGCGCCATTCTGTTCTCCACGACGGACTGAAAATTCGATTCACTGTTGAACCAGGACAGTCGCTTCATGGAGTCTTTGCTCCGGCAGCCGCCTTCAAGCGATTGCCGTGATGAAGTTGTTGACTCAACGCCTGCGCGGTTTCGTCTCCATCGCGAGACGTGTCGCTCCCATCTGGCGAAATCGGTTGGCGCGTTTCTTATTGCGCCACGAAGCACCAAAGTGCCTTATCCGTGCGAATCAGAACATCACCGCCGGCCACGACCACCGACGCGTTGGTTGATTCTTTGAGTTCGTTCTCCGCGAATCGCTTAAATTCTTTACGATCGGGACGAAAGACGATCGTTGTGCCAGACTTGTCCAGCAAGTACATCAACCCATCGGCCGTTTGCGTGATGGTGGACCAGGTGCCCCCTCCACCGCTCCGGCTCTTCCATTGCGTTTCACCCGTATCAACGTCGATGCAATAGATCACACCACCCGTATCACAAATGTAGATCGTACGCTCGTGAGCCACCCCAGTGCCCAGCCAGCCAATGTCCTTGGGCTTATGCCACAGCCGATGTGTCTCAGTCACGTCACCGCGTCCACCTGCACGAACGGCAAGCGAAGCGCCGCGGTAACCACCCAGTGCGACGATCACGCCATCGGATTCCATCAGAGACGCATAGGCCAGCGGAGCACCACCACCACAAGTCCAAAGTCGCTCACCACTGGACGGATCAAAGGCGCTCACTCGACGAGGCAACGCGACCACCAATTCGGAATGACCGTCGACCTGCACAATGATCGGCGTGTTCCATGAACCGCGAAGTCGCTCGCTGCGTTGTTTGGTGCTACCGAACTCGTTGGCGCTGCCGTCGTTCTCGGGGCCGCTGAGCTCGCGTTCCGTCTTGTCGTCCATGGAGTCGACTTTCCAGCGGGTCTCGCCGGTTTTCTTATCGACAGCAATCAGAAACTCGCGGTTGCCGGGTCCAAAGTTCAATATGCAAAGATCGTCGTGCATGATCGGTGATGAACCGTAACCCCACATGTGTTCCTGCCGGCCAAGATCGCGACGCCACAACTCGTTGCCATCAAAGTCCCAGCAAACCAGCCCGGCTGACCCGAACCAGGCGATCACTCGTTGTCCGTCGGTGACGGGCGACGCAGAACAGTACGGGTTCGTCTTGTGGGTGGACTCCTCCTCGGTATAGACAACGCCGCTGCGCCATCGCTCCTGCCCCGTTTTGCGATCCACACAAATCAGTCCTCGTTCGTTCGATTCCGAGAACGGTTGCGTCAAAAAGATCCGATCGCCCCAAACCACTGGCGTCGAGTTGCCTGGTTCCGGTAAGTCGATCCGCCAGTTGACGTTCTGATCCCGACCCCATTGAGTCAGAGCAGCATCGGTGGAGGTCTTTCCAGACCCGTTTGGACCTCGCCACTGAGGCCAATTCGGACCGTCAGCGAGGCTGGTAGACGCCATCACGCAACAACAGACCGCAAAGGCACGAGCCATTCGAGTGAGCATGGGATTCCCTGTCTTGTCTTTTGATTTCGTATGAGACTGACCCTCTCGAATGCGGCTGATTTTCTCGAAGATCGACAACTCGCACTGCACACCAGCCGCCTCGGGGCGAATGGCCATGATAACGTTGCGTTGACGCAAGTGCATCAAAGATAACTTCACCGATGTCCGATTCCAACCGTTTGCGGCCGATGCCTCAATACGAGTCCTAAGCCGCGGGCACGCGGCGTTGGGTTATACTTCTGGCTCTCAATTCAGTTTGCACTTGGAGTATCCGCTGTGTCTACACCGATGTCTCGCTCTAACAGGCGATCGTTCTTACAAACGACCGCCGCCGTCTGTCCAACGATCATCGCATCGACCGCCATCGGCAAGGATGGTCGCGCTCCGGCTGGGGAACGAATTTCCGTGGGTGTCATCGGCACCGGCAAGATGTGCCACGGTTATCACCTCAATGCCCTACTGAAGTACGCCGATGTACAGATTGCGGCAATCTGCGAAGTCGACAAAAATCGCCGTGAATCCGCCAAACGCAAAATCCAGGCGACGTACTCAGGCAAGTCCGACTACAAAATCCCAAACGAGTACACCGACTTTCGCGAGATCATTCACCGCGACGATATTGATGCCGTTCTGATCGCCACGCCCGACCACTGGCATGCCATTGCAGTCATCGAAGCCTGTAAAGCTGGCAAAGATGTGTACTGCGAAAAACCCTTGACGCTCACCATCCTGGAAGCGCAACGCTGCATCCAGGCGGCGCGCAAGCACAAGTGCGTCGTGCAAACCGGAAGCCAACAACGCAGTAGTGTCTTCGGGCCGTTCCGTAAAGCTTGTGAGTTGATTCGCAGCGGACGAATCGGCAAGATCAAATCGGTGACGGTTGGTGTGGGCGGACCGAGCAAATGGTGTGACTTGCCGGCAGAGGATTTGGAATCAGGGCTCCAGTGGGACATGTGGCTGGGACAAGCACCCGAGCGACCGTACAACTCCATTCTCAGTGCCCGCGACGGCGTTTCCAAACCGTGGCCGCAGTGGCGGGCTTATCGCGAGTATTCCGGCGGCGGTCACACCGACATGGGCGCCCATCATTACGATATCGCGCAGTGGGCTCTTGGCATGGACGAATCGGGACCGGTCGAAATCATTCCTCCGAATGATCCCTCCAAGGGAATTGGCTGCCGTTACGTCTATGCCAACGGTGTTGAGATGACGCACGGCGGTCCCAGTGGTTGCACCTTCAC
Organism: Phycisphaera sp. RhM; assembly: GCA_033042175.1. Classification (GTDB taxonomy): domain Bacteria; phylum Planctomycetota; class Planctomycetia; order Pirellulales; family Pirellulaceae; genus Stieleria. The sequence continues at coordinate 76,117 of WCIL01000020.1, forward strand.
CGGAACGGAAGGAACGCTGCGAATCGATCGAGGTCACTTGAGTGCTGACCCTGCGGACGCGATCAAGGAACCGCTGGCGGATGATGAAGTCCACCTCTACCAATCCACCGATCATCACCGCAATTGGATCGATTGCATTCGTTCACGCGAGCGTCCCGTTGCCGACGTTGAAATCGGTGCGCGCAGTGTGACCGTTTGTCACTTAGGAAACCTCGCCTACTGGCACGGACGCAACTTGAAATGGGACCCTCGGGCGTGGAAGTTCGACGACGCTGAGGCCAATACGTGGCTGGACAACGAGCGACGTGACCCGTGGCAACTGCCCACCGTTTAGCAGGGTCAAGCAAGTGCGGGGCCACGCAGCCAATCGCTGGAATCACCGCAGACAATCCATCACGCCAAACGTAGAATTCGTCCGGTTCTCCGACGAGTGGGATAGGCGACGATCCCAAACTCATGGAAACCCATGAACCAAAGCACAAACCCGCCTAATTGAGTTAATCTGCTGCGGGGAAATCGCTCGATGCGCGTAAGCGTTCGCGATTCCAGTCTGCGGTCGATGAAACTGGAGCCGGCTGACAAAGCCCTTTTTCGCCGCGTCGGTGTCGCCAAATTTAGGATCCCGACGCGAGTTTCGCCCCGACCGAACTCCGTTCGGGTGATGCAGCCTCGGCGCCAGCGTGCTGATTCTGAATTCGGTCGTTGATTTGTCCGATGGAGTGAAAATCGAGAACGAGCCACCAATGTGGCGGCAAGCAGGTCACGGATCTCAAATCGCAATGGGTTATGCCCGTTGAAGTATCAGGAACACAGATTCGTCGCAATTTTAGGCTCTGTCGCGAACGCCTGTGGGCGCTAGGCCGGACGCCGACAACGGAACCCTGGCGAATGGATAATGCTGCGTCACAACGACATAAAAGGGTAGGCTTCCTCAAGTTCGCACCTCGCCACACAACGATGCTGCAATGATTGGGGATGCAATGGAGTGTCTTCGCGACTGCATCAGGCACGATGAGTGAGCTGAGACGGCAAAATCAACTGGCCACTACGCCCCACGCTTGCTGCGATCGTTACCCCCTTCTCCGAACCGTCCGTTTCCGAACTCGCTGGCACGCAGTTCATCAGCGTTGTTCTGGCAAATGCGAGTTGATCTCACTGGTGCACTTCCAGTAGCCGCGGGCGCTCGACTCCCATGGAACACCGCAGACCAAACGACGCGAGTGACGCGGGAGTCATGCGCCTGCGGATCAAACGAAGGGCCACAAGAGATCAAGACGGCGACCGGATCGAAACGCTGACGACCTGCGGCCAGAGGATCAAGAAGCTAGCGTCAGCCTGACGGCATGGAGTCACATGCAACGCCGACCCACCATCACCGCAGATCAACCGTCGAAGCGGAACGCAATTCGATGAAGTTTAACGGTGGCGGTCACACCACAGCTGAAGATCAGGGCGTTGGCACAGTTTTTACTCCTAATCTGATCCAAGATAATGTGAAGACTGCGACGAAGCAATGGAGCGAACTGGCCTCGTACGATGCATCCTCAGCGCCGATGTGTTGTTTCTAAATAAGGGCGTCGGTGAGTCGGGTGAACATCGACCCAAAGGGCCTTCGCGACAGATCTGACCTCTTGGTCCCTTCTATCTCAATGCGATCGACCTCCAGATTCGCCATCGACCAGACGACTGGAACGTGAGACTGCGAAGCGGTGCGGGCGCCGCCACCACCACGCGTGTGAACCTCGATGATCGATCGGGATTTTGAGGCGTGGCTGCTGGGGGCTGAATGATCGCATGCAGGTGGCGTTCTTCCAGGAACCCGACTCTGGATTTCAGATCATCACGGCGAGATCATGTGCTCTGGAAAACGCGCACGCTTCGATCCGCTCGGGCTGCGCAGACTGGAGCCATGGTTGCGTTTGAACCCGAGCGGGATGGCGAGCCCGCCCGACTCCCGCAGCCGCTCATGCAGCTCGCGCCGCATGCGACTGACGCGAGCTTGCTGGTCCGGTTCGTGAATCAGGTTGTGGGTTTCTTGAGGATCCGTCTTTAAATCGTAAAGCTCATCCGTATCCCAAATGCCGTGGTACTGGATCAATTTGTAACGTGAATCGCGCAGCGCAAACGTCGTGGGCGTCTGCGGAAAGGCCGGCTCCCAGTAGTATTCATAAAGCAATGTGTTCCGAGTGGTGTCGGTGTTTGGATCGGACAGTAACAGGCGAAAGCTCCGACCGTCCATTTGTTCGGGTATCGTAACGCCGGCGAGGTCCAACAGGGTTGGGGCAACGTCGATGTTTGTGACGACCGCGTCGCACTGCGAAGCCGGTGCGATCGTCTCTGGCCAATGAGCCAGAAGCGGAATTCGGATCGATTCTTCATAGGCACAGCGTTTATCGATCAGTCCATGCTCGCCCCACAAGTGTCCGCCATCGCTGGTAAACAGGACCAGCGTGTTCCTGTCGGCTCCGATCTCTCTGAGAGTCCTCATCAACCGACCCACGCTATCGTCGATGGACAGGATCATCTCGCAGTAGTGCAAGTACATCTCGGCAACGGTTTGACCGGAACGTCCGTGATAGGGAAACTCGACACCGTGCCAGCTGTTCCGCTGGTCACGCACCCACATCGGTTTGCCGGCGCCGTTCGCTTGAGAGTTTGTCATACTGGCGGGCGGTGTGAATTTCTGGTGTTTGTAACGATCTCGATGCCGTGGCGCCGGATCGTACAAGCCATGGACTCCCTTGTGCGAAAGGTACAACAGGAACGGCGTCGTCGGGTCGCGGTCGGCCAGCCAGCGCGTCGCGTACTCCGTCAGTTCGTCCGTCATGTAGTTCTGCTGCGTTTTCAGCTGACCATCCACGTTCAGCTTTTGCCCATTGGGGAAATAGCTACCTTGCCCGCGAAAGCTGACCCAATGATCGAAGCCGGGGCGCGGGGCATCGCTGGAGCCGCCCATGTGCCACTTGCCGACAAAGGCCGTGTCGTATCCAGCCTTCTGTAGAAGCTGGGCAAAGGTCACGGTCCCTTCCGGCATCAGGTCCGCGTTGCTGACGACCTTGTGGTGGTGCATGTATTGGCCGGTCAGAAACGACGCTCTCGCGGGCGAGCACAGAGACGTCGTCACGAAGGCGCTGTCGAACCGCATCCCGCCCGCTGCAAGCCCATCAATGTGCGGTGTCTCGACAAACGGATGGTTCATGTAGCCAAAGACGTCGTATCGCAGGTCGTCAATCAGGACCACGACGATGTTGGGTCGCTGGGCAGCGACTGCAACCGGCGTGTTCAGACCGCCGACGGAAACGACGAGAAGCAAAAGGCAGATTCGATGAACGTTCATTTGGATTTACCGAAGTTTTTTAAAAGAGCATAGCTGCCGACATTCTTCACGTCCAACGAACCACGACTGATGGGTCCCGTCCGTTCAATTGGCCCTATCGATCATGACACCCTCCACGCCGCCGGTTGACCTATCCTCCGTTGCGAGCCCACTTTTCTGGCGCCCGTCGGTGCCTCGGACTTCTGCCACGACGGCAGGGGAAAGTGCCGGCCGGCTGAAGTCCGATACCGCCCTCGGATCATCATTATCGGTTTCGTGCCGCGGCGACGGCGGTCGCTATCACTCGGCGTTTTCGCAAATCCTCCGCACGGCACCATCGCCTCGGTCGACCGTCCATGGATCGTCGTCCCTGACGGCGTTCTCTGAATTCGAAGGTGCGCAGCTCGCCGTCCAGCCGAAGACAACCGGCGGTCATCATGATCGCCAAGAAAAGTGAAGCTGGCGGGCGACCATTGCGGCGGCAATCGATTCGGTTCTATTTTTACAACAATCGTCCGTCCTTTGGTCGGCTGACACGTGCAGGCAGAACCTTGCCCAGTCTGACTTTAATGTTCCTGAAGGATGAGTTCGATTCCGCTGATGATGGTTTCACCTGTTGATGCAGAAAGATGGAGCGTCAGATCATTCCTGATCTCGACCTTGGAGAACTCCTTGACCGTTCCACGCATCATTCCTCCTGCGTCGACAACAACGTCGTAGCCTCTCGCGACAGGTCGGCCTTGAAGATCGATATCCAGCAATCGTTGACCGGCAGCGATGTCATCCGGCTCGGCGAAATAAAGGCGAACCAGATAGCGGCCCGGTTTCAGACCCTTGATCACAAATCGATCAAGCCCTTCTGCCATCGATGCACTGACCCAAGGGTAGCGTTGGGACGTTTGCATCCACACGCTGTGTTGATAGCGAAAACCGACGGAACCGGTGCACTCGACGTTGATTTCGGGTGAGGGTCCACCAATCGCCGGATAATCCAGCCAAAGCGTTCCGTCGCGGGTGACGCGATCGCCCGGTGCACCAAAGTTGATGCCGATGCGTTGGACGCTGCCTGGTTCGATTTCTGTTTCACCCCATGACGACCACTGCTCGTGACTTTCCGGCATCGCGACCAGCGATAGGGCGGATGGCAATGGATAGCTGCATGTGCAACCTTCGTAGTAGTAGGGCACGTTCAACAATCCGCCTGATGGGATGATGCTGTTGGTGCATCCGCTGCGCGGTCCGCTCAAAAAGACGGTCCCGCTTTCGACCGTCTTATCGTAGAACGCCGCAGTGCCGGCGCGCAACGTGTAGAGATCACCATAGTCGACCCCACCATCACATCCATACGTCTTCGGGAAAGCGCGCGGTTCCATTTCGCCGGTCAGCGGATTTTTTCGTCGGCCCACCACGGGCTGATCTGGTTTCCATGCATCTTTCTGCCGCGGCGGACGATATTGACTCGGCTCGGCGATCGCACCCGACGTCGTCTTCAGATTCCGTCGCAAATCGGTGCATTCGGAATCATCCAAGACACGCCCGGTGTAGATGTCGGACAAGACTGGAGGCAGCAGCGGGTAATCGGTCTTGTAGTCACCTTTTAATCGTGGTGCGTGCCAATCCTTGGGCCTTGAAATCATGACGCCGCGATCAAAGCGTGGTTGTGGCGACCGTTTGAAGTGTGCCAGTGCGTCGTCGAACCACAAAACGCCCAGCGGAAATCTCACCAATGCGTCTTCACTGGGCGCCCAGTCTCCTGAGTACTGTGTCGTTCCTGGCAGCGGTCCCTCGCGGCAAATCACCGAGAGACTCGAATTCGCCGGTTTCTCAATCGCAAAGTGACCTGGTTCAATCTTTCGTAGCGACTGTTCGGGAACGCGTCTTCCTACTGCGATCCCGCCGAACGGACGGAGCGATTGAAGAAGGGGTTCAAAATCGACGTCGGGTCGCTCACTGACCAACACCGTCGCGACATAGGGCGGCAGCCGCATGGTTTTCAGGTCACTATGAATGACGGCTGCTCGAGTGCCATACAAGCCCGCCTCGTCCAATTCTCCACGCAACCGCTTGATCCGATCGGCGTCATCATCAAAGACGACGACGTGGTAGTCCGATGATTCGATCAGCGTCTTGGTCAGCGAGCCATCCGATAAACCGAGCACCATCGCGACGCCATACTGGCTGGATGCATTTTGCGACACCGCTTTGATCGTCTCCGCCGTCGTCTTTGCACCGCGGGGCATCACCAAAGCGGTTGTCGTGTCATTCCAGAGCGTCGGGTTTTCGCCAGCGACAGGGCCGTTCTCGCGAAAGCACAAGATCCGCCCGTCGCGAGTGGTGACAAACAATGCGTTCTCGGCAACGGCCATCGAATGGATTTCGCCCGTCACGCCTTCCACCCCGTCGTCAAACTTCAGCGTCGTGACACCGGCACGAATTTCGCGGCTCAGCCCTTCGACACCGCCACGGCCCTGGTGAATTTTGTCTTCGTGCTGCTGGCGATTGATCGCTTCGTCAAATGTCAATTTGCCTCGCCGAAGAGCGCGCGCCTGATCCGGATCGAGCGCCGCGAACCAACCTCCTGGATATCTTCCAGGCCCAGGGAGTTCAAATTCGATCAATTCGCCCGTCTGCCTGTTCAACCTGGCCGGGTACGCTGTCGAACATGGCACGATCAACTCGTCGCCATTGATCACCAAATAGCCTTGCGGCGCCAAGCCACCGATCGCCTCGGTGTTGTGCGGTTGTTGGCCGAACAGGTACCCCATGCGATCGTTACGCCACAGCACATCGCCCGTGGCGATGTCCATCGCGTAAACAAACACCCCCTCGAAGGGCCAAACGCCGGCGGCAAAATAAACGGTTCCATCCGCGACCACCGGGCCACCGCGGACAGGCCAGACTGAAATCAACCGCTTGTTGCCAAGCAACCGTCGCTCGCTGGGCACCGCACGCTGTTTCCAACGCAGATTGCCGGTCGCCAGCTCGACGCAATAAAAACATCCGTCGTCCGATCCGAAGCAGGCGAGATCTTGCCAGATCGCCGGCGCCAAACGAACCGGGCCATCTGTATAAAACGTCCAAAGCAGTTTTCCGGTGTTTGAATCATAGGCTTTCACCGAATCGGTCCTTGACGACGCGAGTAGCAGACGCCCGCGTGCGATGACCGGCTCATACCCCGCGTCGAACTGCAGACGCTGGTTGTTGAATGCCGGCGTCAGTGGCGGCAATTCCCGACTCCAAGCAAGCCGCAACTCCTTGGCTAGGCTGTCATGCGTCACACCCTGACGTCCCGCATCGTGTCGGTACATCGGCCAGTCGTCGGCCGTTGCGGTCAAAAAAACAGGCGGCCAGAGAAAACTGGCGGTCAGGCATAGTAGGATGGTCGGTCGCATTGGGGTCCACAGGCAGATTGAAGCAATTGGCTCTTGCCTGATTCTAACACTGTCGAACGATCCAAGTACGAGAGAAGCCCCCAATGTCTACGCGAGCCCCTGGCGAGAGCAGGACCGCTGGCGAGAGCAGAACCGCTGGGAAGTCCGGGTACAGATCCTCTGCGTCAACGCCTGTCTAAACAAGAACCTCTTTGATGAGAAGAAAGACCATGATCCTACGAACACTGCTGCTGACCATTTTTCTCGGAGGTGCGTCGTCCATGGCTGAGGATCGAGTCTTGTTCGAATTCGACGCCCCAGACGCTGCCAAGGCATGGCAAACCGTCAACGATGGAGTGATGGGGGGACGCTCCGACGGACGTTTCAAAATCAGCGAAGACAACAAGCTGGAGTTTTTCGGCACCCTGTCGCTGGAAAACAATGGCGGCTTCGCATCGGTGAGATCGACAGAATCCAAGCTGGGGCTCAAGAACGGCGATGCGATCGTGATCCGAGTTCGCGGGGATGGTCGTGATTACAACTTCAACCTCTATGTCCCACGCTCGATCAGCAGAAACTCCTACCGTCAATCGTTTCAAACCAAGAAGAATGAATGGGTCGAAGTCACGTTGCCGATGGAAAAGTTCGTGGCCACATGGCGAGGCAGAGTGTTTCCGAATCAAGCGTTTGACGCCCGAGACATTAGCGGAGTGGGAATCCAGCTCAGCGACAAGAAAGCCGGTCCGTTCAAGTTGGAGGTGGAATGGATTAAGGCGCGGAGCAGCCCTATCGTCTCCGCTTCAATGAAAGTGCGCCGTGACATCGCGTCCATCGACGGTCGCCAGGCTCGACATCAACTTGATGTCCCGCACTTTCGTTCACGGTGAAAACCGAGTCAGCCCTACATGACGGCCATCGATCACTCACGCGACGGAGCACACAAACATTCCGTCATTGCTGATCTTGCAGGTTACCAATTTCGAGGTTTCAGTTGTCCGTTGATTTTGCTCACGGAGAGTGATCCGCAGTGAGGAACAGCGGCAATCAGCATCAGATCTCGCCGAGAATCTCCGTCACCGCATCGGGGCAGGCGACCGTCGGCCCGCCCGTCGCAAACGCGACTGTTGGTCATCCCGATTCCTCGGGTTTGGACCCAACGTGGCGATCCGATTTACAGGTTGTCCGGCACGTTCGCGTTCAGCTCTCGGAAGGGAGAAATGCTGGGACAGAATTGACCGCATTGGCATCCGTGGCTACGCCCGGTCATCGGTGGGTCTTTTTCTGAGTTCACCGTTTCAGCTTCATCGACCGGTGGATCGACGAGATTCGGCGGACGGAAAAGACAGTCGGTGGGGAAAACCCAGGCTACGGTCAACTGGCTCTGCATGACGCACCATCAAGGATGGGCGTGAAAGAGATACATCGCACCATACGTCCAATTGCGAGCCGGCATGTTGGGGTAGTTCTGGCGATCCATCATCAACGCGATGTACGGCGCAGGGTACCCATCGGGCAGCGGGATGATGTTCGGCCAAATCCGCGTGCCCGTGCTCTCGTTCCACGGCGGCAGGTGCATGTTCAATTCTCCAACCGGCTTCAGATCGGGATAGGAGCGAATGTAAACTTTGCGATCGGCGCTGCCGAAGAAAACATAGCGTGACTTGCCGACCTGTTGGATCAACGTCCCCGTGCTGTCCATTTCCACGGGGCCGGCCAAACGCTGGTACCCGCGATCCCACTGATCGGATTCCCACATACCCGCACGATACTTTCCGGCGCGTTCGGACAGCAATAACCGCCACTTGTCGGCCTGTGAGTCATACACGCCGTGCGGGTCTTCGTGTTCCCCCTGCAACCCGATCGGTCGGGCGTGCATGATGGAAAAGCCCTGGCGGGGATCGCGATCACTCCAGACCGCCAAGATTGCTTTTTCCTCTTTTTGCGATGTCGTACCGAAAGCGCTGAATCCGGTGGTCCAGCCTCGCCATTGCCCCGACGGCTCGTCATAAAACAAATGCGAAGCGAGTTCATTGCGCCACAGACCGTCGCCCATGTCAAAAACAATGATTCCTTCGAAGCGGAGATCAAACACCGACGGGTTCAGGGAAAACACGCCCTGTAGCGGATGCGGCAACGCCCGTCCCCGCACGGTCATGGTCAGCCATACCCGCCCCTGATCCAGCAGCGGCGCGCCCTCGCGCGTGGTGATGGCACGAATGTCGGCTTGGCCACAGCCCGGCATCAACGCCGCAATCACCTTGTCGATTTCAACCGATGAACGTGCCTCCAAATCGCTGAACAAACAAAACTCAAAACGACGAATCCGTTGCTTGAGTCGGAGTTCGAGATGTTGGTTGAAATCGGGATACCCGACCAAGTGCGACGTTCCTTCGGACTCGATGTAGAGGTTCGCGCCAACGGCTAACATCTGCACGCGCAGCCGAACCGTTCCGGTTGTTTTCACACCTTGGGGCCATGCAAATGTCTGCCGGTCAACCTCTTGCCCCTCTTTCACCACCACCCACTCGATCGCTTCGTACTTGCCGTTGTTGACGACGACGGTCGCAGCAAGGTGGCTGTGCTGATACCTGTCACGAAACTGTAATCCGACTCGCCCGCTGCCGGCGAATTGGCGCAGGCTTAATTCGTAAGTCGCAAACGGATTGAAACCTCCGATCCACCGCGCCGACGACGCGCCGTGTGTGGTCGCGATTTTCAGCCTGCCGTCACCGATCGAAGCAAGGGACTCGCCCGTTGAGTCTCTCACGACGGGATGCATCAGGTCCAAGCCCACGACCGTGGCCGGATCCAATGCGGCAAGAGGAATCTGCTGGGACCTGTCAAAGACCATTCGCCGCGTGGCTTGGCGAGTAAACTGCAGCGACTGGGGTTTGATCTCGGGCGTCTGGGCGAAACCATCAATCATCAAGACGCAATGAAAAAACACTGACGCGATGGCAGCAATCGGGCGGCATGTTTGGGCGGCTTTGCAATTTGTCATTGGAAGCGACATTCGGGGGGTGAAGAGGGGCTTGGGCGGACAGGCGTCCACGGCATCGACGTCACAGGGGTCGGACCAGCAGCTAGGCTCTGTCCCTAAACGACGTTCACCGCCAGTGAACCGCGAAAACGGGGTCAGGATTCAATCGTCGGAACGGCCCTACGGGTGCTTCGCACGATTGACTTCTGCTCCCCTTTTCGCTCGCAGGACTTTTGGGACAGAGCCTAGTCATTTGATTCCAGTCAAGCCAAGCCCGCGACTGTGTGCAAAGCGGCGGTCCTTGATTTTCATCTCCTCGAAGGCGCGATCGCTGAGCACTGGCGTATCGCTGATCCCGTAGGTTTCTTGAAGACGAACGATCGGCTCGACCATCTGATAGCTCAGCCACGGAAGCCAAACATCGACACCGTGACCGCGACCATGGTCGATGCTCAAGTTAAGTGCTTCGGTGCACAACCCCGGTTGGCCGTAGCCCAGTGAGCCGTCGATATCGACGTGTCGGCGGGTGTTGTAGAGGAGGAATTGGGCCATCTCCGCGTAGTGCGGGTCGCCAGTGCCCAGGTAGACACGGTACAGCAGAAAGGGAGCCCCGGCGAGAAACAGGTCGGCGCCGGAATGGCCCGTTGCAATCAAGCTGAATCCGCTGGTCGGAAGGTCCGTCGGAAAGACAAGTTCCGGGTCGTCGCTCGGCAACGGGACGTTCCAGCAGTACGCCCAGGTCTCTACAAAATCGGCGGCTTGCGCGGCGGCGTCCAGATAGCGTTTGTCGCCTGTCGCGTCCCACAACGCAAGGAACGCATCGATGGCGAGCAAGCCGGCCTCTTTGTCGAGAACGTTTGGGTTGTCAGGCGTGCCGCCGACATAAGCAAACCGCTGGTGAATGTGCCGCCAGCAGAATTCACCGGCGCGGCTGGCGGCGTCCAGATACGTTTGTGAACCGGTGGCGTGGTGCAGGTCGACCAGAAAACGAATCGGGTTGGATGTGTTGAACTTGCTGTCGTGCGACACCGAACCATCCCAATGGTACGCGCGGGCCCACGATCCGTCCTCCTGTTGGTGCTTGACCAACCAGTCACCGAAATCGATGCAGAAACGCAGCCACTGCGGACGATCGCGACCGTGGCGTTTCATCACGTCCCAGGCCATCAATGCGCCAGCCATCCCGTCCGACGCGATGCGCAGGAATGTATCGTATTGCCTCCAGTGCGGCTGGGGCCAGGTATTGAACCAGACCCGCGGTAGGCCTTCGTCGGTTGGCGAGTTTTCTCCCCAGAACTTCACCATGGATTCGCCCTGGGCCAGCATCTTCGGGTCGTCATGAACGAGTCCGTGTCGCAGCAGGTGATAGGCGATAGGGAGTTGCTGGCCGACAAAGCCCATTTGGTAGGTATAGTATTCGGGGCTTTCCAGACGGCCTTCAGGCAGCACCAGCCGGAACGGAATTCCCGCTGCGCCGTCGACGTCCTTCACCCAGTCGGAAAGCAGCTCGAGACTTGCCGTGTAAACGGCGTCCAGATCGACCCGCTCAATCGATGGATGGATTTCACGGAAAGCGCATCGCCAAGCCGTCCGCATGGCCTGCGGAAAATCGTCCGCGATTTGCAAGTGAAGCAGCACGGCGTAGCGGTGTGAAAATCCTTCGTGGATCGGATGGAATCGCTCCACCAATCGTTTCGATCCGTGTTCTCCACGCCCCGGCACGTAGCTCCGTTCGCCTTCGGTCGCCGGGTAGGCAAGGGTTACCGCGGTTTGTTCCTGACCCTCGATGCCCAGGCTTGCGACCTGAATGCTCTCGTCGATCACCCTCTGGGCGGAAACATCCGCCCGACAGGTTCCACCGTCAGGATTAAGATGAATCAACGACAGGGCAACGCCGCGTTCCAAATCACGCATCATCACCAACGGCAGCGGCATTCGGTCCTCGCGGATCAGGAATAACTCGTCGGTTTTGGATGTACCAAGCGCCCCCGGACGGGCTTTCGAATTGTCACGGTACCAGATGCCCGGAATGAAGTATTCGTGATCAGCAAATCCTGACGAGGAGGCCAACCGGAATCGCGATTGGAAGCCGTCCGCCTTGCCAGGTTGCACGACCGTTAGCTCGCGGTTGAGGCGAAAGGTATCGGGATGCGGACCCGACGCGTAGACGTCCCGAATGGAGAAGACAGCCCCGGAGGAATGCGTAAGCACGGCAGTGCAGATCAGCTGTCCGTCATTGCGACTCACCTCTCGGTAGGCTCCTCGCAGCGTGGTGGCTGGTTCCCCGCCGATCGCCAATCGAAGGTCAATCGGAGTTTCACTCGAAAAGCGCTCCGTGCCCATCCGCAGACCGATGCCACCGGTATCAATCTCCAGCGTGGAGCGACCAGAACGAATCTCGTCTGCGCTGGTGAATGTCGCCACGAGGGCGAACGCGAGGAAGGTTCCAAGTCTCATGAAGCGGAATTGCATGATCGAGGCGAATCGCTCCAGTTTAGCGACTCCACTGTCGCTGCGACACGGCGACCGGCATTCGCCTAACCCGGATATTTCGTCCGCTGACACAATTCCCGCTACAAAGAGATTTGTTCTATTCGTCCGTGAAGAGCGGATCGAGCCAGCGCGGACGGTCTGGGGAAGTCGCCGAATCGACTCGTGTCTTCCATGACTGATCGTCGACAATCGTGTCGTCGGTCTCATAAGACAAAGGGTTCTGGACTCTTTCTCGGGCTTTCAGCATCCTAACCGTTTTCAGCGTCACGGAATGGCAGAATCATGCGGGGCAGAATGATGTTTTGGTACAACGAAACCGCACCGCTGTCGTCAGCCGTCGAATTAATCCCATCGTTGTGCGCCGCCTTGCTGTGCCCCTGATCGTCAGATTCCTCGATTGAGCACCACTGGACGGTAGCGTGGTGCGAGTGATACAGGTCAATGACCTCGTCGTTGGCCCAGCTAAGAGACAGGTGGTCGAGGACAAAAATGGTGGCAGATGCCGTTCGCGTCGGATACGCTGTGCTGTCGGTCGATGTTTTTGATGCAGTACTGTCGCGTTATCGTCATGCTCTTCAGCGTTCCCTTCGTCTTCTTCCTGCTTGCGGGCGGCTTCAATGATGCAGATCAGATTTAGCGTGGCGTTATGGATGGGTCTTGCCTGTGGCAATCTGGCTCTGGGTCAGAATGTCGAAACGGACGTTGCTTATGTGGACAACGGCCACCCGCGTCACAAACTTGATATTTACACGCCCGAGGTGGCGGCATCGGAACCGCTGCCCGTCGTGTTTTGGATCCATGGTGGCGGCTGGCAGGTCGGCGACAAGAGCGACGTGGGCGTCAAACCGCAGGCATTGACCGAGCGTGGCTTTCTCTTCGTCTCGACGAACTACCGCCTCTTGCCGGAGGTTAGCATGGAGGAGCTGATCGGGGATGTCGCCAAATCGCTCGGCTGGGTACACAAGCACATCGCGAAATACGGCGGTGATCCCCGGCGGATCGTCGTCGGTGGGCATTCAGCCGGTGCCCAACTGGCAGCCCTGATCTGTATCGACGAGCGGTACGTCCAACAGGCGGGGGCTTCGCTGGATATCCTGAAGGGCTGCATTCCCGTCGATGGCGACACCTACGACATTCCCAAGATCATCATGACGGCCGAGCTCCGCCAGACGCTCTACGGCGGCAAAATGTTCACGTTTGGACATCGCCAAAAGTTTGGAAACGATCCGCAAAAGCACGCCGACTTTTCCGCGGTCACTCATGTTGAGAAAGGCAAAGGCATTCCACCGTTTTTGATCCTGTACTTCTCTGGCAATCCCGACACGCGAGCCCAGGCGGGGCGTCTGGAGGAGGTGCTGCAGAGCGCCGACATTCCGGCAAAGGCGTTTGGAGTACGCGATAGCAACCACAGCCGGCTGAACAATGACTTGGGCGAGCCCGACGATCGAGCCACGGAAGAGTTGTACAAGTTCCTCGATCAGCATGTGACCAGCGACTAACCGCCCGACCTCGATGCAGTTTCCGGCCGCGTGATTTCCTATTCCCCGGATCGGAAACAAGCACCGGGGCGACCTATTCCACAAGTTCGATCCCACTGCTGGGACAGCAGTCCAAACTTGGCCACCGAAAAGCGAGTCGCCGCCACCGGGAACAAGAAGTCGCCGGCGATTGAAATGTCAGGAATTCCAACCAGTGAAGGAAGCTGCTCGGATCCGTAAAAGATCTCAACGGAACTCGCCTTAGCGAGTCCCAAGTCGTCGTAGCCGTCGTCATTTAGGTCGCCCACGGCCTTGGTTTCGAAGCCGCTCGACGTGAGACCGAGCCTGGCAGTCTGAGGAGCGGATCAGGATTCTAACCGTCGTCAATTCACGTGTTCACCCGACGATCACCTCGTGGCCGAACCTTGACCAGTGGTGCATTCCGAATCCTTTCGCGGCCGCTTGCGAAAAGACGTTTCCCACGAGTGTTCGATCTGTTCCACGAGAGACCGGAATCCCCATTCTCAGTTGCGCAACGCCGAGCGCTGACAGCCCTTGAGCGCGGAGCTGCCGGCGCGAAAATGCCTTGGCAACGATGTTTGCCACCAATGCCCGATCCGCATCGGACGTGATCCGACGCCCACGCGATACCTCGAAGGCGCCCAGAGCAGATAATCCGATGCGTCGAAGGCGGCCGACTTGTCCGACCGCGTGGACATCGCTACCGATCACAGGGTCCATCAGTTTTGCTGCAGGCAGGTTTGGCATCGAAGCCCTCATGGGGTTAGAACGCTTGCTCTCTCCGCGATGGCTGCTAGCTAAGCGTGAAATCCACCACGGCACCGAGATCGCCGAAAATGACTTTGGATGGGTCCCAGCGAAAATCGAGGTCGACTCTCGAATGACGAAACCCCCTCCCCTTGGCCGGCTTTCCAAAGCTGAGCCGTTCGTCGGCGACGGAAAGAAATGCTTCGCCGCCAAAATCATCCGGTTCGATGGCGCGCAAGTCCTTAAACGTCGCTTTCGCTCCGCGCACGATCTCAAATCTCTTGGGAGCTCCTGTTACGCCGCCGCTGAGATAGGGAACACTATGCTCAACTGTATAGCGTGCCCAATCTCCGTCCGCTTTGTCAACAATTTCCACCTCGAATTCCAACGATAAGAGCCCGAACCGCGCGTTGGGGAATGGTACCTTATCAAAGAATTTCTCTACAAATTTTTCACTCGCACCGAGGCGTTTGGCAATCTTCTTTGCCACCTTCTTTGCCGCACGTTTGGCAAGGCCTGTCGGCGCGGCCATGCTGAAGAGCGACTCGGCTTTGCCTTCGATCACCTGGATCGTAAATGTTTTTGTCTTCGGAAGACGGGGAGTGACTTTGGGGATCAGCAGACGCGGCAACTTGGGCGTTTTAGGCTTCGTACCGGGCTTGGGCACCCGCTTTTTCAGGACGATCACCGCGACGGCCCGATCCAGAGCGTTGTCCTTGACCGAGGGATCGACTGGCAAACTTTCGCCCCGGGGTATCACCTGAAACATCAGCGGATGCCCCGAGAGCCGTCCCCGAATGTAGTTCTGCACCTGTTCGGCCCGGCGCTTTGACAATTGCAGGTTGTAGCCGTCGCTCCCGACCTGGCTGGCCGCCCCCTCGAGGCGGATTTCCCAATAGCCTTCCGACGGCTTCATTGCCGTGGATCGAATGCGGTCAACGACCGCGGACTCCAACCAAACCTTGTGATTCGATTTGAGATGATCGTCATCAAAACCAAAGTCGGCCAACAGAGCCGCAGGAGGAGAGACACTTCTTTCGTCAATGATTCCGTCACCCATGGTTTTTCCCGTTCAATCGAATGTGATGTGATTCGACGTCGGCCGTTTGCCGAGCGCACGGATCAGGTCCTTGAATCAAAAACCGGGTCCGCACCTTCAGGTACGGGGGGCGTTACAGAACTTCGCAGAAAGTCGATGAAACCAAGGTGTTAGCGAGTCAGAGATGTGAAATTCTTCCGTCGCAGCCGGTGCACCGACGATCTTCGCCGACGCATTTTGGCCGGTTGAGTTCAAATCGGCAGTCGACGCACCGGCGTCGGCCACCGAAACGCGCTTCACCACACCGGTGACTCGCTTCGGTGTACCGCACCTCCTGCATTCCGGGAATCGCCTAAAATGCGTCGGTTGGTCCAACCGACGGGAGTTGAGAGAGACCGAGCGGAGTTGTTTTAGGGCGCCTCAATCGCCGTTAGTCTTCGCCGATTTGGGGAGCGCGATGTGCCAGGTTCTCTTGCTCACTATCACACTGCGCAGAATCATCCAGGCGTAAACAATGAACTGATCGTGCTGGCCCAGCTGACGCCGCCGCCTCGGATTCCACCGACCTAGGTATCGCTGTGTTCGGGATGACATTGTTTCGCGTCCAAACGAGGCGATTTCCTTTTCAGATGAGAGGCCAAAATGACCGTTGTCAACGACGTCAATAGCAACGTGCTTAGTGCGATACGCAACTCACTTACTTCCGCCACAAAGCCGATCAGTGGCGGGCCAAGCAAAAATCCGAAATAGCCAATCGTTGAGACAGTTGCCAATGCCGTTCCCGGCGACACTCCTTTCAATTGTCCGCATGTGCTGAATACGACCGGCACGATGGTCGATAGCCCTGCACCCACGCAAACAAACCCCACGATCGCGGTTAAGTATTGGGCGGAAGTGACGATTAGAACAATCCCGGTGACGGCCAACGAACCACTAATGCGAACCTGTTTGCGTGCCCCGAGCCGTTGTGTGAATGAGTCTCCCACGAACCGGCCTCCAGCCATCGCAATCGCGAACGCGGCGTAACCCATTGCGGCACCCCCTTCGCTTGCGCCAAGTACGGTGTGCAACATCACGGCGGACCAATCCGCCATCGCACCCTCGCACGCCATGACACAGAATGCCATGATTCCAAGTGCGAGGATTCTTCCACGCGCTCGATCGTTTCCCACCGTTTCCCTTTCCGTTGACGAGGATGTCTCGTCGCTCGAAGACTTGCCAGACGCTCGGCCATTAATCAAGCGTGACGAGATTGGGATCACTGCCAGGCCGAGCAGCGCCGAGACCACCGCGAAGTGCGTGGCGATGCTTGCGTTGTTTGCCGCTAGCCATCCGCCAGCGATTGCCCCCGCCAATCCACCGAGGCTCCACAGTGCGTGGATCGCAGACATGATGGGTTGTCGTCGCCGGTGTTCCAGTTCGACCGCTTGAACATTCATCGCTACGTCCAGCGCACCGTGTGCAGCACCGAAGGTGAACAGCGCGAGGATGAAGGCAGGCAGGATCGGAGCAAGTGCCAGCGCCGGCAGGCCTACCAAATAGGCGATAACACCGGCAATGGAGATGGTCTTGCTGCTGAATTTTGAACAATATCGGCCTGCGAGCGGCATCGCGACGACTGCACCCATCGCGATGGCCATCAATGACAACCCGAGTTGTCCATCATCCAACGAGAAACAGCTCTGGATCGCCGGGATGCGCGTCGCCCAAGTGGCGAACAGGAACCCATTGAGGAAGAAGAGAGCGCGGACGGCATGATGCGAACGCGCCAACTGCAATCGATCGCAAGCATCGTCGCTGTCTTGTATCGAATGGATGTGCATCGTTGTCACCTCTGTTGAGAATCGATTGCGAATGGAAAGGGCAAGTTTCAAGCGTCGATCAAAGTCGTCGGGAGCGCAGGTTCAGCTGCCGCTTGCAGAATGATCAGCCGATCAACCTGCGACTTTTCCCAGCCTTGAACATCCAGACCATGTTGTTCAAAGAGTTCGCGAATTTGTCCTCGATCCATCCAGCCGAGGACGTCTTCAAGGATCGGAATCAGCACACTGAAGGCGTTGTCGCTCAACACAGTTCGCCTCGCGATCGGCGCGATGTGGCGGTTTTCCGAGACGGCGATCGTGTATCCGTCGCGCCGATTGACGTGTAGCATCACATGCACGTCAGAGCTGCCATCGCCCACATAGACGATTCGATCCGAACTGACGCCAAGTCGATGCTGCAACTCGTCGAGCATCGTGACCTTGCCGTATCCAGCCGTTAACTGAGCGACGGAAGTTATCTCGCCGGTGGTTGGATCGTAGTTGAGTCGTGTGCCGAAAATACGTTCTGGTGGCACGATTCCTTCCAACGCCGAACGAACGACCTCGTCCGGAGACGCCGAGACAACGAAAAAGGTGAACCGATGGCCTCCGATTCCATTCTCCAGCAACTGAATGAGAGGTGCGAGGTTCATCTTCAGTCGAATCAACTTACCGACTTCCGCGAGATGTTCCGCGCGGACCTGTCGGTAATCCGGGTCGTGAAGCAGCAGGTAAGTCAACTCACCTCCTTGCTGAACGAGGTGTGAGCTCGCCAGTCCACGTACCTTCTCTTCAAAGTCCGTTAGCCCAAGCATTTCGCTCAGCGCGACGCCCGAATCATTAAAGCTCAGCGTCTGATCAAAGTCGCTCGCCAGAAGAAACTGCTTGCCATTGGATTTGGTTTCCTTTGACATGGAGAGTTTTGCATTCATCTTTTGTACCCGTCCAAGTGAAGGTTCTTGAATGACGGTGCCGGTCGCCCTCAAGTCGACAGAACATCACCGCATTCCGTCGTCATCCTACGGCTGCCCAGTTCAATTGGTATATGCAGGTATTCGGTTTCTGGTAAAGTATCTGTATAGGTCGAATAGCCAATTGTTAGTGACAGGTTGATCGATGGCACTGGACATGCCGCTGATCACAGGCAGGGGCCTTACCACCCACTTAGTTGCTCCTTCAAACAAATGAAGGACGTCGGCCGTTTGGGAAAAAGTTTTCAAAACTCGACTGACGACTCGGACAAACAGCGTTCTGAAACGATGACCGAATCAAAATACAAACAGATCGCCAACGAGTTGCTTGCCGAAATCTCCGCCGGGAAGTACCAACCGTCAGGCCGATTGCCCAGCGAAGCGCAATTGGTGGAACGTTTCAAGGTTGCCAGACCGACGGCGGCGCGTGCGCTACGTGACTTGCAGGATCAAGGGCTGATCGAACGGAGGGCTGGTTCAGGAAGCTATGTGCGGAACACCCGAGCACCAATCGACAGCACTCGGCAGCTCGGCTTGCTGGTTCCCAACCTTGCCGGAACCGAAATCCTCGAGGTCATCTGTGGCAATCTAGCTCGACTTGCACGTATCCATGACTACGGCCTAATTTGGGGCAGCCGTGACTCGGTTGGTGACTCCGTGGCCTCGGTTGGAGACGCCGTGGCCTCGGCTGGAGACGCCGAGACGATCGCCATAAAAGAAGCGGACTCGTTGTGCCAGCAATACATTGATTGTGACGTCCGCGGCGTGTTCTTCGCGCCGATCGAGCACAACGACCGAAAGGACGAACTCAACCTCCGACTCGCTGAACGCCTTCACCAGGCTGGCATTTCGGTGATCCTTCTTGACCGTGACTTAAGCGGTTTCGCGAATCGAAGCGAGTTTGACTTGGTGGGCATCGACAATTTTGCCGCAGGTTACACAATTGCCGATCATCTCCTCAAACTAGGTTGCAAGCGACTTTCGTTTCTCTCGGAGCCCCTCTCGGCTCCGACAGCGAGCGTACGAATAGCGGGAGTTCGCGAGGCAATTCGCGTCCACGGCTGCAACATTGCCAAAAACTTTGTTCACGAATGCGTGGCGGATGACGAGAATTTCGTCAAGATGTTGCAGGGCAAGCGAGACACCGATGCAATTCTTTGTGCCAGCGACCGAGTTGCGGCAACCTTGATGCAATCGATGACGAAAGCGGGGGTCAGCGTGCCCCACGATTTGCGGATTGTTGGTTTCGATGATGTGAAATATGCTTCGTTGCTGTCGGTACCGTTGACAACGATGCGGCAACCGTGCCGCGAAATTGCGGCCGTCGCGTTTCGGGCGATGCTCGATAGCATCGAAGAACGAGACATTCCACCGAGAAGCTACGTTCTTCCCGCGAGGCTGGTTGTCCGCGAATCGTGCGGTGCATACCTCGCGCGAAGGTAGGTCGGTGGCCCTTGGCAATTTTGCATTTTACGATTGCATTGGAGATATGGTCGGCATTTCGTTCGCTGCGATCGGACCAATGACTGCATCTGCGCGTGCTCAAACACTCCTGTTCGAAGCGAATCGCGGGTTACGGCCCGAGCGATGGGCGATCAGGTTATGGTGGTAGCTACTGTGGATTGAGCCCCAAATGCCTCCGAAGCCATGCTGGCTCTTGGAGTGATTCGAATCGAACATGCTCTCGGTAATCATGCACCATTGTACGGTGACGTTCTCGCAGTGATAAATGGACATCACTTAATCGACGCTCCAACTCGCTGACACATTGTCCAGGATCAGCTTCTTAACGTAACGGGATGATATGGCGTCTGCGTCTTTTCCCGATTCGTCACCGAATCGAACTCGGATGTACCGGATGATCACGTCATCGACATCCCGATTAGGAATGCAGTCCGAAAAAAAGCGGTGTTAATAGTTCACTCTTGATGTAATGTTGAAAGTGGGTCGCGGCTGCGGAGAAGTTGCCAAGGAGACGGCTGGATGACGACCGTCCGAAGTCCGCGTAAGCCGATTGTTCTCCGACGGACCAAGCATCCGGCTTACTCTGATTTCTGCGAACTGCGCCATATTGACCTGAGCTTGTGCAGCATCAACGACGAGATCTTCGCTGAATCATCGCCAGCGAAAACCTCGATTGATGGAGAATTGCTTGTTGGGAATATACGGTCGCTGATGACTGCTTCCCCACCGTTGATGAAAACCTCGATTGTCGATCGATCGACAATTATACGAAGTGTGACTTCACCATCGATTGTTCGAGCTGGAGCAGTGTGCCGTCCCGCAAAAGCATCATGAAAACCGACGATTCCAGATTTCGATCTGTCGACGTAAACGCCAGAGTAGTGTCGGTCATACACGACTTCGGTGAATTCATCTTCTCCGGTGCGGATGCGGAATCCAACTGATCGAGCCGTTGCCGGCGTGATGGTTGCCTCCAATTCAAACGAAATGTCATCTAGTTCGTCTTTCTCAGTGACGGCCATCGGAGGCCAAGCTGCCTTCGTCGCGTCAAGCGTTCGGGTACTGGCTCTCAGTTCCTTTAGCTCCTCGACCGGCCTTTGGTTCAGGACATAAGTCGCTGGCTCTTCCTTATTGAAAGCCACTTCCTTCAGGCTCAGGCTGCGGGGAATACTCATGCAGCTTCGCCATGGCGACGTTGGAACAAGGCATGTCTCCCAATTATTGAACCAGCCGATCCAGATACGACGTCCATCGGCATCGGGAATGTTGTCCCAGCTGATAGGTGCGTAGAAGTCGCGGCCGTAGTCGACCCACTGGGCATGCTGTCGGGCCTTGAAGCGTTCACCATCAAATGTGCCGACGAAGTATTCTCCGCCGCTGCCACCGGCGACAGATCCGTCGCTCATGTCGACTTCCAGCACCCAGAGCTTCGTTTCTGGTTCCCCTTCGACTGACAGTTCAAACAGGTCCGGGCATTCCCAGTTCGGTTTGTCGATCGTCCCGGCCGGCCCAAAGCGACTGAGTTCCTGCCAACTTCTTAAGTCCTCCGAACCGTAAAAGACAAGCACCTTTTGCACAGCCAGCGAAACCACCATGACCCAGCGCTTGGTGGGTTCGTGCCAGAACACTTTGGGGTCACGAAAGTCCTGCTCGTTCAAATCGAGGACCGGGTTCTGCTTGTATTGCGTCCACGTGCGGCCCTTGTCGTTGCTATACGCGAGATTCTGAACCTGCTTTCCATGTCCGTGCCCTGTGTAGATCGCAACCATCGGCGGATGCTCTCCATCCCCAAAACCGGAAGTATTGTTGTGGTCAACGACACAGCAACCGCTGAAGGCCATGATTCCGTTTGATTCGGGAATCGCGAGTGGAAGATGCTTCCAGTGCGTGAGATCGGTACTCACCGCATGTCCCCAACTCATGTGTCCCCAGGAGTTGCCAGCCGGGTTGTATTGATGAAACAGATGATACTCACCGTCATGAAAAACGAGCCCGTTGGGGTCGTTCATCCAGTGAATCTCAGGACTGAAGTGAAACTGCGGCCGAAGCGGTTCATTCATGTAATCCGGCTGTCGGCGATAGCGGTCGAGGTCCCGCGCCAGGTCGAAAGCCTTGGGCGGCGAATCCGTTTGGATGATGTGGTCGACATTGAGGTGTCCCCAGCCCGTGGTGGCGTTGTCGAAGATTCGTAGTCGGACCTTGCGCCCCTTCAGGTCAGTGACATCCCAGGATGCCCACAACAGATGTTCGGACTCCGAGCCGGTTGCCGTACGTACGGTTTCATCGCCGGACAGTAAGTGCATACCGAGGGTGTCCGTGTGAGGTCCGCCGCTGATCAGAAAGGCGATATGTGATCGTTCAATCGTGAACTCAGGACTGGTAGCGGTCCCGGTCGACTCGTCACCACCGAGGAAGGTGTTGACCAACCGCTCACCGCGATATCCCGTCACGGCCATTTGGTTGGGAAGTGTGCCTCTCGCGGAGCAGTGCCGAATGCATCCCCGGTCACAGTCCACTTTCCGTAGGAATCGCCTTCAAAGTCTTCGATCAGCAAATCCTCAGCCGCGTGCAGACTGCCGCAGACCAGGAGCACGCAGATCGGAATGATTGTGGTGAACCTTAATAACATGGGTTTAAGACTCCGAAGAAAGCAAGCTAAGTGCGATCAAATGCTTCGCCGCGTCGCAGATGATCTAGAAACGGAATGGTTGCTCCAGGCTGAGAGCAAACGTAAGAGGCTGTGGCGATCACGTATGGATTGTCTCAAGATTGTGCCCCGTCAACAGCCCCAGCGTCATCGAAGCCGTAAAAGAATTACCATCGCCCACCGTGTCGATGATTTTCACTGGCGTCCCCGGCAACTCGCACACAGAGTCGTCGGAAACTATCTCCTGACCGAGTTCGGCCGAGATGCAGCCCAAGTTGGCTGGTGCCCCTCCAAAACGCGGTCCGTCGAGGAACACGTCCCACAGGATTTCACCAATTGGAAGGATGTTGTGCGGCACGAGCGATTACTCCTGAGCAATTCCAAGTCTCGCCTGCATTTCTTCCAGTGGGACGCCTTTGGTTTCGGGTACAAATCGCCAAACCCACAGCAACTGCAGCACCATCATGAAGGTGAAGAACCCAAAAAGCTGGCCCGGCTCGAAGTGCTCCATCGCCATTGGAAACAGGAAGCTCAAACCTGCCGCACAGACCCAGTGGGTGGCACTACCAAGGGCCTGGCCCGCAGCCCGATGATCGTTCGGGAATATCTCGCCGATGAATACCCAAATCACCGTCCCCTGGCCAATTGCATGGGCTGCAATGAAGCCAATGAGACAACACAACACGAGCATACTCTTGATCCCGAGGAACTGCTTGGCATCGGCGGTAACTTCTTCTGCAAGGACTCTCGTCTCCTGATCGGACACGTCCTCAGGAATGACGACTTGCTCTCCTTCGTACGCATCCAGCGAGCTTGCTTCTACGAGAGCCACTTTGGCGTCTTCATAACTGCTGTAAACACCCGGTCGATCCTTCTCTGCTACGAAACGCTCACCTGCTTCGACGGCGATGACTGAAGCCGCCGCACTTTCGAGATCTCCTGCAGCGGATACGACCTTGAACGCGGGTGTGCTCAGGAAAGCCCACGCACAAACGCCAAGTGAAACGATGTAGCCTACCGATCCGATGTAGAGCAACGTCCGACGACCAAGCTTGTCGATGAGGGCAAGTCCGGCAAATGTGAAAATCAGATTCGTGATTCCCAGGGAAATCGATGCCATCAGGGGGTCTGACATGCCTGCGAGTCCGAGCAGTCGCGGTGCAAAGTAAAGGATGATGTTGATGCCGGAAAACTGATTGAAAAAGGCGATCAGGAATGCCAGCATGATCGGAATTCGCAGCCGACGTGTCCAAAAGTGGGCTGTGTTCAGCTTGTCAGCGACGGATGATTCGACATCGAAAACCAACTTCTCGAGTTCAGCTTCCGTCATCTCCGGATTGATTCGACGGAAGACTTCTTTGCCTTCTTCCCGCTTGCCGGCATGCGTAATCAGCCATCGCGGGCTTTCCGGCAGAGTGAAAGCAAGGATTGTGTAGATCAGGGCTGGTACAGCTTCAAGTCCGAGCATCATACGCCACGCAAGCGTATCGGAAACGGTATTCCCAATGACCCAATTCGACGCAAAGGCAACCAGGATGCCGAACACGATGTTGAACTGAAACATGCCGGCCAGCTTTCCCCGATTTTTGGCTGGCGAGATTTCGGAGATGAACATCGGAGCCGCGATGGTCGCAGCCCCAACGCCGAGACCGCCGATGAGCCGTGCGATCATGAAGGTCCAGGGTTCTGGTGCAATGGCGGACGCAACAGCCGAAACAAAATACAGGACTCCGACGACGATCAAGCATTTTCGTCGTCCGAATTTTGCTGTGGGCACGCCACCGAAGATCGACCCCAGAACGGTGCCCCACAATGCTGCACTCATACAAAGGCCATGCCAGAAGCCATCGAGCTGCCAGAGACGCTGGAAGTCCTCTTCGGCGCCAGAGATGACAATGGTGTCAAACCCAAAGAGGAACCCCGCCAATGCAGAGGTTAGCGACCAGATGAAAAGGCGTTGATTCACGGACACGCTCCAGTAAGCACATGCGTTTTGTCACTTCTTCGTATGATACAGCCCACATTCCGCAGGTTGGCCTGGGGCATTTTTGATTTTCTTGGCAGGTGATAAATGAGGCTCGACAACTCGCACAGGTACAGCGTCCTGCCCCGTCTTGATGGTTTCCATGTTATGACGCGTCCAGCTGAAATGCGTCAAGTTCCTGGATCGCATTAAACAATCCTCAACGAGGATCGAGCAACGTCAACTCGACTCTCAGCATTCAATCGGTTCTTTGTCATTCGCTGCGATTGTTGCGGAAGTTCACCTTCAGACAAGTGTCCTACGTGTCCCCGTAGTTTTTTTTCTTGGGTTTCCGATTCTTTGGAATCTCGCCAGTCTGCGAACACGGCATCGGAACTTTTCCAGAGCCTCAGAACTCCACCGAGCGTATGGGTTTGATGATGGCAGTGCGGCGATTGCTTTGGGGAATTGATTTCCAAGTTTTTCTGCTCATCTGCAATCTGCCAGAAAGGTTTTTCAGGAAATCTTCTGTGCTTGTCTTCTTGTCTCATCGGATCTTCACTTGCAAACAACGCGCAAGTTACGTGACGATGCGTGGCAAGAAACAAAAGGATCAGCACGATGAAAATACAACCCGGCCTGAAAAGTGATTCGTCACTAAAAAAGTGGGTGCGATCCGCGTGATTGGCGGGCTACGCCGCGCATCACGCGGATCGCACCCTACCTTTACCTCCAGCGTGGCAATGGACTTTACAAGCTTGACTTCAAGAATTCCCGATTCGATTAGAGCATTCAAGCAAGTGTTGACGAGGCATACAGGGTTCGGTGGATTCGGACTTCACTGCCGGAACAATCGCGGTCAGCTCTTTGAACACAGGGTCGGGGCGTCGATGCCGGATTTGGATTGAGCCACTATGGCGGAAGTGGCTGATGGGGCGGTTGCTTGATTGGTGGTCGATTTTTTGCCTTGTTAAGGTTGCATGTTTTGGCTCAGGCGGCCTTGGATTTCCTAGGCGGCCGCGTAGAGCGAGAGTTCGCGGTAGTTTCCCCACAGCTCCAAGGCGTTGTCGCCGCTGCCGCAACGAAAGCAGCGATAGAGGTTGCGCTGCGTGTTGACTGAGAACTCGCGACAAGCGTCGGGGCTCGGCGGTTCGCAACAGACGCCGTGCAGAGTGGACAACCACTCCCGCCAACCACCCCCGGCCATCCCGCCAAACTGGTTCAGTCCAATTCCGCCATCGCCAGCTTGGGCAGCTGTGCTCTAATTCGGCGGTGTCTGGTGTCGCAGTGGACTTCACGGTGGGTTGGCGGTACGCGACAACGCTGCGACTATTTGCAGCGGGGTTGAATTAAGAAATTTCAGCGTTTGTCAACCTGGACGGGGAAGTCGCGGACGACGACGGGAGATGGATTCCACGGATTTCAGGTCCAGGGCGAAGCCGATGGAGCGGGGACCGTCGAGGGCGATATGATTCGCAACCGGACCGTGACCCGAAGGCGTTGCCGACCGGTCGGCAAGGCGGCAAGGTGAGCGTAAGCGCCCACGAGCACCTTGGGTTACGGGGGCCAGCGGGGCGACGACCTCGCCAGGTTTCAGGGAAAGAGCTATCGCCCGATTCTCGGATCCACTGGGCGTAGATGATCCGCGATCCGCCGGGGCAAGCGTCTTGATCTAATTCGGCGGCGGTTCCTGGGGATCGTAGCGGACTTCACGGTGGGTTGGCGGTACGCGTCAACGCCGCGAGAATTTGCAACGGGGTTGAAATAAGAAATTTCAGCGTTTGTCAGCCTGGCCGGGGAAGTCGCGGACAAATACAGAAGATGGCTTCCACGGCATTCAGGTCCAGGGCGATGCCGTTAGATCGGTCTCTGTCGAGGGCGACATGATTAGCAACCGGACCGTTACCCGAAGGCGTTGCCGACCGGTCTGCAACGCGGTCGGGTGAGCGTTGCTTAACGTCAGTTTCGATGCGGATTTGTCAGTCGCACCTCGACCCTTTCAAGGGCTTACAACAACTGGCGTTACTGGTCCGGCGGTGGCTCGGTCACCACTTTCGACGTTTTCCCCGGGTTTTCCCCGCTTTCTGCTAACCAGGTCGTCGTGATTGAGGAATGATCGATCGCGATGCGGTGCCGTCGACCGCCGAGTCAGCCACTCGGCGACTTGCCGAATCGCCGCCAGGCGAAAATCTAGGACCGGTTCGGTCAGACGCGGGCCTGGACCACTCCGGCGCGGCATTGTCCCTCCGCAACGACTGGTCGCTCTGGGACGCAGTCCGATGCCCGATTGAGACCGATTCTATCGGTGACGCAAATAATCATTCGAATCGCAGGCTTCGTTTCGGCCGGATAGACTGCATGAGCATTCACCCTCCCTGTTGCATTGAGAGCAGATTCATGCGTCGTCCCAACAAGAGTCACTTTAGCGGTTGCCTCATCGGTCAGTCCCTGGGCGACGCGCTTGGGTTTCTCCGCGAGGGCTGGCCTCGGGAGGACTGCGAGGTCTATGTTGCCGGCCCGATGCGTTCGTGGTTAGAGGGACAACTGGACGAGAACGCTTGCTCGGGGCAGTACACGGACGACTCACAACTGGCTCGCGAACTCATGCTGAGTTACGTCGACTGCCGCGAGTTTATCCCGGCGGACTACGCGAGGCGGATCGCCGCGATCTTCGTTGAGGACCGGATCGTCGGTCGTGGGATGGCGACCCATCATGCCGCCATGCGTTTGGCGGGCGGCATGTCATGGGACGAAGCCGGAACTCCGCCGCCAGCAGCTGGCAATGGGAGTGCCATGCGGGCTGGCCCGGTTGGGCTCATGTTTGGCGACGTGCAACAAGTGATTCAAACCGCCCACGATCAGGGTCGAATCACGCACCAGGACCCCCGTGCCGCGGCTGGCGCGGTCGCAATTGCCGTTGCCGTGTTTTTGGCTTTGCGATCGGAAACCATCGCCCCATCAGCTTTTGTTTCCCAACTCGCGGATTTCACGGAGACGATTGATACAGCCTTCGCGGATAGCTTGCGACAACTATCTGATTGTTTGGAGCTTTCCCTGGATGAGGCTGTCGATCGGATTGCGGTGTTGGGTCAGGAACCAGGAGCAACAAGCGACTGGGATCGCATCTCGCCCTTCGTCATTCCAAGCGTAGCATGGAGTTTGTACGCATTCTTGAGATCGCCTGACGACTACGCCGCGGCCGTGAGTACGGCGATTCGAGTAGGGGGAGACGTGGACACGACGGCCGCCATGACGGGAGCAATCAGTGGAGCATATTTGGGGTTGAATGCACTTCCTGCCCACTTGGCTGAACGCGTCCATGATCGCGGCACCTGGGGCTACAACGCCTTGGTTTCTCTTGCGGAGAGATGTTTCGAATTCTCTGCCGGCGATTGACTCTACAGCTGCGTTCCCTGCTGGCGGTGTCGGAATGTGGCACCACCTCTGTGGCTTAGCTCGATTGCTGAATGCTTCGTCCAGAGCCGCTCTGAATCAAAGGCAAGTGTGCGTCTAAGGACATTGATCCAAGTCTCGTCGCTCGATACCGCGTGGCTCGCTTGGGTCATTTGACGTTCTCCCTGTAGCCATGCATGCCATGTGCGAGTTGCCGAGCGTTGACATTCCCAAAGGCACGTTCAATGCCAATTGAGTGATGCTTTCCTAAGTGACTTTCAATAAAGGAGTTGCGGCCATTCTTCCGATCACGGGCGGTGGCACGACATTTCAAGAATCACGAAAACCGTTACGCAAAAACGAAATATCGTTATTCTTGCCACACGCCCGATCAGTGAATCCCGCCCCACCTCTGTTGGTGTACGGAGACCAAGTGCTTGGCGTATTGGTCTCCGGTGAAAGCGGCACTGGAAAAGAATTTCTGACGCGAGAGATCCAGTTTCAGTCGTTCGATTCGGCGCGGCGGTGAATCTGACCGCCGCGTGGAAGGCGACACGTTTCGCCGCGGCGGTCGATGCAGCCGACGCGTCGAAAACCGAGTGAGACCGAAGCAGCTTAAGGCTGATTCCCGACCCGTGGTTTTCTCCCGGATCAGATCTGCTTTGGCAACGGCCGTGACAGACGACGAATCCTTCGCGCTAAGGTTCTCGGCCAAAGTCGACATCGCCGGGTTTACCAGCGCACATATTGTGTCATGCCTCTCATGGAATCCCGTGTTGTATCGCAGCGCCGCAAAATCGGGCACTTCGAAACCGCGACGATCCAAATCACCTCCGACATACAACATGCGGTCCGTTCCACCGCCTCCGTCGATGATGTCATTTGCGGTCGGTCGATATCTTCCCGTGACAGGATCAAACAACGAGTCGGGTTCATTGCCCTTCCGTGGCAGTTCGTCCGGAATGATTTGGAAGGTGTCATCGCCCGGTCCACCGAGTAACAAGTCACTGGCCATACGATCCAGTCCACCACTGATCACGTCATTGCCAGCCCCGCCAAGGATCCAGTCCTTGCCTGGACCGCCAAGCAATTTGTCGTCTCCGGGTCCACCCAAAGTCAAGTCGCGACGAACGGCTTCGCGGCGAACGCCCAAGTCGACCGAAGGAATCGCGTTCAAAGCCACCGGATCCGTGTTGCCGGTCAGACTAAATCGCAGATCGTAAATCGTCGGAACAAGATTCGGGCTGGAGACTTTCAACAAGTAAGTCGTTCCGACAACAATATTGCTGCCGATCGAAATCTTGCTGCGGTTCTCTGAAGCAGCGAATGTCGTCGGGTTGATTTGGTTGGCGGATAGGCTCGTGTCGGTTTCCGAATCGTAGATTTCCAATCCAAGTTCATCCACCGGCGAGCCGCTGATCAATTCACCGGCGATCGAACCGATGATCGTGTCGTTGCCACTGTTGCCTTCGATCGTGGCAACCGCTTCGCTGCTGCGATTGACCAGCGCGATCAAATCCAGCGGTTCGGAGACCGATGGTTCATCAAAACGCAGATCGGGATGCATTCCCGCGAAACCGATTGTGTCATTCCCGGCCAGGCCGGCGATCTGGAACTGCTCGACGACGGCAACTCCGTTTGCATCACGCCAATCGACGAATAGCTCTCGAGAGGCAGCAATTCCTAACTTGTAATCAATCCGCGATCGTTTGGTGGCCGCTATTTCCTGACTCAGTCCGATCGCATCATGGTTTTCCGAACCGTCCCAGCCAACGTGGGTTGAAGTGGACACCGGTGCGGTTCGGCACCATCATGATCCCACAAGACTGTCGGCGAAATGTTTAGAATCCCAGTCGCTTCAGGAACCGCAGGCCGAATCGTCCGTAGTCTTGGCCGTCGACGTCTCCATCGCCGTCGCTGTCGACTTCGGCGTTGTATCCCGCTTGGCCTTCGGTCTTCAGGAACGTCAATCCGAACCGGCCGTAATCTTGACCGTCCACATCGCGGTCGCCGTCGGTGTCACCGAAGTGCGCGAAGAACGCGTCGCTTTCGTCGTTGCCGATCGCGTACGCACCGCCTTGCAATCCGTCGGAGTCGCCGTCCATCGTGATCGACGTGCCCGCCGCGCGAACCTTGGTGGGGTCAACCAGCAATTGATAGTTGCCGTCGACGAGAGCGAACTTCGCGCCGCGTGTCAGCGTGCCGCTGAACGTGATCGTCGCGATCGTGTTGCCCTGGGGATCCGCACTCAGCGTAAACGTTGTGTCCACCACGCCTCCGCCGACTCCGGTTTTCGACAATTGGAACGCACCGGCATCGACGTCGACCGCACGATCGAATTGCACGTCGATTTGAGTGATCGTAGAACGCTGGGTCGCGTTGTTGCCGTCGGTCATGATCACCGCACCGACTTCGGCCAAATCAACGAGCGTCAACCGGACGTCATTGCTGCCGACCGAGAGGTCCCAAGCACTGCCCAGCGGCGCGGCGGGCAAGTCAACGCTGGCGAAGTCGCCGGTGACCCCCTCGGCGGCCGTCATCAGTACGAACGAATCTCCCGCAACCGGTGTGAACCCGGGCATCAATTCGACCGTCAGGTCACCGCCGATTGCTGCCGATCCGGTGTGAATGACCTGGTCGTAACCATCGCGTCCGGGAGTCCGTCCGCCGAGTTCCAAAATCAAATCCGCGTTGCCGGCATACGAAACACTGCCGTTGACCGAAACGGCGGGACTGAGTCCGGGCGAATAGGTGCCGCTGATGTTGACGTTGTCCAGCGACCCGTTGCCGCCGATGTAGCCCGGCAACGTGATCGGCTGGGCGGTACTGGTGCCGGAGACGCTGCCCTTGATCAGCGAAAGCATCGCGATGTCATTTGGCGTATCCAGCGTTCCGTAACCGGTGATGTTTTTGCCTGCGTCAATCAGCAGCCCGTTGGACGCAATGATGGTTCCTGCATTTGGACCGCTGCCAAGTGTGGTCAACGAACCCAGAACGGCTTGGTTGGCATCCAACAGGGTTGCCGTATGACTGCCGACCTGTAACAGGCCGTCGGTATCAATTCCATTGGCCGCGCCGGTAGACCCGATCGTCATGTCCCCGTTGAGCGTTACGGTCGATCCGCTTTGGCCCGAGAACGGTGCGTCGACGATTCCGTTTCCGATCAGACTGTTGCCCGAGCCCAGCGAAACACCAGAGTTCGAAACGATTGATCCGCCGGACAACAAGGTCAGCGGTCCGAGTGATGCCATGGACGCCGACCCGATCGTCAACGTATCGCCGCCGACGTGCAAGATGCCCTCGACGCCGAAGGTTTGCACGTTCGTCACATCGAGCGGTTCAACTCCGCTGAACGTAATCGTGCTTTGCTGCGCACCATCCTGAATCAACACGCGGGCGTTGCCGAGTCGATCGCCTCCGGATTGATAGGTGGCGAGCGAACTGCCGGTGCCGTTGATGGTCAGTCGGTCGGTTCCGGCGGCGTCGTCGAAAGTGATTCCGTCCGGAAACTCAAAGAAACCTCCGCCGGCAAAGTCGATGGTGAGATTGTCGTTGAGCAGTCCGCCGTTGATCGTCAACGACTGGGTCGCGTCCAATCGGACGGTTGCCAGAATTGCACCGCCGTTGTTGTTGTCGACGATTTCGACGTTGGTATCGCTGCGTCTTGCGGTCACATTGTTGCTCGTACCCTGTGGCAGATCGACGTTGACGTCTTTGGTGATCGTCACCAAATAATCTTCGACTTCGCCATCGGAGGCGAAACCGGTCGGCTCCAATCCTCCGAACGAGCTGACTCGCACTCGGGCATACGTGTTACCAACCATCGCGTCGGCCGGGATATCAAAGTTCAGTGTTTGCAGGAAATTGTTGACGAAGAAGCTGTCCAAAATCTGTTCTGATGCGTCCCAAACTCCGTTCCCGTCAAAATCGATCCAGGCGTCGACAGCAGCAAAGGTCGCACCCTGCATGTGAATATTCACTCCCGCGACGCCGTTGCTGATGTTGACGGTGCCGAACATCACACCGTCTTCATCGCTGCCATCGCCATCGGCCGCCGCACTGGGTTGACCGTTGTTCTCCAGGTCGCGCGTCGCACCCAGTCGCGGACCGACAGCGGCGTGGCGTGCACCATCGGCAGCAAACAGTGTCGGGTAGGGCGCCGGGGCGTCACCGAAGTCATAGGGATCGCTACTGGTGTCAACGACATCGGTGACGGTGATCGTCAGATCTTGCACGTCGGTCAAACTGCCGTCGGAAACCGTGACTTGGACGTTGTAGACATTGTCGCCACCGGCATCGCCGGGCAGTTCGAAATCGGGCGCCGCGGTGAACGTTAGCTCGCCGGTATTCGAATTTAAAATGAACGACGTCTGATCCACTCCGCCACTGACGCTGTAAGTCAAACCGCCGCCGTTTTCAGTTTGGCCGTCCGGATCGGTTGACTGGACGTCGATCACCGCCGTTTCGTTCTCGACAACGCTGATTCCCGCCGCACTTGTGATCGTGGGGGATTCGTTGACGTTGGCAACCGCGATCAACAGGTCTTGCACGTCGGTGACTTGAACGAGCCCGGCGATTCCTACAGCTGTAATGTCTGCGGTCAGTGTGACTTGGACGTTGTACAAATTATCCGAACCGAAATCGGCTGGGTCTTCAAAGTCGGGTGCTGAGAGGAACGTCAACACACCCGTCGCAGGATCAATGGCGAATCGATTTTGATCGAACCCATCAGTCAAACTGTAAACAAGCGTCGGGTTCGAGCTTACGATGTCGTCGTCGGTCGACTCGATCGTCATCACCGCCGTAGAGTTTTCGTTGACGATGACCGATGCGATGGTGATGGAAAAGTTTTGCGAGTCGGCCAATCCTTCCGAATCGGCGACGGTGACTTGCACATCGTAAACGCCCCGAACGGCGGCGGATGATGGATCGGTGAACGTCAAGACTCCCGAGACGCCGTCGATACTAAAGAGCGGTTGATGAACACCACCGGTCAAACTGTACGTCAGCCCCATTCCTTCGGTTTGGCCTTCGGGATCCAGCGATTGCACGTCGATCAGATTCAGCTGATCGATTGAGGCAACCACATCGGTGCTGCTGGTGATCGTCGGCGCCTCGTTGACATCGTTGACGGTGATTGACAACGCCTGAGTGCCAGTCGCCCCAAACGTGTCCGTGACCGTCACCGCGGCTTGGTAAACATTGTCGGCGTCGAAGTCGGCAGGCAGTTCGAAATCAGGGGCATACTTGAACGTCACCACGCCGGAGTCGATATCGATGGCAAACAGATCTTGGTCGTCGCCACCGCTGAGCAGATAGGTCAACCCTTCTCCGCCTTCTGCATGACCGTCAGCGTCACTTGAACGTACATCGATCGCAATCGTTTGGTTCTCGTCTGCGATGACAGTGGTCGGACTGACAATCGTTGGTGCACGGTTGTCCCCGACTTCGACAGAGTTATCAACGACGACGGTTAGGTCATGGAGGCCGATGTTTCCTCCCGAGTCGGTGGCTGATACCTGCACGTCATAGAAATTCTCGGCTTGAACATCCAGCGGGTTTTCAAAGTCCGGGGCCGACAAGAACGACAGCACACCGGTTGTAGGATCGATCGTGAACAACGTCCCGTCGGCGCCACCCGCGACAGCGTAAGTCAGTCCGCCGTTGATTTCACTGGAACCTTCGGGGTCGGACGCTTCGATGTCGACGACAAACGTCTGGTTTTCGATCCCGAGAACGGCGTCCAGATTGAGAATCGTCGGCGACTCATCGACATCATTCACGACGATTGTCACGGTTTCCGCAAAGGTACGTCCGATTCGATCGCTGACGACCACTTGGGGACGAATGATCGATTCGTCTTCAAAGTCCAGCCCAATACCGTTTTTCAATTTTAATTGATTGCCCACGATCTCGAACCTTTGACGGTTATCGATCACGAAGAACGTCATGTTGTCGCCCAAATCCGGATCCAGACCCGTCAGAGTTCCGATCACAACACCCATGGCGTTTTCATTCACGATCGCATTGCTGATCAAAATACCGTCGGGCGAGTCGTTCACGCCAACGACCGTGACCGTCACTGTCGCGTCATGAGTGTCCCCGTGCGAATCAGCGGCGGTATAGACGAAGCTGTCGGTCGCGGATTGGCCGAGCGGAACGTTTGCAAAATGCCCGTTGGGATCGTAGGTGTAACTGCCGTCATCTGCGAGCGTCAGCAGAGCGCCCGAGGTCAACGTGATTCGCCGATTCACATCGTCTGCTTGGCCGTTGACGGCTGCCACGCGAAGATGGTCTCCGGTGTCGACGTCCGAATCGTTTTCCAGAACGCCGGCGACCGAGACGGACAGCAACTCGTTTGCCGAGGTTGTTGCTGAATCATCGTCCGCATCTGGCGCGTCGTTTTGACCATCAATCGTGATTGTCAGTGTCGACGTCGCTTGTCCTTGGTCGGTCGAATCATCTCGGACCGTGTACGGCCATTGTTCAACAAGCGATTCTCCGACGGGAAGGCTTCGGACGGTTTGGTTGGTGTCGTCCAAGGTGTAGACGATGTCGCCGTTGGCATTCCAAGTCAGCATGCCGTAGAGCCCGGCAACGGGCGCGCCGCTGTCGGCCTGGCCATCGAAGGAGACGACCGTCAGCGAGTCGCCCGTGTCGGGATCGGTGTCGTTATTGGCGACATTTCCCGCAACAGGTGTTTCATGGTCAGAGACCGCCAGAGAATCCGCCATTGGCGTTGGCAGATCATTGACGCCAATGACCGTGATCGAAACGGTGGCGGATGCCTGGCCACCGCCGCCATCGGAGACCTCGTAAACAAACGTATCGACAACCGACTGACCCTGTCGTAAATGGTCCAAGGCAGTTGCGTCATATGTCACGCTGCCGTCCGTATTGAGCACGACCGTGGCGTTCTGGTCGGACAAGGCGTCGACATCAGACACGAATAATTCCAGCTTATCGTCCGGACTTGGGTCCGTGTCATTCTGGACCAGGTCGATAGCATTGATGATGAAGACGCTCGTATTCTCGTTTGTTGCGAACGGTGTCCCATCCTTGTCCGCGGAGTCATTCACGGCCGTTGGTGCGAGGTTGGCGATCACGACGTTGACTTTTTGTTCACGCGAAGCCCCCTGGCCATCTTCGATCGTCACCGACGCAACGTAGGTTCCGTCCTGTGTATAAGTGTGGTTCAACGTGAGCATGCCGCCCGTTGCAGCTGCCGTGACATCAGCGGTCATGTCTCCCCAGTTGACCGTGTAAGTGTGCGTATCCGTCGTGCCGGGATCGGAGTAATTGACAATCAATGACACTTGCGAGTTCTCGTCGCCGGTGACATCGTTGGCAATGATCGTCGGAGCAGTATTGCCGACCGTGACCATTGCGGCGGCCGTTCGCACGTAGGAACCGGTGCCGATCGTGTCGGTGACGGTCAGCGTTGCGGTGTAGTCGCCGTCGTTGTCGGCGTCGAAGCTGATTGCCGGACCACTGGCGGTTGAGATCGTCTGTCCGTTCGTCGAGGTGATGTCCCACTGGTAGGTTCGTGTGCCACCGGCATCGCTGATCGACGGCAACGCACTGGCAAAGAAAGTCAATTCGTCGCCTTCAAGCAGCGGCTGAGTCGGTGCATTAACCGTCAACACATCTGCCGCACCGACGCTGATTGACAGGTTCGTCGTCGAACTTTGAGTCGAAGTCTGCACTGAGTCGTCGAAGAACACGTCCGTGACCGTCAGCTCGATGTCGTATTGTGCCGCAGCAGTCGGTACGAATTGCAAGGACGGCGTGTCTGCCGTGGCGACAGTGGCTGCGCCAATCATGACCGTCCAGGAATACTCGCGATCGACCGATTGCGTCAGGCCGCGAAGTGGTCCTCGCGGGGCAAGTCGGCTGGACAAAACCGAGTCGAGCGTGATGGCTTCACCAATCGCAAGTGGTCCGTCCGGCCGCGCTCGTGTCGGAAGAGCATCGCCGGCGCCGAGGATCGCATCTCGGTCGGCCGATGAGCGATCGACCACGATCGACTGGCCGGGCAATTCGTTGAAGTCGTACCAGGCGGCCAAACCCGATGCGTTTGAACTCGTCAGGGCGAGACCATCGTCGTTTTGAATCTGTTGCTCATTGAGGGCAGCGTTCCAAATCCGCAGATTGTCGATCGCACCGCTGAGCGCTGGGTCCGTCGCGCCGAGGCCGTTTCCGAGTCGCAGCCGATCCGCGGCGATCGCCAACGGTGTAAAGGTCGCGGGGGCGTCCGGGGCACTTGTCCCGACAAGCTGCCGGTCGACGAACACTTGAGTTTGCGTGGTGGATGTGTTTCGCACGATCGCCAAATCGTGCCACAAGCCGTCATTGATCGGCGCGACAAGCTGGAACGTTTGGTCGTCGTGACCGCCGGCGGCCAAGGGCGACCGTACTAAGATTTGACTGCCGCCGGCCAGCAGATCAACAAAGAACTCTGACGCCGCGCCGTCGTCGCCATGGATGATTCGTTGTGCACCCGCATCCGTCGTCATGATTTGAAGTGCTAACGTGACGTCAAGCGACCCATCGAGTGTCTCGCTGGGAATCGAAACGTAGTCCTTCACGGCGTCGGCAACGTCTTGGAAGACCAACCAGGAATCCGCCGTGTCGTTGATGACGGGAATCGGATCAAGACGGTAGGGCAGGGGTGTCGACACGGTTGATGCACCATCGGAGTCGGTGGCAGTCAACGAGACGGTGTAGCTGCCCGAATACGACGGAGTGAAGCTAAAGTTGAAATCGTTCGACGAGCTAATCATCTGTCCGTTATTCGTCGTCACTTCCCAAAGGAAGCTGAGAGTATCGAATTTGCCCGGATCACTCACGTCACCGGCATCAAAGTGAATCGGAGTCCCGATCACCGCGCTGGCCGGATCCACACTTTGGTTCAGTCCGCCGATCACCGGCGGCGCGTTGCCGACCACGAACTTTCCTTCGCTGTGATCGAAGCCGCCGTCGCCGTCGGAAACGGTGACATTCAATCTGAACAACCCTTCCTGGTCCGGAGCGAACGTGCTGCGTAGCGATGCGGGCAATTGCGACTCTTGATAGCCGACCCAAGCCGGTCCGCTTCGCGCGTCGGCTCCGCTTCCGCCGCCGAACGTCGCGTCATGCCCGTTGCCGCTGAGATCTGCTGACGTCGCACCCGCCGCTTCGCCAAACGCCCAGTACCCAAGCAGACGCGGATCTGTCGCGCTGAACGTGCCCCGGTGAACGGCGTTGATGTCATTTTGATCGAGGACGCCGTTCCAGAACGTCAGGTTGTCCAGCGTGCCGTACACCGCCTGACCTGTGCTGAAATTGCCGCCGAGTGAACCCTGCTCCTGTCCGAGCAATAGGCCACCCGGCGCGAAGTCCAGATCGGCCAGGTTCATCGACCGACTGCCTTGATAGACGCCGTCAAAATACAATTCGGCCAAGCCATTGGTCTGATCTCGAACAACCGCGTAGTGGTGCGTTTGTCCGTCGGCAACGTTGGGAAGTGGCCAGGGGGCGTAGGGGCTACCTGAGCTAAACAATGCGAACTCAGCGTCCGACACAAAGACAATGAGGTCATCCGATGTGTTCCCACTGGCCCCACTGATGACCGCCTGTGCTGCCGTTCGAGTGGTCTTGAGCGAAAACGCCATCGTGACATCGGTGCGTCCATCGAGCACGGTGTTGGGCAGATGGACCAGATCGTTGTCAAACGCCACCGAGCCGTTTCCGGCGTTCCATACGGGTTCGCTGCGTTGGTCGCGAGGATGTCCAATCCCCCGTACATCGCCGCCACCTAATACCGCGTCACCGCCACGTGGGCTCAGGTCTCGCGTGACGTCTCCGGCCCCTTCGTTGAACGGCCAGTAGCCGAGCAGATTGGAATCGTCCTCGCTAACGTCGCCTGCTCGGATGTCGTTGATTTCATCCTCCGTGAGGACTCGATTCCAAAACGTCAGGTCGTCCAACGTGCCGGCCAACGATTGGAAGGATTGGAATCCGCCGGAGACCCAGTCCTGGTCTTGCCCCAGCAGCAATCCGTTCGGGTCGATCTCAATGTCTTCCAGGGCGATCGGCTGAGGGCCGCCTTGAGATGGTCCTTGAGGTTCGCCGTCAATGAATAGCTGTGCGGTCTGATCGCTTTGATTTCGGACCAGAGCGATATGATGAAATTGGTCGTCCGCGATGTCATCGATGGCCCAGTCCGCGCGTTCACCGGAACTGATCAGTGAGAACTGGGTTGATGACTCCAGGAAGATAAAGAAGTCGTTGGCATCCGAAGCGTTGCCTCCACTGACAATTCCCTGCACCCCGGTTTTTCCGGTCTTTATCCAAAACGTCGTCGTCACGTCAGTCTGGCCATGCAGAACCGGACGCGCTTCGTTGGTCTGATGATCGAAGACGTTGTTTGGCAACCGTACGACGCTGTCGCTGAACGTTAGCGCGGACTTATTGATGTTTGACGTGTTGCCGTCGAGTCCGATCACGCTGACGTTGGCGTAGATGTCCTCCAGGTCATCCGTTCCCGGATCGGTCACGACGATCTGATCGATGGGCGATCCGTCGGCGAGCAAGTCGAAGGTGACTCGGTTGTTCGGATTGTCAACTTGTGCGGGACCGACGGTCAGGGTTTGACCTTCAAAGACGACGGGGTTCTCTTCGTCGCTCAAGTTTGGCGTCTGCGTGATCGTCGGTGCGACGTTGGCGATTACGATCGGAAACTGGCTGTCGCGGACGGTGGCGATGGCGATTCCGTCATCGGTTGGGACAAAGTTGATCGGTGATCCGGTGCCGTCGTCCGCCACGGCGCCTGTCACGTTCCAGTCCGCGTTAGTCGTCAAAGCCCACGTCGAGCCGTTAACAATTGTCGCGTCGTTTCCGTTGCCACTGCGGTCCAAGCCGACTTCGCCCGAGCCTTCGTCCAAGGGCCAATAACCAATCAAATTCGGCGTGCCTTCGGCAACGCTGCCAATCATCCCTTCTGCAATTTCGCTTGCCGAGAGAGGCCGGTCCCATACACGAGCTTCGCTGATTCCGCCCTGGTAGAACCAGCTTGTGCCCAAGCGGGAACCGATCCTCAGGTTGTCACTCGAATTGTTAAATCCAATGAAGTCGTTCGTCGCACGGAGGACACCATCGATATAGAATTTGACACCGGA
This sequence comes from Phycisphaera sp. RhM, assembly GCA_033042175.1. GTDB lineage: Bacteria > Planctomycetota > Planctomycetia > Pirellulales > Pirellulaceae > Stieleria. The sequence continues at coordinate 114,961 of WCIL01000020.1, forward strand.
GGGTTCGAATGTGACGGCAACGTGTTGCCACTTCGTTTTATCGATCAGGATGCCGGTGTACCAGAAATTGATTCCGTTGCCCACGTACCACCTATTGCCGCTATGCAGTAGGCTCCAATCCTCTCCGCCATTGTCCGTGCCGAGCACCATTTCGGTGTCGGACCCACCGGTTGGCAACACCCAAGCCTCCAGGGTCGCGCCCGCGTTCTCGACAATAGCGACCTCGTCGAACGCTCGACCGGCCGTCGTGCCGGGCAGTTCATCGTGCTGCTGGAATTTGATGCGGAAGTTTGGCCCCAGAGTGAGGCCGACGGCTGCCGCCCGAGCCCTCAGGTCGACCTGGTAAGGAACGGCTTCGCCCGGTGTCTGATCCGGAGCGTTCCAGATCGGATACCAAGTCGTGCCGTTGGCGCTGATCGAAATTCCATCCGCCTGCCTGCTGCCGGTGTAGCTTGAGACTCCAAATCCTGTTTCAGCATCGCCGAAGTCGGTGTGGTGGAAATTCAAAATCGCGTTGGTGTCCGTCAAGTCGACCGTCCAAATCGCTTCGTTGGGATCGCTCAGGTTTGAACCCCAAGACACATCGCCGACGAAGGTCGCCGTGTTGTTGCTCGGCGACAGGTCGCGAGTCACCGTTCCGGATCCTTCATTCATCGGCCAATAGCCGATCAGCCCATCGGCTGCCGGCGATTCGAGCGAGATGACGGTGGCCATCCGTTGTTGAATCTCGGCCTCAGTCAGCGGGTGATCCCAGACGCGAAACTCATCAATCTGTCCGGAAAAATCAAAGGCGGTGTTGATGTATCTTCCGATCGTTAGATCGGGGGCGGAAGAGTTAAAACCAATACTTGGGTTGGAGTAGACCTGAACGCCGTTCTCATAGAAACGAACGCCTTTGTCGACGCCTTCCGGATCAAAAACGACCGCTAAGTGCTGCCACTGATCCATCTTCACCGAGACGTTCGTTGCCAGATTTGCGGTCCCTGACAAAATACGCCACTTGTCGGTGCTGTAATAAAGCGACCATGGGGCCGTCGTCCCATTTGCGGTGCTGAATAAAAACTGTGAAGCGTCAGTTCCGGCGGTTGGATAGACCCACGTTTCAAACGTCGCCCCTGTCGTTGCATCAGTGTCAACGATTTCGATCGCATCAAACCCGCGACCATCGCCACTGCCACCGATCGCGACGTCGTCGTACTGTTGGAACTTGATTTGCACTTCGGTATCAATCGAAATCGGCAACGAGTCGGCAGCTGCCGCCAAATCCAAGGTCACGGGCAACCACTGGTCGTGTTGTTGGTTCAACTCGGCGGCGGTTCCCCAGATCCGATACCAAGTTGCTCCGTCATCGACGCTGATGGAAACGCCATCGCCATTGACGCTGCCAGGAAACGAATCAAGCAGTGTGGGGGAGTCTTCTTCGTCGAAGTAATCGATGTTCTGGAAAGTCAGAATCGGTGTCGAAACCCCCGTCAAATCCACCGTCCAGATCGCCTCATTGGGTGCTCTGCCAAAGGTGGTCAATCGCGTTTGCAGTGTGGGGCCGTTTACAAGTGTCGCGTCGGCGGAAAGCCCGCTCGTCTCCGGCGACGTCGTGCCGTTGACTGCATCGAATTCCCAATGGCCGACGAGATCTTCTGTCTTCACCCGGCCGTTCATCGCGTCGGTGACGTCACCCTCCGTGACGGCCTTATCCCAGATCGCCAAGTCGTCGAAATTGCCGGTGAGCAGGCAGCAGCTGTTCCAAGGCGAACCTCCAAGTTGGAGTTGGTCGATCTCGAGCGGATCGAAAGTCCCTGTTTGGTCAATGGTTTGGACGAGTGTCCCATCAAAATACAAGCTCCATTGGCTCATCGCCGAATCTTGGGCGAACGCGACATGGTGGGGCTGTCCATCGTTGTACCGGACCGGTGTCGTGAAGATTCTGGTTGTTAGACCTTCTTTAGACACCTGAATCCCGGTATCGTTACCGGTCGATAGGAAAATGTCGAACTCTCGGTTGCCCGCTGAGTCATCGGCAGCGATCGTGAACCGTCCCGTCTCGCTCGTCTGCATCCAGAATGCGATCGAAAAATCAACAAGGCCGTCGAGCGCCGCCGGTGGCAGCGAAACGTATTGGTTCGTGCCGTTGAGCTGAACGGATCGCTGATTCGGTGAATCCATATAGAGCGCATACGAACCGTCGCTGGCCGTCCGGCTATTGCTTACTTCGGTGCGCCCACCGAGGAACGGAATCGCCCACGTACCATTCACGGAGCCATCCAGGTCACCCGACTCAAAGCTGTCACTCGCGATGTCAATTGCACTCTGATTGATGTTCAGAGTCGTGTTCAACGAATCGTTGACGCCATCCAGCGACAACGTCCCGTTTCGCAGTGGAGGCAACGCGGCGGTGTCCCAGGTGGCGCCGCTGATCGTGCCGTCGTTCGTACCGGCCAAGTCGGTGGCGGTCGTTCCGCTGCCCAGACTTAGCGGCCAATAGGCGGCAAGTCCGGTGCTGTCAGGGGTGCCGCGGAGGTTGTAGTTTGCCGTTATGTCCGCCTCGGAAAGCGGCCGCTCCCAAACACGGACTTCGCTGATGTTGCCCCAGAAGTAGTCTGCACTACTGGATGCGTTCTTCCCGATCGTGACGTTCGCATCGACGTTGTCGTCAAAGTTGGTCGCGATCGGGGTGGCGCTGTGAGGCTGACCGTTCAGATAGAACGTGATCCCGGCGGACGGATCAAAGCTGGCCGCAACGTGCTGCCAAACATTGCGGGTCGCCGACAGCCCGGTATAGACGGTCGTGCTGCCGTTGGTGACGTACCAATTTCCACTGATCAGTGTGATCGAAAAGTCATCTGTCGCGCCCGCACCATTGGTGCTGATGACTGTTCGCGTCCCACTGGTGACGGTCGGCCGCACCCACGCCTCGAGCGTCACGCCGCTGCCTGTCACGCCATTTGCCGCGTCTCGCTGATCGATGTTCAACGGCGTCGCGATGAAGTCATTCGAACCGTCAAACTGCAGCGTGCTCTGCGTGCTCAGGCTGTCCATCACTAGCGATCCATTGGCCGAGATGCGGCCATGCGGCTGCGACGTGGATGTCGTCCACTGGCTGTTGAGACCGCCGGCGAAATTGTATTGCGCCGTGGCACCCTGGTCGATCGACACGTTCGTCGTGACGTGATCAGCCGCGCCGTCAAGTTGCAGTGTCGTGAAATCGAACCCGATCGATACCGAATCTCCTTCGCGGACAGCGACGTCTTGACCTGCTTGCAAAATATCCGTCGGCACGTTCAGCGTGACCAAGTTGGGCAGCGCACCGAACGTCGCCAGCGTCTCGTCGGCGACGGGATCGATCCCAGTGCCTTCCAATCGCAAGGTCGCCAGCGTCGTCAAGTTGGCGAGCGCAGAAATGTCTGTGATGCCGGGATTGTCATTGAGAATCAGTTCCTCTAAACGCGGCAAGTTGATCTTGGCAAGATCATCGTTTTCCAACTGATTGCCGGACAGATCAAGCGTGCGCAGATGGACCAGGTTTTCGAGGCCTGTCAGGTCGGAGATGTTCCGGTTGCTGGCGTCGAGAGTGACGATCGATGCCAACTCGGTGGCGCGGAAATCACCGCGGACGAAAGGTCGATCCAAATACGTACTGGTCGACCATTGGGGTCTTTGGCCATCAAAATTGCCCAGTTTCGCGTGATCGATGCCCAACGGCTGAGCGCCGCCCATCGTGGCCATCGTCGAAGCATTCAACGCGGTGGGGTAAAGCGCGATGGAGCCGACAAGCGTTTCCGCCAAACTCGCACCCAAGTCATTGAAAAGATAAAAGTCGTTGCCGAGTGAACGCGGTCCGTCCACAGCGCCACTATTTCCTTGACCAATGTAATTGCCGTCGACATAGACGGACGTCACGATGTTTCCGGCTACCGGCTCGTTGACGAACGCGATGCGGACCGGTGTGAGGGCGCTAATTCCGGCGGGCAGATTAATGCCACTCTCCGTGAGATAAATGTCTCCGTTCTGCTGTACCCAGAAATTCGCGTTTCCGACATTAAGACTAGACGATACAAGCGCCCGACCGCCTGATGTGATCGGAAAGAAAAAGACGTCCATGACGACCGTAAATTCATTCGTTTTGCTTCCACCACCGTTGGGACCGATTGGGTTCGTGGCGCGGATGTAGTTGCTGGTGGAACTCCACCCTGGAACTTCCGCGACGCGTTTACTCACACCGGCAATAGTGATTCCAGTATAGGTGAGCAACTGTGTACCAATGACTTGTAAAGGAGAGCCGCCGGGTACGTCGTTTTCCAGGTTGGATTCGAAATTCCAAATGCTCGCCGCCGAGAGCGGTCCGATCGGCGAGATGTCTTTGGCCTCGACACCGGCACCTTCATTGAAGGGGAAGTATCCGATCAAATTCGGGCTGTTGGTCGCAACCGGTAGCGACATGTTCTCGATGATATCGGTCGCGGTGCGCGGCGTGTCCCAAATGCGAACTTCGTCGATGCGACCGGCGTACGCGTCACCGGCTAGGAATTGATTGTTGCCGATGATCAGTGCACTGGTGGAAACGTCCGTATCGATATCGGGACTGGCATACGCGAGTACGCCGTTCTTGTAGAGCTTGACTCCGTTGGTTAAGTCAAAGGTGACGGCGACATGCTGCCATTGGTTGAAATCGACGGGGACATCGGTGATGACTTGGTCGATCCCGTCGTTGAATCTCCAATGAGTGCTCGTGTGTCCCAACGTCCAATCTGATCCGAATTGTCTGTTGGTATGAAGAACATACGCACCCGAAGCTTCGGTCGGAAAGAACCAACCCTCAAAGGTGGCTCCGCCGCCGGTCGCGCTTTGATCGACATCGAGCGACGTTTGGACGAAGTCGTCGACGCCGTCAAATTCGAGCGAAAACTGATCGGAGCCGCCGCCTTGCAGCGTGATCGGAAGCCCCAACGCGCCGGCGATCGCCGCCCGCAATCCGGTATCACCATTTCCGATGACCGTCAGGTCGACGTTGTCGATGAACCAATCATCGTAATCGTGGGTCGTGCGCGGCTGAGCGTGCGGGTGAGCAGCACCTGAATCTGCCAAGTCACCCGTGCTGCGGAACCGGAATTGGAAACTACTGCGAAGCGCGTTGGCGGGCAACACGATCTTGCGCTCGTCGAACTGTGACATGTCCGCGTCACGTCCCAGTTGGCGATCCAGCTCGATCCAGTTGGTGCCGTCGATCGAGTATTCGAGTACCAAATTGTCGCCGGAATCGGGCGATTCGCCATTGCCTTTTCGCTGGAATGAATACGTGAGTTCCGCAGCATATTGGCCAAACAGGTTGACAGGCTTGGAAACGATCTCGTCGGTTCCGTTGAGTCGGGCCGCCAATCCGCTCGGCTGTTGGATGCTGTTGCCATCAATCGTGGCGACATGATTCGTGTCCGGGTTGTTGAACGATTGCCAGTTTGTCGATTCAAACGTCGTGCTGGCAAATGAATCGGAAAACTTGCTCGTTCGGAAGTTTCCGACATCGGGATCCAGCGGGGCAGCAAACTCGCTGAACGACAGTTCGACGGCATCGACCAAGACATCCGTCTTGTCCGCGATGTCGCGATCGCGAATCTCCATCGGTTCCCCGACAAACGTGTCCGCGCCGCTGGCACCAAACAGCCGATCCAAATCGTTGTTGCCGACCAGCAGGTCGTCGCCATCCCCGCCGCGAAGCTCGTCGCGATCCGGAATGCGAGTCCCCTCGTGCGTCTGCCCCGCAATGGGAGCGTCCATTTCGATCGAATAATCCAGCGGCAACGCTGCACCCTCGGCAGCCGACACACGCAAGTAGTAGGTTCCCGCCACGAGATTGCGGAGATCCATCGCGGCCTGGTTTTGTCGTAAGACGGAACCCCGATCGTTGAGCAAATCAGCGACAACGTCCGCATCAAACAGAATCGAATCTCCGACGTACCCGTCACCAAGTGTTGTGAATTGGAACCACTCTTCGCTGTCGGTTGAGTCCAGTCGGAAAGGCACGCCGCGGTTATCGAAACGTTCGGCTTGATGGGTGCCGCGATCAACAACGAACGACCCGCTGCCCGGGAAGGAAACGTTCTCCAGCACTTCGAACTGCTCTGGCACAACACTTTGCCCACGCGAACCATAGATCGCGTAGATCCGACCTGCGGCATTGCCAGCCAAAGCTCCGTCGGTGGATCCCGCACCGATCACCAAGTCACCGATCCGATCGCCATTGAGATCCAGATCGGGCAATGAGAAAACGCTCGCCTCACGTGCATACTGGCTTACGCGTGTCGGCCGCGCTGCAGCGTTACCGTCACCCAGAACACCGGGAGCCTGCTGCAAGCTGCGATCAAACACCTGGTCGCCATCGCTTTCGTCGAAACTGTACCAAGCATTGAGGCCGACTTCATTTCCGGTGAGGTTCCCATCACGCACCGCGGCAACCTCCCGCGGCGTAAGAGCACGATTCCAAATGGTGAAATCGTCCAGCACACCGTTGAAGCCTTGGCTGAAATCGAGCATGCCAACGGCGTCATCTTGATCCGCACCCAGAAACAGACCGCCTTCTGAGATAACGAGCGGCTCGATGGTGCTGCTGGATTGCTGCCCCATCGAAACGCCGTCAATGAACAGTTCCACGAATCCCTCCGCCGCATTGCTGACCAGAGAGAAATGGTGGTATTGGCCGTCAATGAAATCAGGCAGATGATTCCAGTAACCGCTGTAGGTACCCGCAAAAAGAAACGCATAGTTGCCTTGCGATGGTGTGTCTGCTTCCAAGAACAGCGTATACGCGTTGCCCTGGAATCCGCCGTCATCATCCTTTGCGCCAGTGAAGACCGCTTGCAAGTCTTTGTTGGTAGAGTTGATCCAGAACGTCGTGGTCACATCGGTAAGACCATCCAATGCCGAATGAGGCAATGAAACGATATCGTCAGTCCCGTCAAATTCGAGTCCATCAAAGCGCCTTGCCAGGTCGCCCGGGGACAGCACGGCATCAGCGTCCTGCAGACTCAGTTGACCGGTCTTGTCGGCGATCGAATGGAAAACGTAGACGCGCCCGCCGCTGGCTTCGTCGATTTCACTGACGGCCAAATCCTGCCGACCGTCGCCGTTGAAGTCGCCCGAGGTCGCAGAGAGTCCGGAGCCTGAAATCGTGACGTCCGCGCTCGAGGGCACGTGTCGCCACAACTTGACCGAATCGCCGTCGTCGGCCGAGAAATACAACTGGCCTAAGTTGATCGTAAAGTTTTCAGGATTCGAACTGCCCAGCGGGTTGATGTCGATCACCTGATGAGTTCCCGCCTGTGTTCCGTCCGTGGAGAACAACTCAACGCCGGACTCGGAATCACCGCTCGCGGCAAAATAGAGTCTGCCCTCAAAGACCGTCAGATGCTCCGGATTGGAACTGCCAGTCGGATTGATGTCGATCAGCGTCGGCTGCGCCGTCGTTCCATCGGTGTAATACAGTTCTCTTCCATTCGGCCCCGTCGCGGCAAAGTAAAGCTTGCCGTCAAACTCGGTGAAGCCATCGGGATCCGAGCCAACAATTCCGCTGTTGACATCAAATTTCGTCGGAGTCGCTGTTGGACCGTCAATGTAGTACAGCTCTCGTCCGTCGGTATTCGTATCCCCACTGAAGTACAGCTTATCGTCGAAAACTGTCAGACCGGCGGGAGAGGAAGAGCCATTGGGATTAATGTTGATAACCACGGGAGAGGCAGCTGGCCCATCAATTGACCACATCTCAATGTTCACGGAATTGGAAAATGCACCACGGAAGTAAAGACGCCCGTTGTACTCAGTAAATTCTTCCGGATTTGAACTTCCACTGGTTGCCACATCGATCTTTGTGACGCCGACACCAGTCGTCGAGAAGACTTCCCGTCCTGTTCCCGATCCGTCATCTGCGCTGAAATAAACTCTGCCGCCAAACTCGGTCATTCCCGCGGGATTCGAGTCACCGAGGCCGGGGGAGATATCACCGACCAGGGTCGGTGTCGGGCCAGTAAACCAGTAAAGTTCTCTGCCTATCAAACCATCGTTCGCCGACACGTAGAGACGGTTTCCGATCGGAGTCAGATCCGAAACCCGCCGACTTGGCAGTGTCGAATATGACCCGATTGTGTATTGACTACCGCCAACGTTCTTCAGTGAATTATTGTGGGGATAGTAGAGCAATTTCGTCTGATTCTGGCCCCAAACCACAAGCTCGTTTGATTCCTCAGGATAAAAGGCGTTGACGTCCGACGCTTCCGGTCCCTTGACTTGCCAAACGGAATCGGTACCGAAGGAAGCGGGTTTCGAAACGAAGTACAGCTGGTCATCGTCCAACTGCTGCGGCAGTACGGTGACCAGTCTCGGATCTGAGTAGCCCGTCGGTGATATTGTCGTTGTCAATCGGACACGCTCGGCGCCGCCACCGATAAGCGACGAATCACCTCCAAAGAAAATCTGCAGCGAGTCATCCGTCGCCAGGGCGACATCATCGCGCCCGTCCTTGTTCAAGTCTCCGAGCGCGATCGGCTCGGCAGCCGAATCATGATTGATCTCCAAAGACACCAGGATCGGCCCATTGTCCGGAAGACGCGTCAAGGTGCCGTCGCCGTTGAACGCGAATTTCAAATCCAGGTCCGCTGTTTCGTCTTTCATGAACACCGACAGATTTGAACTTCCAAACAGAATGGAATCCAACCCGTCCCCGCTGATGTCACCCGCCACCACCGTTTGCATTCGCTCGAGCGGATCCAACGAATGAATTTTCGCCAGCCGATCAGCGGTAGTCGCTTCGGGGACTTCATTGATCGTGTTGCCGGAAAACACAAACCCGAATACGTTTTCGATTCCTTCCGGGTCGACCGATGTTCCATGACTGGACGCTGACACGATCAAGACATCGTCGAAAGAATCGCCGGTGATCTCAAGCATGTGAACCGAAACTCCGCCCACCGGTGAAAGCGGTGAACCCGTCAATCGAATCGTCCGGCTGTTGCTGTCCGGTCCGTCGCTGCGAAGAAAAGCGGTGATAAAATCACCGTCCCAAACTCGCGGCCACGCATCCGCGTTGCCTTGACCGCCGGTCGCGGTTGCGCCTCCGAAGACGATTGTCACGAGCTGGTCATTTCCGTCGTCGCGGACGAATGCCAGATCGCCGAGCCCGTCGCCGTTGACGTCGCCGAATCGTTCGGCCGGACGCCCGATCGCGGCGTGATCGACAATGATCTCCGCGTAACTTCCGACGCCCTCGAGGTCGGTCAATTCGACCGGGCCCAATAGGACGTAGCTGTAGTTGCCACCGCTGACGATGAAGTCATTTTGCTGGTCGCCGTTGAAATCGCCGATCTCGCGCAATCGCGACAGACGCTCACCAGAGAGCGCTCCCTCTAATCCAAACGCGCTGTCGTTGAATGGGCCGGCATCGACGATCACAACACCACTTGTCGCGTCGTAATGCTCCTGGACTTCTGCCGCGTCCAAGGCTCGATCGAAGATGTAAACTTCATCCAGCTGTTGGGCAAAACGTCCGTCAACGACATCCGAATAATTGCCGACCGAATAGAAATTCCCCCCAACTTGTCTGGTCGCGGCGCCGACAAAAACACCGTCCATGTAAAACTGCGTCTGTCCGTTCGTTGCGACCGCGGTCAGTTGGTGCCAGCCGCTTCCCAACGCGGCGGCGTCGAGATCATAACCGCTGTCAAAATTGGAGAAGGAATTGTCGTCGAATACGTGAAGGCCAGCAATGCCGGTTGGTGTATACACCTGGACGTCGACTAACGAGCCTTTGTCCCTAAAGAGTACGTTCTGGAAGTTGTCATCAACGTAACCCTTGAACCATGCCGATGCGGTCCAATCCGTTCCTGCATCGACCCCGTCCGTACCGATTAACAGCGCCGCAGTGTTGCTGTCAAAACTTGCCGCTCCGCCGGAGACTCCTCCCGGTACATAGCTGACATCCTGAATCGTTCCGAACTCATGCCCATTTCCCGAATCGTCAACTGCAAGATCAATCGCGTTGTCAAAGGAGTAGTATGCGATCGGATTGAACGAGACCTGAGCCTCGGCGTTTAAGTCCACGCCCGGTCTCGGTGCGACTGACAGGTCAAGGAATGGCGCCGCGAGATCATAGACATACGCTTCCGAGGCGAAGTTTCCGGCGATCGCCTGAGCGGCGACCCTCGGTGCCGGCGGGTAGGCGTAGTTGACACTTGGCGTGTGGCCGAACAATTCATCGGCGCCGCCGCCGCCGAGTAACTGATCGTCGCCGAGACGTCCGACCAAGACGTCGTCGCCGGGACCGCCAAGAATCGTATCGTCGACCGCTCCGCCGAACAGCGAGTCATTACCGCTACCGCCATCGATCAACAACGCCGCCTCACGAGCGCCTTGTTCAAAATCCCCTCGCTGAATCCCCCAGACATGCGGCTCAAACTCGGTCACGCCGTTTTCGTCGATCGCCAGGAATTGGAAACCGTCGTCCGCCCTCACAACGTCGTCGCCGGCACGTGTCGAAAACTGAGTCAGTTCGACGTCACGCGTCTGATAGAACATGTACTGTTGTTTGTAGATCGTCGGTTCGCCGACTTCCGGACCGACGCCGTCTTTGTCGACATCGACAAACGTCGTTTCGAATTCTTGCTTCCCGATATCCCAAACCAGGCTGCTGAACTCGTAACGATGCAGCGACGTGTCGTATCCGAGCGTCACGTAGTCGGGCACCGGGAATCCACGTCGATCAAAATCGCCACCCAAGTACAGCACGCGGTCGGTCCCTTCGCCGCCGATCAGCTGCTCGCTGAACGTCGGCAGGTAAGTCTCTGTTGCCGGATCAAAATTCGTGTTGGGCTGGTTGGTTAGCAGCGGCTTGTCATCAGGAATCAACTGGAACGTGTCGTCGCCGGGACCGCCGAATAGCAGGTCGCTGGCATTTCGGTCGAGTCCGCCGGTCAGCACGTCGTTGCCCGCGTTGCCGAAGATCCAGTCCTCGCCGGCGCCGCCCTTCAAGATGTCATCGCCGTCGCCGCCTAGAATGACGTCACGTCTTTCAACGTCTTGACGAAGCGACAGGCTGACCGTTTCGAACGCATCGATCTCGGATGTGTCCTGTGTCCCGGTCAAGTTAAACCGAAGGTCATAAAGGGTCGGAACGATGTTCGGACTATTGACCTTCAGCAGATAGATCGTGTCCTCAGTCACGCCGCTCAACGGCACCGAGTTTTTGTTTTCGTCCGCCGTGCCGGTTGCGATCGAAATCAAATTCTCTTCCAAAAACGGATTCTCGACCGCCGGATCGATCCGAAAAAGCTCCAATCCCAAGACGTCAATCGGCGAACCACTTTGCAGTTCGAGTCTTCCCGCAGCTGCCGGGTCGGCGAGCGAGAATGAGAACCAATCAACGTCATTCGGACTGTCGATCGAAAGCCCGTTGAATGTCGTACTTTCGGAAATCGCAGTCGCGGCATCGGCTCCGGTCAATTCAAACGCCTGCGTCGATTGATCGTTGCGACTGCGCAAACCGCTGGAACCGAATGAGCTTTCGGCTTTGTCGACCAAGATCGCGTTGCCGGCCCGGATTTCCACGACGTCGTCGCCGGCACCCGCGTCAATCCAAACGGTCTTCTGCACGGTCGGCCCGACGGTGATTTTGTCGTTGCCGGCCAACGCATCAATGATGATGACCAGGAAATCGCCCTCGGGTGGCAACAAACCGTTGATCAACGATTCAGGCGTCGTTGCCGTATCCGCAAGCGCCGCCGCCCGTGATTCGTCATCTTCGGCTGCGAAAAATGCATCCAAACTGACAGCCGCTTGTGAATCCCAGACCGGGTTGCCGTCACCGTCGGTTGCCGCGAAATCCAATCGCACCTGCGCGGCGAAACTAAAGTTGCCGTTGTTTTCCGTCAAACGTGTGATCAGGTGATGATCGGTCAGCAATCCCGGTTCGGTCACCAAGTCGACCGAGATTTCATCGGCCGCGTTGCTTCCGCCGACATACCAAACCTGATCGGACTCACGGGCGTACTCTTTCCAAGCATCACCGGCCAAGCCGCCATCCATCGACTCGAAAGTGCTGCCGTCGGCGCGGTAGAGAACGTCCGTTCCGCCGTTGCCATACAGGAAGTCCAGGGTGGTTCCACCGTATAGCCGATCATCACGAGTGCTTCCTAATTGACGATTCAGACCCGTCGATTCGGCTTCGTACGAACCGTTTCCGTTGTCGCCGTGCAAGTTTCCGTCTTCGTCAACAAAGATGCCGAAGGAATCGGCAAGGTCGATCGTCAACGATTGCGCCGCTGCTGTCAGGACGATGCGATCTTTTGCGTCCGAGCTGACGACGACCGCGCCCAGACCCGCCGCGGTCAAAGCGGCTTGGATGTCAACAACCAGATCCGCAACCGTACTGTTGGCCAACGTTTCGGACGCGGGGACGGTCGCGTGAACCGTCGGTGCGCCGTCGATTTGCAAACCAAAGATCGCGTCGGCACGCAACTGCCCCTTCATCGGTGCTGGTTCGGAAGCGGTCAGGGTAACGTTGCCGGCGGAGTTGCTGGCCGTTTGCGCCGGTGCAAAATGCAGTTGCGTGACGACCGGATTCGGATCCAGCGACCACGCAAACAATTCGTTGGTACCCTGTCCGCCGATCAGATCGTCGTTGCCTTGACCGGCGAACAAGACGTCGTGATCCTGCGAAGTGCCTTCGCCGCGGTCACCCCAGATTCGGTCATCGCCCCCGAAGCCGAAGATTGTGTCCTTGCCTAGCCCGCCGTCCAGTTGGTCCCGGCCGTCGGAGCCGATCAGCAAGTCGTCGCCGCTGTTTCCGTCAAAGACGCCGACGAAATCACGCGACCGCTCTGCCAACACGGACAGGTCCAGTGCCTGAGCGACCGGCGATCCGGTCGAGGGATTCACGGGGTTGATCACGCCGTCGGGCAACTGCGTGTCAGCCGTTACGAATCCGATCACATCGTCGCCCCTCAGCCCGGCAGCCTGCACTTGTTCGACCAACAGAACGCCGTCGGAATCCAGTGCGTTGACGAACAAGACTCCTGAACCAGTGAGGGTCGTGAAATCCACACGCAATTGGCTCGGGGAGTCCAGCGTTTGGCTGAACAACAACACGTCGTTGCCTGACGATCCGCTGACAACCACAATGTCGGTCGCATTGTCGTCGGCAACGTCGCCTTGAGTCAGATTGCCGAAGTGCCCGTTGATGGTTTCGGCGGTCGCGGGGATGTTCGCTTGGGTGCGTATCGTAAACTTGTCGATGCCGCCGCCGCCGTAGGCAGTGTCGATTCCCGTCTGTCCGTCGATCACGTCACCGCCCGCTCCGCCCCACAATTCGTCGTTGCCGAAACCGCCGAGCAAGATGTCTTGTCCGCTGCCACCCAAGATGCGATCGGCAGCACCGACCGTTTCGGTGAATTCGTTCGGGGCGTAGAGTGGACCGGCAAGATCATCTCCCTTGATCGAATCATCGCCGCTATCGCCCATCAACAACTCTTGTCGGATGTTACCGTGCAAGGTGTCGCGACCGGGGCCGCCGAACAGTTGATCGCCCGGCAGAAATGCTTCGGTGGCTTGCGAGCTTGTCGGTGCAAACGCGAACAGTTCGTCGTTGCCGGGGCCGCCGAACAGACGTTGTCCTGCTTGGACGCCGTTTGCTAAACCTTCGCCGGCGTACACCAAGTCTTCGCCGCCATCACCATAGACCTGATCGATCCCCTTTGATCCGTTGACGACGTCGTTTCCGATGCCTCCGCGGACCACGTCGTCGCCATCACCGCCATCGACCGAAGTGTCATTGCCGGCGCCTGCGTCCAAGTAATCGCGGTCCAAACCGCCGAGCAGCACGTCCGTTTGCGAACCTCCAAACAGCACATCGTTTCCGGCGCCACCGTCGAGCACGTCTTGTCCATCGTTTGCCACGCCGTCGATCGATAGGCCGCCGACAATGATCGGAGTGATTCGCTGCGGCTGATATCGGGCGGAGTGAGTGACCGGATCACTTGTCGTGGCACCGCGGCCGAAGTTGGCGGGGTTAGTGGAAAATGCGTCTTCGGTGGCAACGAAGTTCGGGGGTAACTCCAGCTTCGATGCTTGGAAATAGTCGGCACGAGTTCCCACGGGCAGACCGCCGAACAGAACGTCTTGATTCGCACCGCCGTCCAAGTCGTCGTTGCCCAGCATGCCGACCAGGAAGTCATCGCCCGGTCCGCCGATCAGCGAATCAACTCCCGTGCCGCCGGTCAGGTCATCATCGCCGGTTCCGCCGTTGACCGTATTGTCGCCGTTACCGGCATAGACGACGTCGTTTCCTCCGAAGGCGTCGATTTCGTCGTCGCCGTCGTACTCCGAAGGCATCAACGTGACCACCGGAACAGGACCTAAGAAAAACAGAACCGCACCGTCGTCGCCCAAGATCAGATCGTTCGTGTTCGCTGCCGTGATCTCGTCGTCGCCTCCTCCCCCCAGAATGACATCATCTTGATCACCGCTGACGATGATCGTGTCCGCACCGGCGCCGAGCGTTCCCGTCGTGGTGATGCGAGAGAGCTCGCCGTCGTCAAACAACACCCTGGCGTCGTCGCCGGCGATGACGCTGCGTCCTCCGGTGTCGGTGATACGGTCCGGACCCACGCCGCCGATGATCAGGTCATCGCCGTCGGCCGTCTGGATCACGTCGCGTGCCCCGACGGTCGGTCCGGTCGATTCCAAGACCGTTAGCCGACCGATTGCATCAAAGCTCGCTCGGCCTTCGTCACCGACGATGAAGTTTGTTCCGCCGTTGGTCGTTATCTGATCAGCACCTTCGCCTGCCAAGACGACGTTCGTCCCGTCGTCCATCAGGATCATGTCGATGTCGCCTTCGGCGGAATCCTGCGACCGGATCGAGGCCCATTTTCCACCCGCGAAGATCGCTTCGGCGCCGTCTCCAAATGCCACGACTTTCGTGTCCGCGCCGCTGGACGTGATCGAGTCTTGACCGGATCCACCGATCACCAGACCGACTCCGCCGTAGACGTCGATGTCGTCGTTGCCGACGATGTCCGGATTGATTGACCGGAAGAGTGTCAATTGGCTGCCGGAGAACTCGGCGCGACCTTCGTCGGCAATGATCGCTGCCGTTCCGCCGAACATTTCGATGTCATCCGATCCTGCGCCGCCGATGACGTATGTCGTGCCCTCAATGAGATCGAAAGAGTCGCCGCTGCCGATTCCGGTTTGCGCCGATTCGATCGCCGTCCGGCTGCCGCCCAGGTCAACAACCGCGGCGTGATCGCCGAACAGAATCACGGGTGCCGATGGCGAATTGATCACGTCGACCGTAAAGTCATCGATGTGACCTCGTCCTTCAACCAATAAAATCCCGCCAGAGACGACACCGTTCAAATGGAACGTGTCACGATCTTCGCCGCCGTGGACATGAAAGATCCTCGCTCCGACCGTTCCCAAAAGATCGACGCGGCCGCCGACTCCCGGGTCTTTGTCGATGCCCGCGACAGGCCCGTAGTCGGCGGCCAGCGTTGCCAGATCAAAAGCGCCGACGCTGCCTCCGAGGTTGACACGGATGTTATCGCCGGCCAACAAACGCACGTCATCGCCGCCATAAACCGTCGCGCCGGCGGCCACCACAATGTTTTCGCCCGACGCCAAAGAGTCAATCGTTTCCAATTCAACGTCGGCGGAAATCGACGTCACATCTTGGACGATTGTCATCGGGCCTGTCGTCGACGCATGCACAGGTCCGATGGCACTCAGGCCGCTTGTTGCGATCCCGTCCGCCTGATTCACAATGCCGCCGACGGTCAATCCACGCGAGTCGTCGACAAACAGACCGCCCGCGCCGACGACACCTTCCAGTTGAGAGATCCAAGTTTCGATCGGATTGATGAGCGTTCCGACTCCGACTCCCGCCTGCAACACGGCGGTCGGTGCGATGATGTTGTCTGTTTCCGGAACCGTACCGTCGTTGCCATCGACGACCGAGCCGCTGGTGGTATTGACGGTGACGCCGAGGTCCGACCACAGCAGGCCGAGCGTGATGTTGCCGGTGGCATCCAAATCGATCAGGCGGATCCGATCACCGACGCGTCTTCGGCCATGGTGATACCGCCTCCGCCGACCCCGTCGATGTCTGCCGTGATCTGGGTCGTCGTCGCCGAAGACACATTTGCGTTCTGCAGAACGTTTCCGGTCGCGGCCAATCGTGCCGAGTCCTGATCGGATTGAACCGGTTCGCTGACGGTCAAGTTTCCGGACGTCGCGATGTCGATGCCGCCCGATGCGGTGACACCGACACCGGCATTGATACCGCCGACTTCCAAATTGCCGAAGTTATAAAGCCAAATGCCGCCGACCGTCGTGTCGGCTTGGAGATGATCGACACTTGTTTCCAACGGATTAGACTGACGGCCGATCGCCCGTCCGGCGGAAAGAACGGCATTGCTCGCGAAGATATTCGGCAGTCCGTCGGGTTGCGGCAAAATAGTCGCGTCGACTGCGTCCAAAATGTCACCCTCTGCGGTGATATCGACCGTACCAGATGCCGTGACGCGACCGATGTTCGCATCGCCGTGCACGGATGCCAACACATCTCCGCCGGTCGAAACCACGTTGTTGAATGTCAGCGTTCCGAGGGGGCTGCCGATGTTGATGGTGGCGTTTGCAATTCCCGACAACCCTCCATCGGCATCAAGGTTCAACGGCACGGCATCACTGGCGCCGTCGACTCCGGTTTGGACATTGAAGGACAGGGACTTGGCAGTGACGCCCGTTCCCTGGACATGTTGCAGGCCGCCGACGGGGACGTGAAGGTTGACCGATTCGCCGGCAACGATTTGGTCGAACCGAAGTTCACCGCCAACGTTTCGCAGAAAAATGTCTCCGCCGGCGGACGCTTGACTGACCGTACCGGAGACTTGAATCACTAGCGGAAGGGTGGCGCTGGTTCCGATGTTTCCGGTTCCGGCGACAAGCGTCAGATCGCCTGAAGGCACGTTGATCGCAGGCGACACGGCGCCCGTGCTTTCAATCGTCTGGGGCGCGGTCAGGCTGACATTTCCGTCTGCGGAGACCGATTCGACTTCCAAGTCCTGCATCGTGCTCTGCAAAAAGATTTCGCCGCCGGAATTGATTTTGACTTTGCCCGACGCGTCGATGAACAGCGGCGACGTTTGTTTGATCCTGATTTCCGCCGCGCCGATTTGGATATCGCCCGGATTATTCGCTCCGGCCAATGCCTTCTGCTGTTCGATGGTCAACGTTCCGTTCAACAGACTGTCGAAGCTGAGGACAATCGGGTCATCCAACATCCCGAGCCCGTCTTGCGCGTTGATCGTCACGTTGCCGCCGGTGATGTTCGGAATGCCCAGTCCGACCAGACCGCCGGGTGAGGGTTGCAACGCTTTTTGATTCAGGGCATAACGCAGTTGTTCTTCAGTCCAAACCGAGTTGGCGGTCAACGCGTCTTGCTGATCAGTCGTCGCCGTGTAGGTGTAGCTTTCATTGAAGGTCTGGAAATCGGGCAGCGTTCTCCAATCGGGGGCCAAGATCTGGAAGGCTGCGGGAATCTCGGCGTTCGGATTGCTGTCGAAGAAATCGACGACTTCCAGATAGCGACTCTTGGCATAATCTCGGACGTCGGAATCGGAAAGGTTCCCCGGCGTGAGATCAGGTACGTCTTGGAAAGCATCGTTTTCCAAGTTTTGATTCAGGCGATTGGCTCGCTCTTGCGGGCTGATCTGCGTCAAAGCGCTGGCTGCTTCTTCGCGAAACAGATCCACCGCGTCGGCATTTAACGAGAACGTTTGATCGTCACCGGCGGTACCGTATGTTCCGCTTTCTCGCAGTCGCCAATACAGTCGATAGTTGGTTTCGATTTGTTGCTCGAACAGCGGGATCGATTTTGCGGCGGATGTCGCGGCATCCGTTTCCGGATCGTTGGTCGAGAGCAGTGTCAGGTCGTCCCAGATGCCCTGAATCTGGTCCTCGTCGAGCACGCTGGACGCGGTTTGCATCCTCGCATCCAAAATTCGTCCGCCAGCGGCGTCCACATAGACGTTGCCGCCGCCGCGCGAGGTAATGCCGTAAACCAGCAGATCGCGTTCGTTCTGTCGGACGGCGATATCGTTCAGGGCCTCGATGTCGACCGTACCGAAGTTGAAAAACGAGATCCCTTCGGTGCTGATTAATAGTGGGACCGGAGTGCCGTTTGGCAGAAACGATCCGACACTACCCAGTGTGCTCACAATGTTGACGTTTCCGCCCGCAATGTTGATCGTATTTGCGGGAAGTCCGCTCTGACGAACGAGATCCCCGGTGGCCGTGAGCTCGACATTTCCGATGGGGATCGGGATTCCGATGTTCGCAGCGACTTCGTTGATCACTGCACCGGACCCGAGATCCATGTAAACACCGAACGTTCCCTTGGCGGTCAGCACTCCGCCGTCAGTCAACGCGGCGATAATCGATCGTGTGGAATTTCCGATCAAGACCGCATCGAGCGTCAAATCGTTGGTCAGAATGTTGTTGGTCTCGACGGCGCCCGTCGACATGCTGATGGAACCCGTCGAATGGATCTCCGTGTCTCCATCGGGATTGATGATGTGCCCGCCTAACGTGACGGCCGAGTTGGAAATGATCGTGACGGAGCCCGTTCCGCGGCCGGCAAAATCAATACCGATCGGGTTGTCCGCACGAACGGACATGGTCATATCCAACCTTGCATACCGAGGAAACTCCATTAACCAGTAGGCGCGGCCGTTGTGCGAGTCGATCGGCGTCGTCGGGTTCGGCCAGAGTCGCGGTTCGGCGACTCGGCGAAAGCCGAAATTGCATCCGCTCAAAAAGCCACCACAGCTGCCATAGTGCGGCGTAGACGAATAGAGGCTCGAAGAACTGCCGGTGATGACTTGCTGGAAATCTGCAGGTGCCAAGCCGGGCAACGATGTGGTAACGACCTCCCCTTTAATCTCCGTGGTGTATGCGCCGGTGTCGGGATCTCGATACCGCCAGGGATTGTTGTTCGTGACGTTGTCGAACGTCCAATTGGTAGCCGTCCAAATGGAATTGGAATAACCGACGGTGCGGCTGAGTTCCGCTCGCGTTTGCCACTGCCAGCGAAGACCTTGCTCGGGTTGGAAGGTTGCGGACGTACTGCCGAGGTTGACCGGAGGCGTGGGCAACTCTCGAATCGTCTGGGCATCTTGATCCTGAGATCCTGTGTAGAGCAGAATGTTCTGACCCGCCTCGTAGTCATAGATCAAATGATTGGAAGCCGCATCTTTGTATCGATCGATAATGTCGACGGTGCTTTTGACGCTGTCAGAGACGCCTTTCGTGCCTGCATTGATGTCATTCAGGAAAAGTGGAATGCCCGTCTGATTGTCGATATCCACTTCGCCCAAGCCGCCGTTGAGTCGAATTTGTCCGAGCGTATTGGTGCTGATGATCCCGCCGTCCAACTTGACCAAACCGCCGCTCGAGGAAGCGATGATGTCGTTGAGCGTGATTTGGTTGAGCGTTCGGTTGTAGAATCCGATCAGCCGAGAACGTGCGTCTCGTGGATTGTTGTACGCGGTCACTTCGCCGCTCGCGTCGACCCACAAGTCCACTCGACTGCTGCGACTGAAGGTGATGGCGACCGACGGAAAAGCGTTCGTTAACGGATTGACGAAGCCGGGAAGCTCAAACACTTTGCCGCCGGATGAACCGTTGACGTTGTAGAGCGTGACCTCATGTTTGCCGCGGTCATATTCGCCGATCAGTCGATCGTTGTCATTGAGCGGGTCATCGGCGGATTTCACGACACCTGTTTCGTCGGCCCACAGTTCAACGGGCTTAGTACCATTGACCGGTGGCAGCGTGAACGATCCAAACGTCAGACGGTAGCCGCCGCCAAGATGATTTAGATCGTCCACCAATCCCGCGGGCAAATTGAATGTCTGCTCGGTGGGTTGGCCCGCGGTGATCTCCGCATTGATGTCGATTGTGTCGGCTACGATCGAAACCGTTTTCCCATAGATCGCCGAACTTTCGTCGGCAAGGTTATAAGCCGGATCCGAAGCGTTGGCGGTCTTGGAAAGGCCTTCGACGACGGCGTATCGTGCGGGCGAGTCCGGGTTCGGCGGCAGAACGTCCGGTTTGGGAACCGGCACGAATGCGAACCAGCGCTTGTTGAAGTCGCTGCCTGAAATCGGGTAAGTCCCTCCGATGGGACTGAGTTGCGCAGCCCGCGCCGCCGTGCATTCGAACTCGGCATTCCCCACAAATGCCTTGCATCCCCCGTAATACGCGTAGCTCCGATTCTGCGGCGTGTTTCCAAGTTCGGGAATCGGATAGCCTGCAAAACCGATCAGGTGACGGGTCAATTCGTAAGCCGTTTTAAATTGTCCGTCGGCGTTGAATTCCGCATTGGCGACGTAGGAGATCGCGGTATTGGGATTGGGTCCGCCGACAACTTCTGCCGGATTGCCGCCGGGCCAAATCTGCACGGCTTCCCATTCCGACAGCGGGCTCCCTCCGGCGTAGTAAGGATCACCTCCTTCGATGGTGATGATCGCGACTCCCTGTGGAATCAGAATATTCACGTTCTGGCCGTGAATCGTGGCGTTGGATTGTCCCAACGATCCGGTCAGGTTGGTAATCCCGACACGACCGCCAAGGTTGGTGATATTGCCAGTGATATAGATCGCCGGTCCGTTCTGACCGGCGGTGGCGTTGAAGTTGTTTTCGATTTCGACGACTGGATCATCTTCTTCACCGGTTTTCTCGATCCGCACCCCCGCAGCGAGTGCGACGGATTCGCCAAGGCCTTTAAAAACGACGCGGCCGCCCGGCGTGTTGGGGATCTCGACCCCGCCCAGCACCAGGTAGTCGTCGCTGTCGTTGGTTACCGTGATCGAGGGTCCACCATGCGCGACGATTCTTCCTTTGCCCGTGATCGTGGTTGCGGCATTGACGATGACCGAACCGCCGGCGGCATAAAGTGAGTCAAACGTGTACGCGTCCACGGGGTCCGAAGACGTGCCGTCGTTGAGCAACAGTGCCTGCTGTTCGCCAAGTGCCCTGCGATTGAAAACGGGCGGATTGAAATCCGTGTCGCGGCGCACCCGAAACTCCGCGAACAGATTGGGAGCATTCGTTCCCGGAATAACACTCGTTGGATCCGGGGCGATCACCGTCGACACCGGCGCGTAAAAGCTCGATTGAAAGAGCGCGCGTTCAGGGCCGCCATTGACGGTCAACTTGGAGTCCTGCGAGATGTGGATATCAAGTTCGTGGAAAATACCCGCAGTCACCGTTCCGTCCATGTTGACCGTGGACGTTGAGTGCTGCTTCTCATCGCTGCTGTCAAAACTCACGCCGAACGCATCGAGGACCGAAGTGAGCGAGATGGTCTTTGCTTCGCCTTCCGCGGTGGGACTCAGTAACCCCGGGTCCGCGCTCAGGCTGACGTTCTGTCCGCTTCGAATCTGGGCTCCCGTCGCGACGTCCAACGCCGAGTTGCTAAACAGGTGCGCGTCGGCGTCGGCTCTCGGGGCGCCCACCAAACCGGCCGCGAACGCTTGTGAAATTGCGTCGCCTGAAATGGCCGTGTCGAAGAGTCCCGACGGATCGCGTCCGGGCGTCAAGTTAACGTTCCCGAATCCCTGCACGAGTGAGTCCTTTCCGACCTTGACGTTTTGGTTCGTCGTGACGTTGGAGTCGGCGGTCGAGATGCCGACTGCCGCCAAGCCATACGTATCGACCAATGCCTGCGTATTGACCACTCCCTGCGTGTACGTCCCGGCGCCGATATCACCAAAACTTTTTAGACGATTCGATTCCCCGACCAAAACCTGATTGGTCAGGACTGCCTCCACTTCCGAATCGACGCCCGCACCCTGAATGAATCCGCCTGTCTCCAACGTCACCTTATCGTTTACGACCAAGTCGCTCGACGCGACAAGGGAGATTCCGCCACGCCTGTTGATACGATCTATTCCCGAATCAATTTTTACATGGTCACCCACATTGACCGTCGAATGACCGGTGACGGACGATTCGCTGATACCCGCTGCCCCATTGACTCCTCCTCCGGCGGCGGCAGCGACACTTCCACTGCCGCGGGCCACGTTCTTGGACGTGATGTCAACGGTTCCCGATGCGACCAATTGAACATGATTGCCGATCTGCGACTTGGCCGCGGTATCGGTACGGTTGAAGGCAAAAGCGCCGCTTGCTCCCAGTTGTGCGGCGTTCAGCGAGTTTCCACTCTTGGCGTACTCGCTGACGTGCTGGGCGTGAACAAAAACCGTGCCGGCATAGATTTT
This sequence comes from Phycisphaera sp. RhM, assembly GCA_033042175.1. GTDB lineage: Bacteria > Planctomycetota > Planctomycetia > Pirellulales > Pirellulaceae > Stieleria. Next base: position 137,277 of record WCIL01000020.1, read on the forward strand.
GTTTCCCGCAGATTCCCGGCCTTCGATCAATGCGGTGGCGGTCGAATCATCGCTCGTGTTGGCCACCGAAGCATTCCCGGCAACCATTCCACCACTGCCGGCGATGCTTTTCGCATCATTGTCGTCCGTGCCAAGAGCCTCGACGCTCAACTTGCCCGTTCTGCCGACAGTGGTGATCGGGTTGTCGCCCAACTTGGCCATCGTCGCAACGTTGGATTCCGCGATGGTGACGCTGGCACCGACGGCATAAACACCCGCCGCGACACCCGTCGTTTCGGCATCTTGTCGCGTGTTGTTGGTTGCCAGAATTTCAACATCGCCGCCCGGAAGCCGGACACCCGCTAATGTGTAGGCGTTGACCTGACCTTCCGCCGAAGCCGTGGCGACCGCGGCGTCGGCGCCGATCAGACCGCCGCTGGCGGAAACAGATCTGGCATAGGCGCTGTCATCGCCGCCGGGCGTGTGACGCGTGGCGGCGACTTTCAATGACCCGCCGCCCAAGATTTGGACACCGGCACCGAGATGAGCGTCAACACTTCCGCCGGTGCTGGCATTGGAAATGGAAACGCCGACAGCCGCCGCGCCCGCGTTAATCCCTAGCGCAGTTGCACGAGCTTTGGGCGTCGAGTCAGCGGAGACCGTCACGTCGCCTGTCACGTTGACGCTGACGGATTCGGCAATGTAGGCTTGAACGGTCGGGCTGACTTCGGCCGTCGAAGAGTTGGCACTGAACGCTCCGATCCCGCCTGCCGCGGAAGTCATTTCGCTTTCGGCTGTGCCAGTCATTCGAGACACTACATTCAGGCTGCCGACTTTGACCGTCCCACTGCCGAAACTGGCATTCTTGCCGACATAAGCTTTCGTCGTGCCGGATTCTTCGATGTCAGAGATGACCGCACCTGCGGCCACCAATCCCGCCGCAACGCCAACACCCGCAGCGTCCAAATCGGATTTCGAATCGGTTTCGATGGTCACGTTCTGGGCATTCCGAACACGGGCGTCCAGGAATGCGGTGGCGTCGTACTCCGAGTCGATGAACGACAACGCCGCTTGGAGCGCTACCAAGCCCGCTGCCCCAGCGATCGCATCGACATCGACCTTCGTCCCGACACCGCCCGATTTGATGAGCACGTTGCGACCTGCGTCCAATCGTGTCAACACGCCGCCTTGAACCGAAGCGGTTGCTGTCGGCTCGCTGGTCACTTTCATCAAGGTGCCACCGGCCGAGCCGAAGGTGGATGCCGCGACCGCTCCCCCGTCCACGTCCAAATCGATCAAGGTGTCGGTCGTGACGAGAATGTCACGACCTGCCTTGATCTTCGAGCCGAGGGAAACTGTTGCGCTGACCGTTGGGTCGATGTCAGCCGTACCGACAGCCCCACCCAGCGCAAATTTTCCCGCCAAGGCCCCGCCGATCGATAACGTGTTGACATCGATGTCGATCGTCGCCAAAACTTTGACATCGCCGTCAACCGAATCGACAAATCCGCGGTCGATCGATGCCGTTGTGCTTCCGCCGATCTCGCTGGTGATGACACCGGCCCCAACCGCTGACGCAAACAGGCTTGCGGCGACCCCTCCCGCATCGACCACGATCGTGTGGTCCGATTTTGCATCAACGATGACGTCCAACTTGGCATCGATGTCAGCTCGCGTCGAAACGCTCGCGCTCACGGTGCGAGTGATTTCGTTAAGCGAGATTGCGCCCCCCAAAGCGAATCCTCCCGCGCCCGCGCCACCGATCGCCAGCGAGTCGATGTTTGCCGTCGACAGGGCGACAACACTCACACCTCCCAGCGGCGCATCGATATCGGCGCCCCCGGAAGCAGACGCGTCGACCCTTCCGCCAACTTCGTCCTCGGCGATCGCCGCGCCGATCGCCGCGCTTTTGCCGACCGCGATGCCGCCCGCGGTGGTGTCGATCGTTGAATTGTCCGACGCCGTGATCGACACGTTTCCCTGCGTCGCTTTCACGGTCGCGTTTGAGTCGACAGATGCTTCAATCGTCGGGCTGATGTCATTGAGCGACACGGAGCCGCCGAGTGCAAAACCGCCGCCGAGTGCTCCGCCCAGCGTTAGCACATCAATCTCCGATGTTTTCATGGCGCCGACCGTGACACTGGCTCCTTCCAGATTGGCACGATCGGAGACGGATGCCCTGGTTGTACCGTCAATGTCGTTGATCGCAACGGCGGCACCAACGGCAGCCTGCTTCGAGGCTGCAAGTCCGCCAGCAAATCCGCCGATGTTAGACGTGTCAATCGCCTGAACCAAGATCGCTCCAGTCGCTCTGATTTTGCTACGCCTGCCGATCGACGCGCTCGTCACGGGGTCAATTTCGTTACTCGAAAAAGAGCCACCAAGCGCAAACGAACTGGCCAGTGCACCGCCGACACTCAACAGATAGACGTCTGCGTCCGAGTTGGCGTCGACGACCACGCTGCCGGCCTCCACATCCGCGTCTTTGATCCATGAATGCGTGCCCGTGTCGATGTCATTCGTTACGATCGCAGCACCCACAGCCGCTTCCCCCAGCGCGATCCCGCCGCCGAGCGCGTCGATCTTCGGATCATTGGCCGCCAACACATTCACGACACCCGGAGCGTCGATGTTCGAAGCGGAGCCGGTGATGTATGCCCTCGCCTCGGAGGAAATGTTGTTGACCGAGATGGATCCTCCCAGTGCAAAGCTCTTTCCGGCCGCCCCGCCGATCGTCACCGCCAGAATATGCGCGTCCTGCACCTCGCCGAACGCAGTCGGGTCCGGCATCGTCACGCCCGTCGTGCCGATCGGCATCGCGGTGACGTCGACAGCTTGACTGGGAGGCTCGATTCCTGAGGTGACGGAAATTCCGCCGGTCACCGAAGTCACGTCCGAATTGTCGATGTATGCGTTGATCTTGTTGTCGACATCGGTCGTCGCGAGCGCGGCACCGATCGCCGTTTTGCCGAACGCAAATCCTCCGGCGACGACGATCATCGTTGTACTGTCGCTGGCGCGGATGCCGATACTTCCGCTGGCGTCGATGTCGGCGCCCCCGGTAACCTTCGCTTCCACCGTGTTCTCGACTTCGTTGACCGAAATCGAACCGCCGATCGCAAGTTTGTCGCCGCCGGCGCCGCCCAGCGAAACGCTGACCATCGTCTCTTCGTCACTGGCGTGAACATCGACGGTGGAATGGAGTGACTGAAGTTTCGAATCGTCGACCCAAGCCACGACTCGGTTCTTGATCAGGTTGGCGCCGATGCTCGCGCCGACCGCAATTTCCTTGGCGATCGCGACACCGCCCGCAACAGCGATGCTGGTCGCATCGTCCTCGGCCAGCACTTGAACCGAACCGCTAACAACAATGCTGCTGCCCTGTGAGACATGAGCGTCGATGTTGTTGGTGAACTTATTGACCGAAATTCCGCCGGCAGCGGCACCCTTATTGGAACTCGCTCCACCGGCGCCCAGCGAGACCACGGCGCCATCTTCGATCGCCTTGGCCGAGAATGAACCCGTCGTTCCCAACGTCGCGTTTTCGACAAAGGCAAAGACTCGGTTGTCGAAGAAATTGACAGCCAATGAAATACCGATGCCAACGGTTTTCCCGGCACCAAACGCGCCGGCAAAGGCATAGATCGACGAATCGTCCCTGGCCAGCAGATTGACGTTGCCGGTGGAATTGGACGTCGTCGTGCCAACAATCTTCGATTCGATCGTGTTGTCGATGCGATTGACCGACAAGGTGCCCGCACCACCGCCGCCCGTCTTCGATCCATTTTCACCGCCCAAACCGATCGCACCGGTGACGGCGACGATCAGGCTGTCGCTGATCGCGTTAACGTCCAATTGGCCGGTGTGCCTGAAAATCTGTTCCGGCAGTGTTGCGCCGCTGCCCCGACCGACGTTTTGGATGGTCGAGGTGATGGTGTTGTCAATATCGGTGTAAGAGAACGCCGCGCCGATGCCGGCTTTGCCGCCGAAACTGCCGCTGCCGGCAACGATCACCACGTTCGAATCGTCTTCGGCTTCGAGCAACACCGGACCATCGATGATTCCCGTCGCGTTCATCAGACCGGTCTTTGTCGTCGCGGTGCTCCGCGTGACCGCAACCGAGCCCGCAATCGCGATGCCTTTTTTTCCCCGAGCCGCAGCGACGCCGGCCGACACGCCAACGATCCAACCGGTTCGGTCCGCCGCAAAGTTCAACCCGTCGGTGGTGATCTGCGTAACGCCATCGAGAGTCGCTTCGGTAGTTCCGGTGACGAAATTCAGTCCGATCGCGCCCGCGATTCCGGCGGCAGATTTTCCTTGGGGCGGCTTCACGTACGCGCCGGCGCCGGCCAGCGAAGCGACGATCGTCTCGTTGTCGGCATCCAAGATCAGAGTGCCGTCAATGTCGATCGCGCCGGAATGGAACACGTAGGCTCGTGCGTCGTCGTCCAGAATGTTCAAGGTCACGGCGCCGGAAAAGCCGATTCCCGACTTCCCGGTCTTGCTGCTGTCGCTCGAACCCGAACCCGAGGACTGACTGGTCTTTCCGCCATCGGAGCTGCCGTTCAAGGCGGGCGACTCTTTCAAGAAGAACAACGAATTCTCAACGCTTTCACCGCCGCTGCTCATGCTTCCGGGGTTGCTGGCCGAGCCTCCACCTGAGGCGGGCATTCCGGTCGGACCGCCGGAATTCGATTGTGCATCGGCGCTCTTGGATACCTTCGCGCCCGACACCGCCAAGGCTCCGACAAACCCGTCGTTGTTGGCTCGCACGCGCACGTCGCCCCCGGCAGTCAGCGATTCTTGTCCGGCCGAGACGTCGCCGTATCGGTTGCCGATCACCGCTTCGGTGTCACGTGTGACGATATTGATTCCGACCGAAGCTCCGATTCCGGTCTGATCAGAGATCGACACGGTACCGGCAACGTTGACGAGGATCGCGTCATTGGTCGCTTCAACCAAGACCGGCGCGCCGTTCCCATTGGCATCGTCGACCGGGCGCGAACCGACGGTGACTTTTGCACCGTTGTCGATCTGAGCAACCGTGGTGTCGTCGAGCACATTGATCAGGACGACGCCGTTGAAACTCGTTTCGAGCCCCTTGCCGCCTGCCGCACCGAAAACGACCCCGATCGTCTTGGAGTCTGCATCGACCTCCAGAGAGTCGGCGTACAACTCGACGCCGTCCTCGATCTTCGCGTGGACATCGCTTTGATAAACGAAGACCATTCCGGCAGCCCCGATCGATTCCTCGCGTCCTTCCGTGTTGCCGAAGCCCGGCTTTTGACCGCGAATCCAGTTCCTTCGCGCCGAACCGGAATGCGGGTTTTGTGCCTGGCCGGTAATGCCGGGAGTCTGGAAATTGCCGCCGAGGTTGACCGCATGATTGACGCTGGTTGCTTCGACGATGACCGCTTGTGCCGCCGTCCGAAACGCGACGTTTTGATTGATCTTTGCACCCGACTTGATGTGTGCATCGGCTTCGTGGTCCAACACGAGCGCAGTCACCGAACCTCCGAAAACCGACTTCTGTCCGCCGGCCACACTTTGGCTCCACGAATCCGCAAGCCCCTTGTCGATCCCCAAATTGTCGTTCAGATACGACGTGATGTTCTTGACGAAATCGGTCGACTTGCGCTGGGCCTGTGTACCGACCGATGTCCAGCGGGCCGGCAATCCATCCGATCCGTCTTGGGTAAAGTCCTCTTGACTAAGGTCGACGGTGATCTCGGGCGCGGCCCCGATGTATTCGTACCAAGTCCCAGCGTCACCGAGGTCTTCCGATTCGCCGGAGTATTCGACAATGTCGCCGGATCGGACGGTTCGTGTGCCTTGGTTGGAATTGTGGTCGGCGGTCTGCAAAAACGGAGTGACAAGATTGACTCCCCACAAACTGTTGGGGTCGATTTGATTCAGCGCATCGGCCTTGACCTTCAGCGTTCCCCTGGTGTCCACCTCCGCGTTCTCAGCGATGAACGCATCGGCATCGTTTAGATAGACACCAACGGCAATCGCCAGTGAAACGCCCAACTTAGGCGTGTGTGTGGCACTCTGCTGCTTGACGATGGAGCTTGCCGTCAGGTCGGGGCGGTTTTCGATTCTTGACTGGACGCTGATATCGCCATCGACCTCGACGACCGTGTCGCTTGTTCCGTCACCGATGATTGCGGTCGTGCGATTGTTGTCGACGACGACGACCAAAGATCCGCCACCCTGGTTTTCTTGCTGGGCAGGAACCTGATTGCCATAGTCGTCGGCCTTCGAGAGCGCCTGTGCCGACTTCTTGAACAGGCTGCCGTAGACATGTTGGACGGCATTTTTTACCTGCCTATAGGTCTGTTGGGGATGCCGTGCATTTTTCTTTCCGGCATCCGTCTGACGGTTCTTGAGGTCATCGAGAAAGTCTCCTGTCGAATTCGTTCCGACGATCGATTTGGCCTGCACACCATCGTCGTCTCCCGGAATGAAGAACAGCTTTGCATTGGTCGTTCCTCTTTTGTGCGGATCGATTTCCGACACCACACCCGAACCGTTCAGTTTTGAGAGGAGATTCAATACGTCTCCGCCCGACTCGATTTCGGGAATCAACCTGGCTGCAATCGCCTCTTTCTGTTGAAAAGTATTGACTCGCATATTCCCGCCAACGTCAACCGAGCCGTGCACAATCGCCTCCGTGACGCCGTCCTCGAAACTGACCGCGATCGAAGTGGCGAGCGAGCCGTCTTCGCCCGTTGAGGCTCGAGCAAGGACGCGGCTACGATCGATCGTGTCACCCTGGACGAATAAGTTGTTACCAACAACCAACTCCGCCGCCTCGGTGACATGAGCGATTACATCCGACTCAAGGTGCCCAACTGCAACCGCGTACGCCTTGCCGTTAAAAAACTTTGAGTTCTTGATCGAGTTCAGAGTCCCTTTTTCAAGCTGATCTTCACTTCGGCGGTCTTCGGAGAAGACGTCTGCGATAGAACTAACTATGTGGTCGCCGGTCGCACGAATCGTTGCGTCGCCGGTGGTCGTGATGTTGCCGTTGATCGTGACCTTGGACACAGACACGCCGTGCGCATACGCGATAGAAAGAGGAATCGGCCAAGCGAGCGGTGACGAGGCGGCGACTGTTTCTGTGTTGGAGTGTGCGACGAAGCTGCCTGCATGGATGATGGCGGAGTCGCCGACGTGGATCGTCGCCGTCGAATGTGTCTTTGAGTAGCCGCCGAGCAAGGCGGCGCCGTCGATCGCCGACAACAACGCATCGCCTGCGTTTTGAAGACCGTTGAGAAGTTCTTCGCTAATGCCATTTGACGTTTCTCGCGGTTCAAAAATAGATCGGGAAGCACTGCTCGCTAAAACCTCGACGTCGCCGGCGTCGATTTCAATGTTGTCGATTGAAACCGTTGCTGTCGAAGCCTCACGGTTGTAAAACCCGAAAAAACTGTCGGAAGTGAACGTTCCAAACTCCCTGCGAAAGTCGCTGGCCAAGATCTGAACCGTTCCGTCGTTGGCAGGATCCGACGCCTTGGCGAAAATCTTCGTTTGTGCGGCAGCCCCATCACCGATGACAATTTGATTGGCAATGAACGTGATGTCACCGGCCTTGGCCACCGACTGACCGACCACCGTTCGCCCCGTGTTGACCGTCTTGCCGATCAGCTTGATGACGGGGGCTTCGAATTTTAAATTCTGACCGAGTGCTGCGACATCGTCGATCGTCAATTCGGTGTCATCTGAGAATGTGACGTTCGGTGTTGCCACACTCACGACATTGATTTTTGACAGGTCGGACGTTTCGACCGTTCCGGCCCCCAAAATCACGACCTCATCGCCGCCCGAAATGCTGCCTGCGTCGATGGTCACCCTCTCGCCCGCAGTCAAGCCGGAAATGTCGACTTGATATTGATCATCTTCGCTTCCACCCTTCAACGTGTCGGCACCTCCGCCTGATACAAGCGTCACCGATCCGAGCGTGAAGGCCGAAGCGTCGATCGAGTTGATCGAAGATCCTCCCGACAATCTGGCTTGGGTGATGCCGGCCAACGAGTCGACTTCAGAACCGATGCTCAGAGTCGTGTCGGTCAATACGAAATCGGCGTCGCGCGATTCGACGACCGTGTCACTTCCGCCGCCACCGGTCAACGCGTCCGCACCGAGACCGCCCGTCAGAAAGTCGCTGCCGGCGGATCCAATCAGCGTGTCGATGCCGCCACCGCCATCAAGCGTGACGCTGGCTGCCACGAGCGCCGTTCCGGAATACTCGGTCGTAGTGGCGACTCCTCCTTGCAATCCCAACCCGTCAGCCGATTCAGAAGCCGCGAGGCTCAGATTGCTTGCTCCTCCAGTGCCGTCGGCGATCCTAATGAGCCCGGCGGCGTCAAGGCTGGCCGTCAGATTTCCATGTGAGTCTGTGATCGCCTGAACGACATCACCGAGAGTGATCGCGACACTCAAATCCACGGTGACGTCCGTTGTTCCATCGGACAGCGTGATCACCAAATCATCGCGGACAATTCCGTCGTTATCGTTCAGCAAGAACAACGGCGTGTCGATCGAAACATCATTGAAAGATTGGGCATCCAATGTATTGGCACCCGAACCGCCGGTCAGCGTCGCCCGCTCAAATCCGGACACCGCGCTGACCGTGGTGCCGACCGTCAATGTGCTGTTGGTCAGCACCAGATTGATGTCGCTCGAAACCGAAACCGTCTCGACGAGCGTGTCGACTCCCGCACCGGCATCCAGCACGTTGATACCTGGTCCGCCGGTAATCGTGTCGTTCCCGTCACCGCCCGTGATTCGATCCGATCCGCCGCCGCCAATCAATGTGTCGTCGCCGCCGCTTCCGTCCATCACGACCAGACCTGTGAATCCCCCCGCGTCGATCAAGTTATTGGCTATCGTTCCGTTCAGAACGGCACGATCGATGTTCGCCAGAACATTCTCTATTTGGGTGCCCTGGGTGGTCACGACAGCAGTGACCGATCCGACGTCCAAGTCGATATTGGTGGCGACCAAGTCAGGCTGGTCCTTCCCGCCTTCGTTTCCGGTAAACCCAAGCGTCCAACCTGTCGTTCGCGTGATCGATTGGCCCGCAAGTGTCGCCCCCAAAGTTCCGTTGCTCAGTCCCAGATCGCTCGCCATCGTTGAAACCGATGCAACTTTCAGATCACTGCCATCCTCTTGTGAGTCGGAAACACTAATTCCGTTGCCGCGTGAGTTAATGCTCGCCGTCAGCCGCGCGTCGGCATTGGTGATCGCGTCCAAAACGTCTTGGACCGTCGTCGCAGAACTCATACTGACGTTGACCGGACGTTCGTCCGTCAACGTGATGACGAGATCATTCGCCGACAAATCCACACCGTTGCCGTAGTTCAAGTCCGACAAGTTGTGAGTCGCAGGATTGGTGATTTTTTGATAGTTTTCCAGGATGTCAACATCGCCGTCTCCAATCGGCGTGACGTCAGTCAATGCCGTTTTGATTTCAGCCGCGGTGGCATTGAAATTCAGCGGCGACGTGGTCGCTGTGCCGTACGTCAGACTCCACTGGCCGCTCGTGGCTGTGCCGGTCAGACTGAGTTCGACGGTTTCATCTTCGCCTTCCGTGAGGTCCAGTGATGTCGGAGTCAGTACGATGCGACCGCTGCCGATCTCGGAGATCGAATTGACACCCCCGCCACCGTCAAGCGAATCGAGTCCCTCGCCGCCGGTCAGCAGGTCATCGCCGCCGCCGCCGATCAACGTGTCGTCGCCCTCACCGCCGAACAGGATGACGTCGCCGACGGTAAATGCCGAAGCATTGATCGTATTGGCCGAAACTCCGCCGACCAGTTCGGCAAGCTCGATGCTTGTGAGCGTATCAGTAACCGCTGGACTGCCGGCCACGGAGATGACCAACGAGCCATTATCGAGCGTCATGCTTGCGTCTTGACTCTCGGCCACACGATCAAACCCGCCGCCGCCGTCGATCGCATCGGAGCCACTGCCGCCGGTCAGTGTGTCATCACCAGGGCTTCCCGTCAGCGTGTCATTGTCCAGTCGTCCGTCCAACGTGATGTTGGCCGAGACGACGTTGCCTCCAGTGATCACGTTGCCAACGGCCGGGCCGGAAATCCCTAAATCCACGACGGCCTGCGATGCGTTTTGAGCAGTGATCGTCAGCGTTCCTCCGCCGACTGACGTATCGGCAAAGTCAATTCCGGTGCCGGTAGGATTGATCGAAACATTCAGCAAATCGCTCAGCGATAAGAATTCACTCACCAGATCCTCGACCGTGATTTCTTCACTGAGATCAACGTCGAATTGTTGTCCGTCGGCCAAAGTGATTTGCAGGTCGTCACCTTCAACCGTATTCACCCCGCCGCCGCCATTGAGTAGCGAAAGTGGGACGCCGGAATCGCCACGCAGGACCACACCGCCGGTCGAGATCGATCCGCCGCTCAGGTTCCCGCCACCACCGATTCCATTCAGACCAAGATTCGCGGCCAACTCGGAAACGGGAATTGCCGTCAAGTCGTTGATGGAAGCACTCGTACTGTCAGCCAGCTCAAATCGGCTGCTTGCCGCGTTGAAACTTGCCGACAAGTTAACGTGGGCACCGCTAATTGCGACGATCACATCGCCGACCGAAACCACGTCATCCAGCACAACATTGACCGTTGTTCCGTCGGTCAACGTAATCTGCAAGTCCGCGACACGACCACCCGGGAGCACGACCGGGTTGTCGACGTCAACATTGACTCCGCCGAGTCGATTCAATGACGTGATGGGTGTCTCCAAACTCACGTCCGGTGAAAACGCCGCAGCGTTGATGATGTTGGGATTCACATCACCAGTAAGCTCTGCCTGCTCGAAGCCCGAAAGGACATCCACCACGCCACTGATAGTGAGGCTCGTATTGGTCAGCGTGAAATCGCCGGCCTGCTGTTCGGCGATTCGGTCGTTGCCGACGCCGCCATCGAGCGTGTCCGCGCCGCCGCCGCCCGTCAGACCGTCATCGCCACCGCCGCCCAGGATGACATTGCCGCCATCGTCCCCGATCAAAACATCATCAAAGTCGGTTCCGGTGATGTGATGAAAACCAATGACGCTTGAAAAGAGGGACGTTCGCTCGGCGCGCAGGTTAACGGTGACACCTTCGTTATAGGCCGAGAAGTCCAACGTGTTGGCTCCCATGCCGCCGACGAGGTTCTCAATGCCACGCGCGGTGATCGAACTCCCGCCCGCGGTCACCGTAAAGCAGTATTCGACACCCTCTTCGATCAAACAGTCGGGGTTTTGATCGTCGGCATTGAAGACCACGACGTTTAAGTCAACCGTGACGGCCGAAAAATCCAAGGTGTCGCCGTCAATGGCAGTGTCGTCGGTGAATTCGAAAACCTTTTCGCTGACGCCCCAATTGTCGGCAAAAACGTATGTATCATCGCCGACTCCTCCGACCAGCGTGTCCGTACCATTGCCGCCAGTGATCACGTTGGGCTTGTCGTCTGCGATGATCGTGTCATTGCCGCCGGTGCCGATCACGTTGCCGCCGACATGCACCAACCCGCCCCCGACAGGCGCCTGTTCATGGGAGATCGAAACGCTGGTAAACAAATCCGCCGTTGCCTCGCCCAAGTTGACGTTGACCGCAGCGCCATACGACGAATAGTCCAGCGTACTCTGCTGCGTCTCGCTGCCGACAATGTGTTCGATACGGCTGGCGGTGACCGTGAAGGTGGTACCAGTGATCGTCGCCAAACCGGCGCCGCCGGGCGTGATCGAAAGCGTTTCGGTGACCGCGGTGAAGTCAAGCGTGTCACCACTTTCGTCAGCCGGATCGGAATTGGAATCGATCACCGTATCGACGCCTGCACCGTCGGCGAAGAAATAAGTATCGCTACCCAGACCGCCGTTCAGCGTATCGGCACCGCCGCCACCGGTCAGTTCGTTCGAATCATTGTCGCCAGTGATCGTGTCCGCGTGGCTCGAACCGATCACGTTGGTGAACTGCGCGATGCTTGAAAACCCGGTGGCAGTACCGGCGTTCAAGTCGACGGACACTCCTGCCGCGCCGGACGAATAGTCCAACGTGCTCACGCCGGCGCCGACCAGACTCTCGACTTGCGAAAACTCAATCGCGCCGTTGATCGTCCCCGCGCCAATGCCATCGATCCGCCAATTCGTATCGATCGCCGGTCCGGTGATGACGTCAGCACCCTCTGCACCGTTGAACGACACGTTCAAGTTCGGTGGAAGACTCGCGCCGAGGGTCAGGGCGTCAGCAAACGCGGAACCGGTGATGATCACCGTTCCGCTGTTGTTCGTCAGCGACTGCGACTTGATCACTTCCTTGCCGTCGCTCGTCGTGCGGAAAAACTCCAGATTCGAGTCGACAACGGCTAACGTCAGATCAAAACCGCCCTGCGTCAGATCCAGTCCTTCACGCGACTCGACCGCCGCATCAAACACCAAATCAGACACAGCTAGCAAATGCCGGCGTTCGAGTGTTTCAAAGAGCGTTTGGCGGCGCTTCTGATGAAGCTTGCGTTGACGCCTGCCATGGCCGAGTGGCTTGCCTTCTTGGCGACGCGCACGACCGAACCGATTGCTTGTTGACATCGGTTGTTCTCTTGTTGAGGAACAATTGACGAGAAAGACTCGCGGATTGCGCCTACCCCAACAAGAATCAGTTCACTTCACACCCGTTTCCAGCGATCCGCTTAACTGCCTAACACTGCTTCATCTTGCCGCAACACAAACCGGTGGCATGGTACCACGTGATAGTGGTGGTGCCTCGGAATTTCGGTGTACATCTGAGTTTTACACAAAACCACATCTGAAGTAGCACCTTACCCCCCGGTGACTCTCTCGCCGACCGTCGCTGGCATCGCCCTTGAACAATCCCGAGAGTTTCCCGGCGGCAGATGCCAATCGCCATGGGCTTGTCGTTTCAAATAGTGATCGAAGAAGCGGTAGATCATGTCATTCGAATCGGCGCCGGGTGAAGGGTCTGGCCCGATTCGTGATTATCACATGCTCGCCGTGCCTGCTGGCAGCTTGAGTCACCGCGTCGAAAAATTCTCGGATCCAGTCCTCCGTTGTCCGACGGTGACCGCCTGCGTAGGCAGTGCGAAGTTTGACGCCCGTTCGCCCGCACGACGCCCAGCGGTGGAGCGTTGCGGCATGTGGACGCTCGCCGGTGATCTTCTCGACGATGCGAGCGGCCGTTTGCGAGGTACTCGGCAATGAGGCGATCGAATTCGATCAGGCTGGCTTTGGTCCCAAAAGGCCCGAAAACACCCTAACAAGACTCCGTTTCATCCCGGTTTTTATGCGAAAACCCCCGGTTTCCTTGTGCCGTAAAACATAGATTCGACTCGAAGGTCTTCGCAAGCCCCAACAGGTATCGCGGTAGTAACCGCCCTTATTCCGCTTCAAACCTAGGTTTTTCGGTAGAGTCCCCTGAAGAGTCTGGCAGTGTGTTCAAATCCGACAGATCCAGCGCGTCGTTAGTCCACTTGCCGCGTGGAAAAAATTCGTTTCTGCGAGGTTGGACGCGACGATGACAGAGAACGGCACTTCAGGTGTTGTGGGAACCGCAGGCGTCTTCCCGGTCGATATCGTCCTCGATGTTATCTGCCAGCAGGTGGAAGCGTCCGATCGGCATCCAGCAGCTCAGCTAGTGTCCGTAACTTCAGCCAAATAGCCGACAACTGTTCGATTTGCTGCCGACCGACCGGCACTCGCTGGTTCGGGGCAGCTTTATTGCTTTGGGTGACACCAAGTTCACGACGCACGGATGTTCTGAACTCAAGCCTCCAGCAAATGGTACCATTTGTTGGAGGCTCGTCGCCTGAACCTGCAAGCGCTGTTCTTTCAGATTCCGGACGATACAAGTACCGAACGGACTCAGCGGATCGAGCCGCACTTGCGTGTGAACTTTCACCGGTGGCTTGCCGCTCTATGACGACTGCATCAATGGCTGGGAGGCTGTTCAGGAACATGGCCGAAGCGTTGGCGATCAAGATCTCGTGGACCTTGCTGGCAGTGAGATAGAAGACTTGCGGACGGAGTTGTCGAAGGACGAGCCACGCACGTTGACGGTAGAAGACTTCCATCCTGCCACAATCCCAAGGGAGGTCCACGACGCCGACGGGTTTGCTGGATATTTGGGCTACGGACCAACAACCGTCGATCATGCAATGGCCATGGACTTCGTCTCGCGTAAGCAGGTGGCAGCTGCGCGAGCACGTTTAGATACCGGGCGTTCAACTCCGGAGATTTGGCGGAATCGCCAATCACTCAAGCTTAACATCGACAATTTTCTGCTTCAAAAACGGCTACAGGTGGAATCGGGCGACCTTTCCGCCACGCGAGCCGAGATGCTCTTGCGGCATTTCGAACTCGTACTAGAGCACTTCGATGAAAGAATGGACGTCACCGAGATTGGTGGGAAAGCGCTGGTAGAGTTTCGGCAGTTTTGCCTTTCCAAGCTCAGTTCCGGGAGACTATCCGAATCGATGGCGAGGGACGCACTAGCGGCGTTCAAACAGCTCATCAAGTGGATGTACAGCACGGCAGAGATTATCGACAGACTCCCCCGCAATTTCGACGACAAGGCACTTGCAATCCACGTCAGCCCAAGTGAGCCAGAAACCCTCTCCGTCGATCAAATCAGCGCTCTGTTAGACCTTGCTTCAGTACGCACTGAACTCTAGATGCTGTTAGGTCTTAATTGCGGTTACCGACAGACCGACATTGCCAGCATCCACCCGCGAGAAATTGATTGGAAGCGTGGTGAGATTAGCAGAAAACGTACCAAAACAGTCAAAAAGAAACGCACACCCACCGTGACATACAAGCTTTGGCCTCGCACACTTGATCGGTCACGAAATCGGGCACGCTGTTTTGCAGCACGGTGAAATCCCCCGCGTCCAATTCGATGACCCCAACTTCAGCTGGCTCGAAGCAATTGAAATTCGCTGCTTGAGTCGGGCTCGAGAAATCACCTGTGATCGATTCGGTCTGCTCGTTTGCCAGGATCTGCCGTCTGCGACGCGTGCGCTTTTCAAGGTCGCGACCGGACTCGATGATCGCTGGGCGACATTCAATGAATGGCGCTATGCGGAGTACTACGACAGGTTGACCGTCAGCCCGTTCGTGGCTTGCGGCGTGTCTACATGGTGTCCCAAAAAGAACGCGAAGACCGTCAGCTGACGCCTCTTCGAAAGACTTTGGGACAACGCCGCACTCGAAACTTGAACAAGATCCACCGGATCATCAATCGCCACAATCTGATCTGGGACTATCCGGCTAAATCCTTTTAGACTCAAGCCGGTCGTCGATGGTTTGAGAAAACCGAGCTGTCGGAGATTGATCGGCTGGAGATGGACATGCGTTCGAGGAATGGAAAACATGCGACAAACAAACGGCTAAAGAAGAAGGGTAGAGTATCTTTCCTTGCCATTTCTCTGAATCGTCAGTAGAAAACCACCAAATGCATTTTGGGAAAGATTGATGTGAGCTCGATCAAAGCTGCTTTCGATTATCGCACTTGACGATCAGATAGATCTAAGAAAGTTCAGTCCGAATCGTCCGTAGTCTTGACCGTCTACGTCACCATCACCGTCTGAGTCGAGGTCCGCTCGATACCCCGAATCATCTATTGATTTCAAGAAGGTCAAGCCAAAACGGCCATAGTCTTGTCCGTCAACATCACGGTCAGCATCGGTGTCACCGAAAATGCGAAAGAAGTCATCGACAGTCCGATCGCCAAAAATATAGTCCTGAGGCATCGCTGGGGAGCCGACGGGAAGAATTGCGTCCGCATCGATGATCAATCGATAGTTGCCATCGGCGAGGGAGTTTCCCCGATCTCCTTCACCGCTTCGGCTAGTCGTTGACGTTCCGGCGAAGGTGAGTCTGATCACAGTGATGCCATTGACATCTTCCGCCAGCACGTTCAGAACGCCAACGTCCAAGTCTTTGTCCAGGTTTCTTATCTGGAACGCGTTTTGTGCCGCAAGATGATCAATCAGGGTGTTAAAGCGAATGGTCAGTGACGTGACTTGCGATCGGCTCGCTTGTCCCTCGTTAATCACCACATTAAGCACGCGAGTGTCGGTAGGGTAAATCGTTACTAGACCTGCAGTTGAAGCGATCACCAAACGCCCCTCATTCATACGAGACCACAAAACATCTTGCGGAGTTTTCGACGTCGTATCAAGCGTTACCTGCGCGTTTCCGAACGCGTCCGACGCAACGTCAAATCGAAGCTTGAGCAATTCGAGTTCTGTCCCGGCCAAACTTGATTCCGCGAACATGGAAACATCGACGAAACCATTAGCGTTGTCGATACGATAGTTGAGCGACCAGTGGTTCGTTGCAGCACCGAGAAGAATCTGACCGTCTGCCAGGCTCATCTTCTGTGCATCGAAGTGAATCCGTAGATCAAGCGAAGAAACTCCTTCTGAGACGCTGCTGGCCGAAACACTCACCTCAACTTGACTGCCTGCTGCTGCTGTTGTACTAGACAACTGTAAATCGATTGTCGGGCCTGATTGGGCAATGCCCGATTGCGACGCAGGTATCTCTGGAATGTCGGAATCATCAAGTCCCACAACCTTCCGCGACACATCAGATGCATCAAGCCCTGAGAGCGATCCGTTGCCGGTGACGTCCGCAAGTAGCAGTGGATCCGTCAATGGGTAGGCATCGAAGCCGGAATCAAGCCCGACCACACGGCGAGAAATGTAGCTGGCGTCGAGTCCACTGTAGGTTTGGTCTCCGGTTACGTCACCCAACAATGAGGTTTGGAAGATCTGCTGGTCAGCAATGGCTGGGAGCTCATCTTCGTTGATCGATAGATTTTCGATCAGGATGTTGCTGCGAACGCCGTAACCGGCGGTGGCTTTCACGGTGGCATCGATGGCGTAGATGTTCTGTGCGCCGGCGGATAATGATGTAGCGCCCGACGCGGTCAGACGCAGGCGACCGGGTTCGATTGGATTAAAGGTGACTGTCCAGTCGCTCGGTAATCCCGCCGCCTTGGCTACCGAGTCGATTTGGAGCCGCGCCGGGTCGAAGCGTAAATTAAGGTCGACACTGCGCACCCCGTTGGCATCATCAATCGCGATCGGAAGTCCGTCCGCATGGCCGACCGGCGTTTCAATGGGTTGGCCGGGAGCTCGCGCAAAGTCGGGAATCGAGACCGTCCTGGCTTGGACAGCGGATTCAGCTGTGAAGTCGAAGGTATAGATACCGCCTGGCGTTTGGTCGTCGTCGCCGTCGAGCGCTTGGGCTGACAAGTCTACGAATCCATCACTGCGTCCAAACAGCGTGAGCGTGTAGTTGTCCGGCTCAAGCGGACCGCCGGTGCGAACAAACGACAATCTGCGCTCCGTCGCATGCCAGATGAGCGATCCCTGAACCGGTCCCGAATTCTGACCGAGCAACAGCAAATCGGGCTGATCACCAGAGGGATCGGAGCCGTCGAACAGGTTGAGCGCCGAGATATCCAGATCACGATTCACGTAAACATCGAATCCACTGACGTTGGGTGTCACGTCGGTTACGCGGAAGCTTGGCGCTAGTAAGTGAACGGTAAATTCTTCTTCGATAGAGTCTCCCGCTGGGTCGGTGGCTCGAATGCGAATGTTGGACGAACCGGCTTGGTCAGAGGCAAATGTCAGGTCCAAGTTCCCGTCAGCAGAAATCTCGACGGCAGTTACAATCGTTGGAGCGCTGTTGGACTGTAGGCTGAACGTCAACTCGGAGTCAGGGTTGTCCGAGTCTGAGAAGACCTGGTGGAGATTGACATAGCCGCTGCGAATGGCGACGCCCGGACGAACCGTTAAATCGTCGATCGCTTGGGCGACAAACGGAGCCTGGTTGTCGCCGATCGTGATCGCAAAGGCATCGCTGCCGATGTCCGTGCCGTCATCGACCGAGACGGTGACGGTGTAGGACCCCGGTGTTTGATAGACATGTTCCAGCGGAACGTAGCCCACACCATCATCGGGGTTCAACTCGGCAATTGGATTTTCGACCGGCGAGCCGTCTCCATAATCCACGGTCACTGACCAGGCATCGTTGCCTGGATCCGTGAATGTGGCTTCGCGACGGAACAGCCGGTGCTCGTTGAACTCGAGCACGTCGGCCCCCGCAACCACATTGGGAGCCACATTGTTTAGAGCCACGGTTTGCGTCTGGCTCGCGACCGAATCGACGCCATCGCTGAGGGTGACCTGCACATCGATTCCGCCCACGACTTCCTGGGTGACGAGATAGCTGCCCGTGAACTGCCGCGTCTGCCGATTGATCTCCAGCGGAATCGTCAGCAACTCCACTTGGCCTGCCGTGGTTCGCAGTGCTGCGTTGGCAACCCAAGGATCGTTTGCACCGGAGTCACTGAACGATCCAGTGATCGTGAGCAGATCTCCCTCGGTCGTCGAAGCGGGCGTGGCCAGCGAGTCGATCGTGGGCGCCGCGTTGCTGACGACAACGGAAATCGAATCGTCAAACGTGGCTCCATCCTGATCGATTAGCCTGCCGCGAACGACGTAAATCCCATCGCCGGGAAACGTGATGCTGGTGGGATCATCGCCATACTGGCCGTCGCCGTTGACGTCGTACTCGGCGACGATGCCGGCAGCCAGATCAGCGGCGGAGTCGACGATGTTCAGGAAGTCGACTCCGAACGAACTGCCTTCGAGAATGGAACCCGCTACGGTCACGGCAAGTTCGCCAAGCGGCGCCGCGTTGATGATTTCGATGACCGAATTTGTCTGCTGAAACAACCCACCCGGATCGGTCACCGTCGCACGAATCGCATACGCACCATCGTCTGGGAAAGTGTAGGCAAACGACGACGGGTTGCCTGGCACTGCGGCGATTGACTCACCGGGATCGGTAAAGTCGCCATTGCGGTTCAGATCAATCGCCAAGTCGAACGTCAATCCAGCCAGATCGGCAGGGTTTGGATCACTGAGTTGACTGAACTCGAACCTGACTGTATCGGTTTCGAAGGCTTCGATTGGATGGGGCAGCTTCGCGGATGGAATTGCGTTGGCGACGCTGACCGCAGTGGTGGCCACATCAACATCGCCGAACTCATCCATCACAAAAAGCTGAATGTCGAACGCGTCAGGGACGGTGCCGGTGAAGAGTGCCAACAGGGAGTTCCACGACAAAGCTGATGCGACTCCCGTTTCATCGTACCGCAACGGGCTGGGTACCGCCGTTCCGATAAAATCAGCGGCGGTAGATACGTCGTCTGTGGAAGTAATCACATTCCAGTAGTAACGAAGCGAGTGTCCGTCGGCATCATTTGACTGCGTCGCATCGAGCAGAAGTCCTTCACCGGCAGTGAGCGTCATTGCGACGTCCGGTACCGCATCGGGAACAGCATTCACAACATAAATTTGCGTCGTCTCTGACGAGACGCTTCCATCGGAATCTGTAAATTCGACGGTTAACTGAATTGCGTTTGACTGGTCAGCTTGGTAGACGACGCCAAGTGAAGTCCACGGTATCTCCAGGTCAATGGTACTTGATGTTCCGACTTGGCTGACGTTGCCTTCGATCAGCAGACGGTACGACAGAGGATTGTCACCGTCATAGGCCTCGTCGGCAGCGGAGGCGACCAACGTCAGGGATTTCCCCGCAGTAATGTTCGTCGGTGGTGACAATGTGATGGCTGGCCCCGCGTTGTTGATATGCAACGTGGTTAGCACAAACGATTCATCACCATCATCAGGGTCCGTGACTCTTAGTCCGATGGGTATCGGTGACAAACTGGGCCCGTCCGCACGCGCGCCGAGCAACGCACGAATCTCACTCCATGAAACGATTGCAACCATTTGGTTCGAATCCGTAAAAGCTTGACCATCAATGGTCCATTGATAGGTCAGGTTGTCGCCTGCGGCCGCATCCATGCTTTGACTTGCGTCCAGCACCAGCAAGTCGCCTTCGCTGATCACGTAGGGACCGCCTGCGTCAGCCGTCGGTGCAACCGGACGAACGACCAACGAATGAGTGTGTTCGTACGCGTCACCGCTGTCGTTGTCATTCGCCGACAATCGGACTTCGTATCGGCCGGCGTCCCGTGCCATCCAGTTACCCGCCAGTTCAGCGATCGATTGAATTTCGCCTGCAACAGTGAACTCAGAAAGGATTGCGTTAGCAGAGTAGACGAGAGTGCCTTGGTCGTCAAAAACACTCCAGACGGCTGTCCAGTCGGTTCCGTCAAGACGGTTCGGATCAATCAGCTGCCCGACCAAGTCTACCGACGTTCCCTCAGCAACGAGGATCGTCGATCCGGAATCGACAACGCGGATTTGTCCCGTGCTCGCGTCATCGACTTCCAAAGCGGTGAGGAAGACGTCACCATTGTTCACACCATCGGTCAAGTCCGGGACAAAACTCACGGCGGAAGATACGAAGGCAACATACTCTCCATTGGCGCTGATAAACGGATCTCTGGTTTCAGTTGATTCTCCGTTGTCCGCTGTGGACGGTGTGATTAAACGCACCGTCTGAGTGTCACGCTCGTAGACGTACACCTGGGTCGAAGTTCCGGAAACGCCATGAAAGAAATCGGCGTGGTCCGTTGCAAACGCAAGTCGAGTTCCATCAAAGCTGAGTGTCGGTCGCCAGGAAAAACTGATCGAATTCACTCCGGCGCCGATCCCATTATTCAAGACGCGGGTCCACACGCCTGAGTCCACGTCGTACACGAACACATTGGAGCCGCTGTATGGCGCGCCATCGGGCTCCTCAAATGACCACATCGCCACGGTGCTGCCATCGCCGCTGATAGCCGGATTCGCAGTTCCTTTGCCGAGCACCGAGAGCGACATCGAGTTCTCGGCAATTTCGGCAAACATCAGTTCGAATTCAGGAGTATCCGCGCCCACCAGATTATCGGCGGCGGTGAGGAACACGACGCGCGATCCGTCATGGCTGATCGCGGGACGAAAGCTACCGTCATCCCCGCCCATCCCCAGCCCATCTTCGCTCAGACGGATGACCGTGCCCGTTGCCATCTCATACCGGAATACATCACGTTCAGCGTTGGTGTCTCCGGCAATGAGGTTGGAGGACGTCGACGAAAAGATGACGAACTTGCCATCGCCGCTGATCATCGGGTCGTTACTGAAGCCGTCGCCGCCGGTGCCAGCGATCCCGTTGGTCACTCGCGAAATCGTGCCCGACTCGCGATCTGCAACGAATACATCAGCGTTTCCAGAACTTGGGGCGGAAACCAAGTTGGTGGAACGAGATTCGAATGTCACATAACGCCCATCGCCGCTGATCGACGGAGCAAAGCTGCTCCCATTGGGTTGTGATCCATCAAACCCGATCGTCAATCGCTCGGTCGTGCCCTGGTACCGGTCGAACACAAAGATGTCCGCCGTGAACCCACTGTCTCCCGCGACAATCCGAGATGAATAGGACTGGTAAGCAACGAAGCGTCCATTCGCGCTCACGCTCGGGTTCGATCCTGTCGTATCTTGCTGAGTGTATCCGTGATTGATTCGCTCGTACTTTCTCGTGGTCGACTCGACTGCCTCAATGGTTTCTAGCAATCGCACCGGATGCAGCTGATCACCCGCAGTAGCGAACCGATACTCGCCACTGACATCGGTTAACGTCATCGGTTCGCTGCCGAGGGACGCGTGGATCTCCAGCACCGCCTGGGCGCGACCGACGCCACCGACAAGCAAACGCGAGATCGATGCGGTCGGCGTGGTGAGTGTCACCAACTCGGAAGGCAGTCCAAACGCATCGACAGCAGCCGCGACCGTTTCGGAGGTGACCATGTTGCCCGCCAGATCATAGGCGTCAACGCGTATATCACCAGGAACGCCAACCGCGGCGACCTCCACCGTGACGGAGTAAGCTGGAATCGCGAGATCGATTTGGAGCGGGTTGGACTCGATCTGCCACTGCGACTGCAAATCAAAGATCTGCGTCGTCGCCCGATCGCTTCCACTCACGTCTTCGAGAGTCGAGCTAACCGCCAGCGAACTCCCATCGATAGCGACCGCGGCTCCAAACGTTGTCCCATCGCCAACCGACGATCTCAACGTGGTCTCAAGCGTTGCGTCGTACCAACCGTACCCGCTGCGGAATACATACGCAGCCCCAGAGACGCCCGTGGATGCGTCGCCGGGTGCTCCGATCACAGCGTAGTCGTCATCCAGACTCAACGAAGTACCGAATTTGGCGTCCTCTTTCTCTGCATCGCCGTAGAGCACCCCGTCGACGTACCAGTCGGACCCATCGTCGAAAAAAACGTAGACCGCACCGGTCAATTCCTGAATCAAAAATGTTGAGAATGGTTCGTACGAGTTGGCAGAGGGCGCTCCGACAAGCAGACCACCATTGTCATCCATCGCTAACGCGTGGCCAAATCGATCGCCCGGCAGGGTGGTGTCCGACGTGACACGATTCGTTTCGATCCAGTTGCCCTCGCCATCAGGAGAAAACGAGACAAAAGAACCACCGTCGACGCCGCCTGGCGCACCCACCACCGCTCGAGTCTCATTGCCATAACCGAGCGTCACCGAAAATCCAATCTCTTCGCCAGTCTCCACAGCGGAAGGCGTGAGCGTAGAGATCTCAGTACGCGTCAAAACATCGAATAGATAGGCCGCACCACTTGATGCAGACGCTCCCGGCGCCCCGATCAAAATGTGATCGGACGAACTATCGACGCTGAAACCGAATTCATCACCCGCGGCACGGGTCGATCCTGTCAGCCGGTCCACCTCGACCCACTCGAATGTGTTGAACGAATCGTATTCGAACAGATACGCGGAACCCGCTCCGTCGTCACCGGGGGCACCAACAACTAGCGTGTCCCAGTCAATGGCCAGACTAGTGCCGAATCGATCTTCAGCAGCAGCGCCGACTGCCTGTATTCGATCGACTTCTGACCAACCGCCCGAACTTAGTTCGTACACCACCACCTCGCCAGCGTTGCTGTTCGCGCTGGGATCGCCAACGAACATCCAGTTGTCAACCATCACTATCGATTGGCCGAAACCGTCTCCCGTGCTCGGCTCGACGTACGTGTGATGTGGTGTATGAACAGCTCTCGATTGTCCGATCACCGAGTTTGCGTTGCCGGAAATGGATGTGATCGCCCCGTAGCCGCCCCCCGCGCTGACTTGGATGCCGGGAAAGCGATCCGATAAGTCGACTTCCGCCGCCGTCGTTCCCCGCGGAAAGAACTCAACGCTTTGACTTGCATCCCACTGTCCGTTGCGATTGGCATCCAGGTAGACGGTCGCTCCTTCGACCGGGAGTTCATCGTCACTCGTTCCGATCACGCCGTCCATCCCACGGACCTGCTGGATCCCGTCGCCGGACAGATCCTCGAAATGTGTTCCGGAAATCGCATCGTAGGATTGAATGACATCCAATCGAGTAGACCAGCTTCGGCCAGTTGGGTGATGTATCTGTGCGGATGCCTGAGACGCAAACTCATGCTCAGTCAGTGCGCGGTCGAACAACGCCACTTCATCGATTTTTCCCGGGAATCGATAGTTCGCGTTCAGCCCCCACCCACTGATGAAGGCCAACTTGGTAGCCGACTGCGTTCGCGGTCCAACACCATTTAGCCGGGTAAGTTGCTGACGTTTACCATCGATAAACAACTGGTTCTGATCGGCGTCGCCATTGACGAATACGGCACCCACGTGCACCCATCGGTCTGCAAATCCAGATGACTCGGCTCCGTACACGTCGCCGTTGTTGGTGTTGAATCCGAAGAATCCATCTCTCAAGATCAAGTCATAGCCATCCGCAAAGCCAAACACCATCGGTCGACCGTTGATCTCGCTTCCGTCCCATTTCATCCACAGCGAAACAGAATTGCTCGCTCCGTCAGCCGTGTCCAACTGAGGCACTTCGGCAACGACTTGTCCTCCGGTGAATTCGAACGCGCTGTTCGAATTGCCCAGCAGCGCGCCGTTGACTCCTGGCGTCAAATTCCCCGACGCCGTCGCATCATTTCCATAGCCGGAGGAATCTTTGATCTGCCCGACCGCTGATTCATCGAGTCGGTAGTAGGCGACCGGCTGGTGGGATAACACCTGATCTCGGTACGCAGGCTGAACGTCGGCGATCTCCAGTGTGATCGATTCCGAACCTTCAAAGGGTTGCTGTATCAAAATGGTTGCGGTCCCTGAATCGACATTGCCGCTGAGTCTCGGATGATCACTGCTCAGGGTGGTCAAATAGTCATCACCATTCGGATCGAAAACGGGGTGGGCAGACGTAAGCGTGCTGGATACCGCCGGTCTCGCGTGCGGAGTGCGCGAGACAATTCCGACGTTCGGATCTCCGTCGATCGACCATTGAACCGAATCGGCGTAGTGTCCGTCAAATTCAACCCCCGTGGTATCGTTGAATATATTTTCAACAGCAACGAGCCAAACACGGACAAAATCTGTGTTGGCATCCAATGTCATCGAAGCTTCCACGTACTCCCAAGTCGATGGATCAAAATCAGAGAAAAGGTCCGCAACCGTTATGCCAAGCGAAGTCGCGTTTGCGAAATCGTCCGGATCGCCCTGGTAAGCCTGGATGCGACTAAGAAACTGAGTATCGGTCTCGCTATCACCAGCAATCCGATTGAACATCGCTCCGAACGTGATAGTTCGGCCTGCAACCGAAGGATACGCTCTTAAGTCGATCAACTGTGCGATCTCGGACCCAACACTGGAAGATGCCTGTGTTGACGATACGCCGGTCCCGAGAAATCGGAGCATGCGGGCCCCAGAGTCCGGGCTAATGCCGCCCTCTGATTGCACGATCGCGGCATAATCATGTTGCCATCCTCCCGTTACGGAATAGGTGGCCTCACGAATTGGTTCTTCGAGTTCAAAACTTAGATTGACAGCGGTTGGAGTGTTAATCGTAGCAGTCGCCCAATGTGCATACGCGTGGTAACCGTTGCCCGACAGGTCTTTCACCCCATCTAAAACATTGGCTTCGTCCATCTTCCACCAACCGACCAGTCCATCGGCATAAGTCGATGGCGTTGATTCACCTCGAACATGCAATCCGATTTCGCTTTGCGTTAAGCCACGATTCCACACCCGCACGTCGCTCAAGTACCCGTCAAAGAACTGATCCTGCAGCGGATACTGTCGGCTGCCGATCTGAAGCTGATCGTAATCGGGAAAGCGGTCGCCCTGCAAAAGGTTCTGCCGTCCACGCTCATGAACCAACTGCCCATCAGCAAAAAATCGAATTCGATTTTCCGTACTGTCCCATGTCAAGGCGAGATGAGTCCACTGGTCCTGTGTCGCGTTGTATCCCGTATTGACCCACGTCCAGTTATCGACGCCGTTGTATCCCACAATCGCATAGTGGATTTCGCCATCGGAGAATCGTGCCAGCTCGAATTGGCCCTCTTTGTTGATGATCATGCCACCGTAAGGGGCGTCGCCTGGCCCAGTCGGATAGATCCACGACTCGATTGCGAAGCCATTCGCAAAACTGACATCAGGCAGCACGCCGGCAATTAACCCGTCGTCGATACCATCGAATCTCATTCCGATGCGGGAGTCAGTCTGCACTGCTGGGGCCGAGAACAGGTCGATCGTTGCCGTCGCGGTCGATGGGTCCATCGCGATTCGTTGCGGCAAGTCAAATTCTGGACGCGGGGCAGCATTGGTATCGATGGAAAGCTGCTGTGCGGTAAGCGGTCCAAAGTCCAGGATCGACGTCGCGGGATCATCGCTGCCCGGCCGTGACGTCAGCAGTTGAGGAATCACGTACTCGTAAGCTGCGTTATCTAACGGGTTGCCGGTCAGGTCCAACTCACTCAAGGAAGGCAGCACGGCCCGTTCCAGTCGCAGTGCGTCGGCGGCCAGATTGCCATCGGCGTCACCGGTTTGCACGAACGTCACCGCGCCGGACTCGTCGACCACGACGCTGCCCAACGCCTGCCAGCTAGAGTTTCCTAGCGGCGTCACAGTGATCGTCGAAGTGAGCACAACTCCGGGCGCGAACGTTTGATCCACCGGTGAAGCAGACCAGTCGGCCACAGCCGGCTGATCGGCCAGCATCTTTAACTCGGCGACCTCGGTTGGGCTGAGAGCCTTGGAATAGATCCGTACGTCGTCGATCTTCCCTTGGGTGGTACGAAAGCCCGCGCGATGCGTACCGACGTAAACGCTCTTGTAACTGTTGAGCGTGCTGTTTGTGCCATCGATCCCCAGCGGTGGACTGTAGGTCAGCGTTTGCGGGGTGCCTGTTACGCCCGACATCGTGATCGGTTGTGGCATGCCGTCGATGAACATCTGCAGTTGGCTCGATGCCACCTCCAGCGAGATCGCGACATGATGCCACTGGCCGTCGTCGACCGTGGCGGAAGTGTAAGCGTTGTGTCGAACAGTTGAGTCGGGGCGGACAAAGAAGCCCAGTCGGCCGTCGCGTTCGACGAACCATTGCAGCGCCGGTGTTTTGTCACCGGCTTCGATCAACTGTTGCCGCGACAGGTTGGTGTCGTCGCTGCGTTTGTTGTTCAGCTTGATCCACATCGACATCGTATGCCGTCGTGATTGAAGTCGATCGGGCTTTCGACAACGAGCGCATCGACTTGATCGGCCAGTCCCGATTCGCCGCTGCCAACTCCGCCATCGAGCGTTGCCGCGCCGATCCCCATCGCGTGGTCGGTGGTGAAGGCAAAATTATCTTGCAGTCGTGTCGAAGAAACGCCGGTCGCATCTTGGCTGGTAAAGTCAAGCGGCAGATGCAGCAGCAAGTCGTCGGCGTTCGGATCAACCGGGTGGACCGCTGCCGAGTAGGCTTCGAAGCGAGCCGCCGTCGTACGACTTTCGTGCTCCGGCCAGGTCGCGTAAACCGTGTACTCGCCAGGCGAGAGGTTTTCGAACTGGTAAA
Organism: Phycisphaera sp. RhM; assembly: GCA_033042175.1. Lineage (GTDB taxonomy): Bacteria > Planctomycetota > Planctomycetia > Pirellulales > Pirellulaceae > Stieleria. The sequence continues at coordinate 164,148 of WCIL01000020.1, forward strand.
CCGCAGCGGTTTCGCCAACGATTCCCGGAGCGATTCGGTAATCGTCTTCAAACGCGCCGGGGTGACTTCCGCCCGTCCAGACCGGGCCGACTTCGACAAAGCCGGCGTCACCGTTATCAATGATCATCTGTCCCAGCAACGAGTCGATGCTGGTGATCAGGTTGTCGTCCAAATCGACCGATCGCAGACTGTCGATCTCCGCCAACGGCGAGACGTCGATGATCTGATTGTTTGAGATCGATAAATCTTCCAAATTGCGAAGCGCGACAAGCGGCTGCAATTCAAAATCAGAGCCGCGCAGCTTGATGATCGCAAAATCATCGATCCCACCTTCATCCTGCGCACGACCGACCGCGACGAAACTACCATCATCGGCGATCGCAGTTGCAAGAATGCTGCTTCTACTTTCCGTATCGAAAACTAATTTACCGTTGATGCCGAAACCGGGATCCGGCCGGCCGGCTGGATCATAGCGTCGAACGGAAATGACTTGTTCTCCACCTTCCAAACGCTCGAATCCGGAAAACAACAGCTTTTGCTCCGCTGTGACCTCAACGCTAAACCAGGATTGGTTCACACCAACCGGGTCTGCAATCAAAACCCCGCCGCTGCCAAAACTCGCATCGAGTTGGCCATCCGGCAGAAAGCGTGCCGCGGTTGCCCACCAGTCGTCACCGACCTTCAAGGAGCGTCCAACGACCACAATCTTTCCATCGTCCTGAATCACCAAACCCGCACGGGGTTCATCATTGCCATCGAGTATCGACAAGGTGGCTCGACCGTTAACGCCAAATCCCGTATCGATCGTCCCGTTGGCTTCAAGTCGGGCAACACCATACTGAAAACTTCCGTCAATCAACACACGTCCTGCAATCACGATCCGGCCGACGAGTTCTACATCATCGTCGAAGGACACGTAACCGTATCCGAAAATGCGTCCGATCACGATGAGTGGCAAATCAACTCTTACGGGCCGGGACAAGGCTTCGGTGAGTCCGGCCTACTCAAACGGACTCCTCGCAAAGCAATTGCCAAGGTGACCGATGACACCGACCTGCTGGTCATGCATCGAGATGCCTTTGTCGATTTAGTTGCCGAGCTGGACGAAGACCCGATGCCGCTCGCTCAAATCATCAAAAACCGTTTCGTCTCGACGTCCTTGCGTCGCGCACTGGAAGGCGTGGTCGAAGGCGATCTTCCAGAACTCGGAGAACTACCGCTGGTACGTTTCGACAACGCGGATTGGATCATTCGGGAAGGTGATTCTTCCGATTTTGCGTACATCATCGTTTCCGGTTCGGTTGAAGTCTTTTGCCATAGAGGAGCCGATGAATTGTCGCTCGCTAATCTGGTCGAAGGTGACCTTTTTGGCGAAACCGGTGTGCTCGAAAATCGTCCTCACCCGGCTTCTGTTCAAGCATCCGAGCCAACGATCGTTGCCCGATTATCGCCCGAGAGCCTGCAAAAAATACTGGATCAATCCAAGGCGGCGGCAAGCGGTATGAAATTGTTGATCGCGCGGCGTCTGTTGCAAACCTACGACAAACTTCGCGAGTGATCTCGCAACGGACCGTCGTGTAGATTCACTGGTTCGGCGTCCGCCATCGAATTGTTGAATACCAAGGGTTTACAATGTGCCCCAAAGCGGTTCAGGTCTGAAGCCTGTAACCTGCGGAGGATGGTTCAACGAATGGCACTTACTTTTTCTTAAGTCGATTCAGCATCTCGAGTTTGGCTTCCTCACACGGCTTCCTCATGTAGTCGTACTTTTTGGTCCGTCGTTTCCGCAGTCGAGGTTCGATGCGTCCCGGCCGATTGCCAACTTGGTGAACCGCGATCGCGTCCATGATTTGTTCATATAGCACCAGCCGATCGGTAAGACCGCGATAGCTGGGTGATGCGATAAACGGCCGGAACGATCGATCGCAAGAATACCGCATCCTTGGGCCTCCTTGCCGTTGATGATCTATGTGCGAATCCATCTACGCAAGTGAGGCCCTTTTTGTATATGTTATTTCATCACAATGACTTAGGGAAATCTACGTGCCATTGATTGGTCCATCCGCTGCAGTTAGCGCGTAACGAGCGGAGTTGTTGTACGGCGGGTCGTAAAACCGTTAGTCGCAGCGATTTCCGAAGCCGAACTCCGAAACGAACAGTCCGCCAACGCAGGTTAACCAAAACTCGTGGAAATCGGACTGGAGTTCATCGAATCCTGATTGTCTTCAGCCGTTCTGCGGCGACCCGATCGATCCAACTGCCCCGATACTTCGACCTCAGGCGACCAAACGCAGCGATTGCCTCTGCGGTGTTACCGGCTCGAACGAGCGCCTCGGCCTGCCGAAATTCTTCTTCGCCGATCGTCAAGACCTCGCTCGCAATCCGCCCTGCTTCCTGCTGCGAAATCTCAATCGGTACTTTTTCGAGAATCGGAGGGTTGGACTCGGTCAGCATCCCGAAAGCGCCTGGATTGCGTTCGCGAAACAGCCTTGCTCGCATGTCTTGTTGATGATTCATGGCGTCGCCGCCCTGACGCCCCTTGTCGGGATCAATGTCTGCAAAGACGATTCCGTCAGAGCCTTCCGCGCTGGCTAGGATTTCGCCTCGCGGCGAGATAATCATCGATCCCGAACCCCTGAACGCAACCACGAGATAGACGTGGTTTTCCGCCGCGCGGACGCGCAAGGCCTGGGTCCCGATGTCCCCTTTGCCCAGCGCTGCGCCACCCATGGTGGGAAAGAAGATGATGTCCGCACCCGACAAGGCAAGGCATCTGGCGGTTTCTGGAAACACGAGATCGTAACAGATCAACATGCCGACTGTCCCCAATTCGGACGTTTGAAACACGGGGAACGACTTGCCACGCTTCCGCGACGCCGATTCACTCCAGGTGGGGCAGGTCTTGTGATACCGCCCCATCCCTTTGCCGTCGCGATCGAGGAGGAATGCAGTGTTGTAGGTTGCACCATCGGATTCAATGAAGTCACTGCACAGGACGAGGTGCATTTCGTGCGCAGCCGCCGCGCGTCCCAATCGATCGATCATGCGGGCAACGGCCGCGGGGAGCACTTCCTTGGCGAGTTGCTCGTTCATCCCGTACCAGTTCAGCAGTCCGAGTGTATCTTCGGGAAAGGTCAGGACGTCGCATTGCATCTTGCCTGCCTTGTCGACGATTGATTCCAGCACGACGAGGTTCTTGTCAACCGCCCCGAGCACCTGCTGCGGATCCTGGAGGCGCCAATCGATCAATCGTGGTTTGGTTTGCACTGCGGCGACGCGAACCAATTCGTTCGTTTCCGCGGTTGGCTGGGAGAATGGGCTTAAGTCGTCTGCCGCAATCGTCATCTGCGGATTCCATGCGGCCATCGCCACGAGGAACGATGCGGCACGAAAAGCCATTCGTTGTCCTTTGTTGACCATCAGTCCGGCTCGCTCACTGCGTCTGGAATGGTTGATGCCAGGGACTCCACGCTGACCACTGGCCGGTGTCGCTCTGCTGGCGAACGCGACAATAATAGACCCTCCCGGCATCCAGTTGTTGTTTTCCTTCAGATGCTCCGGAAAATCGCCCCGTATCCGTCCCAATTCTCAGTCGGTCCTGCTCGTCGCTTGGTGCGGACTGCCAAACAAGTTCGTTTCCTGAGCTGTCGGCTGCGATCGCCACTTGCCACGCTTGTTGGCTCCCTGGTCCTCGATAGGGCGTCTTGATCACAACAGGATTCTTCGAGCAGGCGACCGGACCGATCGGTTCGGTTGAGACGACGAAGTTGTCGATCCAACGAGCCTGATCGATGGGGGAGCCCTGGTTCCAATAGGCCTCGAGGAACACCGCGTTGATGCCGCGCTCGTTAAAGGTTCCTCGCCAATCGAGATTGCGTCTTTCCGCTTCCAGCTGGCCATCAATCCATAGTTGGTTCAATCCATCCTGTTTACCGGGAGAATTCAGCTTCGCTCGGGCTTCGACACAGACCCACCATCCAGCCCCATCGTCACCGTGCAATTTGAATCGCGATGCGGGCTTGTTCCCGAGCCAGTGCAGGTTGTCAAAGTCGTTGTACTTCCTGGTGACCACGCGACTCTCTCGGACACCCGATGCCGGGTCCAACGTGAGCGCCTCGCCACTGCTCCAGACGTGCGCGATCATCGCCTGTCGCCAACCGGGCGGTACCAGACTCGTGGCGCGGGAAAGCTTCGCCGGACCGCCCCCAGTCCAATCGCGAGGATGCTTCACGTAGATTCGCCAGTAGACATCGGTGAACGTTTCCTCACCGCGAACCACATGAGGTCGATGAGAGGGCGAGTCGCCAAAAAAGACTTTGCGACCGCCGATACCACGACTCCCTCTCGGGTAGTCCATGCGAAGCGATTTGCCGACACCGCCAAACCGCGGCCGGTCAACGACATCACCGCTCTTCTCGGCATAGCGTGATTGCTCTTCGGCGTCGTCAAAGTTGTCGTACCAGATCACTGCCGGATCAGTCTCAGCCGGCTGCCGATCGAGAACCACCAAACTGTCTATCCGCGGTGTTTCTGGCGCATCTTGGGCCACGTTAATCGGGCAGCCAAGCACCAGCCAACCACAGGTAACTGACAAACAACTTAACGACTGAATCAATCGCTTCATCTCGTGATCCATTTCAACGTTGGTACCGAAATCCCAGTGACCTGATGAACCAAACGGAGCGGCCTTGAATCCCAGCGGTACTCACGGAATTGTAGTGCACGGAGTTGTCGTGAGAGGATGAGTTCGCTGAACAAGAAAAGGAAAGACGTCGCCGCTGGACCACAACGAACAAAACTGTTGATCCAGTTCATTCTGAAATCGAGTCGCGCGCGACAATGATGAGCGCTGCCAGAATGGGCTCATTGTTGGGTGGCTCCATTCCAGGACACTGTCCCCATTTTTTCGCGAACGACTACCGAATGGGGCCTAAGCTCAAGAAAGTCAACAGTGCGGAACCCGGCGTGAAGCGAGAAAATGCCCCGACGGCGCGCCATGGGGATCACATTGAACGACGGCACATACGAACGTCGGAAACGCGGAACGGGCCTTAGTGAACTCGGAATTTCGTTTGGTTGCAATGCCCAGCAATTAAAAGCTCTCGTCCAACTCGCATTGCTGTCGCAGGACCAGACACACCGACGCGCCGAACCGAATTTTCTTGGGCGCGGCGGACGATGCAACCGCTGCGCCGAATCAATCACGTTTTCTCTATTCGGCGCGGTCGCGTTCAATCGTTCTGGCTCCCTTCTCCCCCGCGACGAGAGCGAGTGGTGCTCGCTCTGGTCGTGGGGGAGAAGGGCTGGGGATGAGGGGGCAGGTCCTTCCATCGGCTCATCAATCGCCTGCTCAATTTTCTGCCGTACCGCAGCAGCATTCCGCAAGACCTCGAAACCAGGTATACGCAGGACGCGATATCCTTGCTCCGCCAAATAGTGGTCGCGACATTGATCATGCTGGCGGCCTTCATTGGTCTGATGGTGTCCACCGTCGACTTCAACGATCAACTTCAAGTCCACACAACAGAAGTCGGCAGTGTAAGGAGGGATTGGGGACTCGCGTCGAAACTTTTGATTTCGACAACGACGATTCCGAATCATCTGCCAAACATCTTGAGCAAACTCGTTCGCGCGAGTCCGTTGATCGCGGGCGAATGAAA
>WCIL01000021.1:0-169885 GCA_033042175.1 Phycisphaera sp. RhM
TCAGTGACGGAAAACCGAGTGTCAAATTCAGTTTGAAGCCGAGAGATTAGTTCGTCGTACGGCAACGCAGACGCCCCCGGCTTTGGACTGAGGTTGAATTTCACGTGGTCACTTCAGTCGGGGAACGGTTGCCGTCACCTGGGACGGACGTTTGATTTTCCACTTGTAATATCTCGCAAGCCGCCCTCAGGTGCACGGCTTGGTTCCCCGAATTCTACGCTGCACGCCGATTGAAGGCGACGCCTTCGATCTCGTTTGCCGTAGCAAGTGCGTTGGCGATAGCGGCACCTAGCACCCGGAATCGAGAATCGTACACCGAACGGTGTATGATCCGATGCCACCAGTTGCTGCAAAGACGAACATCGAATTCAAAACAGTTTTCATGGTCGCCATCTGGCACCCATTGGACATAAAGGAACCATGTCCAGCCATCAACCGTGAAGTAGGTGTACCAGCCGTGATCCTCTGGATTCGGTTCGTGTAGATCGCTGACGCTCTCGTCTAACCGCAGTGCGTGACAAAGGCTTTGAATCACCGGTTTGGTCGCCATGTATTGCCACTGCTCGCCAAAGTCGCCGGAGAAAACCGGTTCGGGAGCACGTTCAACGTCGTCGTCATCAGGCAAGTCGCCTGTCCAATAGAACGTACCAAAGATCGTCGTCATTCGATTGGCAGTGGGACAACACTCAATTCAGTCGGGGAACTTGTTTATCACCCGGTCTCGCGGGCTGGGGGTCTTATCTGCCGTCTTATCCCCGGGTGGATAAGAGTTGGGCGGCCTTATCCCCGGCTCGGCGATAAGTATTCTTCGAATTATCCTGTTTTCTCAAAAGACTGCGGCCTTGCAGGGGACGTTTGTGCGCTTCTGAAGGGCAGGTCTCGTTTGCAGGAGCATGCTAGCAAGGATTCGTAGGGGGGAGGTGCGTCGGCTGCGGACACGCAATCGCGGTGGGCGTGAAAACCGGAAGGCACTGTTTTGGCACCGACCGCTGGCATGGTGTCGTGGTGCCGGTGGCCAATGGAATGGATGTACTGGGTCTTGATGTACTGGGGCGATGCATTGGGTTTCAGCCGATCTCCGGGAAACCCCCGTCGATTTATCGGCACGGGCTGCCAGCGACCGGGCCGCAGCAGTTATCATGTCGCGACGACGATCCGCCTACGATCACCGTCGCCGCCCTGCCGCGCGACCGTGACTCCTCCTCTTGAATTTTGCAGAGTGAACTCCAGATGACCAGACTTTCCCGCCGCCAATTTGTCGGCTCGACCGCGTCCACTGCCGCCGCATTTGCGGTGACGTCTTCGCTTCCCGGCCGTAGCTTGCGGGCCGCCGATGCCAACAGCGAAATCAACCTCGGGTTCATCAGCTGTGGCGGACGTGCCGGTCAGTTGATGGGACAATTCGAGAAAGTCGAGGGTGTCAACATCGCCGGGCTGTGCGATGTCGATGAAAATCGAATGGGTGCGGCCAAGCAGCGTTTCCCCAAGGCTCAGGGCTGGACGGATCTGCGCGAGTTGATCGACTCACCGAGCATCGACGCCGTGGTCATCGCGACGTGCAATCACTGGCACTGCTTGGCTGCGATCTGGGCGATGGAAGCCGGCAAAGATGTGTACGTGGAAAAACCGCTTTCGCATAGCCAGTGGGAAGGGCGTCAAACCGTCGCGGCGGCACGCAAGTACAACAAGATTTGCCAAATCGGAACGCAGCAACGCAGCGACCCGATGCAGGCCGAGATCAAACGGTTCCTGCACGAAGAAAAGGCGCTCGGGGAAATCCAGGCGGCGCGGGTCAATCGCTACGGCGTCCGTCCCTCGATCGGCAAACGCGACACCCCGCTGGAAATCGAAAAGAACGTCGCGTATGACCTGTGGCTGGGGCCGGCCGCCGATGAGCCGATCTACCGCGAAAAACTGCATTACGATTGGCACTGGGATTGGAACACCGGCAGCGGCGAAATGGGCAACTGGGGCGTCCATGTTCTGGACGATTGTCGCAACAACATTTTTCAAGACAGCGTGGCCTTGCCCCAGCGAGTCCTCGGCGGGGGCGGTCGTGTGGTGCTCAACGACGCGGGCGAAACCCCCAACGTCCATTTTGCCTATTTCGATACCGGATCAATCCCGGTGGTGATCGGGCTGAGCAACTTGCCGTCCCAGCCCGGCGGCAAGAAAAGCCCCTCGCATCCCGGCCCTGCCAGCGGCTACATGGCGTACTGTGAAGGCGGCCGGTTCGAGGGCCAGCGTGGCGGCGCGGCCGCCTATGACAGCGACGGCAAAAAGATCAAGGAGTTCAAGGGCAATCGGGGCGATACCGTCCACCAACAGAACTTTATTGATGCCGTTCGCGCCCAAGATCGCAGCCTGCTCAATGCCGAAGTCGCCGTCGGCAACGACAGCACCGGATGGTGCAATTTGGCCAACGTCGCGTTCCAGGCCGGCGAAAGCTTTAGCCGTGAATTGGCCGGCGAGGTCAAGCTGGACCAGTGGGACACGCTGCTCGGTGAAATGGATGAACATCTCGCCGCGCATGATCTAAAACTGGACAGCAGCGAGATCAAGCTGAGCCCGATGTTGTCGTTGGATCCGAAGACGGAACAGTTTGTCGGCTCCGATGCCGACGCCGCCAACGGGTTGCTCCGCCGCCAGTATCGCAAAGGGTACGAAGTTCCCGAGATCGTCTAGCAGGAACTCGCCGACCATGCCGCCCGTCCCGATGGATCGACTCGTGTTTTTTCGTGCCCTCGCGGCGACGTGCGTGTGCATGGCGATTTTCGCCGCGCCCGGTCTTGCCGCCGAGCAGGTTCTCGCACCGCAGGGTGGCGCGACGCGTCAGGCCGCAGCCGAATCCGGCGACGTCATCCACAGCCTGCTCGATTTGAAACGGCATTACGGGCGAACCGACGTGGAGTCTCTTCCGGTCGATTTGCACGCTCGGGTCAACTACTGGGACGTACGAGACCGAGCGGTGTTTGTGCAGGATCAACACAGCGCGATCTACCTGTCCGTTCCGTTCGTCCAGTTCGAGCGCCACAGCCGTCTACCACCGGGCACCCGCATCCGCGTGATCGGTCGCCTGGTGATGGACGGTCATTACGTCCAGGTAGAAACGGTCGAAGTCTCCGATGACGTCGTCCCCGTCGAACCCAAGTCGCTCCGCATTGAAGACTTGACGCTCGGCAATCGATGGTCGCAGCGGGTCAAAACGACCGGCGCGGTGCAGGAAGTCGCCCGTTTCGGTGATCTTTGGATCGCTTCCTGCACCTCGGGGGACGCCTCGTTCTTGGTTCACCGCTACGAAGAAAACGCCATCTTTCAATGGACCCGTTTGATCGGTCACGAAGTGGAGATGGAAGGGACGTTGATCTGCGAAGTCGGTTCGGACGGAAAGCCGACTCGATACGTCGTCGAGATGAACGAATTCGATCCCCCCTTGCGACCGATTCGGCACCTCGAGGACATCGTCTCGGTCGACGAGGCGGAGAGCAGAACGATCGACCAACTTCGCACGACCGAGACGATCGCTGGCGGGCTGTATCAGACCAGCGGTCAAATCACATCGGTCGCGGCGGGCGACGGCTATCTGATTGAATCCGAGGGCTCCGGGATGTTCATCGCCACCGCGATGGCCCGGGAAGATGCATCGGGGCACTTGGTCGACGTGACAGTACGTCGCCGGGGGACGAACCAGTTCCAAGCCGTCTCGCTTCATTCCAGGGCTTTTCAGACCGTTCCGCCGCCGCAGCGTGACCAGGCCCGATCCGTTGAATTGTCGCGGCTTCCCTACCGTGCGACGATCGAAGCCGATTTCATTTTTTCACTCAGCCAGGACGACCAACGAACCATCATGCTCCGTGACGTCGACACGGAGTTCGCGGCGACGTTGACGGTCAACGATGCGACCTGGGAAGACCTCTCGCTGGAAAACGCTCGCCGTGTGGCGGTCACGGGAATGGTGACCGCGGCGCCGCCCGGGATGACCGAACTGGAGCAAGATTTTTCCCCCGAATTCATCGTTGAATTGGAGGGCCCCGATGGAGTGCAGGTCGTTTCACGCTGGTGGCAATTTTCCCGTTCGGCGGGGATCTCGGCGCTGGCGTTGATCGCGGTCTTGGGCGTAGCGGGCATGCTCTGTTTCGCGACGCTCTGGTTTAGGTTGCAACGAACGGTGCGAACCAACCGCCGATTGGAATTGCAATTGCGGGAGAGCCAGAAAATGGATGCCCTCGGTCGACTCGCCGGTGGCGTCGCCCACGACTTCAACAACCTGTTGGCCGCGATCGCATCGAACTTGGAATTGATCGACATCGGGACTCCCCGAAACGATGACCAACCCACGCACTGTTTAGCCTCGGCCCGCCGCTGCACCGCACAGGCGACCAAACTGGTTCGCTCCCTGCTCGGTTTTACCCGCCAGACGAATCTCGACTTGCAGGTCGGCAATCTCAATGACGTGGTCGAAGAGGCGGTGCTGCTGGCCAAGACGTCGCTGTCGCCCGATGTCGTCGTTTCGCTGCAATTGAGCCCCTGGCTTCCGCCGTGTCGGTTTGACCACGCCCAGCTGGAACAGGTGTTGTTGAATCTCTTGTTCAATGCCCACGACGCCTTGGGCCGGCAAACCGGAACGATCATCTTGCAGACCGATCCGTTTGTCGACGCCGACGGTTCCCCTTTCACGCGCATCCAGATTCGCGATGACGGTCACGGCATGGACCATGAAACCCGTGCCCGTGTCTTTGAGCCGTTCTTCACCACCAAGAAAGTCGGTGAAGGCACCGGATTGGGACTGGCGCTCTCTTACGGCGTGATCAATCAGCACGGAGGAACCATTGATTGCCAAAGTGAGCCGGGACACGGAAGCGTCTTCACGATCCTGTTACCCGCTGCGATCGAAGCGTCAGCGTCGGAGAAGACAAACGGCGACGCGACGCCCTTGAACCACAGCTCGAAACGTTTCTCCACATCCAGCGAAACCTGCGGCGAACGGGGCGAGTTGCTGCGTGTCGATGACGCCGAGCAGGCGATCGAGTCTCCGCCCGATCACGTCGCGATGGAGATCCTGCTCGTCGACGACGACGACGAGGTGCGTCGCGTCGCCAAATTAAGTCTCGAAGCGATCGGTCACCGCGTGACGGATGCTGCGGGAGGCCGCGAGGCGATCGCGAGGGTCCAGCGCGGTGAGACCTTTGATGTGGTCATCCTGGACTTGATGATGCCCGATGTCTCCGGGGCTGAGACCTTTCGCCAACTCAAGGCGATCCGTTCGGATCTGCCGATCATCGTTTGCAGTGGCCTGTTGATCGAGATCGAAAAACTCAAACAAGTCTCCGGCAGGAAGCCCGATGCGAGTTTGTCCAAGCCGTTTCAATTAGCCGATCTTCAGCACAGCTTGCGGCAAGTCTGCCCGCAACCACGTTCCAGGACGGACGCATTGCAAGCCGGCCCCGTCAGCGGCGGCTGAGCTCTTCCTGGACGCGTTGCGGCGTGGCAATGCGGCGCGGACGCGTTGTCCGCCATGCGGCAAAGAACGAAAGCAAAGCCAGGCAAACGGCGGCGCCAACGATTTGCCCCAGGACGCCCGGCGGTAACCTTCGTTCCACGGCCGTTGCCATCGTGAATGCCCAATTGGTGACCTGCCAGGTCGGATCGTAACTGAGCGGTTGGTAATCGTTGTAATGCAGCTGCAACGAATACGGGACCAGCGCCGTCATCACGGCCACGACAATCAAAGCGGCCAAGCCGACTTCGACGCGAGGGTTGTTGCGCAATCGGACCGCGAACATCACCACTCGCACGGCGACGAGAAAGCTGATCAGGTAGGCCGGGTACAGAATCGCCGGCACACCCAACAGCAGCCGCAGCTGTCGTCGCATCGCCCCGCCGACGTTGGCCGTGCGCAGCACCCAATCCAGAGACAAATACTGGATCGACGCCAGGATCGCGATTCCGATGATCGCGAAGACCAGTCCGGTCGTCGGCCCCGGGGTGAGCCACGTTAAAAACAACCGGCCCAGAAAACTGCTCGGCAATTCTCGTCGAATCCGCGGCGTGATGGTCGAGCGCTCGCCCACCATCAAGGCACCGCAAAAGGTCCACAGCCCGGCGATCACGAGCAAACCGGCGACATAGACCGAGATCCCGTCACTGCCCAGTACGAGCATCGCCGCGGCTATCGTGGCGACGCAAATCGTCGTCAAAACCAGCAGCGACAGACGCAGCGACGTGGAACGGTTCTCCGTTTCCGGCGTCAATTGAGCCGCCGTGGCGGTCAGCAACAAATGCCCCAACGATCCCGACAGCGCAAGTGTCGCCAACACCGTGAACAACAACGCCGATGCAGAGAGTGGATTGCCGTACAGGATCATCCCGACGACCATCGAACTGATCCCGTATTCGGCAAGCACGAGAATGAAGATCAGGACCAACATGGTCGCCACACGTCCGGATCGGCCGCGTGCCAGCGGCGCGAAGAACAATCCGACCACCGTCAGCAACGATCCGGCCACCGCCAGCGAAGCGACGATCAACAACGTCGTCGGCAAATCCACCCCACGCAAGGAATACGCGTAGGCCAGACAAGGAAACAGGGTGACGAAATACAGCACCATCTGCAGCGACGCACTTGCCAATTTTCCCATCACGATCTGCCAGGGAGACAGTGCGGTGATCGACAACAACTCCAACGTCCCGTCGTCGATTTCACTCTCCAAGGATCGATACGCCGCCAACGGCACCACCATCATCATCGGCAGTGCCAGCACCGCGTAATAACCGATCATCATCCGTGGCGCCGACGGCGTCGTGTAGATCTGCGGCATCAGCGAAAGACTGCCCGCAATCGTCCACGCCAATGCCGCAAACAGGATCATCGAAAACGTGACCACAAACTGTCGACTCTTGAGTGACTGACGCGTCTCCTTGACCAAGATCGGATTGATCGCATCGCCCACACGCTCGCACCACCGATCCAGCCACGCAAGCCAATCCGTCCCCGTACCGGCGTGCGTGCTATCGATCGTGTTGTCTATCGTCGCCATCGCGAAATGCCGGGAAGGGGTGAGGGAAATGGCAGAAAAATAGCGGGCAGAAAAATCAGCCACTCGAACAATCAAATCTAACAACCTACTGAACCAAGCCCTCGGTCACTTGCAAGAAGAGGTCTTCCAAACTTTTCTTGTGGGCGGTGACTTCGGCGACTTGAAATCCTTGGGTGACGAAGTGGGTGACGATGGCGGCCTGGTCGTCCGGTTTCCCGCTGAAACCGAAGCGAACGAATTGGCCGTCCAGAATCACGTTGTCGATCGCGATGTGGTCCTGCAGACGTGACAGCGATTCGGTGATTTCGTCGTGGCGATTCAGAATTCGGAGGGTCAGCTCGGATTGGTTTTGTGTTTCGCTTTGGATCTGCTCGACACTGCCGGTCGCCAGCAGTTTGCCCTGTTCGATAATGCCCACCGCGTCGCACATTTCGGCCAATTCGGTCAGGATGTGGCTGCTGATCAGGATCGTTTTGCCGCGGTCAGCGAGTTCACGAATCATTCGCCGCAATTCGATGCGGGCCCGCGGGTCCAGGCCGGCGGCGGGTTCGTCCAGAATCATCACGGCGGGGTCATGCACGAGTGCCCGGCCGAGGCACAGACGCTGTTTCATCCCCTTGCTCAAACCGCGAATCGGTTTGGTGGCCATGCCGCCGGTGCCGGTAAAATCCAGCACCCACTGCAGTCGACGGGTCCGCTCCCGCCCCACCAATCCATAGGCTCGGGCGAAAAAATCCAGGTACTCGCGGCAGTTGACGTCGCGATAGGTGCCGAAGGAATCGGGCATGAACCCCAATCGTTTGCGCACCAGTTCGGGATCGTTGACGACGGAGAATCCGTCGACGAAGGCGTCGCCGTAGCTGGGCAAGTCCAGCGTCGCGAGGATCCGCATCGAGGTCGTCTTTCCGGCACCGTTGGGGCCGATGAAACCGAACACTTCGCCGCGGCCGACGCTGAACGTGACATCGTTGACCGCGCGGGTGTCGCCGAAGAAACGATGCAGTCGACGCAACTCGATGCACTCGGAGTCATTCGCGTGAACACCGGCGTGTGGAGCGACGGTCGCCTCGGCCCGCACCCGCGGTGTCGCCGACTCGTCGGACGACGACTTGTCGGACGCCGAATCGTTGGGCGCCGAATCGTTGGGCGCCGAATCATTGGGCGCCGAATCATTGGGCGCCGAATCATTGGGGGCCGTGTCGCCGGCTGGGCGTGTGGCGGCGTTGCCGTCGTCGAGCTCGTGGTCGGTGAAACTCATTGCAGTGTCCCCATCACATAGCGGACGCTGGCGACCTGTTCGGCATCCGCGATGGCGACGACGTCGGGGCTGGCCGAACCGATGCCGATAAACATGCCCGGCGGCAATTCACCACGTACAAACAGGCTTTCGTTGAGCCAGTGTTCCAACACGCCGTCGGTCACGACGAGTCCGTTGCGGCTGATTTCTTTGTTGACAAATAGCACCAGGTCGCGGATCCGTCGACTGCCTTGCGACCGCCCCGACTCGGTGACTGCGCCCACCGGTCGATGCCGGGTGTAGAGGCGTCCGAGCAACTTCGATGCGTCTTGCGTTTTGGGAATCCAGTCGGCCCAAGCGGTTTCGCCGGCTTTGATGTTCTCGGTCGACCAATAGCGACCGTCGGGCGAACAAACCACCAGATCGCGCAGGTCAAATGGCAGCGAACTGGACAGTTCAATCGAACCAGCATTGGGGACCTGACCGGAGGAGTCGAACGGTTTGAGGCTGTTGATCGAGAGCGTCCCCACGCCGCGGCGGATGCGATGGGTGACGAACTGGGTCTGGGTGCGTGATGGCAAAAACGCAGCGTCCAACCGCTGGTCGTCGGCGTCGATGTCGGCGTGCAGTCGCACCTCACCGACTTCGCTGCGCAGATCCCGCCACCTCTGCTGGCCGCCGTTGGGATACGCCATGACTTCGGCGTCGCCGGCGAATCGCAGCCCCGTGCGGGGGCTGATCCCGGAAAACAGTGTCGACCGAGTCCGCTCGACCGCGTCGCCGCTGGCGCCATCGATCCAGGTCAATTGCCGCACCCGAACGGTTGTTCCGAACCCATCGGACACGATGCTGTAGGCGAACATCGCGGCGGTTGTGACCAGGGCCAGCGCCGGTGCGATCAGAAACATCAAATGCGACCGATGGCCTCGCGTCGTCCAACGATAGGCGACCGGGCCGACCAGCAACACGAACAGCGTCAAGATGCCCATGAACGTGTAAACCGGTGGTTCGGCGACACCCGGAATCAACCACCGTCGGCTGCGAAAATCGCCCATGATCGGATCAACGCCGCGCGTGAGCATCGTCGAGCACCGATAGCCGATCAAGGATTCAAGCAGATCAAAGGCCAGCAGCGAATCGATCGACTCGGCCGGGATCCCCACCACTTGGCCACCGCCGACAGATCGTCGGTAGCCCTGCCTCCAATCCGAATCAAACGCTCCGATGCGCGATTCAATCTCTTCGATCCATTGCCCGGTCGCGGCAAGTCGGGCCTCGGAAAAACGTTCACGCGTGCCCGGTCCCCAAACGACCATCGAATCGCCGCCGCCCATCAATTCGCCGCCGCCCATCAATTCGCTTTCGCCCATCAATTCGCTTTCGCCCATCAATTCGCTTTCGCGCGCGGGAAGGGAAAGAATGCGTGGAGCGACCGGCGGCGGAGGGTTCTGCGATGGCTCAGACACCGAGGACAGCGTCTCCCGAAAGCTTTTCAACGAATCGCCCTTTGTCGATGCGACATAGGTGATCAGCGCGGCGAACCCGTCGTCCTCTGCCTTCTGTTGCAGCAGCTTCAGCCGCAGCGACCGAGCCAATTGGGTCGCATCGGGAGCTTGGAGCACGACCAAAGTCCCTCCCATCAAGACCCAATCGCGGATCGCTTCGATCGCTTGACGCTCCGCCGTCGCCGTGTCCCCGGCTTGCCCCGGCGTCGCGGTGTCGAGTCGGCCGCCCTGAATGAGTCGGTCGGCTTGAATCACGATGCAATCGATGTCACGCAGCAGACGCCAATCCGACGGCAGTCGCTGCAGCGACGTGGTTTGCAGCGACGGACTTCGGCTGGACATCACCGAACGCCTCGGCCGATCGAAAGAAATCGCGTCGGCCGGTTTGGCGATCGGCTTGGGATCCGTGTCGACCAACAGGAAATTGCAGATCAGTTCATTGGGCAACACGGTCGCGGGGGATTGGATCGCGTAGCCGGGAAAGGGGCTACCGACTTCAGCGGTGTAGGGTTTCAGCGGGGCGCCGTCCTCGACAATTTCGATGCGATAGGAGTTGCCGATCGTCCACTTCGGGCACGATCGCGACAGCACGACCTCGGTTTGGCCCTGAGGAAAGGTCAGCGGAAACTCCGTCGCGATCGCGCGGTCGGCGGGCAGATGGCGATCGATCGGAGTCAGCCGGACCGACAGTTCTCGATTGGCCGTCAGCGGCCCCAGCGTCGACGTCAGCGTGACGTCTACACCGACATAGCCGACGCCCATCAGATTGCTCACCCGGATCGTCGCTTTGAATCCACTGCCGCCGGCTCCGTTGGCCGCGTTGGGCAGCACGACTTGATGGGTGGAGAGGATTTCAGGGACGCTGAACTGGGCGGTGGCGGAGGTCGCCATCGCGGCAGCCAGGACCAGTGCCAGCACCGCGGCGGCGGGCAACCATCTGCCGTGCGGCAAACGTGGCTGCGGCGGAGCGGACGGGGCCGGGATGGGAGCCGGGATCGGATCGTTTGGGGAGGGCGTCGCAGGGGTCAATTCGACGGCTCCCGCGGTGCGAAAATCTGCGGCGGCAGCTGATCGTCGGCGAACGGGCTGGCGGCGTCGGTTTCGTCGATGGCTGCGAACGGATAGAGCAGCAAGAACCAGCCGATGATTTGAAAATTGATCAACCAGATCGTTTCCTGCAGCAACGACAACATGCCCAGCGGGACCCCCAGCAATCGGGCCATGGCCAGCGTGATCCCGACGGCCAGAGCGGTGACCCCGGCCACTCGCGGCAGAAACGAGACCGCCCAGGAAAGCAGGAAGATGAACGCGGAACAGACGAACATGCAGACGGCAAAGAACAAACCGACAGCCGCGGCCGTGGCGTAGGGTCCCCCTTGGTCGGCGGCATACACGACGGCGATCACGACCGCCGAAAGCGCGGTCAGCACCAGCAACGACTGAAACGAAATTCGCGGCAGTAAGCGACTGCGAAGCACCGGCTCGGTAGCCGAGACGCGTCCGCGGGGTAATTGCTGGTCCATCGCAACCGATCTGAAAAGAAGACGAGGGCGGCTCAATGGCCCCTAATGGCACCATTCTAACAAATAGAGAGCCGCTGTAGACCGCGGCGTGGCAGGAAATCGCCACGGGAATTCGAGCCCGGTGAAGCGAATCCCCAGAAAACGCCCCCCTTTGCCCCCCGGCGATCCTTTGCCCTCGACGAACCGTACTGCCGATCGCTAAACTCTCCCGCTTCGATCCCCTTTCCCTGCCCGATCACCCGTTTTCATTCCAAGCCATTCACCGTGATTCTGATTCTCAAGGGCGGAGTGACCGACGAACAAGTCGACCACGTCATCGAGCGTGTCGAAGCGATGGGCTTGAAGGCGCACCTGTCGCGCGGGACGTTTCGGACGATCGTCGGCATCATCGGCGATGAATCGAAGATCGTGGTGGAATCGGTGCGTTCGATCCCGGGTGTCGCGCAAGTCGTCCCGGTGCTTCCGCCGTATAAATTGGCTTCGCGGGAGGCCCACCCCGAATCTAGCGTGATCGATGTCGGTGGGGTCAAAATCGGCGGCGGACACATCGGCATGATCGCCGGCCCGTGCAGCGTCGAAGAAGAAGACCGCATGCACCGCATCGCCGAACAGGTCGCCAAGGCCGGTGCGAACATTTTCCGCGGCGGCGCGTACAAGCCGCGGACCAGCCCCTATGCGTTTCAGGGACTCGGCGAAGCCGGACTGAAACGACTCCGCGAAGTCGGCGACGCCCACGGCATGCCGGTCGTGACCGAGGTGACCGATCCGCGTTTGGTCGAATTGGTGGCCGAATACGCCGACATGCTGCAAGTCGGTGCTCGAAACATGCAAAATTTCGCGCTGCTCAATGAAGTCGGCGCGTCGGAGCGGCCCGTGTTGCTCAAACGCGGCATGTCGGCCACCGTGACCGACTTGTTGATGTGCGCCGAATACATCCTGTCCAAGGGCAATCCCAACGTGGTGCTGTGCGAGCGCGGCGTGAAGGGATTTGACCCCGCGACCCGCAACCTGTTCGACGTCGCGGCCGTTCCGCTGGTCCAGCAACTCAGCCACCTGCCGATCATCGTCGACCCCTCGCATGCGACGGGGAAACCCGAACTGATTCCCGCCTGTGCCATGGCCGGGTTGGCCGCCGGCGCCGACGGGGTCCACGTCGAAGTGCACGATTGCCCGGAAGTCGCCAAAAGTGACGGCCCGCAAGCGTTGCTGCCCGAACAATATGCCGAATTGGCGAGCCAATTGAAGTCGCTCGCCACACTGCTTGGAAAGACCCTTTCCCCCTTGCCGGAGAAGACAGCGTGAGCCGCCGAACGATTATCGCCGGAAACTGGAAAATGAACACGCGTGCCGCAGGCGGCGCGAAACTGGCTCAAGGCATCGCCGATGCCGTCGGGGAAACCCCCACGGTCGAAGTCGTTGTTTGCCCGCCGTCGGTTTACCTGAGCCGCGTCGGTGACGTGTTGGCCGGATCCGCCGTCAGCCTGGGAGCACAGAACCTGTATCCCGCCGCGGACGGTGCCTTCACGGGCGAAGTCAACGCCGCCATGTTGTGCGATAGCGGTTGCCGCTACGTCATCCTGGGACACAGCGAACGACGCGCCATCCTGGGCGAAACCGATGCCCAGATCAGCGAAAAACTGGCCGCCGCGCTGGCGGGCAACCTGGTCCCGATCGTCTGCGTCGGCGAAACACTCGAAGACCGCGAAAGCGGCAAGACCGAAGCGGTCGTCGAAACGCAACTCCGCGGCTCACTGGAAGGACTCGATGAAGCCCGCGCCTCGGGCGTCGTCATCGCCTACGAACCCGTCTGGGCCATCGGCACCGGAAAAACCGCGTCGCCCGAACAAGCCGAAGAAGTCCACGCGTTCATCCGCAAGCTGCTCGGCGAGATGTTCACCAACGACGTCGCACAGCAGATGCGAATTCAGTACGGCGGCAGCGTGAAACCGGATAATGCCAAGGAATTGCTCGGCCAACCGAATATTGACGGCGCCCTCGTCGGCGGTGCCAGTCTAAAAGTGGATGACTTCGTCGCCATCATCAATGCCGGCTGATCCAATCAGCCCTTTTACCGTCCAAAGACAGACAACGGATTCGCAATGACTACGCTTACCAATCAGACCTTGATCCTGGGTTCACTCGGCAGTGCCGCACTGGGCTGGCTGATGTTCATCCTCTCGGTGTTTTTGATCCTCCTGATTCTCGTCCAACGCGGCAAAGGCGGCGGATTGACCGGCGCCCTGGGCGGCCCCGGCGGCCAAAGCGCCTTCGGCAGCAAAGCGGGCGACACGTTCACCTTGATCACCGCCGTTTCGGCCATCATCTGGGGCTTGGTCTGCGCCATCGCGATGTACTCCCTGGGCGTCCCGCCGCTGACCGCCGACGACGCCGAATACGCGATCGACGACACCCCGGCACTGAAATCGTCCGCCGATGAAACCACCGGAACCACCGGCAGTGGTGGGCTGAGCGGCCTGAGCGGCTTGCTGTCCGACGAACCCACCGAACCCGATGGGGATGCCGCAGCCGACGGGGACCCCGCCGCCGACTCCGAGAGCGAACCGGCAACCGGAACGCCCACGATGGAATTGACGCCGGCCGAAACCGCCCCCGCGGAAGAGACTCCGGACGAAAACCCAGCAGCTGCACCAGCGGATGCACCAGCGGACGAAACGACAGCCGACACGTCTGAGTCAACGCCCGAGTAGGCCCCTCGCCGACGCAGCGATCGGGCAACACGTGCGTCGCGCCTTCCGCTAGGAGGGTCCGACGCAACAAGGGCGGCCGTGTTGCAGGTTTCACGCCAACGCGGAAGGCCTCCCTTTCTTCTCCCCCCGGCATCGAATCACATGCCACCCATTCACATTGACGCCGCATGACACAAGCCACCTCGACCCTTGCGCCCGCCTGCGGCATTCGCAGCATGACCGGCCAGGGAAGGGCCGCGGGAAAGACGGACATCGGAACCGTCACGGTCGAGCTGCGGACGGTCAACAACCGTGGGTTCAAGTGTTCGGTGCGGACCCCGGATTCACTCTCCGGCAGCGAAGCGCTGATCGAATCGGTCGTCCGCGAGCACTTGCACCGCGGCTCGATCAACCTGTCGATCAACCTGGAGCACCAGCAAGGCCAAACGCCGGTACAGATCAACGACACCGTGCTGGCCGGTTACATTCGCCAGTGCAAAGCGGCGATGGAGCAGTCCGGGGTGGACACCGACGCGAACGTTGCACTGGATGTTGCCGCCTTGCTGAACCTGCCCGGGGTCCAGACCGGAGCGCGGCCGAAGGGCGATGACGCCGAAAAAGTGTTCCAGCAAGCCCGGCTGGTCGTCATCGCGGCGCTGGAAAACCTGATCGAGATGCGCGAGCAAGAAGGCGCCCACATGGCCGAAACACTGCTCGGCGATTGCGAAACGATCCGGGCGCACGTGCGAGCGATCGAGACACTGGCCCCGCAGGCGGCGGAGAGCTATCGGGTCCGGCTGGAGGGGAAAGTCCAGCGGGTCCTGGCCGAATATGACGCCGAAGTCAATCCGGTCGATCTGCTTCGCGAAGTCCAAGTGTATGCTGACAAGGCGGACGTCAGTGAGGAAATCACCCGCCTGGACAGTCACCTGAAGCTTTTTCAGGCGGTTCTACGGGGGGAGAGCCCCGACGGCGACAAGGAGTCGGGGCGCGACGAACCGGTGGGCCGAAAACTGGATTTCATCATCCAGGAGATGTTCCGAGAAACCAACACGATCGGTTCCAAATCCGCTCACGCCGAGGTTTCGGCCATCGTGGTCGAAATCAAGTGTGCGATCGAGCGAATGCGCGAACTGGTTCAAAACCTGGAGTAGCCCCCTCGGCGGAGCATGAACGATGGCTGAATCAACCTCTCCACGTCTGATCATCATTTCCGGGCCCAGCGGCGCCGGAAAGTCGACGGTGACGCGACGACTGTTGTCCGAATGTGATCTGCCATTGCGTTTAAGCGTCTCGGCGACCACCCGCGGCCCGCGCCCTGGCGAACAAGACGGAAGAGAATATCATTTCCTCTCACAGCAACGTTTCCGAGAACTTCGCGATCAAGACGCCTTTCTTGAATGCAAAGAGGTGTTCGGCAAGGGACACTGGTACGGGACCTTGCGCAGTGAAGTCGCCGACGGGCTCGCCGCGGGAAATTGGATCATCCTTGAAATCGACGTTCAGGGTGCGATTGAGGTGATGGAGCATCTGGAGACCGATCCCATTTCGTTGTTCATTCATCCCGGCGGAATGGACGAACTGGAACGTCGCCTCCGCGACCGGGGAACGGAAACCGAAGCCGCGATTCAAAGCCGTTTGGAGACGGCCGCGGGTGAGATGCGGTTCGTGCATCGCTACCAATACGAAATCATTAACGGCTCGGTCGACGCGGCCGTCGCCCAAGTCTGCCAAATCCTCAGAGACCATCAGGAGAAACACACATGCTCGAAGAACTAAAAGACGAAGAGACCGTCAACAAGGTCGGCGGTCGATTCAAGTTGAGCACTTTGATTCAAAAGCGGCTCGTCCAGTTGAACCAAGGCAGCCGCGCGTTGGTCAACGTCGACACCCACGACAAGATGTCGATCGTGCTTCAAGAAATCATGCAGGACAAAATCGTCCTGAACATGGAAAACGAAGTCGAGCAAGTCCAAGAGATGGACTTGGATGCGACGATCGCCGCCGCCGAGTCTCCCGACTTGGACGCCGCGGACCTGTAGCACGCTCCTGGCGGGACCGTCGGCCTCGTGACTCGTCTTCAATGCCACATCCTTTGGCGACAAAGGTGCTAGCGGAACGGCGCGAGCAGCCTGTCGGTTTCGTCGATGTTCTGAATTCAACGCGACGATGTTAGCCCGACGCGTCAGCGAGGGGTGCCGCGCGGTCCCTTGCTAACGCGTGCGGGCTTAAATCGACAGGCCGCTCGCGCCGAACGGCTGATCGTCGTTTGAGATCCGTTCGCCTTTCCCCCAACGCTGTGCCATGCCGGAACCCGTTGCATCCAAGCGAATCCTGTTGGCCGTCGGTGGCGGGATCGCCGCCTACAAGGCCGCCATCTTGTGCAGCCGACTGGCCCAAGCCGGCCACCGGGTGCAAACGGTGATGACGCGTTCGGCGACCGAGTTTCTCGGCCCGCCCACCCTGGCGGCGCTGTCCGGGCGGGCGGTCGGCCGGGATGGTTTTGACGCCAAACATCCGCTCGGATCACACATCGAACTGGCCCTCGACGTGGATCTGATGATCGTCGCGCCGGCGACGGCCAATTTGATCGCCAAGTTTTCTCAAGGCCTTGCCGATGATCTGGTCAGCACGCTGTATCTGCAAAACACCGCTCCGGTCCTGATTGCGCCGGCGATGAGCGACCCGATGTGGAACAAACCGTCCGTCGGCCGCAACGTTGCCCAGCTGACCGCCGATGGCTGCCAGCTGATCGGCCCCGAATCGGGATGGTTGTCCTGTCGCGTCAAAGGGGTCGGACGGATGAGTGACCCGGAAGCGATTTTCCAGCGAGCGTTGGAAATCTTGGCCGCGTAGGATCGACGTTGAAAGCGATTGCGATGACAATGCTCGCCAATCCAGCTCACCGTTCTCATCGAATCGCGTCTCATGCCTTTATTCGTTTTTGGTCATCGCAACCCCGACACCGACGCGATCTGTGCGGCAATCGCCTACGCGGATTTCTTGCGACGAACGACACGTCCCGATGCAATCGCAGCGAGTTGTGGACCGCCCAACCAGCGGACCGAATACGCGTTGAAAATCGCCAAGCTGTCGGCGCCGCGGATCGTGATGGACGTGCATCCCCTGGTCGAGGATGTCTGCCAAACCGATGTCACGTTGGCCCATCGCGACGAAGTGTTTTATGACGTCTATCGCCGAATGGACGAGCGTGGGTTGCGGAGCATTCCCGTGGTCGAACCGGACGGCAAGCTGTCCGGGATCGTCTCGCTGTTGGATATCTTGGAACTGGTGCTCAACAGCGGCGTCGATCCGCTTAAGGCGCGTCAGGTACGCACCAACCTCAGCAAGATCGCCTCGGTGCTCGGCGGGACGTTCCAGCATGCGGTCAACCCGGACGTGGACGAGGACTTGATCGTCAGCGTGGGGGCGATGAGTGCCGGCGGGTTCACCGACCACATCAAGCAATTCCCCGCCGAGAAACTGCTCGTCGTCAGCGGCGATCGTCCGACCGTGCAGTTGCCGGCCCTCGAACTCGGCGTCCGCGCGTTGATCGTGACGGGCGGCTACCAGTTGTCCGATGGGTTGATGCAATTGGCCAGGGCGCGGGGCATCACCGTCCTGGGCAGCCCGTTCGACACCGCCACGACAACGATGCGAATCAAAGCGGCACAGCTGATCGGTGATGTGGTCGAAGAGGATTTCACTTGGTTGCCCGCGCGGATGCCCGTCACCGAGGCACGGGATAAAATCTTTCGGTCACCGCAAGCCGTGTTCCCCGTCTTGGAGGACGGGCAACTGGTCGGCGTGCTCAGCAAAAGTGACTTGGTCAATCCGCCCAAAACCGAACTGGTGCTGGTCGACCACAACGAACTGGGCCAAGCCGTCGCCGGCGCCGACGAAGCGCGGATCGTCGAGGTGCTGGACCATCACCGATTGGGCGGATCGCTGAAATCGACCGAGCCGATTCGTTTGACGATGGAGCCGGTCGGATCGACGTGCACCCTGGTCGCAAAAATGTATCGCCAGGCCGGCATGGATCCCGAGCCGGGGATCGCGGTCTGCATGGCATCCGGGATGATCAGCGACACGCTCTACCTGCGTTCCCCGACGACCACCCCGACCGATCGCGACATGCTGGAGTGGTTGCAGCAGTTTTGCCCGATGCCGCTGGAATCGTTCGCCGAAAACTTTTTCCAAGTCGGCTCAGCCCTCCGTACCTGCTCGCCCGGCCAAGTCGTCCGCGAGGATTGCAAACACTTTGAAGAATCCGGGCACGCGTTTTCCATTTCGCAAATCGAAGAGATCGGATTCGATCTATTCTGGGAACGCAAAGACGAATTGTTCGACGCGCTGGAAAGCATGGCGCAAGAACAAAAGCTCGACTTCAGCGCCCTGCTGGTCACCGACATCGTCAGCAACGGCAGCCTGTTGATGATGAGCAGTGAACCGCAAGGCTGGGAAGACATCAACTATCCCGAACTCGAAGACCGCCTCTACCAACTCGACGGCGTCGTCAGCCGCAAGAAACAATTGCTGCCCCTGATCAGCAGCCTGATGGAATCGATCTGATCGGCGGCATCAGAAGTTCAATTCACCGCCCAAATGCAGACCATGGGCCAGGTAGTCCGACTGGATCCACTGCACGCGCGGTCGCAGCGCACCGGCCAGCGGATCCATTCCGGGCGGAACCAACCCAGGGTTCAGGTCCCGGTCGATTTGCTCGGAGGCGCGAATCACGCTGGGCAGATACAGCACCGAGTAACCGATGTTCGCGTGCAGCCGATCGGTCAATCGGATCCCCAATCGGACGCCCAATTCGGGCACCAACGAGAACTCATCTCGACTCCGCGTGCCGCTGTTGGTCCGCTGCGCCAGCAGTCCGCCGTCGTAAGTTTGGCTCGTCCCTTGATCATCGATGGTGGTGCTGCCGGAAACCCGCAGCGTTTGCTCGGTGTTCCCCAACGCGACGCGCATCGACGTTTCCAACCAGGCGCGCTGAAGCAGCATGCGATGCACGATGCCCAGTTGCAGTCCGTTGAACTGATTGGTCGTTTGAAACCGATCGGATGATGCGAAGGCTTGCGGATCACTGCTGACTTCGCTGCGTCGGTTTTCGACGATCGAGAGTGAATCGCGGAGACGAATGTTGCGGTAGCCGATGATCCAATCGGTGCGGTCACGCAACCCACATTGTTGACAACACGCGCCGTGCGTGGGGCAAAGCGAGACACGTCCGTCGATCAAGAATGATCGCAGGTTGGACTCGGTACGGACGCGACTATCGCCGCTGACCAAACCCGGGTACGCGATCAGCTCGGCCGTCTCGTCGCCGTCGGTGATATCAAAGTACGGGCGTCCCAGGATCACGCTGCCGTCACTCGATCCGTTGTAGCGATGATCGAGTTCGGACAATTGAAAGTACTCGGTTTCGATCGCGAAGGTCCGTTGCGGGGAAATCCACAGCCCGCCACCGATCAAGAACCCGCCGGTCGAACCGTCGTTGAGCGTCTTGCCGCCAAATGCGACCGAGGTGCCGGCTTCACCGAGCGTGGCAGCGATGTCCTGGCCGGTGCCGTCGGGGCTGGTCGTGACCAGCGGCGGGGCGTCCATGCCGGACACATCCCACAGCAGATACTCGGCGCGAAGGAAAAGCCGCGAAGCGATGCGGTTCTGAAAACGTGGAAGCAGCGGATCCCATTGGCGGAGACTATCCCCCGCCGGGCTACCTGCAAAAAGCCCACCGCCGGCCGGTAGAACCGCCGAAGAAGGGTTCCCCGCGGTGGGTGCGACCATTTGGTACGGATCGGAGGAATGGGTCCCGAACCGGCTGCCGTCCAGGTTCGGATTGAAAATCGCCCCCGGTCGCTGGGCGTGACTCGAATCAGCGGAAATCAGGGCGCCGGCGAGCAAGCACAGCTGGAAAAGTCGCCCTGCGGTCGCTTTACCGCCGGCTGAACGGGTCAGCCGCCGACCGGCAATGGCTCTCGACACGTGAAGCAACGGGCTGGTCTCCGAGCGAAAAAGGGTAGAAAATCGCCTGCGTCGCAGGATTTCGATCAAGATTCCGGTGGCGGATGCCGACCGCGGCTGGAAATTGCGATAATTGACCGATTCGCGTCAAGATGAAACGATAGGGTGTTCGCCAATTTGCACGTCGGCCCGGAAAGCCGACTCGCGGCGACCGCCCCCCCCAAACTTCGGTTTACCCTGCCCTCGACAATATCCACCTTCCCTTTGAAAAGGACCCTTCCATGCGATCTCTCGCTTACGGCGCCGCGATCTTGGCTGCTGCCGGAATCATGTACATGATCTCAACCCTACCGACCGAGCCCGCTGCCGATGCGGTCCCCACATCGGCGCCCCCGGCCGATGCGGTCTCGATCGCGCCCGACGCAGAGGTGACGACGGCCTCGTTGACGATGACGGTTCCTGAAATGCATTGTCCGTTTGCGTGTTACCCCAGCGTGAAAAAGAACCTGGAGAAACGCTCAGACGTGGTCGCCGTCGAGCTGGCGCCGCAAAAAGAAGAAGGCATCATCGATAACCCCCAAGTCATCGTGACCTACAAAGAAGGGTTTGACGCCGAACAGGCGATCGCGCAGTTAGAAGCCGCCGGGTTCACCGGTTCAACCGTCGCCAAGAACTAGTATTCCGTCTCAGCTCAATTTTCGGGTAGTGGACGAGGCGACGAGTCCTCTGCAGTCGGCAGATTGGCAAGGACTCGTCGCCTCGTCCACTACCGCCTACCCGAAACGCAAGGTGACAAGGAGCACGAGTGGCCGGCAAACTCGCGGCAACGCCGCTTCGCGACGCAGACTTGCAGAGCGACGCGGTTCTGTTGGTCGGTCACGGGACCCGCGATCCCGCGGGGACCGAGGAGTTTTTTCAACTCGCGTCGGTTTTGGCCGAGCGGCTTGCACCGCTGCCGGTGGAAGGCTGCTTGCTGGAATTTCAGCACCCCACGATCCCCGAAGCTTGGCGAACGTTGGTCCGACGCGGTGCGAAACAGATTCGTGTCGCGCCCTTGCTGTTGTTTGCGGCCGGACACGCCCGAAGCGACATTCCCGATGCGGTTGCCGCGTGCGCCGCGGAAACTCCGGGCGTCTGCTACAGCCAGTGCGGTCCCCTCTCACGCGCACCGACGATCGTCGCGTTGCTGTCCAGCCGGATCCGGCAAGCCGCCGACCGGGAAGCGATCCCGGTAGATGATTCGGTCGCGCTGGTGATGGTCGGCCGGGGTAGCTACGACCCCTGCGCGAAAGCCGACATGCGTGTGCTCGGTGAAATCGTGGCCCGGCGATGTGAGATGCCCCATCACGCGGTCGGTTTTTACGCGATGGCCGAGCCCAGGTTGCCCGGTGTCCTGGGCGAGGTTGCGGGCCGCTCCGGGATCCGAACCGTGATCGTCCAGCCTCATTTGCTGTTCCAGGGCCGTTTGTACGACGCGATCGCCGCTCAAGTCGCCGAGGCCTCGCAGCGTCACCCACAGGTGCGATTCGTTGTGGCGGACTACTTGGGGCCGACGGCCGAAGTCGCCGAAGCGTTGGTCCGCCGCGGATTTGCCGAACGGCCTGACTCGCTGACGTGATGCGGCGGGAATTCAACTTCACCACACTCGCGGACATTTGCCGGGCCGTTTATCATCGGTGCCCTTCGCCAGAACGGTTTTTTCTTCCATCCCTCTGATCGCTGCTATGTCATCTGCTACCGAACCTGAAGTCAAAGATCCCTATTTCCAGTCGTTGTTTGCCGATCGCATCGGTGGGGCAAACTATGGAAAGAGCACCGAGATCTACAAGTTCGAAAAGATCAAACGGGCCAAGCGGAACGCCTTGGCGGCCCACCCGGATCGCCAGTTGCTGGATTTCGGGATCGGCGAAAACGACGCGATGGCCGACGAAGCGGTGCGGCAGGTGATGGCGACCGAAATCAATCAGCCCGAGAACCGCGGCTATGCCGACAACGGCGTGATCGAATACAAGCAGGCCGCCGCGCGGTTCATGAAGCGGCACTTTGACGTCGATTTGGATCCGGCCACGCAGATCAACCATTGCATCGGCAGCAAGCCCGCCTACGCGATGCTACCGGCCTGTTTCATCAATCCCGGTGACGTGACGCTGATGACCGTGCCGGGCTACCCGGTCGCGGGCACCCACACGCGCTACTACGGCGGTGACGTGTTTCGGTTGCCGCTGCTGAAAGAAAACCATTTTCTGCCCGACTTGGATTCGGTTCCCGACGACATCTATCGCCGCGCCAAGTTGTTGGTGTTGAATTATCCCAATTCCCCGACGGGACGATTGGCGACGCCGGAGTTTTTTGAAAAGGTGGTCGCGTTGGCCAAGGAAAAAGAGTTTGTCGTCGTTCATGACGCGGCGCACATTCTGCTGACGTTTGACGGCAAGCCGACCAGCTTCTTGGAAACCCCCGGCGCGATGGACGTTGGCGTCGAAGTCCATTCGATGAGCAAGGGATATGACATGATCGGTTGGCGGATGGGTTTCGTCGCCGGACACCCGCGAATCGTCTCCGCATTCGCGGACGTCAAAGACAACAGTGACAGCGGGCAATTCATCGCGACTCAAAAGGCCGCCGCGGCGGCGCTCGACGACGACTCG
Source organism: Phycisphaera sp. RhM (assembly GCA_033042175.1). Classification (GTDB taxonomy): domain Bacteria; phylum Planctomycetota; class Planctomycetia; order Pirellulales; family Pirellulaceae; genus Stieleria. Next base: position 22,611 of record WCIL01000021.1, read on the forward strand.
ATCCCGACTCGAATCAAGGCCAAATATCAACGTCGGATGGAGAAGCTGGTCGCGGTGCTGAAGGATTGCGGCTTCGATTGCGAAATGCCCGGCGGAACATATTTCCTCTACACGCCCGCCCCGAAGGGGACCGAAAGTGGTGAAACGTTTGACAAGGCCGAAGACGCGACGCGGTTCCTGATCGAACAACTCGGTGTCGTCACCGTGCCCTGGGACGATGCCGGATCGTACCTGCGTTTCAGTGTCACCTACGTGGCCGACAGCGAAGCCGACGAAGACGCTTTGATGGCCGAAACCAAACGGCGGCTCAGTGAAGCCAAGTTCACGCGTTAGCGAGGGCTCGCGCCAGCCCGCTCACGAACAAGCATCGCTCCGTTAGATGTCAAAGGAGAGCGGCAGCGAACCGAGTATCCCGGAGGGATGCCAGCGAGTAGCCGGAGGTCAGCGCAGCGCCACCTCCGGGAAGCAGGTCCCACAATCCCCCTCGACCCCGGACGGGGTCGAAGCGAATCCATCCGCCGGCGGTGCGGCAGTCTGCATTCGCAAGGGAGTTGACGGGTGAGCGTGTGCGTGCGGGCTGGCCGGGTCCGAGGGCGCCGACGTCATTTGCTTCGACACCCTTCGGGGTCGCGTCGGACGGGGGACCGGGTGTCCGGAGGTGTCGCTTCGCTCACCTCCGGCTACTGGCTTTGACCCCGTCGGGGTCATGCCGCGCACTTTGGCGTCGAAAGTAGTAGCGGTATTGCGCTCGCGGGCTGTCGATTTAAGCCCGCACGCGTAAGCAAGGGGCCACGCGGCGCCCCTCGCTGACGCGTCGGGCTGGCATGGAGGCGTTGATTTCGGAACATCGACTAAATCGACAGCCCGCTCGCGATGCACCGCTAACCCCTTCTGCGCCAATACTTCGGCCGCAACAGCGCGGCCAAAAACACGATCGCACAAACCCGCGCCGGCCAGTCGCCGATTGTCATCACCAGACTGGTCCGGCTGTCTAAACTCGGCTTGGCAATCACCCATCCGTTACCGCCTTGAGATAGCTCCTCAACAACACGGCCGTTGCTATCGATCCAGGCCGTCGGCCCGTTGTTGGCGGCCGACAAGATCGGCCGTCGACAGGCGACGGCGACGAATTGCGCGCATCGTTTGTGATGCGTGATAACGCTGGAATCATCGAACCACGCGTCATTGGTGACGGTGACGATCGCGTCAGGCAATCCGCCTTCGCCGCTCTTGAGTTCACGCAGGTGATTGATCGCGACGCGTTCGACCGCGGTCTCGATACAGATATTGGGGCACAGCGTCGTCGGACCGACGTGAAAGCGTTTGGCGTGCCCGCCGGGCGTTAAACCGAGGTTCTTTGGCACCCAATCGCGAACGATCGGCACGTGTTTGACCAGCGGAATGTACTCGCCGAACATGACCAGGTGCATCTTTCCGTACCAGTCGACGACGCGGCCTTCCGCACCGACGTGGACGATTCCGCTGTACATCTTCGTCGTCGGCCCATCGTCGATCACCCCGCAACCTGCGATGATGTCAGGCCGGGTCGCCTGGGGACCGTTATTGGCCGCCAACATCGCTTGCAACGATCCCGCGCGAAATTGGAATCGCTTGCGGTGCTCGGCGGTCATCGCTTGCTCTTCTTCCCGGCTGAGCCCCAATTCGCGAGCCATCGCACCGTCGCCCTGGCCGGCCATCCAGGGGATCATGCCGGTGAACATCGACTCGGGCCAAATGACCGCATCGATCGTTTCATCGGTCGACTGGAAGGCACGAATCGACTCTTGCGCGTAGGCGTCGAACAATTCCAATTCTCGCGAACGGTCTTGATCGTATTCCACCGGTTCGTTGCGCCCGACGAGCGCGATCGTCGTCGTGGACAGTTGCGTCGGTTGCCGTAAACGATAGCGGCCATAGAGAAACGTTGCCGAGAGCAGCACGAGGGCGGCGATGCAGCACGACACGACGCTGCCGATCGAAGGAGCGAAAGGGTTAGCCGCGTCGGCCGATTCCGTCGTCGAGCGCCAACGCCATCGCCATGCCGCCACCACTGCCACGTTCACAACCACAATCACCAACGAGACCGCGTAGCTGCCACCCAAGTCGGCGATTTGAATCAGGGAGGGGACGTCGGCCAAGGTGTGGCCGAGCATGACCGCGGAGATTCCGGTCAGCATGTAGTTACGAATGCATTCCATGCCGACCCAAGCGAGCGGCGCGGCGAACACCATCGCCAGCCCCAGCCGCATCAAACGGCGCAGCACCACCACAAAGGCGACCGGGTAGATCGCCAGGTAGGCGGCCAGCGCGATCCAACAGGGATAGATCAACGGGTTAGCAAACCGCAGCCCTTGCAACGTCAGGGCCCAGTAGCCGACCGCGGCCAAGTACAAGACCGCATACTGCCTCGGCGAAATCGTCGCCTGCGTTGCCGCAAGCAACAGCGGAGTGACGGCGATCGCTGCGAGCGGCCACCAGCCCAAGGGAGGCTGGCTCAACCAAGGCACGACCAGCGACGCCATCGCGATCCACCACCAGGTTCGTCCGACGGGCGGCTTCGTCGACGACGTTTTCGCGGGCGACTCGGTTTCAGTAGGGGGGGCCGATTTGTTCATGCCCCAGATCCTAGGCAAATGCGTCGGTCAGCGGAATTCAGATCTCTTGATCGGCGAACGTCAGAGGCGGAAAAAGTGTTAGATTAGTGGATGCGATCCTTCATCCTCGCACCCTTCTCTTTTCCCCGACGCTCCCATTGAACATGAAGCCACCCGAATACCTCGGCCCCTACCGGATCGGAGAGACCCTCGGCACGGGCGGGATGGGATCGGTGTTCAAAGCCAAACACGCCAGATCCGGCCAGGACGTTGCGGTCAAGTTGATCGCCTCGCAAATGTCCGACGAAATGCGTTTTCGGCGTCGATTTGACACCGAAGTCAAAACGCTCAAGCTGCTCAGCCACCCGAACATCGTCAAACTGATCGGATTCGGCGAAGAGCACGGCATGCTGTTCTATTCGATGGAATATGTCGAAGGCGAAACGCTTCAGGAGTTGATCCGTCAACAGAAAAAGCTGCCTTGGATGACGACGCTGGACATCTCGATTCAGGTCTGCGCCGCGCTCAAACACGCCCACGACTTCGGCGTGACGCACCGGGATTTGAAACCGGCCAACCTGGTGGTGCAGCGTGACGGAACCGTCAAGCTGCTGGACTTCGGGATCAGCAAGATTTTCGGCGAGAACCAGACCGCGGTCGGTTCGATCATGGGCACGGCCGACTACATGGCGCCCGAACAAGCCGACGGATCCGGAGTCACGTCGCGGACGGACCTGTTCGCACTCGGCTGCGTGATGTACGCGATGTTATGCGGAAAGACGCCGTTTCGCGGCAAGAACATCACCGAAGTCATTTCGGCGTTGCAGCACAAGGATCCGGTGCCGCTGGATATGATCGATCCCGATCTGCCCGACGATGTCGTCCAAATCGTCAGCGAACTGCTGGAAAAGCAGCCCGAGAAGCGACCGCCGACCGCCTTGGCGGTGATGAACCGATTGAAAGCCATGCGTGCGGGATTGCATCGGATGCAAACCTTGTCCGATCGCACGGGCGAAAAGCCGGAATCACCCTCCAGCGCAGAGACCAGGCACCAATCTGCCGACAAGCCAGACCCTGACGAGCCAGACCCTGACGAATCCGACCCGGGGCAACCGACGTCGGATCGCTCGGGACCGGAATTTGACACGACCGGGCCGGAGAAACCCAACGGAGGCAAGAAGACCCGCGTGCAGTCCGGCAAGACGCGGCCGGAAGACACCGTGCCGTTTTGGGACATCAACGACGGCAACCAGACCTCGGTCGCAAGCGTGGACCCCTCGGCGCGCACGGTCCACACCGAAGGACACAGTGGCAAACGCGGAACCGTGCTCAGTACCGCCGCCACCGCTGCGTCGGACGACCGTCGGTCGCCGGATGATTCGACGGTCGATCCCGATGCCCCCAGCAACCGCGACACATCGGTCGGCTTGAGCGGAAAGACTCACTTTCAAACCGTCTCCGATGGCGAGGTCCGCGAAGGGTTCTTCGTGACCCCCAAAACCAAGGCGGAACACCCGGCGCTGCGGATCGTTTCAATCGTCGCGCTCTCGCTGATCCTTCTGGTCGGTGTCGTTTTCCTGGTCGTGTCCACGCGAGGGCCGACGGCGGAAGAATTGCTCGCCAAAATCGACAGCCCGGACAGCTCCGTTCAATCGTTTCAGATCCAAGACGAGATGGAACGATTCCTCAAGCTGTTCCCCGAGCACCCCAGAGCGGACGAGATTCGTCAGCGAGAAAAGATCTATCGTGTGGAAGCGGCCGTGCGACGATTGAAGCTGAAAGCCAAGCTGCGAACCAGCGAAGGACCGCTGTACGAAAAAACGTTTCTCGAAGCGATGGCGCTGCGGCATAGCAATCCGCTTGCGGCGCGTGAAAAACTGCGGCAGTGGATCGCGGTCTTTGGTGATGCCGAAGACGATGACGGCGAGCCCGCGCGGTTGGCCCAGCTCGCCGAATTCGAAATCGCCCGACTCTCCGAAGCTCAGTCTGAAATGCAAGGAGCCCCGGGAGACCCGAAGTTGGCGGAGCTGATGCGGCGGATCGACCGCGCCGAACAGTTGCCGTCGGAAGAACGCAAGACGCTCCTCGAAGGCATCGTGACGCTTTATGAAGGTCAACCCTGGGCCAGTGAGGCACGGCAGCGAGCGATGTCGTTGTTACACGAACCCGCGCCGGACGACCAGTCGCAGCCGGACGACCAGTCGCAGCCGGACGACCAGTCGCAGTGAGCGTCGGTTGCATGCGTCTCGCGGCTTGCGATCGAGCCCCCCCAGCGGGAAGCGTCAACGAGCGGCGCCGCGACTGGGCGATTTGAACGCGCCGCTCGCTGACGCGTCCCGCTGGGATCAACCCGCCGTCACTTTGCCTCGACGTGACGCTCATCCGACGACGACTTCCCCGCGCGGCCGGCGGCCCAGTTTCGTAGACCTTCCAAACGTTGCTTACCACGGGCGAAATAAGTTTCGTCGAGCGATGCGAGGTGTTGCGTCGCACGCTCTCGATAGGACGCGTCGGCGGATTCGCTCGCCGGGATCTGAAACCATTCCATCACCGCATCGGAGACGGCCAACGCGATCTCTTGATGCCCGGCAATTGTCGGATGAACGTGGTCGACAAACCGCTGCGGATCTTCGATCCCATCGGGAATCGGCCTCCACTGAGAATCCGTTCGATCGAACAATTGATCACATCGAATCGCGCGCAGCCGATGACGCTCGGCCAACTGCAAGATCGTTTGCAAAATCGGTGTCGTCGCCCGCAGCGGACAGACATCATGGTCGCGCGCGGCGTAGAGGTGATGCTTGGCTTGCCTGGCACGACCATGCTTCCAATGCAGCATGCCGGCCAAGTAATGGATTCCGGCATGTTCGGGATCGATTTCCAAGCACGCCTTGCAGGCAGCGAGACGCTGCTCCACCGCCAGCCGGCTGTCCTCCGCGATCGCCTGGTGCCTGCGAAAGTCATCCAATGCCGCTTGATCCAGATCCGCCAATTGAACCTTCAGCGGCGGCGTGTTGACCACGTCACTGGTCGGCACACAAACCAGTAGCGGCACGTCGGCGGCATCGCACATGCCGATCATGCGTTCCAGTGTGACGCGAAAATGGTTCACGACGCCCCGTCGCCATTGTTCATCGCGGACGTAGCGAGCCATTCCATCGACGAAGTCCAAACGTGTTTTCAATTCCGCCGGCAAGTCCTGGCGATGGGCGGCGGGGGGACGCAAGTGCCGACGGATCGACCGGACCAGATAGGATCCCTGGGCCAGACGTTGCAGCGGGTTGCTCTCCCACTTGATCGTGCTGTAGCTGCGTTCTTCCAGATACTCGTTGTGCCCGGTGTACAGCACGATCGCGTCGGGCTGATAGCGGAGGACTTCGGCCAACATGATCGCGATCCGATAGCTGGCGTAGGAGACGCCGCCGCAGTTGACGACTTCGTAGGCATGCGAGGGATCCTGGGCTTGCAGTCGCAACTGCATCCATTTTGCGAATGCGGTTTCGGTTTCGTAGGGACGGCCCTGGACGGTGGACCCGCCGAGTACGAAGATGCGTCGCGTGTTCTGCTGTTTGTCGGCGGCAAACGAGGCCGGCCGAAAAAAGTTGAGCCTCGATGGCGGGATCTCCCGACGTGTTGAATCCGGCGACAGGACGAACAGCGGCGATTGGCCGGAAGCATCAAACACCGGATCGCTCGCCAGGTCTTGTGGATCGACGCGGTGCGTCACCCGCAGGTAGAGTTCGGCGGCGAGGAAGGGCAACAGGGCGATCGCCAGACAGACCGATCGAAACAGCCACACGCGTCGCGTCGGCAACTTCGGCGACGACGGGTCGGGGGAGCGGCGAGACACTGAAAGACCAAACAAACGAAGTCCGGCGGAGCAAACGGAGGTGAGGGTGACTACGGATCGAATTTACTTGACCGGCTACCGCGGCACCGGAAAAACGACGGTGGGACGATTGATTTCTGCCGAACTGGCGACCGAGTGTGTCGATTTGGATCATGTCATCGAGCAGGCCGCCGAAAAAACGATTCGCGAGATCTTTGCCGAAGGCGGCGAAGACTTGTTCCGCGATTGGGAATCACGGTGCCTTCGTCAGGTGGCCGCCGATCGATCACAGGGACGCGTCATTTCGCTCGGCGGGGGAGCCATCCTGCGCGAACAGAATCGTGACGTGATCCGGCAAACCGGAGTCTGCATTTGGTTGACCGCCAGTCCCGAGGTGATCGCCGGGCGGCTTGCGGCCGACCAGACAACCGGACAACGGCGGCCGGCGCTGACGGAATTATCGCCGGTGGATGAGATTCGTGAATTGCTTGCGCGCCGCGAACCGCTGTATCGTCAGGTGGCCGATTTGACCCTTGTCGGCGACGCCAAGTCGCCCGAGCAATTGGCCCGCGACGCGGTGCAATGGCTGGGCCAACATGGGGGTCAGAGCATGACACCGCAACGGAATGATTGAGGAATTAATGGTGGTGAATGCTCCTTCGCTCGTTTCGTCGCATTAGCCGGTAAACCGGTCTTTTGCCCAGATCGCCAAAATCGGTACGCTTACCTAAAACCATTCGTGGCGGCGGCTTGCACTCGATCGCCCGCCGTCATGCGACCAGAATTCTAGACGTTGAATTGAAAGGATACTCCCGTGTTGATCGCCGCTTCTACAGAATGCTTTCCCGGTCTCGAATTGCTCGCCGCGATCGAACTTGCTTCCGACTTGGATTTCACCGCCATCGAGATTGCGTTGCACGAATCGGGGAACGTCAAACCGAGTGAATTGCTCGAGGACATGGATCGCTCCATCCAACTGCTCCGCCACACGCACCGGCTCGATATTTCGGGCTACAGCGTGCAACTGGCGTCCACCGGCGCCGATCACTACCAGCAGTTCGCCAAACTGTGTTGGTTGGCCAAGACGACCAAGGTGGTCACGATCACCATTCCGTCGGCCGAACAGGGCACCCCCTTCAACGAGGAAGTCGAACACTTGCAGAAACTAGTCGAGATCGGTGAGGCCGAAGGGGTTCGCGTCAGCGTGAAAAGCCAGCTCGGTTGCTTGAGCGAGGATCCGGACACATTGATGGTGCTGTGCAACAACGTCGACGGATTGGGCATCACGTTGGACCCGAGCGTTTACATCACCGGTTCGGCCAAAGGCAAAAGCTTGGACCACATTTTGAAATTTGTTTGCAACGTGCACCTTCGCGACACGCGTCCCGATGCGTTTCAGGTCAGCGTCGGCCAGGGGGAAGTCGACTACGGAAAACTGATCACCCAGCTTGAACGCGAGAAGTACGATCGCGCGTTGACGGTCAACATGACGCCGATGGAAGGTCTGGATCATCGGGTCGAATTGCGAAAGCTGCGTCGACTGCTCGAGACCCTCGTCTAGGTGCCCGTTGTGTCCGCCAGGGATCATGCCGCTGAGCAGCTGTTTGCCGCGGAATCCATCAAGACGTTTGGCAGCGTGGTCGCTCAAGTGCTCGCACAGCGCAGCGGCAATTCGGGCAAATTCCCAAGCGGCCGATTCCTGAATCGTTCGATCAGCTCCCCGCGGGCGAGCGGCGGTTCGAAGCTGGCGCCGCGTTTGTCTTACGGTCGCCACCGTGGCCCCGCCCGATCGGATTCACGCCGGGCGGCCGTTGTGATTGTGGTCTATCCCCATCGGCAAACCAGGCGGTTGTGTCTGACGCTCACCCGCCGACCCAAAGCGTTGTCGCACCACGGTGGGCAAGTTTGCTTGCCGGGCGGACAAATCGAGTCCGGCGAATCCTCCCTGCAGGCGGCACTGCGGGAATACCACGAGGAACTCGGTCTGCCGGTGAAGGTGATCGACGTGCTAGGGTGTTTGTCGCCGATCTACGTGTTTGCCAGCGACAACCTGGTGGAAACGCAAATCGTCACCACAAAGTGCCCCGCCGCCGATTGGCGTCCCGACCCGGTCGAGGTGGACGAAGTGATCGAGATGCCTGTGGAGTGTTTGCTGCAACTGGGGGGACTTGATTCACCCCACCCGCCCCCCCATTGCACGCTCATCGATCAAAAAAAACAGCGGATCGGTAAGAGTCAGGGCAGCGGCGAGGTATTCCAGTACAGATTCGGACACCGAGCGATTGAGTTCGATGATTGCCTGGGGCGTCGACAAGACGTCTGGGGCGCGACCGCGATGCTGCTCGGCGAATTTGCCGAAATCGTCTCGCGTGCCGTCGAGCACTGGATGGGCAGTGACGTTCGGTGACTCGAACTTGGACTCCCTGATTGGGCCAGTCGGGCCACGATGGCCAATGCCAGAATGGGATTTGAAGGAAACAGCGGTGACCCGTTGAGCCCGGCGAGCTGAAATTCTCGCTTTGGCTAACTTGGCCGACCACCCCCAGCTTCCTACAATTCGCACTCGAGTATCGGCGGATCACCGCCGGCCTCTCCTTTTCCCTGTTGCTATCCCGAGGACCAAGACCATGGCTTCAGACGCCGTGAAAGAATTTACTGACGACAACTTTGATGCCGAAGTCCTTCAAGCCGATGGCGCGGTGCTCGTTGATTTCTGGGCACCCTGGTGCGGCCCCTGCCGTGCAATCGCTCCGATGATCGATCAGCTGGCCGAAGAGAACAGCAAGGCAAAAATCGGCAAATTGAACATCGATGACGCCCCCGGTGTCGCACAAAAGTTCGGCATCACCGGGATCCCCACGCTGTTGCTGTTCAAGAACGGCGAAGTCGAACACAGTTTCCGAGGCGGCAACACGACCAAAGCCGCACTTCAGGAAGCGATCGACGCGTCGGTCTAAGACGAAATGCTCCAGTACCTCCGCCTTCTCGAAGACATCCTTGAATCCGGCTCTGATCGGGGCGACCGCACCGGCGTCGGCACGCGCAGCCTGTTCGGCCGCCAGTTGCGATTCGATCTGTCCGACGGATTTCCGTTGTTGACCACCAAGAAACTGCACCTTCGCTCGATCATTTACGAGCTGCTGTGGTTTCTTCGTGGTGACACCAACATCGCGTGGTTGAACGAGAACGGCGTGAAGATCTGGGACGAGTGGGCCGACGAAAACGGCGACTTGGGGCCGGTCTATGGCCACCAATGGCGGTCCTGGCCGACTCCGGATGGGCAGACGATCGACCAGATCGCCTGGGTCGAAAACGAGATCCGCACCAACCCGCTCTCGCGTCGGCTGATCGTCTCGGCCTGGAACGTCAGCGAGGTCGGCGCGATGGCCTTGCCCCCCTGTCACACGCTGTTTCAGTTCTACGTTTCCGATGGCCGGCTGTCGTGCCAGCTTTATCAACGCAGCGCCGACGTCTTCCTGGGCGTCCCCTTCAACATCGCCAGCTACGCCTTGCTGACGATGATGATGGCCAGCGTGACCGGATTGAAACCCGGCGCGTTCGTGCACACCTTCGGCGACGTGCATCTGTATCAGAATCATTTCGAACAAGCCCGGGAACAGCTTTCCAGGGAACCCAAACCGTTACCGGAACTGGTGATCGCTCGCGTGCCGGAATCGATCGATGGGTTTGTGTACGAAGACTTCGAGATCGTCAATTACGAGCCCCCCCGCACATCAAGGCTCCCGTTGCGGTTTGAAAGCCAATACCGCCATGCCCGCTACCAGCAACTCTCCCGTCACCGCCGTCGTCGCGATGACCCCCAGCGGGGTGATCGGACTGGAGGGAACGATGCCGTGGCGGCTGCGTCAGGACCTGCAGCGATTCAAGCGGATGACGATGGGCGGCGTGTTGGTGATGGGCCGCAAGACGTTTGATTCGATCGGGCGGGCGCTGCCTGGCCGGCGAACGATCGTTGTCTCCCGCCAAGCAGATCTGTCTTACGAGGGCGTTGAGGTCGCGCCTTCACCCGACGCGGCCCTGCAGATGGGTGGCCAGGCACCAATTTATGTAGTCGGCGGGGCAGAAATCTATCGCCAACTGATCGATCGCTGCGACCAGATCTTTTTGACTCGCGTGCTCTCGGGCGTCGCCGGCGACACCGAGTTGGAGCTAGATCTGTCAGATTTCCGCACGGTGGAGCAATTTCGGGTCCCGGCGGGGCCGGCCGACGCGGTGCCGACAGAGTTTTTTCGGATGGTCCGCAATCGCCGGAGTGAAAATTCCTGAAAAGGCTCGAAAGTGGCCATTGAGCAAAAAGGGGACCATTCGCTATAGTCCGGGATTCTTGGCCAGCACTTTTTCTGACTTTCTGCGGTCGCGTTCCCTCCCGGGGGCGTCTCCAACCGCAAGGTGCTGTGTCTTCATAGTTTTAGCACGATGATTTTGCAGGAGCCTCGCCATGCCCCGTTTGTTGGGCGTCGACATCCCGAACGACAAACAGATCCAGTATTCGTTGACCTATCTCTACGGCGTCGGCCTTCACACGGCCCGCGAAGCCTGTGAGAAGCTCGGCGTGGACCCGACGCGCGCCGCGAGCGACCTCGGAGAAGATGAGCTGGGTCAAATCGCAGCATTGCTGGAACGTGAATACACGGTCGAAGGTCCACTGCGTCGTCAAACGACTCAGAACATCAGCCGGCTGCGTGAGATCAAGTCGTACCGCGGCATGCGGCATCGAATGGGATTGCCGGTTCGCGGACAACGCACCAAGACCAACTCGCGTACCCGCAAAGGGCCCAAGAAGACGGTCGCCGGAAAGAAAGGCGTCAAGGATCTTCGCTAACGTCTGGCCGATGCACCCGGCGATTTACAAGCCGAGCATCCCCGACGTCCCAAGACATATTTTCGTTTGGTCCGAAGCAGCGACCGCGTCGTCGACGCGTCGCGTTTTGGCCTCCCCTCCAGTTCGACATTAACCGTTTGAAGTTTTAGGACTTTGCAGTGGCAAAGAGCAACAAAAAGAAACGAGTACGGCGAAACGTGACCAACGGCATCGCCCATGTTCACGCGACGTTCAACAACACGACGGTGACCATCACCGACGTCAAAGGTGACACGCTGTGCTGGGCAAGCGCCGGAACCAGCGGTTTCAAAGGCAGCCGAAAGAGCACCCCGTTCGCCGGCCAGTGTGCCGCCCAACAAGCCGCCGAAAAGGCGTCGAAGTTCGGCATGCGAGACGTCGAAGTTCGCGTCAAGGGCCCCGGATCGGGACGTGAAAGTGCCATCACGGCACTGCAAGCGGCCGGACTGAAGGTCAAATTGATCGAAGACGTCACGCCGATTCCGCACAACGGATGCCGACCGCGGAAAAAGCGTCGCGTCTAGTAGATCGGTCTCTCGGCTACTCTTTACCCCCGCATTTGCACTCCCAAGCGACAGGATCACAACCATGCATATCCGTTGGCGTGGAATGGAACTTCCCAGCAATCTGGAAGTTGACCGCGATTCCCTTTCCCAAACGTACGGCAAGTTCATCGCCGAGCCGTTCGAACGTGGCTTCGGCACCAGTGTCGGAAACAGCCTCCGACGCGTCCTGCTGAGCAGCCTGATGGGTAGCGCCGTCACGCAGATCAAGATTCGTGGCGCCCAGCATGAGTTCACCAACATCCCCGGCGTCTTGGAAGACGTGACCGAAATCGTCCTCAACGTCAAAAGCTTGGTGGTCCGCAACCACAGCGAAGCGACGCGGGTGATCACGATCGAAAGCGACAAAGCCGGTGAACTGCGTGCCGGTGACATCGAAACCGATTCCGATGTCGAAATCATCAACAAAGACCTCGTGCTGGCGACGCTCACCGAAGACACGCCATTCATGATGGAAATGGTTGTCGAAAACGGCCGCGGCTATGTGCCGGCCACCGAACACAGCAGCGCCGATCACGAAATCGGGATCATTCCCGTCGACGCCGTCTACAGCCCGATCACCCGCGTTCGATACGAAGTCGAAGAAACCCGCGTCGGGCAAAAAACCAACTACGACAAGCTGATCCTGGAAATCTGGACCGACGGGAGCGTCAACCCGGAACTGGCACTCGTCGAATCGGCAAAGATCCTTCGCAAACACCTCAACCCGTTTGTCCAATATCGCGAACTCGGACCGAGCATCTTCTCGGCCGCCCGCGGTGGCGCCGGGTCGCCCGAAGCTCAGCTGGAAGCCAAGCTGAACATGACGCTCGCAGACCTGCGATTGTCCGTGCGGGCGAACAACTGCCTGGAAAGTGAAAACATTCAAACGGTCCGTGATCTCGTTCAACGCAACGAAGACCAACTGTTGGAAGTCCGGAACTTCGGTGACACCACGCTGAACGAAGTCCGCGAAAAATTAGCCCAGTACGGATTGCACCTCGGCATGCGAGTGCCGGCGCAACCCATGTTCTAGCGGACGCCTCGCCGCAGATCCGCTCGAAACCCCCTTCGCACAAATACACCCCCAACCCTATCCGAATACGTCATGCGACACCGACGACGTGGCCGCACGCTGGGACGCAGTCCCAGCCACCGAAAGGCCCTGCTGAAAAACCTTGCCAGCGCTCTGTTCCTGACCGAGCGTGATGCCGAACTCGACGACAACGCTCCCAAGGTTGCCGGTCGAATCACCACCACGCTGCCCAAAGCCAAAGAAGTGCGGTCGCTGGTCGAAAAATGCATCACCATCGCCAAGAAATCGCTCCCGCACGCCGAAGAAGCGGCCAAGTTCGCTTGCGACGCCGACCGCGGCAGTGACGAATACAAGAAGTGGCGAAAAAGCGAAGACTGGCAGAAGTGGGCCGCCGCCCGCGCTCCCGTCGTCGCCGCACAGCGACGCATCGTTCAATTGATCGGCGACAAACAAGCGACCGCCATCCTGTTTGACACCATCGCCCCACGCTACGTCGATCGCGACGGCGGCTACACCCGCGTCGTCCGTCTGGCAATCCCGCGTCTCGGCGATGCCGGCACCCGGGCGATCCTGGAACTGGTCGGAAAGAACGATCGCGTCTCGCGAAAAGCCGAACGGCCCTCGTTCGCCGATGACAGCGATAACAGCGATAACAGCGACAACGAGGCTGAAACGACGCCCGAACCCGTCGCAGCTGCCGCTGATTCCGACGACGAACAGTCCTGAGCCCCGCGGTACGCGTTTGTCGCACGTCCGCGTGCCAGCGTAGCAGGTTTTACCCCGAGAGGGGTGATAGCAAGTAGCGGAAGTCGCCAAGACTTGTGCAGCGCCGGCACTCTCTGGCGTTTGTTTGCTGCGCAAACGCCGTTTCAGGCTGATGCATTTCGACGAGCGAACTGTCCGGGCGATTCGCGACGCCGGACGACGTCGCGTCGTTTTTCGGTTCGCCGCATCGCCTACGCCCCGCACGCCGCGGCATCGACGAACCAACGCGCCGGCTTGATCCGCTGCGACGGATAGCGATTCAGATCGGTTTTGCCTGACAGAACCTGCTCCAAGGCCCGCTGTTTCGCTTCGCCGGCGGTCATCATCCAGACGTTTCGCGCCGATTCAATCGCCGGAAACGTCAGCGTGTACCGAAAGGCGTCAAACTTCGGCACCCAGTTCTCGACAAACCAGCGGTTCTGTTCGCCCAGCGCCAACGTGTCGGGAAACAACGACGCGGTGTGGGCGTCATCGCCCATGCCCAACAGCATCAGGTCCCAGGCCGGAAACGGTTCGTCGAAGTGGTCACGAAGCGTCTGCTCGTACTGTTCCGCCGCCTCGGCCGGTGCATCGACATTCACCGGTACGGCATGAATGTTCGCCGCCGGGATGTCCACCTTACTGAGCAATGCAGTGCGCACCATGCGGAAATTGCTGTCGGCATGATCGTGGGGCACGTTGCGTTCGTCTCCCCAAAACCAATGGATCTGGCCCCAGGGAAGCTCACGCTCGCTCAGCATTTCATAGACGCGGCGCGGGGTCGAGCCGCCCGACAGGGAAACGCGGAAGATGCCGTTCTGCTTGACCGTTTGCTCGGCCAATTCGCAAAAGGAATCGGTCACGGCCAGTTGCAACGAGGCGACATCGCTGAAGGGATCAAAGGGACAGTTCATGGTCAGCAGGGGTAATCGGATTCGGACGTCGGGGCGGCTAGATTCTATCAATCGATCGACGTCAGCCCACGGGCCCTTCAGCCGAAAAGAAGGTCATGCTTCGGCGGCCGCCCTTGATCTCGATGACGGTGCATCAGCCCGAGCTTCTGGAGCGTAAGTCGCGTCAAGAATGCCGGATTGGTCGTCAGATAGCGTTTGAACAATCGCTTCGGTTCGTGTGCCAGTCGAAACAGCCATTCCAGCCCGTGGCGTTGCATCCAAGTCGGCGCCTGGGCCAGCATTCCGGCATGGAAGGCAAACGCGGCACCGACGGCAACCAGCGGCATGTTCAGGCGGTCACGCATTTCATAGGCGAACACCTCCTGCCGGGGGCAGCCCAGGCCGACGAAACAGATCCCCGCGCCGCTGGAATGGATTTCCTCAGCCAGCTCGTCGCGTTCGAGTTGCGACAACGTGCGAAAACGACTGCTGCGCGTGCCGGCGATCTGCAGCTCGGGAAACTGCCTGCACAGCGAATCGGAAAACCGTTCCAACACTTCGTCGGTCGACCCGAACAGAAACACCGGGACGGATTGCCGAGCGGCCGCCTGACAAAGCTTCAGCGTCAAATCAGGGCCGTACACCCGGTCGTCCAGCTTGCAATCGTGCAACAGATTCAACGCCCAACGAACCGGTTGGCCGTCGGGGCAGACCAGATCAAATTGATTGAGCCGATATTGATGTTCGGGATCGGTCACCCCCGTCATCACACCGTGCACCGCGAGCGCGGTGACCGACATCGCTTGCCGGCTCACAGCCGCATCGATCACCTTGGCCACGGCCGATTCATAATCGATCGCGTTGACACCGATGCCGAGAACGTTTCGCTTTCCGAGGTCGATCAATTTGATTCAGGATGGGTTGAAAATAGGTGTCCGGCACGTTTTAGTGAGGACGTTGGTGTCTAGCCTTTAGGTGATTCCCGGTCGCTGCGACGCAGCGACAGTGGGCGGCTAAAGCCTGCACACCAACGCTTACGCTGGTGCCATTCGTGTCCGACACGCTTCCGCCTGGGCGTTAAGCGATCGCACTTGTTGGATCATGGTTTGCACGTTGAAGGTTCGACCGTAGCGTTGCAATGCCCAGCGAACCAGCTCGAGCTTTTCCGCCCGCGGCATTTTCATTCCGGGGAAGTAGGCCATGTCGGAATCATCCTCACAGCCCAGAACATCGGGGGGATGCAGCAACAACGAAGGCGTCGTAGCCGTCCATCGGCACAACCGCAACGCGCTGCGGAGGTAGGTTTTGGCCGCCAGCTTCGAAACGCCGGCCAAGAACAGGAAGTAGCTAAAGTGAATCGGCGTGCGGGTCAACGGCATCACCGTCACCGGAATCTCCCACAACCGACTCGCTTCGACCGTGCGACAGAAAGGGCGATTCGGATTTCGCATCGACGCGAATCCGCCATAGAGCTGCTTGGCTTTTTCTTTTTGCTCGCCCTTGAGCTTGGTTCGGGCCAGGAAGACGGCCCGGGCGAGCGGGGCGACGGAGGTCGGGAAAACGGAAGCGTCGTAGGCGTAATCCAGCTTCGCCAACACGTGGAGGACTTCATCGGGACACGAGAATCCTGGTCCACGAAACCCCCGTGGCTGAACACCGAGCGAGGACGCGATGGCCTGATGCGTTCCAGCGATTTCCGCAAAGATTTCTTCGCGATCCATGGTGTGCATCCACGGCAGATGATTCATCGAGTGGTTCGAGAACTCCACCGATTTCAGCGCCTTGAATGAATCGATCGCCTCGGCGTCGCGCTCGCAGCGCAGGTCGCGGCCGACGACAAACACGGTCAACGGCAACTCGAGTTCACCGAGCAGGTCCACCATCCGCTCGGCGGCCATCGGCAGGTAGCTGGACGCCGATTCCCAGTCTTGGCGGCCGGCGGCACGGAGGTAGGCCCACTTGTTGTCAAAGTCAATTGACAGGCTGGCCGGGGGGCGTGCGTCTTTTTTAACAGATGCGTTCATGCGTGTTTTCCGCTCGAGCGCCTCATCGCGCCGCGGTACCGATGGAGCTACTCACCCCCGCGTCCGGTCAATGGCACCAACGCGGTGCGAGCGATCAGCCGCAGGTCGCGCCACAGATCGTTGCGGTCGACGTACTGCAGGTCCATCCGCATCCAGTCATCGAACGTTTCCGCTGCGGCCTTGTCGACTTGCCAATAACACGTCATGCCCGGCGGCACGCCTAAACGGCGGCGTTGCCAGTGATTGCAGGCGCGACTTTCATGCCAGGGAAGTGGCCGCGGTCCGACGAGCGACATGTCGCCACGCAGCACGTTGATGAACTGGGGCAACTCGTCGATGCACGTCTTTCTCAACAGGTGCCCGATCGGCGTGACGCGGGGATCGTGCTTGATCTTGAACGCCGGCCCGTCACGGTGGCTTTTCTGACGAAGCGCCGATTGTTGGCTTTCGGCGTCCACCACCATCGTTCGCATTTTGTAAATTGTGAATGGTTTCCCCCCCATGCCCTCGCGGGTCTGTTTGAAAAATGCCGGTCCGGGGCTGGTCAGTTTGACCGCCACGGCCGCCACGACCAACACCGGGCTGACCAGGACCAGACCGATCGCAGCCCCGGCAAGATCAATCGCGCGCTTGGTCAATCGCCGCGCCAGCGGTCGATCGCTGAGGAGCGATTCGCGGGTCACGAAGGCGCTGTGCTTCGAAGGGTGCGTCGAACTGAGCGCCGCACCGGTCGCCGTTGCACCCTCGTCGCGAGAGGTGACCTCAGGGGAGCGTGCCGCTTCATCGATGATGGCAGGACGCTGCTGGACGGCCAGACCGAGCGTGTCGCCTGAGCTTCGATCGACACGCAGCCAGGTGGATTCCGGGGCATCATCGCGGCGTCGTTTGCCGGCACCGGTGGGCAGCTCGACATCGCGATCGGGGTCAAAGCCTTCGGGATCATGCACGCGTAAGGAAAGCGTCGCATCGATCTTCCGCGTCTCGCACAAGCCGGCAAGCCGATCCAGAACCGATCGTCCGCCCATTTCGGGTGTATCGACGAGCAAAACGGCGAAGCGACGGTTCCCCAGTTCAGCTTTCTGGTCGGTCAGACGCACGTTTCGGTGCAAGATGCGAATCAACGCCCGCCGACGCGATTGCAGTTGCCGCCCGCCCGCCACGTCGATCGTGAGGATACAAAACGGGATCGATCGTCGCGTCGCACGGATGCGTTCGCGGGACACCTCCCGGTTGAATTCCGTTCGTGTCAGCAGCAACGAATCACCGTCCCGAAGGACGGAGTTTCGTGACTGCAAACGGTTGATCAGCGCGGCTAGCACAGCAAGGTCCAAGCTCGTGTCACAGCGCCCTCGTCCATGAGCGGCGCTGTTGTCGAAAACAGGTTGTCGGCAACGCCCATCCCGTGGCGTCTTGGTCCAGGTTGTTGACTCGTGGTTGCTTCAGTCAATCGAGCGAGGCGCGCCAGGCACAATCCCCTTCGCCACCCTAGGCTAGCTATCCCGTGAAATCGGTCTAGGCGGTTTTCCGCCACCGATCGTTGTAGTCCATGAACCAGCGTAAATGGTGACTGTTACGCGGATTTTTCCGGCAGTGTAATTTCTGTAACCTTAGACAACGCGTAAAGTCACGTCGCTTTACACACAGAATGTCATTTTTCCGCGCGAGTGTCACGTTGAACACACCCCAGCAACCCGGCCGGTCGCCCCTGCCCCGAACGCTTGAACCGGAGCCCATGGATGACGAATCGGAGGTTCAGGAGTACCTGCAAATGGATCACGAGGGTGTCAACGCCGCTTTTGTCGACGATTTGATCGCCGGGGGCACGGTCGGCCCCAAAATCGTCGACCTGGGCTGTGGGACGGCGGCCATCCCCGTCTTGCTGTGCCAGCGTCTCAGTGAGATTGAGGTCCTGGGGGTCGATTGTTCAGTCGAAATGTTGGAAGCCGCTCGCATCGAGATCGAACTCGGCTCGGTCACCGGACGGGTGTTCTTGGAACACGCCGATTGTAAGGTGCTCGACGGGTTCCAAGACGATGCCGCCGACACCGTGATCTCCAACACGATGCTGCACCACGTCGCCGAACCGGAGCGGGTGATTGCCCAGGCGATCCGAATCCTGGCACCGGGTGGACGTTTGTTTCTACGTGACCTTGCCCGACCGGCCAGCGAAGCCGACGTCGAGGGGTTGGTCGATCTGCACGCCGCTGGGGAATCGGACTACGGCCGGCAATTGCTGCGACAATCCCTGCACGCGGCGTTGACCGTCGACGAGGCCGTGGACATTCTGGCCGGTTTCGCTGTCCCCTCCGAAGCGGTCCGCATGACCAGCGATCGACACTGGACGCTCGATTGGACCAAAACGAACTAACGCGTGTGGGCATAAACGACACGGTTTTGACCAGCGCAGTGCCCGTAGGCTCGCGCCAAACGGCTGATATTCGGTTGACATCAGCCGGTTCGCGCTAGGTTCTGGCGCCCATCAATCCCGATTTAGCGGTATTGAGCTCGCCCCGGTCCGTTAATTCCTTCGACGGCAACCCCGGCATCGAATCCCTGTTGGTTGTCGCCCCGATCCACTAGGATCTTAACCGTGAACGTTACTCTCGCTTCTTTGTCGCAAGACCCCGGCGCATGAAACAAATTCGGAACTTCTGCATCATCGCCCATATCGATCACGGAAAGTCGACCCTGGCCGACCGCCTGATTCAGGCTTGTGGCGGCGTCACCCAGCGTGAGTTCCACGACCAGATGCTGGACTCGATGGATATCGAGCGGGAACGTGGCATCACGATCAAAAGCAACACGATCACACTTGCCTACATCGCGCCGGACGGTCAGGAGTATCAACTGAACCTGATCGACACGCCCGGCCACGTGGATTTTTCACATGAAGTCCGGCGATCGTTGATGGCCTGCGAGGGGGCCTTGATGGTCGTCGATGCGTCGCAGGGCGTCGAAGCGCAAACGGTGGCCAACCTCTATCTGGCCATGGAATACGATCTGGAACTGCTGCCGGTGATCAACAAGATCGATCTGCCGGCGGCGGATGTCGACCGCGTCCGCGAGGAGATCGACGCCGACTTGGGGCTCGATCCCTTTGCCGCGATCCCGGTGTCGGCCAAGACCGGCCAAGGCATCGATGACGTCTTGGCGGGCATCGTCGAGCACTTGCCGCCGCCCAAAGGTGATCCCGACGCGCCGCTGAAAGCGTTGGTCTTTGACGCCCATTTTGACAAGTACCGCGGAGTCATCCTGCAGTGCCGCGTGATGGACGGGACGTTGAAATCGGGACAGACGATTCACTTCATGCATGGCGGTCGTGACTACAAGGTCGACGAACTGGGATACAACCAGTTCAAACTGAATCCCCGCAAACAACTTTCCGCCGGCGAGGTCGGTTACATCGTCGCCGGCGTGAAGAGTGTCCAAGACATCGAGATCGGTGACACCATCACCCTGCTCGATCGTCCCGCCAGCGACCCCATCCCGGGCTACCAACCGGCCAAACCGGTCGTCTTTTCGTCGGTCTATCCGATGAGCACCGACGAGTACCAGGACTTGACCAAGGCGCTCGACAAACTGGCGATCAACGATGCGGCACTGACCTTCGAGAAAGACTCCTCGGCCGCACTCGGGTTTGGCTTCCGCTGTGGCTTTCTCGGGTTGCTTCACCTGGATGTGATCCAAGAGCGTTTGCAGCGTGAGTTTGACATCGGCCTGGTCATCTCGGCGCCGTCGGTCAAATACAACCTGAAGCTCAAGGACGGATCGACCATCGACGTCGACAACCCGTCCTATTGGCCCGACCCGACCCTTATCGATTCGGCTACCGAACCCTACATCAAGGCGTCGATCCTGACCCCGGAAGAGTTCGTCGGACCGGTGATGGAGTTGTGCCGAGAACATCGCTCGGAAAGCCAGACGATGAACTATCTCTCGGCGGGGCGAATCGAAGTGTCCAGCGAGATGCCGCTCGGTGAGGTCCTGTTCGACTTCTACGGCAAACTCAAGATGATCACGCGGGGCTACGGATCGTTTGACTACGAACAGATCGAGTATCGAAAGACCGATGTCGTGAAAGTCGATATCCTGGTCAACAAAGAACCGATCGACGCGCTGGCGTACCTGGTTCACCGCGACAAGGCGCGGGCACGCGCCCTGCATTATTGCGAGCAGCTTGCCGAAGCGATCCCACGCCACCAATTCAAGATCCCCATCCAAGGCGCGATCGGCGGTACGATCATCGCCCGGGCGACGATCCAGCCCTATCGAAAAGACGTGACCGCAAAATTGTACGGCGGCGACGTGACTCGCAAAAAGAAATTGCTCGAAAAGCAAAAGAAGGGCAAGGCGAAGATGAAGCAATTCGGAAGCGTCAACATCCCCCAAAAAGCCTTCGTCTCGGTGCTTCGAGCGGACAAGGATTGATCGTACTCAGGACTCGAACTGCCGTGATCGCCAATCGAATTCAACAGGTACAAGACCCCGTCATTCCGATCGTGGGACGATGGACGAGCGAGCATCCCGGAACCATTTCGCTGGGCCAGGGCGTGGTGCACTACGCGCCGCCGCAGGAAGTGTTTCGGGCGGTCGCCGAATCCGCCCAGCCCGGTCACGGTTTGGATCGTTATGGACCGGTCGCCGGAAATGACCCGCTGATCGAAGCGATCGAAAAGAAACTGATCGCCGAAAACGAGATCGATCCGATCGCCGATCAATCGTCGGTCGTCTGCACGGCCGGTTCGAACATGGGATTCCTCCATGCCGTCCTGGCGATCGCCGAGATCGGTGATGAGATCATCCTGTTGAGCCCGTATTACTTCAATCATCACATGGCGATCGAGATCGCCGGTTGCCGCCCCGTCGTCGTTCCGACCGATCGCGAAAACCAACCCGACATCGATGCCATCGCCCAGGCGATCACACCACGCACCAAAGCCGTCGTCACGGTTTCGCCGAACAATCCGACGGGGGCGGTTTATTCAAAAGACGCTCTCGCGGAGATCAATCTAATGTGCGCCGCCCGCGGGCTGTACCATCTCTCAGACGAGGCCTACGAGTACTTCACACATGACGGTGTCCGACACTACTCGCCCGGTTCGGCCATCGGCGCGAGCGAACACACGATCTCGCTGTTCTCGCTTTCCAAGGCCTATGGGATGGCGGGCTGGCGGATCGGCTACTCGGTCGTCCCCAACCATCTGCTGGTGGGAATCAAAAAGATCCAAGACACCAATTTGATCTGTCCCCCGATCATCTGCCAGGTTGCCGCCCAAGCGGCGTTCCAGGTCGGCTCGCAGTGGTGCCGAAAGCAAGTCGCCGGGTTGACCGCCGTCCGCGATGCGACACTCGAAACACTGTCCGAGTTGGGGGACCGAGTTCAGTTCGCGGTTCCCCAAGGCGCGTTCTATGTCTTGTTCCAATTGCAGACCGACCAGTCCGACATGGCACTGGTGGAAACACTGATTCGACAATTCGGGGTCGCCGTGTTGCCCGGCAGCGCATTCGGTGAGTCGAACAGCTGCACGCTGCGTCTTTCGTACGGGGCACTCGATCCGCAATCGGTCAGCGAAGGCGTGGGGCGCCTCCGCGACGGCCTCGCCACACTTCTTTCCTGAACCGGTTACCAACGATGCAGATTACCGCCGTCCAATTGAACATGGCTTGGGAAGACAAAGCCGCCAATCACCAGCGTCTCGGCGACTTACTCTCGGCCGCCACGATCCAGCCGGGCGCGCTGGTGATCGTCCCGGAGATGTTTGAAACGGGCTTCAGCATGAACGTGGACGTGACCGCCCAGAGCGAAGCCCGCGAAGGCGAAGCGTTGCTGCGAGATCTCGCGCGACAGTACGATGTCGCCATGATGGGCGGCGTGGCGAGCCCCATCAGCGATGGACGCTCGAGCAATCAATGCGTCGTCTTCGCCCCCGACGGGACACAGTTGGCACGCTATCAGAAAATGCATCCGTTTTCAGTTACCGGTGAAGCAAACCATTACGCCGCCGGCTCGTCCCCGGTCGTATTTCAATGGCAGGGCGTCAAGATCACCCCCTTCATCTGCTACGACCTCCGCTTCCCTGAAATCTTTCGGCCGGCGATCCTGCGTGGCGCCGAACTGATCACCGTGATCGCCTGCTGGCCGGCCGTCCGCAGCGAACACTGGGTGCGGCTGCTGCAAGCCCGAGCGATCGAAAATCTGGCACCCGTCGTGGGGGTCAATCGCTGTGGCGAAGAACCCAAGCTGAAGTTCGACGGCCGAAGCTGCGCCTTCGATCACATGGGAGCCCCGCTCTTCGAAGCCTCTGACCAAGAGCAAGTCATCACCACCGAAATCGATCTCGAAGCGGCACGGCGGTGGCGCTCAAAATTCCCCGCCTTGCAAGACATCACGGGCATCAGCGATTCGTCCGTTCTCTACCAATCGACGCCGAGCGGAAAATAAGTGTCGGATCTAGCGAATGGGATTGGCTTCCAGCCTGTCATTGGAGCGTCGACAGGCTGGAAGCCTATCCCACTTATTCTCCGTGCCTTGCTGAAGCCACGCTCCTGGCAGGAGGGTCCGTCCGCATCGGGGCGCGCGGTGTAGGTTCGCCGCGCGGCTTGGCAGGGCACTATAATCAGGGCATGTTCACCCGTTCTTCGTGAAGGAAACCCAAATGAGTGCTTCTGTTGTTGATGCGTTGCGACAGGTCGTTGCCGATTCGTACGCGTTGATTGGTCAAACACACCTTTGCCATTGGAATGTCCGCGGTCCCGGCTTCTTTTCGCTGCACAACGCGTTCGAGCTTCAGTACACCGAACTGTTTGCCGCGGTGGATGAAATCGCCGAACGGATTCGTGCCAAAGGCGCCCTGGCTCCCGGCGGCCTGACCAATCTGGCGAACATGGCGGGCATCCCCGAGATCGCCGAAGACGCGTCGGCCGATCAGATGGTCAAGCATCTGATCGAGGCCAACGAAAAACTGCTCAGCGATCTGAAGAAGGCCCGTGACATCGCCGGCGAAGCAAGCGATTCGGAATCCGAAGACCTGATGATCGCTCGCATTCAAGTCCACGAAAAAACCGTTTGGATGTTGAGGAGTTACCTCGGGTGATGGCGCACCGGCCGAAGCAATGTATCTGAAATCCGACTCAATCCGCCGCCGTGGAATCGGCGGTTTGGCACGTTTGGAATGACGAACCAATTCGGCCCGACGGGTGCGTCGCAAGGTTTACCGTTACTCATGAGATCGCCCATTGGATCTAGCCGGGAAATTGTATCCGGCTACTGGTTTATTTTACTGACGATCACAACTGGCTGTGGTCGCCCCTCGGAAACGACAGTGCCCAGCGACCCGACCAGCACCGACCGAGAGAAGCAGGACGATTCCTTTGCGTTGTTGCGTCGTCAAATGGTCGATCGGCAACTTGCCGGCCGCGGTCTCAAGAATAAACGTGTGCTCGATGCGATCCGACGCGTCCCCCGCCATCAATTCGTCCCGAAGCGATTGCAAGACCGGGCCTATACCGACTCGCCGCTTCCGATCGGCAACGGACAAACCATTTCCCAGCCCTACATCGTCGGCTTGATGACCAGGTTGGTTGATTTGCAGGCGGACGATCGAGTGCTGGATGTCGGGACCGGGTCGGGTTATCAAGCGGCCGTGCTGGCGGAGCTGGTTCAGCATGTCGACAGCATCGAGATCGTGGAGTCGTTGGCCAAGGATGCGGACGCGCGATTGAAATCGCTCGGGTACAAGAACATCCGGGTCCGCCACGGTGACGGCTACGCCGGATTGCCGAAGGAAGCTCCGTTCGACGCGATTGTTGTCGCCGCAGCCCCCGATCACGTTCCACCTGCGTTGATCGATCAGCTCGCCCCCGACGGCAAGATGGTGATCCCGGTCGGCGACCGGGTTCAATCACTGATCCTGATTGAAAAACACAGCGACGGAGAGGTCGTTCGTCGCAACGTGGCCCCCGTGATGTTTGTCCCGATGACGGGCGAAGCGGAAAGGTGAACTGACGTCCGCCGGCGGGCAGCGTCACCAGAAACGTCCGAGCGGTTTTGGGTATACTGCCAGAGATTCACCACTTGCCGCGAGGAGCATTACGATGAAACCGCTGGGATTGAAAGACGTAGGGTTGGCCATTGTCCTTTTGGTCGGAGGTTGGATGGCTGGCGATGACGGGCATGCCGTCGAAGCGGTTGATTTGGAAGCCGCCAACCCGCTGTTACCCATTCCAGATCCTCCCCTGGGGATCGGCGGTGAAAAGAATCCTCCCGCGACTCTGTTGGACTTGGAGGACCCGCCGACTCCGCAGACCGTTCGACTCGGGCGCTGGTTGTTTTTCGACAAACGACTTTCGGCTGACAACACACTGTCGTGCGCGACGTGCCACAAACCGGAGAACGCATTCTCCGAAACGACACCCGTTTCGACAGGAATCGGCGGCCAAAAAGGGGGCCGCAAGGCGCCTTCGTTCACCAACCAGGCATGGGCCACGCTTCCCCATTTTTTCTGGGATGGACGGGCGGCGTCACTGGATGAACAGGCCGGTGGTCCGATGATCAATCCGATCGAAATGGGACAGAAAGACCACAGCGTCGTTGTCGGCAAGATCGCGGCGATCCCCGGTTATGCGAAATACTTTGAAGAATCGTTCGGCACCCCGGAGGTGACGATCGAACGAATCACCAAGGCGATTGCGGACTACGAGCGGACTCGAATGAGCGGCAATTCCGCCTGGGATCGCTACGTCGCCGGTGACAAGTCGGCACTGTCTGAAGACGCCAAAAAGGGCCGCACGCTGTTTTTCGGCAACGGGTTCTGTAACAACTGCCACAAGGGTCCCAACCTGACCGACAGCGACTTCCACAACCTGGGCGTGGGCTGGGACGAAAAAACACAGACCTTTGCCGATGAAGGTCGTTACGCGGTGACCCAAGAGGAAAAAGATAAGGGTGCCTTCAAAACACCTTCGCTCCGAGATGTCAGCAAACGCGCTCCCTACATGCACGACGGCTCCATGAAAACGCTTGAGGAGGTCGTCAAGTTCTACAGCAAGGGCGGAACCCCCAATCCCTACTTGGATCGTAAAATCGACCGGCGGTTTGCCGAGCAATTGGACTTTACCGATGCACAAGTCAGCCAATTGGTCAAGTTCATGGAATCGCTTGACGGCGAAGGCTATCAAGACACCGAGCCGGCCGCATTTCCACAGTAGTGCAGCTTCACCGCGAACGTGTTCATGGCGAACAGGACCTCGTTGATGATCGGAACATCGATTCAATCAACAGTCCCCCTGTGCATCACGTCGCAAGGTTGATGGAATCAGCTGAGACGGGATCGGCAATTTCGAATAAACTGTCGTGGCGGTTTTGATCGACAAGAAAGGACCACACCTACCCCGTGCCGGAGGACACCCTCGATGCCAAGGAAGCGTCTATCGGTTGCGCTGGTCGTGGCCGCGGGTGTTTTCGCCGTCTTAGCAATCGAAACGCTGGAGAATTGGAGCGGGAAACGAGAAACGGAAACGCCTTTGTTGTTGGGGACGAATTTGTGGCTGGGCTACGAACCCCTTTTTCTAGCTCGCGATCTCGGTCATTTTGATGAGAACTCTGTTCGATTGGTCGAGTGCGCGTCTTCGAGTCAAGTGATTCGCCAGTTTCGTGACAATACGATCCAGGCTGCCGCATTGACGATGGATGAAGTCTTGTTGTTGAGAGAGCGCGGTCTGGACCTGCGTGTGGTGTTGGTGATGGACATCTCACAAGGCGGCGACGCCATTGTTGCCCGTGCCGACGTACAGGATCTGGCCGATCTTCGTGGACGCAAGGTCGGGGTGGAAAACTCCGCATTGGGGGCGTTTGTGCTGACGCGGGCCCTGCAAAAGGTTGACCTCTCCGTCCAGGATGTGACCATTGTCTCGGTGGAAGCGGACGAACACGAACGGGCGTTTCTTTCGCAAAAGTTCGACGCGGTCGTGACGTTTGACCCCGTCCGCAGCCGACTCCTGGCTGCCGGAGCGATCCAATTGTTTGACAGCACCGAAATGCCGAATGAAATCGTCGATGTCCTGGTCGTCCGCGCCGATGCCTGGGAGCAACATCAATCGCACCTCATCACGGTTCTGCGCGGGTGGTTCAAGGCACTCGGGTACTTCCAAGAAAACCCCGACGAGGCACTCCGCCGCGTGTCACTCAGGATCAAACTGACACCTGAGCAGATCAGGCAAAGCCAAAAGGGTTTGCATGCGCCGAACTTGCAGGAAAACCTGTCGCTGCTCGGTGGGCACCCCTCGCCGTTAGAAGAAAACGCGCATCGTTTATCCAAGGTGATGGTCGACAACGCGTTGCTGGGACAGGAGGTGGTGCTTTCCGATTGCATTTCGGTCGAGCCGTTGAAAGAGGTGTCGGCGCGATGAACGATCGATCGGCTCCGACACAACCGCTCGATTCACAGATGGATTCAACGATTCAATATCCGTTGCGAATCCTGTTGCCGCTGAGTCTGATGGTGATGGTGTTGGCGCATACCGGTTGGTCCCTGTTCTCCAATCGTTCGCAGATCGTCAACAGCACCAATCGCGAAGCGGTGATTGTTCTGAGACGGACGATGTCGCAGCTGGCTGGGTCATTGGAGCGGGCTGCTCGGCGCGATGAACTATCCACAATGCAGTATTCGCTCGCGTCACTGGGTGCGGATCCCGAGGTCAAGTTTGCCGTGTTGATCGATGAAAACAATGACGTCATCGTCTCCATGCGACGCGCCGACGTCGGTCATCGATTTGTTGAATCCGTGCCGCAACCCTATCAAGATTCACCGATTTTGGATGCAGGTGCCCTCGCCCGTGTTCGCATGTCGCAGATCAGCAGCACGCTTCCGCTGGGCGACGGGTACACCATCGTCGGCATCCACCCGGTCGTGTTGGGCGCCAAGGCGGATCGGATTCGCCCCGATCACTTGGGGCTGTTCGTCGTGCTTCGTGACATCAGGCCGACCATCCAACGGGCGACCACCGCGGTGTCGCGTCAAGCAGTCGGAACGCTGGTGATGAGTTGCCTGATCGCCGTCGGGCTGGGGCTGTTCTTTCACGTCCGAATCGCCAAACGGTTGGAACGATTGGAAGAAATGACGCGGATGGTCGGCGCGGGAAACCTGACGGTGCGGACCGGCATTACCGGTGGCGATGAAGTCGCCGCGCTGGCACGTTCGCTCGACCGCATGGTTGTTGATCGCGACAGCGCCGAACAAACACTGGGCTTACAGGCGATGATTCTCGCTCATGTCCATGATGCGGTGATCTCGACCGATCTGAACGGCAATGTCGAGACCTGGAACAGTGCCGCGACACGGCTGTTCGGGTATTCGGTCGAGGAAGCCGTCGGCCGGTCCGTCGAGTTCCTGTATTTTCCCGACAACGTGGTCAACTGGCAAGAACAGGTCCTGCTGCCGAGAACGGAACGTTCCGCCGATGACCTGCAAATTCGATTGCGCCGCAAAGATGCCAGCGCGGTCCTGGTCTCGCTTCGACTGTCCCTGATGAACACCGATGACGGTCGACCGATCGGCATCATCGGTTGCTGCAACGATATCACCGAGCAAAAACGGATCGAAGCGAAGTTGGGCGAAAGCGAAAAGCTTGTGCGGGAAAAGTTATCCGAATTGGAACATCTGTATCGGACCACGCCGATCGGATTGTGCATGATGGATACGGATCTGCGGTATCGCCGGATCAATGATTATTTAGCCGAGATCAATGGACGGCCCGTGGAAGCACACCTCGGCCGGCCGCTACGCGAGGTCTTGCCCGACATCGCCGACAGCATCGAACCGCTCTATCGTGAAGTGATCGAGACCGGCCGGGCCAAACGCAGCATTGAAGTCGAACGGCCCCCGGTTGACGGTCACGGCCAGTCGTCTTTCTTTCTCGCCAGCTATCACCCGCTCAAAGATGATACCGGTCGGGTGCGGGGCGTGAGCACCGTTGTGAAAGATGTCAGTGAACGACGCCGCGCCGAAGAGCGACTTCGAAATAATGAAACGCAATTGGCACACGTCTCACGACTGTCCACCATGGGGGAAATGGTGGCCGGGATCGCACATGAAATCAATCAACCCCTGTACGCGATCGCAAACTATGCGGCCGCCTGCGAACACCTCTCGCGAAGACGTGAGCCCGGCTGGGAGGACAAGATTCAATCCGTCATGGGGCAGATCGCCGAACAGGCCGTCCGTGCCGGAGAAATCATCAAACGGGTGCGAGGCTTTGTTGCCAATACGGAATCGGACTACTGCCCGATCGATCTCAACGAGCTGATTCGCGACACCACCAAACTCCTCTCCTTTGAAGCCAAGCGTCTCGGTGCCACCGTGTCGTTGGAACTCGACGATGCCCTTCGACCGGTGATGGGCGACGCAATCCAGATTCAACAAGTGCTCGTGAATCTGATCCGCAATGCATTTGAAGCGATGGACGGTCAAGTCACGGGCCAGAACAACGTTCAGATCCGCAGTGCAACGCTCGACGGTGACGTTTCGGTGTCGGTGAAAGACTCCGGCCCCGGTATCTCTTCCGACATGGTGGATCAACTCAAAGAACCATTTTACACCACAAAGGAACAAGGATTGGGGATGGGGTTGGCGATCAGCCAGACGATCGTCGCGGCGCATGAAGGCCACTTGGAGATCCGATCGGACGCGGACGGGGCTGAGTTCTGTATCACATTTCCCGCACTTCACGAGATTTGCTGAAATGGCCGTCCCACCCACCGTTTTCGTCATCGATGATGACCCGTCGGCACTCAGTTCGGTTTGTGCCTTGCTGACCGCGTTCGGGATGACGGTCAAACCCTTCGACTCCGCCGAAGACTTCCTGGCCGACTATGACGAATTGCAGCCTGGTTGTCTGCTTTTGGACGTCCAACTGCAGGGCATCGGCGGACTGGATCTTTTGCGACAGCTGAGAAGGAACCATCTCGATTTGTCCGTGATCGTGATCAGCGGGAACGCGGACAAACAGGTCGTCAGAACCGCAACCGAGCTTGGTGTGACCGAGGTTCTTCACAAACCCGTCCAGCCGCACGATTTGGTGGACGTCGTCCAGAGGGCGTTGGGATGATCGGCAATGTCGCTTCTGGGTTCTTTTCCCTTGCAGACGTTCTTTATTTTGCCCTGAGTGATCGACGCCCGATCGACGCTCCGCTGGAGTAACTTCGTCAACCCGCAGACTCTCCCAAATCTTCCGCCAATGAGTGGTTTGGGCGGATGTGATTGAGCCGATCGATCAAACGTTTCCGCTTGTTCGGCCGATAGGTGTTGTATGGACCAACGTGATGCGGCAATGCAAGCATTCTGGAAGCGGAAATACATCGGGTGTCGATCCGCACGTCTGAGACATTGGAAGCTCACCAATCGGCATCACGGTGCGCTCGCCAAACTCGGCATGTTCGTGTTGGCATGCATCGTTTCCGTCGCCGGTTGCGCCCGGTCACAGTACCGCCAAGCTGCCGATTCCGAAGCGTACTGTCTGGTCGAGAGCCGCGAAACGGATCCCCGTTGGGCGCTTCCCGACCGCGCGGTCGAACCGGCCCGCAGCTCACGGATGTATCTGGCCAACGAGAGGGACTGCGGCCCAAAGCCCCCGGACGATCTGGCCGCGCAGCGATACATGTCACAGCCGGATTGCAAACCGATCGCTTATTACGACCAGATTGCGACGCGTCCTTACGTGGAGAACCCGATCTGGCTGGACGATCTGCCGCGCAACGAAGTCGGCAGCGTGAAGCTGACGCAACCGCTGGCCGTCGATCTGGCATTGCTGCACAGCCGCGACTATCAAACCGAGTTCGAGGGCGTCTATCTGACGGCATTGGAACTCTCAGGCAACCGATTCGAATTTGACTCGCAGTGGTTTGGCGGTGTCGGCACGACGTATTTGACCAACGGATCGGACCTCGGCGGTGACCGTATCCTGGCCCTTTCGGATCGCCTGGGATTCAGTCGCAACTTTGCCGGTGGAGGTCAGTTTGCCACCGAGGTGCTCAACGGCCTGTCATGGAATTTTGGAGCCGGCGGTGTCCAATCCGGTTCGGCAGCGATCATTTCGACCTTCACCCAGCCGCTGTTGCGGGGGGCGTTTCGCCATGTTCGCTTGGAAAGTCTGACCCAGGCCGAACGCAACCTGCTGTATCGCGTCCGCGACTTCGCGCGTTTTCGGCGGCAGTTTTACGTGAACTTGACGGAAAGCTACTTGGGCTTGCTGACGCAAACGCAAGCGATTCGGAACACGCAAACGAACGTCGAGAACCTGCGACAAAACCTGGAGGAGCACAAGGTTTATGCCGCGCTCAAGGTGGTTTCCCAAGTGCAGGTTGATCAGGTATTCCAGCAATATCAAAATGGTCGTCGCACGTTATTGGCTTCCGAGCAACAGTTGATCACTTCCGAAGATCAATACAAATTCGCATTGGGGCTGCCGGCCTGGGTGACCTTCGAAATTGACGAATCTCTGCTGAAACAGTTCGAACTGGTCGATCCGGAATTGATCGAACTGCAGGACGAAGCCCAGCAGCTGTTCGAGTCGTTGGTTCAGTTCCTGCCCCCTTCCAGGGCACCGGCGGAATCACTCCATGGTTTCTTCCAACAGTACAGACAGTTGCGGCAACGGGTTGCGGAAATGCTGCCCCGAGTCGAGTCTGATTTCAGGAGTTGGCAAGCGCGCCTGTCCAGACTCGATCCCTCCCGGCTCAGCGAAGACGATCGACTGGACATCGAACAGCAAGAGCAACTGGCCGAACGAATCCGAGCGACACTGGCCGATCTGAAGACCAGTTTGGGAGATCGAGACCAGTACGATGCACGGTTGAGTCGGCAACTGACCGAATACGAAAAGAACCCTCCCAAGACGTCGGAGCAAGAAGAACAAAAGACGCTCGAAGAGATTCTCAAAGGCGTCGATTCGTTTGAAGACATTACGATCGAAGACATTTTGCCCAGCGAAAAAGACGACACCGCGATTCTGGCATGGAAAGCACTCGAAGAGGCTATCGGAAGTCAGTTGCGAGAAGAGATCGCGGAACTCTATGTCGCGCAAACTCAAATCAAGTTGTTCTTGATCGACATCGAACCGCTCACCATTGGTTCGGAAAATGCGATCACGTTTGCGCATCAAAACCGACTGGATTTGATGAACGTCAAAGCCACGGTGATGGACGCGTTTCGACGTGTGGAAGTTGCAGCCGACGCCCTGGAAAGCGACTTGGCAGTGACCGGCGGCGTTGCACTGGGAAGCGATCCCGATTCGAACAGCCCCTTTAAATTGGAATCGGCCAACAATTCGTACACTCTGGGTGTCCAATTCGATGGCCCGCTGAATCGGCTCAACGAACGCAACGTCTATCGGGCATCGCAAATCGCCTACCAGCAAGCCAGCCGAGAGCTGATCGCGACCAAAGACAGCATCGCCAACGAAGTCCGACAAGTGCTGCGTCGGTTGGAATTGAGCCGGCTGAACTTCCAGATCGCGAGACAACAAGTCGTTGCAGCCACTCGCCTGGTCGATCAGGCCCAGATCGATCTTCGCCGTAGTTCTCAGGCGGACTCAAACCTCACGATCGTGTTGCTTCAAGCACTCGAAGGCATGCTGGAGGCGAAAAACAGCCTGATCGTCAACTGGGTCGAGTACCGTGTGCAGAAGATGCGGTTGTTCGAAGCGTTGGAGTTGTTGTACCTGGATGAAAACGGAATGTGGATCAATGAGCAATCCGGGCTGGAGATGCTGCAGGAGTTTCAAGCGATCGACCCCGAATACTTTCCGCCGCAGTGGTTCTCGGCCGCCGCCCCGGACGAACGATTGAACGACCTGCCCGATCTGCAATCGGAGTCCCTGCCGTTGCCGTTACCCGAAGCCGAACCGGAACCGCTGTTGGAGGAAGTCGAGTTGGAACCGGCGTTGTAACGGCCTGTCGATGGAGGCCCGTATGCGTCAGCAATTGGCCACGCGGTGTCTCTCGTTGAAACGCCGTGTCTAACACCATCGGGTTGATTTCTCACATCGAAAAAATCGACAGGCCGGTCACGCGAGGGCGTTTGCAGCGTGTTCCGGGAAAATGTGGCTGCCGTGCAATTCGTTGGGTCGGCCCGGATCTTCGGTTAAGATAGGTCCCCCCCGCCCTCTCCCCTTTCACCTTCCCGCCGTTCGGTGGTCGACCATGAACAGATTCCTTCGCTCTGTGATATTCATTGCGGTCCTGTCGGCGATCGGGTTTGGATTGCTGCGTGTTCCGGGATTATTCGCAACGATCGATGCCGACGCCGAAGCGAGTTCGACCTACATCGTCCAGCGTCGAACCATCGAAGACCGGGTGGTCGAACGCGGAACGGTGGAGAGTCAAAAAACGGTGTACGGGAAATGTGAGATTCCCGGCCGCAGTAAAATCACCTTCATCGTGCCCGAAGGTTCGGAGGTCAAAAAAGGTGACAAGGTTGCCGAATTCGAAACCACCGAAATCGACAAAGATATCAAGCAGAAGGAGGTCGAGATCAACGAGGCGAAAGGCACGTTGGCCGAAGCGGTTCAGTTGCTGTCGATCAAGGAAGATGAAAACGCCACCAACATCGCCGCCGCCAAACTAGCCTTTGACATCGCCAAAATCGATCTACTGAAGTACGAAAAAGGCGACTTCGAATCCGAAAAGGCAGACTTGAATCGAGCGATCAAGGAAGCCGAGGCCGAATTGGAAAAAGTCCGCGACGAAAAAAACAACATCGAAATCTTGGTCAAGAAAGGCTACCGCACGCCACAGCAGTTGCTGGAATACCAGCTGCGTGAGCAGAACTATCAATTCCAGGTCGAACGCGACAAGCAGAAATTGAAAGTTCTGGTGACCTATGACCGCGAGAAAAAGTTGACCGAGTTTCGCGGCAAGGTGGATGAGACGGATCTCAAGTATGCTCGGGCACAGAAGACGGCGATGGCCGAGACCGCCAAAGCCAAAGCGGCCATCGCCAATGCGGAAGCCGCCGTCAAAATCCTGGAGCAACAACTGGCCGAACTCGAAAAACTGAAGGAGAAATGCACGTTGATCGCCGAACAGGACGGGACCGTCGCGTACGCCAACGAGCGTTGGTACGACGCCTCCGATCGGATTCGCGAAGGAACCGAAATGTATTCGGGACGCAACGTCTATTACTTGCCCGACATGACACGGATGCAAGTCAAGGCGAACGTGCACGAATCGGTCGTCGACAAGATCACCAAGGGACAAAAAGTCGACATCCGCTTGGACGCGTTTTCCGAGCGAAAGCTCAGCGGCACGGTTTCGAAAGTCGCCGGCATGGCGGCCAGCAGTTATTCAAGTGTGCAAAACTATGAAACCATCATCGTCATCGACGAGCTTCCCAAAGAACTGGCGATCAAACCCGGCATGACGGCCGCGGTCGATATTCTGGTGGGTACGTATGAGGACGTCGTGACGGTTCCGGTCGGAGCGATCACGGAGCATTTTGAACGATCATACGTCTACACGGTCGACGGAAAGACAACCCAACGACGCGCCGTCAAGACGGGACGTTCCACACACTCGTTCGTCGAAATCATCGACGGGCTAAAGGAAGGAGAAACGGTGGCACTCGACGCCTACCAGCGTGGCATCGAGGATTTCGCCGATGTCGAAGAAGAAGCGAGCCAGGTTTCCGCACCCACCTCCGCAGCAGCGGAGCCGCAGGCGTGATGTTCAGTATTTTTGGACGTTATCGAGCCATCTTCACCACGTCGCTGCGTGGTGTGCTGATGCACAAGTTGCGCTCGCTGTTGACCGTCCTCGGTTTGGTGTTCGGCGTCGCCAGCGTGATCGTCATGCTGGCCGTCGCCGAAGGTGCCAGCCGGCAGGCGCAGAAACAGATCGAAGCACTCGGCGTCAGCAACATCATTCTGCGTAGCAAAAAGCCCAGCAGCTCTGAAGCGGACCTGGACTTTCGTTCCTGGGAGCAAGAATTCGGACTGACCTATGGCGATCTAAGACGCATCGAGGAAACCATCACGGCGGCAACCAATGTGACGCCGCTGCGTGAGTTTCGCCAAGAAGCCCGTTTAGGGGCGGAGGTGATCGATGCCCGAATCGTTGGCGTGTACCCCAGTTACTTCGAGTCCAATAAAATTAAAATCGTGCTCGGTCGCCCGATCGAACCGATGGACATGAAAATGCGATCCAACGTCTGTGTGGTCGGTGAAGACATCGCAAAGAAAATCTTTCGGGGTAAATCGCCGATCAACAAAACCGTCCAAGTCGACAACCAGCATTTCTTTCGCGTCGTCGGAGTGCAAGAGTACAAGACGCCATCGGCCGGTGTCGGATCGAGTCTGTCGGCGGCGAATTTGAACGAAGACATCGTGATACCACTGACCACCGACCGCAGTCGCATCGGTGACGTCATCACCCGGCGACAACAGGGCAGCTACACGCGTCAGCGAATCGAGATCAGCCAAATCACGGTCGGCGTGATCGACCGCCATCACGTCAAACCGGTTGCCAAGGCACTCGCAGGCCTGCTGGCCAAGTATCATCCCAAAGAAGACTATGCGATCACGATTCCCCTGGATTTGCTCGAGCAGGCCCAGGCCACGCAGCGAATCTTCAATTTCGTCCTCGGTGCAACCGCGGCGATCTCGTTGCTGGTCGGCGGAATCGGGATCATGAACATCATGTTGGCCAACGTGAGCGAGCGGACGCGTGAGATCGGAATCCGCCGGGCACTCGGTGCGAAGCAAGCGGACATCGTGTTCCAATTCCTGATCGAAACTGCGTCGCTGTCTTTGTTCGGCACCCTGATCGGTGTAATCGTCGGATTAGCCGCACCGGCGATGGTCGCGTATCTTTCAGGAATGGAAACCGTCGTCACGTTCTGGTCGGTCGCGATCGCATCGCTGGTGTCGTTGACCGTCGGCATCGTCTTCGGCATCTACCCGGCACGGCAAGCCGCCAAACTCAATCCCATCGAAGCATTGCGTCATAGTTAAGCGGAGCCGGTGCCCCTCCGCTGCGTCAACGACTTGCCCGTTGCGACGTCACTTCGAACGGCATCGCGGGCAAGAAGCCATAATCGGTACGTCTGGGTTTGGGTGCAGGGTCGGCTTCGGTCGGTTCGGGGGTGAATTCTTTGTAGACACTCAGCAACAGATTCCCCCGCACACCCGGCTGAATCTTCTCACCAGACACCACAAGCTTGATCGCCGCTCCCCCGACCGCATCCGGAACGATCGAAGCGGTGATTCCGTCGGGGGCTTCGTCCAGTTCGACATGCAATTGATCGACCGGCGTCCGCTGGGCATTGATCATGGCCCGTAACAAGAACGCTCCGTCACGCGGCAGCTCTATCCAGTCCTCGGGCATGGCGATCTTCAGCGGCATGCCTGCTCCGGGGCGTCCGCTGACCATCACGTTCCAGTTTTCCACCGGAACCAAGTGGTACCAGATGAACGCTTGCATCATATTTTCCGCGGGAATCGCCGGCCGCACGATTTTGGATCGGCTCCGCAATCGCCTCGGTGCGGCGCCTTCCATCTGCAGGGTGATCGCTGTCTCAGTCGGCTTCTGCGGGACGGTCAGCGTCATCCGAATTTGATCGGACGTTCCAGGGATCATGCCGCCATCGAGACGGAATCCGGGCGGCGGATCAACGAGTGACAGTTCGATGTCCTGGTCGAAGCCGTCTTTGCGCAGCGCGAACACGCTGATCGGAACGACCTGTCCGGCGCGGGCGATGATGCTCGACGGCACCACGCGGAGTTCATAGTCGGCTTGCGGCGGTCGGAGATGAAGTCGATACCCGAAATCGGGACCGCCGTTGCCTTGCGCATCGGTGACGGTCAGGTAGTAGTCCGATCGCGTGCCGACCGAAGCCTGCAGGTGCGAATCGGCGTGATGGGTCAGCATCGCTTGCGACAGGTCTTTGTAGTCGTCATTGAAAGCGACTTCGTTTCCTTCGGCGTCGGTCAATGTCAACATCGAATCAAGTGGCGATCCCAGACGACGCGCGTGAATTTCGGCAATGATGCGACCGGTGGCATTGATCCGATAAACGTCCACGTCACCCGGTTCATCGATTCGGCCATTAACCGTCATCCGCGTGGTGATGTCCTGTGCCGTTTCTCGATCGTTGTTGGTCGCTTCCTCTGTCACTTCCGGCCAATGGTCAATTTGCAGCGGAAAACGCACGGCGTGATCGCCTTGGATGGAGGAGTACCAGCGTTGGGGTCGATACTGCTGGCGCGACATGGTTCGGATCGTCTGCTCCGTTCGGGTCAGGTTCCAGCCTCGCAATTGGATCGTTGATTCCGATTCCACGCGTGCACCGAGCGGGAAGACGCTGGTGACAAACGGTATTTCACCTATCGTGATTCGGTACACAAAGTCCTCGCGACCACGAAACAGTGCGTCGCGGATTTCAAGTGTATAACGGCCGTCCCGCGGAACTTCAAAATAGAGCAACGGATCTTGCCGGTAATAGAACGAATCGGCGAAGCTCACTTCGTCACCGGCTTCGTCCGTCATCCGTACGACCGCTTGAAACCATCCGGGGACGGCATCGGCGAGGTAGG
The DNA here is from genome assembly GCA_033042175.1 of Phycisphaera sp. RhM. GTDB lineage: Bacteria > Planctomycetota > Planctomycetia > Pirellulales > Pirellulaceae > Stieleria. The sequence continues at coordinate 59,717 of WCIL01000021.1, forward strand.
GGATCACCTCACGGGCGGCGACGTGAACCACCAGCTTCATACCTTGTTTGGCTTCCATTCGAAATCGATCGACGTCCCCCGGCATGATCTGGCCGTTGATCACCAGCGGAAAACGCCCCGTCACCTCCGTGGCAACCAGATCGTTCGGCTCGGATTCACGCGTCTCAATCCAGCGATCCACACGGAACCAGATCGGGTTGGAGATCGCATTGTCGCTCAGGAATCGCAACTCCCGCTTTCCCACCGCGGCTTCCAACGACGCGGTGATCCGTAATGTGACTTCTTCTTCCAGTTGGTCATTGGGTTGACGTTTGGGATCGCGGTCACGTTTTCGATAGATCTCCATCTCGCGGAGTTGTTCTTCGGTGATCCCGGCGGCCTCGGCGATTTCCTCGTCGGTCGGACTATTGTTGCTGCCCCGCAACACGGCCTGTCCCATCAGCCGTTCACGCATCTCGCGAAACTTCATGTTCAGGTTGTTGTACTCACCCGCGGTCAGTGGCCGGTACCAGCGGAGAATCTCTACGTTGACGCCCTCGCCGGACACGTAGACTTCGCCGGCATCCTTCAAGTACTGTCCGCCGACGACGACTTCACAGGTCATCCCACGTTCACATCCGGCCGGAAAGACGTACGCCAGATGCGGAGCTCTGCCGCGGTTCTGCGCCAGTGTCGGGGCAGACGTCAGAGCGAACCAGAACAGCGCCGCGTAAGACGCAGACCGTGCAAGCTGGTGTTGATTCATCGTTGCCTCTCGATCATGAGGTGGGGTTGGCATCCGGCTTGCTGTGACAGGTCAACCGCAAGCGGGAAGCTTACGCCACGTTCGCAAGCTGGAAGCTTACGGCAGTTGTTTGTTAGGTGATCTCTTTGAGTCGTCCGCCGCTTTTCATGCCCTCGTCCGCTCCGGGCGTGGCGCGGACAAACTCGCCCATCGGATGCGGCAAACTGGCCTCGGGGTCGATGCCCAGTAATTCGTACATCGTGCCGATCAGATCGCCGGGATAGACCGGCCGGTCCTGGACCGTTTCGCCACGGGCATCGGAGGTCCCGACGACATGGCCGCCTTGAAATCCGCCCCCGGCAACCAGCGATGAGAACACCGAACCGAAGTGATGGCGACCACCATTCCAGGGCGATTCGGAAGCGACCTTTGGCGTGCGTCCGAATTCACCGATGCACCACACGATGGTGCTGTCCAACATTCCGCGGTCGTCCAGGTCGGCGATCAGCGTTCCCAGACCGCGATCGAGTTCTGGCAACTTGCGTCGCATCGAGGGGAAATGATCTTTGTGTGTGTCCCAACCGCCGTGATTGATCGTCACAAATTTGCAACCGTTTTCGATCAGTCGCCGCGCCGCCAGACACGACTGGCCGAACTTGGTGCGGCCGTAACGCGTCCGCATTTCATCCGGTTCGGTGTTCAAATCAAAGACCTTTCCGGCATCGCCGACGATCAAGTCGTAGGCGTGTTGGCGGGCTTGGGCCGCCATCGACAAACTGGGACGTCCGGGGATCGCGCTGCCGAGCGAGTTCATTTCGCCAAGCAATCGCCGTCGATCCAGCTGTTGCTCTTTGGACAGATGGGGCGAAATGATGCCTTCGACGGCGAACCGCGCCGCGTTGGGGTCGCCACCGGTCGCGAACGGTTTGTATTTGATTCCCATGAACCCGGCTTCGGAGAACCGACCCTGCGGGCTGGTCAGAACGATGTACGGCGGGATTAAGTTTTCTTTCTCACCCGGTTTGAGTTCGGGGAAACCTTTGAAGGCCGTGACGACGGCGCCCGCGGCGGGATAGACCAACCGCCCCGGCATGCGACCGGTTTGAGTCAAGTAGGATGCGGTTTCGTGTCCATTGACGCCGTGGGTCATGCTGCGAATCAAGGCGTATTTGTCCGCCACCTTGCTGAGTTCGGTCAACAGTTCCCCGATCTGGATGCCGGCGACGTTGGTCGCACTGGTGCCGCTGAGTGGACCGGTGTAGTCGCTGCCCGATTCCGGTTTCGGATCAAACGTATCGGTGTGCGGCGGCCCGCCGGCCAACCAGATTTGGATCACCGCTTTGGCCTTGGCCGAACCCAACCGAGCGGCCGAATCCACATCGGCCGACGAAGGAGTTGCCCCCGCGGCAGCCGTATCTGCGGCGCATCGGTGTGCGGAGATCAATTGAGACGCCATCATCAAACCAGCGGCATTGATCGCGCCACCGTGCACGACCTGTCGGCGACTCAATCGTCCGCAATCGTTTCGTCGTCTCGGTCTCATCGTCATTCTCACAGGTAAAAAGTGGCGTAAGCTTCCAGCTTGCGGTCGTGGCGTAAGCTTCCAGCTTGCGATCGTGGCCTAAGCTTCAATGTCGAAACAAAAACTCATCACTATTGATCAAGACCCAAGCCAACTCGCGCGCCCCGCGCGGATCGTCACAGAGCGCCGCAGCCGTGTTGAGTTCAATTTCGGTCGGTCTTCGAGACAGGATGGCCAAATAAATTCTCTCGGCAGTGTCCCAGGAATCGCGGCCCTGTTGGACCAACGATTGGATCCCAGGTCCTCGCTCGATCTTGTTGCGGATGTGATTGGAATTGAGCAGATGCAGCGCCTGCGATGCCGTCAGGCGGTTGTTGCGTTCGGACAACAGACCGGTGTCACGCGCCGGGCGGCCGAACATTTCCAGAAAGCTGCTGGTGATGCTGCCGTCGGGCAGCACGATCGCGCGGTGGCCATCGGGCAGGAACGTAAAGGGTTCCGGAATGATGCTCATGTAGGTTTCGGTCGTGCCGGTGATTTGGCAAATCGCGTCAATCAAGACCTCGGCGTCGAGTCGCTGGGTCGGGTAATAGGCGAAGTGCTCGGCCGCACGATCGTCGTCCGATTCGGCAATGCACGAGAGTTGGTAGGCACTGGAGTTGAGGATCAAGCGATAAACGTGCTGCATGTCGTAGTCCGATGCGACCAGTTCACGAGCGAGCGTGTTGAGCAGTGGCAGGTTGGCGGGCGGGTTGTCCTGTCGCACATCGTCGGGCGGCTCGACGATGCCGCGGCCGAGCAACCAGTGCCAGATGCGATTGGTGACTGCGCGGGCGAACCAGGGGTTGCGGCGGTCGGTCAGCCAATCGGCAAAGACCTGACGAGGATCCTGATCCGGCGGAATGCGGACCGACACACCGCTGGGGTAGACGGCGTCGACGGCTTGATTGGGATCGGCTCCGTTGCGGCGTCGATCAAAGAACACGATCTCTTCTTTCCATTCGCCGGTCGGCTTGTATCCCACCTTGCTGAAGAATTGTGCCACGCCGGCGCGTCGGGTTTCGGGCCACCCCTCGGATCGTTCGCCGAGAAACGTCAACGCGACGACGTGCGAGATCGCCTCGGGTTCCTTGTTCTGAAGCGCCCGATAAAAATTGACTTGGGGCGTTCGAAAGTTACTTCCCGACGCAGTCAACAACTCGCGGGCGAACCGGTCATAGGGCAGGTTGTTCTTGATCGCCGAATGGATCCAGCGATGATAGGCCTGCGCCGCTGCGGGCCACAGATTGATCGGAAACTCAGCCTTGACCCGCAAGACGTCGCACCATTTCATCGCCCAGTAATCGGCAAATTCAGGTCGCTGAAGCAATTCATCGACCAGGGCTTGCCGTTTGTTCTCCTGGTGATTGTCCAAGAACGACTTGGCCTCCTCGACCGTGGGAAGAGTCCCCAGCACGTCGACATAGAGTCGCCGCAGGAAGACTTCGTCCGAGCAGAGTTTGGCGGGTTTGATGTTCAGCGCGATCAATTGTCGAAAGACATCGTCGTCGACGGCATTGTGGCCGTGGACCGGATGGGAGCTTTCGTAGATGTCGCGGACATCGGGCACGTCGCCTGGAGCGGATCGGCCGATCCCGGAGGCGGTGACCATCGTCGCGGCGTTGGCGAGCGGGCGAGGCTGCGAGGAGCTCGGGTCGACACCGGCCAACAACCGGCCCGTCGCGTTAGGCGACGTCTGTCGGCGTGGGGCCGGCTCCGACGTGGGTTGTCCCGACAGCGCGGCAGCCGAACGCCCCGGACCATCGGCGAGCTGTTGCGTCGCGATCCGGGATGGATCGTCGGCGACATTGGGAACGGTCAACCACCAGACCAAACCGCACAACAAGATGATCGAAAGTGACGCCGCACAGGCCAGGATCCACATCGGGCTCCAAGGTTCTCGGTGTCTTCGAAAACGGTTGTTCCGTACTCGAAGGACGCCAAAGTCCTGGGGGGCGAAGGGCCGACTCGACATCACATGCCTGTTGAAATCAAATTAGGACGAGGGGGAAACATCTGAAAACGCGACGCCTTCGATCTCGACAAGCAGTTCGGACCGACACACATCCGCCACGGCGTAGATCGCCGGCACGGATCCAAACCGGGCTTCGCAAATCGACCGACACGTCTCATAGTCCTCTGGACGTTTGACATACACACGGACTTTTGCCAGATCCGTCAACTCGGCGGCCAGCCCCGGCAGTCCATGACGTTCAAAGTTCGCTCCGCTGATCAAGTTTTCGATGTTGTCGATCGTCTGTTCGGTCTGCTTTTCGACGTCGCCCAGGTGAACGCTTTCCGAATCCAGGATACTGGCGGTCCCGGAGATCCAGGTGGTCACGTGGGCACCGATCTTGACGGCCATGGCCCGCGAGAAGAGCGGGCTTCGGGGTGAAAACTTTCTCGCGTAATCGAAGGCGGATGTCTGTCGTGGGTTTTCCAGGGGATGCAACGAAACGTCTTGACGATCGGTTTGCAATCCGAGGCAACTGACCGTCAGACCGTGGCCGGCCATGCCGATCCCCGTACTGGCCGGATAAAACGGATGTCCGTCGCGCGACGTGTTGATCTGGCCGGCCGATTCGAGTCGTTGAAAGAATTCGGCGCGAGCCCGGTTGAGTTCTCGATACCGTTCGATCGGTTCACCCGACGGACGGGATTCCAGTTCGGTGATGCTGCCTTGGTACAACCAGATCCGACAAACGTCGTTGAAGCTGGCATCGACATGCTGCAAACGTTCGGCCAATCGACGAAACGAGTCTTCGGATTCCTCGTACGCACTGGCGGCTTGCGGTGGAGACGTGATCCCGGCGACGTAGATCCAGCGGAGTCCATCGTAGGACACCGTGACCAGATCGGATAACGGGAAATCAACCTGAACCCCTTGGCCGCCAAGGGCCCAGGCTTCGATCGCCAACGCTTGACCGCCACAGGGCGGTTGAATCACGAAACTGCTCGCCGGCACCCGGTCTCGCCAGGTCGCTTTGAACAGCTCTTGAAACGTCTCGATGTCGTCGGCCGAGCGGACAAAAACGGTTTGCTTCGTCAACGCCATCGGAACCGATTGTCGCCGCAGAATCTCGCGGACCGTCGAAACCGCCTGCCGAGCCTGGTCGATCGGAGCCCCGACGTTGGGCGGCGTGACCATCAATGCAATGCGTGTGACGTCGTCGAGTTGGATGAGACGGTGTTGCGGTTGGCTCATTAACATGTGGATTTCATTGCCAATGGAAATGGTGGCGCGACGGGGTCGCCGGGGTCGTGCATCGGCGTCAGGTTTGAAAGACGACACAGGAAACGTTGTCGCGAGCTTTGCGTTGCAACGCCGCACCGATCAACTGATCGACGCATTCCTGCGGATCAAAACAACGGGCCATGATTTGTGCGATTTCGTGATCGGTCAGCTCGTCGGTCAGCCCATCGGACGTCAGCATGACGCGGTCGCCTATGCTGATCTGCGCCGAACGCAAACGGGCGCGTTGCTGCAACCCCTGCGCGCTGACACTGTTGGTGACGAGTGGCGCCAGCGGTGAACCCGGGCCTGACGTGCATCAATGGAGCCCGCATCGATCAATCCTTGCACCAGCGTTTCATCTTTGGTCAGCCGTGTCAGTGTGTTGCGATGAAGGAGATAGACGCGACAATCACCGACGTGACCGTAGTACATCCGGCCGCAATAGACGAACGCGACTGCCAGCGTGCAGCCCATCCGATCGTATCCCGGATGCTCACTCACCGCGCTCGACATCTCCTGCGTCGCACACGAGATGGCTTCCCGATAGACGGATTGGATCCCCGAGTAGGACAGTGAGTTTTGACGGGACCTGCTCTGCCAAACCATCGGAATGGTTTCCATCGCAATCTGACTCGCCATCGCACCACCCAGGTGGCCGCCCATGCCATCGGCGACCAGATAAAACTGGCTCGGGTCCGATCGATAAAATCGGTCTTCGTTGTAATCGCGTCCGCCACAAACCGACGCGCCCGCCGAACGGATCGCCAGTTCAAAGCCATACTCGTCAGCACCGGAGTACATTTCCGCAGATTTCGGTGCGAGATATCGCCGAACAATGGAAGAGGGCATCGCAGAGTTCCTTCAGACGGGGAAGGACACTCGTAGGTGCACGAATGGTGCCAGCTGAATCGATTGTGCCAAAGTAAATGATGCGAACGTGAAATCATCGGAGTTTCACGCCCTGACAGACCTGGGCTGTGACATTTTGTCCAAAGCATGATTCCGCTGCGAGCTCGTGGCACGCGAAACCGACATCCCACCGTTGCAATGGCATGCTCGCGGCCGTGCGTCAACGGCACAGAAAGGGTGCGGATCGGCGCGCGTCCGGCACCCGGTCCACCCGTCGCGATCGATATCCATTCAACCGTGCAGCGCGGCAACGGGGCGTCGCCGCCCGATCCGACGAATCTCGCTCAGCGGGATCGACCGGACGTGTTTCGACGGGGGCACGATCGCATAGAGGCGGTCCGCGTCGACGATAAACTGCCATGGGTCGTCGATCACGATCGTTTCGCCACCGATCAACTGGACCGCGATCGTGGCAAACGGCGTTTGCCGTTGCAGCTGCCGGAGCATCCGGACATGTTGCTGTTTTTTCTCGCAGTTTGGCTGATTCATCGATCCAATCGGCAAAGATTCGACACGCGTCGGGCGAACCAACATTGTATCGTCCAAGGTCGGCGATGCTCTAAAACAATGACGGCGTGCGCCCGATTTTCAGCCCAAACCCGGCCTTGGTTTTGTCTGGGCAGATCCGGGCGTTAAGATGAATCATGGCGCGACCCACCTCTCCTGAAGGATACCCATGCGAAGCTTCCCCCCCAGTTTGACGCTTGCTGCAATTCTGATCGGATGCTGCGGCTGCGAAAAGAATCCGTTCAGTGGCACGTTCGGTTCCGACACGTCCACTGCCAGCCAAGTCGAAACCGCCGAGGGAAGCTCCACCGCCGAGGGAAGCTCCACCGAGGGGGACTCCGCCATCGCCATCGTTTCGGAAACGATCGGCGACGGCCGGCTGCGTCAACGCCTGGGCGATCTCTTCGAACGTGTCTTGCCGACCTTGGAAGAGACTCGACAGTTGGTCGACCGACATGCCGAGCTGCCTGACAGTTCGGTGATCCCGTTCAAGCTGGACAAACAATCCAACTCCGCTCAGATCAACGAATTGCTCGACCAGGCGATTGTGGCGCTGAGTATTTCGGAGGTCAGCGACTACCGCCGCCGGATTCGCGAGGCCAACGAGGCCATCGCGCAGTCCCAGACCAACATTGCCGACTATCGTCGCCAGCGGGTCTCCGCGTCCTGGGCCAAGGATCAAAGTCAGCTCGACAAGGTCAATCCGTTTGAGCTTTCCAAAGAAGCCCTCGATGAGAGCATCGCCTCGGAGGAAGAGGAGATTGAACGCCAAAAAGCAATCCTGGTCAAACTGAAAAAGACATTCGCCGAGGAACTCTCAAAGATCGGTGTCGAAGTCGATCAAGAGGGGGTGGAATCGTTGCTGTCCTCGGTCTCGGGTGATGACATCGTGACGATGGCCGTCGTCTTCGACAACATCAAGCACGTCACGGCGCAGCTGCAGGAACTGACCGAAGAAAGCGGCGAGGCATTGGATGTGTCGAAGCGGTACTACGGGATCTACGTCGTCATGATCCACGTGATGGATCGAATTCAAAAGACGTTCGTCCGCGACGTCCACGAAAAACATATCCCGAAACTCAACGAGTTTTCCGCCCAAGCAGAGCAGAACATCAAACAGGCGCAAACGCTGATCAAGGTCAGTGGCGGTGACCGCGACGTCCTCGAGTCGAACATCGCCTCCAACGAACTGACACGCCAGACCGCCAGCTTGTACATCGAATACCTCAAACGCAACGCGGCACTGATCGAAAAGGAAAACAAGCTGGCTCAAAAGAAACTGGCCACCGCCATGAACACCTATGACACCGTCAAACTTTCCAGCGACGTCGCGGCGTTGATGAACACCGGACGCCGTGATTTTGAAACACTGATGAAACTCAAAGTCCCCTCGCTCCGCGAATTCAACAACGAAGCGATTCGGAAAGAGTTTCAACGCATGACGAGCGAACTGCGAGTGGGACGCTAGTCGTCTATCGCAGCTCAATTTCCGGGTAGTGGACGAGGCGACGAGTCCCCTGGCCAACGTAGTGGACGAGGCGACGAGTCCCCTGGCTAACGTAGTGGACGAGGCGACGAGTCCCTTGGCTAACGTAGTGGACGAGGCGACGAGTCCTCTGTAGTCGGCATCTTGGCAAGGACTCGTCGCCTCGTCCACTACCGCCTACCCAATAACCAAGCTGCGGCGGAATACGAGTGACCTCCGGAGGATGCTCGCTGGTGTTGGGTATCCCGGAGCGATGCTTCCCGTCGGCAACGCGACAAACGGCTGATCCCGATCGATCAGCCTGCATGTTCGACGCCGCGCGTCTCAGCGCGAAAGCGTCCGATACGTCGTCGTGACGCTGCGAAACAAACCGATCGATGGAAACAGCGGCTCGGCGATCATGTCCAAGTGGTCGTATCCTTTCTTGATCGGGGCATCCCCGGCATCGAGGCGGTCGATCACGATCTCTTCGATGTCTCTTGCCAGACCTCGCGTGTCACAGTTGGTGCTGGAATTGGTCATCACCGCGACCGCCAACCCGCGATTGGGATACAGCGACAGATGGCAACGTGCCTTGGTTTGGGCTCCACCGTGTTCCACTTTGAAATCCAAATCGCTCGCCGTCCCCTGGCGAATTCGCCATCCCAGCGACCAGTTCGTCAGGTCTCCGTTGCGGAGCGACTGCGGCGACCACATGTCTAACTTCTCCGCAGGGCTCAAAATCTCGTCGCCCAACAGTGCCGCGGCGTAACGTCCCATGTCCTCGACGGTGGAGATGAACCCGCCGCCGGCCAGCTTCCATGACACGTCGTCGTCTCGATTGTCGCGGGTTGCGACGCCACCGCTGAGCGTGTAGCCGACCGCCCGTCGTGGAGCCGGATTCCAGAGCGTGTCGGGGCGAAGTGTTGTCATGCCGGCAGGCTGGGCGATCAGCATCTGCGTCAACTGATCGAACGAGCCTCCCATTTTTTGTTCCAGTACAACGCCCGCCAAGTTATACGCCGGCGTCGAGTAAGACCAGCGATTGCCCGGCAGATCGATCAGCGGGTTGTCGACCCAATAGCTCAGCGCCCATTCCATTCCGGTGTTGACATTCTTATCAGCCGCCAATGATGCAGGTGGCTCTGGTCGCTTCAGTCCGTTGCTGTAGTGTTGAATCCCCGAGGTATGGCTAAGCAGTTGTCGCATCGTGATGAATCGACGGAACCAGGGCACGCTCTGGCCGTTGTTCAGATTTCCGCCAACGTAATACTTGTTCGGAACCTTGTAACTCGGGTAGTAATAGGGGACGTTGGTGTCCAGGTCGACGATGCCGTCGTTGTCGGCCATCACCGCCAGTACGCCCGTCAAGGTTTTTGAAACCGACGCCCAACGGAAACGCGTCGCCTTCGGATCGACGAAAATGTCGGCTTCGCGGTCTTCCTTCCCGTAACCTCGCAGGTAAACAATCTCGCCGTCATGAACGACTGCCAGTCCCAACCCGACAACTCCTTTGTCCTTACGATAATCATCGATTTGTTTTTCGATGTCCGGATCACCGAAATAGATTGTGGCGAAATCCTGTGACCAACCGACCGTGCCGGTGCACAGCATCAAACCGACCCAAAAAAAACGTTGTACCAACATTGCATTCGACTCCCGTACGAAGATGGTGAAGCGTGTTTGCTGCATCGCGAAAGTGCGCAACACAGACACGCCTTGCCAAGCGAATACATCGAGCCGATGTGACAAGCTAAACTAAAAACCTCCGAACCCCGGGCCGACGACGAGAGCAGTTTTATGACGCGACAGACCATTCTGATTACCGGCGGATACGGCGCGTTTACGTTACCCAGTCAAACCGTCGACACGGCGACCTTTGTCGACGTGCTTCGTCACGCGACCACCGAGCTCGGCATGGCAGACGGGTTTCAGATTTCCTGAATCAAACGTTTTCTATGTATCGGATCTTGCCGGATAGGCGACGTCATTGAGGCCCGGAGGGCCGGCAGAGTGGATGCCGGTGGCGTGAGCCACCGGAGATGATTTTAAGGAGTCTCTAAGGCCCAGCGGGCCGACACAATTCCCTAGCTCTTAGCAATACCCGCGGTTCATGAGACCGATTGTGCCGGCCTTTCAGGCCTCCGTGATCGAGGTCTTTCCATTCCGGTGGCTGACGCCACCGGCAAGCATTGTGCCAGCCCTCCGGGCTTCATCGCGAACAAACATAGAAAACGTTTGAGTCAGCAAATTTCATTTTGCGATCAAGTCGAGCGAGGTTGGCTGACGGCCTCCGAACTGACGGACGAGCCATCGCGGTAGGTGCCGTTATGCCGCTCGCTTGGCCGCGGGCGTGAGATAGGGGAACAGGTGCAACCGCTTGGTGGATTGGTTTTCCAGATCCCGGCAAAACGCCGCCGGGCTGAGGTGTGATTCGTAGTAGTCGATCACACCGCGCCGCAGTTTGATGATTTGGCGTTCATCCATGGTTTCGATTCGTGCCGCGGCGTGACGCAAACCGTCGATGCCTTGGTAGGTGATGCAATTCTCACCATCGCTCAGCGGTGGCGTGAACAACGAGTCGTACTCCAGCACGGGGATCGTGCCGACGGCGATGGCTTCAATCGCGTTGTGCGAAAGCGGGTAATCGCATCCGGGGGCAGCCAGAAAAAAGTCCGACTGCGCGAGCAATCCCAACCATCGACTCGCATCAGGACGATAGGTTGCATTGTCGATCATGACGAACGATTCGTGGCGTTGTCGCTGCGCCGATTCGAGCTGTTCATCGCAGTCGATCCAGAGTGTCGAATCGTAGAAGTACCGGTTGACCTCGCGGACCACGCGGTGCCGCTCAACGGGCTGCAGCCGCGTGTATTTCTTGATCCGGCAATAAGACGTTTCGGAACAATGCCCCCCGAAAAAAATCCGCCAGACTCGGGGACGATTCCGGTATTCTGCGAAACGTTGATCTTCGCCATGATCCCAGACGGCGGGAAAAAAACTGTAGGGCATCGCCAGGTCACCCGGCTGCAGCGGCTTTTGAGTGCCGGTCAGGACCTGCAGCGTTCGTCGCGCGTAGCGATGCGTCGCGGCGCCGTCGGACAGACAGAGATCAAAGGGACAAAAATCCGCCGGTACTTGGTCTTCCAAGAACGGGCGGGTCTGCGATAACGCGTTCGCTTTGAAGCTGCGATGGCCGGTTTGCAAAAAGGCCAGACGGGGGACCATCGACAATTCATAACCGCCTCGCCGCAGCAGCATCACCAGGGCGTGAAATCGCCGCCCCTGCTCGCCGTCGCTGGCAATTCGCCGCAAGTCCAACAGACAGCGCCGCGATGCATCAGGCCGCGATGTCGCAATCGCGTCACTGCCGGTTCGCTCGCTCCAACTGTCAAACACACGTTTGCAATGGGCATAGCGGCACAGCCAACGGTGCTGTTTCAAGGACCGTTCGAGCGTGAGACCGATATGACGCAGGTTCATCAAAGGTCTGGGTATGCTAGGTGGGGGACGAAAACTTGTTAAGATCTGCAGCGATCGTTGCCGCACGGTCCGATCCGTCGAGATCTTGCCGCAACGGCGGCGCGATCCTACTGACCAGCAGCGATCGATCGCTAGGTCAGGTCAATTCGAGACACCCAATGGAGCCAACCGGGATTCACTGTGAAGACAATCGTCACCAAAACACCGTCCGACATGGGACGGTACACTGCCGAACATGCCGCCCAAGACCTTCGAGATGCCATCAAAGAAAATGGAGAGGCCTATCTGATTGTGGCCACCGGTGCATCGCAGTTTGAGGTTCTGGCGCATCTGGTCGCGCAGGACGACATCGATTGGAGTCGCGTGCACGGATTTCACTTGGACGAATACATCGGGATCGGCCGCGACCACCCGGCATCGTTTTGCGGTTACTTGAAAGAACGCTTTGTCGACAAGGTCCCTCTCGCGTCGTTCCACTATTTGAGCGGCGACACCGATGCGACCGAGACGGTCCGTCAGGCAGCCACCAAAGTCTCCTCCGTCACCGTCGACGTGGCCCTGGTCGGAATCGGTGAAAACGGCCACCTGGCGTTCAACGATCCGCCGGCGGACTTTGAAACCGATTCGCCGTACTTGATCGTCGAATTGGATCATGAGTGTCGCATGCAACAGGTCGGCGAGGGCTGGTTCGGTTCCTTGGACGAGGTTCCGACCCACGCGATCAGCATGTCGATCCAACAGATTTTGAAAACCAAAAAGATTTACTGCAGCGTGCCCGATGAACGCAAGGCGGCTGCGGTCCGCGATACGTTGTGCGGTCCGATCACCCCCGATGTCCCCGCCAGCATCCTGAGAAACCACTCGGGGACGACGTTAATCATCGACGACGCCGCGGCGAGCAAGATTCCCGAGGACGTCAAAGCAACGCTGGAGCGAGTCGAATGAGCGGTTTTGTTGATTTGCAGGTCAACGGCTATTATGGCGTTGACTTCAACAGCGATGACGTGACCGACGAGGCGATCCTGACGGCTTGTCGTCAGATGCGCAGCGACGGCGTCAGCTCGTTTCTGCCGACGATTATCACCGACCAGATCGATGCCATGGCCCGTCGTATCCGACGGGTGGCCGATGCCGCCCAGTCACATGCCGAAATCGCCGAGATCGTCGCGGGCATCCACGTCGAAGGCCCCTTCATCAGCCCCGAACCGGGATTTGTGGGCGCCCATCCGGCGGATTGTGTTCGCGAGCCAACGATCGAATTGGCCGAGCAGTTGGTCGAGGCGGGCCGCGGTCGCGTGCGGTTGCTCACGCTGGCCCCTGAGATGCATGGCAGCGTCGAAGTCACCCGCTGGCTGTGCGATCGGTCGATCGTCGTCGCCGCCGGGCACTGCGACGCGTCGATCGCTCAGTTGCGCCAGGCGATCGACGCCGGATTGTCAATGTTCACGCACCTGGGCAATGGATGCCCGGGACAGATGCATCGCCACGACAACATTGTCCAGCGCGTGCTATCGCTCTCTGACCACCTCAAAATCTCCTTCATCGCCGATGGCCATCACGTGCCCTGGTTCGCGTTGGGGAACTATTTGAAGTGCGTTCCGGAACAGAACATCGTGATCGTGACCGACGCGATCGGCGCCGCCGGACTGGGGCCGGGCTTCTATCGACTGGCCGGCCAGATGGTCGAAGTCGATCAGCACTTGGCCGCCTGGGCCGAAGGCCATCAGCACTTCGCCGGCTGCGCGACCACGATGCCGCAGATGGCGGAGATGCTCGCCAGCCGTTTGGGAATCGACGCCGAACGGATCGATCGCTGGACCCGGATCAATCCGATGGAATTATTGAAAACCGGCCCGTAGTGCTCCGTCAACTTTTAGATTTAGGGCGCCGCGGAAAAGCGGGCAGGCTCACGCTTCGACCGTTCGCCGGCGGAGCCGGCGTCGGTGGCAAGCAGGATGCTTACCCCACATCCGCACTCAGTTGCGGACCAGCTTTTCTCGGCGGAGGCCTTCGATGTAGTCACCGGCGATGTTGATGACTTCGCGGTTGTAGAAGGTATCTCGGAAGACTTCTTTGTCGGTCTCCTGTTCGATTTCTTCCTTTTCCTCTTCCTTCTGGGCATCGAGTTCATCGCGTCGCTGCATGAACGCGGTTTCTTCCAGCGGAACGGTTTGCTCTTCTTTCTGCTTGACGAACAGTTCGATGCGTCGCATCAGGTCGACGAATTCCTTGTCGGCTTTGACGCGTTGCTCGGACTTTTGTCGCAGTTCGGTGAGCAGGTCGCTGGGCACCAGATTATAGATATCGTGACGGGCACCGTTGATGCGGTCTTCTTCGAGGGCATACTTGAGATCCCCTTCGGCGACATCCATTTTTTGCGTCAGGCTGGGCAGCACGATATCAGCGGCGACACCACCGCGTTGGGTGCTTTCGCCGTCGGGCAGATAAAACTGTTGCAACGTGACTTTCAACGCCCCGTAGTTTTGGCGTTGGGTCAGGAACAAGCGTTCGCCGAGGTCCATCAGCGTTTGCACGGTCCCTTTGCCGTGGGTGGCGGGGTCACCGACGATGATGCCTCGATTGTAATCCTTGATCGCACCGGCGAAGATCTCGCTGGCGCTGGCGCTGAACTTGCTGGTCAGCACAACCAACGGTCCGCTCCAAACGGTGCCGACTTCTTCGTCGTTGTACTGTTGGATTTGTCCGCGTGAATCTTTGACCTGGACGACGGGACCGCGGTTGATGAACAGCCCGGTCAGATTGATCGCTTCGGTCAACGACCCGCCACCGTTGCGGCTCAGGTCGATCACGACGCCTTCGACACCCTTGCTTTTGAATTCCATCAGGATGTTTCGGACGTCGCGGGTGCTGCTGCGGAAATCGGTTCGATTCTCGCGGGCCGCTTGCATGTCCATGTAGAAGCTGGGCAGGTTGATGAAGCCGATCTTGCGAACGCTGCCATCGGGCATCGTGTGATCGAGAACCTTGCCACGGGCGGCGGACTCTTCCAGTTCGACCTTGGCGCGGGTGATTTGATAGGTTTCGACTTTGCCTTTGCCGCCGACTTTGACGCCCAGGCGGACGACGGTTCCGGCGTTGCCGCGAATCAGGCTGACGACGTCTTTCAGGGGCATTTCAACGATGTCCACCATCGGGCCTTCTTCGCCCTGGCCGACCGAAACGATCACGTCATCGGGCTGGAGCCGTTCGTCTTGATCGGCCGCACCGCCGGGAATGATTTGCATGACAACGGTGTTGCCGTCTTTTTCACGCAGGGCGGCACCGATCCCTTGCAGCTTCAACCCCATCGAGATGTTGAAATCGTCCAGCGTCGACGGCGACATGTAGGTCGAGTGGGGGTCGAAGGCGCTGGTGACCGACGTCAAATACGCTTCCAGCAGATCATCGTTGCTGTAGGATTTGAATCGCCGGGCGTAACGCAGGTAGCGGCGGCGGAGAAGATCGCGTGCTTCGTCGCCGACGGTGTCGTCGTCACGCAAATCCAGCAGGGCGTACTTGATTTGGCGGCGCCAACGTTGGTTCGCTTCTTCGGGGGTTTGGGCGTAACTGGCCGCGTCGGCGTCGACGATGATGTACTCGTCTTTGGTGAAGTCGAATTCCGAATCGAGGATCTCCAACGCCATCGCAACGCGTTCGTCGACGCGTTGGGTGAATCGGTTGAAGATCGTGTAGGCCAGGCTCAGGTCACCCTGTTTGACCATGTCATCGATCTGGTTGCGCTGTTTGGCGAACTCGTCAATATCGGACTGATAGAAGTACAGTTTCAGGGGGTCGAATCGATCGAGATACAGATCGAGCGCCCGCTGGCTGATGGTGTCGTCCAGTTCAGCCGACGAGATGTGGAATTTGGGAATCAGGGACGCAATCAACTTCGCAATCCGTCGATCCTGGGCCGTCGCTTGGGGAGGCGCCGTGGCGGTCGTATTCTCGACACCCGGAAGCTCGGGGACGGCGGGCTGGGCCAGTAACCTCTGCGAGGAACCGGCCTGCGCCAAACAAACAAGAACCGCGGCGGTGACGATCGTACGCATTGTGAAACGGCGATCCATATGATTGGTCCGGATTTCGGGTGGGATGTTTCGGGAGTCGAAAGAGGCGAGATTTCCTGACGGAACCCGCTCTATCATAGGCCCTCGCAAGTTGGGCCGTTGTGGAATGGTAGGAAAGAGGCGAAACGCAGACAATGTTGGTTTCTCATTCTTGACCGGTCGGATCGTCGACCGTCGCCAATTCGACGGTCAATTCGACGCGTTTTCCCTTGCGCCGGACGACGATTGGCTGTTTTGAACCGATCGGTTTGCGTTCAATGGCCTCCTGAAGCCCAATGGAATCTCGCACCTGTTCGCCGGCGAATTCCACGATCACGTCCTGAGGCTCGATGCCCGCCTGTTCGGCGACCGATCCCTTGATGATCTGATAGACCAGGATACCAGAATACGGCTCCAAATTAAATTGTTTTGCGATTCGCGGCTTCAGTTCCACCAGGGTGGTACCGATCGCGGCGCGGCGCACTTTGCCGTGGCGGTCGAGTTCGTCGGCGATCCAACGGGCCTGGTTGATCGGGATCGCAAACCCCACGCCCTGGTAAAACCCGCTCCGGGTGGCGATCGCGGTGCTGATTCCGACCACTTTGCCATCCAGGTCGATCAGCGCACCGCCGGAATTTCCGGGATTGATCGCGGCATCGGTCTGCAACATGCTGCTGCGTCGAATCCGATCCAAACGGCGGTTCTTGCCGCTGATAATCCCCGCACTGACCGTCGCTTCCAATTTAAAGGGGCTGCCGATCGCCAGCACCCAATCGCCGATTTCCAGCTTGTCGCTGTCGCCGATCGAGATCGGATCGAGTGGTTCGGAAAAGTCCACGCGGACCATCGCGACGTCGCTGTCCGGGTCGCCGCGGACCACTTTCGCGTCCACGCGGGTCTCATCGGGTAATTGCACGACGACACGCGTCGCCCCGGTGATGACGTGGTTATTGGTGATGATCAGCCCGTCGGCCGAGACAATCACTCCGGATCCCAACCCGGTCAGTTTCTCTTCGGCCGGCGGAGGCGTGGGGATTTCCGCGCGTTCCAACAGCGGCAATTCGTCTTCCGGGGCTTCCGTTTCACTGGAGTCACCCGGGTCCCCGTTCTGTCCGTAGGCATACAGCACGACGACCGACGGCGTGGCACGCTTGGCGGCCATGCGAAACGCCAGAGATAGGGCGCGTGGTCCCGCTTGGAGCGCCGCAAGCACTTCCGGGCTGGCCTCGGCCGCACCACCGGATTCGGCACTGGCCGGCTCTGCCTCCGCCGGCTCTGCTTTCTGCGGCTCTGCTTTCGGGGTCTCGGCCGCCGCAGCGGGTGGGGCCGGTTCCCGGTCCGGCGATTGAGAAGCCGCTTGGTCGGCTTCGGGTGCGTTGCCGTTCGATTCCGTTTGGGCCGCCAGACACTGGGTGACCATCATCGTGGTGATGACGGAGAAAACCAATGCGATCAAGTAACGGGAGCACAACATCACTTTTCCTGGAGGTCGACAGACAGGGGAACACGTGGCACGATCTTTGTTGACGCAATCCACTATAACGACCTTGCATACCACGGTCATCCGCATGCTGACGGCTAACCTGCTTGCCAAAAAGCGCGACGGAAACGCGCTCCACGATGACGAGATCCGGTTCTTGATCGATGGATTCTGTGACGGCAGTGTCGCCGACTATCAAATGTCGGCCTTCGCCATGGCGGTCTGCTTGAACGGGATGACCGAGCGTGAGACGACAACGTTGACCCGGGCGATGCTGGAAAGCGGCGACCGGCTGCCACGCGAGGTGTCGGGTCAGACGCCGCGCGTGGACAAACACAGTACGGGGGGGCTGGGGGATAAAGTCTCCTTGATCCTGGCACCGTTGCTGGCCGCCTGTGGCGTTCACGTGCCGATGGTTAGCGGACGCGGATTGGGCCTGAGCGGCGGCACGCTCGACAAATTGGAAGCGATTCCCGGTTTCCGCACCGATCTGTCCGAACAAGCATCCAGTGCGGTGCTCCGCCAGGTCGGCGCGTTCATCATCAGTGCCAGCGAACGGATCGCACCGGCCGACCGCCGACTGTACGCATTGCGTGATGTGACCGGGACCGTCGAATCGATCCCGTTGATCACCGCCAGCATTCTCAGCAAAAAGCTTTCCGCCAACTTGGACGCTTTGGTGATGGATGTCAAAGTCGGCGGGGCGGCGTTCATGAAGACGCTCGATGACGCCCGCGCACTGGCGCTTTCCATCGAACGGGTCGGCCAAGCGGCGGGGCTGCCAACGCAGGCGTTGATCTCGGACATGGACCAGCCGCTGGGCAAGGCGATCGGGAACGCGATCGAAGTCAACGAAGCGGTGGGGATTCTGGCCGGCCAACCATCGGATCCCGCGCTGCAAGGCGTCCGAGACTTGACCGTCCGGCTATGCGCCTGCTTGCTGACCAGCGTCGGCGTCGCCACGAATCTCGACGACGCGACGCAGCGGCTGAGCCGGGCCCTGGACGACGGGTCCGCAATGGAACGTTTTGAAGCGATGGTCGCCGCCCAAGGCGGTCGCTGGGCGGGGGATCTGTACGTCGCCCCCGGCCGGCCCCTGCAGTCCGAGCACGCCGGCTACGTCCGTCACATCGATTGCCACCGTATCGGATCGACCATCGTTTCGCTCGGCGGCGGACGCCGCAAGCTGGGCGACCCGATCGACCCGGCCGTCGGGATCCGCATGCACGTGCGAATCGGAGACCGCGTCGAGCGCGGCCAACCTCTTCTGGATTTACACTGCCACACCAGCCGGCAAAACGAGTATCTTAGAAGCCTTCGCCAAGCCGTAGAGATCACGGTCGAATCCGTCGCCGCACGCCCCCTTTTCTTCTAGCTTCTTCCACGCGTTGCACTGCCCAAATGATTGAGTTGAAAACCCGAGAGATCGACCAGTTGGTGCGTGCGGCTGTCGAGGCGCGCGATCAAGCGTACGCGCCCCACAGTCATTTCTATGTCGGGGCGGCACTCTGGATTCCCGGTGGCGGCGTCGTCAGCGGCTGCAACGTCGAAAACGCCAGCTATTCGTTGTCGATCTGTGCCGAGCGGGTGGCGACGGCAACGGCGGTGTCCCAAGGTCACCGCGCGTTTCAAGCGATCGCGATCGCCAGCGTCGGTGGCGTCAGCCCGTGCGGGGCCTGCCGACAATTCCTTTCCGAATTCGCCAGCGACATGCAAGTCATCATGACCGATGTGCTGACCGGCGCGCGGCAGATTCGTCGGCTTTCACAGCTGCTGCCCGACGCCTTTGACGCGTCGAACTTGCCGGTGACGTAGCGGCCTGTTGATCCAAGCCCGCAAGCGTTAGCAAGGGGCCACGCGGCGCATCTCGCTGACGCGGCGCACCTAAACTAACGCATTGAATTTCTGACGATCAACGAGGCCGACAGCCCGGCAACGTTCCGGCATCCCCGGCGGGATGAAAGCAGACGACGTCAGCCCTACGCGGCCGCTTTGGCGCCGGCCTGGTAGTATCCGCTGATGCAGTCGACGACTTGCTGCTGTTCGGCTTCGGTCAACGACGGGAAGATCGGCAGGTTCAAGATTTCCGCGCTGGCACGCTCGGTTTCCGGCAGCGTGCTGCCGTCGACGTTCAAGTACTCAAAGCACTGCTGCTTGTGCATCGGAACCGGGTAATAGATTTCGCTGCCCACGCCACGCTCGGCCAAGTAGGCACGCAAGGCATCACGCCGTCCACCGCCGACGCGGATTCCGAACTGATTCCAAACGTGGAACGCATGGGGATCGACCGTCGGCAAGACGATTTGATCGGGACCGACGAGACCGCGATCGGTCAACAGATCCATGTAACCTGACGCGATCTTGCTGCGCGACGTGATGGCATCACCGAGGTGTCGTAATTTGACCCGCAACACGGCGGCCTGAAACGTATCGATCCGGCTGTTGATCCCGATCGCTTGATGGTAGTAACGGGGGCGCATGCCGTGGCCGGCCAACAAACGCAAGCGATCGGCCATCACCGCATCGCCGCTGGTCAACATGCCAGCATCGCCCATCGCGCCGAGATTTTTGGTCGGATAAAAACTAAAGCATCCCACCAGCCCCCAGCTGCCTGCAGGCCGCGAGTGGTACGCCGCGCCGATGGCTTGGGCGGCGTCTTCGACGACGGGGATGTCGTGGTCGGTGGCGATCTGGCAGATCCGATCGATTTGGGCACATTGGCCGAACAGGTGCACCGGGATGATCGCCTTGGTGTTTTCCGTGATCGCCTCGGCAACGCACTGCGGGTCGAGATTAAATGTGTCGGGGCAGATGTCGACGAACACCGGTGTCGCGCCCAACCGCGTGATGCAGCTGACCGACGCGAAAAAGGTGAAACTGGGCACAATGACTTCGTCGCCGGCTTTGATGTCCAACGCCATCAACGAAAGCAACAGCGCATCGCTGCCGGAGGCACATCCGACGGCATGTTCGACTTGGCTGTACTGGGCGATCTCGTTTTCCAGTTCTGCGACGTCGGGGCCGAACAGAAATCGACCGCTATCGACGACCGCGGCGAGGGCTTCGACGAATTCGTCACGATGAGGCTTGTTGTCGCGGTTGACGTCCAGCAACGGAACGGTGGTGTTTGGGCCAGCCATGGTCGAACCTTCCTTGTTCGTATTGTTATGCGGAATTCGCGAGTGGCGGAGAGTCCCGTTTGCCGGTCGGACCACACCGATCGCGATGATTTTTGAGCGGGGAACTCCGCGTTGGGTGATAACCGCGGACAATCGATCAGGTCAATAGAAAACAGCTTCACAAAAACGACAGAAAAATCGAACCGTTTGCCTAACATTGGCGACGCCCGTTCGTGTTGTCGTCTGTACCGCGTCCACGATTCGCCCCTGAACACCATGCCAGACCACTCCGCAGCCGAAATGTTGGCCGACGACCCCGAATCCGGGTCGAACGCCGGCGCCGATGCGACCGCGGATTTGCCGCCCCACCCACGGCAAGTCTGGTCCCAGGATGAATTGTCGCAGCTGATCAGTCGCTACGAGGGGCCATTGCTTGCATATGCCCGCCGGATGCTCAATGGCGACTGGCAGGCCGCCCAGGACGCAGTGCAAGAAACCTTTTTACGGCTGTGTCGCGAGGAGCGTGGAAAGATCGTCTCTCGAGTCCAGCCCTGGTTATTTGCCGTCTGCCGCAGCCGAGTGATTGACATGCAACGTACACGACATGCGCACCCGATCGATGCCGCCGAGATCACGGTGCAGGACCCCCACCCCGACGCCGCGACCGCAGCCCTGGCCGCCGAACAGAACGACGCGACGGAGAACCGATTGGCGGTGCTGGTCGAACGACTGTCCGGTCGGCAACAGGAAGTGCTCCGATTGCGGATGCAAGCCGGATTGAGCTACCGCGAAATCGCCGACGTCACGGGGCTGACCGTCAGCAACGTCGGCTTTCACCTGCACGCCGCCGTCCGCGCCCTCAAAGACGCCGTCGCCACCACCTGAATCGACCGCCTTTCATTCGCCGCCGATTTATTCCAGCCGATCCATTCCAGCCAAAACGCCGAGAGGCAAATACCATGTCTGATTTCAATCGACCCCAGGATGCGACCGACGACTCGTCGGTTTGGGATGACGCCCGAATCACGGCCTACGTGATGGGAGAACTCTCCCCACAGGACGCCGCAGCATTCGAACAATCGATGGCCGCAAACGACCAGCTCCGCGCGGCCGTCGACCAAGCCGGCCGCGTCACCGAACAGTTGCAGACGTTGTTCGCCGAGGAACCTCCCAAGTCTCTCGACGGTGAGCGACGCGAACAGATCTTGGCGGCGTCGGCAAATCACGGCGAAGACAAGGCGACGATCGAGCCAAGCTTGCTGGAAACCTCCAGGGCCACCAAACGACGGGTCTCCTGGCTGTTGGCCGCCGCCGCAGCGGTGTTGTTGCTGATCGGTATCGTCCCGGCACTGAAACAAACGCAAGTCACACAGAACCTCATCAGCTCGCCCGAGCCCGGCACCGAGCCTGAGTTGGATGCGTCGTACGAGGAGGTGTTGGACGAGTCGGCTGCGATCGCTGCGGTGGAAGAGGGCGAACGCTTGGAGCGGTCCGCTGTCGGCGAGTCGATGATCCGCGAGTCGGTGGACCTTCAGCTCCAAGCGGAACCATCTCGCGGTGAACCGAACGCTGCCGAGTTGAAATCGCTTGGGCAATCGGCGATCGTCCCTGCAGCCCCCCAAGCGGCGTCGAAGCCTGTTGCGGATTTGAGTCGTCTGCAGGCCGAGGGTGCGAAAGCGGAAGCGGAAACAGACAATTCTCTCGAAGCCCTCTCGAGACGCTCTCTGAGAAGGATGCGCACTCGAGCCGCTGAACCGGCCCCGACACCCGAACCGGCTGCTGTACCCGCCCCGGCCGATCAACCCGCCCCGGCCGATCACCCCGAACCGGCCGGTGAGCCGCATCCGTTCGGGATGTCGGCACCGGATGATCAGACGCATCCTGCTGGCATTCCTGTTCCGACCGCTGCCCCAGGGGCTCCGGCGTTCTCGGCTCCGAATCTGTCGAAGTCGATTCGCGGCGGAGAAGCAAAACGTGTCCCAGCGTCGCCTGGGGAAGGCGCCGCTTGGCTCGTTTTAGAGGAGGCAGAAGCCGTCCGTCAAAAAAGAATCGTTGGAGATTTTGCCGTCAAACTGCGCGAAGCGAGGCTAGACGCTCTGTCATTGGCCAAACGCGACGCCGGATTGCCCTACACCGACGGCGACCGCTTTGATCGGATCGTCGAAAACGAATTCAAACAAGTCCGCGAGCATCCGCTCAGCACGTTTTCGATCGATGTCGACACCGCCAGCTACAGCAAGCTGCGGCGCACGCTGGTCGAGGGTCGACTGCCGCGACCGGACGCCGTCCGGATCGAAGAGCTGGTCAACTACTTTGATTACGACTACGAATCACCCCAAGCGGATTCCGAACATCCCTTCGCCACCGACGTGACGATCGCCAGCTGTCCTTGGAACGGCGATCACCGCTTGGCCCGAGTCGCGATCCAGGGCAAACACCTCACGCCTGATTCACGCCCACCGTGCAATCTGGTGTTCTTGTTGGACACCAGCGGATCGATGAATCAGCCGAACAAATTGCCGCTGGTGATCGAGGGCATGAAGATGCTGACCAAGCAACTCGGCAAAGACGACCGCGTGGCGATCGTCGTCTACGCCGGTTCGGCAGGCATGGTGCTCGACAGCACTCCTGCCGGAAAAAGAAAGAAAATCACCAAGGCACTTTCGCAACTGGCCGCCGGTGGCAGCACCAATGGTGGTGCGGGAATCCAATTGGCCTACGCAACCGCACGCGACCACTTCATCAAGGACGGCGTCAATCGCGTGATCCTGTGCACCGACGGGGACTTCAACGTCGGGCTGAGCGGAACCGACGAGTTGGTACGGCTGATCAAAGAAGAAGCGTCCAGCGGAATCTTCTTGACGGCCTTGGGATTCGGAATGGGCAACCACAACGACGCCATGATGGAACAAATCAGCGGCGAAGGAAACGGAAACTATGCCTTCATCGACACCGTCCACGAAGCCCACAAGGTGTTGGTCCGTCAAACCGATGCGACGCTGGTGACGATCGCCAAAGACGTCAAACTCCAAATCGAGTTCAATCGCCGGGTCGTTTCCAAGTACCGATTGATCGGCTACGAAAATCGCGTATTAGCGAAGGAAGAATTCAATGACGACAGCAAAGACGCCGGTGAAATCGGAGCCGGTCACCAAGTCACGGCGTTGTACGAATTGGTCCTCTCGGACGAGGACGACGACGTGGAGAAACAGGTGGACCCGCTGAAGGGCCAGAAGTCACCCGAACTGACCGCAGCCGCTTCATCGAACGAGGCCATGACGGTCAAGCTGCGTTACAAACAACCCGACGGCGACACCAGCACGTTGATCGAACTGAGTGCCAAAGACAACGAACAAGCCTTTGCCAAGGCGGATTCGGATTTCCGATTCGCCGCCGCCGTGGCCGCCTTCGGCATGCAGCTTCGACAAAGCGAGTTCGCCGGCGATTGGACACTCCGCAACGTCCTCGAAGTCGCACAAGCGAACGTCGGCCCGGATGAGTTTCAGCTGCGAAGTGAGTTCGTCCAATTGATCACCGCGGCACTTCGTCTCAAGGGTGAGTAGCGGAACTCTCCAAACGCTTCGGCGTCAGTCACCAGGGATCGAGCAACCGTTGGTGTTTAGCCTTTAGGCGATTCCCTATCGCTGCAACGCAGCGACAGGGGGCGGCTAAAGCCTGCACACCAACACTCGTGCCCGTGCCATTCGGGTATGCCCCCTAACGAACCAAGAACAGAATGTTCGCCATCGGGTCGGGGCCGGACTCGCTGGGTGGCTGCGAGCTGATCAACTGCGCTTCCTGCTCACCTCGAACAGGAATGAAAGGTCGATCGGCGAGCTGTTGGACCCAGGCATCAAACACTTCGTCGGCGTCACTGACGATCGGAACGATCTGACCCTGGTGACGAATCTTGGTCGGATCGACCGTTCGCACCGACTCGATCGACCGCAACAAGGGCGCGTCCAGCTGGACACTGATGGCGGAGAACCCGACCGCTTCGATGCCATCGCGGTCGCTGACCAATCGCATCACCAGGCGATCCAGTTTCTTGGCGGGCGATTCAAGCAACAGTGCCCGTGGCGACTGGTCGGCCGAAGCGTCGGCGTCGGTTTGGGGAGCGACCGCCCGGGCGAGTGCTTCGTCGACCCGTCGTTCCTCGCTCTCGGCGATCTGAATCTCCGCCAGTGCTTGATCAAACGCACCGGTTTGTCGGCCGGCCTCGGACTGTTTGATCTCCACGACCATCAACATGTTGAGCGGTCGCAGGGCAACCAACGGGGCCGTCTCGGGCGTGTCGGCGCCCGACAGCGCCGGGGCATCCTCCACCGACGGCGTTCGTGTCGTGGGATTCGCGTCGGCCAACATCGGGCCGTTTGATTCCGGTTGCGTCTCCGGCGACAAATCTGGACGGGGAACATCAAGCGAATCCGGCGCCGGCTTCGCCACCGAATCTTCCAACGAGTCCTCGCTGACGGCGATCGCATCGCTCGTCGGGGCCGCCATCGGGTCCACTGGGCGAATGGGATTGACCGTTTCGGGTTGGTCCACGGTGGGCTGGGGCGACGTGACCAACAAAGGGTCCTCGGGTTGCGTCATCGCAGAGCCGGAGAATTCTTTGACCGCCAGACCGATAAACAACACCGATGCCGCCAGGCCGGCGACCATCGCGACGAGCCGGGGCTTCGAAAACGTTCGGTCAGAGTGGGGGGCGACGAAGGATCCGCTTGCGGCCAACCGCAGCGGGTGGTCGCTGCGAAGCTCTTCGGCTTCGGCCCGGTCGATCGCGGCTTGCACGACTTGATCGGCGAACCCGTCGGGCAGCTTCGGGGTGGCCAGCAAGGCCTGGCGAAACGCGTCACGCTGTCGCTTTAGCCCCTCCAGCCGCTGGCTGATCGCGGGGTCATCGCTTAGCATCTGCTCGACCCGGGCGCGCTCGTCACCGCTGAGCGCACCATCCAGGTGCGCTGAAAGCAGTTCGTCGAGAAGTTCTTCTGGTAAAGCCATTTTTGAATCCGTCGCCGACAGTTTCCGAGTCATATCGGATCTACCGGGCTCAATGATACAGTGAAGAGCGGTCGCCAAGTGGGGACAGTAACAGCGTCACGCCGGAGGATGGGATCAGCTGAGTGCCCCGAGCAGTTCAGCGTTCACGACAATCGGATGAGCACAAGGCGGCGAAAGTTCCAGGAATTCCCGCATTTGACTTTTGTTTTCACCCCAGTTGTCGGGTTTTTCGTCAAAACAGCTGCCTCGCGGGATTTTTTTTGGGTCCATCCCGGAACAAAATGCCCCGCCTGACGCGGGCCGCGTTTGGTTGTCATCACCGGCGTCAAATCACCCGGACTTCCCACCTAACCGAGAGTGTTGTGTGAATCACGACGCGACCCTGGATAACAATCGCCGTGTTTACGACCGAATGGCCGACGCGGGCAACCCGTTGTGCCGACCGGCCACCGAAGAGGAGCTGTCGCGTCCGCTGTCGGTCGTCGATCAGGCCGGTTGGTTGGGCGGATCGATCGCCGGCAAGCGCGTGCTGTGCTTGGCAGCCGGGGGGGGCCGACAAAGCTCTCTGTACGCGGCCGCCGGCGCGGAGGTGACGGTCGTCGATCTAAGCGGTGCGATGCTGGAACTGGACCGCCAGGTGGCGGCCCAGCGCGGCTACCGCATGCGGGTGCTGCAAACGACGATGGAAGATCTGTCCGGGTTGAGCAACGCCGAGTTTGACATCGTGATTCATCCGGTCAGCACGTGTTACGTCCCGTCGGTCGCGCCGGTGTTTGCCGAAGTCGCTCGGGTCACTCGTCCCGGCGGTCTATACATCAGCCAGCACAAGCAGCCGATCAGTTTGCAAGCCGGCTATCAACGCTCGGCCGACGGCTATCCGATCCGTCATACCTATTACCGCGACGCCCCGGTTCCACCGCCGGCGGTGATGTCGCCCAGTGCAAGTCGATTACGCGAACAAGGCGCAGTCGAATTCCTGCACCGCTGGGAAGACTTGATCGGCGGCTTGTGTCGCAGCGGGTTTGTGATCGAAGACTTGATCGAACCGCTGCACGCCAAAGCGAATGCCGTCGCCAACAGCTTCGCCGACCGGGCAACCTACATCCCGCCCTACGTCCGCATCAAAGCCCGACGCATCGGCGATGTCGCAGCGGAAAGACCTGCCATCGTGATTGCATGAGGCGGGAGCGGGGACTCGGCAGTCGTTTCAAATCTCAAATCTCAAATCTGCTGACTCTAACAGCCAACCTACCCGCCGAAGCCGAGCGTTCGTTTCCAGGCGACGGATTGTTGTTCTCGGCCGAGTTCGTCGGTGATCGCGTCCCATTGCGTGGCGGCATCGGCGAGCGCCTCGGCTGCGGATTGCTCTCCGGCCAAACAGCGCCGGACTTGCCGATCCAGCACGGCGTAATAGCGATCGGCGCCGGGTAGAATCAGTCCCCGCGTGACTTGCAGCGTCTGCAACCGCTCGGCCAGCCAACGCGCATACGGGCTGCCCGAAAGCGACGACTCGTTTTCCGGGGAGGTTCGCGTTTGCGAGAACAGCCCGATGTGTTGCCGCACCGTCGAGATCCGCTCACCGCCGGAGAGCCAACCGATGAATTGTTTCGACGCACTGGTCTGCCGGCACCCGCTGCTGAGACAGGCGAGCGGCGTTTGCGGTCCCAGCCACAACGGATCGGTTTCCGTTTCTCGCGGACAGTCAAACACGCTGACTTCGAATTCTTCGCGACCTTCTGCAGTTCGCTGATCCGACTCCGCGTCGATGACGGCATCGGGGACTTCATAGCCGATTCCGCCGGCCAATTCACCGCGACGGATGGCATGCCAGATCTGGCCGGGCGTCATCGCGGAATCGGGATATTGTTTTGCGGTCGCGGCAAGTTGTTGCAGCGCGGCAACGTAGTCTTCGGTATCGATCTCCGGTTTCATCGTCGCGCGGTTGAACAGCCAGCGACGCGTGAACGTGGACGCGCAACGATTCAAAAACGAGGATCCTGCCCAACCGGGGGCCAGCGGTTCGGCGGCTTTCCCGTCGAGCTGCTTGACCCAATCGTGATAGGCGGCCCAGGAATCGCATTGGACTTCCGAATCGAGCGCCAACAGGGCCAGCACTTTGGCGCCGACGGCGATGCCCCAGGTGTTTCCGCCGTAATCGCCCAGTCCGTTGATCACGGCGGGAAAGGGTTTACCGTACTGGGTCTGGTAATCCTTCAGCAGCTCATCACTGAATCGGACCGCCGCGTCCTGTGCCCTGATCTCACCGAGATAGCTTTGCGGCGCGATCGCGACGTCGGCAAGCAGCATCTGAGCCGCGAAATCGGTCGCCCGACTTTTCCCCGCCGCCGCGTCGGGCGAAGAAGACTCCGATGACTCGTCGGACACCGGGCCGGCTGAAACAGAGCCGTCGAACACTTCGATTTTCAGCGGCTGGTCTTGCGTCATCGACCAGGCCACCCGGATCGACTCGGCAACGGATTGGCCGTCGGAGAGCAAACTGCCCGCGATCAGGATGCGGAGCGGCACATCCGAGCGAGCCTGCTGGGCCGATGAGGTTGCGCTGTCAGCCCCCGTGCCGGTGGATTTGATGCCGGAGTCACCACATCCGGCCACCATCGAGGCTGCGAGAATTGAGACCGCCGTGCGGCGATCGATTGGACTGGAGCGGAAGTCACGAGACATGGCGGCTGGCCGCGAGGGAAGCGGCATTTCTCGGTAATCGGGCGTGCGTGCGAGACATTTTGGCAAAACCATTCCCGTCAGAAGACGATGGAAATTACAGTTTGCCGGCGGCGCGATAACATACGCAGCACCCCGGGATCGGGTTCGATCGGAAAGTTTCATTTCTAGTAGGCGCATCATGAGTCATTATTTGGGAATCGACATCGGCACCAGCGGCACCAAGACGCTGTTGATCGACGAGAGCGGAAAAGTCATTGCAGAAGCCGATGCGACGTATCCGATGGAGCAACCGAAACCGGGCTGGACGCAGCAGGACCCGGAGGACTGGTGGAAAGCGACGGTCAAGACGGTGCGGGCGGTGATGCGGTCGTCCGGCTGCAAACCGGCCGACGTCAAAGCGATCGGGTTGAGCGGCCAGATGCACGGCAGCGTCTTTTTGGACCGCGACGACAACGTCATCCGCCCGGCGCTGTTGTGGAATGACCAGCGCACCGCGGCCGAGTGCGACGAGATCACTTCCGCAGCCGGCGGACGCAAACGCTTGATCAAACTGGTCGCCAATCCCGCCCTGACAGGATTCCAAGCGCCCAAGGTGTTGTGGCTGCGGAACAACGAGAAACGACACTTTGATGCCTTAGCCAAAGTCCTGTTGCCCAAGGACGACATCCGGCGGCGTTTGATCGGGGACTACGTGACCGAAGTCAGCGATGCCAGCGGCACGCTGTTCTTGGACGTCGTCCATCGAAAATGGTCCGCCCCGCTGCTTTCCAAACTCGGGCTCGATGCCGATCTGTTGCCCCGGGTGGTGGAGAGCCATGAAGTGACCGGGACGTTGACCAAGGCGGCCGCCAAGACTCTGGGGCTGACCACCGATTGCAAGGTGGTCGGTGGTGCGGGCGACTGTGCCGCCGGCGCGGTCGGCAACGGTGTCGTGAAAAAAGGTGTGCTCAGCACCTCGATCGGAACCAGCGGCGTGATGTTTGTCCACAGCGACCAACCGCAATACGACGCGGCCGGACGTCTGCACACGTTTTGTCACGCCGTCGACGGCGCCTGGCACATGATGGGCGTCAACTTGACCAGCGGCGGATCGCTGCAGTGGTGGGTCGAATCGGTGCTTCAAGGGCTGGCCGGGATGGGCGGCAGCGACGTTTATCGGGCCGCGACCGCCGAAGCGCAAGCTTGTGCCGCCGGCAGCAACGGGCTGTTGTTCCTGCCTTACTTGAACGGGGAACGCACGCCGCACGCCGACCCACACGCGCGTGGCGCGTTCGTCGGATTGAATCTGACGCACACCCGCGGTTCGATGACCCGCAGCGTGATGGAAGGCATCACGTTTGCGCTGCGGGACAGTCTGGAAATCATCACCTCGTTGGATGTCCCGGTCCGCGAAATCCGCGCCTCCGGTGGCGGCAGCAAAAACCCGTTCTGGCGGCAAATGCAAGCCGACGTGTTTGGCAAAAAGATCACGACGCTGAAAGTGGAACAGGGAGCGGCCTATGGCGTCGCACTGTTGGCCGCCGTCGGCGATGGCGCGTACAAGAACATCCAATCGGCCTGCAAAGCGACGATCGAAGTCGCCGAGCAAACGCCCGCCGATCGAAAATCCGTCAAGGCCTACAACGAGTTGTTCCCCGTCTACCGAAAACTTTACCACGACCTGAAGGACTCGATGCAGACGCTGGCCGGACTTCAACAGTGACACCCGACGGGCATCGGATCATCCCCCGCCATCCAACCAGACATCATGCAACACGTCGAACTGACCATCACCGACCATGTCGCCACGCTGGCGCTCAAGCGGCCGGAGGTGTGCAATGCACTCGATTCGGCATTGATCGCCGACCTCAGTCTGGCGCTGTCGGACGTGCACCAGGAACGCCGCGTCGGCGCGGTGCTGATCACCGGCAAAGGCGACCATTTTTGCAGCGGCGTCGATCTCAAAGCGTTCGCCAAAGTCGCCGAGCTAGAACCGATCGAAGCCCAGGTCAAATGGTTCGAACTCTGGCGTGAGCTGACCGAATTGTGCGAGACGATCTTGCGTTTCCCCAAACCCGTGATCGCCGCGGTCGATGGCCAGGCGATCGGCGCCGGACTGGCCATCGCCCTGGCCGCGGACATGATCGTGATGTCCGACCGCGCGGAACTGACTGCCAACGCGGCCGAGCGGGGATTGATCGGCGGATTGACCGCACCGTTGTTGTCGTTCCGTTTCGGCGCGGCCATCGCCGCACGCATGCTGTTGACCGGCGCGCCGCTCGATGCCGCCGAAGCGTATCGGTTGGGAATGTGCTGCGAAGTCGTCCCGGCGAGCCAAATCTGGATCGCGGCGACCGCGTGGGCCAAACGCTGCGGCGCGGCGCCACGGGAATCGCTGCAAGCGACCAAGCGGATGCTCAATGAAAGTATCGGCGAGACCTTGCTGACCAACTTGACCAACGGCGCCGCGACCGGGGCGACGGTGTGCAACACCGAATCGGCGGCCGAGGGCATTCGAGCGTTCGTCGAGAAACGGATTCCCCAGTGGCCCTGAGCGTCGACGAAATTGCCACCCACGCGATCAGCCTGGACAACCCGGTCGAACGGGAAGTCTATCTGGCAGCGGCCTGCGGAGCGGATCAGTCGCTGCGAAAACGGGTCGACGCGCTGCTGGCCGCACTGGCGTCGGCCGACGACGCCAGCTTTCTCGCCTCGGGGCTGTTCGGCGGCGATCGACCGGCGGACCTGCCGGAAAACTTGGCCGAAGACGGCAGCGCTGCAACCGGCTACACCTCCAACGATTCCGCTGACCGGTTTGAACTGCGAAGCAAGCACGCCGTCGGCGGCTTGGGCGAAGTCTGGCTGGCCTGGGACCGACAACTCGGACGCGAAGTGGCGCTGAAACAAATGCGTCCGGAGTGGTCCGGAAATTTCAATGCCGCCGCGCGGTTTCGACGCGAAGCAGAAATCACGGGCTTTTTAGAACACCCCGGCGTCGTCCCGATTTACGCCCTCGGTCAGCAAGCCGACCGACGGCCGTTTTACGCGATGCAATTCATCCGCGGGCGAACCCTGCAACAGGTCGTCGAAGAACAGCTGCATCGCCCCGTCACTCCGCAAGCGCTGGCCTCCCAAGATCGATCGCCACGCTGGTACGACACCGAATCGTTACGCAAGATCCTCGATCACTTTGTCGATGTCTGCCAGACGATCGACTACGCCCACTCACGACAAGTCGTCCATCGCGATTTGAAACCCGCCAACATCATGTTGGGGACCTATGGGCGAACGCTGGTCGTCGATTGGGGACTCGCTAAATGGCTGGACCCTTCGGTGCGTCCCAGTGATTCACCGGGTACCGAGAAAGAGATCGACCAACAGATCGATGCCACGCTTTCTCTGGCCAACCAAAACGATTCCTCCGTCGATGCAACCTGCCAGGGCACCACGCTCGGCACGCCCCGGTACATGAGCCCGGAACAAGCGGCGGGGATGATCGACCAGATCGGACCGGCCGCAGACATCTATTGCTTGGGCGCGACGCTCTATTTCATCCTGACCGGCCAGGCGCCGCACGCCGGTGAAGCCGATCTGCAGTCCACGTTCAATCGAATCATCGAAGGCCGATTTGACCTGCCGACCAAAGTGCGTCACGAGATCCCCGGGCCCCTTCAAGCCATCATCATGAAATCGATGGCCACGCCGATATCCCAGCGTTACGCCTCCGCCGGCGACCTCGCCGAAGACGTACAAAAGTACTTGACCGATCAACCGATCAGCGTGTTCACCGATCCGCCGATCGAACGGACGCTGCGTTGGGCACGCAATCATCGCGCCTGGACCGCGGCACTGGCGGTCGGTCTGCTGCTGACGTTTATCGGCACCATTTCTGGTCTGCTGGTGCGACAAGAAATGCATCGCCGCGCGATGGAAACGGCGCGCATTGAAACCGAAAAAGAACGCGAGATCCGGTTTCAAGAAGAGACACGCCGGTTGGAGGCGGTGGCGGCGTCTAACGCTGCGATCCAACGCGGTGAAGCGGCGCTGGCGGAAAGCCGTTATGCGGACGCCGCCGCACTGATCGGTGTCGCCATCGATCGAATGGAAAACCAGGACTCGTTGGCCGGGCAACGCGAATCCTTGATCGTGCGGCGTGATCGGCTGCGGCGCCTGGGTCAGTTTCACGCGATGGAACGCGAAGGCGAAGATCTGAAGCACCTGTCGCGTTCCACCGAAGCGGCGGTCATGCTGCAAGCGTCCTTGGATGAATTAGGGTTTTGGGAAAGCGATACCTGGTGGGACGACCTGCCGGATGATGATCTATCCGCACTGCAACGGGATCGACTGCGTTGGCAGGTCTATCGTGTCCTGACCACTCTCAACGCGTTGTACGTCACCAAAATGGTTGTCGCGATGGGCAGCGATCCCGCTGGCGGATCGCCGAGTACGCTGAAGATGATCCGCAGCTATCTGTCGTCGAGTATCGGCAAACGGGAAGCGCGGGCGGCACTGGAACTGAGCAAACGGATCGAAACGTTTCGCGGCTGCGAAGCGGCACGTTGGTTGGGCAGCATCGCCTCGTTCCGGCTCAGCGGCGGTAAACGCGTGGAGCCTGCCGAGCTGGGGCCGCCCCGAAATCCAGCCGATGGTCTGTCGTTGGCCATTTTCAGCCTGATCGCGAGCGTCGATGCCAACTACCGCTCGTGGTTCAAAAACTACGGCGACACGTTCATGGAACCGACCGACGATGATCCCGCCGACCGCGCGATCGACGTCGCGTTGGAATCGCTGCGCCGGGTTAGCGACAAAGCACCAGACGACAGCCGGATTCACCTGACCATTGCCCAAGCGTACTACTTGAAAGCACAGCGGGCCGAGTCAAACGACGATTTTGACACGGCGCTGGAGTACTATGAACTGGCTCGCGGCGAATACGGACGCTGCATCGCGATCCGCCCGGGTGCCGCGTTCGTTGTCGCCGATCGCTCCACCGTCGCGCTCCGCCAAGCCGTCCTGATGCGCGATCATCCGAGATCCAACCCCAACCTCCGGCGCCGCGCCAAAGAACTTCTGCGGACCAGCTTTCGCGACGCCAGCCAGGCCAAGCGACTCGCGCCGGACGCGTATTGGGTTTACTGGCACGTCGGCGCGACCGCCGCGGAACTCGGCCAGAGCGACACGGCGATCGAAGCCTTTTTCCGAGCCGTCGAAACCGGACTGGACCTGCAAGACACGATGGATGGTCCGCTGGTGCGACTGGACGATCTCCGCGGACGCGCCCAAGCGATCGAATTCGCCTACCAGGGTTCCGACCGCATCACCAGCCTGACCGGCCCGGATCGCGGTGCCAGTCGACGCGCGTCACTGATCGCATCGCTGGAATATTCGCGCGGTAATCGAGACCCCGCGCGGATCTGGTCGGCCAAAGCGATCGAGTTAGACGGTGACAACTCACGCGCCCACCAAATCGCCGGTTGGTGCGCGCTGCACGACCAGACTTGGGAAGCGGCGCGGCGACATTTTGAAAACGCGATTCGGCTGTCACCGGACGACGCCGTTTCACTGATCGGTGCCGCACGAGTCGCCGAACAAATTGACGCTCAGGTACCGAGTCAGGGCGGACGCCTTGAGCAATCCGACAAGTGGTACCGTGCGGCCATCGACGCCGCCGTCGCGGCGCGACACCGTTCGACCGCCTGGTTCGGATTGGCCAAACATGCACTGCGACGCGGATCGCTGGACAAAGCGCTGGCGGCGATCGAGTCCGCCCGAACGCTCGACCCAGCTTGCGACGTTTCCCAATTCATGGATCTGTCCCGTGCCGAGGCAAGACGCTTGCTTTTGCGCGCCAGGGCGTCCGACGAGAGCGAGAAACAGGCGTCGCTTGATCATATCAAGCAGCTCAAAGTATTCGTGGATCAAATCGCTGCGATGCCGATCGCCTCGGTCAATCAAATCGTCGACTCGGCAAGCGGTCGACCGCCGCTATCGTTGCCGCTGCTCGGCGGCGGTTTCGAGTTGCCCCTGGAAACCTATTGGCAACTCGAATCCGCCAGCCCGTCCGGCGACTCCGACGAACCGATGCTCGGAGGCAGCCCTCCGTTGGCGATCGTGTCAGACGATGCAAGATCGGGCAATGCGTGTTTGATGATCCGCCGCACCGAACGCGAGCGGCGTACCGGCAATTGGGCATTGTCCCAAACCATCCCCGCAACAACCCAGCAGGATTATCGCGTCACGGCACGGGTTCAATCAAAAGACACAGACCGGCAAACGGCACAACTTGTGGTGCGTCAGGCCGGCGCCGAGTTGCTGCGACTGGAACTGGCGGGCGAGCGCGACACCTGGACGCGACGGGCCGGCGAGTTTTCGATTCCACCCGCAGACACGTCGATCGATCCGCTGGAAATCCGCATCGAAATCGCCGACCCGGAATTTGGAAGTGTCCTGTTGGATGAAATAAAAGTGACGCGGATCGAGTGACCGGTTGCCGTCGGTCACGCGGTGCAGGGCGATCGGCATGCACAGCAATGTCCAACTGGCCTAAAATAGCATTGGTATCTCCATATCTTTTGTATGTCAGATCGGTTTTGAGTGGATGATTTCGGCCAACGGTCGTTTACATCCATAGCCTTGGGCATCGCCCAAGGTGCCCAAACGAGAACGAGAGGGATTGGCCAACGGCCATACACACATGCCTCGTCAAACGCGAAGGTTGTGCATGGCCGTTGGCCAAATTGAACCTCATTGCGATGAAGTTCCTGGGGCGGCGCAACCCTCGCAAATGCTCGGTTTGCTTGCCCCAGGCTAGGGATATGCATGCCCTTTGGGCAAAAAGCGACTTGTTTAAATACCAATGCCTAAAATAGAGGATGACTCGAACCAGGCTTCCCCAGGGAGACTATTGCGATGGATGCCTCTCAATCGGCGATGTCAAAACCCGTTTCCACCGCGTCGACTCGGCGAGTGACTGCCAACGTTTCGATCGCACAATACTTAATTCAGCGATTACAGGATTACGGGATCGGGCACATGTTCGGTATCCCCGGCGACTATGTCTTGTCGCTGTACAGCGAATTGGAAAAGAGTCCGATCGAAATGATCGGCTGCACGCGCGAAGACTGTGCCGGGTTTGCAGCCGACGCCTACTCTCGGCTCAATGGAATGGGCGCGGTGTGCGTCACCTACTGTGTCGGCGGGCTCAGCGTCTGCAACTCGATCGCCGGCGCGTTCGCGGAAAAATCGCCGGTCGTGGTCGTGACCGGATCACCGGGGCTAAAGGAACGATCCAGTGGGGCGCTGTTGCATCACATGGTGCGAGACTTTCGGACCCAATACGAGGTCTTCGAAAAATTCACGATCGCCGGTGCGGAGCTTTCCGATCCGCTGACCGCGTTCGCCGAAATCGATCGTGTGCTGGACGCCTGCGATCGTTTCAAACGCCCGGTGTATTTGGAATTGCCACGTGACATGGTACACGTCGTTCCGCCGATCGTCCATGGCTACCGCGGTTCCAGCCACGTCAACGACCAACAGGCGACGACGGAAGCCATTCGCGAAACGAGCCGCTTGATCGAAGCGGCAGACTGTCCGGTCATCCTGGCCGGTGTAGAACTGCATCGTTTCGGGTTGCAAGACGAATTGTTGCAGTTGGCTGAAGCGGCCAACATTCCGATCGCCACAACGATGTTGGGCAAAAGCGTGATCAGTGAACGTCATCCGATGTTCATCGGGCTGTACGAAGGAGCCTTGGGGGATCAAGCCGTCACTCAGTTTGTCGAGAACAGCGACTTGGTCCTGCTGTTAGGCGCGTTCATGAGCGATATCAACTTGGGAATTTTCTCCGCCAACCTCAATCCCGCACGCTGCGTGTACGCGACCAGTGAAACGCTGCGGATCTCTCACCACCACTATCACAACGTCGGTTTAAAAGAGTTCATTGTCGGTCTCGTGGAAGCCGGCTTGGTACCGCAGCAGCGATCGATTCCCGAACAGCTCTCCTCGACCAAACGTTCTTCGTCGAAACACTCCGAGCCCGGCGAAGGCGGCTTGCGGACGAGCTGGATGATGAGCCGACTGAATCGCCTAATCGACGCCGAAACGATCGTGATCGCGGATGTGGGTGACTCGTTGTTTGCGGCGACCGAGCTGACGATCCACGAGCGGGGTGAATTCTTGAGCCCGGCCTATTACACGTCGATGGGTTTCAGTGTGCCCGCCGCCTTGGGGGCCGCCACCGCTCGCCCCGATCACCGTGTCGTCGTGCTCGTCGGCGACGGCGCGTTCCAGATGACCGGCCAAGAACTCAGCACCTTGATTCGTTGCGGCCACTGTCCGATCGTGATCCTGCTGGACAACCACGGCTATGGCACCGAGCGCTACTTACACGCCGGCGATTGGAAATACAACGAAATCCATCATTGGGATTATGGCAAGTTGCTCGACGTCTACGGTTGCGGGAAAAGCCACTACGCGGAAACGGAGCTGGAGTTTGAAGCGGCACTCCAAGACGCCTGGCACACACTCGACCAGCCGCACTTGATTCATGCAAAACTGGTCGAGGGTGATGGCAGCGATACGCTAAAAAATCTTGCCGATCGGATGAGCAAGACGGTCGGTTAGCTGGGCTTGTGCTTGCTGTGACAAGCTTTACAGTTGGCCGCTTTTTTCAGCATCGCGCCGGCATCGGCGTCACCTTCGACCGCGGCCTTGCCGGCTTTGACCAACGCACCGGTCAGCTCTTTCCAACTTTCTTCCTCGCCACGCGGCGGCTCGTTCTTCGAAAGTGCGACCAGCATCTCATGCAACTTCTTGGCGTCTTCAGCCGATCCGTCGCCACCGGCAACCTTTTTCAGCAATGGCCCCTTGAAGGCCTCTTTCATCACCTGCTTGATCTTGAATTTGGGCTTGTCACCGTCATCGTCTGCGGCAATCGCAGGTAGACCGATCAAGGCCACGGCGACCAAACAGACCAGCCCACCGAAAATCTTCGCTCTCATCGTTGTCAACTCTCTTAATGGTACCATGAAGAAAAACCGGCCCGGGCGCTCCTCCGGATAGCGATAGGTATAGGTGATCGGTCGCTCGTGTGCCACAAAATCAGTGTCAGTGGATGCCAATTGGCAAGAATTTTCAAAACCAGACACCCCCGGGTGACGAAATCTTCATGAACAGCCTGAGTCAAAATCAACGCGAACAAATCCTGTCCGAGTTCCATACCCGCGGCAAAATTGCGGCCGTCAAGCTGTACAAAGATTGGATGAAGTGCTCCCTGCTGGAAGCCAAGAACGCGGTCGAAGCCATCGAGCGGGATGCGG
The DNA here is from genome assembly GCA_033042175.1 of Phycisphaera sp. RhM. Taxonomy (GTDB): domain Bacteria; phylum Planctomycetota; class Planctomycetia; order Pirellulales; family Pirellulaceae; genus Stieleria. Next base: position 97,231 of record WCIL01000021.1, read on the forward strand.
AGATCGGCGAGTCGTACCAACCAGCGCCGCCGGACTCGGCTGAATCAGAACGTGCGATGCACCAGGTCGACCAAGCCATCGCGCGGGGAAAGAAACTCGAGGCGGTCAAGCTTTATCGGCAACTGTCCGGAAAGTCGCTGGTTGAATGCAAAGCGTTCGTGGAATCACGGATGGATCGATCGCAGTCGACCTCCGCGGAGTCGACATCCAATCCGACGGCGATCGATTCGCAACGCTCGGGATGCTTTTCTGGGATGCTGCTCTTTGCCAGCCTGACCGGGCTGTGCTGCATCAGCGGATTGATTGCAATTATAATTTGCGAATGAAAACATCATTCGCTCGACGAATCCGCTGCGCGACATGCAAGGGCAGACGGCTACGACTGCAACGGTTAGAACCGCGCCAGTTGCTCGCCGCCGGTGCAGATTTGGCGTTTTACGAGTTTGCCAATCACACCACGGCAACACCGGAACTGTTTTCGGTCGACACGCATGCCGAGACGACCGCCAGCGACATCAACTCGCCGCTCAGCCTGGGATGGACCGGCAACGGCGAACCGCCGAACGGTCTGGCGCTCGGTGGGGCATTCAACGAAACCAGCGAACCGACACCCGCCGGCGGCCAGGACGATTACTTTGAATTGACGATCACGCCCGACCCCGGTTACGTGTTAAACCTCGCTCGATTCAGCATGCAGATCCGTCGCAACGATCCCGATTCCAAGGACAGTTACTCCGTCTACTTTGACAACGATCCGGGACCCGGCGGAGACAACTTCACGACAAAACTGGCCAGCGGAAAAATCACCAGCGAAGACGTCTTTGATTCGATCAGCATTCCCCTGGAAGGCGTGCCGGGAATGGCCGACCAAACCACACCGATCACCTTTCGCGTGTACGCCTGGGGAACGGTGGGCTTGAACACGATGCGGCTGGACAACATCCGTGTGCAGGAAGTGCAACGGACGGTCAGCGAATCGTCGTTGGCCTCCTATGGCGATGCGGGTCGATTGCTTCATCCGTTGGACGCATTGGGCAATCGCATCGCGATTTTTCGGCCGCCGGCTATCGCAACAGCAACGAACCCTTGCCGGACGTCACCGCGACGATCGATCCATCGCGGTTTGTGACGGTCGCCCCCGTCGCCGGTGATGACATGGCGAGTCTGCAGGCCGCGATCGATCAAGTCGGATCGTTGCCCGTCGCATCCGACGGCTATCGCGGCGTCGTGCAATTGACCGCCGGCGAATACCAAATCAGCGACCGACTCACGATCCTCGACAGCGGCGTGGTCTTACGCGGCGTCGGCGACGGCGGGGATCCCCTGACCAGCACGATCCTCCGCGCGACCGGAACGACACAGCGGTCGGTCATCGTCGTCGGCCAGTCGTCCGGTTTCGCGTCCGGCATCGCCAACACGACGCACAACATCGTCGACAAATACGTGCCCGTGGGCGCGACCAGCCTGCGCGTCGATTCGACGGCCAACTGGAGTGTCGGCGATCCCGTCGTCGTCAAACGCCCCAGCACCGCCGAGTGGATCACCGCGATCGGCATGGACAACATTCCACCGCGCAGTGATGGCGGAACCGTCAATCAATGGGCACCCGGCGGAAACTTTGATCATCTGTACGAACGCGTGATCACCCGGATCGAAGGCGATCGCGTCTTTCTCAATGCGCCCTTGATGTCGTCGTTTCAACAGGAATACGGCGGCGGCACCGTGTTTCGATACACGTTCCCCCGCATCGAAAACGTCGGCATCGAAAACATTCGCGGCGTGTCCGACTTTGTCAGCCCGACCGACGAGGCGCATGCCAGCACCTTCATCGAACTGCAATCCGTTCAAGACGCCTGGGTCCGCAACGTGACCGGACAACATTTCATCTTCGCAACCGTTCATGCGACCAGTCGTGCGATCCGAGTCACCGTGGACGATGCCCAGAGCTTGGATCCCGTTTCCATCATCACCGGTGCCCGACGATACCCCTTCACGATCGATGGGCAATTCGTGTTGATGCAGAACCTCTACTCGGAAAACGGACGCCACGATTTTGTCAACAATTCCTCCTGGCGGAACCGCGGACCCAACGTTTTTCTCAACGGAACGGCGGTCGATTCCCACAGCTCCACCGGCCCCCACCAACGCTGGTCGTCGGGCACGCTTTATGACACGATCACGACCGACAACCTGATCGAAGCACGCAACCGCGGCAATTTCGGCAGCGGACACGGTTGGGGCGGCGCGAGCATGGTGTTCTGGAACGCGCGTGCCGAACAGTTCATCGTTCAGAACCCGCAAACAGCCCAAAACTGGGTGATCGGGTCGACAGGCACGCTGGTCAACGAAACGCGATTCGGCCCCCAACCACCGGCAACCGTCGACGCACACGCCACGCCAATCGATTTTGGCGACCCACAAAACCCGACCAGCAGCCTGTTCGTTGCCCAACACAACCGGCGGATGGCCGACCCGACCGCGGAAACCCGTGAGTACGTTCTGGGGGATTTCGATTCGCTCGCCTACGACGGTTCGACTTCGGCAGATTCGCTGCCCATCGATCCAGAATGGTTGAGCGACGTGACGACCTTGGCGGCGGGAACACCGATCCGGTCCAGCGACCAAGTGACCGACGGCCAGTACGTTCCCTTTCGTTTCCAATACGCGCTGGACACCCACGAGGTGGTTCGCTCGGCGGTGCTGTCGTTGGGACTGCGGGGAACCGGTGGAGCGACTTCCGATGATTCCATCTGGATCGACGACCTTTCGCGACCGCAACCGCTCGCATCGCTTGGCATGACCGCTCCGCTGTCGACTTCCGAAACAACGACCCTGACGGTCGAACTGACCGGTCGGGATCTGATCGCGGCTCAAGACGGACAGCTGGACGTCTTGATCGGCCAGCACAGCGCCGTGGATTGGGCGGTCTTGAATCTGTCGGTCACCGAGCTTGACGCGTTTGATTTCGGCGATGCCCCCGCATCTTATCCCACGACCCTGGCCCAAGACGGAGCACGCCACGGAGCGACTGGGCCGCGTCTGGGTGAAACGCGCGATGAAGAATCCGATGGCGTGGCGTCCGCGGGTGCCGATGCAGATTTGGACGACGGAGTGTTGTTCGGTGCCATTCGCATTGGTCACCCGATGGCGGGCGTGAACATCGATCTGCAAAACGCGGCCGAAGCCAAAGTCGATGTCTGGATCGATTTTGATTTTGACGGGACCTGGCAACCGAACGAACAAGTCCTTTCCGCCGCCCCGGTTTCCGCGGGACTGCAAACACTCAATTACAACCTGCCAGCCTCGGCGCCGCTCGGTCAGACCATCGCCCGCGTCCGACTCAGTTCGGTCGGTGGATTGCAACCGACCGGGTTTGCGTTTGATGGCGAAGTCGAAGACTATCCAGTCATCGTCCAAGCCGCCGTGGCCCCGGACGTCGAATCGATCGTAATCAATGACGGCCAGCCCCAACGCTCACGCGTGGACCGACTGACGGTGAAGTTCGACAGCGAAGTCGAAACGTCGGCGGGCGCGTTTTCGGTGCGCGACCGAGCGACCGGCCAACAGGTCGATCTTTCGCTTGCCACCGAAATCCAAAACGGGAAGACCGTCGCCACGTTGACGTTCTTGCCCGGCCCTGCCGTGGTCACCCGCGCGACCGGTCTGCATTCGCTCCGCGATGGCAATTATGTATTGACCGTGATCGGATCGGGCGTCACTTTCGGCGGACTGGGCATGGACGGTGACGTCTCCTTCGGCGATCAAGCCGCCGACGCGTTCTTCCGGCATTTCGGGGACACCGATGGAGACCGCGATGTGGACGGCCAAGATTACGGCCGCTTCGGATTGACGTTTCTGCGTTCCCCGACCGATGATGGCTTCCGCGAAGAACTCGATTTCGACGGCGATGGCGACGTCGACGGCCAAGACTACGGCCGCTTCGGACAACGTTTCCTCAAACGACTTGAGTTTTAGCCTGTTGGCATGCACGGCATGCCCTACGTCCCTGCCTCCCCATCATTCTGCCCCGTATGATTCTGCCTTCTATCGTCTTGCCCCCATCGTTTTGCCATCATTCCCAAACCATGAACCGAGCCGCCACCACCTGCCTGCTGCTGATCCTCACCGTCTTCTCCACGTCGACGCTGCCCGCCCAATCCGTCAAACCCGCCCGTCAAGCCCCCGCCCGTCAAGCTCACGCGCACAACGACTACCTCCACGACCGCCCGTTGCTGGACGCCTTGGACAACGGGTTTTGTAGCGTCGAAGCGGATATCTATTTGATCGATGGCGCGCTACTGGTGGCCCACGACCGAGACAAAACGTCGCCGGACCGCACCTTGCAAGGACTTTACCTCGATCCACTGCGGTCTCGCATCAAGAAGCACAACGGCAGCGTCTACGGCGACGGACAAACGCTGACGTTGTTGATCGACATCAAATCCGAAGGCGAATCAACCTATCGCGCGTTGGACGCCGTGCTATCACAGTACACCGACATCTTGTCCCACGTCGACGAGCAAGGCGTGCATCCGGGCGCGGTCACCGCGATCATCAGCGGCAATCGTGCCGTCGACTTGATCGCGGCCGATCCAACGCGCTATGCCGGGATCGACGGTCGGCTTTCCGACCTGGATAGCGACCTGTCACCCGACTTGTTGCCGTTGATCAGCGATCACTGGGGACGCAACTTTCAATGGCGCGGTGAGGGAGAAATGCCGCAGGCGGATCGTGAAAAATTGAAACGTGTGCTCCAGCAAGCTCACGCCGACCGACGCCGCGTGCGTTTCTGGGCGACACCTGACAAGCAAACCGTTTGGGCGGCCCTGGCCGACGCGGGCGTGGACCTGATCAACACCGACGATCTGGTCGGGCTGGCCGAATTCTTGCGGTCGCGATGACGCAGGACTCAGCACGCGTGATCGCGGCGGATCGGATAGACTGCAGCCTCCCCCTCCTTGTCTCCTTGCCTCCCTCTCTCCTTGTCTACCCCATCTCCCATGCGAACCACGACCGCTTTGTTTTTGTCCGTTCTCGGATCGATCGTTCACGCACAAGACGTTCCGCCACCGAAGCATCACGTTGCCGATCCGGCCGATGCCTCGATCACCATCTCCTCCGCCCGGGATCCGATCCGGTTGACCCATGGCCCGATGCTCGGCCAGCCCACCGCGACGTCGATGCGGGTCTGGGCACGGACGTCCGATCCCGGACAATTCGAAGTCCATTACGGCACCGCGGCGGGCGCGATGGAGTCGGTCAGCGAGCCCGGTGAGACGACGATCGGTCACGACAACACCGGCGTCGTTGATTTGGTCAGGCTGTCAAGCGACACACGGTATCACTATCAGGTCTGGGTCAACGGGCGACCCCACGGCTTGCCGGGCAGCTTTCGGACGCTGCCGAGTGCGGATCAGTCGCGCAGCGAAACCTACAATCCCGACGGGTTGTTCAATTTCCGTTTCCAGATCGGCTCCTGTGCCAACCAGAACCCACTGCACGGCGGCGGGCACCGAGCGACCACCTACGAACATCTGGTTCGCGACTGGGCCGACAAAGTCCACTTCCACGTGATGAACGGCGATTGGCTGTACGAAGAACAGCGGCGGTATCCGCCGGACGCTTGGCAGCTCGTTCAAGGGGCCAGCGCCAAACCGCGAGTCGCCCAGATTGCGCCCACCATCATCGGCGTTTGGGAAAACTACAAACTGTACCTGGATCGTGGCGAAGCCCTGTCGCAGTGGCATCGCCATGTCCCCAGCTACTTCACCTTCGATGATCACGAGCTGGTCAATGACATCTGGGGCTCGGCGGAGACGGGCAAGCGTCATCGCCGCACGGTCTTTCGCGACATCGGCACGCAGGCCTGGTACGACTATTTGGGCTGGGCCAATCCGACCGAATATCACCACCCGATTCATTTCGGCAAAGCGACGATGCGCCGCGACAGCGATCTGCTGTACGATCAAAACGCCGACTTCACCAAAATGCCGCTGGCGGAAATGGGCAACCTGCACGTCCACTGGGGCACGCCCGAAGCCGGCGTCAACGACATGGAATTCGATGACGATGCCGGCCACAAGAATTCTTATGTGTACGACATCGTCGAAGTCATCGATCCGCACACGTTACGGCTGCACATGAAAGCCAAGATCGATGACACCAACGTCAGCTATTCGATCGGCCGACGAAGCTACGGCAAGAAACGTGTCGGCAATTGCGAATTTTATTTCCTCGACACCCGCGGTGATCGTCAAATGCACGACGTCACCCAGCGAGACAAACCGGGCGTTTCGATGCTGGGCCGGCCGCAACGCGAATGGTTGTTGCGCAGCATGCGTGAAAGCGACGCGGATTTCCGCTTCGTCATCTCGACCGTCCCCTTCATGATTCCCCACAGCGGCGCGGGCGGGTTTGAAGCCGACGCGGCGAACAAGGAAGAAGCCTGGACGGGGTTCTTTGATGAACGCGAGCAGTTGATCGCCGAATGGGAAAAGATCGGCAAACGGGTCTTTGTGATGACCGGAGACTTGCACAACAGTTTTGCGATCAAGGTCACCGACAACGTGTGGGAGTTCTGCTGCGGACCGCACAACAGCGTCAACCACGTGCCGGTCAATGACGAGAGCGACCGCCCGGCGACGGGCAAGTTCAAGTTCGGGCCGCGAGAGTGCGACATCCGCTGGAGCAGTTACATTTTGCCGGATCTGCCACGGCTGGAGCGGTTGTACCCGTACTTCTGTGTCGTCCAGATCAACAACGTGTTCAACATGCCACAGAAGTTGGGCGGCAAACGCCTGGTCGCCTATCCCCATCCCCAAGTCGTGTTCCAGTACTACGACGGCCGAACGGGTGAACTGGCCTACGCCGAATCCATTTCGACCGAGCGGTAAAGTCCGAAGCGGTGGCAAAACGATTCCAGGCCTGCACGGACGGGCATAAGAAACAATGGATTGGGCAACTGTTGGTGTCTAGCCTTTAGGCGATTCCGGGTCGCTATGACGCGGCGACAGTGGCGGCTAATGCCTGCGCTCCAAGCACGTTTGCCCGTGCTGATTTGTTTCAGGCCTCTTGGTGGAGCATTTTCCGCCCCTTCACTCCGGCGTCGCCAACCGAAGCTCGCAAGTGACGCCTGGAATTCGCAGCGGTGACTGCCATCTTCTGCCACTACGAAATATCGGATCCCTCGTTCATCGCGGTATAGAGGTCGTTGGCCAATTGACGAAGTGTTAGTTCGAAAGCATTGATTTCGGCATCGCTGTCCGCATCATAGAGCAACCCCTCGGCTGCCATCGTGTCGGTAGCAAGCAGTATGTCAATGATCGTCGCATTGCCATCAGCGTCCATAACCGACGTAAGGCCCAGGTCACTGGCTTCCTGCGTCGTGAGCGTGCCAAGCACATTGAAGTTGGTGTATCCGATACCATCAGCAGACGTCGTGAAACCATAAGCCGCCGCGTAATTCCCTCCAGACAAGTCTTCGCTTGTCACATAGGTTGCCAGCGCGACAGCCAAAACCTGAGCGTCAACCTTCACAGGCCCACCGACCACTGCCGTCTTCCTGTTGCGTTTATGCAAGTACTGAAAGACATCAGCGACTTGTGCATTTGTTTTTCCGGTCAAGTCCATACTTTGGTCGTCCCCCCGGGCGGCATCGTAGAACGCTCCCGGCCCATACATATTTGGGAACGTTGCTGCAAGCCAATCGCCGAGCTGAGTCGACGCGGCCGAGCCATTGAGCGAGCGAATAAGCCCCTCCCCCCGATTGTTGTGCCAGAAGCCAATCGTTGCGGTGACATTGTCGCCAATTTGCTCGCCTGCTTGTGGCCGCTCGCCGAAGTTATATCGGTCACCTTCTGAGTGTGGGACAAGTTCAATGCCCGCAAAGCGATCGTTGCCGTCGAGATAGCCGGAATCGCCTACTGCGGTGACGAGTCCGAAATCGGTGACCTGACCTAACGAATCCTGTCCATCCTGAAAATCAGCAGGCTGTGATTCCTCGATTGCATAGGTTCCCGGCCTCAAGTCAACAAAGGCATAACTCCCATCGGAAGCCGAAACGGCGGTTGCTGCGATGGTGTTTCCTCGATCGTCCGTTCCGGAAAGCGAAAGCGCAACGCCTTCAATACCGCCTTCTCCGAAGTTCAAGGCGCCGTCATTGTTGAAGTCTCGCCAGACCGTTCCAAAAATGTCCGACACTCCGATCTCAGCGAACAAATAATCCGTCGCTGAGGCGGAAGTCTCAAGGCTGCCGACATCAATGTCGGTTATTTCGTTATTGGCCTGAGAGTTATTGACTGCTCCTCCGTTTACACCGGCACTCTCCTTGCCATCCAAAAGACCAAGGTCATTCAACTCGTCGACGACTTCGACGATTTTATAGGTGCCTTCGGGGGGCGTAACATCAAACTTGTATCGCCCCGACGCATCCGTGGTATCGCTGTCGATCACGATGCCGGTCGTTTGATTGACGAGTTGCATTAACACTCCCTCAATGCCACTGTCCCCATCTGCTGTCTCATACGACCCATCATTGTCGAGGTCGTCGAAAACGATACCCGTGAAGAAGTCGTCGTTGTTGATCAATCCGTTGGAGACATCCCCGGTGGTGATCGCGGCGTCCTGAACGTCCGACGTCCCGCTGACATCCCCCAGGGTGATCGTGAACGTCTCGTCATCCTCGACGATGTTGTCACCTTTGATCGTGACGTCGATCGCCTGCGTTTCACCGACGGTTCCCGTGAAGTTCAGCGAGCTGCCGGCCACCGTGACATCGCTCGCCTCGGCGGTACCTAGAGCACTGCTGTAAGCCACGGCCAGTCCGCCTTCCACTTCTGCATTGAGGGTGACGGTGGCCTGGACGGAGAAGTCAATGTCGGCCTCCGTTTCGGTCACCTCGCTGATCGACAACGTCGCCGTGTCGTCATTTACGATCGTGCCGGTCGCATCATCGCCGGTTGCGATGTTGGCGTCCTGTTCAGCCGTCGTGCCGGTCACGTCGCCCAGCGTGATCGTGAAGGTCTCGTTGTCTTCCACGATCGCGTCGGTGGTGATGTTGACGTCGATCGTCTGAGTTTCACCGGCGCCGCCCGCAAAGGAGATCGGGCTGGCGGTGGTCACCGACAGGTCAGTTCCTTCGGCGTCAACCAGCGTCAGCGCGTGGGCCAGGTCAAAGCCACCTTCCACTTCGGCATCCAGGCTGACGGTAAACGTCATCGTCGTCGTGCCCCCGGTGCCTTCGACGATCGTCTGATCGCCGATCGACAGCGTCGCGCTGTCGTCATTTACGATCGTGCCGGTCGCATCATCGCCGGTTGCGATGTTGGCGTCCTGTTCGGCTGTCGTGCCGGTCACGTCGCCCAGCGTGATCGTGAACGTCTCGTTGTCTTCCACGATCGCGTCGGTGGTGATGTCGACGTCGATCGTCTGAGTTTCACCGGCACCGCCCGCAAAGGAGATGGGGCTGGCGGTGGTCACCGACAGGTCAGTTCCTTCGGCGTCAACCAGCGTCAGCGCGTGGGCCAGGTCGAAGCCACCTTCCACTTCGGCATCCAGGCTGACGGTGAAAGTCATCGTCGTCGTTCCCCCGGTGCCTTCCACGATCGTCTGATCGCCGATCGACAGCGTCGCCGTGTCGTCGTTTTCGATTATCCCTTCCGCTTCGTTGGCAGCGACCGCGATCGTTACATCGTTCGTGCCAGTGACGCTGTCCAGTGAGACAGTGAACGTTTCGTTGTCCTCAACGATGGCGTCCTCGATGGTATTTACCGTGACCGAGGTGCTCCCGCCACCGATGAGTTCACCGCCGATCGATGTCAGCGAACTGCCAACAAGGTTGAAGTCCGTGACTTCGGCAGTGCCAGTCGAACTGCTGTAGTTCACACTATAGCCGACGTTGATGTCGTCCCCGGTTGATGTCACAGTAAACCAGGCAGCGGCACCCTCGGAAACTCCGGGTGCATCGGCGATGGAGACGGTGGTCTGCAGGTCATTCAGATTCACTGTAACGATGGTTGTAGCCGTACCGGTGTCGTCATCCGTTGCTTGAACGGTGAGCGTAAAACTAGCTTGGGTTTCGAAGTCCAAATCATCTTTATCATTGACGGTGATTTCGCCCGTTGACGGGTTGATAGCGAAAGCACCATCAGAATCGCCGTCATGATCGCTGTTGCCGCCGACGATCGAGTAGGTAACTGTATCGAGCGTCCCAACATCGGTCGCGTTTACGTCACCAATGAAGGTGCCCGCATCGCTGTTTTCGTTGACAACAAAAACGTAGGGCTCTTCTGCGGTGACAAAAACAGGGGCGACGTTGTTAACCGTCACACTGGTCGTGACAGGCGTTCCCGGACTTGCGGTCAAGACGGAGGTGCGGAACAAGTAGTCACCGCCTTGGTCGAACCATGAGAAACTCGTGCTGCTTCGGGCAAACGCTGCCCCTTGTGGATAGCCGCTCGGATCGTTGTCGAGTGCTTGCCACGCCAGGGAGAACGATGACTGATCCGTCGTAAGGGTGATGGCGAGTTCTTGACCGGCGGTGACGGGGATCCCCAGATCGGACGCGGAGACCCAACCGTTGGGGAAGGGCAGGCTGGACATCGGAATCGATCCCGTCGCGATCAACGGGGACTCGCCAAATTGCGGCGTTCCCCCGGTGGCATCACGGATGTCGTACAGCAGGTTTCCGGCCAAGGGACCCGACGGCGTCTGCAACCTGAACTGGACACTGTCAAGGACACCGCTCTGCCCGACGGTAAAGGTCTGCGAAACCTGTGTGCCTTGCGAGAACGACAACGCGACGTTGGCGGGTCCTTCAAAAACCTGGTCCAGATCTGCCACACTGGATGCCCCCGAAACCCCGCCGTCATCATCGGTGACGACAACGCCAATCGTGTAGTCGTCGCTGGTGGTCGACGTCGGATCATCATCCAGGTACTGGTGCGTGGCGGTGAAAACGCGCGTCGTTGGATTCCATGTCACATGGGCCGGCGGATTCGTCAGGTCGATGGTTTCGGTCGCCGGCGGAGAGTCCGCGTGTCCCCAATCGATGTCGACCGTGAACGTATCGACGGGACTCGGATCGGTGATCGTGCCGGTCAATGTGGCAACGCCGTTTTCATCGATCGAGGTGACGGGATTGAGCACCACGCTCGGCGCGACGTTGTCGACGATCGTGGTATGCATGGTCGTGGCGGTCCCGCCGTCACCGTCGTCAACCGTCAAAGTTGCCACGTACGTGCCATCGTCCGGCGCGGGGAACGAAATGTTTTGGCCGGTCGTCTGTAGGAATGCCGAACCATTTCGAGTGATCGACCAGGTGTAGGTCAGTGGATCGTAGATGGTCGCGGAGTGTTCGTTGGCCGGGTCGGTGGCCGAGGCCGATAGGCTGATCGATTGACCTTCGTCGGTGCTCGTCGTTCCGGTCACCGAGACGTTCTGCGGGGCGACGTTGACCACCGTGACCGAGAGCCCACCGGTCAGATAGCGGGCCACCCACAGGTCGTTTCCGGAGGTCGCATCATATCGGCGTCCGCCTACCAGGATACGTCCGCTGGCGTCCAATCCGAGTGTGTTGATGGTGGTGTTGTTGCCCACATTCAGGTAGCCGTTGGGGGCGAAGGTGGTGTCGGGTGTTCCGTCCGGGTTGAATCGTGAAAGGTAACGATTTCCAGCGGCAACGATGTTCCCGTCGGAATCTAGCGCCAACGAATCGGCTCGCTGCCACGAGCTGTATTGCGTTCCGCCGGAACCGAAGGAGGTGTCGAGCGTACCGGTCGGCGTGTAGCGTGCCATGTAGCGGTCGCCACCGATCAGGTAGTGACTGTTTCCGTCGACCAGGATGTCGCGGCCGTTTTGACTGGCCCCGTTGACGTCGGTCATCACCAGGCCATCGATCACCTCGGTCACCCGCCCGCTGGAATCGCTGGAGCTACCCACCCCGAAAGTGGCATCCAGCGTGCCGTCGTTGTTGATGCGGGCGACGACGAAGTCCCGATTTGTTCCCGCTGCGCCTTCGTATCCGTTCGTGTAGGAATAGCCGACCGCCACGATTTGACCATCGGGATCGATCGTGACACCCTCGAATCGATCATTACTGCGACGTGGCGAAAAGACGATGTAATCGGTGCCAGCGGGGACATTCAATGAAATGTCATCGAGGGACAGCTCCGTGTCGCTGTTGCGGGAAGCCACCGAATAGGCGACGTCGCCGATCTTGAGCAAATCGCCGTCCGCCAGCCATTCGGGCCAGGTTCCGGCGGTCAGTGTCACCGTGCCGCCAGACACCTCAATGGTCCCCCCGGTCGCCGTACGATTGCCTCCGCCATAGAGACGATAGCCAGTTCCCGAAACGTAGTTCGCCGACGAATCGTCCAAAGTGAAGGTATTGCCGCTCCTGGAGAGAACCTCATAGGCATGACGAACACCGGCATCATCGATCAATAGGATGCTGCCCGTGGTGAACAACGCATTCGGCGAACTGGTAAACGTCGCTTCACCGTTGACGACCGTCACTCGGCCGCTGCTGTAGCGTCCCATGCCGCCGATATTGATTCTCGTCAGACCGCCGGTACCGAAACTCGTATCGATGTCGCCCGCGGAAATTCCGTTGCCGGCGTCGTCGTTGGAGAAGATCCTGGTCACCGCCATGTCTTCGGTTCCCGTACCACCGACGCCATATTCATAGTCGTTTCCGACAACAATCACGTCCCCTGAAGAATCGATGGCCAGATCAGAAATGTAATTGAGCGAGGTGCTACGGAAACCGCTGGAAGCAAAGCTCGTATCTCGAGTACCGTCGGCCGAATAGCGGTAAACACGGTTGGAGTAGGCAACCAGGATCCTACCCTGGTGATCGACCTGCAGGGCGGTCGGACTCCTCACGGTCGCGTCAAGAACGATCCCGTCGAATCCATCGCCGTCGGAGGAGCCGAACAAGGGATCCAGATTACCGTTCGCATCGTACTTGGCCAGGACCAGCTCGGTCACGCCGGCCTGCTTGTAGCCAGCCACCAGGACGCTGCCGTCGGTCAAGGAAACCATCAGCCGACGAGCCTCGTCGCTCGTGGAGCCTTGGAAGTCAGTGAGCGTCAGGCCGCTGGTCCCAAATCCCGTTGTATCGAGGTTGCCATCGCTGTCATAACGCGACAGGGCAAAGTTGTTTCCTTCGCCAGACACACCACCGCGATAGCCGCCGAGGACGATCTCATTGTTCGCATCCTCATAAATCGAGTTAATGCCGTAGTAGTAGATCGACGTCGAGACCCTTCCCGGGCTGACGGTGCTATTCCCTATACTTGTGTCCAACTGGCCATCGTTGCTAAGCCGAATCCAGCCGCTGCCGCTGAAGTAACCGGCTAACAGAATCTCATCGTTGGAGGTCGTGCTGGCCGAGTAAACATAGTCGTAACCGGACAGCGTGCCGTCATAGGCGTAGCGGGCGTCGAACTGCAAATAGCCGTCACCGGCGGGACCACCGGGACTGAACGTTTGGTCGATCGTGCCATCGGCGTTCAGGCGGACGACCGCCACGTCCGTTGACAGACTTTCAAGATCGGTGGGGTCACTGGAATCGTAAGACGGGTCGACACTCTGTCCGAGCGAACTGTCGTACACCGGCTCGGTCGTGCCAATTACCAGAACCTTGTCGTTCTGGGTCTCCAGCAATCGCGGAAAGTCCCTGCGCCCGTCAAAGTCGATCGTGGCTTTGTTTCCAGCGTTCGCGTCTCCAAAGCCGGTGTCCAGACCTCCCGCCTCGGTGATGCGAACGACCTCCATGTCATAATGATCCAATTGCCCAGTTTGCGCCGGAACGTATCGGTAGGCCGCCAGAACGATGTCGTCATTGCTGTCGACGGCGAGCGCTCGGGTGAATTCGCCCAACACCATGTTGTCTCGCGTGTAAAGCCGATCGCCGCCGTTGAAGGTCAAATCGGCACTTCCGTTTTCCTCGAATCGCTGCAGATAATTGCCGTCGGAAACGACCAATCGACCTTGATTGTCCTGCTGCATGTAGCGAATGTTGGTGAACAACGAATTCCGCCCGCCAGCACCATAGCTGGTATCCAGATCGCCGGCTGCGATGCCATTGGGAGAATCGGCTTGCAGGAAGAAGCGTGCGATCCCGAAGGAACCGGCGATCAGCAATCGGCCTTGGCTGTCAAACGCCATCCCCGTGGCGTTCTCAGACAATCCGAAGTCGGTGATGACGCGGCCACCAACGCCGAACGTCGTGTCCAGGCTTCCGTCGGTGTTGTAGCGGGCGATCCCCAGGTTCTGGATGCCTCCGGAAAGATACCCGGCAACCAGGATCTTTCCGTCGGGCTGTTGAAGGGATTGTGTTCCGTAATCGGCCGTCGAATCAAAGAAGTCGACAATCCGCTGGCCGTTGTCTGCAAAAGCGGGGTCCACAGAAACCTGCGCGTTACTTCCGGTAAATGTGGCGTCGTAGCTCCCGTCCTCGTCGGTGGCGGTGGCCAGGATCGTGTAGCTGGCCGGACCATCGGGATAGACATGATCGACCGTGGAGGAGCTTCCCGAGACGATCTGATCGCCCAAGCCGTCCCCCCAGTTGATCGTCCAGTGCGAGATCGTGTCGTCACCGGGGTCGCTCGAATAAAGGTTCAACGTGTACGTTGAACCTTCGTTGGTCGACAGCGCCCCCGAGACCGTCAGCGTGGGGGCAGTGTTGAGCACATCAAACGTCGTGGTTGCGGTATCGGTCGCACCATGCTGATCGGTGACTTGTAGACCAATCGTGTATGTCGCCAGCCCATCATCGATCCCAAGCCCGACAAGAGTGGGCCACGGAATGGTTGCCGTTGCCGACGCCGTGGACAGATCATCGAACTGGCCGTCGTTGTCCAAGTCCCAGTCGAACGAAACGATCGAGTCGCCGGGATCGGGGTCAAAGGAGTTGCTTGCGTCTAGGAAAAGATCGCTCCCTTCATCGATGTTCGATGGTGTACCGGGATCCGAGTTGGGATTCTGGTTTGGATTCAATTGAAGTACATACTCCCCATTCGTTTGAACACCGATCACTCGCACCGTGTAAGCGCCCGCCGTCGTTGCGTTGTAGATCAGTTGCGCGTTGCGTCCGTCGGCGGCACTGTTGTCGTCGCTCGCGACAAGTGTTCCGTTTGGATCGTACAACTCCAGCATGGGATCCAGCTCATTCACAAACTCACCTGAGCCGTCACCCGGCGTGAGAGTGCTGAGATCAATCTGGTCGCCCGCGGCGACGGTGAAACGATAGAAGTCACCGCCAACACCTGCGTTAAACGGCGCAAACGACAGGGCGCTGATGCCAATATCTGCCGCTCCCAGCGGAGTGGCAGCACCGGTCGCGGAATCGATCGCGTGAAGGGTACTTGGGCCGTTAATCCTGTCCTGCAGCGTCACGTCGTAATAAACGCCCGAGATCGGATCGAATTCGCCCGCACGATAGAAATTGCCGCCTACATAGCCGGTGATATTCGTGGCAGTGTTGCTGACGGAGTTGCTGCCGAGGTCAATCGTGAACAAGCGATTGTCATCCCGCAGCCACAGCTGATCATTCGGGTCGACAGCGACGGCATATCGATGTCGGTCGCCAAAGTTAAACAATTGTGTGCCAACTCCGGAAGAGAGGTCGATCGTCCAGATGCCCGGATTGCGATGTGTCGGCGACGAACCGTAAAGCGTTCCATTGGAATCAAAGCTAATGTTGGTGTACTGCTGTCCGCCGCCGATCAGTGTTCCTGCACCGGTGGAAGGATCAATCTGGATCAGGCCAACGTTGTCGGCGTACCCATAAAGAATTCCCGTCGCTGGGTCGAAATCAAGACTCTTAACGTTGTTGAATCCCGTGGGGCCAAGTGTTTCGACAACTTGACCGGTACCGGGATCCAATAAGTAAAGTGTTGATGCACTTCGCGGACCGTCAACGGCGTAGAGGCCTGTGTCGCGGTGAACGTGCCCGAGCACAACGCCCGTTGCGTCCAAAGACTGCGCACTTGAAATCTGATTGTTCGGCTCAGTATCGAACGACGCGTTGCGAGTGACGACGACGGAATAACCGAGGGTTGAAGTGATATCACCGCTTACTCTCAGGTAGTAGGTCCCGTCAGACGAAACCGTGAAGTCCGAAATAACAAGCCGGTTGCCGCTTCCTGCCGTCGCTCCGGTTGCGATTGTTGTACCGGCGGCGTCGACGAGTTCCAGGGTGTGGCCAAACGTGACATTGCCGATCGCCTGGATTCGCGAATCCAAAGTAATCGTCACGACGTCGCCACTTGCGAGTGTCATCGAGTAATTGTCAACGTCTGTCGCTCCGGTAATCGCGAGGCCGTGGATCCTGGAAAAGTCATTGTTCAACGCAACCAAAGTTCCCTGGCCGGACGTGTCGATCGTGTAGAAGTCGTCGTACTCCCCGATCAAAAAGAACTCACCGTTTCCAAGGTAGACCATCCCTTGCACGACTCCTCTGCCAGTCGGCAGCGCGCCAGAGACAGGAATGTTGGTGACTGTTGCAGCAGAAGGAGACACGGCGATCGACTCAAACACACCTCGCTGGAGTCGGTAGAGCAGACCATCATCCGGATTCAATGTCACACCGCCAGCGCCTTGCGCTGAAAACGTGTGCAAGAGCGTTTGGCTTGTCGGATTCGTCTTGTCGATATGGAACAGCGTACTCGCGTTTGAACCTCCGCCGCCGGTGATCGCGTAGAGTTCCCCGTTCATGTCGAAGGCAATTTCGCCGAATCGACGCCCTGATACATTTATCAGGCCGACACTCGTGGCGACTGCTGTTTCCGGATCGATGGTGACCAGATCGTCCGTCCCATTGCTCGTCTGAAGCAGTCCCCAAAGGATTCCCGTCGTTGGGTCAACGGCCAAACCTCGGTTGTACCCGTAGACCGTACCGTTATCCAAAGTGAGGGCCTGCGTACCAATCGTCTGGCCGGTTACCGGATTGATCGTGCGCAGTTGCGTGTCGACCCGAGAGATGGCGTGCAGGACTCGGCCTCCTTGACCAAGCACGGCGCCCCGTTCGGCGAGCGGAGTTAACTCTACCAATGACGTATCGATGTCTTGCGCAGTGGCCAGCGTGTCATTCTGGTTTCCTCCGTCTGCCTCGATCTCGACGCTTGCGTTCAAGACTGCATTGGCTTCGAATTGCCCGACCGTGTTCCCGACAGCGCGGAAGTTGATCGTGTAACTGCCCGCCGTCTCCACAGGGACGGTCTGAAGGATAACTTTTTCTCCAGCCGTGGACGCGGTACCGCTATCGATCACGATATTGGAAGGATCCACTACCTCGACTGCAACCTGCAAGCCGGCATCGACCTCGGTGACCACAGAAATCGTTTGATTCACGTCAACCTCAAGCGTTAGACTTTGAATGTCGTTGAGTGTGCCGTCCAGTAGCGATCGAACTTCCGTTCCTTCGTAGATCAGACTGCCTCTCGGGCGATTGGCCGTCGTCAGCTCAGCATAGGTGGAATCAAGCGTCCACCGCTCGCCATCCCGGCCGTCAATCGCATTTCCAACCGTATCCAAGATCCCCGAACCGTCGACGCGTAGTTGGTAGGCTCCTTCAGCGCCAGTGATGGATGTCAGCCCGTTGATTAAGAACTGAGTGGCGCCGAGCTGCGTTACCGCAACCGACGGAGTGATCAGATTCGATCCTCCGTCGAGCGTCAGCGAGATGTCGTTGTGGTCAAAAGTAGTTGGATCAACCGCAACATCGAAGTTCACCGCGAGAGTGTCGATGGCCGTCGATCTCGGGTCGGGACCGACATGTTCAATTTGGATGTTAGTATTAAAATCGCCATCTGCGTATCCGATGGTCTCGCTGGTCCCTCCAAACGTTGTTGTGCTGCCTTCATAGTGGAAGTACCAACGGTCAAAATCTGGTGACACGGTAAACGAACACATGTCGCTAAGACCGCCGGGAAATGTCGCGATCGTGGACGTAACACCATCTGAAATGCGCGTTCGCCGAACGGTGCTGCCGCTGACATACGCGACGTAGTCTTCGCCACCGAAGTGCTCGGCTACGCCCCAGTAGGCCCAATTCTCGCAACTGTTGTGGATGGGGTCGGAAAGCGTCCCGAGATTAGCCACCGCGCCCTCGTTGCCCAGCGTCAGGTCGATTTCGTAGACGTTGTTCGTGCCATCGTCATGCAACAAGATTCGATCGGCACCTGCAAAAATCCCTGTCCCATTGGACACCACAACGGACGTCGAGAGTGGAAGACTGGAACCGGTCAACGCCCCCGTCGAACCATCGTGTGCAAGCAAGTGTGTGATCGTGCCACTGCCCGTGCTTGGTGTCGCCGGTCCTGTACCGAGAGAATACAGATCACCAGTCAAAAGATTGCTGGTCATTGCGTCCAATCGCGAGCCAATCGACGCACCACCTGAAAGATCGACTGCAGAAAAACGGCCGGTCGCACCATCACCCGTGTAGAACACGTGAGTGTCGGAGACCGCAATCCCGCCCCGGTCATCACCGGTAATCGAGCTGTGGTCCACGACCGCTGATCCGGTGTCAAACAACCCGTTAATCTCAAACGTCGCCGCCAGCAAATGCCGATTCTCGAGTGATTCCAGCAGCAAACGCCGTTGTTGAAGTTGTCGAGAACGGCGGGTGACTCGATCGGATCGACGACGACGGGATCGGTGGAATCGAGATGCGCGGGTCATCGAAGCTTCCTCTTACAGGGGGATTGTGTCGGACCGGATGAGCCTATGGTCTGTTCCCCACCCTGTCTCTCCGACGTTCTTCCGGTGATCTTTTATGCACCGGACATCTGTCCGATGGGGGTTTGTTCCTTCGATAGATGGCCGATGAAAATTTGTTTCTCGGACAAATGACCGAGCCGGCCGATGCAGTGGCAGACGCTCCAATTGGCCATCTGACAAACCCAGCGACGGTTTGCGACGAGTTGGCAGGCGAGGTGCCCGTACCGTCGGCAGCTAAAACACCACCGATGAAAGACATGGCAAGTCACAGGCTTGCCGCATGGACAACTGATGGCAAATCCATTCCGTGCCCGGTGCGTTAATAGCGCGATCGTGCTCGTCGCCGTACTCCCATGCTCCGTGGGGTGGGACCATTGGGATGGCGTGCCATACTTTGCGGGATTGCACCGATGCACTGTCGAGGACTCAAAGCATGATCGGCCGCGTGCCCAGCTCAGCGGAACAGAGCTGCTTTGGAAAGACCGCGCGATGGCGATCTGATCGTCGGGGCGCGCACCTTACCTCGCGTTGCTGTCTGTTCGAGTGGTCGCGTCGAATTCCTGCTCGCGAAGTTCGTCGCGGCATTCGATGATCGAGAGCACGAGGGTGACGCGATCCTGAACGCCGAGCTTTTCGTGAACTTGCTCCATGTACTGCCGCACTGTGGACGGCTTGATGGACAAGATGCGGGCGATCGCGTTGCGCGTGTTTCCGAGAAAGAGTAACACCACCACCTCCGATTCACGTCGTGTTAATCGCAGCCTGCTCGCAATGGACCCCCATTCCCCTGATCCCACCAGCCGCTCTCCAGGGTGGTCCACTCGATCGTTAGGTCTCGACTCCCTCAAACGCTCTAGCCAGTCATTGCCCATTCGTGTTCTTTGTTTCACGCCTCACAAACCCTAAAGTTCGCGTCATCTTCGATGCAAAACATTCAGCAACCGGTGTGAGTGAACAAACCATCAGTGAATGTCTGGCCAGCCCGTGCGGGGCCTATGGTAAGGCACCCGAATGGAGGATGCAAGCTATTCTGCGAAGGGGGTGTCGACACAATGAGGTGGCATGCTGCGGTATCCGGATAGCGCATGCCGAACGGAGTCTTACGGTTGAAAGGGGTGCTGTTTGACGCGCGGCTCGCCACAGTACATGCAGCTCATGCGTCGTTTGCTGAGCGTGCGTCCGCACTTGCTGCACGAGTCCACGCCGCTTCCCATCTTTCCGTCAGCCACTCCATCTCGCAAGTCGATCTCACCCACCTTGGCCAACAACTGTTCGTCACTGAGTCCTGAATGGTCCCGGGCGACTTCCCAGAGCGCTTGGCATGTCAGCGCCAGAGATTCAATCTTGTCCTCCAGGCGAGCGATCTCAAAGTGAACGTTCTGTGATTTTGATTCCGCCCGGGCTGCCGTTTCGCTGGCATCCCAAATTTGCGATTGTTGATACAGTTCCCACAGCACAAGAATCTCTCCTCAATCACGGATCGTTAGACTGACCGTGCCATTCGTCGTCACCCAGCCCGGGCTGAAGCAACAGGAGTAGCATCGGAACATTTGCGGTGACTTGCTGCCGAGGCGCCTGCGCGCCGGCATCGTTCGCATTGTATCCGGTCGACGCAGAGGATGTTCAGAGCGTCTGGGATTGATTGCTCAGCGATCTGCAGGAGTTGAATCCGCGCATTGGACGAATCACGTCCGCGCCTCGGTCGATGTAACCCGCGCAAGTTCGATTTCGATTGCACATTGCTCGGCGGATAACGATGCCGCAATGGGACCAATAGGACACATGAGACAGATCGGTCCAATATGTCCGATCGGGTCCCATCGAGAGCGATACCGTACGCCGCGTTGGTGGACCAACCGCTGCAGAACTGAAAAACAATGAGGCAAACGATCGAATCATGCCGGTGTGTTTAATGCTCTGCCTCAACGTACAATGTCGTCTTCGTCGCAGCGATCGATCGCGTGGGCACTGGCCAACAGGAAGAATCGGGTCGCCTCGACGATCGCTTCGGCGCTGATGCCGCCTCGGATCGGGATGTGGTAGTCAAACACGATGGACTCACGTTCGTTGACGTGCGCCCGGACCGTCGAGATGTCGTTGTTGACGCGATTGACGAACTCCAGTTTCGCGGCGCGATCGGTGTTCTCTTTGACGCCGACGAAGGTCATCAACATCAACCGCTCGTTCTCGGCCGTTTGCATCACGTAACAGGAAACGCCGCGGGTCACGACCAGGTCGCCGTCGTTGTCGCGCCGGACTTCCAGATCCGTGGGCTCAAAGATGGCGTCGAGTGTTTCTTCGGTCAGGTCGTTCGGTCGCAGCACTTCGTTGATTGGCATATGATTTCCGGGGGCCAGGATGGATGCATTCGGCTTCGGGCGCGTCGGGCAAGTCGACGTCCCACACTCCACCAAAACGGTATCGCGTGCGTCTGTCAATGCCAATCCATCGACGACCCGCTTGGGGATGCTGAACTCACCGCCCCCGGTTTGCGTCGGCCGCCGCGGTCCATCGCGGAGAGGTTCGTCAAACGGGTTCACGTCTTTGGAGCGGTCGCTTGTTGCCGAGCCTCGGGCAACGCTTCGGCATCCTGTGAATCACCATGGGGAAGTTCGAACCAGAAGCTGCTTCCCTGGTTCGGCTTTGAATCGACACCGCAGCGTCCTCCCAATCGGCCGATTCCACGTGAGACGATGGCCAATCCGATGCCAGTGCCTGGGTAGCTTTCGGAACCCTGCACACGTTCAAAGACGGAAAAGATCCTTTGATGATCTTCCGGTTCGATCCCGATCCCTTTGTCTTTTACGATCACTCGAACGATGTCGTCGGATTGAAGCTCGGTGCGAATCGAAATCTGCGGTCGTGCCCCGACGCCGACGTACTTGATCGCATTGCCGACCAGGTTCGAGATGACTTGGACAATTGTCGCATGGTGCCCGAGAATGTCCGCCAGGGGTCGGCGGATATGAATCTCCGCGTCTGAATCTTTGACTCGGTCTTGAATCTGTCGCAAGGCGTCATCGACAGCGTGCTGCAAACTGACTCGTGTTTTCTTCAGTTCGCTCCGTCGCAGGCTGCTGTATTCCAACAAGTCGTTGATCAACTTGCCCATGTTCACGGCAGAATCATTGATCAATTGCAGGTACTCGGCAGCTTGTGCATCCAGCTTGTGCCCATAACCGACCGACAACGCCATCGCAAATCCGGACATGGCTTGCAGCGGGCCTCGCAAATCATGCGAGACGGAGTGAGCGAATTCGCGGAGTTCATTGTTCGATTCGGTCAGTTCCGAAGTGCGATCACGCACCAAGGCCTCGAGCTGAGCATTAACGCGGGAAAGAATTTCCTGTTCTTTCATGATGCGTTTGGCATGTTTTAATTTTCTGTCCCGACGAACAACGCGAACGGTCTGCACGACAGCGACTCCGAAGACAAAAAGAGTCGAGACGACGAACCAGGGCCGCTTCCAAAGCGGACGGATCACAACCACACTCAAGTCAATCGGTTGAGGTTCGATATCGCCAGATTCATCAACGGCACGAAACGCAATCGAGTGATGACCGGGGCTCAAATCGGAAATGTGTCCAAGGTGTACGAAGGGTTGAGGCGCGGACCAGGATTGGCCATCGATCTTGCGTTGAAACCGAATCTGTTCTCGCGTGTTCGGCTGGAACCGGATCCTTGCAGCCAATTCAAACTGAAGCGTTTCTCCTTCCTCGGCACGCGACATCGCATTGACAACGATGGATCGGGGCGCGATTCGATCCGGCGTGTAGCACAGCAACGACTCGCGTGTGCTGGCCCAGATTCGGCCTCGGCGATCGACCAGTCCGCCGAAGACGGTGTCTTCAAACGGCAATGAAATCTGCTGCACGCTCTGATCGCCGAGCACCAGCACTTCGGAGTCGGCGCCGATCACGGCGCGATTCAAATCCCACCGATCGGCCCAGGTCGGTTGGCTGGTTTCATAGAGCTGCCACTGCCCCTGATCGAAGCAAACGAGGCCGGTCGGATCGCCCGCCTCACCGCCAGATGCCAACCACGTCCGATCGCCCTGGCAAGACCAACCCTGGATGCTTTTTCCCGTTTGATCAGTAACATCGCTCCACGTTCGGACTGGCTGGCCATCGAAACGCAAGACCGTCCGATGCCATTTCAGCCAGAGACGGTCTGCGGCGTCACATCGCATCTGAATCGACCTGGAACGAAACGAAAGTCGAGGCAAGAACGGCAGTGGGGGCGTATCAACGACGTCGTGATCGATGACACCCACGATTCGTGGCGTCGCCATTGATTCGTCGGTCACCAGCATCCAAACACCGTGGCCAGCGGCTCCCGCGATGGCGCGTTCGACATCGGTCGCAGCCGATTCGAATTGGAAGGTCCTCCACTGCTCGCCGTCACGTACCGCGACGGCCGGTGCGCCGTCCGCCATGGTTCCGGAGACCCAGATGTGACCGGTGCCGTCAACGGCAATCACGCTTGAACTGTCAAGTCCCGTTTCCTGCACCGGGATTCGATTGACTTTGCGTCCCGTGACCACCGTCAAGCCATCCGGATGTTGGTCGGGCGAGTGGAACCAGACCGAACCGTCATGCGCCTCCAGTGGCCAACTGACGGTATCGAGTTGGAACCACTGATCACCATCAAGGACGGCAGCGGTGGCTTGGCCGCTGAACCAAATGCGTCCCCGTTGATCTTCGAATTGCGGGCGTAAGCCGGCGTCGAACTGCTGCCACTGGGAATTGTGTCGGACCCAGCGGATCAAGCGATTGTAAGACGCCATCCAGACCGAACCGTCGGGCGACATGCCGTGCGAATAACTCCAATTCTTCAGGAGACGAAACGACTCGGACGCCTGTTCAAAGTCGCCGTCTTTCCAGCGAAAGAATGCGAAGTGAAGATCGGCTCGGTGCCTCAACGGAGCGATGGCAAAGACCGCTGCGTTGCTTGCCGAAATCAGCTGGTAACCACGATCGACATCCATCCTGGACCATTCACCGTCAGATCGAATGAACACCGCATCGTCGGTTGTGAACAACAGCTCGCCATCGGCCGTCTCCGCCGCCGAACGGAACACAACATTGATTCCGTCGAGCGATGTGACCTCCAGAGGGCGAATCCATTTGTCGTGCTCGAACTGGTAAAGCCCGCTGCCCGTCAACACGAATTCTCGCCGATCGGAATCTTTAAAGTATCCGGTGATTCGAACCTCGCGGGGAAAACCGGATCGATTGACGATGCTGTCGAAATCGTCATAGAGACGCAATCGATTTCCCGGGATCCACAAGGCCGAACCTGGTTCGTTCGATCCGATCGACGGCCGATTCGCTTTTTCCCAAGCATCAAAGCGGTTCGAGCGGGGGTCAAACTGGAACACCCCACGATCGGTCGCAACGAACACCTGATCGGTGTCGTCGACCAGGACGGCCTCGATGAAGTTGCTGTCCAGACCGTTTCGGGTGTCAAATCGCTGAAAGGAATAACCGTCATAGCGGTGCAATCCATCCGTGGCTCCCACCCAAATGGAGCCGTCTTTTTCGAAGGCGATGGAGCGGATCTGCTTGTGCTCCATCCCTGCAGCTTTGGCAAGATTGGCGACCTGCCACGAGGACGCCACGGTGGCGGGACCGTCCGTCTGCTGTAACGCCTCCCCCGCAACCGCCCCGTCCACGCAAATCAGCGAGAACAGAATCGTCGATGCGGTGTAGACGAAACCTCGTAATTCCATTGGTGAAATGCACCCACAGCAAACTGGTGGCGATCAGGCGCCGCGATCATTCGATGCCGCACTTGCGCAGCCCGGTAGTGACCATTGTAAAAGAGGCTGCGCGCGCCGCGAAATCCCCATGGTGTCGACGGCGAATCGATCGGGACGGGGCCTGGTTCGCATGGATCAACACCAACGGGCAACACGAACGGGCAAACGATCGTTCCGATCGGCAACGTGATGAAAGGGTGGGCGTCGCCGCCCCCGATTGCTGGTACACCGACCTGGCGTCGGATCCCATGGTCGACAGGCGGCTCTCGTCGCGGCAGGACGAAAACAGGCTCGCTGTTTCCGGCGAGCCTGTTTCGTATTCTGTCATCCAACCGCGGCGGCGGATTGCCACGGCGGCGGTCGCAACACTCAGCCGGAGATCTTGGCGACCAGGTCGAGAACCTTGTTGGAGTAACCCCATTCGTTGTCGTACCAGGAAACGACTTTGACGAAGGTGTCATCCAATTGGATTCCGGCACCGGCGTCGAAGACCGAGGTGCGGGCTTCGCCGCGGAAATCGGTCGAGACGACTTTTTCGTCGGTGTAGCCGAGGATGCCTTTCATGCTGCCTTCGGCAGTTTCTTTCATCTTCGCGCAGATTTGTTCGTAGCTGGCGCCCTTTTCCAGTTCGACGGTCAGGTCGACGACGGACACGTCCGACGTGGGAACGCGGAATGCCATCCCGGTCAATTTGCCGTTGAGCTCCGGAATCACCTTGCCGACCGCTTTGGCCGCACCGGTGCTGGAGGGGATGATGTTTTCCAAGATCCCACGTCCGCCCCGCCAATCCTTCTTGGAAGGACCATCGACGGTCTTTTGCGTCGCGGTGGCCGCGTGCACGGTGGTCATCAAACCGCGTTTGATTCCGTAGTTGTCGTGCAAGACCTTGGCGATCGGGGCCAAGCAGTTGGTCGTGCACGAAGCATTGGAGACAAACGTTTCGCCGTTGTAGGAGTCATCGTTGACGCCCATCACGAACATCCGCGTGTCGTCTTTGGAGGGAGCCGACATGACAACTTTCTTGGCGCCGGCATCGATGTGACCTTGGGCGCCTTCGGCGGTCAAGAAGATCCCCGTCGACTCGACCACCACGTCCACGCCGATGTCGCCCCAAGCCAGTTTGCTGGGGTCGGTTTCCGACGTCGCACGGACGGTCTTGCCGTTGACGATCAAATTGCTGCCGTCCACCGCGACTTCGCCCTTGAAACGGCCGTGCACGGAATCGTACTTCAGCATGTAGGCCAGATAATCGGTGTCGAGCAAGTCGTTGATGCCGACCACTTCGATGTCGTCTCGGCCGATGGAAGCGCGAAAGACCAATCGTCCGATTCGACCAAAACCATTAATTCCAACTTTGATAGCCACTGTTCGTTTTTCTCCTCATTGGGGTAGACTCAGCCAATTCGCTGGCCGGCATCGGATAAAGGTTCGATGAGTCAGCGGGAGCCCATTCTCACTCGCTTGGAGAAGCTGCGAATCGCTGCGATGAGCTGCAGTCGTGGCGCTGATCATGACGCCGGGATTATAGGAAGACAAATCCGTTTTGAACCAGCCCCCGCATTCCCCCCGTCCCCCGGACTGGCTGCGACCGGCCGGCGTTGCCGCGGGAACTTGGCGATACGTCCATCAGCGGACGATCGCCCGCCACTACGACGACTTTGTGGCGGACACGCCGCTCTGCGAACTCGATCGACGCTACGTCTTGGAAACGCTTGCCGCCGTTTCCCCCCGTCGGTCGACAGAGCTTGCCGCAGAATTCGACGATTCCCGCCCCGTGGTCCTTGATCTAGGGGCCGGCACCGGTCGGTTGGCCGATCCCGTCCGTCAACTCGGGTACGACGTCCTGGCCGTCGATCTCAGTCAGTCCATGCTGGAAACCCTGGTGGAGCGTCACGGTGGTCAGGCCGCGACGCGATCGCCCGCGGCCGGAACGATCCTGCCGATGCGTGCCAATTTGGTACAGCTTGATGCGATTGCCGACTCCATCGCCGATCACGCGATCTGTATGTTCAGCACGATCGGCATGATTCAGGGTCGAGCGAATCGCGTTCGCTTTCTGTGCCATATCGCACGCGCCGTTCGCCCCGGCGGCTGTCTGATCCTTCATGTCCACCGACGCTGGGCAGCCTTGCGCGAAACAGGCGGAACGCGGCGTCTATTGCGCAGTTGGATCGATTCGTTTCGGCGCGACGCGGAATTCGGCGACGCGACCTATGCCTACCGCGGGCTCGACAAAATGTTCATGCACCGCTTCAGTGAACGCGAAATCAAATCGGAATTAAAAACTGCCGGCTGGACGGTCGAGCAAATCGACCGAGTGGGACTCGACGGCAGCGAGCTGGCGAGGTCGGCTTGGGAGTCGAGCGGACTGTTCTTGCTGTGTCGGCGGTAAACGGGGGTGCCGGATATCGGTGGGGTAAGAAAATTTTGGGGGTAAGAAAATTTTTCCCAACACCAGCCGCGCGCCGAAAATCTTCCAACCTCCAAAATCTTCCAACCTCCAAAATCTTCCAACCTCCAAAATCTTCCAACCTCCAAAATCTTCCAACCTCCAAAATCTTCCAACCTCCAAAATCTTCCAACCTCCAAAATCTTCCTACCTCCAAAATCCTCCTACCTCCAAAATCTTCCTACCTCCAAAATCTTCCTACCTCCAAAATCTTCCAACCTCCAAAATCTTCCTACCTCCAAAATCTTCCTACCTCCAAAATCTTCCTACCTCCAAAATCTTCCTACCTCCAAAATCTTCCTACCTCCAAAATCTTCCAACCTCCAAAATCTTCCAACCTCCAAAATCTTCCTACCTCCAAAATCTTCCTACCTCCAAAATCTTCCTACCTCTACCGCGACTCGATCCGGGATCGGACCAGCGACACGATCTGCTGCAGCACTTCTTCGGGCAGCATGCCGTCGGTGTTGACGACCACGGCATCTTCGGCGGCTCGAAGTCGTCCGACGTCGCGCATCCGGTCTTCCAGGTCACGTTGGTTTTGCGCCGCCAGGACGTCTTCCAGCGAGACGTAGCGTCCCGAATCGGCCAGTTGCCGCATGCGTCGTTTGGCGCGTTCGACCGGCGATGCCGTCAAGAAGACTTTGCACTCGGCGTGTGGAAACACTTCGGCGCCTTGATCGCGTCCCTCGGTGACGATGTCGCGTCCCTCGGCAATGTCCCGTTGGATCTGTGACAGTTGCGTGCGGACGGCCGGGACGTCGGCCAGGTAACGAATCGATTGGGTGACTTCGGGGGTGCGAATCAATTCCGAAACGTCTTCCCCGTCGAGCCGGACGGTGCGATCCTGCCACGACAAGTTGAGCGATGCGACGAATTCGGACAGTCGTTCGGCGTCTTGCAAATCGATTTGGGCACGGATCGCGGCCAGCGTTGCCGCTCGATAGAGCGCGCCGGTGTCCAGAAATTCGAACGCCAGTTGTGCGGCAACTTGGTGCGCGATACTGCTTTTGCCGGCACCGGCGGGGCCATCAATGGTGACGATCAACGGAAAAACATCCTGCAATTGACGAAGTTAGATCACCGCCTATGGTGATGGCGCGACCCACGTTGTGCAATTGGGAGGAACTTCGAATCCCCACAACGCTCAGGCTGCTCGCCCCCCACACCTGTCGTTTTTATTCGTGCGCGACTACCTGAAGCTCCACTTTGTCGTCTTGATCTGGGGCTTCACCGCGGTGTTGGGCAAGCTGATCGAATTGAGTGCGACCCAAGTCGTGTTGTACCGCAGCGCTGCCGCGGCCGCGATCCTGTTCGCCCTGTTGCCGCGCCGCGCGGCGGTTTCCAAACCGCTTGCCGTGGCCTTGCTCTTCAACGGCATGCTGGTCGGTGCCCACTGGATTTTGTTCTTCCTGGCGGTCAAAGTCGCGAACGTTTCGATTTGCATGATCGGCATGGCCACCACATCGTTTTGGACGGCACTGCTGGAACCGATTCTGATTCGAAAGGTTCGTTTTCAGTGGGGGAACCTGCTGTTGGGCTGTGTCGTGATTGCGGCGGTCTATTGGATCTACCGCACCGAGACCCGGTTTCACTACGGGCTGTTGGTGGCGTTGGTCGGCGCGGTCGTGGCCACGCTGTTTTCGATCATCAACGGACTGTTTGCGGGCAAAGTCCATCCGCAATCCGTTGTCATGTACGAAATGGCCGGCGCCGGCGTGTTCTGCGGATTGGCGCTGGTCACGGTCAACGCTGTGGGGTTCCCGCTTGATTCGGACCGCTACTGGCCGACGGCCCTTGAATGGCTCTGGCTGGCGATACTCGTGCTGGCCGGCACGGTCCTGGCCTACCAAATCTACGTCGAACTGCTGGATCGACTTTCCGTGTTCACAGTCAACTTTGCCAACAATCTGGAACCCGTCTACGGCATCTCGCTGGGGGCGTTGTTCTTTGGCGATCACGAACTGCTGGGAAGTCGTTTTTACGCCGGCACGCTGGTGATCCTGGCGGCGGTGATCGTCCAGCCCTGGCTGATGAAAACCAAACGCACGCCCGGGGCGGAGTGATCCGATAGAATGGACGGCCCGCCCGATCAACTCCTGTAGGTACGTCGATGTTTGATCCCGCCGACATGCTCCTTAAGCCACAGCGGCGACCGACCTGGCTGTTGTGGGTCGCCTTCCTCTTCACGGTCTCGGCCGTCGCGACAGGACGATGCGTTGCCGAGGACCGGACGATCCATCTGACGGTCGTCGATTCCGACACGAACGCGGCCCTGGCCGCGCGGTTGTACCTGCAATCGACCGATGGCGTCCCATTCTATTTTCGATCCGATGCCCCGACCGGTTCGGCGGTGCGATACGAAAAACAAAATTGGATCAACAAGCAATCCGTCGAATACCACACGACCGTCTCGGCACACCGCTGCTCGACGATGGTGCCCGAAGGCGAGTACCGCTTGATCGTCCAGCGTGGCAAGACGTACTTTCCACATCGACAGACGTTGACGGTCGGAGCGGACGACCTTGATCTGACGGTGCGTTTGAAACGTTGGAATGATCCGCAATCCCGCGGTTGGTATTCCGGGGACACGCACCTGCACCGCACGATCGATGAACTGAAGAATGTGATCGTCGCGGAAGACTTGAATGTCGCATTGCCGCTGACCAACTGGGTGACGATCGCCGACCAGGCGCCGCGTGCGGGAAATAAAAACCTGACGGACATCCCCGACGGGCTGGTCGTCGTCGATCCGACGCACGTGATTTGGCCGCTTAATACCGAATACGAAATCTTCACCGTCGCCGGACAACGACACACCCTCGGTGCGTTGTTCGTGCTCGGACATCGAAACGGGCTGGAGGCAGGCGTGCCCCCATGGCGACCGGTCGTCGAATCGGTCCGGTCCAGCGACCCGAGCGTGTTGTTCGACATGGACAAATTGGATTGGCCGTTCGCGATGGTGTTGCCGACGATCGTGCCCGATGCCTTGTACGAATTATCCAACAACCACGTCTGGCGAACCGAATTCGCCTTTCGGAAATGGAACACATCGGCACCCGCGTACATGCAGCCTCCTCACGGCGCCAGCGAAGGCGGGCATCGTCAGTGGATCGATTACACCCTGGGCATGTACTACACGTTGCTGAATTGTGGTTTTCGCATGCCACCCTCAGGCGGAACCGCCAATGGAGTGCATCCGGTTCCGGCAGGGTTCGGTCGCGTTTACGTGCACCAACCAGACGGATTTGAGTTCGAAGGCTGGATCCGGGGATTGAAGGCGGGGCGGTCGTTCGTCACGACGGGGCCGATGCTGTACGCCGACGCCGCAGGACAAGATCCCGGACACGTTTTCCGATTCAGTGAACCACAAACGATTCCGCTCGCGATCGACATTCTCTCGCAGACCAAGTTGTCCTACGGGGAACTACTGATCAACGGCCGGCCGGAAACACTGCTTCGACCGCAAAACCAAGTCACGTCCGATGGAGCCTTTCGATCGGCGTTTTCCATCGACGTGTTGCTTAAGCGATCGGGATGGTTTGCGGTCCGGTTTTGGGAACCCCGCGAGGACGGGCAGTCGCGATTCGTCCACTCGGCACCCTGGTACGTCGAGATCGGTGATGCCTCCGTTCGCCCGATGGCTCATGAGAAACGTTACCTGATCTCTCGGGTCGAAAACGAAATGCGACGCAGTCGGGGCATCGTTCCCGATGCCGCGATGCAAGAATACGAGCGAGCGTTGGCGTTCTATCAATCTCTGGACGTGTACGACGATGTGGCGGCCGAGGCGAGACAATCCGAAGGACAACAACTCGAGCGCTGGCTGGACAACATGATCCTCGATCACCGCTTTGACGTCGATGAAGTCAGGCTGGCGACCGGACTGTCCACCGCAGACGTCGTCACCGCGATGCAGCGGCGTGCCGATGAACGGCCCCAATCCGGATTCCGCATCTTGCCTTATCCCGGTGGCCGACATCCGCGGATCGGGTTTCTCGACGGAGCGATTCGGCCGCAACGTGAAACGAAGGTCAGCGTGTTCACCCCCTGGGCCGACGGAGGCTACGTGGTCGTCGATGTGCCCGAAGCGGTGTTCTCGAATCTGGGGCTGACCTATTTGGCGCACGAACACATCCCGACGATCTGGACCGAGCAAGACATCGATCTGCCACGCTTGGAATGGTCACGCGATGGCGACACACTGAATGTCCAGCGAAAGCTGCCCGGTGGGATCGCGATCGAAAGTCATGTGACCGAACAAGCCGGTGCAGCCAAGATGGAATTAAAACTGACCAACGGCACCCAGGAAAAACTGACGGGATTGCGTGTCCAAGTCTGTGTGATGCTCAAGGGTGCCGTCGGGTTCAACGCACAGGAGCGACTTGAGAGCGTAACGGCACCGCCCTTCGTCGCACTCGGTGCCGAAGACTCAAACCGCTGGATCATCACGGCATGGCAACCGAACCACCGTGTCTGGACCAACCCGCCGGTGCCCTGCATCCACTCCGATCCGGTCTTTCCCGACTGTGAACCCGGCCAGACGGTCACCGTCAGCGGCGGATTGTGGTTTTACGAAGGCGACGAGGTCCAAAGCGAACTCAAGCGTTTGGCCGATCAACCCTAACCGTGGGCTAGGCTTCCAGCCTGTCAATCACGTGGGATAGGCTTCCAGCCTGTCAAAATCCAGCATGACAGGCTGGAAGCCTAGCCCACTTTCTGAGGAATCACCATGAAAACAATCATTTCAACGATCTGCCTGACGCTGCTTGCGGTCACGTCGTTCGCGGCAGACTCCGTCCCCACGGTGCCCGTCGACGGGCAACCCCTGGGCGCCAACATCACACGATTGATCGAGGCACTGGAATACCTGGGACAGCCGCTCGATGACGAGATCGCCCGTTCGCTTCGGGCGGCCGCGAAACAGCGTGATGCTGCCGCGCTGCAGGAAATCCTCGACGACCACGTGCTGTTCGTCGTCTCGTTGAATCCGGAGGTGCGCGTCAAGGTTGCACGTGGGCCGGCGGCGGCGAAACTGCAGCAAGCCGGTTACACCTGTCACATCGTCAAGGTGCTCAACAACAGTACGGTGACTCGTTCGCTACGCATCATGAGTCCCCAAGCCGGACCCGTTTATGCCGGTGCGGCAGAGGCGATCTTGAAGCGTCAGGCGCAAACCGAACTCAAGGAAAACGAAAACACCGATCGCGCCACCGATCGTTTCCTGGAACTGGAAATGTACAACGCTCAACCGATGTCAGCGCAGTTGAGCGGTCTGGAAGTCGAGTACGCGTTGGCGATGATCTATTGCAGCGAAAGTGGCAAACGCGAAGCGACGATCGGGTTTGACGTCGGGGCCGGCACCCAAGACATCGGGTTCCGCGGTGAGTTGCCCGTCTTGTTTGACGTCCGGCCGGCCCAACCGCTGACGCTGCGGATCAAGGATATTGACGGCGCGCCAACGACCGCGCGATTGACGTTCCGCGACAAACTGGGGCATGTCTATCCGCCCCAAATGAAACGGCTCGCCCCCGATTTTTTCTTCCAGCCACAGATCTATCGCGGCGACGGCGAGACCGTTTTGCTGCCCAGCGTGGAATTGGAAGTGACCTACAACCGAGGCCCGGAGTACAAGAACAATACGACAACCGTTGCGTTGCAGGATCCGTCCGTCGATGAACTGTCGTTGCAACTTCAGCGCTGGGTCAACCCGATGGCGTTCGGGTTTTATTGCGGCGACCACCACATCCATGGAGCGGGGTGTTCGCATTACGATAACCCCACGCAAGGCGTGACGCCCCGCGACATGTTCGCCCAGGTCAAGGGTGAAGGATTGAACGTCGGTTGCGTGCTCACCTGGGGGCCGTGCTTTGAATACCAACGCCGCTACTTTTCACCGATCGCCGACACAGTCAGTGAGCCGACGACAATCCTGAAGTATGACTTGGAAATCAGCGGCTTCGGCTCGGCGGCGCTCGGACACGTTTGCCTGTTGCGGTTAAACGACCAGACCTATCCCGGATCCGCCGGCACCAAGGAGAAGGGCTGGCCGACGTGGACGGTTCCCGTCATGCGTTGGGCCAAACAGCAAGGCGGCGTGACCGGCTACCCGCACTCGGCGATGCACGTCAATCCCGGCGCCGCGGCCCAGCGGATGATCCGCCGTTACGATCGTGATCAGGACCAGTTCCTGAGCCGTGCGGAAACGTCAGACGCGCTGCTGCCAAAACCGTTTGCTAAAACGGACATCGACGGCAATGGAAAGCTGGACTTGAGCGAACTCGCCCAAACGATCGACGCGGCGGCTGATGAGATCCCCAATTGGTGCGTACCGGAAATGAACGGCGCCGGCGCGATGGAAATCTGCGTCAGCACGGCCGAGGGCGTTTGCGATTTCATCAGCGCGATGGACACCGAACGCATCCCGGAATGGAACACCTGGTATCACCTGCTCAATTGCGGGTTCCCATTGAAACTGAGTGGCGAAACCGATTTCCCCTGCATGAGCAGCCGGCGAGTCGGCCAAGGGCGGGTGTATGTTCAATTGGGTGATCCCCAGAACTTTAACTTTGACAATTGGTGCGAAGGGTTGCGACGAGGCCAGTCTTATGTGTCCGATGGGTTTGCACATGCGTTGAAGTTCTCCGTCGATGGTCAGACACCGGGCAACGACGATGTAACACTGGATGCCCCCGCGTCGGTGTCGATCGAAGCCAAAGTCGCGTTTGCGGCCGAACAGCCCAATGCGGTCGCGTACGGCGGAATCATGCCGTCGGGCGGACGCCGGGTCGTCGGTGACACGCGACTGTTGCACGCGCCGCGAGATTCCGGGATCCAGCGAGGCGGGAACCGAAAGGTGGAAATCATCGTAACGGCAACGTCGTCGATTCACGTGAGATTCCCGCCGACGGCCAGATTCACGACTTGAAGTTTGACGTCCCGATCCAACAGAGCAGCTGGGTGGCGCTGCGGCAGTTTCCGCAACTGCACACCAACCCCGTCAACGTGATCGTCGGTCAAAAGCCGATCCGGGCGTCCGCAGCGAGCGCCCGCTGGTGCGAGGAGACGATTCACTTGTTATGGAAAAACCGCGAGCGATTCATCGCCGAAGACGAACGCCCCGAAGCGAGAGCGACGTACGACCGGGCGATCGAAACCTACCGAAAGATCGCCGCCGAAACGGCATTGTAAAGCCTGCACTACGGTTGACGACGCAAAACGCTGGCGGCCAAGTGGGATAGGCTTCCAGCCTGTCAAGTGGGATAGGCTTCCAGCCTGTCAAGCCGCACCTGACAGGCAAGATGCCTATCCCACACGCGCCACACGACGCGCCACACGACGCGTCACCGACGCGTAGATGGCGATGTACACCGCCACCGCGATCATCGCGACCATAAAGGTCCCTATCCACAGCATCGTCGGGCCAAAACGGTACAGCACCGTACCGCCGATCGGAGCACCGATCGTCAGGGCTGATGCGTAGCACATCGTGAACAAGCCCAGGTAACTGCCACGCAACTCGTCGGGTGCCATGTCGGTAACAATCGCTTGTTTGAACGGGGCTTGAAGAATCTCGCCCAACGTCCAGATCGCGATGCAAGCCCCGACGAAAACCAGCCCGGTGCCGGCTGCCGTCAAACCGAACCCGATCGAAATCAATACGCCTCCGATCAACACAATCGTCATCGCGTTGAAACGCGACAACCAATGCGTCAATGGCAATTGAAGCACAACGATCAACAGCCCGTTGACCGACATCAGCAACCCGAATTGCAGGTTGCTGTAGCCGAGTTGTCGGATGTAGATCGGCAGTGTCGACAAGCCTTGCACAAAGACCAAAGCGATCAGTAAGGTCGAAATGCAAAACAACAGGAACGGGATATCCAGGCTGATCTTCTTGAACGTTTCGATCCAGGATGCCACCGACGCCGCCGGCCTGTCGGCTTCGACAGACACTCGACGTGGATGCGTTTCTTCGATCGTCAGCGCAATGATCATCCCGTACACGATCATCGAAGCGGCATCGATCCAGAACAGCCACACGAACGAATAACCGGCCAGCAGCCCACCGATCGGCGGCGCGATGGCAAATCCCAGATTGATGGAGATGTACATCAGGGCGAACGCGTGCGGTCGGCGGTCGATCGATACGAGATCCGCGATCATCGCCGCGGCGGCCGGCCGATACAGGTCCGCCACCAAGGCGAACACCCCGACCGACAGCATGAACAACCAACGGTTGGTCACGGTCGACAACAACAACAAAATCGCGGCGCCGCCGAACAGCGCCAACAACATCACGCCGCGCCGTCCAACTTTGTCAGCCAAATGCCCACCGAGCAACGAACCGGCCATCGAGCCCAAGCCCAGCACGCCGATACACGCGGTGGCAAAAGGTACGCCGAACCCAAGCTGTTCGCTTGCGTAAATCGACAAAAACACCAGCACGAACGAACCCGCGCGGTTGATCAGCGATCCCAAGCACAGGATCCGCACCGGCAGGGGTAATTGGAGGTAATCACGGAACATACGTCACGGCCTGGTCACCAGGTCCATCCGGTCGAAACAGAAATGATCCCAACAGGACATGACCAAGGCCCCCCAGGTTCGCATCTGGCTGCTGGCACTGGCAAATGAGCCTCGCCGGCGAAGGTAGCGACTGAACATCTGCTCGTCTGGCAGGCTACAATGGACGCCATCCCGCCCTCCGCCCGTAACGCCCGCCGTCTTTTCATGTCTCGCCTGTCCTGCACGATTCT
Organism: Phycisphaera sp. RhM; assembly: GCA_033042175.1. Lineage (GTDB taxonomy): Bacteria > Planctomycetota > Planctomycetia > Pirellulales > Pirellulaceae > Stieleria. The sequence goes on from WCIL01000021.1 coordinate 132,926, forward strand.
AGTCACCTTCCTCGCCCCGCTGATTGGTGTTTTCGACGGCACTGTTCTTGGAGGTGCTGCTGATCACGTCGCTGCTGCCGATGTCGACTTTGATTCCCAAGTCCGCCCGATCCTTTCGGACAAATGTTTCCAGTGCCACGGTCCGGACGAAGCGACCCGTGAAGCGGACTTGCGGTTGGACACCGTCGAAGGGGCGCGGGCTGATCGGGGCGGGTACGCCGCCTTTGTCCCCCACGCCCCGGAGAACAGTGAAGGGCTGAGGAGAGTGCTGTCGAGTGATCCCGACGAAGTCATGCCGCCGCCGGATTCCAAGCTCACCTTGACCGAGCGGGAAAAAAAGATCTTGCAAACGTGGGTCCAGTCGGGTGCCACTTGGTCGGAACATTGGTCGTTCGTCGCCCCGAACATGCCCGATGTCCCAGAGGACCCGTCGTCGTGGTCACGAAATGAAATCGATCGGTTCATCCGAGCCCGCGCGATCGCGGCGGGAGTCTCGCCGCAAGCGGAAGCGGATCGCGAAACGTTGATTCGCCGCGTCACCTTGGACTTGACCGGGTTGCCACCGACCCCACAAGAAGTCGACGCGTTTTTGGCCGACCAATCCGATGACGCCTACGAACGGTTGGTCGATCGACTGTTGGCCTCGCCACGCTACGGCGAACGGATGGCGTGGGAGTGGCTCGACGCCGCCCGCTACGCCGACACCGACGGCTTTCAAGGCGACCCGACACGAACCATGTGGCCGTGGCGTGATTGGTTGGTCGATGCACTCAACGCCAACATGCCCTTTGATCAGTTCACGATCGAAATGCTCGCCGGCGACCTGCTGGACAACCCGACGCCCGAACAGATTTTGGCGACGGGGTTCAATCGCAATCACATGTTCAACGGAGAAGGCGGGCGGATCGCCGAAGAGACGCGTGTCGAGAACGTCTTCGATCGCGCGGAAACGACCGGCACCGTTTGGCTGGGTCTGACGATGACTTGCTGTCGTTGTCACGACCACAAATTCGACCCGATCTCGCTGAAGGAATACTTTCAGTTCTACGCGTTTTTCGACAACACCTCGGAAACCGGACGCAGCGGCCGCGGCAAGACGGCGCCGGTGCTGAACTACCTGGACGAGGATCAGCGTCAGCGACGAGACGACGTCGCGGCGGAATTGCAATCGATTGAAGCGGAACTGACGGCACCGCTTCCCGACTTGGACAACGACCAAGCCGCATGGGAAATCGAGTTGCGTGCCAAGCTGGCGTCCGACAGCGGTTCGGCCAAACTGGGACCGTGGTGGCAATTGGGGCCGATCCCGGCCGACGGGCGGCGAGCCTTTGATCAGGATCTCGGCCCCGAATCCGGTGTCGAGCTTTCCTCAACCGTCGGCGAGCTCACGTGGACAAAACGTGAAGACATCAAAGACGGCGTCGTGCAGCCCCTGCCGGAGACCGTCGGTGCGACGTATTTCTATCGCAAGATCGAATCGTCCTCCAAACGAACGCTGCAACTGTCTCTCGGCAGCGACGACGCCATCAAAGTCTTCTTCGGCGGCAAAGAAGTGCTGGCGAACTTTACCGCCAGGGCGGCCGCCGCCGATCAAGAACGGTTAGAGATCGAATTGTCGCCCGGCAAGAACGAGTTGCTGATCAAGATCGTCAACACCGGAGGGATCGGCGGTTTTTATTTCAACAAGACCGCCGAATCGGTTTTCAGATTGCCGACCGAGGTGGTCGCCGCGGTCAAGACAGAGCCGCAGAAACAAACGCCGGATCAGCGCAACGTTTTGCGAGAACACTTCCGGTCCAACCACTGGCCCCAATGGAAGACCCTAGCGGCGCGGCGTGATCAGCTGAACAAACAACTCGCCGCGCTGGAGAAACAAGCGGTCACGGTGATGGTGATGGATGACTTGCCGAGTGATCGGCAACGCCAGACGCTGATCCTGGAACGCGGGGGCTACGACAAGCCGACCGATGTGGCCGTGCAACCCGGCACCCCGGCGGCGCTTCCGCCGTTGCCGGACGATGCCCCCCGCAACCGTTTGACGCTCGCCCGCTGGTTGGTGTCCCCGGCCAACCCGCTGACCGCTCGTGTGACCGTGAATCGCTATTGGCAAACGTTCTTCGGGCGCGGCATCGTCGAATCCACGGAAGATTTTGGCTTGCAAGGCGATCGCCCGACCCATCCGGATCTGCTGGACTGGCTGGCCACCCACTTTGTCCAAAGCGGCTGGAACGTCAAACAACTGCACAAGCGGATCGTGATGAGTGCGACCTATCGACAATCATCCAAGTTCACCCGGGAATCGCTTCAATCCGACCCACAGAACAAATGGTTTGTCAGGGCGCCACGCTACCGCCTGCCCTCCTGGATGCTCCGCGATCAGGCATTGTCGGTCAGCGGCCTGTTGAGCCCCGAACTGGGCGGCCCCGCGGTCAAGCCGTACCAACCCGAGGGCATTTGGGCGGAAGCCACGTTCGGAAAGATCCGCTACACCCCCGACTCCGGTGAAAAACTTTATCGCCGCAGCCTGTACATCTTTTGGCGACGAATTGTCGGGCCGACCATGTTTTTCGACGGAGCCAAACGACAAACGTGTGAAGTCAAACCGACCCGGACCAACACTCCGCTGCACGCACTGACGACACTCAATGAGACCACGTTTGTGGAATCGGCCCGCATGATGGCCCAACGGGTGCTTCAAGAAAAAGAGTCCCAGACAGCACGTTTGGGTTACGCGTTTCGATTGGCCACGGCGCGGAAACCCAAGGACCGGGAATTGACGGTTTTAAAAGACCGCGTCGAACAACTGCGCCGCGATTTTGACTCCAATCCCGAAGACGCGTTACAGTTGCTGTCGGTGGGACAGTCGCCGCGTGATCCACAACTCGACCCCGCCGAGCATGCCGCCTACACCGTCGTCTGCTCCATCCTGTTGAACCTGGATGAAACGTTATCGAAACCGTAATGCCGTCGCGCTTCACAGTGCGACAGGCTTCCAGCCTGTCGACTCCAAAATGACAGGCTGGAAGCCTATCCCACCTACGCACACTCGTCGCTGGAATGCAGAATCCATGACGCACCCATTGAACCTACATCCGATTGATCAGACGCGTCGTCAGTTTTTTGGTTCGGCCGGGACCGGAGTCGGGCTGGCGGCCTTGGCGACGTTGCTGGGGAACCGCACCGCCAGCGGTGCGGGCGGATTGCCGACGTTGCCGCACTATCCGGCCAAGGCAAAGCGGGTGATTTATTTGCTCCAGAACGGTGCGCCGTCACACGTCGATCTGTTTGATCACAAACCGATGTTGACCGAGCTGCACGGCCAGCAGATCCCCGATTCGGTCGTCGGCGGCGCCCGATTCAGCACGATGACCGGCGGCCAGACCGCGCGTCCCTGTCTGAAGGAGATCACGACGTTCGCCCGACACGGGCAAAGCGGTGCGACGGTTTCCAGTTTTCTTCCCGAAACGGCAAAGATTGCGGACAAGCTGTGTTTCATCAAATCGATGCACACGACGCAGGTCAATCATGCTCCGGCGATCACGTATTTTCTGACCGGCGATGAACGCCCTGGCCGGCCGAGTATGGGGGCTTGGCTCAGCTACGGTCTAGGCAGCGAAACCGAAGAACTGCCTGCGTTTGTCGCCATGACCTCGCGCGACAAGGAAGCATCCTGTGGACAGATCTTTTACGACTATTACTGGGGCAGCGGTTTTCTGCCGACGGTGCACCAAGGCGTCAAATTTCGTGGCAGCGGCGATCCGGTGTTGTACCTGTCGGATCCGCCCGGGATGAATCGTGATCGTCGCCGGGGCATGTTGGACGACCTCGCCGTGCTCAACCAAGGACAGCTCGATGTGGTCGGCGACCCGGAAATTGCGACACGGATCAAACAGTATGAAATGGCCTATCGCATGCAAGCCTCGGTTCCGGAGCTGACCGATCTGTCGACGGAATCCGAATCGACGCTTGCGATGTACGGCCCCGATGTCACCCGCAAGGGCTCGTATGCCTACAACTGCTTGATCGCACGGCGACTGGCCGAACGCGGCACCCGCTTCATCCAATTGATGCATGCCGGCTGGGACCAGCATCGAAACCTGAACAGCCAATTGGAAATCCAATGTCGCGACACCGACGCCCCTTCGGCGGCGCTCGTCAAAGACTTGGAACAGCGTGGGTTGTTGGACGACACGCTGGTGATTTGGGGCGGCGAATTCGGCCGCACTCCGTTCCTGCAAGGAAAAATCGAAGACACCCAACGTTGGGGCCGCGACCATCATCCGTACGTGTTCACGCTGTGGATGGCCGGCGGGGGCATCAAGCCCGGCGTCACGTATGGGGCGTCCGACGAGTTCGGATTTAGCGTGGCCGCCGATGGCGTCAGCGTCCATGATTTCCAGGCCACGATCCTGCATTTGCTCGGCATCGATCACGAACGATTGACCTATCGCTACCAGGGCCGTCGTTTTCGTTTGACCGACGTCCACGGAGAGATCGTCGAACCTATCCTCGGATAAGCTTCCTGCCTGTCGATCGCTGACTTGGTTCAGCATCGACGCGATCGCGTTCACCCTCTCACACACAGGCAATTCGCCATGACACGGATTCTACTTGTCGGCCTTGCGTTGCTTTCGATGACCACCCCTGCAGTCACAATCCGGGCTGAGTCCCCCGCGACCGGGCTGACGATCCAATGGGATGGTCGTTACCTGGATGTGCACGGGCCAAACCTCCCCGGAGACTTCATTCGCACACACTATCTGGAAGCTTATTGCCGTCCCGGTTCGACCGATCGAGACTGGAGTGAAACGGTGATCAAGCACACCAGTGAGTTGGTCGCGGCGACGCCGGATCGCAAACGAATCGAAATTCGTGACACACTGGTCGACGGCGTGATCGTCGATCATGTGATCCTGGCTGGCGAAGACGAAGTGACGTTTGAATTGACGGCGACCAACCCGACCGACGAGACGTCCGAGGCCCATTGGGCACAACCCTGCATGCGGGTGGACCGTTTCACCGGCGCGGATCCTGCCAACGCCCGCGATGTCTATCCGCCTTACATCAAGAAGTGTTTCCTGATCGTCGACGGAACACTGACCCGACTTCCGACATCGCCATGGGCGCTCAAGGCGCGCTACGTCCCCGGCCAAGTCTACGCCCCCAGACACGTCGACCGCGACGACGTCAATCCGCGCCCGCTCAGCGATGTCGTTCCGTCCAGCGGCCTGACCGGATGCTACTCCGCCGACGAGAAAATGATTTTGGCGGTCGCCTGGCACCCCTACCAGGAGATCTTTCAAGGTGTGATCACCTGCATCCACAACGATTTCCGCATCGGCGGTTTGGCGCCGGGGCAGACGAAACACATTCGAGGTAAGCTGTACGTCGTACCGGCGGACACGCAAGCGTTGATCCGACGGTTTCAAACTGATTTCCCCGAATCGTTGTAGCCCACCATGTTTCGCCCACCGTTGTTCGTGTCTCTGTTTGCTTCGTTTTTCGTCTCTCTGATCGCTCCCGCGGTTGCCCAGGTCCCCGACGCCGCCGACCGGGCCACGCAGCAGGTGAAGGTCGCGACCTACAACGTCCGCTTTGCCAACCCGAACGATGGGGAAGACATTTGGCCCAATCGCCAAGAGTTTGTGATTGAGTACTGTCGCGGCAACGACATCATCGGGTTGCAAGAAGTCACCGAACCCCAGTTTGCCCAACTGCGAGCAGGCTTGTCAGACTTTGATTCCTACGGCGTCGGTCGCGACGATGGAAAAAGCGGCGGGGAGCACGCGCCGATCTTTTATCGTCAAGACAAGTTCGAAGTGCTCGACAAGGGAACGTTTTGGCTGAGCGAGACTCCCGAAGCGGTCGGCATGAAAGGCTGGGACGCGGCACTGCCACGGACCTGCACCTGGATTCATTTTCGCGACCGACGAAATGGCGCTGAGTTGTATGTCGCAAACACCCACTTCGATCATCGAGGCGCGAAAGCGCGGGCCGAAAGTGGGAAACTGTTGGCCGAGCGTCTGGGCAAGTTGCCTCAAGATCTGCCGATCCTTCTGATGGGCGACTTCAATTGCCTGATCGGTTCGGAGCCATATAACGCAATTGTTTCGGCGTTTACGGATGCGCGACAGGCCAGCAAGTCCAAACCGACCGGACCGACCAGCACCTGGAACGGCTTCAGCATGATCGCGCCCGACCGCATCATCGACCACATCTTCGTCCGCTCGGTCGAGGTGCTGCAGTTAGCCGTTGACAACCCCAAGACCGACCAGGGACGTTTCGCGAGTGATCACCTACCGGTACAGGTGGTCGTATCACTCGCCGAGTAAATCGGTGAGGTCACGTTCGGCTGAAAGAGTGGCACGCGCCCGTTGGTGTCCAGCCTTCAGGCGCATCCCCACGCGCTGCGGAGCAGCAAGACAGGGCGGCTGAAGCCTGCACACCAACTCTCAATCCTCCCCTTCCCACTGCGATTGGTAACGGCGGATCAACTCCACCTCGCGTTCGGTTCCGATGGCCGAGAAAACGTCCCAGGCGGGTTTTTCGGCGCCCAACGGGTTCGTTTGACTCGGCAAACCACGCAGCCCCAATCGCAGCCCTCCTTCATTGGGATGGTCACTGGGCCGGTGGTAATCAAAGGCGATGATGGAGGGACATTGGCGGAGTTTCTTCCAAGTCAGCAGCAGCGCAGCGGCCTGGGTGCGGAGCTGTTTTGGATCATCCTCGTCGGCGTGAAATCCCTGCTCGCTACAGATCACCGGGCGGACGCGTCCGTCGACCATTCGGCTCGTTGGCAGGTGCATGAAACGGTCGAGAACCTGCAAGTTCTTGATCGTGATCAAGCGGGTCTCAAGATCGTCGGACACCTGCGTGTCGTTCCAGAAGTCGGCATGCCACAGACTTTGCGGGTAAGGATGGTACGCAACGCCCCAAGGAAAGTCGCCTTCGAGTCGGCTGTCCTGGATCAATCGCTGCAACATCGCTTTGGGCGCATACGTTTTCCAATGCTGGTTGTCGGTCGTGTTCCAACGGTGGGTCAAGGAAATGAACGCGCGGGCATGGGGATTGAATGGGCGGGTCGCCGCATCGACCAGCCGCATCGACCGGACGTAGTGATTCAAAAAGATCTCCAGGGGTTGCTCGCCCATGTTGGTCCACTGCCATCCATAGTCGACTTCGTTGTGCACGATCCAGTGATCCACCCGGCCGTGTTCGGGATGTAGCCCGCTGTAACGTTGACCGAGCAGATGCAATGCGGCAACGTAGCGAGCGACGGCTTGAGAATCGGTCAAGTTCGGCATCGCGTAGGTGCCGGCGTCCGTCGACTCGGGGTGAGCGATCGGGGACCGCCCACCTGACGAGGTCGGGATCAGCAAGATGCCGGCAACGACAGCGCCGGCGTCAGTCGCGGTTCGAATGTCACGGTCTTGTTGCCGCAGTCGCGGCTGGTTGCTCCACCAGGTCCTCCCGTTGATGTCGAACGGTTCCCAACCGGGATGCGCCGTTTCACTGACCAATCCGCTGACGACGATATTGACCGAGGCATGTTGGATCCCGAGCGCGCGAAGTTGATCCGGCGAGAAACGCGAGGTGATACACGTCAATCCCTTGGCGGCTGAAAGTGTCTTCGCTGGCGGGACGCTGGCGTCTGGATTCAGGTCCCGATATCGGGCTGTAGAAATCGGCGTCGGTGTAGACGTGGTCGCATTGTCGGTTTGCTGAAACAACTGAAACCGAACCCCCGCGTCCAACCAGGACGAGCCGACGGGTGAATCAATCCGCGCCGTCCATCGCCGGCCCTCCTGATCGATGGTGACCGGCCAGCGTTGCGACAGCTCTGCGGTCGTCGGCGGATCGGCGGAAACAGAATCGGGATGCCGCGCGATCAAGAACGCCGAGCGAACCACCGCGGATGGCGAAAGGGTTCCCGCCACCTGAATCCGCTCGCCGTCAAAGTCGATCGAATCAATCTTCGCCGGCCAGCGACGCAGCCGATAATCGTTGATCCGTTCGGCCAATGCCGTCTTCTGTACCTTTCGTTCGGCGGCTTCGTCGCGTTGGCGGAGCTCCGCGTCGTTCATGGGTCGAACGACGACGCCGCGCACTTGCATCTGAACCCCCGATCGACTGCCCAAATCGATGCGAACCGGAACTTCGGCATCGCTGCCGATCACATCGGGCGTCAGTTCGTTAAGCGAGAACGAGTACTTCGTCCAGCCCTCGGCGTTGGGCATTGAAGGCAGCGCGGTGGCGGCGGGCCGATGAATCCCGCGCCCGCTTCGCCACTGGATTCCCCGAATCCCGTCGGGGCAGAAGTATTCCAGTTCAAGGATCCAGTCTCGCTCGGTCGCCGGCAACCGGGGCAATTCGAAACGAAAGTAGGGATCATTTCCCAAGGCCAAAAACGAAACCACGCCATCACGCTGCGACACGCGGAGCTGGTTGGCTTGGTCGCCGACGCCGGACCAATCCAACGGATACTCGTCCAGAATCGTTGACGCCCCCGTCTCGGATTGGCCAGCTTCGTCAGCCAGGCAATGAAACAAAAACAAGGGGCTGATGACCAGCCAATACATCAAGACGAAACGGCGAAACATGGAAATCAATGGCAGGGGAGGGAGCGAACGGTGGGATGAGACCAACGTGCAGCATCACTGGACTGCAGCGGAACGGGGCTCGGCGTAGGACGGCAGCGCGAGCCGCAAGGTGATCTGGTCCGTTACTTGGCGTAAAAACATGCGAGTGCTCTGGCTACATTTAATTTTGCGGTAGCACTCCGGCAATTTTACCGTGCTATCCATCGAAAATAATACCCACGGATAGCAGCGCGAACCCACGGATGACAGGGTGCAAAAAATCCGTGGGTTCGCGCTGCCATCTGTGGGCGCAATCATCGTTTCATCGGTCCGCAAGTGACAGGCTGACCGAGCACTATTGCAGCGCCGGCGGCACTACGAACGGGAACGCGATGGGGATCACGATCACCGAGACGGCAAACACGATTAGCGACAACGGTAACCCGAATCGCAAGTAATCACTTGCGCGATAACCGCCGACGGTGTAGACCATCAAATTGGTTTGATAACCGAACGGGGTCAGGAAACTTGCCGAGGCCGCGATCATCACGGTGATCACAAACGGCACTTCGCTGACCCCCAGCGTCCCGGCGGCTCCGATGGCGATCGTCAACATGATCAGCCCCGCAGCCGTGTTGGTGATCAATTCGGTGCACAGCATCGTGACCAAGTACACCAACGCCAGGCTTAACCAGGGGTCGCCGCCGGCCAGGTTGATCATCTCGACCGCGATCGCCTGGGCGGCACCGCTGGTCTCCAGTGACGTGCCGATCCCGAGGGTCGCTCCGATCACAATCAGGATGCTCCAGTCGACCGAGCGTCGCGCTTCGCTTGCGGTGCAGCATCGCAGCAGGATCATCGCCAGCGCCGCGGCCATCGCGGCGGTCAAGATCGATGCGATCTTTAGCGCCGCGATCAACACCATCGCAACCATAATGACGATCGCATACCACGCCCGATCGTGGCGGCGGATGACATCCGAGCCGACTCGGCTGACCAGATAAAAATCGCGGAGTTCTTTGGCCCGGTGCAGAAACGACGGCGAGGCTTCGAGCAACAGCACGTCACCGGTTTCCAATTCGACGTCGCCGATTTTGCCTGTCAGCCGACGATCGCCGCGTGCGACCGCGACCACTGCTGCGTTGTAATTGCTGCGGAAACGTCCCTCGCGAATCGTTTTGCCCAACAGCGAACAGCGGGGGCTGACGACCGCTTCGATCAGAGTCCGACGCCAAGCGGGGACTTCCAATTTGCGACCTTGGTCGTCCGGAGTCAGCAGACCGCGGATCTTTCTCAAGTCGACCACCGACTCCAACGCGCCGACCAAGATCAACGCGTCGTCGGCTTGCAATTTTTCGTTCGGCTTGGCCGGGATGACCGAGTCACCGCGCTGGATCTCGGCGACGTACAGCCCCGGCAGACTCCGCAGTCCCGCATCCTGAATCGTTTTGCCGATCAACGGTCCGTGGGGATCGACCTGCATTTCGACGGTGTATTGTTTGGGATCGTCGCTGGCGCTGACGGCAGCTTTCCGCGCGGGAATCAACTTGGTCGAAAACAGGATCATGTAGCCGACGCCGAGAATCGCGGCGGGGACACCGACCACGGCCGGAGCAAAGAAACTGATCTCGCCGTCATACTTGGCCTTGAATTCCTCACGCACGATCAGATTCGTGCTGGTCCCCATCACGGTGCACATCCCGCCCAGGATTGCGGCGTAGGAAAGCGGCAACAGCAACCGACTGGCACTGGCCCCCAGCCGTTTGCAGACGTCATCGACGATCGGCATCAACGCCGCGACGACCGGTGTGTTGTTCAAGAATCCGCTGCAGATCGCCACGGGCAGCAGGATTCGCAGCTGCGCATCGCGAAAGGTCTTCGCGCGATCGAGAAACCAGCCGGTCGCCAATTTCGTGCCCCCGGTCATCTCCAATCCCGCAACCACGGCGAACAGCAACGCGATCGTCAACAGTCCCTGATTGCCAAACCCCAGCACCGCTTCGGCAGGACTGGGCAAGTTGGGCGTCCCGGTCAAGTCCTGGACAATCACCAAGACCGCCAAAAATGCCATCGCCAACAGGTCGGTCGATGCGATCCGGGTTGCCAAACTGGCCAGCAGTCCGAGCGAAACGGCGAGCGATAACCAAGCTTCCCAGATCATAGACCGGCTGACGATTGGGGTGGAACGACGGGGACAGAAAACAGGCGGAGAACTGAAACGATAGTCACTCAGACGCCCGAAGTTCAGATGGGGTTCGGATTCGCATCCCGCCAGGGGCGAGCGGAACAGGGGTTAGGCACCAAAAACCAAATGGCCCAAGGGTGCTTCGCATTTTTGGTACCTGACCCCTTTTCCGAACATTCGACAACACACTAGCGAAGCAGCCGGCGCAACAGCAACGGGGCCACCACCACGGCAAATCCGGCCGGGATCAGCCCCACCAAGACGCTCGATGCCCCAGCTCCGACCAGCAGAATCGTCGGGATCCAGCCGCTGAGGAATCCGCAGACCGCCCCGAACTTGTTGATCGATCTGCGATCCCAATGCGGCGTTCCCGCCGGCCTCAGGCCGCTGGCGAGCAAAAAACAAACCGGCACCAAGATCGCCGAGCCGACGCCGGCGATGACCAGTCCGGCGGCCGTCGCGAACGCAACCGCCCAAAGAAGCGGCAGCACATCGGTACCGAAATCCGACATCCCACCGAACAACTGGATCGATCCGACGGCGACCGCCGAGAGCACGATCCCGAACAGTCCGCCCGAGCCCGTCACCGCGGCGATGACCGAGAGAATGATGCGAAGATTCGAGAACTCCGCGGCCCCCGATGTCGCCTCGTTAAAGTCGACCGAACCGAGATGTGACGTCGGGGCAAACGGATTCAGCGGGGGCGGTTGGCCATCAAGATCGTTCATCGCACTTCAATGCCGGCGTAAAACGGCAGGCCGCATCCATCGCCGACTATCTGGCAGTGGGACCATCGTTACAATCGTACCTGACACCGACGAAGGTCGCCACCATCGCACCCATCGATTGACCTCGCCCCTGACCGCCAGCAATGACTTCCAACGAGAAAACCTCCCCCATCGACGCATTGCGGGCTCAGTACGAAGAGCTCGCCGAACTCGCCGGATCGCTCGCCCACGAGATCAAGAATCCGTTGTCGGTGATTCACATGAACATCGACCTGCTGAGCGAAGATTTGGCCGATTGGAATTCGCCGCAAAGCCGACGGTCGATCGAACGGGTCAATATCGTGCGTGAGCAGTGCGAGCGGATGCAGGGCTTGCTGCGCGATTTCCTGCGTTACGCTCGGCTCAGAGACATCGATCTGGTTTCCGGATCACTGAACGATCAAGTCGATACCGTGCTCCGCGCTTACAAGGCCGAAGCGGCTCAGCGGGGCATCGAGATCAAACGTTATTTGGACAGCGATCTGCCATCGATCGCGCTGCACAGCGACTCGCTGCAAGCCGCCCTGATGAATCTGGTCAAAAACGCGCTCGAAGCGACCGGCCGCGGCGGACAGTTGTTGGCGCGAACCTATTCCACACAGACCAGCGTCGCCTTGGATCTGATCGACAGCGGTCGCGGTGTGGACAACAACACCATCATGCACATGTTCGAACCGTTCTACACGACCAAGGAAGGCGGCAGCGGACTGGGATTGCCGACCGCACGGAAAATCATCGAAGCCCACGGCGGCCGCATCAGCGTACAAAGCGAAGTCGGACGCGGAACCAAGTTCACGCTCGAATTCCCCGTGCTCAAACGGATCGTCTAATACGCGTCTCGCGTTGGTGGAGCGGGCGAGGACACCAAGAATGCGATGCGGAATTCGAAACGCGAACAATCCCGACATTCGGCACGACCGGTTCGATCGGATAGCGGCCGAACGACTTGCGCAACACCGCCGCTTGTTTCTTCGGTTCGCTGAAATAGTTTGATTTTCCGACCCGCGTGCTTTTTTCATGATCTAGCGCGGCGCGACATCCATCTGCTACCGACGACCCAGAGCGTTTCCATGTCCCTGACGATCTCTCGCCCCCGGCCGCTTTCGTTTCGTTCGGTGATCTGGATCGCCGCCTTCGCACTCTCGATCGCCCCCCTGCTGATGCTCTCCGCCCCCAGCGTCTCGGCACAGACCGACGAAGCGGGCGACGTCGAGACGGATCGCGATGCAGACGCCGAGTCACCATCGGATGCGCTGGTGATCGAAGATGCCCAGACCTCGTTGATCAAAAACGCATTCATCGCCGCGCCGCTGTCCGGCGTCGTTTCGTCAGTCGATGTGCAGGAAGGCGATCAGGTGCAAGTCGATGCGGTGCTGGCCCGATTGCGAGAAGACCTGGCGGAAAAAGAATTGGTCGCCGCCAAAGCCGCCTTGGACGCCGCACGCTTGGAAAGCGACAACGACGTCAACTTGCGATACGCCAAACGGACCTTGCAAGTCCGCGAGCACGAGATGCAGCAGAGCCGACTGGCCAACCAAGCCTATCCGGGGGCGGTCAGCGATTTTGAGCTGGAGGAAATTCGCTTGAAAGTCGACCAGGCTGCGTTGGCGATCGAGCAAGCCCAACACGACTTGATGGTCGCTGCCGCCGCCGCGGTTGAAAAACAAGCCGCCGTTTCGATCGCACAGACTCGGCTGGAGCAACACACCGTGCGGACGCGTGTCGAAGGCATGGTCGCGGAAATCGACATTCAACCCGGCGAGTGGGTCGAAGCCGGCGAGCCAATTGTCCGCATCCTTTCGCTGCACCCGATTCGCGTTGAAGGCTTTGTCGATGGCAAGACGCACGGCCCGCAACTGGTCGGACGCGCCGTCCAATTCACGCCCGCCGGAGCAAACGACGGCGAGTCCCTTCGCGGACGCGTCACCTTCGTCTCCCCTGAAATGCACCCCGTCACCGGCCAAGTCCGCCTCTGGGCAACCGTCGACAACCCCGACGGAAAGATCGGCTCCGGAGCCTCGGGCGCGCTGGTCGTGGAGTAGGGATAGGTTTCAAGTTTCAAGTTTCAAGTTTCAAGTTTTCAGTTTTGAGTTTTGAGATTTGAGATTTGAGATTTGAGATTTGAGATTTTCTTGTCTCCCAAAGCGTCCCCACCCGCCAATTCCCCTGCCACTTGCCCCCCACCCCTCCAGACGCGTTGCAACATTTCCTTCGTTGACGGACAATCGACCAAATTGAATTGTCCGGATGTCTCGAACCGCAACGAAGCCTGAGATGAACCCACCGCCTCCCGCCGCGCCTGCCCGATTGAGTGCCGGTTCGATGGTTGTTTCCGGCGTCCGCTACAACTGGCGGACGTCGTTGGCGGTCGCGTTGGGGGTCGCCATCGCGACCGCGGTGATCGTCGGCGCCTTGCTGGTCGGCGATTCGATGCGAGGCAGTCTGCGTGGTTTGACGGTCGAACGACTGGGCAAGATCGATTCGGTGCTCGCCCCCGGCGGATTCTTTTCCGCCGAGAACGCGGCCACGACGCTGGGTGTGGATCCCTCGCAATTGGCAACGGTGTTGTTGTTCGACCGCGCGGTGATTGAAACCGTCGGATCAGCCGAGTCGCGTCGTGCCGGCGCGGTCCAGACGATCGGATGCGACGAGTCGTTCTGGGATCTGGACGTCTCCGGCATCGCACCGACGACGATGCCAGGTGATGACAGCATCGTCTTGACCGAAGCTTTGGCGGTCGAACTGGGCGTTCAAATCGGAGACCAGGTCACGGTGCGTTTACCGGTCGAACAGGCCGTGCCGGCGGACAGCCCGCTCGGTCGGCGTGACGTTCAAACCGAGGGGATTCCGCGGCTGACGGTGGTCGATATTTTGCCCGATCGCGGATTGGCGCGGTTCTCACTTTCGCCGGCCCAAGCGGCGCCAAAGAACGTGTTCCTGTCGCGGGATGTCATCGGCGAAGTCCTGGAGCGTGAAGGACAAGCAAACATCGCGCTGGCTTCGGTCACGATCGATCCCGCAAAGATTCACGTGGGACTGTCGGACCTGGGGCTGCAACTGGAACGGGTCACCAAAACCTTCGAAGACAAGACGATTTTTGATTACTACAGCCTTACCAGCGATCGCTTGATGCTCGACGACACCGCAGTCGAAGCCATCACCGCTGCATTGCCGACCGGTTCGGTGACACCGGCGATGACCTACCTGGCCAACGCCATCGAAACACTCGATGACAGCGGCGAGGCACCGGCGACGGTCACCTACAGCACGATCACGGCGATCGATTCGTCGCCCGAGTTGCCACTGGATTTCGGCGAATCAGATCCGGCAAACGACGTCGTCCCGATGGTCATCAACTCCTGGACCGCCGAACGTCTCGCGGTCGACGTGGGTGCCGGTCTTCGGGTCGCCTACTTCGAACCGGAAGTCGAAAACGGAAAGGAAATTGAGCGCACGTTTCAGGCCGTCGTCACCGGAATCGTGCCGATCACCGAGCCGGCCAGACGTTATTTCCGCAGCCGTCCCGCGGTGTTCGACCGCGAACCGACGCGCTACAACGATCCGAATTTGACCCCCACGGTCCCCGGCGTGACCGATCAAGATTCGATGAGTGATTGGGACACACCGTTCGAACTGACACGCGACGTACCGGCCGAAGACGACGATTATTGGAAGAACCACCGGCTGACTCCCAAGGCGTTCATTCCGCTGGCCGATGGACGACGCTTGTTCGGCAGCCGGTTCGGTGAAACGACCGGTTTGCGAATCGATCCGGCGGTTGCCGCTGACGTCGCTGCGTTGCGAACACAGATCGTCGCGGCGCTGCAACCCGTCTTGCCCGAACTCGGTTGGCACCCGCGTCCGATCCGAGCAGATCAACTGGCCGCGTCCAAAGGCACCACACCGTTTGACGGGCTCTTTTTGGCGCTCAGCTGTTTCGTGATCTTTTCGGCCGTGATGTTGATTGCGATGTTGTTCCGATTGGGCCTGGTCCGCCGCGGCCGCGAACTGGGAACGTTGATGGCGATCGGATTGCAGCGCAAACAGGTCTCACGTTTGTTTCTCGGCGAAGGCGTGGTGATTGCGTTGATCGGCGTGTTGCTGGGGGTTGCCGGCGGGATCGGCTACGCCCATGCGGTCTTGGCGGCACTGCGGACCTACTGGGTCGGTGCGGTCACCGTTCCCTTTCTGACCTTCCATGCGACGCCGCAAAGCCTTGTCGGCGGCGCATTGATCGGATTGTTGATCGGTGCGGGCACGTTGTGGTGGACGCTGCGATCGATGCTGAACAACCAAGCCGTCACGCTGTTGCGTGGCGCGGACGCATCGGATGAAGTCCGGGCGGAGAAAGACGTCAGTTCGTGGCCGCGCCGCATTGCGATCGGGTTGTTCGTGATGGCGATCGGTGCGGGAATCGCAGGCGCGATGTCGGGCGGCCAAACCGCCGCCGGCGGATTCGTCGGGGGTGGCATGTTGTTGTTGATCGCCATCCTGATGCTCGTCTATGAAGGGCTGCGGAAATCCAAACGCGATCACGATTCCGCCCCCGGCTATTCACTCGGCCGACTGGCCCGCAGCAATTCGACGCGGGCGCCGCTGCGGAGCACGTTGACGATCGGATTGATGGCGACCGCATCGTTCTTGATCGTCGCAATCACCGCGTTTCGGTTGCAACCGTCCGATGAAGGCACCGGCGGGTTTGACTTGGTCGCCGAGACCGCCCAGCCGTTGTACGAAGACCTGGCCGACCTCGACGTTCAAAGGGGGCTGTTGGGAAACGACGCCAAACTCATCTCGTCGGCGACGATTGTTTCGCTGCGTGTCCGCAGCGGCCAGGACGCCAGTTGCAACAATCTCTACCAAGCCACCGAGCCGACCGTGCTGGGCGTGCCCGATCAGGCCGCCGAATCACTCGGCAAATTCCGTTTCTACGCCTCGGCCGCCCTCAACCCCGAAGGCCAACCCGACTCCGAAGGCCAACCCGACCCCGAAGGCCAACCCGACTCTGAAGGCCGACCCGCCGCCGAAGGCCAAACGGCGTGGTCGCTACTCGGCCGCAAAGCGAGTGGCAGCGAAGACGATCCGATTCCGATGATCGTCGATCAGAACACGGCGATGTGGAGCCTGCAGATGATCAAGGGGATCGGGGAACGTAAGGCGTTTCTCTATGACAACCGCACGATTCACTTCGAGGTCGTCGGGTTGCTCGAAAACTCCCTGTTGCAAGGTCGGCTGATCGTGGGGGAGGCCAATTTCGAAGCCTCGTTTCCTGAGATCAGCGGTTATCGCTACGTGTTGATCAACACCGATGAACAAGACTCCGACGCGATTGCTTCAGCCATGGAAACCCGATTGGGCGACATCGGTTTTGATGTTTCGGATGCCCGCCAAGTGCTCAGCGGCATGATGGCGGTTCAGAACACGTACCTGAGGACGTTCCAAAGTCTGGGCGGACTGGGGCTGCTGTTGGGCACCGTCGGGTTGGCGATCGCACAATTGCGCAATGTACTCGAGCGCCGCAACGAGCTTGCCGTGATGCGGGCGATCGGGTTCACCCAAGTCCGCTTGGCGGCGATGGTGATGGGCGAAACCGCGTCCCTGTTGTTGATCGGCATCGGTTGCGGCGTGGCCTGTGCGGTCGTCGCGGTGCTGCCCCATGCTCTGACGGGCGGGGTGCGGCCACCGATCCTGGAACCGATCGTCGTGGTCCTGGCGATCGTCGTCTTCGGACTCCTCGCGGGACTGGTGGCGGCGATGAAGGTCGTCCGGATGCCGCTGTTGCAATCGCTGAGGGGAACGTGAAAGGAACCGTGTTGGACCCTGCGATGCTGCTGGCCTTGGATGAGGCGTTTTTGACGGGGGCCGAATCAGGCGTGATCGGTCCCAGTTTTCGGACCTGGGAGTTTTCCAGCCCGACGGTCGTGCTGGGGCGATCGTCCAAGGTGGATCGCGAGACCGACCGCGAACACTGTGATCGCCATGGCATCGGGATCTATCGCCGCTGCAGCGGAGGGGCATCGATCGTCGGCGGGCCGGGTTGCCTGATGTACAGTGTCGTGCTGTCGCTGGCGCATTCGCCCCATCTCGCCAAAATCGACGAAGCCCACACGTTTGTGATGCAGCGAGTGCTGGCGGCGGCGAAACGTCAGCTGCCCGAGATCCGGCTCCAGGGGATTTGTGATTTGACCTGGCGGAACCGCAAGTTTTCCGGCAATGCGTTGCGGGTCACACGAAGCCACGTGCTCTACCATGGGACCGTGTTATACGCGGCCGATTTGGAAAACGTGGCGAGATGTTTGGATTTCGCCCCGCGCCAGCCCGACTATCGCGACGGCCGTGATCACCAATCCTTTCTCACCAATGTTCCTCTGGACCCTGCGACGCTGGCCGATGACTTGGCCACACAGTTCGATTTCGCCGAACGGTTCGAGCCGCTGTCGGACCAGATCCCCGACCCCATCCTGGCCCGAGCGGTTGAGCTGGTGTCAAAACGTTACAGTTGCGAAGACTGGCGTTTCCGGCACTGAAATTTCGTCCGGTCGACGACAAGTTTTGGCATTGTCCCATTTGTCACCCGAGTAGACTAACATGTGGGACCGTTGCGGTCGGAGGCGTTGGCCTGTCGTTCGTCCTTTGCCGCGCTCGGCCCACCCAAGCCACGTCTTGTCCCCTGACACGTCGGTCCGGTTTGGCGGTCGTCGGTTGACGATCGGCAAGACCGCATGCGTTGGAGCATGTCAAAGGCTGAAATTTGGATGGGAGCGGAACCATTTGGCGAAACCAGGGTTTCATCAATTGGCCCTCTTCTCGCATCCGGCTTGTGTGCTTTGACATCCCGCCCCCCAAAGACATCCTGCCCTCCGTTTCTACGGTTTTCTAATGAAATTGAACCCGCGCCCCGCTGAGAGCACGTCGTTTCCTCGTTTATCGCCGCTGCGTCCGCGTCGAGGCGGTGCACTAGGCGCCGTCATCGCCTGTTTGGTGGTGGCGGGAATTCTCGGTGGAATCGGCTACGCCCTGTTCTTTGGCAGCGGCGACGGGAGCACGACCGGTGAGCTGATCACTGCAAACGTCGTCAAGGGCCCGTTCGATCACATCGTGCTGGAACAGGGTGAAATCGAGAGCAGCAGCAACATCGCCGTGGTCTGTCTGGTCAAGTCGCGGGGCAGCGGCACCGGCGGCACCTCGATCCTGTGGGTGATCGATGAGGGCGCGCGGGTGGAGAAAGGCGACAAGTTGGTCGAACTGGATTCGTCCCAATTGGAGCAAACCCTCAACGAAGACAAGATCCGGGTGATCGCGGCCGAAGCGAACGTGACGACGGCCAAGGCCCAGGTCGAGCAAGCCAAAATCGCCCGCCAGGAATACCTGGAAGGCGTCTTCATGACCGATGAACGCGCGATCCAAAATGAAAAACTGATCGCCGAGCAAGACCTGGTCAAAGCCCAAAAGGCGCTCGAAAGCAGCCAGCGATTGGTCGCCAAGGGACTGATCAAATCGCTGCAGCTCGATGCCGACAAGTTCGCCGTCGCAAAGGCGCGCAACGAACTCGAAGCCGCCGAGGGCCGACTGCGTGTGCTGCAGAACCTGACCAAGAAAAAGATGCTGGTCCAGTTCGACAGCGACATTGAATCCGCCCAGGCCCAGCTGACCGCCTACGAAAGCGAACTGCTGGAACAGCAGATTCAATTGGCCGACACCAAGGAACAGATCAAAAACTGCATCCTTACGGCTCCGGCGTCAGGCGTCGTGGTGCACGCCAATAAATACAGCAGCCGGGGTGGGAACGCCGAATTTGTGGTCGAAGCCGGGGCGTCGGTCCGAGAACGCCAGGAGATCATTTATCTGCCAGACCCCACCAAGATGCAGGTCAAAAGCAGAGTCAACGAGTCACGAATCACGCTGATCCGAGAAGGCATGGCGGTCAAGATCTCCGTCTCGTCGATTCCCGGGCTGACCCTCAAAGGCCGCGTGACGAAAGTCAATCGCTATGCCGAACCGAGTAGCTTTACCAGCTCGGGCATCAAGGAATACGCCGTGTTGATCGACATCTTGAATCCCCCCGAAAACATCCGAACCGGGATGACCGCAGAGGTTCAAATCTTTGTCCAACAGCTCGAAGACGCGATTCAAATCCCCATCCAGGGCCTCTACGAACACGACAACCGAATGTTCGCGTTGAT
Source organism: Phycisphaera sp. RhM (assembly GCA_033042175.1). Taxonomy (GTDB): domain Bacteria; phylum Planctomycetota; class Planctomycetia; order Pirellulales; family Pirellulaceae; genus Stieleria. The sequence continues at coordinate 152,640 of WCIL01000021.1, forward strand.
CAAAGAGGGACCGGAGTCGTTCCGAACGACCAAAGTCTCCATCGGCGCGACCAACGACACAATGGCGACGATCCAGGACGGCCTGAAGGAAGGCGAATCAGTGGTGCTCAATCTTCGCCAGCACCTGGACCTGATGGACCTGCCCGAAGTCTCCGCCGACGACAACAGCGAGATGCGCGAGATCGCCGATGTCGACCCCAATACCAAACCGATCGAGATCGAAGACGGACCGACAGACGGTGGTGGTGGACGCAAAGGCGGTGGCGGCCCCGGCGGTGCGGGACGTGGCGGTGGCCCCGGTGGCGGCGGCCGTCCCGACCCGGCGACGATCGTTGCCCGAATGATGGAAAACGGCGATAAAGACGGCGACGGGACGATTTCCGCCGAGGAACTCAGTGCCATCGACCCCAGTTTCCGTGACCGAATCTCCGCCGCCGATAGCGACGGCGACGGTGCCGTCACCCGCGATGAGATCATGACAATGATCCGCCAGCGGGCGGGAGGTTGATCCGAACATGTCGATGACAGATGCCTACCGGTCCTCCGGACCCCAGCCGAGTGCAGGCGCGACCACGCCCAAACGCCTGGCCACGTCGATCCACAACCTGCAAAAGCACTATGTGCTCAAGAGTGAAACCGTCAAAGCATTGCGAGGCGTTTCCTTTGACGTGCCCGAAGGCGACTATGTCGCAATCATGGGACCATCGGGAAGCGGCAAAAGTACGCTGCTCAACTTACTCGGTTGCCTGGACAAACCGACCAAGGGATCGCTGATGCTCGGCGATGATGACATCGCGACAATGAGTGACGATGAACTCGCCGAAATCCGTTCCCAACGGATCGGGTTCGTGTTTCAATCGTACAACCTGATCCAACAACTCAGTGTCGTCGAGAACATTCAGGTGCCGCTGTATTACCAGGGCAACATCGGCGCCAAGGAACGCGCCCGTTCGATCGAACTGGCCGAACGCGTCGGCTTGGGTGATCGCCTGGATCACCGGCCCACCCAGTTGTCCGGGGGACAGCAGCAACGCGTCGCGATCGCCCGCTCGCTGGTCAACGATCCGTATTTTGTGCTCGCCGACGAACCGACCGGAAACCTGGACTCCGTCACCACCGAAGAAATCCTGACGATTTTCGATCAGCTTAACGAGGAGGGCCGAACGATCATTTTGGTCACCCACGAAGACTTCGTTGCCGCGCGGGCGAAACGTGTCGTGCGTTTGAAAGACGGAAAACTGCACAAAGACGAAATCAACACGGAAGACTCCCGCAATGCCGCGCGCGATTTCCAACGCAAGCATGTCGAGCAACTGTTGAAAGAGGGCGACCGTTAAGATGATTTGGCTCCGCACGCTTCGACTCGGGGTCAAAAGCCTCGCGCTCCACCCGCTCCGCAGCGGATTGACCATGCTCGGCATCTTGATCGGTGTCTGGGCCGTCATCCTGTTGACCGCGGTCAGCCAGGGTGCCAGCGATCAGGTTCAAAAACAAATTGAATCGCTCGGTGCGAACACGATCATTGTTCGCAGCCAAAAACCGCCGGAAGAGAAACTGGCCGCAGGCGGGTTCGCCAGTCAGTACGGTCTGCTGCGACGCGATCTGGACACCATTCTCGCCAGCGTTCCGACGATCAAGACCGCCGTGCCGATCCGCGAGATCCGGCGTCAATTCGCGTTTCGTGATCGCACCATCGACGGACGTCTGGTCGGTTGCACGCCCGGCTACGCCGACGTCAATACGCTGGCCATTCGAAGCCGCGGCGGCCGTTTCTTGAGTGATGCCGATGGCATTCTCGCCGATACCGTGTGCGTCATTTCCGCCGGCGTCGCCGAACGACTGTTCCCCTACGAAGACCCGTTGGGGAAACGCGTTTACATTCCCGAAAGCAAGGATTACTACCGCGTCGTCGGTGTCTTGGAACCCCGCAATCCCTCCGCAGCGATCGGCGGATCGCTCGATTCACAGGATTTTTCCTCTGACGTTTACGTGCCGATCCAAACGATTCGCAGCCGCGTCGGCGACCGCATCGTGACCCGCCGGAGTGGACAGTTCCAAATCGAAATCATGGAACTCAATCAGATCACCTTGCAAGTCGGCAGCGTCGACGAGGTGCGTTCCAGTGCGGCGATGATCGAACGTTTGCTGGATCGAAACCATGCCAAGATGGGTGACGTTGCCGTCGTCTTCCCGTTGGAATTGCTCGAACAGGCGCGGAATTTGAGATTGATGTTTTTGGGCATCGGAATCTTGATCGCATGCATCTCGCTGATCGTCGGCGGGATCGGGATCATGAACATCATGCTGGCCAGCGTCACCGAACGGACACGGGAAATCGGAATTCGCCGGGCGTTGGGCGCCAAACGCGTCGACATCGTGCGCCAGTTCCTGGTCGAGACGTTGGTACTCAGTTTCTGTGGTGCCGCGCTCGGCATTCTGCTCGGGTTTCTCGGCCCGGCGATGTACGAGGGCATGATCTATATCGTCCGTGAAGGGTTCCCGGACAAGTTCGCCGCCCTGCCCGATGCGATTCGCGAAGCCAAACCGACGATCGTTTATGAAACGATTCCGCTGGCGGTCCTGATCGCTGTCCTGGTCGGCTTGGTCAGCGGGCTGTACCCCGCCATCCGAGCGGCGCGAATGAACCCGATCGAAGCCCTGCGGCACGAGTAGGACAGCCCGAGGTTGCTCGCTCCACATCGTGGAGGAGCCTGCCGCACGTGGTTGTCGAACGCTTCGTCCAGATTAGATTTCGGGTTGCGATTGCGGAGCGGAAAAGGGGCACTGTTGAGCCCACCGATAGCAGCGCGAACCCACGGATTTCTTGCTTCCCATCATCCGTGGGTTCGCGCTGCCATCCGTGGGTATTTCTTCCAATAGTTGTCGCTGGCACGACCAACAAGCAACAAGGCGGTTCCCAGACGTGCCGCGGCGCTCATCTCCGTCGAGTGCTTCGTCCAGATTTGGATTTCAGGTTGCGTCTGTCGAGCCGGGTGGGAGATCCAAGCCATCGGACGCTGGCGGCATCGACGTCGAGCGACCATAATGCCGCACCCAATCACGTCCCCCCAACTTCTCTCACCCCGTCCGTGCAAATCATCATGTCACGAATTCTCTTGTTCGCGTCCCTCGCGTTGGTTGCGATCCCGCTCCCTGCAGGCGAATATCTCAATGGAATCACCTGGCAGGCCCCCCCGGTCGTCCAGTCCGGACCCACCGCTGCCGATCCGCCGTCCGATGCCATCGTGCTGTTCGACGGGACGGACATGTCCGCGTGGAAGAACGGTGAAAACTGGCCGGTCGCCGATGGGGTGGTGACGGTCGGCAAGGGCCAGATCGTCACGAAAGACGAGTTCGGCGACTGCCAGGTTCACATCGAATGGTCAGCTCCGAATCCTGCCAAGGGAAACGGTCAGGGTCGCGGCAATAGCGGACTGTTCTTGATGGGCACCTATGAAATCCAAATCCTGGACTCGTACCAAGCCGAAACCTATCACGACGGTCAGGCCGGCGCGATCTACAAACAAACGCCTCCGATGGCCAATGCGATGCGTGCCCCCGGCGAGTGGAACACCTACGACATCATCTGGACCGCACCGCGGTTCAATGACGACGGTTCGTTGAAGTCGCCGGCTTACATCACCGCGATCCACAACGGCGTGGTCATCCAAAATCATTTTGAACTACTCGGCGACACGCCCTACAACCGCCCGCCGGCCTACAAGCCGCATCCGCCCCGAGGGCCGATTTCGATCCAAGACCACGGCAACCCGGTCCGGTTCCGTAACATCTGGGTTCGCGAATTGACGCCGGTCAAGGGTGAACAGACCCGCAAACCGTACATCCGCGACGGGCAGAAAGAAACGCCAATCGAATGACGATCACCGCGAAACAACCTCTCGACCGATTGAGCGTTGACGACTACTTCGACGTTCTATCCGCCTGGTTGGATCTGGAAGCGGACGCCGAACGCGCCCGAATGGCGCTCAGACGGCAGATGCGAAACACGCGTGACGCCGAACGAACCGGTGAAACGATTCTGGGGCTGCAACTTCAAGATCACCAGACGGGACTCGCCGGTCGGTTTCTGTTTGATTTTTCGAAAGTCGGCGGGAAACCGTTGCCGCTGAATCGTTTGAAAGTTGGTTCACCGGTCGTGATTTCCGATGCCGACGATCCGGGCGACCAGGGGATCGCGGGCGTCGTCAGTCGTCGCAGCCAATCGGTGATTCAGGTGGCGTCGGAAAAGTGGCCCGACGCAAGGTACTTTCGGCTGGATCTGTCGCCGGATGAGACCACCCGTCGCCGACAACTTGCGGCGATGGCGTCGGCGCGGTGTGCCAGCGGCCGCGCCAAGCAAATGCGGGACCTGTTGCTGGGACAACGCCCGATCCGCTACGGCGATCCAGACCCGATCGAATTCCGCAGCGATTTGAACCCGCCACAGCGGGACGCGGTCCTGTTTGCGCTGGCAGCGCCGGACGTCGCGATCCTGCACGGCCCACCCGGCACCGGCAAAACGACGACGCTGGCCGAAGTCATCTATCAGGCGGTGATCCGTGGCGACCGCGTGTTGGCCTGCGCCCCCAGCAACACGGCCGTCGACAACTTGCTGGAACGATTGGTCGCGATGCTGCCCAACGTGCTGCGGGTCGGCCACCCGGCTCGAGTCTTCGAATCGCTGCGTGGTCACACGCTGGATGAACTCGTCGACGCCGACCCGTCCTCGGCGGTGATCCGCGACATGCGACGCGAGCTATCCGAATTGATGCGTTCGGCGGCGCGGTCGCATCGCGGGCGGGATGGAAAGAAGCGACGCAGCTTGTTGTACTCCACCGCCGGTGATCTCCGCGGCCAAATCCGATCGCTGGAACGCAGCGTCGTGCGGGGCGTCATCGAAGGGTCCGACGTGATCTGCACGACGACGACAATCGACGAAGACTTGCTGGGGGATGCTCGGTTCGATCTGGTCGTGATCGACGAAGCGTGTCAGTGCACCGAATCAAGTGTCTGGCAAGCGGTGTTGCGTGCCGACATGGTCGTCATGGCCGGCGATCACTGCCAACTTCCGCCGACAGTGCTGTCCGACCAGGCAGCCGCCGAAGGCATGCGCGACTCGATGATGCATCGGTTGATCGAACGCGAAGGCCAATCGATCTATCGACGGCTGACGGTGCAGTACCGAATGAATGAGTCGATCATGGAGTTTTCTTCACAAGAGTTCTATGACGATTCGTTGGTCGCCGATCGCAGTGTTGTCGAGCACCGATTGTGCGATCTTCCGAACGTCCAGCCGTCGCCGATGACCGAAGAGCCCTTGATGTTGGTCGACACCGCTGGTGCCAACCTGAACGAAGAACTCGAACGCGACGGCGAAAGCAAACTCAATCCGGGCGAAGGCAAACTGGTCACCCGGTTCGCGACCGAATTGATCGAGGCCGGTGTACTGCCCGATCAAATCGCCATCATCGCACCCTACGCGGCGCAGGTTCGTTGGCTCCGCAATCGCCCGGAATTGCGAGACGTTGAAATCGATACCGTCGACGGTTTCCAGGGCCGAGAAAAGGAAGTCGTCTTGATCACGCTGACACGCAGCAACGATCGCGGCGAAATCGGTTTTTTGGCCGACACCCGGCGGACCAACGTCGCGCTGACCCGCGCCCGGCGAAAGCTGATCGTGATCGGCGATAGCGCCACACTGGGCGGCAACGAATTCTACCGCCGAATGCTCGAATACTTCGAAGCAAAAGGCGCCTATCGAAGCGTCTTCGAATTCGGCGTCGAATGAATGGTGTGGCGTAAGCTTCCAGCTTGCGGTGCCGGAATCGCAAGCTGGAAGCTTACGCCACTAATCGTCCGCTGGCTGTTTCCCCACCACACTGCACACCGCCAGGATCGCGATCGCGGGCATGATCGGGGCTCGCATTCGCAGATTACTCCAGTAGACCGCATGCACACCCGTCAGCGTGATCGCCAATAACCAGATCGCCCACCAGCGACTGCCGAACACTCGTCGCCGGTGCCGCACGACCGTGACGAGCACCGCCACCGACAGCACAACGTAGAACGCACCGACCGCGACGGCGGCCGGCGTGGAACGCCCCGCGACCGCATGCGGAAACGGACTCCACAGACGCCCCACACGCACGACCATCGACCATGCAAACACAGACGGGTGTCGCTTAATCGTGGCCACAGCCGATTCATAGCACAACCGATCATCGTCAAACTCCGAGACCGCGGCGTCATAATTCGGTGTCCCGGTCCAGTCACGTCGCCAAAACGCCGCCTCGCGCGGGTCGCCCTCGTAGCGATGCGCGTAAGCGTTCAGAAACGGCGTGGCGTCCCAGGCTTGCCCGAATTGCCGTTGAGAAAGATAGCGATAGAAAGACTCGTTGTTGGCCAACAGCAGCGTGTATCCGCCATGAGTCGTGGCCCAGACCGGATGTCCCAATACACGCGTGTTGCGCCACGTCCAGCCGCCGACCGCGAGGGCCACGACCGACGCGATCACCAGGGCGGATCGCAAACCACGCCGGTTTCGAAAACGCAAGGGAGTGGCGACAACCAATAGCACGGCCCAGACGAGAAAGGTCGGCCGGCAGAGGTAGGCCAACGCGAGCGCACCGCCGATTCCCAAGGGAAAAAAGACCGTACTTCGTCTGCGCGTTGAGGTCGCCCTGGCGGCATTCCATCCGCTCCACAACCAGATCACCGCGGCAGCCAAGGTTGCGGCCAAGGTTTCGGTCATCACTTCGACGGATTGTCGCAGCAGAATCGGGTCGATCGCCGTCAAGACCACCGCCGCCAGCCCCAAGCGGTCCCCGCCACCGAATCGCGACGACTCACGAAGCTGTGCCGCGAAATGCCGGGTCGAAAGGAAGACAAAGCAGGCCGTCAGTGCGGCCAACACGAGGTGCAACCCTGCGACGGCGAGTCGCGATACCTGTCCGCGGCGCATGCAAAATGACAGCAACCAGGGATACAGCGGCGGCCGAAACGCGATCGCTCGCGTCGATCCATCCGCCCCGGTCAGACCAAAAACACCAGATTGCCCGAGCGTTTTCGCGATCACCAGATAGGCATCCGGATCAGTGGTGAACGCGTCGGAGTCAAAAGAGATCACCCCACCTCGAATCAACAGCATCAGCCCGACGGCCAACAGCAGCATTCGGAGATTTGATCGAGAGGGCAAGGGCAAGACTCTGGGGTAACAACCTGGACGAGACGGCGCACGGCGGACGCCGCCAATTCTATCACTCTGATCGACCGTCGGGCACGCGATGCACGCCAGATCGCACCGCATCCACAGCGTCACGCACAGCGTGACCTACCACTGCCGCGGCAAAGGGGTCAGGCCGCGGAACAAGGGGTCAGGCACCAAAAACCAAATGGCCCGTTGGGTGCTTCGCATTTTTCGTGCCTGCCCCCTTTTCCGCTCCGATCAGAGTGGGGGATGACATCCCGACGCATGCTTGACGAGCCATACGGCATCCACGTAGCCTGTCGCGATGCAGTTCTTGATTCAATACGCGATTCGTTGGCGATTGGTCCTGATGGCCCTCGGCATCGTGACCCTGGCCGGCGCGTATCCCGTCTCCACCCGATTGACGACCGAACAAAGTGTTTCGTCATTGTTCGGTGATCAAGACATCACGTTGCAGCAGTACGAAAACCTGAAGCGTTGGTTCGGCAAAGACGACGTGTTGGTGCTGATGTACCGCGACGAAGCGCTGCCGACGCCGGGCGGCATCGAGCGGAGCCGCCGCTTGACCGAAAAGGTCAAGGCGCTTGATGGCGTCACCGCAACCCTCTCACCATGGGTGCTCAACGAAGCGGCCGAGGGGATGAACCAAGTCAACGTGTTGCGGTTCGGCAACGGCGACGCATCGCCGGTTGACAATACGCCGGCGCTGATGCGTCCAGATGACCCGGTCGGCAACGGGCTGAGCGACATATTTTCCGGCTACACCCATTCGGAGGACTATTCGCACGCGGCGGTCGTAGTGATGATCGACGACCAAAAATCCGCGTCGACCGTGGCGGGGCTGCGCGACATCACCACCTGGTGGTCCCAGCAGCAGGGGGTCAGCAACGTTTCGCTGGTCGGCGAACCCGTGCTCGTCGATGAAGCGTTTGCCTTGGTGCGTCGCGACGGTGCGCGCTTGGCGATTGTCACCGTCGCATTGTTATCGCTGGTGTTGACCCTGGCGCTATTGGACTTGCGTTTGGTGCTGCTGCTGGCGCTGGTGATCGGGTGGTCGGTCGTGCTCACCAAAGCCACGATGTTTTTGGCCGGCATCTCGTTGTCATTGATCGCATCGATTCTGACGGCCATTGTCACCGTGGTGGCGGTCACCGCGGTGCTGCACCTGGGCGTCCGCTATCACAGCCGCCGCGGCCGCGGGTTCTCTCAGATCGAATCGACCGAAGAAGTCATGCAGCGGATGGCGGCGCCGATCTTTTGGACGTGCGCGACCGATGCGGCGGGATTCGCCGCGCTTTCTTTTTCCGAAATCCTGCCGGTGCGTCAGTTCGGTTTGATGGTTGCACTGGCGGCGATGAACGTGTTTGTCGCGATCTTGCTGTTCACGCCCACATGCTTGATGCTTCCCGAACTTCGTTGGATCCGCCGCATCCTGCCGACACGGCATCTGCTGACACGCACTTTACGTCGACTTTGTTTTCGTGTGGCGGCCTGGTTTGCCGTGCATCGCAAATGGACGGTTTCGGGTGCGGCCGTCGTGATGGTCGTTGCCATCGTCGCCGTCACGCGGGGCGAGACCGAGACCAGTTTCTTACGGAACTTTCGCGGCGACAGCACGATCGTCCAGGACTACGGCAACGTTGAAAACAACTTGGGAGGAGCGGGGGTTTGGGATCTGGTGCTCGATGTGCCCGCGACCCTGTCCAATCCATTCCTGTCGCAAGTGCAGACGCTTCAACGCGACCTGCTCGGCGAACTCGGCGGCGAATCGGGATTGAGCAAGGCGATCAGCATCGCCGATGCCACCGAAGTCCTGGGGCGTTCGTCGGCCGGAAAATGGATGCCGGCATCGGTGCGGATCGCCGCGATGCGGACGCGATTGCCCACCTTCATCGGCACGTTGATTTCCGAACCAATCGGTGAATCGCCGCAGCGGCGTAAGTTGCGCATCATGTTGCGAAGCCCCGAGGGATTGTCGGCCGACACCAAACGCGAACTGATCGCAAACGTGCAACGCATCGCGTCGGAACATTTGCAGCGTTGGGACTCGGAGACCGAACCAACCACAACGGAACAACCAAGCAGCGAACAGCCGGTCACCGAACGTGTCACCGTGACCGGGTACTACGTGATCATGACGCGATTGGTCGACCAGTTGGTGTCGGACCAATGGCGCTGCTTCATCGTTTCGGCGATGTTGATTTGGCTGTTGATGGCCATCGCCACCCGCAGTCTGCGTCTGGCGACGGCGGCGTTGGTGCCGAACTTGCTTCCCGCCTTTCTGGTGTTGGCAACCGTTTCGCTCGGCGGAGGCCGAATCAACATGGGCGCCGCGATGATCGCCGCGGTCTCGGTGGGGCTATCCATCGATGGCTCGGTTCACCTGTTGACGGTGTATCGGCGTCGGCGAGCGATCGGCCGCAACCCGGGCCAAGCGTGTGTGTCCGCAGCCGGCAACATCGGTGCCCCAGTGATGTTGGCGACGTTTGCACTGGTCGCCGGTTTCAGCGTGCTGTCGACCAGCGAATTCATTCCCACGGCGACCTTCGGGACGCTGGTCGCATGGACGCTGGTGATCGGAACACTGATCAACCTGAGCGTCCTGCCGGCGCTGGTTCGCACGCTGGATCGCTAAACGTGGGATAGGCTTCCAGCCTGTCTTCGTTCAGCATTGACAGGCTAGTGCTCCATCCACATTTGATGTTGGCGTTGCGTTGGTCGAGCGGAAAAGGGGTCAGGCACCAAAAACCAAATGGCCCGCAGGGTGCTTCGCATTTTTGGTACCTGACCCCTTTTCCGCGGCACCCTAAATCTAAAAGTTGACGGAGCACTAGAAGCCTATCCCACGGTGAGTCATCGTGGCCGGCGTGCTTCCAGCCACGGTTGCTCGGGAACCCACTCGGGATGTTGGCGTGCCCACTCCGGTTCGGGGAACCAGCGCAGACCGCTGACCCGCGGGTAGGTCTCCCACACGTTCGCCTTCTCGGGCGCGGTGACGCGGACGTCTCCGGTGCGGCGCAGATAGCTGTCGAGCAGGTTTGACAGACGCTCTCGAATCTCGGCCAACGACGGATCGGCAGCGAGGTTGTTGAGGCAATCGGGGTCGCTGACGATGTCATACAGTTCTTCGCCGGGACGCAACCCGACCGACAATTGCATCAGCCGAGCGACGTCCGGTCGATCCTGGTTGGCGATCATCCAGTCAAGCGTCGGGCAGGCATCGATATCGTGATAGCCGCCGTCAGCCGGCCCCAATTCGTAGCTGACCAGCTTGCCGGAATCGTCGTATTTGGCGCGGTTGTATTTCTGCGGCGTCCCGGCGGGGAACCGTTCGGGCGCGAAGTTGCGGATGTAGAGATGGGTGTCGGTCCGGACGCAGCGACAGGGATACCCCAGCGTTCGAAACCGGGACGACGAATGACGTTCGCGACCGCTGTAAACTGCGTCGCGCGATGGCGACACCTTATCAGCTTCGTTGCTGTATCGGGGCAACAGGTTGATGCCGGGTAATTGGTCGACCTGCTGAGGCACGACGCCCGCTGCGGCAAAAATGGTTCGCGTCACATCGATCAGACTGACCAGATCATCGGTGTCTTGACCGGCAGGAATCCGCTCGGGCCAGGCGATTACCAGCGGCATGTGAATGCCGAACTCGTACAAATTCGCTTTGGCACGGGGGAACGACATGCCATTGTCGCTGGTGACGATCACCAGTGTGTTGTCGAGTTGGCCGTCGCGCTGCAGTCGATCCAACATGCGTCCCAAGTGCGAATCAAACCATTGAATCTCGTACATGTAATCGGCGATGTCGCTGCGGATTTCTGGTTCGTCGGGCAGGAACTTGGGCACCGAGATCGCGTCGGTGTCGATGCCGCTTGCTTTGCCCAACCCCTTGCCGAACACCCGGTGGGGCTCGGAAGCGCCGAACCAAAAACAAAACGGTTGGTCGCATCGCGGGCGTCCAGGAAGTCGTCGAAGTTCGCGGCATAGTCGTTCGAGGCGATGCCCTTGGGAGCCTTCAATTTTCGCTTGCCGTAGGATTTGCCCGCCGGGTTGTGGGGCCAACCGACGGCCTTGCCCGGCGCCCATCCCTTGCCCGTCATCCCGACGTGGTAACCGCTTTTTTCCAGCTGGTTGGTGAAGACCGGCAAATCGGTGGGGAAGTAACTGGCATGTGTCCCGGCTTCACGGATCTGCCAGATCTCGCGGCCGGTCAGAAAGGCCGCCCGCATCGGGCTGCAACCCGGCGCCGGCGTGAACGCGTTTTGAAACAGCACGCCGGCTTTGGCCACGCGATCGAAACTCGGGGTCCGGATCGCCGCGTCGCCGTAGGCCGAAGCGTGGGGATAGGACTGGTCATCGGAGATCGCGATCAAGATGTTCGGACGCCGGGTCTGGGCCTGAGAAATCGACGGAAGCATCACCGCCCATCCGCAGAGAAAAGCAATCGGACCAACGAGTCTTCGCATTTCAATCAGCCAACAAGTACGTGTCATCAGGCAGTCGTCTCGTGTGGGGAGCAGGTCGTGAGCGGAGCGGGGGGCGAGAGTCTCAATCAAATGCGTGGCAGAACGCGTTGGCGTTTGCGGAATTTGAGCGGAGTTTCTCCGATGTGTTTTTTGAACTGTTGCGTGAACGCGCTTTGGTCGCAGAAACCGAACTTCAAGGAGATATCCCCGACGCTCATGTCGGTATTGATCAGCGCGTCACTGGCCGCTTTGATCCGCGTCTTGGCCAAGAACTCTTGCACGTTCAACCCGAACAATTCCACGAATCGACGATGCAGCTGGCGTGACGAGACGCCCGCGATCGCCGCCAGTTCGTTGACGCCGATCTTGCGATCCAGATTTTGGTGGATGTGATTCAAGATGTCGTCAATTTGCGAGTAAGCTTGGATCTCGGCGCGGGCACCATTGTAATCCCGCACCGTCCCCATCACCCCGATCACTTCGCCACGGGTGTTGCGGACCGGCAGCTTGGTGGTGACGAACCAGTCCAGCAGACGATGTTCGGTGTACCAGATTTCGACACGATTGATCAACGGTCGACCGGTTTCGATCACCGTCCGATCGTCGCGGACAAACTCATCGGCAAGCTGTGCGGGAAAATGATCATAGTCGGACGTCCCGATGATTTCGGCCTCGCTGGACACCCCCAGTCGTTTCAGGATTGCGGAGCTGACCGCCATCATGCGGCTTTGGGCATCCTTGACGAAAAAGTAGACGTCCGGGAGATAGGCGAACAGTTGCTGAAATTGCTGAGGCCCACCCATCGCTTCAAAAAACTGCTCTTGCAGCTGATGGGGGTTGCCGGGCGGGGATACATTCATTTTCTTCGGTCGTCCATGCGATGCACTTGGTGGAGGGCGCACTGTCGTCGACAAAACACCATTGGATTGTAACCGATCTCTGCGAGATAGCCTGACTGGGTAGCGACGCCACCTTGCGTTAGAATTGGGACAGACGGCACCTCGCTGACGCGACCTGATCGCTGGGACCTGATCGCGGGGACCTGATGGCCCGGTCATGGCATCGGCTGCCGGCGATTCTCCCGCCCCCGCCTTATACGCTCCCCACCAACCTCGCGAGACTCCTTTCCATGCGAATTTTATCCGTTGCGTTTGTGTTGTTGTGCCTGGCCGTTGCCGGGCTGAAGCTCGCCGATTCCCCCGGCTCTCAAGTCGCTCTGTTCGCCAACAATTTCCTGGAACAGTTGGACGACGACCAGAAATCGACCGCGACGATGCCCTACGACAGCGACCAACGCGTCGATTGGCACTTCATCCCCAAAAAGACTCGCAAGGGGCTGATGCTTCGCGACATGAATGCCTCCCAACGGGTCGCCGCCCTGCGGATGCTTCGCAGTGCCCTCAGCGAAGCAGGCTATGGAAAGGCAAGCAAGATCATGTTGCTCGAAGGCGTGTTGAGAGAACTGGAAGGGGAAGACCGTACCTGGGAACGCGATCCGCACAAGTACTTTGTGACCCTCTTCGGCTCACCCGGTGACGAAGGGAAATGGGGCCTCAGCTTTGAAGGACACCACCTGTCGATGAATTTCAGTTTCAGCGACGGCGCATTGGTCGACAGCACCCCGCAATTCTTCGCCGCCAATCCCGCCACCGTGATGAACGACGTTTCCGGACCACTGGGCAAGGGAACGCGCGTGCTGAGAGACGAAGAACAACTCGCATTTGATCTAGTCGCGTCGCTCGAAACCGGCCAGAAAGACATTGCAATCATCGACCAAGACGCACCCGAAGAAATTCGCTTTGCCGGCGAGGCGCAGGCAAGCGTCGAAGAACCGGTGGGCATCACCTATCGCGAAATGAGCGAGGAGTCCAAGGCATTGCTGACCAAACTGGTCAACACCTACATCGACGCCGTCACCGAACCGGTCGCCGATGAACGTCGTGCCCAGATCGAAGAAGACGGCTGGGACGGTGTGCATTTCGCCTGGGCGGGAGCCACCAAGCCGGGCATCGGGCATTACTACCGCGTGCAGGGCAAACGGTTTTTGATCGAGTTCGTCAACACGCAAGCCGATGCCGCCGGCAACCCGGCCAACCATATCCACTGCGTCTGGCGCGACCTGTCCGGCGATTTTGATTTGACGCCGTAATCCGTCGAGCCGTCCGGTTTGTGGCAACACCGGAGGGCGCGCGCCCTTCCGCGATCAGCCACCGGGATCAAGACGCGACTCGGTTCGTGGCACAACACGCCGGGGCCACGCTAACTCAATCTCCCGACAGCCACGCGTACAGACCCACCAAGGTCTTCGCATCGCGGATTTTTCCGCTGGCGATCCAGGCTTTGATCTCGTCTCGCGTCGCGATCCGATTGACGATCGACTCGGTCGCTTCGCGGTCGGGATCCCCGGCGACCAATTCGGTCGCCCGGTACAGATGCATCAGTTCGTCGCAAATGCCTGGTGCGGAATAGAATGCATGAATCAATTCCAGCTTGCCCGCCCGGTAGCCGGTTTCTTCGATCAATTCTCGCGACGCCGTGACCACGGCCTGTTCGCCCGATTCACGCGTGCCGGCCGGAAGCTCCAGCAGCGTTTCGCCCACCGTCGGTCGGGTGTTTTCGATCAGAACGACGCGGCCGTCGTCCAGGATCGGTAGCAACACGACCGCACCGGGATGACGAATCACCTCTCGTTGATAAAGCCGGCCATCGTCGCCGGTCAACGTCATCCGGTGGACGTTGAACCTCGCCCCCTTCAAAAGCATCGGTTCTGTGGGATCATCGTCTCGGCTCATCAGTCGTCAACCCTTCTGTCAGCATGTTGTCTTGATTCGTCAGCCGGATATGTTACGCGGTCCCTCCGTTAATGAACAATCCACCGCCCGCACCATCCACCCTGTGTACCAAGGAAACATGTTCGGATTTCTCAATTGCGACAAGCCGATCGGCTTTTCATCACGCGACCTGGTCAACATCGTGCAGGGACGATTGCGCGGGCGAAAGGTCAAGGTGGGGCACTGCGGCACGCTTGATCCGCTGGCCAGCGGTGTGCTGGTCGTCGGCGTCGGGCCGGCCGCCCGGCTGACCCCCTTCGTGCATGAAGCTTCCAAGAGCTATCGAGCGACGTTTCGACTGGCCGCCGAGAGTCCGACCGGCGACATGGAATTCGAACCCACGCTGTATCCCGATCATCCGATCCCGACCGCCCAAGAACTCGCTTCAGCGTGCCGCAGCTTGACGGGAAGGATCGAGCAGATCCCGCCGGCTTATTCGGCCATCAAAGTCGACGGCAAACGGGCCTACGTGATGGCCCGCGAAGGGCAGGACGTGGTGATGCCAGCCCGGAAGGTTCACGTCGAAGCGATCGAAATCTTGTCCTATCAGTATCCCGATTTGCAGCTGCAAATCACTTGCGGAACCGGCACCTACATTCGCACCTTGGGAATGGACGTTGCTAAAGCGGTCGGCACCGTCGCGGTGATGACGTCTCTGGTCCGAACACGCGTCGGCGAGTTTTCGATCTCGGATTCCGTTTCCGAAACGCAGCTCCGTGAAAACGAAATCGAATCCCTGCTGTTGCCCGCGGCGATCGGCGTTTCGCACCTGCCCCAGATGATCGTCAATGCGGACGAATGCAAACGCTTGGCCAACGGGTTGTGTCTGGGCACTCGGCAACCCGACACGCCCGGTGCCGCGGGGGAAGATCCCGAACATGTCGCGGCGATCACCCCCGATGGACACCTCAAAGCGATCTTGGTGCAGAAGCAATCGAGCTGGTGCCCCAAGCGCGTCTTTCCGGATTAAACCGCCCCCGCACATTGTTAGTGGACCTGGGGTTACGCCCGGATTCGCTGGGGCTCATCCGGTCTCACCCCAGGCTATGTTGTTGATCGCCTTTGGCGAACCGAACCGAGTGAATCTTGATCCACCACGGAACAAGAACGACCAAAGTCTTAACCGGCAAAACGCATGAAATCGCGGGCATTCTGCGCAGCCCAGGCTCCGTCTCCGTGCACCGAACAGTGTGTGGCTGACGCCACGTGCTGGCATGCCAGCGGGACGCGTAAGCGAGCGGCGCGCGGCGATGTGTGGCGGCCGCATCGCTACGGTTGAGCGACAAACGGATCCGAAAACTTGGGATCGATCAGCAGCGCATCATCGGTCAACGTGGCAAGGAACGCCGCCAGTGCAACCTTGGGGACTTCCGGCAAGGCCAGGCCGTTGGCGGCAAAGTCCGCCAATCGAGGATCCAGGTTATCGTGCGGTCGGACGCTCCAGTTGTAATGTTCGATCACTTGGTCCAAGGTGACGAATCGTCCGTCGTGCATGTAGGGACCGGTTTGCGCGATGTTCCGCAACGACGACGGTTTGAATTTTCCCCGATCTTGCATCCGCCCAGACCGCGAGCCGACTCCGGCGTCAACCTCGGGGCCATCGATATCGATCCCGTTGTTCCCCGGTTCGCTCAACTGAAAGATCGCCCACTGTTTCAGGCCGACATCATCGTGGCCGGGCAGATGACATTCGGCACAACGGGCGCGGCCGAAGAACTGTCGCTTGCCGAGGTTCTCTTGGTCGCTGAAGTTTGGGAAATCATCCTTCGGCGACTGCACGTGTTGCAAACCGATGTCGTAGCGTGATCGAAACGAAACGATCGAACGGACGAACTGCGCGAGCGCTTTGGCGATCCGGTCTTTCGTGATCGCGCGATCGCCGAACGCGTTGGCAACCAACGGCGGATAGATCGGATCATTCGCCAATTGGACGACTAAGGCGTCGAGTGTGTGCCCCATCTCAAGAGGGTTTTCGATCGGCATCAGCACCTGCGTTTCCAGGCTCGAAGCTCGTTCGTCCCAGAAGAACCGATCTCGAGCATAGAAACGCAAATTCACAAGACTCATCGAGTTCCGGCTGACCGTTTCACCACGGAAGCCGATGCTTTTCGTCCGAGGGTCACTGAACGCGTGCTGCTGTTCATGGCATGTCGCACAAGACGTCGTGCCGTTGGCTGAGAGTGTTTTGTCGTAGAACAGGACGCGGCCGAGTGTTGCCCCGTGGTCGGTCAGTGGATTGTCTGCGGGAGTGTTGTCCAGCCGACGGAGTTGACCGGCAATCGCAGAGGGCACGTCCAAGTCGCTATAGCGATACGGCGTCACAGGGAGATCGAGTTTGCGTTGCGGTGCGGGCGCGGGCGAGCCGCCGGCATCATCCGCCGCCGCGGCAAAGCACAGCCACGCGGGCAGCAGGACCGCCACCAACAGATTCACGATCAAGGATTGAACCGACAAACCAAACCTCTCCTCATCATTCAGGACAACCCGCAGGCTGAAGTGGCAAAACGATGGGGGCAAGACATTCCCAGCCCCAGCCGCCCAACACCATTCTACCCACAGACATTCGCGCCACCATGGTCCTACTCTCCCCATCACCGATCTCGAAAATCCACTTCCCCCATCAGTCTGCCACCCCATCAGTCTGCCACCCCATCATTCTGCCACCCCATCATTCTGCCCCCATCATTCTGCCCCCATCATTCTGCCCCCATCATTCTGCCCCCATCATTCTGCCCCCAT
>WCIL01000022.1:0-155593 GCA_033042175.1 Phycisphaera sp. RhM
GATCACCCACCGGGATGGCAAACGATTTGGCGAGGCTGGAACGACCTCCAAGCGATGCTCTGCGGCGTTGACGCAATGAAGATTGTAAAAAGATGTGGTCAAACCTAAGGCGCAGCGCCACCTCCGGAACACGCCCCTGATCCTCCCACCGACCCCGGACGGGGTCGCAGCCAGGATCCGCAAGCCCGGCGGGTTGACAGAGTGCTTGCCGGATCCGTCAGGGCCCGGACAGCAATGCAACCTCAACGCAGGCCTGGAAGGCCGACACAGTGCCTCCCAGTTACGGCAGCATGGACTGGACTGTGTCGCCCTTCCAGGGCTAATGCAATAAACAGAGCCTCTCAACCGGCGGCTCACGCCGTCGGCAGACACTGTGCCTGCCCTCCGGGCATCACCCATGCCGTCCACTTCACCAATCACCGGCACGCAGTTCATCGGCGTTGCAGCGTAAACCGCGTTTTGATCTCATGGGTGCACTTCAAACATCCAAAAGTTCTCGACTCCAAAGAATCGGCGCGTCGTGTGTTCGGTCGGTTCTGTCTTTCACTAAAAGAAGGACGTCCTCTGACCACACGACGCGAGTGACGGGGGAGGCGGGCGGCTGCGGATTACACGATGGTCCACAAGAGGCCAAGAAGGCGATGAGAGTGATGGCAGAAAGACACCGGGCAGAATGAATTCAGCCGGTCATCATTCTGCCCCGTATCATTCTGCCAACTCCGTTTTCGGCCTGTTGCCACACGCAGCGTGACCGACGCGTCTACGTCTTTCGCAGGGCTTCGATGGGGTTCATCGAGGCGGCTTTGTAGGCCGGGTAGACTCCGAACACGATCCCGATGCCGACGGAGATACCGAAGGCCAAGCCGATCGAGGAGAAGCTGGTGGCGGTTTTCATCCCCGCAAACACGGTCACGATGATCGGGATCGCGATCCCCAAGACAATCCCAAGCACTCCCCCCATCGCGGACAGCACCGTCGTCTCCAGCAGGAATTGACGAATAATGTCTCGCTTCTTGGCCCCGATCGCGCGGCGGATCCCGATTTCCCGGGTCCGCTCGGTCACCGTCGCCAGCATGATGTTCATGATCCCGATGCCGCCGACCAGCAGCGAAATGCCTGCGATCGCACCGAGCACCATGTTCCAGATCCGTTTTTCGTGTTCCGCCTGGGCCATCAACTCCAACGGCACCAGCACCTGGTAATCGGACTTCGAGGCGTGGCTCTTTTCCAGCAGCCCACGCACCATGTTGGCGGTCGGAACGACACGATCGGACGCCTCCTTGCCGGCGTCACCGCTGGCCACAGCGAGGGTGATCTCGGTCAGTTCGACGCGGTCGTATTCACGACTTCCCTGCGAGCCGGCGCGGGACAGGAATCCGAACCGGCCGCGACCTGTATCGAGCGGGATGAAGATATCCTGGTTGGCATCGCCGCCTTCGGCCTGGCCTGCTCGGGCGACACCACTGTCACGTTCTGCCAAGACGCCGACCACTCGGAACGCGGTGCCACCGATCAAGATCGGTTGGCCGAGCGGATCGCTGAACCCGAACAACTTGCGTGCGGCGCCGTCGGCCAGGACGGCGACGTTGGACATCGTTTCCAAGTCGTGTGATTGCAGAAAGCGACCGCGGGCGACTGAAATACTGCGGACGTCGCGCAATTGCGGCGTGGTCGCCAGCACCCGAGCCTGGGCGATCCGATTGCGATGATGAGAGACCTCCTGTCGCTTCATCATCACCGGCACGACGCTTTCCCCGGTCGGCAATTGGCTCAGCGCCCGGAGGTCGGCGTACGTCAACCCGTAGGCGTTCACCTTGTAGCGGCTGGTGGTGACCATCGCCGGCTGGGTCCCACTGCCGCCCCCGGCGTCAGGTCCCGACGAGGGCTGAACCGTGCGGATGATGACGTTGTTGGCACCCAAACCGCGGATGCGATCGAGTGCGTCCTGCTTGCTGCCTTCGCCGATCGACAACATCGCGATCACCGAGGCGACACCCAGGATGGTCCCCAACAACGTCAACGAGCTGCGCATCTTGTGCAGCAGCAGATTGCGGATCGCCAGTTTGAGAGTTGCCCACCACATCAGGAATCGCCGCTGAGAAGATCGTCGATGAATTGGCGTGGATTCAGGGCCACCTGATCGCCCTCGGTCAGCCCGTCGATGATTTGCACAACGGAATCGGTCTGACGTCCCGTCTGGACCGCTCGGGTGACGAGTTGATTGTTTGCCCGAACCAGCACCCACGTTTGCTTGTCTCGTTCGATCACCGCTTGGATCGGAACGGTCAGTGCGTCGTCGATCGAATCGATCATGATTTCCGTGACCGCGGTCATGCCGGGTTTGAGTTGATCGACGGTCTGATCGATCGTGACGGTCGTCGCGTAGACTTTCGTTTCGCTACCGCGCCATCCGTTTTGCTCCGGCAACACGGCGATCGATTGGACCGTCCCGATGTATTCGTTCTCGGGAAAGGCGTCGACGGTAATACGGGCCTTCATCCCGATGCGAATCTGCTCCAGATCCGATTCGTGAACCGCGGTCTGGACCTGCATCTTGTCGAGTGCCGGCAGCGACATCAGATGTTGTCGAAAGCGGACCGGCATGCCTTCGCGGATTTCGTCGTTTCGATCTGAGGCATAGGCGACCATCCCGGCTTCGGGTGCAAAAATCTTGCAGGCGGCGAGTTGTTCGGTGTAGCGTGCCAGTCGCTCTTCTTCCTTCTTCAGCGATTCGGTCCGGGCCCGCAAGATCGCTTGCACCTGGGCCAGCCTGGCTTCGTTGTTTCGCAACGTCTGCTCCAGCCCTCGTTCGGCGGTCTGCAACTTTCCTCGCAAACGCAATAATTCCATTTCGCGTTCATAGTTTTCCTTTTTGCGGAGCGTTGCCAACGAAGTTTCGAGCTTGTTCAGTTGGGCGGCATACTTGCCTTCGGCTTGCAGAAACGCGAGTTCGCTTTTGCGCAGCTCATTGCGGTTGGCGTAACCGAGCTTGTACAGCGAATCGATCCCGCGGCGGTCGTCGCGTCGCAGTTCCAGTGTCGCCTGAGCTTCGAGAATCTGGTTGTTGACCTCGTCGATGGAGCGCTTGATTTCCTCGACCGCCAACTTCAGCGTTCCGCTTTCGTCGTCGGTGTACATTTCCAGTTCCAGTTTGGCGAGCTGGACTTGCAATTCGGCTTCCGCTTTATTGGTTTCGTTCTGAACGATCTGGTTGTTGTAATTGGCTTCGGCCTGAATCTGGGTCGAGCGGGCGTCCTCGGTTTCCAACATCTGCTCGTCGAGGGCTTCACGCATCGGGGCGGATTCCAGCTCGACCAGCAAATCGCCTTCTTGGACACTGCTGCCGTTGGGGATGATCCACAGGATCGGGGTGCCGTTGATCCCGTCGCGTTGGACATCCTCGACCATACAGTGGATTTCTCGATTGGATTGACTTTGCAAATTCCCCCGTTCGATCACGGTGACCTGCAAGCGATCCCGTCCGACGGTGTGCAGCAGCACGTCCTCGTCGACCTGGCCGCCGCTGCCGAAGAACAGCGCCGAGAGTGAGAAGCCGAGGATGGGAACCGCAATCAGGGCGGCCAACAGGGGCAGAAAGTGGACCACGCCGTGTCGCTGCCGAGGCGTGGCGTGCCCGCGACGCCCACCACCGCGTCGGCCGGGCCGGCCAGCCGCGGTTCGGCCTGGCTTCGTAACGTTCGCCGCAGCCGCCGGGCGGGCGCCAACACCGGCGGGGCCTCCGAGCCTGGTCGTCGCGACGTTGAGATCGTTTTCGGATCGAAACGCTGGTTCGGCCGAGATCGGCCGGGGATCGATGCAGTTGGACATGGCGTCGTTGGTGGGCTAGGTAGGTGGGAGGGAGGGAGGTGTGCGGAACGCACCTGCCACAGCCTTCGGAAGCCGACCGGACCGACCATCGCGTCGGATACAGGTTGGCGGATCCTCTCGTGCGCGTGCGATGCGGTCACGTCGAATTGCGGGGCAATTCGTATGCCGGACCCCATCAAATCAGGGGTTTGGTCGACATTGCACGTGCGATGGGTGCAGGCAGGACTTGCAGGTGGGCTGGTGGTGGGTCGTGGCGGGACGTTTTGGCGGCGGAGCGACACGGGGGGTGGGCTGGCCAGTCAAAACGCACACTTAGTGTAGTCGACCAACAAGCCCGTGTCTCCCTAGCCTATCGGAAGTTGGCAGGAGGTCCCGACCAGGCGATCCAGGCAGATTAAACTGGATCTTTTACATTGTGTGCAAGACATTTGTCCGGCCAAACTGGCCAGCCCGGTCGACCGGAAGCACCGGAAAACTCGCCGCAAGATGGAAGTTCCCAAACTGCCGCCAGATTGTCAGTTCAATCGGATCGTTGAAGGCCAAAAACGTGTAGGATGGGGGGTGGTTCGGTCGCAGAACCACTATTCACGCTCACACCATTCGGAATTACGGCATCATGGCGAAGGTATTATTGGTCGAAGACAGTCCGACTCAGGCGGTTGAGATGCGGATGCTGCTGGAGGAAGGGAGTCACGATGTACGCCATGCGGCCAATGGACGTTTAGCAATCGAGATCCTGGCCAGCGAACCGTTGGACATCGTCGTGACCGACCTGGAGATGCCGGAGGTCAACGGTCTGGAGTTGGTGGAAATGATGCGGTCGGACTACGCACACATTCCGGCCATCCTGGTCACCGCCCGCGGATCGGAAGACTTGGCCGCCGAAGCGCTCCAAAAAGGGGCCGCCGGCTACGTGCCGAAGAATCACCTGCAATCGCTGCTCAACGACACGATTGTCGACGTGTTGGGGGTGATCCGAACCGACGCCAGCTTTTCCAAACTGATCTCCAAGCTGACCAAGAACGTTTTCGAGTTCCAGCTGCCCAACGATAGCGACTTGATTTCACCGCTGGTCGGTTTGCTGATGCAAGTCGTCTCGGGGATGGAATTGATCAGCGGGGCGGAAATGAATCGATTGGGCGTGGCGATCGAACATGCGTTGATCAACGCCATGTATCGCGGCAACTTGCAACTGGGCCCTTCGGTGACCCCGGCCCATCACGCGATCATCTACGACGACGCGACCTCGGATTTGATCGAGCGGCGGAAACAGGAAGCGCCTTACAAAGATCGCCAGGTCTACGTCGAGGCCACGGCCGGCAAGGAAGAAATCAAGATTGTGATCCGCGACGAAGGAAACGGATTTGACACTTCCAAAGTGCCTGAGAAAGTCGACGCGAATCTGTTTGCGGCCGAATCAGGCAAGGGATTGGTGCTGATGAAAAGCTTTGCCGACGAGTTGCGTTTTAACGAAATCGGCAACGAGGTCACGATGATCAAGAAGTGTTGTTAGAACCAGTCCGATGGCAGATCCGCACGGCATCGAAACGGACCCACCGGCTCCAGAGGATTCGGCCCCAGATGATTCGTCCTGGGATGATTCGGGCAGCGACGTGCTCGACTCCCTCGCGCCGCATCAATCGCTCGCCGCGTACGAGTCGCTGGTCAACACGTTACCGCTGAGTCTGTTGATCAAGGACATCGACGGTCGGCGGCTGTTTGCCAACGAGAC
Organism: Phycisphaera sp. RhM; assembly: GCA_033042175.1. Classification (GTDB taxonomy): domain Bacteria; phylum Planctomycetota; class Planctomycetia; order Pirellulales; family Pirellulaceae; genus Stieleria. The sequence goes on from WCIL01000022.1 coordinate 5,561, forward strand.
GTACCTGAAAACCCGCGGCTGCACGCTCGACGAAGTGCTGGGCAAACGCGATGACGAACTCTTTCCGCCCGACATCGCCCAGGCCTACATGAAGGACGACCGGCAGGTCATCCGCACCGGCGAATCGTTGCACAGCGTCGAAGAGTCGATCGATAAATTCGGCCAACGCCGCTGGATCGAACGGATCAAAAGCCCCGTCCTGGATGCCCATCAACGCGTCATCGGTATCCAACTGATCTTCTGGGATGTCACCGATCGACATCTCGCCGAAAGCGAACTGAGATACGAACGCTATCTGCTCACCGCGCTGCTGGAAAATATTCCCGACAGCATCTATTTCAAAGATCCGGACAGCCGGTTTGTTCGGATCAGCGAAGCGATGGCGAAAAAGTTCGGTCTGGCCAGCGCCGAAGTGATCGGAAAAACCGACGCCGACATCTTTACCGAAACGCACGCCGCCGCGGCCCGCGAAGACGAATTGCGGATCATGCGATCGCGTGAACCCGTCGTCGATCTGGTCGAACGCGAAACCTGGCACGACCGAGACGACACTTGGTGCATGTCCACCAAAATGCCGTTGATGGAAGACGACGAGCGAGTGATCGGCACCTTCGGCATCTCACGCGACATCACCGAACTGATCAAGTACGAAGAAGCGCTCCGCAAAGCCCGTGACGAAGCCGACGCGGCCAACCGGGCCAAGAGTGACTTCCTGGCCAACATGAGCCACGAGATTCGGACGCCGATGAACGCCATCATCGGCATGTCCGAACTGCTGGCCCAAACGAAACTCAACAACGAGCAACTCGATTACATCAATCTGGTGCGTGATTCGGCCGAATCGCTGCTGCTGTTGCTCAACGAGATCCTTGATTTTTCGAAAATCGAATCGCGGAAACTGCAACTGGAATCGATCCCGTTCTCGTTGCGTGATCTGATCCAGCGCACCAGCCAATCGCTGGCAATCCGTGGCGCCAAAAAGACCCTCGAACTGGCCTGCCGCGTCGCACCAGATCTTCCCGACCGCTGGATGGGAGACCCCGGACGGTTGCGTCAGGTGATGCTCAACTTGATCGGCAACGCCATCAAATTCACCGACGAAGGCGAGGTACTGGTCGAAGTCTGTGCGGGAGATCCGTGCCCGGATGCCCCTCCGGATCACCTGCCGCTGCGGTTCAGCGTCAAGGACACCGGAATCGGGATCCCCCAAGAAAAACACGCCTCGATCCTGGACCCGTTCACGCAAGCCGACGAATCGACCACGCGTCGATTCGGCGGCACGGGACTGGGGCTGGCGATCTCGAAAGAATTAGTCCAGTTGATGCATGGAGAACTGCAACTGGAAAGCCGGCCCGGCCAGGGCACGACGTTCTACTTCACGGCGTACTTTCCGCTGGCGGAAGACCAAACCACTGACCGAGAAGGCGACCTGGAAAGCCTGGCCGAAATGTCCGTGCTGGTCGTCGACGACAATGCGACGAACCTGCGAATCCTGAAAGAAATTCTGACCAACTGGCATTTGACCCCGACGCTGGCCGCCGGTGGTCCCAGCGCGCTGCAAGCGGTCACCGATGCCGCCCAACGCGGCCAGCCGTTTCAGCTGGCAATCCTGGATTGCATGATGCCGGAAATGGACGGGTTCGAACTCGCCACACAGCTCCGCAGCCAGTTCTCGAGCGAACAACTGAAACTGATCATGTTGTCGTCGTCCTCCAGCGGCGATGCACTGCAGCGCTGCCAGGAGATCGGCATCGCCCGCTACCTGACCAAACCCGCCGTGCAATCGGAATTGCTCGACACGATCCTGCAAGTCATGCAGCGAAAAACGACCGCCAAGATCGATCCGCGTGCGAATCTGCCCGAATGCTTGCCGATGCGTGTCCTGGTCGCCGAAGACGGCTTGGCCAACCAACACGTCGCCGTCGGCATGCTCCGCGCGTCGGGCCATCAACCCGTCGTCGTCAGCGACGGACGCGAAGCGGTCGCGCGGTACGAGTCCGAACCGTTTGACATGATCTTGATGGACATGCACATGCCCGTGATGGACGGCATCGACGCGACCAAAGCGATTCGTGCTCATGAGCGCGTCACCGGTCGGCACATCCCGATCATCGCGTTGACGGCCGCGGCGATGAAGGAGGATGCCGAGGCGTGCGCGCGATCGGGCATGGACGGCTACCTGACCAAACCGATCCACCAGCGGCGGCTGCAAGAAATAATGGCCCAGTTCGCCCCCGCGACATCCGTGCTCGCCGCCTTTGGCCAATCAGGCCCCGCAAGATCAGGCTCTGGAAAATCCGGCTCTGGAAAATCCGGCTCTGGCTCGGCGACACCCGACACCCCGAAGGAACCGGCGGCGATCGCCTCGCCCCGAGACCTGAGCGAAGCTTCCACCGCAGTCCAAGGCGGCGACGCCACCGCCGCGCCTCCTTCGACTCCCGCCCCCGATGCGACTGGCTCGAGCGACTCTGGCTCCAGCAACTCTGGCTCAGCTGAGTTTCGGACGATCGATCTGCAAGCGGCGGCCAGCCGAATCCCCGGCGGATCACGCGGTCTTGCGCGGCTGGCCGAAGTGTTCATCGCCGAATGCACCGGCTTGCTGCAAGTCCTCAACGACTCCATCCCCCACGGCGATCCGGTCGTGGTCGCCCGCAGTGCACACACCCTGAAAGGGTCCGCCAGCCTGTTTTTCGCCGAGACAGTGCGCGAATCGGCGCTGCGGATCGAATCGAAGGCCCGCGACAACGACTTGGCGGCAACCGTCGCCGATCTGGCTCAGCTGAACGTCGATGCCGCCGCCATGCTGGCCGAGCTGAACCAGCTTCTCCAGTCCCATTCCGAGTGACGGCCCCGGCTGAACGGACCGGCTGAACGGACCGGCTGAACGGGCGGACTGACCGGATGGGCAAAAACAACGCCGCTCGAAGTCCCGGGGGACTTTTCGCTACCATCCCCCTGGAATAAGGGGTATAATCGGCGGCAGCGGACACACGAGCAGATGCACAATGTTTCGACCCCACCGCGGGCGCGTCAGCCGCCCGCACCACCGGGAGCCGCCCGCACCACCGGGAGCCGCCCGCACCACCGGGAGCCGCCCGCACCATCGGGAGCTTTGTGCAGCGTTGAAATCGTTGATCGTCGGGGAACCGAGCGAGGTTCTCCGGGGATCTCCTGCCGGAAAGGCGCAATGACGCGGTTCCAGCGGGTGTGGGGCAAACAGATCATTCAAGGCTGCGCGAGCTCTCGCAAGACGAGTTTGCAATCGATGACCTTGATCCAAATTTGCCGCGATTTTGACCTGAAACCGAATCATGAGGATCCGGAATCCATGATCCCCAACCACTCGTCGGCGCGCACCGCATCGATCTCGAAAGACCGTGCGGGCAGCGAGCCGGGGGGAGATTTCGATCACGACGCTTGCGAGCCGCAACCGGTCGCCACGATGCAACGGTATGCGATCGACAAACAAATCGGCAAAGGCGGCATGGGGTTGGTCTACCATGCCTACGACAGCATCTTTGATCGGGAGGTCGCGATCAAAGTCTTGCTGAAAAACTATCAGGGGCGGGACGAAGCGCGTCAGCGTTTTTTCCAAGAGGCTCGCACGACCGCGCGGCTGCAGCATCCGGGAATCGTCTCGGTCTACGACATGGGGATCAGCGACGACGGACAGCCCTTCTTTGCGATGAAACTGGTCGAGGGCAGGACGCTCAGTGAGTTGATGAAGACGGAAAACAAAACCCAGCTCCAGCACTCGCGTCTGCTGGATGTTTTCGCCCGAGTCTGCCAGACAATCGCCTACGCCCACGCGCACCAGACCGTTCACCTGGATATCAAGCCGTCCAATGTGATGGTGGGCGCGTACGGCGAAGTCCACGTGATGGATTGGGGATTGAGTCGTCAAATGGGAAAGTCCCCGATTGAGCTCACCCCGATCAGCCCGGCTGCGGTGGAAAACATTTCTGACGAGCAGCTCTCGATGATCCTGTCCAACAGCAAGATCATCGGCACCCCGAGCTACATGGCGCCGGAGCAAGCACGCGGCCATCACATCAGCGTGCGCTCGGACGTCTTCGGCTTGGGCGCGCTGCTGTGCGAAATCCTGACGGGCAAGCCGCCCTATGAAGGATCGAGCTTTCGTCGGATCTATCGCCGCGCCGCCCGAGGCTCCATCCACAAAACGTACCAACGCCTGGACGCCTGCGACGCGGATCCGGCGATCATCGCGTTGGCCAAACGCTGCTTGGCGCCAAACGAACGCGACCGCCCGGCCGACGCGGGAACCATCGCGGCCCAAATCACGGCCTACGTGGAATCGTCGATGGAGCGTGCCGAACGCGACCTGTGCCGATTTTTCGAACTCAGCATGGATCTGTTCTGCATTGCCAGCTTGGACGGTTACTTCAAACGGGTCAATTCGAACTTTTCACGCGTGTTGGGATACAGTGACGGCGAATTGATCTCCAAACCCTTCATCGAATTCATCCACCCCGACGACATCCGGCAAACGATCCAAGCGATCAGCACGCTGGCCCAGGGCGATTCGATCGTGGCGTTCCGCAATCGCTACCGTGACTCCGGCGGCAACTATCGCTGGTTCCAGTGGAACGCCAAGTCGATTCCGCAAGACAACACGATCTTCGCCGTCGCCCGCGTGATCGAGCCGCCGGTTGATTGACGGCTGGGACGAATCCGCTCGCTGACAAACCATCCGCAGCGATTGCCGGGCGGTTCCCCCAATCGCCCAAGACAAGAACGGGCCGGTTCGGCTAAACTTGGGCCTCGGCAAACAAAGGGTGACCGACAAGACCACGTCTCACCACACTTGACACTCTTTGTGGATTTTCCAACTGTGTCCACGGGCGACCTTTCATGGCAATCCTCATGGGTGAATTCCATCTGCACATCACCAGCACGATTGGATTGCTTCTGGCCGTTTGTTTGGCCGCCGGTGTTTTAGCCGATTTTGTTCATTTGCCCAAAGTCACCGCGTTTCTGTTGGTGGGGCTGCTGGTCGGCCCGAGCGCCCTGGACTGGGTCCCGACCGAGCACGTCGAGCTGTTCGAACCGCTGCTCAAACTGGCGATGGCGCTGGTGCTGTTCAATCTCGGCTGCGAGTTCACGTTTTCCAAGGTCCGGCGTGTCGCGGCGCACTGCATGGCGCTCTCGATCGCCGAAATCACGGCGACCGCGGTGCTGGTCACGATCGGCCTGGCCCTGTTCGGGTGCACCGGCAGCATGGCGTTGCTGCTGGGATGCTTGGCCGTTGCGACCGCGCCGGCGACCACGATCCTGGTGCTGAAAGAATTCCGCTCCGAAGGCCCGGTGACCGAAAGCACGGGCTTTTTGGTCGCGATGAATAATTTCGCCTGCATCATTCTGTTCGAGTTCGCGTTCCTGGGCATCGAATGGTTCCAGGGCAACCTGCAAGTCTCCTTCAGCCGTCAGATGTTTGGCGTGTTGCTAAACGTCGCCGGATCGATGGGTCTGGGAATCGTGGGCGGGTTGGTGGTCAGCTATGGCTGCGGATTTCTGAACATGAAACGCTGGCTGGTGCTGTTGGTCGCCGCCGTCACGTTCCTGCTGGGTGTCGACGAATCGTTCGAGATTCCGTACATGCTGTCCTTTCTGATGATGGGCGTGACGGTTGCCAACACGTCGGATTACAAACAGAAGATCGTCGACGAACTCGATCACTTGTCGGGCTTGCTGGCGGTGCTGTTCTTCGTCGCCCACGGCACCGAACTCGATGCCGGAGCGTTCATCGCCGCGGGCAAACTGGGCATCGTTTACATCGCCTTTCGGATCGCCGGCAAATGGCTGGGCGTGTATGTCGCGGCCAAAGCCACCCGGCAACCGCCGGAAGTGCGCAACTGGGGCGGCTCGTGCCTGTTCGCCCAAGCCGGAGCCGCGATCGCACTGTCCACCATTGCCGTCAACCGTAATCCGGAATTGGGCAAACCGATCCAAGACATCATCTTGGGATCGGTCGTCTTGTTCGAAATCATCGGCCCGCTATTCATTCGACACTCGTTGATCCAAACCGGCGAAGTCCCGCTGGCCCAAGCGATCCACCACACCAGCCGCACGCCGCTGGAACAGCTGCGCGAAGTCGTCGACCGGTTCCGTGCGGCGGTCAACGGCACCGCTCCCGCGGCGGCGGTGATCGGCAAAGTCAAGGTCAGCGATCTGCTGCGGAAGACCAAAGGCATCCATCAATCAGCCGACTTCGATCAAGTCGTCGCGCATATCGAACACAGCCACGACAACACCTACCCGGTCGTCGACGACCGAATGCGCGTCGTCGGCGTGATTCGCTATCCGCTGCTCAGCGACGTTCTGTTCGATCACAGCGCCGCGAAACTGGTGCGCGCCGAAGACCTCGTCAGTGACATCGACGCTTGCCTGCACGAAGACGACCCGGCGGCGCGAGCGTTCGAGTTGTTTCAAGGCGAGACGGACGATTGCATCCCCGTCATCCAACGCGCCAGCCCCAACGAATTGCTGGGAGTGGTCCGTCGCAGCGACGTCATGCACGCCTTGATCACCCAGCGGCGAAAAAACAAGTGACGCGACTCGGACCGGCGACGTGACCACCGCGCTTCACCGGTCGACCTCCCCTCGCTGCCTTCGAACCCATACGCATCAAGTTAAGCGGTCGGTTCGTCATTGAGGTGAAGTCGCCCTCCCTTTGGAGGGTGACTTCGAAATTTGCACGGCCTCTTGCCCCCAACGTCTTGCCCCCATTTTTTGACCACCCCATTTTTTGACCACCCGCATTTTCGGCGGTTTTAGATTCTTGTTGCCAACGACGGTTGGCCAACGGCTATACTGTGTTCCCCTCCCTACCCTGCCCTCCCCCTCCCTGCCCGCCTTCCTGCCATGCCCGATCGCCTTGAGACGAGGTTGTCGAACCGTCACGTCGTGATGTCGGCGCTGATGTTGGTCGCGTTCTGCAGCGTCGTGGCCCATGGCGAAGATCTGCCACGCCAGACCTCTGCGACGGGCGATCCCGTCAGTTTTGAACTCGACGTGCAACCGATCTTAGCCGCACAGGGTTGCAACGCCGGAGCCTGTCACGGCAAGCAACGCGGGCAAAATGGTTTCCAGCTCTCACTGCTCGGCTTTGATTCGGACTTCGACCACGATGCGATCGCCCGTCAAGCGCGGGGGCGGCGGCTGAGCATCGCCTCACCGGAGTCGAGTCTGTTGATCCAGAAAGCGACGGCGGAGTTGCCACACGGCGGCGGTCGAAAAATCGAAGTCGGCTCGGACGCCTATCACACGCTCCTCGCCTGGATCCGCCAAGGCGCTCCACGTCGTCTGGCGGACGAACCCGTGCTGGAATCGGTGGAGTTGAAACAGACCGAATTTGCGCTGACCCCCTCGGGCACCGCCGAGCTGTCGACCGTCGCGTCGTACAGCGACGGGACGACGCGTGACGTCACCAAGATGACCAGTTACTTGTCCAACGATGCCGCCATCGTGCAAGTCGATTCGGATGGCCGATTGAAGGCCGGTCCGGTCCCGGGCGAGACCGCGGTGATGGCGCGTTACATGAATCACATTCGCGTGGCCAACGTCAGCATCCCGCGCACCGAAGCGTTACCCGATGGCTTTTACGACGACCTGCCGCGCGCGAACTTTATCGACGACTTGGTTTATGACAAATTGAGTCAACTGCAAATCCGAGTCTCCGAGCCGGCAAGCGACGCCATCTTCTTACGCCGCGTTTACACCGACGTGATCGGCCGCTTGCCATCGGCACAGGAAGCTCAACAGTTTCTCGACAGCCAAGACAGCAACAAACGCGAGCAACTGGTCGACCACTTACTGGAACAACCCGAATACGTCGACCACTGGGCGAACCAGTGGGCGGATCTGTTACGCCCGAATCCCTATCGGGTCGGCATCAAGGCGGTCCTCAATTACGACAACTGGATCCGGCAACAATTCCGTGAGAACGTTTCACATGACGAATTCGCTCGTCGATTGATCACCGCCAAGGGCAGCACCTGGCACAACGGTGCCGCAACGTTGTTTCGCGATCGACGCAGCCCTGATGAAGTCGCCACGCTGGTCAGCCAACTTTTCCTCGGTGTGCGGCTGGACTGTGCGAAATGTCATCATCATCCGTTTGAAAAGTGGAGCCAGCACGACTTCTATTCCTTTGCCGCGTTCTTCGGAAAAGTCGCCCGCAAGGGCACGGGGCTTTCGCCGCCCATCTCCGGTGGTGAAGAGATTGTGTACGTTTCCACCAAGGGAGACGTCCGGCATCCGGTGACCGAAGAAGTCCTCCCGCCGGCTCCGCTGTTCGGGACGATCGACCTGGCCAAAGACGACGACCCGCGCGAAGCCCTGGTCGACTGGATGGTATCCGCCGACAACCCGTATTTTGCCGCCGTCCAAGTCAATCGCGTTTGGGCTCAACTGATGGGACGCGGCATCGTCGATCCGGTCGATGATCTCCGCAGCACCAATCCGCCCAGCAATCCCGCGTTGCTCGATGCATTGGCCGAACACTTTCAACAGTCCGGCTACGATCAAAAGCAGCTGATCAAGACAATCGTGCTTTCCAACGTGTACGCGACCCGTTCAACGCCCAACGAATCCAACGCCAGCGATCGGCTGAACTACTCGCGTCACTACCGGCATCGTTTGCGTGCCGAAGTCCTGGCCGAAGCGGTCGCCAATGCCACCGAGACGACCGAATCGTTTTCCGCCTTGGCTCCCCAGTCGCGTTCCAATCAAGTTTGGACGCACCGGATCGAATCGGTTTTCCTGGACACGTTCGGCCGCCCGGATCCGAATCAGGACCCTCCCTGCGAACGGATCGCGGACTCGTCGGTCACGCAAACCTTGCACCTGATGAACTCGCGTGAGATCGATGGACGCATTCGCAGCGACTCCGGTCGCGCCGCACGACTGGCCGGCAGCGAGTTGTCGGCCGCGGAGATCGCGACGGAACTTTACCTGGCGATTTTTTCTCGTCGGCCGACCGCCGAAGAGCAACGATACTGCGAATCACTGATCACCGCCGCGGGCGAACAACGACGCGGCGCGATCGAAGACTTGATGTGGGCGATGATGAACGCTCCCGAATTCATTATTCAAAATTGAGATCAACCACCATGGCTAAAAGCTGGACGAATTGCGAAGGCCTGACCCGCCGCGATGGATTGAAACTGGGGCTGGGCGGGCTGATCGCCGGAGGCCTTTCGGGCGCCCTGAGCGCCCGCGCTCGAGCCTCGTCGGCAGCGGATCCGAAACACCGCACCGCCCAAGCGGACGCTTGCATCTTGGTGTGGCAAGACGGTGGTCCGAGTCACTACGAGACGTTTGACCCCAAGCCCGACGCACCGGTCGAGATTCGCGGGGCGTATCAGCCGATCGCCACCCAAACACCCGGCATGCAATTCGCGCAGCCGATGAAGAAACTGGCGGCGATCAGCAACGACTTGGCGATCGTTCGCTCGATTCGCCACGACCAGGGCAACCACGGCGCCGGCAACCATTACATGATGACCGGCGCACCGCCGCGGATCCCGGTCGGTTGTGGTGCCTTCGTCAGTTTCCATCCCAGCCTGGGCAGCGTGGTGGCCAAGGAAATCGGCGCGCCCCACGGCATCCCCGCCTATTTCTCGTTGCCCCGCATGTCACGCTCCGGCGGCCCCAATTTTTTGGGCAGCAAGTACGCGCCGTTCGTCGTGCCCGACAGCCCCAACAGTTCCAGCTTTCGCGTCCGTGACGTCACCATCCCCGACGGATTGACCGGCGACCGATTTGCATCGCGACAACAGATTCGCAAACACATCGACACGATGCTTCGATTTAACGACGCATCGGTCGCCGATCCGACCCTGGCCGTCGATGAATTTTATGGCCAGGGGATGCAGATCATCAGCAGCAAAGAAGCCCAAGCGGCCTTCGACATCCATCAGGAATCGGGCGAAGTCCGCGATGCCTATGGCCGCAACACCTTCGGCCAGCAAGCCTTGCTGGCCAGGCGACTGGTCGGTGCGGGCGTGCCCTTCGTGACGCTGTATCATGGCGGTTGGGACCACCACACCAATATCTTCAAATCACTTGACGACAAACTGCCTCCGTTCGAAGCGACCATCGCTGCCTTGATTTCGGACCTGAAACAACAGGGCATGCTCGAGCGGACTCTGGTGGTCGTGCTGGGCGAATTCGGGAGGACCCCGAAAATCAACAAGGACGGCGGACGCGACCACTGGTCCAACGCGATGAGCGTGATGTTCGCCGGCGGACAGACCCCCGGAGGCCAAGTCGTCGGGGCCACCGACCGACAAGGCTATGCCGCGATCGAACGTGTGCTGTCGCCCGAAAACTTCGTCTCGACGATCTACCAAAAACTCGGAATCGATCCCGGCCAAATGATGTACACGCCGGAAGGACGCCCGACCCACTTGGTCAGCGACGCCACCCCGATCGGCGAGTTGATGGGTTAGTGATGATGCCGTTGTTTCAACACCGTCCGGGAAGTTCGGTTGTCGCAGTGGCCTCGCATGAGATCGAGCGGCAATGGATTGTTCCAGCACGTGGCGTCAGCCAGTGTCGGGTGCCGATCGTGAAGCGTGCACGCGCCGGTCGCTTACGCGTCCCGCTGGAGTGGATCACTCGCGCCGGTCGCTTACGCGTCCCGCTGGGATCGGTGATCCTTGCTTGCGTGTTTTCCGTTTGCGTGCTTCCCCCTCGGACCGCTCAGGCACAACTCAAGCTCGATCGAGTCTTTCCTGCGGCGGTTGCCACGGGCAGCGAAACGGAGATCACGGCGGAAGGAAAGTTTCCCAAGTGGCCGCCGGCGGTCGCTTGCGATCGAGACGACGTTGAAATCACGCCCGCGAAGGACTCGGGTAAGTTCACCGTCAAAATTCCGGCGACCGCGCCGCCGGGCGTAGCCTGGATCCGGCTTCACGACGAGCAATCGGCCACCCAGCTCCATCCGCTGATCGTCGCGCCGATCGCCGTGACCAGTGAAGTCGAACCCAATGACAAACGCGACGCCGCCCATCGGGTGACCCTGCCGGCGGTGGTTGCCGGACGATTGGCCAAGAGTGGTGATAGCGATGCCTATCGCGTCTCGCTCAAAGCCGGTGAGCAACTCGTCGCTTCGGTCACCGCGAACCAATTGCTTCAATCACCGATGGATGCCGTCTTGCAGCTGACGGATCTTCGCGGCAACGTGCTGGCACAGGTGGACGACGCCCGCGGGCTGGACCCGCAACTGGTCTATCGATGCGAGGCCGACCAAGATGTGCTGGTCCGCATCTTCGCGTTTCCCGAAACGCCCAACAGCACCGTCGGCTTCGGCGGATCGAGCAGCTTTGTTTATGTCTGCGACATCACAACGGGTCCGTTCTTGGACCATCTGGCGATCCGCGACGACGACGCCCTGCCCTTCGGCCACAACCTTCCCGAATCATGCTCCGTCGTTCTGTCTCCCGTAACCCGTGTGGCCCCGTCGACGGCATCGGTGCCGGACGGACTCGGTTGGTTCTGGGTTGCACGCCAGGACGATGACGCGGTGCATTTGCATCACGGCGACGACTTTGACGGATCACTCCCCGCGGTTCTCACTGGACGCATTACCGATCCCAAAGAAACGCACACGTATTCGTTTGCCGCGGTCAAAGGCAAAACATATCGTGCCGAAGTGCGATCGAAAGCCGATGGTTTTTTGCTCGATTCAAAACTGACGATCAGCGATCAAAAGTCGGGCGGTGTGCTGGCCAGCAACGATGACCTCTCACGGGGCAACTACGACGCCGGTGTCGACTTCACGGCGAAGGAAGACGGCCAGGTTGACGTGACAGTGTCCGACATGATCGACGGATACGGCCCGCGGCATTTCTACCAGCTGACGATCCGCGAGCGGCGTCCGGAATGCCAGCTGACCCTCGCGGACGACCATTTTGTGTTGCCACGCGATGAACCCCTGGAGATCCCTGTCACGATCACACGCACCGCGGGCTTCGGCGAAAAAGTGCAAATCACGGCAGTCGGATGTCCGCCGGGCGTGACGGTCGAAAGCGTCATTTCCGAACCCAAGGGCGACACATCGAAATCCGTCAAATTAAAGTTGACCGCCGGTGACGCTGCCGCCGGTCACGCGACATTCCAAATCACCGGCACGTTTTTGGACGCCGACGGCAATCCGACCGAGGGAAAATCCCAGGCAACCTACCAGCTGCGTCCCCTGCTCCCGCTGACAGAGTTTTGGTTGACGATCCCACCGGCACCGAACGACAACACCTCGACCGACAACGATTCGACCCCACCGGCAACGCCATGACCCATCGTCCATCCCGTTCACCACTGAGTCCGCGGCGCGGTGTCGCGGCGATGCTTGTGTTGGCCATCGCATCGAGCCTGTCGACGAACGTGTCGGCCAACACCCGCGAGATCGCGGAGCTGCCCGAAGACCGCAAGGTCGTCTACAGCCGCGACGTCGCTCCCGTGCTGACCAAGAATTGCGTCGCCTGTCACAATGCCAGCAGCGAAGAAGGCGGCGTCAACTTGGAAACGGTCGAAAAAATGAAGGCATCCGATGTCGAGGATGTCCTGATCCCCGGCAATGCGCAACAGAGCCGCTTGTTCTTGCTCGCCTCCCACGCCGAAGATCCGGTGATGCCGCCCGAAGACAACGATGTCTCGGCCGCGGCACTGAACCCGATCGAACTGGCGCTGCTGCGGCGCTGGATCGATTCAGGCGCGAGAGTCGATCAGTCCAGCAGCACACCGACACCGCGGCAATGGCAAGCACTGCCGAGCAGCCTGCAAACGGTTTACGGATCCGACATGACGCCCGACGGCCGGTTATCGGTCGTCGGATTCGGGAACCAAATCCGCTTGTTCGGATCAAAGTCTTCCGAGCCGATCGACTCACTTGAGCGACACGTGGGAGACCAAACCCGACCCGCCCACGACGACTTTGTTCAAGACTTACGATTCGATTCCGATGGCGGGCGTGTCCTCTCCAGCGGCTTTCGAAACGTCAAACTCTGGCAGATGGCTCCGTTTGAACCGACATCGATTCCAAAGATCAATCGTGATGAAACCCTGGCCATCGCGATGAACCCCAGCGGCCGTCACGTCGCGGCGTTGTCGCCTAGGGGCGAACTGAGTGTGGCCAAGCTCGGGATGAATCGCTGGCGATGGATGAGAGGGTTTGACGTCCCGGCCGAATTCCAATCGGATCAACCTCCGCTCGTACACCTCGCCGTCGGTCCACAAGGCGATTGCGTGTCGATCGCATGGGACAAAACAATCCGAGTCGTACGCATCGATGGCAGAGAACCGGAGACGATGGAAGCCGCCCATCCAACCACGTCCATGTTCTGGCTGGATTGCGACCGCCTGGTCACCGGCGACGCGACGGGCAAGGTGAATCGATGGCACCGTGAAAACGATGCGTGGACGAGCAGCGAGTTAGCGGTTTCGGATCAACCGATCGCCTTCCTATGCTCGGCGACACGTGACGACGCGCCGCTGATCGCGATGGATGGCTCGGGTAAAATCGCACAGTTCGACGCGGCGAACAACCAATTCGTCGATCTCGGAAAGCTTCCTGCCGCACCCGCTTCGGTTGCACTGTCCGGATCAAACAATCTGCTCTGGGTGACGACGCAATCCGGCGCACTGGGGACGTTCCATCTGGCGGACAAGACGTTCGTCGAAGTCGCCAAATCGGATCCCCTTGCCGCCGCACAACACGCGTCAGACCAGTGGGAAACGCAGGTGGGCGAACGATTGATTGCGGCCCACGACGCGTCGGTCAAACAGGCCGAATCCAACCTGGACGCGGAAAAGAAGAGCTTGGAAAAAATCGCGGCCGACATCACCGCTAAGTCGACGGCGGTCACTGAGAAACAAAAAAGTGTTGCCGACGCGAAGAAAGCCGCCGAAGCCGCGCAGGCGAAATTGGCTCAGGCCCGTAGCGAAGAAGAATCGGCGACGAAAATGAGAACCGAACTCACCGCAACGGTCAGTCAATTAGATACTTCGATTGCAAAATTGACCGAGCAACTAGAAGCACTGAAAAAAGAAAAAGCCGACGCCGAACAGAAGCTCGCCGCCGTGCCCGACGCCACGAAACTGGCTGACACGACCAAGACGCTCAGCGAAGCATCTGAGAAAGCCGCCAAAGAACTCGCGACGAAGAACAGCGAACTGGCGGACCAACAAACCGCGTTGCAATTGGCCGAAGAAACGAAAGCGCGCGGCGAACGGCGACTGAAAGGACTCGGCGAAGAACTTCAACGTCGCCAGCAGGCACTCGAAAAGATCAAGGCCGAACAAGAAGCGAAACAGGCGAAGGCTGTGGAGTCCAAAACACGCGTGGATCAATCGACGGCAACCGACCAACCCGTTGCCCTGACCGCGTCCGGCACACGGATTTTGACGCGATCGCAGACATCGGGAACCTGGAGCCTGTGGACCGGCGCAGGCGACTGGTTGGGACAATTGCCCGAACTTCCCGCCGGCGGCCAGTTGGTTGCCGCCGGTGACAGCGGTGTGTTGGTCCAGGCTGCCGACGGTCAGCTCCACGCGCTGCAAGCGTCCGAGCACCTTTGGAAGCACGAGCGAACGATCGGTTCGGCGACCGCGGACAGTCCGTTTGCCGATCGAGTGTTGAGCGTCGACGTCGATCCGTCGCAGCAATGGCTGGCCACCGGAGGCGGAGAACCATCGCGGACGGGCGAGCTGATGATTTGGAATCTGTCGGACGGCTCCCTGGTCCGCCGCATCGAATCGCCACACAGCGACACGGTGCTGTGCGTTCGGTTCTCACCCGATGGCAAGACCTTGGCCACCGGAGGCGCCGACCGGATGATTAAATTGTGGGACGTCGAAACGGGAACCTTGATCAAGTCACTCGAAGGCCATACCCATCACGTCAGCGCCCTCGCCTGGAACGTCAACCAACGTGAACTTGCCAGCGGTTCAGCCGATGAGACCGTCAAGATCTGGAACATCGATTCCGGGAAATCGACGCGGACGATCAGCGGACTGAAATCGGAAATCACGCGATTGGTCTACGTGGGCCGCGACGACCGCATCGGCATCACGTGTGGCGACGGCTACTTCCGAGTCTATCGCACCGATAACGGCGGCCGAGAAACCAACGCCAAACTCCCTGGCGGATACCTCTACGCACTCGGCGTCAACCGCGACGGGACGCAGTTCATCGTCGGCGGCGCCGACGGCGTCGCAACAAGAGTCGACAAGTCCGGAAAGCAGTTGCAAGAACTCACCGCCGGCGAGTGACATCAGCCGCGATCGCGCGAGCGACTCGGTATCCCGGAGGAAGAATCCGTTATCCCGGAGGGACATCAATTGTATTACTGATGCACTTCTGTTCCACCGCCACAGCGGTTTCACGCCAGCGGCGTGCCACATCAAAGCTTGGGGTCGCGCTAGCGCACCCCAAGTTCCGGCCACCTTTAGGCCGCCAACCCCAGCGGGGTTAAACAAGGCTGACGATGACCTCGCCGGGTCATGCCCCCGCTGGGGATCAGAATTGGACGTGGCGATCCGGATACGGTAAACTGATGTTCCCTCCCACTTCGACAACGCGCCGTTGTCCCACCCTGCCGCTGCTCGGCCCATGAAAAACGTGACCACTCACGAACGAATCCACCGATGGCTGCTGGCGTCTTGCTTGATACTTGGCTTGAGCGTCATCCATCCCGCCACCCCCTGTGACGCGGATACGCCACGCGACGACATCAGTTTCGTCAACGATGTGGTGCCGGTGTTGACCAAGTCCGGCTGCAATGCCGGCGTCTGCCATGCGAAAGCAGGCGGTGGACAAAATGGATTTGAATTGTCGCTGCTCGGGTTTGAGCCCTTGGAGGACTACCAGCACTTGGTCCATGAAGGTCGCGGCCGACGACTGTTTCCGCTCGATCCGGCGCGCAGCCTGTTGCTTGCCAAAGCAGCCGGCGAAGTGCCACACGGTGGCGGTGTCCGAATCGAAAAAGGTTCGCCGAACTACAACACATTGCTCCGTTGGATCCAAGCCGGATCACCCTATCGATCGGACGACGATCCCGAATTGGTTTCGATTCGCGTCGAGCCGCCGGCGGGAACGCTTCAGCCGGGCGAAAGTCTGACGCTGCGATCGATCGCCACGTTCTCCGACGGTTCGACTCGCGACGTCACGGCGACTTCGCTGTTTGAATCCAACGACTCGGCCATGGCGACGGTCAGCGAATCGGGTCACGTGACCGCAATGGATTTGCCAGGAAAAGTCTCCGTGATGGTGCGTCACCAAGATCGTGTCGCGGTTTACAACGCGTCGATTCCGCTGGGCCAACCGGTCGACACGCTTCCGACACCGAACAACTTTATCGACGAACTCGTCTTCGCCAATTTAGAACAACTCGGGATCCCGCCGTCGGATCTGTGTGACGATGCCACTTTCCTGCGCCGCGTCTCGTTGGACATCGGCGGGCGCGTGCCGACCGAACGTGAAGCACAAGCGTTCGCGGCGGACGATTCAGCCGACAAGCGTGCCAAGGCGGTCGAGCGATTGTTGCGTAGCCCCGACTACGCCGATTACTTTGCCAACAAGTGGACGGCGCTGTTGAAGAACCGTCGTGACGACGCCAGTGACATCACGTCCAATTTTGCGTTCCACGCCTGGATCCGCGACAACCTGCTGGCCGGAACACCGTACGATCAATTGGTCCGCGAATTACTGGCCGCCACCGGCACCGTGATCGCCAATCCTCCGGTCGCTTGGTACAAGCGTGTCAAGGAACCGAAACAACAGATCGAAGACGTCGCCCAATTGTTCCTCGGCGTCCGTCTGCAGTGTGCCCAGTGTCACCATCATCCCTTCGAGCGCTGGAGCCAAACGGATTATTATTCGCTTGCCGCGTTTTTTAGTCGCATCGGCCGAAAGCCGACCGATACCGCCGGCGAAGATCTGATCTTTCACCAACGCGGTACCGCTCAAGCGGTCAACATGAAGACCGGCGAAAATGTGCCCCCGGCGGCGCTCGGTGATTCGGTCGGTGAAATTCCGGCGGACGAAGACCCGCGGTTGCGTCTGGCCGATTGGATGGCCAGTCCCAGCAATCCGTTCTTTGCCAAGTCACTGGTCAATCGCTACTGGAAACACTTCTTTCGGCGAGGTTTGATCGAACCGGAAGACGACATCCGCGACACCAACCCGCCGACCAATCCCGAGTTACTCACCGCGCTGGAACAACACTTCGTCGAAAGCGGCTTTGATCTGCGGTCGTTGATTCGCGTGATCACGACGTCCAAAGCGTATCAGTTGAGTGCGATTCCCAACGACCACAACCTCGTCGATTCGCAGAACTACTCACGATACTATCCCAAGCGATTGCAAGCCGAAGTCATGCTCGATGCGATCGATCAAGTCGCCGGCACCCAAACCTCGTTCGCCAATCTGCCGATCGGCACGCGCGCGGTGGCGCTGCCGGACAACAGCTACAACAAAGCGTCGCCGTTCCTGCGTGTGTTTGGCCGCCCCGAAGCGACCAGCGTGTGCGAATGCGAACGGGTGCAATCGGGCAGCCTTGCCCAAAGCCTGCACCTGATGAATGCCGGCGACATCAAATCAAAACTCGCCGCCGGCGGTGGACGCATCAATCGACTAGTCGGCGAGAAAACGTCCGCCGATGAAAAAGTGACCGAATTGTATTTCGCCGCCTTTTCGCGCTCCCCAAGTGATTCCGAATTGGCGACCGCACTTCAGTACCTCAATGAACCGCGAACCGACGCGAACGGCAAACCGCTCGATGCGACAAAAGCCGAACGCGAAAACCTGCAGGACCTGACCTGGGCGCTGCTGAACACCAAAGAATTTTTGTTTAACCATTAGTAGTCCGTCAAGAGTGTTGGTGTGCAGGCTTTAGCCGCCCATTGTCGCTGCGGAGCAGCGACACGGAGTCGCCTAAAGGCTAGACACCAACGGTGACAGGCTGGAAGCCTCTCCCACTTTCTACGACCATCGATTGGAATTTTCACATGACCCCTCCCCTGCCCTTCCGGCTGGTCGCTTGCTTGTGCTTTTTCGCATCGCTAGCGTCGCCCGCCATCCTGCACGCCCAATCGGTCTGTCTGCCGGCTCCAAGACTGCTGACGACGATGCCGATGGGAGGCCAGGCGGGAACGGAACTGGAAGTCACCATCACCGGGCAGTCGCTCGAAGGCACCGAACAGTTGATCTTTTCGAACCCATCGATCAGCGCGACGCCCAAGTTGAAAGACGACGGCACGGTTGTGGCCAATCAGTTTCTCGTTCGCATCGCCCCAGACTGCGCGCCGGGCGTGTATGACGCGCGGATCATGGCGGGGCTGGGCATCTCCTCGGCGCGGGCGTTTTCGGTCAGCAACGTCCCCGAGGCCACTCAAACCCAACCCAGCACGTCGCTCGACACGGCGTTGGAGATCGCAGTCGGCTCGATCGTCAACGCCACGTTGGTGGACCGCTCGGTGAATTTCTATGCCTTTGATGCCAAACAAGGCCAGCGGATCATCGTCGATTGCGTCGCCAAGGGCATCGATTCGAAGATGAATCCGGTGTTGGTCGTCGCCGATGCCTCGGGCAGTGATTTGATCGTCGAGCGGCGCGGCGGGATCATCGACTTCACCGCGCCGGCCGAGGGCCGCTATGTGGTCAAGGTCCACGATCTGACGTTCAAGGGTGGACCGTATTATTTCTTTCGCCTGGCGTTGACCGAAGCAGCCGAGGACGCCATCGCGTCACGCTTGCCCGCCACCCAAAGCGTCACGTCGTTCTCGTGGCCGCCGCCCGGTCTGGATGAGATTCCCGCGGCGGAAGAATCGCAACTGACCAGCGGTGACGACGACGCGATTGGAATTTCGCTGCCCTGTGATATCAGTGGCAGCTTTTATCCCGCCGCGGACGTGGACACCTATCAGTTCGCGGCCAAGAAAGGCGAAACGTGGTGGATCGAGATCGCGTCGGAACGTCTCGGCCACCCGACCGACCCCTCGGTCGTCGTGCAACGTGTGGTCGAGGGGGGCGACGTCGTTGATGTCGCGGAACTGGCCGACGTGCCGAGTCCGGTCAAACGTTCCTCCAACGGCTACTCCTATGACGGACCACCCTACAACGCCGGTTCCTCCGATGCGATGGGCAAATTCGAGGTCCCGCAAGACGGCACCTACCGAATCCGCGTGACGGATCTGTTCGGGGGCACACGCAACGATCCCACCAATCGCTATCGGATGATCGTCCGCAAGGCGACGCCGGATTTTGCATTGGTCGGCTGGGCTCTGCACATGGGACTTCGCAACGGCGACCGCAACGCGCTCAGCAAACCGATCGCCCTGCGTGGCGGTGCCGTCATGCCGCTGGAAATCGTCGTCGTCCGACGCGACGGCTTTGACGGCGAGATCGACCTGTTGATGGAGAATCTTCCCGAAGGCGTCACCGCGACGGGACTGAAGATCGCCGCCGGAGAAACGCGCGGCATCATGTTGGTCTCCGCTGCCGACAACGCGCCGCGCGGATTGCAAATGGCCAGTCTGTTCGGTCGGGCCAGCATCGACGGACAAGACGTCGTCCGGCACTGCAGTTGGGCATCGATGAAATGGCCCGTGACGAATGCGAAAAGCGAAATCCCCGACCCGAGATTGGTCGACCAGATCCCCGTTTCGGTCGGCGGGATCGAACAGGCAGGCCTTTCGATCGAACCGGCCGAAGCCAAGGTTTGGCAGGTCACGGCCGGAGAAAAACTGGCGATTCCGTTGCGATTGATTCGCCGCGGAGAGTTCTCGGGAAAAACCATGTCGCTGCGAACCTTCGGCGCCGGATTTGAACGCAACGCGGCGCTGGAGATGTCGCTGACCGACGATCAATCCGAAGCGGTTCTCGATCTGGCACGATTGAAGCCCTCGCCGGGCGAGTACACGATCGCGTTCTATGGCGGTGCCGTCGCCAAATACGCTTACGGCGACGCCAAACCCAAAGACATTGTTGACATTTACGTTTCCAAACCGATATCGATTCACGTGGTCCCCGCCGAGGCGACAAAATGATCCATCACGACTGTGACGATTGCGGATCCCAAGAGATCGGCTTGCCGCAAGGCCGCCGTAGCTTCATGCGACTGGGGCTGGCCGGAATGGCCAGCGTCAGTCTTCCCGGCATCCTGCGACTGCGGGCCGCCAGCGCGGCCGAATCGGTCGACCAGGATTCGAAACAGCGATCCGCCGTGATCATGGTGTGGAAGCCCGGCGGCTGTTCCCACATCGACACCTACGATCCGAAACCGTTGGCCACCAGCGAATACCGCGGACCGTTCGGCACGATCCCCACCAAAGTCCCCGGCATGCAGTTCACCGAACTGCTGCCGCGACAAGCAGCGATCGCCGACAAGTTCACGGTGTTGCGGAGCATGTATCAAGGCGCCGGCGGACACCCGGCCGGTTCGATGCAATTGCTCTCCGGTGACAGCGACACCCGTGACAAACCCAAACCGCGGCTACCCGATTGGATGTCGGTCGCCAACTACCTCCGGTCGCTGGAAGGCCCGCGGACGAACCCGTTGCCGGCCTACGTCGGCATCAACCCGCCGACGACCTACAACGGCCCGGCATACCTGGGCGATGCTTACTCGCCGTTTTCGGTGACCGGCGATCCCAATGCGCCGAACTTCGTCGTCCCCAACATCGGCTTGAGCGACAAAAGCGAAGTCGAACGTTTGAAACGTCGCACGACGCTGCGGCAGAATCTGGACACGCTACACCGAGCCTTTGATACCTACGGTGAACTCGGGGCACTCGATCAATTCGAAGCCCAAGCACTGACGTTGTTGACCAACCCGAAAACGAAAGAAGCGTTCGATCTGACGCGTGAAGACGACAAGACCCGAGACCGGTACGGCAGAAACACGTGGGGACAACAATTGTTGCTCGCCCGTCGCCTGGTCGAAGCCGGCGTCGATGTGTTGACGACCAGCTTGCGAGGCCCGTTGTGCGGACGCGTCAACAACTGGGACGACCACGCGGTCAACCATCACGTCTTCGACGCACTGCGGTTTCGCGCCCAGGCTTACGACCAGGCGGTTTCCGCGCTGATCGAAGACATCCATGAGCGTGGATTGGACAAACGCGTTCTGGTCGTGGTGACCGGAGAGTTCGGCCGCACGCCCAAGATCAACTACCAACCCAGCACCGGCGCCGGAAATGCGAGCGCCCCCTCGGGTACCAAACAGCCCGGACGCGACCATTGGCCGCGAGCCTTTTCCAACCTTTGGGCCGGCGGCGGAATCGAAACCGGACGCTTCATCGGCGCGACCGACAAGCGGGGCGAAGACGCGATCGACCGACGCTGTGGACCGGGCGACTTTTTGTCCACGATTTACCACCACCTCGGAATCGACGCCTCCAAAGTCATGATCAAGGATTTTAATGGACGCCCGACACCGATCGTCGACCACGGCAAACCTATCCCCGAATTGATCGCTTGAACAATTCACATGGGATGGGCATCCAGCCTGTCGAATGCCTTGATGACAGGCTGGAAGCCTATCCCACTTTCCACTCTCCCACCTACACCGGACCGATTTGAATGAAAGACATTGAGACACTGGATCGAGACCGTCGCCTGTTTTTAAAGACCGGCGTCGCCTCGATGACCGCCCTCGGGCTGACCAACACCCTGCGTGCCCAAGAGGCGCCCGCCGCGGCGGCACCGTCGGAAAAACTTTCCATCGGCGTGATGGGCGTCAATGGCCGCGGCGGCGCGATCGTCAAAGGCATGATGGCCAGCGGACAGGTCGACATCGCGTACATCTGTGACGTCGATGAGCGGGCGGCCGAACGGGTGACCAAGATTGTCAACGAGAAACAGTCCACGAAGACTCAATCTGTCAAAGACTTTCGCCGCATCCTGGACGACAAATCGGTCGACGTCCTGATCTGCGCCGCGCCGAACCATTGGCACGCCCCGGCGACCATCATGGCCTGCGGCGCCGGCAAACACGTGTACGTCGAAAAACCTTGCAGCTACACGCCGGCCGAAGGCGAGATGGCGGTCGCCGCGGCGCGCAAAAACGATCGCGTCGTGCAGATGGGCACCCAGCGTCGCAGCTGGCCCGGGATCGTCGAAGCGGTCGAAAAGATCCACGGCGGGGCGATCGGAAAAGCGCTGTATTGCCGAACCTGGTACAACAACCGCCGCGGCCCGATCGGCTTCGGAAAACCGGCCGAGGTCCCTTCGTGGTTGGATTGGCGGTTGTGGCAAGGCCCGGCGCCGGATCGCCCCTTTAAAGACAACCTCGTCCACTACAACTGGCACTGGCATTGGCACTGGGGCAACGGCGAACTGGGTAACAACGGCGTCCACGGTCTGGACGTCGCCCGCTGGGGCATGCAAGTCGACTTCCCCAATCGTGTCACCGCCGGCGGTGGAAAGTATCGCCACGAAGATGACCAGGAAACCCCCGACACGATGATGGTCACCTATGACTTTGCCGACGGAAAAACCATCACCTGGGAAGGCCTCAGCTGGTCGCCGCTGGGACCGCACGATTCGGGATTCGGTGTCAGTTTCCACGGCACCGAGGGATCGATCGTGATCCGCGGATCGGGATACACCCAGTACGACATGCGAAACAAAGAAGTCGCCAGTGGCAGCGGCGCCGGCGGCGACAAAGATCACTTCGACGATTTCATCAGCGCCGTTCGCGACGGACACCGCACCAACGCGGACATCGAAAAAGCGCATCGCAGCACCCTGCTCTGCCACCTGGGCAACATCGCCTACCGGACCGGCAGCGTGTTGCACACCGACCCGTCCGACGGCCGTCCACAAAACAACGACGCCGCGAATCAACTGTGGTCACGAGAGTACGCCAAGGGATGGGAGCCGACGGTCTAATGAATACCAAACACACCTCCATTTATTGTTCCCTTCGCCAGAGCGTAGTCGCCGTTTGCGCGGTCACCCTGGCCTTCGTGTCCGCCGCCAGCGGTCAAGAAGCCGCTGATGACAGTCCGTCTGCCCGAACAACACTCCGCATCGGCGTGATCGGGCTGGACACCTCGCACGTCCCGGCATTCACCAAATCCTTCAACGAGGAACCGGCGAATCCGGAAATGCAAAACTGCCGTGTCGTCGCGGCCTATCCCTACGGCAGCCGCACGATCGAATCGAGTTCCAGCCGGATCCCGAAGTACACCGAGCAGATGCGTTCGATGGGCATCGAGATCGTCGATTCGATCGACCAGCTTCTCGACCGAGTCGACTGTGTGCTGTTGGAAACCAACGACGGAAAGCCGCACCTGGAACAGGCGCTCGAAGTTTTCAAAGCCGGCAAGCCGGTGTTCATCGACAAACCGGTGGCATCCAATCTGGCCGAAGTCGTCGCGATCTATCGCGCGGCGAAACACTATGACGTCCCGATGTTTTCCAGTTCGTCACTCCGTTATAGCGAAGGTGCCCAGGCCATCCGTGCCGGCAAGGTCGGTGCCGTGTTGGGCTGCAACGCCTACAGCCCGGCCTCGACCGAACCCTCCCACACCGATCTCTTTTGGTATGGCATCCACGGCGTCGAATCGTTGTACACGTGCATGGGAACGGGTTGCCAGTCGGTCCGGCAAACCGCGACCGATGGCCGCGAAGTCGTCGTCGGCCTCTGGTCGGGCGGACGCATCGGAACCTACCACGGCCTGCGTGAAGGCAAGACGGGTTACGGCGGGACGGCATTCGGCGAGAAAGGTATCGCACCGATCGGTGACTACGGCGGTTATCGACCGCTGGTGGTCCAGATCGCCAAGTTCTTCCGAACGCGTGAGTTGCCGATCGATCCGCAGGAAACGATCGAGTTGTACGCGTTCATGGAAGCCGCCGCCGAAAGCAGAAAACGCGACGGCAAAACCGTGACGATCGCCGAAGTGCTCAAAGCGGCCGAACAGAAAGCCGACGAACTGTTAGCCGGACAACTCTGAACGTAACCTGGCACTCCACTCGTTCCGTAGAATGGGACGTGAGATGCCTTACGGACCAACTTTTTAGCTATCACCGCAGAGCGGTGCCACAACACAGCCCGGGGTCGCGAAGCGCACCCCGGGTGGTTGCACAGAGGAAGAGGAACCCCAGCGGGGTTCAACAAACAACACAGTGTGACCGGACGACGCAAACCATGGTGTGAACCGGGCGAACCGTGTTGTTCTGTTCAACCCCGTTGGGGTTGCCGGCCTGATCGTGAACGGACCTTGGGGTGCGCTAACGCGACCCCAAGCTTTGATGTGGCACGCCGCTGGCGTGAAACCGCGATGCGGTTGCCGCCCCCATCATTCTGCCACCCATCATTCTGCCACCCATCATTCTGCCACCCCATCGTCTTGCCACTCCATGCTCCTCCGCCTCGCACCATCCCCGCCAGCGATCGCCCTCTTCAGTCTGCTTCTGATCACCCTTGCCAGTGCCAACGACCTTGCCTTCACGATCGAGCGATCGACGGCCCAGCGTGGGTTTGACGGGCAGACGTGCTGGGTCCATGCCCGCGCCGGAGCGATTCCCGCAGGCGTGAAAGGGAATGAATCGGATCAGCCATTGGTCGTGATGACAACGCAAAAGTTGCTGCTGACCGGTTCGGATGTTTTTTACCGGCTGCATCAAGCCACTTCGAACGACTTGGCCGCGACATGGACGGATTTAGCACCGATCGACGCGTTCGCCCGTGAGAAGGTCGGCGGAGCGTCAGAGGCTCTGCCGACGGGTGCATCGATCGCACCACAACTGCTTCAGCCGGGCGACGAAACCACCGTTTGTGATTTCCAACCGCAGTGGCATGCGGCCAGCCAACGCTTGCTCGGCATCGGCCAATCGGTGTGGTATCGCAACAACCGTGTGATGCATGTCCGCCCGCGCGGCATCGCCTATGCCGTCTACGACGCGCCGGCCAAACAATGGTCGAAATGGAAGACGGTCAATCTGCCCCGCGAACCGCGGTTTCAAGATGCCGGTTCGGGCAGCGTCCAGCGCGTCGACCTGCCCGGCGGCGATGTGCTGGTGCCGTTCTACTTCAAAGAACCGAACACCAAGCAATACTCCGCCGCGGTTTGCCGCTGCCGCTTCGACGGCCAGACCCTGCACTTCATCAAAGTCGGCAACGCGTTGACCGTTCCGATCAAACGGGGGCTGTACGAACCCTCGCTGACACGATTCGGCGGGCGTTTCTATTTGACGCTGCGAAACGACGATCGGGGCTACGTCAGTGTCAGCGATGACGGATTGAATTTCGGGTCGCCGCGTGCCTGGACCTTTGACGACGGCAGCGACCTGGGCAACTACAACACCCAGCAACACTGGGTGACGCACAGCGACGGATTGTTTTTGGTCTACACGCGACGCGGTGCAAACAACGACCACATCTTCCGTCACCGCGCACCGTTGTTCATCGCACGTGTCGACCCGGAAACACTGTGCGTCGTCCGTGACAGCGAACAGGTCTTAGTACCCGAGCGTGGCGCACGGCTGGGCAATTTCGGCGTCGTCGATGTTTCACCGAACGAAACCTGGGTGACGGTGACCGAGTGGATGCAACCGCTGGGCGTCGAAAAGCACGGCAGCGACAACAGCATCTTCGTTGCCAAGCTGAAATGGGATCGGCCCAATCATCGCGAGGTTGTCTCATCCGAACGTCGCCGACCCAGCGACCAATTACTGCGCTACACCAATCCTCCGAAAGCCTATCAGGATGACTTCGGTGACTTGCGATCGCCGCTGGTGTTCGCCGACGATTCCAAGGTCCAGACCGCCGCAGACTGGCGGCGCCGCCGCACGGAAATCCTGTCAACCTGGCAAGACCTGCTCGGCAAGTGGCCGCCGCTGATCACCGAACCTGAACTGGAAATCCTGGACTCTCGGCAGCGTGAGAACTTCACCCAGCATCAAGTGCGTTTTCAGTGGACGCCGAATGAAAAGACAACCGGCTACCTGCTGGTGCCCGACGGCAAGGGCCCATTCCCCGCAGCGGTCACGGTGTACTACGAACCGGAAACCGCGATCGGTGAGGGCAATCAGTATCGTGACTTTGCGTTACAACTCGCACGCCGCGGCTTCGTGACTTTGTCGATCGGCACCAGTGATGCCACTGCGGCCAAAACGTATTCGCTCTATCATCCATCGATCAACGATGCGAACGTCCAGCCGTTATCGATGCTCGGCTACGCGGCGGCCAACGCGTGGCACGTGTTGGCCAGTCGTCCGGAGGTGGATTCTGAGCGGATCGGCATCGTCGGCCATTCCTTCGGCGGCAAGTGGGCGATGTTTGCGTCCTGCCTGTTCGAAAAATTCGCTTGTGCCGCCTGGTCCGACCCGGGAATTGTCTTCGACGAATCACGACCGAGTGTGAATTACTGGGAACCGTGGTATTTGGGCTATCACCCCAAGCCCTGGAGAAAGCGCGGCGTCATTTCCGACGACAACCCGGCGCGCGGTTTGTATCCGCGACTGGTCGCCGACGGACACGACCTGCACGAATTACACGCGTTGATGGCTCCCCGGCCCTTCCTGGTCTCCGGCGGATCGGAAGATCCGATCAGCCGCTGGCAAGCCCTGAATCACTCCGTCGCTGTCAACCGAATTCTCGGACACGAGGATCGTGTGATGATGACCAATCGGCCTGATCATTCACCCAATGCCGATTCCAACGAGATGATCTACACCTTCTTTGAACACTTCCTGAAGTGACTTTTCTCATCGTCCCCGTTCTCTGAATGCACGATACAGCGCCATGTCGAATCCCGTAAACAATCCGCGTCGCACCGATCCCGCCCCTCGACGCGCGTTTTTAAAAGCAGCGGCCGTGTCGACGGCCGCGACGATTGTCCCACGTCATGTGCTCGGCGGTCCCGGACAGATCGCGCCCAGTGATCGCGTCAACGTGGCCCTGGTGGGGGCGGGTGGCCGCGGTCTGCAAAACGCGCGCGAACTAATGAAGCTGCCTGACGTTCAAATCAGTGCGGTCGCGGACCCGGCCGAGGTTTGGGACCTGAAAGACTTTTATTATCGAGGTGTTGCCGGTCGAGGGCCGGCGCGAAAGGAAATCGAAGCGCATTACCAGAAGACGCAACCGGCGTATCGGTGCCAGGAATTTGTTGACTTCAGAAAGATGATCGAAAATGCGTCGAGTGATTTTGACGCGGTGTTGTGCGCAACCCGGATCATCTGCACGCGACCGTTTCAATTGCGGCGATGCAAGCTGGCAAGGGTGTCTACTGCGAAAAACCATTGACCCACAATATCGCCGAAGCCCGGTTGGTTGCCCAACTCGCCAAGCAGACCGGCGCGGCAACCCAGCTGGGAAACCAAGGCCATTCGCGTGATGGCATGCGGCGGACGCGCGAGTTGCTGGAAGCAGGTGTGCTGGGCAAACTGGTCGAAATCCACGCCTGGGTTCCGGCGACCCGTTGGAATCCGACGCTTCAACATCCTCCGGCAACCGGGCAACCCGTTCCGCAGGGACTGGATTGGGATCTGTGGTGTGGACCGCGCGAGAAGGTGGAGTTTCATTCTGCGTATGCTCCGGTGTCCTGGCGGGACTTTTGGCAATTCGGCCTGGGGGCGATGGGCGACTTTGGTTGTCACGACCTGGACTCATCTGTCTGGGGGTTGCACCTGGGCAAACCGACGCGTGTGGAAATGTATCCCGCCGGGCAAACCGATCCGCGAATGATTCCATTCGGCGAACTCGGCTATTTTGATTTTGCCGAGACAGATGTAACCGGACCGATACGGGTGAACTGGTACAGCGGTGGAATTCGTCCACCGCGGCCGGAGACGCTGCCCGCGGGCGAGAAATTGCCTTCGCGCGGCGTACTGTTTGTCGGCGAACGTGGCATCATCGTCTGTGGCGGAGCCGGCGGTGATCCGCTGGTCTATCCTGAAGCCTTGAGGCAATCGTCGAGTGATGTACCACAAACGCTGGAACGTTCCGGCGGCCACCACTTCGACTGGATTCGAGCCGTAAAAGGCGGTCCCAAAGCGAGCAGCGAATTCGGCTACGGTGCCAAGCTGACCGAAATCACGTTGCTGGGTGTTCTGGCGCTACGCTGTGGAGAAGTGGTCCACTGGAATGATGACGAAATGAAAGCCGAAGGATTGGTCAACGCAGATCCAATCATCCAAGGCCAGTATCGCAGCGGTTGGCAGTTGCCCACCCAGGTCTGATCGATGCCGTTTCGGCACGCGGCTGTTGAAGAAGTTGGGGCTCTGATCGCCTGATTTCCTAAACGTTTGGCTCTTCCGCAGAATCTGTCCCTGCCCGTCACGCCTGAGAATCGGCGAAATCTATTCTGCGGTCGCTACGGTGCACGGATTCTCGGCGTTGCCGCAATGCGACAACCGGGGAGGCCCGATTTGAGCTCGGCGATGGCTTTTGCCGTCAATTGATCTCCGAGTTCGAGCCGCGTCAGTCGGTGCAGTTTTAGGAGAGGCTCAACGGCACGGTCGTCGATTTGAGTTGCCCCCACCTCCAGTTCCCGCAGATTGGGCAACAATTGCAAGTGCACCAGACCGGCGGACGTGACGTCAGTCTCATGAAGACTTAGCGTCGTCAACTCCCGCAGTCCCCGCAGATGCCTGAGACCGTCATCGCTTATCTGAGTCGCGCCCAATCCAAGCCATTTCAATTGATCGAATTTTGCCAGATGTTGTAAGCCTTGATCGGAGACCTGCGTGTAGGCGAGGTGCAGTGCCCACAATTCCAGATCGTCAAGCACATGCAAATCTTCAGCGGTGACCTGGGTGAGTACCAACGAAAGAAAGGTCAGTTGCCGCATCTTTGCCAGATCGCGGAGCCCCGCGTTGGTAACTTCGGTTCCCGACATCGTCAGCGAGCTAATGTTCGACAACGTTGAAACCTGCTTGACCGCTTCATCACCGACCATAGTGCCACCCACGGTAAGATTAAGAATACCGGACAATTCATCCATTCGAGCTAGGCCCTGAGGTCGTGACTCGTCGTAGCGAAGGCGTAGCACCTGGATTGGCAACCGCGAGAATCCCTTGATGACGTGGTCCCTCAATTCCAGATCCTGAAACTCGACCAGACGGAGGTAATGCAAGCGTGCCAATCGATCAAAGTCTAACTCCGAGGGCTCGAATTTTTGGGTGAAGTTGATTCCGATGATTTGAAAGTCATCATCCGGCAATGCCCCCAGATTCGCGACGAATGTGTGAGTGTTGCCGGCCACAAGACTGATGATGGCCTGATTTTCAATCGCCCAATTCGCGATGTCTCGCTCCGAGAACTCAGTTAGCGTCGGCGTGGCGTCAGTCCGTTTGGAGATGACGGTCTGCTTGTTTGGCACACTGCGTTGGAACATCAAAGAGAGTCCGACGATGAAACACGCTGCCACCAAGACGGCCAAAGCCACCGTGACGGTTCGCCGTGGGGTGGTCGGCCGCGACGCTGGTTCCGCGATTCGATCCGTATCAATCAACGCCTGGATTTCAAATTGCGTGCTTTTTTCCCCAAGCCCGATCTCACCCGCCATGTCCTGATGCCCGCTGGCCAACGACGCTAAATCGGCGTCGACCGAAAAGGGTTCCAGTGCTTCGGCGAGTTTGGACGCATCCTGAAATCGGTCCTCCGGTGATTTCTCCAGACATCGATCGACGATTGCGGAAAGTTCTTTGGCGACCTCACCGCGACGTTGCCGGACGGTGCTTGGGGATTCGGCATCGTGCGCCATCAATTTCCTGAGCGGCGCCGCGTACTGCTTGAAGGGTGGGTGACCGCACAGCAGCGTGTAGAGCGTGCATCCGAGACTGTAAACGTCGGCTCGCTCGTCGAGGCCTGAAGCATTCAGTGCCTGTTCGGGTGCCATGTAGTCGGCGGTTCCCATCACTTGAAAATCATCCGTCAAGCCGACCTGCTCGGGTCCTCGTTGAATCCGGGCGAGGCCAAGATCCAACACTTTGACCTCTCCGTCGCCAGTGACCATGAGGTTCGAGGGTTTGATGTCACGGTGAATCAATCCGTGACGATGAGCGTGTTGCAGACCGATCGCCGCCTGCCGGACGGTTTCGCAGGCATCGGCGATCGAAAGCCACCGTCTGGACGCAACGACCCGCCCCAAATCGGTGCCCTCAACGAACTCCATGGCCAAATAGTGCTTCCCGTTCGCGACGCCGGCGTCGGTTGCCTTGACCACGTTCGGATGATGAATTCTGCCAACCGCTTTCATCTCACGTTCAAATCGCCCGATCGCCTGACGATCATGACTGAGTTTGTCCGACAAGACCTTCACCGCGACGATCATCTGCAGCCGCAAATGCTCGGCTTTGTACACCGCACCCATCCCGCCTCGGCCCAACAGACCGATCAAGCGATACTGCCCCAGTTGTTGCCCGACAAGGTTGGTTTCGATCACCGCACCTTGCCCAGCCTCGATCGGACTGCTGGTCCTTTCCAGGCTCTCACGATATTGGTCGTCAAGAGCCGCCATCGCTGTTTTGAGCTGTGGTTCATCGTCAAACACGCCCTCGCCGAGTTCAAGCTTGAGCGAGGAAACAAGCGTGTCATCCGGTTCAGATGATTCCAGGACTGTGCGACAACTGGCGCAGGCAACAATGTGACTTTCCAGCTGATCGGCCGATGCGTCGTCAATCCTGCCCAGCAGGAAATCCGAGAGCATCTCTTCGTTCGGACACCGATTGGCTACCATTGATCGTCCCTTCTGCGCATGCGTCTCTCCTGCGTACAAGAGTTCACCGGTACTTCTAAAACGATCCTGGCTGACACATCCGCCATCAGTTATTCCAGTAATTGCCGAACGCGACGAAGGACACGTGATTTCGATTGCCAAACGGACTCGATGGACATGGAAAGCTCTTGGGCAACCGCAGCAGGGGAAATGCCGTCAATCGTGGTCCGCCAGAACGCCAGCCACGTCTGCTCCTGGACCTCTTTGCGGACGATGTGAAGG
Organism: Phycisphaera sp. RhM; assembly: GCA_033042175.1. GTDB lineage: Bacteria > Planctomycetota > Planctomycetia > Pirellulales > Pirellulaceae > Stieleria. The sequence continues at coordinate 36,533 of WCIL01000022.1, forward strand.
GTTCGGTAGGTCAGGCTTCCGGTCGCTGTTACTCCCGAATCGCCACCCTCTTCGGGCTCGCAATCGGGCAAACGATGCAGATGGAGATAGGCGTCCGTTCCACCGGCGGCGGCCGCTTTATTCCGATGAACCTTCGCGAAATCACGAATTCGATTGCGCGTGATGGTCCACAACCAAGCCCGAAAGGATCCACCGTCGGCCTTCTCAAACGATCCGACGTGGATCACCAGCGATCGAAACACCTCTTGCATCAAATCTGCCGAGTCGTCTTCACGCAACCCCGACCGCCGGCACCAATGATAGATCAACGGACCATACAACTCGGTGAGCACCTTCCAAGCCTGCTCATCACGCGACTTGGCACGCTCAAGTAAGGACATCGAAGTACTGTGTGTCTCACTGCTGGTCGCGTCGCCGCTTTTCAGATTCGATTGCAAAACTCGTAACCTGCGAATTGAATGCGTCGTCGGCCGATCCGCCCCTCATGATAAACGCTTTCGCGGTTCAACGGTACATTTTTCCACTACGCCACCTAAGAGTTCGTGCGGTTTAGGGCTTCACCCTCATGCGCGAGGTTCGAAAATCAGACGAAACGCCGCCCCTTTGGAGCGAACACATGATTGGCGTCAATACGTCTCCCCGGTGAATTTTGGAGGTGATGCCGGGCGTGATGGACCCGTCATGGATAAAAATTTGTGCTCGGCGTCAGGCGTTGTCGTTCTGGTTACTGAGTGTGTGACAAACGAACTGGCAAGAAGACTTCCGGTCTCCGGCGGCCTTTTAGCTCTCACGCCCAACTCATCCAAGGTTGATTAGCTGCCCTCGACCGTCGAGCAGCCGAGGGCGATCGACACCATGCGGTATCACCACTGCAAGTGCGATCCGAAGGGATGTTGGGGGGGGAATTCTGCATCGAGCCTATTTCGTGGTCGCTCAATCGATCCGCCCCGCCCCCTCCGCTTGAGATCCGCCGATGTCGCCCCCGACTCTTGCGCGTCGCAGTAACAAACGACGTTTCCCGAATTCAGGTTCGCGCCGACGCGTTCTGTTTGAAGAGCTGGAGCGGCGATACCTGCTCGCGGTGACGCCGATCAGCGTCGAGGAAGGCGCGGCACTGCGGGACACGGTTTCCGCGATCGGGGGTTTCGGCGAGCAGCTTGAGAACGTGGGCGCGTTCGGACACGCGCTTCCGTTGATGGACGCATCGATCGGCGACCAAATTGATATCGGCAACGTCTTTCAGGAAATCTTGGTCACCCCGATTCATCAGACGCTCAACGCCCCCAATCCGACGCAAGAGGGTCTGGCCACTAGCTTGAATCGTCTGCTGTCAAGGTTGCCAAGTGTAACCGGAACCGTCGTGCACAGTGGGAGTCCGTCGGCACTCCGTTACACGATTGATGCAAGTTTCGAACGATCGCTGGACGTCAGCATTGACCTGTCGCGGCACATCGCCAGCACCTCTTTGCAACTCGAAGACAAGATCTTAGAAGCCGAACTCAAGCTCACGTTTGACTTCAACCTGACCTTTGGCATCGACCGGACCGCTGCGTCGGCGTCGAGTGGTGCGTTCGTCGAATTCGCCGACTCGGCTGCCGAGAACCGGCTGAGCGCGGCATTGCACTTTGATTCGCAATTTGAACCGCTGAAGGCCAATCTCGGAATCCTGGGTGTCACACTCGGCAGTCCAACCGCGTCGATCGATTTGATGGCCTCATTCGATACGGTCACGCAGCGTGTGTCGCCCGTCTCGCTGACCAATCCGAACCTCAATTCGCTCGTCAACATCACAACTCCCGGTGCCCCGCAAAACGATTTCAGCCTGGAACTCGTCGTGGGAAGTGCGACGATCCAGGGTGTCGACAATGGGAACGCCAAAATCAAGATCAGCGACGGTGACCTGTTTGACGGGAGCGGTCCGACCGTTTCGGTTGACGTCGGCGATCTGGCCAGCTTTCGGGCGATTTCTCCGGTCGGTTTGTTGTCCGTTCTGAATCAGACGCAAAGCACGCTGGGCGGATTCGAAGTCTTCTCCGAGGAGATTCCATTCACCAAGCAGAAAACGCTAGCCGACGCACTGGACATCACCGCAGCGTTTCGAGCGCAGGTGATTGATCGCGTCACCGATTCGAATCAAGAAGGACAACCCAACTTCACCAGCGTCGAGCAATTCGTCGCGTTGGTTGCGGACCGTGCGGAGTTTATCCCTAAGACGAATGCGCCTGACGAGCTGCTGGTCGATCTTTCGTTCGATCATCGATTCGATCGCGTGTCGTTCGAGATGGAGTTTGGCGACGGACTCGGTGACCTACGTGACTTTGATCTGGCCGAAGGCACGCTGTTGAACGTTGATCCAGAATTCAGCGCCGACTTTCAATTGGGCATCAAACTGACTCAGCCCGGTGCGGACTTCGGACTCGACGACAACACGCCGTTGAGCGTGCTCAACGCCGGCAAGGGAGTGCCGATTCTGGCGGGCAAAAACGATTTCAAGGTCACGCTGCGGAACGGTCAAAACGCAGCAATCGATTTAACGAATCTCACCACCGTCGGGCAGCTAAAAACGGCTCTCTCGACCGGCAATTTGTCGTCGCTTCAGGTCTCGTTCCAAACGTCCGTCGACCCGATCACAGGCGCCAACTACAACGACGGCATCGCCTTGGTTGACCCGACATCGGGGCCGGACAACAGCCGACTGAAGATTGAAATGCTCAACGGATCACTCGCCGCAGCCGCGTTGGGTCTGGTGGGGGTCGGAACCGAAGGAATCTTCCTTCGATCCGATGGAAAAATTGACGAAGTCAAACACGGCATGATGACCGGTTCACTGCATGGCCAAAGCATCGCCGACAACATCTACCTCAAACAGCGCGTCGCCAATAGTGTCCCCGTGCCGATGTTTAGCGGCAGCGCCGAGCTGACCGCGACCGAGATCTCCGGAACCGCCCAACTGGGCTTTATCGATATCGGCCTGGGCGACGGAAATCAAAGCGCGACCGCACAAGGAATCGTCACCGTCGATTTCACACCGCCGGACCCGAACAAGAATGGTGTGATCACGGGTCGGGAAATCATCGAAGTCGCCGGATCCACCCGTTCGATGATCATCGCGCCAAAACCGATCGATCTTGGACAAGCCGTACCGTACAGCAGCACGATCACGATTCTGTTTGAGAAAACGGATGACACCGCCGAAACGTTGAGTCTTCCGTTCACCGTTCCCGTCGGATCGACAGTCGACTCAGTGGCCAACTCGATCCGCGCGACGTTGGCGGCTTCAGCCGATCCGAATGCGGCGAGACTGCGAGTGAGCACAGCGATGGAACAGCTCACATTCAAACTGACCGACCGCACGGAGATCGCCAAGATCGTGGTCCAAGGCGGCGCGAATCAGAGTTTAAAACAATTGGGTCTGACCAAAGATTCCGCGCTCTATGTCCTGCGGCCGCAGGTCAGCGGCTCGGCACACTTCAACATGCCCTACACCTTGGGGCTGAACGTCGGTGGAGTGGACGTGCCGGCCGAGCAACGCTTGGTCTTCGACGTGCCAGACGTCACGGCGCCGGATCTGAGCGACCGTGACGCGATCAATCTGGACTTGTCCGGCATCGGTGATCACCTGACGCGACTGAAGGAATTGGACGCCATAGATGTCTTCGATGCACTCAAGGGTGCATTCGAACTATTGAATAATCTGGAAGCGTTCCAGAACGCGCCCTTTTTGAACGAACCGCTGCCGCTATTGGGCACCGATCTCAAGTCGGTTCTAAACATGGCCAGCCTGTTCGGTGACGTGATTGTTCAGCTGGAAAAGAACCCGGCGGCGGCCATCGGGCAGATCGATGATCGGCTCGAAAGCCTGCTTGGGATCACCAACGACGACGCGGTCGAGTTGTCGCTGGATACGTCCGGTGCTCATCCCGCCTTGAGGATCGATTTGTTGGTGTCGGTCGGACAGGGTGGATTCGGATTCGGAACCGTTCCGCCGATTCAGCTGACGTCTCCGGTAAACATCGATCTGGCCGATCTCGGCGCGACGGCGTTCACCAACTTGATCGGCGCAAACGCATCGGCCGAACTCAATCTGCAGGGGTTGGCGGAGTTGACGCTGTCGATTGGAATCGAATTGCCGGATCTCGGAGCGCCCGTTCCATTTCTGTATGACTACAACGACGCCGACGATACGGGAACCAACCTCGCTTTGTTGGTCAAGGCGGAAGCGACCGGAATCAACTTCGACGTCGTGGTCGGACCGATCGGCGCATCGCTGAACCAGCAACCGTTGGCCGACGAGCCGTTGCACAAATTGGCGTTCGGAAAAACCGTCGGCGACAACACCGAATTTGCTCGCTTCGCGGTCGAACTGACCGATGTAGCCGCCGGCGATGATGGTCGCCATTTGCTAAGTGAGTTGGCGCTGACGGGACCCAACCAACTCTCACTCGATGATTTCGACTTCACCGGTGACGGCGACGTGATCTTTAACGCCGACCTGGCATTCTCCGGCTTGCCGATCGGCCCCTATCCCGTCGCGTTTGCGTTACCGAACATCAACTCACTCACTGACGGGCTTGATGCGGCCGACTTCACGTTTACGATCAACAACCAGAACGTCGATACCGCCTTGAATGCAGTCAAGGACGCTTTGGCGGGTGACTTTGATCTGCTTTCCTTTGTCGGCGGTTGGGACGGCGCGTTTGATTTGATCATCGATGCAATGGAGGGCGAAGTCTTTGGAATCAACATGCCGTTCATCGGCGACAAGCTGAAAGACCAAGCAGAATTTCTGAGGGAGATCAAAGACAGCGTCTCGGGGAATTTGGGGGACAACGCCGAGAACGAATCCAACGGTGTTTTCGGCAGCATTTTCCAAGACATTCGCGAGGACATGCTTGATGCGTTGGGACCCAACGGCATCGACCTGCTGAAAGATAAAACCAACGACAACTCCGTCACGATCGATGACGTCGTCGTCGGGTTGATGGATCCAGGTCCCGGGATCGAATTCGAAATCCTGCTCGGCAAAGATCTGGGCAAGCTTGAACTGCCGATCGATTTCGATTTGGGGATTCCGGGTCTGGGGCTGGACATCGACGCGGACGTGGAAGCCAACCTCGGTTTCGAATTCGGCCTCAGCATGGGCGTCGATATCAATCACGGATTCTTCATCGACACCAATGACAGCTTCTTGGAAGTCTTCGTCGAAGTCGCGATCCCGAATCTGAATGCGAGCGGCGAACTCGGTTTCCTCAGGTTAGACGCGAACCTGCTGGCCGATGACGGGCAACAGGCACAAGCGACTGCGTTGGTGGGCAAAGACAAAGCTGCGAATTCACAGCTCGAAATCACAACCGTTGCCCGTGGCAGCACGGCCAATTTTGATGTGCGGGTTGTGGGGGATGATGGTCAAGGAGCCACATGGGCGTTCAACACGTCCGATCGCGCGCTGACGCTGGAGGTGGGCGCGACGACGACGGCCGCGGATCTCGTCGGCCTGATCACGGGGACGCCGGAACTGGCGGCACATTTCACGGCAAGTCTGGCCGAAGAAAACGGAACCGGTGACGGCACGGTCGACGCGGGGCAACGCGCGCTGGGCGTCGCCAACAGCTTTGTCGCACAGTTTACCGTTGACTTGATTGATCCAGGCACCGGCGCCGGCGCCGACGGCGTGCTGTCATTCAACGAGATCATTTCCGTCGACTCGTTCAAAGACGTCTTGAAGATCGATGTTCTGGCCAAGGCTTCGTTGGACATGCACCTGCACGCCGGGTTCGGTACCACCGCAAAGTTCCCAAGTATCTCGACGGAGATGGCCGTCGATTGGGATTTTCAGCTCGGCGATGACATTCAGTTGCCGACCGTACAGTTCGTCAACATCCAACTCGGACTCGGCGAGTTCTTGAGCGGCTTTGCGGGCGGACTGTTTGAACAAATCGACAAAGTCCTCGAGCCGATTCGTCCCGTCATCAAATTCTTGGACCAAAAACTGCCCGTCATTTCGGAATTGACCGGTGGCGATGTCACGGTGCTGGATTTCCTGAAGTTACAGGGCGGCCTGGTCGCGCAAGCGGTCGCATTTATCGAAGCGGTGAAGGAACTCGACAACATCATTGCCAACATTCCGGATCTGGGCAACGCAATGTTGCCGATCGGAAATGCTTCGTTCGACCCCAACGCCGAAGAAGGACAGAAATTCCAGATCGACGGCGGATTGGTTGATGCGTTCAGCGCAATGAAAGGAGCCTTTACCAATGCGGCGCCGGCCGGAGGCGGATTCGATCCGGTCAAATTCTTGCTAACCGAAGAAGAAATCGCTGAACAGGCCGATGACAAACTCAAGCTCGGCTTTCCGATTCTCAGTCCCGCGAACATCCTGAAGTTGATCGGCGGTGAGGAAGTCGATTTATTCACCTTGGAACTGCCGACGCTGGTCCTGGAATCGGAGATCAAGAAATTTTATCCCCTGCCGCCCTTCCCGGCAGTGGGAATCGAGATCGGCGGTTCATTCAAAGCGCAAGCCGACTTTGCGTTCGGATTTGATACATCGGGCGTTCAGCAGTTCCAACAGACCGGAAATTTTGGCCACATCTTCAACGGCTTCTACATTTTTGATCACGAGAACGCCGATGGAAGCGGCGAAGACATACCGGAAGTGAAATTGAGTGCCGAGGTCACCGCGGCGGCGGCTCTCAACGCCGGCATCTTGAAAGCGACGGTCGGCGGAGGGATTTCGGCGAATGTCAATTTCAATCTGCATGATGACGACGACGACGGGAAAATTCGCTTGGTGGAGTTGCTCGACAACGCTCTGATCGGCCCGATTCATATCTTTGACGTCAGCGGTAGCGTCGATGCGAAATTGTTTGCGACGGTGACAATCGATCTCGGTTTGTTTGAAGTCGACAAGGAGTTTACGATCGCAGAAATCGAGTTGCTTCCGTTCAATATTCCCCGACCCGCCGCGGGTGCGGGACCACTTGCCGAGCTTCAGGGATCGGATTTGGTTTTGAACATCGGACCGCGTGCCGCGAAACGAGACCCGACGGGAATCCTTGGGATCGGAACCGAACGTGCCGTCAACTACCGTATCTTTGCGGGACCGGCACCGGGCGACATCTTGATCGAATCGTTCGGTCGGTCACAGCTGTATCAAGGCGTCAGCCGGATCACGGGGACGGGTGGGCAGTTCGATGACGTGATCATCGTCAGTGAGGATGTCGCACTGCCGGTTGTGGTGAGCGGTGGCGGAGGAAACGACCGCATCGTCGGCGGATCAGGCCATGATCAACTCAGCGGGGACGCCGGCAACGACAGCTTGACCGGCGGCAGAGGAAACGACGATCTCGACGGCGGTGTTGGAAACGACACGCTGTATGGCGACCGGGGCGATGATCAACTTCGTGGCGGTGACGGCGATGACAAACTGTTCGGCGGTGACGGTGACGACAACATCGTCGCCGGAGCCGGCAACGATGAGGTCAAGGCGGGTACCGGAGAAGACTTCGTCGATGGCGGACTCGGCAGCGACCTGATCTTCGGCGAGGGCGGTAGCGACGAATTGTTGGGCGGCGGAGACGACGACCAAATCCAAGGCGGTGACGGTGGTGATTTCATCGCGGGCGGAAGCGGCAACGACAGATTGTTCGGTAACGGTGGGAACGACCTGATCTATACCGGAACGGTCACCAAAGACGCAGGCGGTGATGTCGTTTCTCACACCGGTACGGGAGCCGATGTGGTGCTGGCGGGTGTCGGAAATGACACCGTGTTTGGCGACGACGGGGACGACCAGTTGTTCGGCGGCAACAGCCGCGACGTCCTCTGGGGCGGTGGCGGCAATGACGTTCTCGAGGGCGGTCTGGCATCGGATGATCTGTACGGTGGCCTGGGCGATGACCGGCTGTTCTTCAACGTCAGCGATCCCACGATTCAAGACGAAGCGTCCCACCTGCTCGTTGGCGGCGGCGGCAATGACACCATCATCGCCGCCTTTGACACCTGCAATCCCGCCGAATTTGATTGCGATTTCCCGCAAACCGTTTATGGAGACGGCGTCAACGCACCAGGTGTGGAACCCGACTCGACGACCGACGGTCATGATGTGATTCGAACCGGCGTCGGCAACGACATCATCCGAGCCGGCGGGGGCAATGACCAGGTCTTTGCGTCGCTGTTGATCGATCCCAGCGCTGCCGATTCCGACTTCGTGGACGCCGGCCGCGGTGACGATCGAGTCTATACCGGTCAAGGCTCCGATTTCATCATCGGCGGATACGGCAACGACAAACTGTTCGGGGAAGGCGGTAGCGATGTGATCTTTGGCGGACTGGCCGGCGACTTCGAGCGTGCAGACTTTGATCGAAGTGACGCGGCATCCATTGCCCTGAATTACGAGTTACCGCCACGGTACTCCGATACCGAGGCCATCAGGGAATATCGAACCCATTACGTCCCGTCCGTCTTGGTCACGCCGAAGATCGTGCTCGGATTGTCGCTCCCCGGTGTCGCAAACGACGGACGTGACTTGATTGAAGGCGGTGACGGAGTCGACATCCTGTTCGGCGGCAGCGATTCCGACACGGTCTTGGGCGGCAACGATCCGGATTACGTGGATGCCGGTGCGGGACACGACATCAACGTCAACGGTGATGATGGCGACGACGTGGTTCGCGGAGGCGGCAATGACGACGTCGTGCGCGGTGGAAACGGCATCGATCAAGTCCTCGGAGACGGCGGCGACGACCAACTGTTCGGTGATGCCGGCGACGGAGTCAACCACGCCAACCAGCTGGGGCAGCGCCTGTTCGGCGGCCCTGGTGCAGACAAGCTGTTCGCGTATGCGCCGAGCGCAACGACACAGACAACCGTCACGGGCGATCAACTGTTCGGTGACGCCGACGGAGACACGCTCAACGGCAATCTTCGCATCGAACTGCTCGTCGGCGGCGGCGGCGATGACCTGATGCGAGGCGACTACCTGAAGTTTATCGGTGGCAACGGGTATGCTCAAAACGATGAAGCCGACCGCACCGGCGCCAATGACCTGATGATCGGAGGCGGCGGCCAAGATGCCATGTTCGGCGGTGGCGGCGATGACACGATGTGGGGCGGCCCGGACGGCGATTACTTGGACGGGCAACTGGGCGCCGATACAGAGTACGGCGGCGGCGGCAATGACAAGTTCGTTGCCTCGGAAATGAAGATCGATGTCGGGATCGACGCGGCGGGTAATCCGGTTCATCCGGGGACGGACATCATCGATGGTCACTTCGGAAATTTCCCCGGCGACACGTCGACGGATGATTCAACGGACACGCTGATCATCAATGGTTCGGTCAACAACGATTTGATCGGACTCAGCCAGACCATCGCCCCGGCGGGGCAGCAGCCCCAGCTACGGATCGACTACGATCCAGGGGCGTTCGCCGGTCGTGTGATCTTCGTCAATTGGCTTGATGAAAACGGCAACCCGTTGATCGAGACGTTCCAAGTTGCGGGTCTGGGCGGCAACGATACGATCGGGTTTGCCGGCGTCCATCCGACGCTGTTACCGCTGACCGCACCGACCCTGTCACAACCGTTGGATTTGTCGAAGTTGATCGCGCGCAGCCGAGACTGGACGTCGACGCTGGAAGGCAACAGCGGAACGGACACGCTGGTCGGTTCCATCGGACGCGACCGCGCCGACGGAGGTCCGGGCAGCGATACGATCTTCGGTTTTGCCGGTGACGACCGCTTGATCGGCGACCGTGGTGACGGATTCAGCAACGACGTTGACACGCTCTATGCCGGCCGGGGCAACGACGATCTGCGCGGCGGTGAAGGAACCAACCACCTTTATTCCTGGTCACTTGATCCGAGCGTCGGTGAATTCGGAATCTTTGTCGCTGCCGATGGCAAGCTCTACAACGACTCAGCCGGTGGGACTCGATCCAAGCAGAACACCGGACTGAACCGGATGCTCGGTGGGATCCGCGCCGACAGCCTTTACGGCGGAACCGTACTGGATTTCATGCTCGGACGTGGCGGCGGTGACACGCTGTATCGCGCCGATGGCACGACGTTCGAATCGATCGGCGATGCGGTCCCGGGTGAGGAGTGGAAAGAGTACGCCAAAGAGACGGACCAGGTTTGGTATGTCGGCGGAACCAATGCCGACGACGAGATCTCCGTCAACTTTGTGACTGAACCGGGATTGCTTTCGGATCATCATCTGATCACACGGCTGACCGAGAACAACGGCAACTTCAGTTTCGATGCGCAGGTCCGCTTAGACTTTGCAGCCACCGACGCCGACGGCAATCCGATCTGGAGTCCCAACGATCTGGTGTTCGACTACGAAGCGCTCCGCCGAGCGAATTCGGACGCGGAGATTGCCGGCGTGGTGACCGACCAGAGCAAGACCGCTGAAACCAACCTGATTCGAAATCTGTTACCGCCCGAAGGCGACTTCCTTGCGATCATCATCGACGCCTTGGACGGAAATGACAAAATCACCGTCGGACCGACCGTGCAAAAATCGGTTTGGATCGACGCAGGCGGCGGCGACGATGAAGTCACGATTCGGAGCGGCAGCGCGATCTTGGTCGACAAGTCAGAGGTCGGTCGAACGGGTGGGCTGCTGGGTCGCAATGATCTCGCATCTCAAGCCTTTCCTATTGCTGTGCCCACCAACGGAACTCGGATCAACGGGCTGACCATTGACAATCCGACGGACGTGGACTGGTACCGCGTTACACTGCCGTCGATCGCCGGCACGCTGGAAGTCCAGACGGAATCTTCGATCGATGATGTCAGTGTCCAAATTTTTCCCGCCGCTCGAGCGGATGATGCCGCGTTATCGCCCTTGGCGAAAGGGAGTGGTTTGCAAACCGCCGAGATCAATCTTCAGACTCCCTACGTCAACGAAGTCCAATCGGACAATCCGTTGCTCTACTATCGTTTCGACGAAACCGGTGGCAGCACAGCGGTAGATTTTTCCGGCAACGGAGCCAATGGCACGCTGGCCGGTGGTTTCGCGTATCAACAGCCCGGAGCTCAACCGAAGTTGGGCAGTTCGATTGGTTTTGACGGATCCACGTCTTACGTCGATGTACCGGCACTGGGGTCATACAACACGGTTTCGGTCGAGGCGTGGATCAACTCCACAGGCTTGGCGACGGGATCCTATACATCGATCTACTCTCCCGACGCGTTTACAAATGGCGATCTTCATCTCAGCTTGCGATCCGACTACAAGGTTGATCAAGCGGTCAGCGGAGCCACGCCCACACTAGTCGCAACACCCGACGCCATCCAAGAAAACGTTTGGTATCACGTCGTGACAACGTACGACGCGATTCGCGGCGAGTCCAAGACGTACATCAACGGCGAGTTGATGGTCAGCCAGACGCGGGACCCGGCCCCGGCGATCGATCTTGGAAATGCCCGGATCGGAAACTGGGAGAACAATGGCCGTTTCTTTACCGGCCGTATGGACGAATTCGCGATCTATCGCTCTGTTCTCTCGGCCAATGATGTCAGTCGTCACTACGCAGCCGCAACAGGTGAATTGGTAGCCGGTGATTCATATTTGGTTCGGGTGCAGACCGACAAAACACCGACCAAGTACCAGCTGGAATTCATTTATGGCGGAGCCGCGACTCAGGTCGACCTAGGGATGCGCGGCGACGACGATCGGCGTGACATCATCCTCGGCGGTCCTGGCAACGATAAACTGCTCGGTGGTGCTGGCGAGGACTGGATTATCGGCGGCGCAGGCGCAGACGTGATCAGCGGCGGGAAGGACCGCTTGGCAAGTGATATTTTGCTCGGTGGTCCCGGCAATGATACCTTCCAAATCATTCCCGATGAGCTTCCGTCCATCGGTAACGGGCCGGGATCGTTGTTTGATTCTGTCTCCGGAAAGTTACGTCCTTCGGCGAATGACGAAATTGATGGCGGTGCCGGCGAAGACAGAATGCTGTTTGTCGGCGGCGGACTCGATCGGCAGGGTCTTGAAGTCCCCGACTTTGCCGCCATCCGTTACGATCGATTCGCACATCGCTATGAATTCTCCAGCCTGGTTTGGGACATCGGGCAACAGAAATTCATCGAAGATCCCGACAGCCCCGATCGGTACTTGCGCGAGTACCTGTTCTACCAAACCAATAACGTCGAAATGACTCAGGTCGTGTTGCAGCAGGGTGACGATTCGTTTCATGCCGATCCAAGTTATATGTTCCCGGGCAGTGTCGGGCCGGAAGAGTGGGGCATCAAACGCGGAAACCTTCAACAGGGAGCCACCGAAGCATCGCTCCACATCAACGGTGGTGCGGGCACGGATGAATTATTCGGCGGTTTCCTCGCCGACACGATCATCGGTGGTCCCGGCAACGATGTCCTGTTCGGATATCAGGGCAACGATGAATTGACCGGTGGCGGCGGCAGTGACACGATCTTTGGGCTTAGTGGGAAACTGGCGAACGGTACGATTACCGGCGCATCGGTTACGACCCCGATCGTGATCACGACGTCCAGCACAACAGGATTGCACGACGGCCAGACGGTCAAGCTCAGCGGTGTCGTTGGCAATACGGATGCCAACGGAACGTTCTACTTGGAAGTGGTTAGCCCGACACAATTCTCGCTTTACACCGATGTTTTGCTGACCAGTGGACAACCGGGAGTAACCGCTTACACGAGCGGCGGAACGTGGGAAGTGATTCCCCGTCTGCCCGACGGAGTCGTTGCCAACTCGTCGTTCGCGTTCTCGGAGGCATTCGAATATGAACTCGTCGCGCCATTCTTTTCGTTACCCGAGAGAACCGATCGAACTGGCATCGACCTAGCGCTGCGATTACCGGTTGTTCATTACTCATTTGATGCCGGACTCGGAACCGATGTGTCGGGTCACGGCAACAACGCGACGGTTGTTGGAGCGGTCACATCCATCCCCGACGGAGTCCACGGGAAAGGTGCGCAAGTTACTAGTACAAGCGGATTTTTATCCCCCTCCACAGCGATCAACACGGCAAGCCAGTGGACAATCTCGGTGTGGTTCAAGGACATCTTTGCCGGCGCCAGTGCCAATCAATTGTCGCCACAAGTCGTGATAGCGCCGGGAACGAATAATCTGGGTTCCTACGATACGAGCTTTGGTTTCCACGACAGCGGATTCGATCTTGATCTGTCCGCTTTGGCAGGTCAGTGGCATCAACTGACTGCGACCGGCGCAGATGAAGTGACGACGTTCTATTTGGATGGCAATCAGGTCGGAGAAATTGGTGATTTCCAACGCGGTGGTGATTTCGAATTTCTCGGAAACGGGTTCGCGCATCAACTCGATGAACTTTTGATCTACGACGTGGCCCTTCAAGCAGATGAAGTGAAGGCTCACTACACCTCTTCTCGACAAGCCGCTCCGACGGTGACCGACGAAGCCTTTGGATGGCAGGGAACGATCGCGAATCAGCAACTCGGTCGCGTCGAGCCGATCGGCGACTTCAGCGGCGACGGATTCGATGACTATGTCTTCGTCGGCAACGACTTCAGTTACGTCCTGTTCCGTCCGCTCGCGCCAAACGACATGGAAAACATCGTTGACGTCGCAGAGATCATTATCGACCATTCGGCGTTGGGTACTCCGGGTGATACGTTCGGAGACATCACTGGCAACGGCTTCGCCGATTTAACATTTCGAAAGAGCGAACCTGGATTCACGACGTTTACCGTTGTCAACGGTGGCACGACCAACTGGCCGCGAAACTGGAATAGCCTCGCGTTTCTTAATGCAGGCAATAGTCGCACGTTTAAGCTGAGTGATTTCCAGTTGAGCCCGGGGCGAGCGGGGTTGGAAGAGACGATCACTGTTGACACGTTGAATTTTGACGGCGATCAGTATTCGGATTTATTGATCAGTTCTTCGGATCCTCGTGGCGCCGGCGAGATCAACAGTTTCACTCCTCCGATGCCGTTCGATCCCGCCGCACGTTCGCTTGAGTATCAGGTAGCCAAGGGGGACAACGGATTCCTGTTCGTCCTCGACAACTCGAACGAAGGTGACATTTGGCGGATCGATGACGCCGGAAACATCAATCATGTGATTAACTTTTTGGATCAGAACGATCTGCATCAGTTTGGCGGCCAGGCGTACTCTGGCAGTTCCAACTCGCAGATCATTGCCGCCGGCAACACGCTCTACGTTGCCGATGGATCGAAGCTTTTTGAAATCCAGACCAACGCAAGCGGAGTAGTCACGAGCACGAACGGATACAATTTTTCGGCGAGTGGCGCCGCCGGGCCGATTTACAAGGACTCGCTCTTCGAACTCAACGGAGACGTTTGGGTCAATCTTCCTACCACTTTCGGATCATCCTTATTTAAGCTGCAGGATTGGATTACGAATTCGAGCATCATTCAATCTGGCACCACGAATCGCTTGCGTGTGATTGACCCTGTCCATGTTTCGTCGCCGCAAGGAGACCGGGTTTACTTTAAGCATCTCGACTATCGCGATACAGGAGAAGTTGCGGAGTCGCGAAAAGCTCAGCAGATTTGGTTCAGCGACGGCGGCACGTTTCGACCTGTCAATGCGATCAACAATCTTCCACAGCCTGCCGTCCACTACTCATTTGACGAAATCACGAATCTGGGAAAGGATACTTCCGGTAACGGAAGAGACGCCGTACTTACAAATGTCTCAAGTGAGACATCAATTCTTCGCGGTCGGACCGCCAGATTTGGTGGGCAGGATTCTGTCATCCGCATCGGCACCTCGGCGTTGGACTTGGGATCCGATTGGACCGCATCAGCATGGGTTTTTAGCACCGTCGGCACGAGCGATTGGAATACGCTATTCGGCGAAAACGGCCAAAACGCTCAGGTGACGATCAATCAGAACACGGCTGACTTGGGCACTTATCCGGGTAGTTTTGTCGACAGCGGTTTTAATGTTCCGCTGACAAGCTGGGCGTCCGATTGGCACCAAATCACGGTCGTTGGTGAGGGAGACGAAACGAAGTTCTACATCGACGGAATCTTAGCGGGGACGACTGCGGGACAAGCGTCGGGCAAATTCAATACGGTTGGAAACGTCCTCTCCGGAAACGAACAATTCGCATCGTATCTCGATGAGGTTTATCTCTTTGACGAACCATTCAGCTCCGGCCAAGTCCAGCAGCTTTATGATTCGGTGAATGCGCCGATCGGTGGAATCGATTCGGGACTGGTGGACCTTGGAGGAAACATTTATTTCGTCGCGGATGACAAGAGTGGACGAGGGAATGAACTTTGGCGTGTGCCCGTAGGGAGCGGCGACGCTGAATTTGTGCGAGATTTTTTCCCAGGACCTGCAGGCCTTGACCCAAAGTCGTTGACGGCGTACCGGGACAAACTGTACTTTTCTGCGACAGTCATTGGCTTCGAGGGAAACGAACTCTGGCGATACGACCCGGCGACGAACGAGATTGAATCGGTCGCGAACGTGAATCCGACGGGTAGTTCCTTCCCGGACGAATTGGTCGTCGCGGGCGATTATCTGTACTTCACCGCCGACACAGGTGACGGACTGCGGCATCTAATGCGGTACGACGGATCGGCCGTTAGTTTGGTCGACGATCTTGGTTTGAACGAATTCTCGGGCACGGTCGCCTACGGAGAGGATGTTTTCTACTTCAAGAAGGTCCCCGCCGATCTTCTTCCAAGACAGCTCGTCCATTACAACGCCGCCAACAACTTCGCTTACGTGATCGAAGGCAAACAAATTGCCGACGACCACTCGTCGCTTCGCGAGCGATCCGACGGCACAGCCAACCTGCAGAACGTGCTTTACTCGCTTGGGATTACCAACCACGTCGCTGCTCCCAACATGTTGCTTTCGGCGCGACGCGCCGGAGATGTCAACGGAGACGGCCTGGACGACATTCTTGTTCCGCAGTTCAGCGAGCGTCCCGTGATCGCGGCACCGCAGCTTGAACTTGGAGGGATCCCGCTGATCCAGCCGCTGTTTTCCAGACGTTATGCGGCACCCGGTAACGCAACGGCGAATTACTCGGGAGCTGAACTGGGCGACGTGAATCGCGACGGTTACGACGACGTGGTTTTGTGGTCCGAAGACACTGCGAGCCTCTTCTGGGGATCGACCGATTCAACGGAGATCAAGTTGCTGCCCGTCAGCACTGCCGACGCAACCTACGTTCGAACTGGGAATACGATCATCGATGCCACCGCGGGAGACTTTGATCATGACGGACTGGGCGATGTCGCGTTCGCCGTCACCGGCAATGTCGCGGAAGTCGTGGTGATGGGCAATGTGGCTGCTATGGCGCCGACCTTGAACAACCCAACGTTTATTCTGCCGACCCGGCAGGTGCGACGTCTTTCGCAAACGCCAGGCATCGATTTTGATGGGGACAATGTCGACGATCTGTTAATCGCCTCCCCCAAACTCGATATCGGCTCGCAAGCCAGCGTCGGACAAATCTATTTGGTGCGTGGTGTCGGTGAGCGGGAACGCATTCCCAGCGACGCCAAAGATCTGGCGAATCACTCCGTCTCGGGAAGCGGTGCATACGTGATCGATCTGTCGTCGGGGCGACCGGAGATCTTTACGGATTCCGGTGGTCTTTTCACAACGGACGCGGGCGGGATCTGGTTCCGATTTAGCACGCTTGGCGATGGGGAGCTTGGTGACGGGATCATTTTCGAAGCCGAACCGTATTCCAATGGACTGCGGGCTGAGCTGTTTGATGCCGATGGGCGGCGAATCACCGGGCCACGCCAGGCCGTCGACCTGCGGACGGTCAAAGCCGGTACCTATCATGTTCGCGTCACATCAACGGTTTCGACGAACTTCAGAGTCCTGTTTGATGCGCCCGCACGTGGACAAAGCCACCGGACCACGTCGCTGCCAGATCGCGATCTGATTCGTGGCGGAGACGGCGATGATACGATTCAAGGCAACTTCGATTTGGATGCGATCTTCAGCGACAGCGGAGCAGACACTCTGTTCGCGGAATCCATTGAAAAACGGGATTCCAGTCCCGGTGACACGGTGAATGCGCCAATCCCCGCCGAACACACATCCGTTGGGCCAATGGCAATCGATCCCTTGGCGGACCAGACCATCATCGCTGATCCTCGACTCAGCGGCTCGTTTCGTCGCGCGGTAATTAAACAATTTGGCAGCGACACAACGGTCGGAGAACTGAATTCGAATTGGATTGTCAGCGATCCGAACAATCTTGAGGTGATTCAAAACCAACCAATCGTTCGCTCAACGGGACCTCCGTTCACTCACACGATGACTTGGAAGAATTCCATTGACCTATCCAATGCGACCAATGTGACTTTGGGTTTGCGCGTCATCAGACATTTTTATGGTGCTGGTGCAGACCCTCTGTTTCAAACCGCTGACGATTGGCTCTTTCACATCGAGTTCCGCATCGGAGGTCAATGGCGCCGCGTTCACACCGAAATGGGTGACAGTGCAACTGCCGTAACAATCCCAACGTTAAGTGTTCCAGATTCAAACGAACCGTTCTATTTCCGCTTCGTCTACGAGAAAGGAAGGTGGGGTGTCGTTGATTTGATTCTGACCGCAGAAGTAGCAAGGACAACGTCCGTCCCCGAGTTTGCTGTTCCGATTGCAAATGCGTTGGGGGCACCGGTGACGACAGCATTTGACGGCCAACAGCGCGTTGACCAGGCGATCCACCTTTCGGATCTTCGCTCCATCGCTGCGCTTGATGCGAGCGTGCCGGGTGTCCCCGCGGTTGAAGGATTCAATAACCACATCGATTTTTCCGGATCCTTCAACACAGATGTGATCCAGAATCGAGGCCCGACGTTCGATTTCGAAGGTGGCTTGTTCAACGGTACCAAGAGGTTTGTGACCGACGACTGGGCTGACAACTTTGCCAACGGAAATGGCCTTCCCGACAACGGGTTCTTTCCTGCGACTTCGTTTCATCCCGAAATTCAACTCGGATATCGAGACGATGACAATGGACTTAATGCTGTGGTGTTGGTAAGGCAAGGCGACGACTTCACCTTCGATGTGAACACCAGTGCGATCAACGATTTGCATGTTTTTGCGACGGCGGGATCGGGAAACACACCCATCCAGGTCATGCTGCATTACGCCGATGGTACATCGACCACATTGACATCGATCGTGCCCGACTACCTGAACGAGATCACCCCTGGGGGGCAGAACTTTGACGCGGTTATCTACTACCTGATCGACGGTATGGACCAGTATGGAGCGGGTCACCAGGACATCAATGATGCGGCAATTTTTGGGTTTAAGTTCACAGTCGACCCCAACAAGGTGCTCGAGCAAGTCACGGTCACCAAGACCGACGGGAATGCCTCCAACCTGGTTGTGTTTGGTGCTACGTCCGTCGGCGCACAAAACTTCACTCCGATGCCAGATTTTACGAAGTTGCCCAATCTTAGCTCGCTTGATTTGAGTGGTCGGAATTTCGCCGACGTGAATCTGGTGTCCTCCCTTCCGAATCTGCGAGAGTTACTACTGGAACGGACTCATGTGGATCCCAAT
Source organism: Phycisphaera sp. RhM (assembly GCA_033042175.1). Lineage (GTDB taxonomy): Bacteria > Planctomycetota > Planctomycetia > Pirellulales > Pirellulaceae > Stieleria. The sequence continues at coordinate 55,077 of WCIL01000022.1, forward strand.
CCAGATACCAATGCATCTCTCGCCGTGCTCGCCGATTTGGACCGCCTCACCTTGCCCGTACCAAACCTGGTTCCCGGTCAGAATCTCATCGCACGTGAAGGCTTAGAAATCGTCTTCACGACGACCCAGTCTGGCAGCTGGACGGTGTTGAATCCCGCCGGTGGAACGGCTGCGACTGGCACGGGAACGAGTATCACGTTTACGCCGACGGGCGGCATGTACAAGGTGACTCACGCGGCGACCGGTACTTTCCCGGTCTTTGCAACGAATGTCGCCCCCGTGATTCAGGGACTGCCGCCGACAATCGCTCTGTCGGAAGGTGCGGTCCGATCGGTCGAACAGTTGCTAACCGGAGTCACCATTCAAGACTCGGGTGTCACCACGCGACAAGTGACGGTGACCAATCCCGCTGGCTTCGTCACCGATTTGACAACCGGATCGCTGGACATGACCGATGACGTCATCAGGCTTGATTCGGAAATTGTCAACGAGGCCACGGATTTGACAATCTCGTTCTGGCTGAAGACGAATGCGGCGCCTCACTACGGGACGATTCTCAGCGCTGCCCGCGATGGAAGCACGAACGCACTGATCCTCGCAACCTCGGCAACGTCGTCAAACGAGCTACGGTTCTTTACCGAGGCTGCCCCGGTCACTCTCACTCTTGCTGCGCCGTATAACGACAACCAATGGCATCATTTCGCACTTGTGCGTAACGATACTGACGACAAAGTCTCGGTCTTCATGGACAATCATCCCGCGGTGACCGTGAATGCAACCCTTAACACCCTGCTGGTTGACTCGAACGGTCTGGTCGTCGGGCAAGAGCAAGACTCGGTCGGAGGAAATTTTGATCCACTCCAGTCATTCGACGGCCTACTCGACGAACTTGCGATTTGGCGACGGGCGCTGACCGCGGAGCAGATCGCAAAGATTGTCAGCGATGGCGTCGTCGGCAATGAGCCCGATTTGGCGGCCTACTTCCCGCTAAACGAACTCGGGGGTACCGTTGCCCATGACCGTAGCCCGTACGACCGCGACGGATTGGTCAGCTCGATCGACGCCTCGCCCATTGCGTGGTCGGCCGACAGTGCGATTGCTCCCAAAAGTTTCGTTGCGATTGATGAAGGCGACTACGAACTAGTCTTGACCGCGCAGGACTCGGACGGAGCATCTGCCCGTGCAGAGTCAAAACTGATTGTTTCGAATACAAACCCGGATGCGGTGATTACGGCAAGTGTACCTGCGGAATTCAAAGTCGGCCAAACGGCAAAATTTAGTGCGATGAACTCCAGTGATGTCGGGACAACCGATACGCTCGCTTATCAATGGGAAATCACATCAAACAATGGGGACTTCGTCGCGGGATCACGCGACGAAACGTTCGCGTTGACTCCGCGCCTCTCGGGTCGGTACGTCATCCGATTGACGGTAACCGACAACGACGGTGGCTCGTCAACCGCTTTGGACATTTTGAATGTCGCTCCAACACTACCGAATTTCGTGAACACGACGGGAGTCGAAGGCACCGCGATCACGCTGGACGCCAGCACCGCATCGGCGGTTCCGGTCGCCTCGACTCGCACGTACTCCTGGCAAGTGCTCGGTACAACATTCGCTGGGGATCAGTCTTCGTTCAGCTTTATACCCACAGATGACCGAGACTACGTGGTTTTCTTATCGATCATCGATACCGTTGGCGGTTCAACGGTACACGGCACCTCCACCTTTACCACGATCAGCGTTGCCAATGCCGCGCCGGTCATTGACTTCGGAGCGACGACGTTTGCCAATGAAGGCGACATGTTGTTCCTAACACCAACGGTCACGGACCCCGGCACATCAGATACCTTCACCTTTGCCTGGACGATCACCGACGAAAACTCTCAACCGGTCCTACCCGATGGGGCCGCCGATCAACCGACCGTCAGTCTCACACCGCCTGATAACGGCGTCTATACGGTCTCCTTGACCGTCACCGACGACGACGGCGGCGTGACCACCAGTCAAACGACCATCGTGGCAACGAATCGTGCGCCAAACGTCCAAGCCGGAAATGATCAAACCATCGATGAGGGTGTGGCCAACAACCTGATCGCTTTCCCTGGCGACTCTTTTGACCCGGGATTCAACGACGGTCCGTTTACGTTTGAATGGGACTTTGGTGATGGCACGACCGAAACAGGGAGCACCACGAACGGAAGCCTACCAACGTCTTCCCACACCTACGCCGATAGCGGTGTCTACACGGTCACGCTGACGGTGACCGACAAGGATGGGGGCGTGGGCGTCGACACGTCCATCGTGACGATCAATAACCTGGCGCCGACGAATCTGTCGGTGACCGGACCGACGCTGGCCGCCGAAGACTCGCGTGTGACGTTCACCGGCACCGCGACTGATTTGAATGGCACACTGGCCAGCGCCGTCGACGTCGAACAACTGCGCGGCAAGATCGACTTTGGCGACGGAGTCAAACTGCCCTTGCTACTCAGCCGAACACCGTCGGGGGCGGCCGCAAATTATACGTTCACGTCGTCGCACATCTTTGCCCAGCCCGGTTCCTACCCGGTCAAGATCGAAGTGCACGACGACGACGGCGGCCGAAGCACGTCGTCGACGTTGACCATCAACGTGACCGATGCCGTTCGGCCGACCATTGCCGCGACACCGGTTTCGCCCAACCCACGCAAGACGGCGATCAACGACATTCAAATTAACTTCAGCGAACCGATCGTCAACTTCGAACGCGACGATCTGACGCTGAAACTGGACGGCGGTGCAAATCTTTTGGCCGGCAGCGCGGCGACGCTGACCGACAGCGGCAACGGAGTCTGGACACTCGGGGGTTTGGCGGCGTTGACCACTGCCGAAGGCAACTACGCTCTCCGATTGGACGCCGCCGCGTCAGGTATCGTCGACCTCGGGGGTCTGCCACTGAGTGGTAATCTCGGTCTGCCTTGGACCGTCGACACAACCGCTCCGGTCGTCACCGTCGACAACTTGACCACCAGCACGAAGAGTCCGCAGCTGACCGGTTTGATCAATGATCCGGCTGCCATCATCGGCGTCACCGTCAATGGTGCGACGTACCCCGCGATCAACATGGGTGACGGAACGTGGCGGCTGCCCGCAAACACGATCACGGCGCTCGCCGAAGCCACCTACGAAGTCGCCGTCGTTGCGACCGACGCGGCCAACAACCAAGGCAGCGACGGCACGATGAACGAATTGACGATTGCGACGCTGATCGAGACCCGTGTTCACATCGACGGCAGCGGCAATCTGATCATCGAAGATATCAACAACGACAGCTCCGATCACCTGTCCCTGCGCAAGAACGGCGGCAATTTGGTTATCACCGACTCCTCCACCGTCCCGCTGAATCTGGAGACCGCGATCGTCGGTGCAACCGGCACTGGAACCCCGGCGGTCAGTGTTCCGCTGAACCTGATCACCGGTGGGATTCGGGTCAACGTCGGTGTCGCCAACAACACGCTGGCCGATTCGATTGTGATTGATTACGCGGCCGGCGGTTTCTTTGCCGTTCCCGCTGGCATCGACGTCGGCGGCGGCAACTTCGGTGGCGACTCGTTGAGAGTCACCGGAACGGGGAATACCCAGGCGGTTTACTCGATGGCGGTGGTGCCGCTCGGACAGACGCAGTTGACGCTGACCGATCCCGGCGGAGTCGACGTCGTTCGCTACAGTCAGTACGAGAATCGAACCTTCAACGGGATGCAAACCTTTGCTGCCACCAGCACGCTAAACGTCGGCGGCGGTTCCGTGTCCATCGGATCGGTTGGTCCGGTCGATTTGTCAGCCCTGACCGTGATCAACGGCGGCACACTGTCCGCGAACTTGATCGCGCTGGACTCGGCCGAAACGATCAGTGGAAACGGAACCATCGCGGCTCGCGTGGCCGGGAAAGTCGGATCATTGATCACCGCCAACGGCAGTCTCTCGATCGGACGCCGGACTGCGGCCGATGGTTTCATTACCGAAGGGGAACTGCGGGTCGGCACCAACACCGTCACCCTGCTGGATGCAAACCAGGCGGTGCTCGGATCACTGACCACGCTGGGCGTCGGCGCGGCCCAAGGCGTGCTGACCGCCCCGAAGGGTTTTTTGGTCGATAGCGGAAACAACGTGACGGGACACGGAACGCTTTCATCGCTCAATGACATCGCGATGCTGACGATGATCAAGGGCAGTGTGACGGGGAACAGTTCGACACAGAAAATCACGTTGCCGGGATACATCGGCGGGAACGGGTCGCTCGACAACGTGAACCTCAGCGGGACCTACAGCCCAGGGCTCAGCCCAGCCGTCTCCGTCAACGGGAGTGTTTCCTATGCAGGCAATGCAGACATCATCATGGAACTTGCGGGTACGGAACCCGGACGTGACGGTCACGATCAAGTCATTCATACCGGATCGGCAGCGCTCGGCGGTGACTTGACGGTCGAATTGATGCCGGGGTTCACACCGGTCGCGGGTGACTCGTTCGTGCTGATGACCGCGGCCGATGGAATCACCGGTGACTTTGCCAGCGTCGATTTGCCCGCCGCGCCGCTGGGCAGTGCGTGGGACCTGTCGGTCGGCACGAACGATGTCCGATTGACGTTGGTTAATCTGGCCGAAGTCGGCGCGGTGATCATGACCGATGGCGACAACGCGACACAACGTTCTTCGATCACACAAATCGAGGTGCAATTTGATCGTGCGGTCGACGTCGATGCCGGAGCGTTCCAGTTATCCAAGACCGGAACCGGCGGAGGTGTCGTGGACACCGCGTTCACGCTGAGTGCGGACGCACAAGGCAACACGATCGCAACCCTCACGTTTAGCGGCACACTGACACGCGGCGTGAAGTTGGCGCTCGTCGATGGCAACTATCAATTGTTGGTCGATCCGACGAAGGTCCGCTCGGCGGGTACCTCGATCGCGATCGACGGCGACTCCGACGGCTTGCAAGGCGGTGCGTACGCGATCGGCAACGTCGAAAGCGACGCGTTCTTCGCACACTTCGGCGACACCGACGGCGACCGCGATGTCGACGGTCAGGATTACGGCCGGTTCGGATTGACGTTCCTGAAGAGCCAGGGCCAAGCGGGATTCAATTCGACCCTCGATAGCGACGGAGATGGCGATGTCGACGGCCAAGACTACGGACGATTCGGACAACGCTTCTTGAAGCGATTGGGTTTTTAATCGCATCCAACGCCACATCGTGTCCCCGACGGGCGGTACGGAGGGGCAAGAAGATTCTGGATCCAGACGGGCATTGGGTCAAAAGATGGATGGATTGCGAAGAGGGGAAGGGTCTGGACAAGGTTGCGGGTGTTTGCGTGGCGGTAACAGAGTTTGCGGGTCGAATTTTGCGGGATGCAATTTTCTTACCTTCAAAATTTTCCTACCCAAACCACACACGCCGACCAAGGTATACTCTGTCGCAAAACCAACCATTCTTAGGGTCCGATCTTTGCGAGCGCACGCCATGATTCGATTTGCCAATCCCCTCCTCGCTGTCTGTTGCCTGGTGTTGATCGTGAGTGCCAATTGGCCAGCCAGGACGGCCAAAGCGGCAACACCCAATATTGTTTTCATCCTGGTCGACGACTTGGGCTACGGCGACCTGGGTTGCTATGGCCAGAAACTGATCCAAACGCCGCGATTGGATCAGATGGCCGCCGAGGGGATGCGGCTGACAGATTTTTACGCCGGCAGCACGGTCTGCGCGCCCTCACGCAGCGTCTTGATGACCGGGCAACACATGGGACACACCCACGTCCGCGGCAACGCCGGCGGCCCCGACATGTCGAAACAGTCGCTCCGCAGCGAAGACGTGACGGTGGCGGAAGTCTTGAAAGCCGCGGGCTATCAGACGGCGCTGTGCGGAAAGTGGGGACTCGGTGATGACACACTCGGTGGCCGCGAGGGATTGCCGCGACGACAGGGTTTCGATTTCTTCTATGGCTACCTGAATCAGGTTCACGCCCACAACTATTACCCCGAATTCCTGTGGCGAAATGAAACCAAATCGCCGCTCCGCAACGTCGTCCGGCGCAACGATCGATCGTACGGCGGGTTCACCGGCGGTTGGGCGACGAAGAAAGTTGATTACAGTCACGATTTGATCGCCGACGAAGCTTTGGGATTTATCAAACGGAGTGCGGAAAACAAAGACAAACCCTTTTTCCTGTACCTGTCGCTGACGATCCCGCATGCCAACAACGAAGGCACACGCGGCACCGGAGACGGTCAAGAAGTCCCCGACTATGGACCGTATGCGGACAAGGACTGGAGCAATCCCGACAAGGGACAGGCGGCGATGATCACCCGGATGGACGCTGACGTGGGCCGACTGTTGGACCTGCTGGATGAATTGCAGATTTCCAAAAACACCGTGGTAATGTTCTCCAGCGACAACGGCCCGCACGACGAGGGCGGCCACAACACCGAACGGTTTGACCCCGCCGGACCGCTGCAAGGCATGAAACGGGATCTGTTTGAAGGCGGCATTCGCGTGCCGTTCATCGTCCGCTGGCCCGGCACCACGCCGGCCGGAACGACGTCCGACCACATCGGCTACTTCGGCGACCTGATGGCCAGTGCCGCCGAGTTGGCCGGCGTTCGGTGCCCTGACAAGACCGATTCGGTCAGCTTCGTCCCGACGATCACCGGCAACGCTGCCGAGCAGGCCAAGCACGATTACCTGTACTGGGAATTTTACGAACGCGGCGGCAAGCAAGCCGTTCGTGCCGGCAATTGGAAAGCGATCCGAATACCGATGCGAACCGGAAAGACACAGCTTTACGATCTCAGCCAAGACATCGGCGAAACCGACGATCTGGCCGACAAGCACCCCGACATTGTCAAACGCATGGAAGCGATGATGGCGGAGGCTCACACGCCGCACCCGAACTGGCAAGCGCGTTGAAGTGATGAATGCGCTGCCGCTAGAATTGAGTCGGAGATACGGCAACGCTGGGGTGTTCGTCGAGTTAAGCTGAGGATCGATTTAATTGGGGTTCTGTGCCTGTCCGCCTTTTGATCGGGCGGCACAAGAGTGTCAGATCTTAAGAGTGGGATAGGCTTCCAGCCTGTCAAATACGGATCGACAGGCTGGAAGCCTATCCCACTACCTTTCCACTCGTTGCTATACGTGATGCCATGACCAAGCCGAACCGATCCGATCTCAGCCGGCGTGACGTTCTCAAGGGCGTCTCGGCGATGTCCGCCATGGGTGCGTTGTCGTCGAACGCCATGGCGGATGACCGTGACGCCGTCGAGCACTCGGGAGCCTCGCTGATTCGCCAGGAGAACGCGAAACCGGGGTCACGCGACTGGCAACTGACGCGGGTGCGTCTGGATTCGCGCGACGGGGTTCGGGCGTCGAAGATCGAAGGGTATTGTTCGCGGCAAAGTGTGGCGGCCGGCGAATCAATTGACATCATGGTTTCAACCGACCCGGCACAAGCGTTCGTGGTCGAAATCTTTCGCACCGGATATTACGGCGGTCGCGGCGCCCGGTTGATGACAAAACTCGGCCCCTTTGACGGTTCGCCGCAGCCGCTGCCGGAAGTCGGTGAAAAGCGGCTGCGCGAGTGTCAGTGGACGCCATCGGTGACGCTGACGATTCCCGATGATTGGCCCAGCGGCGTGTACTTGGGTCGTCTTTCAACACTGACCGATTCGACCGGATTCGGTTACTGGCAAAACTACGTCGTCTTCATCGTTCGGGACGACCGCCCCGCCGACATCCTATTGCAGTGCAGCGACAACACCTGGCAGGCGTACAACCAGTGGCCCGACGACTACTCCGTTTACACTCATCCCAAAGGCAACCAGGGTCCCTGGGCCGACGTCAGTTTCGATCGCCCCTATGGCATGTATCCCCAGATCTTTGAGAATCCGCAAACGATCGGTTCGGGGGAGTGGTTGTGCTTTGAGTATCCGCTGGCCTATTGGCTGGAAAAACATGGCTACGATGTGACGTATTGTTCCAACAGCGACATGCTGACGCCGGATCGAGGTTTGAAGTGCAAAACATTCATCAGCAATGGACACGATGAATACTGGGACATCCGGCAATACAACAGCGTCGTCCAGATGCGTGACGAAGGCGTCAGTTTGTTGTTCCTGTCGGGTAACTCGGTGTGCTGGGTCAGCCCGTTTCGCGAAAGTGTGGACGGCCGGGCGAATCGGATTCTGTTTCGCGGGGGACCGTATGGCGGTGATTACCGATGGGCCAAACTTCGTGAGCAACAACATGGTCCCTTTCCGCATCGCGGCCCCGACGAAGGTTATTTGATGGGCTCGCGAAACATTGATCCGGTCAACGGAGGCGGCGATTGGGTTTGCGCCCGACCGGATCACTGGATGTTTGAGGGGACGGGTATGAAGCAGGGCGAAGCGATTCCCGGCCTGATCGGCTGGGAGTATCACGGCGATCCGCCGGCGGACATTCCCGGTCTAGAAATCGTCGGCAAAGGGACGGCGCTGCAAGGCGGCGTGAATCCTCAGGCATGGACGTCGACAATCTATCCCGGACCGAAAGGCAACTTTGTCTTCAACGCGTCGACGATCTGGTGGTGCCAAGACCTGGCCAGCCCGCCGGGCCACTGGATCCCCTGGTCCCATTGGAGTCGCCCCCATGGGCCGGACGACCGTGTCCAGCGAATCACTCACAACCTGCTGCGTCGGGCGATCGACAACGTGGCGTAAGCGTCTTGCTTGCGATCCGTCACGCTAACCCCTTCCGTCGTGGTCAGCGGCAGGGCGCGAGCCCTCCGGTCCAGCATCGCGCACTCAGGCCGAGACCGGGCGGCTCGCGCCGTTCCGCTAACTCCTGAAGCTCCGGGTGGCGGTCGGTCGCCCCGGTGGCGCCGGAGATCGCTAGAATAGGATCTCATCGACCGGTGGACGGAAGCACTCGTGATCGACGCCATTCTGCAGGGATCGCAACGCCAGTGCTTCGTTTGCACGGGTCTGATCAAACCAGTCATCTCGACTACACGGAACCCCTTCAATGACTTCTTCTCATGGTCCGCGTCTCGCGGTGGTTGTGCCGGCTCTTCTCTGCTGCTCGTTCCTTTTCTGCGGTGGCGAGTCGGACGTCCAAGCCCAAACGCTCAAAGCCGACTTTGTTTCCAGTGGCGTCACGCGAAAGGTCGGCGGCTATCGTCCGATCCAATCCAAGATGGACCAGGAAGCCGACATCGTCGAGGTGGCGCCGGAAGACCTGCAAGCACCCCGCTACGGATTCTTTAAAGTCGGCGATCAGAAATGGGCTTACATCTTGGATGAGCCCGAGGAGGGCGATTCGAAACTGTACATCGACACCAACAGCGATGGAGACTTGACCAACGACCCCGAACCGAAGTGGAAATCCTCCACGCAAGGTGAGTACACGATGTACAGCGGAAGCGGAGAAATCGACTTGGGGGATGACAAAATCGGCACGATCAATTTCTATCGGTTCGATCCGAACGACGAGCGCCGCCAGTCACTCAAAGACACGATTCTGTTCTACACCGATTTTGGTTACGAATACACGTATGAATTGGACGGACAAGAATTCAGCACGTTCGTTAGCGGGGCACCATCACCGACGACGCGACTTCCCGTCGACCGTGACGGAAATGGAAAAATCAGTCGTCGATTCGAAACAGCTTCCGTCGGCACCCCCTTCAACTTTACCGGCACGACCTATGTGTTCGAATTAACGGACGGAGCACTCTCGCTGAACGAAGCCGCCGAAGAACTGGAGCAAATGCAGATGCCACCGGATTTGACGATCGGCAAACCAGCGTTGACGTTCACCGCCACAACGATCGACGGCGACGAGATCAACTTCCCCGATTCCTACGCGGACAAGCTCGTGATGTTGGATTTCTGGGCAACCTGGTGCGGTCCCTGTATCCGCGAAATCCCACACATGAAAAAAGCCTACGCGAACTGGCACGAAAACGGATTCGAGATCCTCGGCATCAGTCTTGACCGTCCCGACATGAGGGAGAAGATCCAGGACTTTCTAGAACAACGCGAAATAGCTTGGCCACAGATCTACGAGGGTAAGATGGGCGATATGACGCTCAGCGGCATGCACGATGTCAGCGCCATCCCCTTCGTCCTGCTCGTCGACGGCGACAGTGGTGAAATCCTGGCCACCGCCAGACAACTGCGAGGCGAGGGTCTGAGTGATTTCATCAAAGCCCAACTGGAACAGAAATTCGACATCGAACTGGAAGACAAACCGGACAAAGCCGAGCAGAGTGACGACAAAGACGACGACAACGATGAGGATGAGGACAAGGATGATGATGAAGACGGAGATTCATAAACGAAGTCTCTGATCCGCCCGTGAGATCCCGTCGGTGCCCGCTGCGAATCGCCGCTGAATCCTCTGCGTGGACCTCAACCATACACCGAGGCGAGAGATGACCATGCAAGGGCCGAACGACCGTGATGCCCCGCCGCAGGACGATGAACCGACCGTGGCGTTTGATGCGACCAAGGGTGATTCGTCGCCAACGGTGTCCGAAGGACAACGTCATTCATCCACCGACGCACCGCACTCGTTCGAATCGGCACAGGTGGGAGACTATCGTTTGGTCGACGTGATCGGTGTCGGCGGAATGGGGATCGTCTATCGGGCCGAAGACGCTCGATTGCGTCGAACGGTCGCGGTGAAGGTGATGAAACCGGATGTTGCGGCCAACGAGATGGCCCGACAACGGTTCCTCCGCGAAGCCGAATCGGCAGCGCGTATCGACCACGAGAATATCGTGACGATCTATCAGGTCGGGGAGCACGAAGGCGTCCCGTTCATCGCGATGCGGCATCTGGTCGGGGAATCATTGCGACAGAAACTGAAACGCGAAGGCCGCATCGATCCGCGCGTCGTGGCGAACATCGGACGTCAGGTCGCGACCGGACTGGCCGCCGCCCATCAACTCGGTTTGATTCATCGCGACATCAAACCAGAAAACCTTTGGCTGGAAGCGGAGACGGGACGCGTCAAGATTTTGGATTTCGGACTTGCCCGCAGTCAAACGTCCGACGTGCGGCTGACTCAATCGGGCGTCGTGCTGGGGACACCCAAGTACATGTCGCCGGAACAAGCGACTGCGAAAACCATCGATCATCGCAGCGATCTGTTTAGCCTGGGAAGCGTGCTCTACCATTTGCTCAGCGGCCACGAACCGTTCGGAGGGACCGACTCCGCATCCACGTTGATCAACGTCACACAAGCGGAATTCGATCCGGTCGAAAAGGTTTGTCCGCACTTGCATCCGGGTCTGGCCCGCATCATCAATCGACTGCTGGCGAAACATCCCTCTAAACGCCCGCAAACGGCCCGCGAGGTCGCGATGACGCTGGCGGAAATCGAACAGCAACTCGAAGTCGAGTACCAGGAGAACGCGAGGCGTCAAAGTCTGACCGAAACGGCCGAACTGCCGGCGCCGGCTACCTCCTCGCCTGCGTCGGCACCTCTTCCAATCAACGTGCCAACCGCCGCGGAGAAACCTCCCCTGCGATCCCTCGCGCTACTGGGCCTGGGGATCCTTCTCATCGTGCTGTTACTCGTTGCGTTCTTGTGGGCGAACTAACAGACACGGTGCCCGAAGGGAATTCAGCACCGTTGGTGTCCAGCCTTTAGGCAAATACCGCTAAATCGAGAAGCAAAAATGAAACACCACGGCTCCCCTCTCCCCCGATTCCTGACTCGCTTAGGCTCGTCAGGAATCGGGGGAGAGGGGAGCCATGTTTGGGTAAGTCGCTTCTCGATTTAGCGGTTTTGGGCGAAGCCTAGACACCAACGGGTGCGGCGGACTAAAACCCAGCGGATGGAAAACTCGCAGAAAACACGTCCGACACAGGCCTTTTTGATCGAAGCGGCGATCATGTTGCATCGCTACGGCACGCCGTCGCACCGCTTGGAACGCGTGATGGGTCGAGTGGCCGACGCGTTGAGCATCCACGGCGAGTTCTTGTACACCCCGACGGCGCTGGTGATTTCGCTGCGTGATCGGTCGGGCGACGAAATGACCGTGGTCCGACGCGTCGACAGTGGCCCGGTGAACGTCGACAAGCTGATTCGGTTTGACCAACTGCTCAGCCGAGTGGATCGTCTGGAGATCGGCACCGACGTGGCGATGGCGGAATTAAAACGGATCGACGAGGCGACGCCCTTGTATCGCCGCCCGGTCTACATCTCCGCCTGTGCGGTCGCCTGTGCCGCCGTCGCCGTTTTCTTCGGCGGAACGCCTTGGGAAATCGCCGCGGCCGGGCTGATCGGGGCGCTCGTCGCGGGGATCGAATTGCTGCACGAACATTGGGGGTGGGAATCGGGGCTGTTGGAACCGCTGGCCGGTGTCGCGGCGGCGACCAGTTCCCTGCTGGTCGCGGCCTATCTGGTTCCGATCGATGATCGCCTGGTCACGCTGGCCGGACTGATCATCTTGATTCCGGGTCTGCGTCTGACGGTGGCGTTGACGGAATTGGCCGTCGGGCATTTATCGGCCGGTGTGGCCAGATTGTCCGGGGCGATGGTTTCGTTGGCGACGTTGGTCGTAGGCGTGTTTCTGGTCTGGCGTCTGCTGGATCGTCTTCATCCGCAACTGGGACCGCGCCCGTTGCCGGAGGCCTATTGGCAATGGATCGCCCTGGCGCTGGCGCCGATCGCGTTTGCGATCGTGTTTCGTGCCCGCTGGCGACAATGGCCGATCATCTCCCTGGTGTCGACCCTGGGCGTCCTGGCCAGCTGGGGAATCGGGCCGCAATTCGGCATCGAAGTCGGTTCGTTCTGTGGAGCCTTGTCGGTCGGATGTGTTAGCAATCTGTACGCCAGAATCCGCGACATCCCGGCGTTGGTCCCGCTGACACCGGGCATGCTGATCCTGGTCCCGGGTTCGTTCGGCTACCGTTCCCTGTCGGCGCTTTGGCAGCACCAGACCCTCGAAGGGGTTCAGTTCGGATTTGAAATGATGCTGGTCGGCGCCAGCTTGGTCGGCGGCTTACTGGTTTCCAACGTGATCATTCCACCGAAGCGGATTCTCTGACTGCCGCTTCGTACGGCATCGACGTGTTTTTTGATCGAACCCAATCGGTGACGGAGAGCGCGTCGGCCCATCGAGTCTCCCGAAGGGATGTCAGCGGGTAGCCCCAAAGGGGTCAATCGTTTCCGCGGCGGATGGACAGCGGCAACGCGTTGCCGTCGCCAAGGACGTCCACGTGCACATCTCTCTGGGGGAACGGAATCGTGATACCGGCTTTGGCAAATGCGTCCGCGATCGCGGTATTGATCTGGTGCGTCACTTCGATCCGGTTGTCCAATTTTTCGAGAAAGAACCGCACGGCAAAGTTCAACGAGCTGTCACCGAACGTGTCGAAATTGATCAAGGGTGGCGGATCGGTAAGCACTTGAGGATGTGACCGCACGACTGTGTAGAGCAGTTCGCGAACCTGATCGGGGTCGCTGCCGTACTCCACACCGACTTCGATGGTCAGCCGGTTGATGACGTTGGTGAGCGACCAGTTGAGCAGTTTTTGAGTGATCAGATCCTTGTTCGGAATCACCAGCTCTTTGCGGTCCCAGTTGGTGACCGTGGTGGCCCGCATTTGGATGCGTGAAACGATTCCGGTGGTGCCATCGATCGTGACCACATCGCCGACGCGAACGGGGCGTTCGAGCAGCAAGATGATTCCGGAGACGAAGTTCGCCACGATCTCCTGCAATCCGAAACCGAGACCGACCGATGCGGCCGCCAGCAGCCAACCGAGTTGGTTGTAGGGAACGCTCAATAGGCTCAAGATAATGAAGCTGCCGACGACAACGATCACGTAACGCATCAAGGTGGCGATCGCGTAGCGTGCTCCGCCGTCGAGCGAGGTTCTGCCACGGACCATCAATTCGAACACGCGTGGGACGACGCCCGTCGCATAGACCATCAACGCCAAGCCGAGCAAACTGTACAGCACGTCGAGCAGGCTGACCGATTCGATGTTCTCGCCGGTCCCGACATTCCAGATCGTCTTGTCGTCGAAATAGGCCAGCGCGGGGACCAAATCGCTCCAGATCCATCCGAGTCCGACCAGCACCATCAGCGAAGCCAGGACAAAGACGGTTTGTCGCCCCTGTTCGTCCAGGGTATCCAGGTCACCGGCTTCTTCCTCTTCCAAGACGATGCCGACCGAGTTTGCCACCGGTTGGGAATCCGAGCTCTCCATTTCCTTGAGTCTTCGCTGCCGTAATTCCATGGCTTTTCGGCGTGCCAAATCGCGCCGCCGCAGCATCAACCAACGCGTCAGCAGCCCGTACACCAAAACCGTCGCGACCAGCAACAAAAATGTCATCTGAAGCGAATGGCCTAACCGAAAGGTCGTTTCCAGGTAACCGGCCAATGCCATCAACGCAAACAGGACCGGCAGCAAGACGGCGATGCCCCACAGCACCTTCCGCATTCGATACACCAGGGATTTGGGGTGGTCGAGCACGAGTTGCACGTGCAGCGGACTGCGCTCGCGGAGCATCAAATGATGAAAGACCGCGGTGACCAGAAACAGTGCCGTCGACAAGACTCGAATCGCAAAGATCCGCACATTGGGATCGGGATGCTCGGAAAACAGGCCCATGGGAAAGACGATCAATCCGCCCAACCAGGTGTACCAACGCAGGTGTCGTCGCAGATGCCGGCGCAATGCGTCCGTCCATCCGAAATGGCACTCGGCAACGCCGTGGTCGCGACACACTTTCGCCAGCAGTTCCCGCGAGGCGACGTAAAGTGCTGCCATCGCGAGGGCGTACCCGAGCCCGCGGACAAAGGGGTCTGGTGGCGAAGTTTTTAGGATCAGATACGCGAACGTCCCCAGGCAGACGGGCCAGACCATCGCGACGATAAACGTTGCCGCCAAGGCCCGCAGCGTGGACTCGAAACCGACATTGACTTTTGTCGCCTCGTCGCCTTCATACTTGATCCGTCGCCGCGCCCAAGCACGACCAAAGAGCACCGCAAAGGCGAGCGCCACCAAAGCCAGCGACGGCAACGGTTTGAGAGTGACCGTCAGCACCATCTGCTCGACCGCCTTGGCCCAGGACGCCGGCGAACTGACCCACTGCAGCAACTCGGGGGCGACCGTCAATTCTTCGAGCGAAATCGTCGGCGCGTCTTTGGTCCAGAACAAATGGACGTCGATGGTATTGGTGAACTGATCGATCAACAGAATCAATTCGTGCCGCTGCGTGTCGCTGGTCAACATCGACTGCAGGACCGCGTTCTGGGACTGCAGCGTTTCTTCGATCAATTGGCGGCGTTTTCGAACCAACACCCATTCCGCCTCGGCGCTGCTCAACTCCTTCCAAGCGATCTCTGTTGTGTCCCAGTCGAGCGACGGGGCTTCGCGTTGATCAAGCCACTGGTTGATGTCGGTAAGTTCGTCTTCCAAGCGAAACGAACTGAGCTGGTATTCTTCGACCTTCTTGTTCAGATCGTCGCGGGGTCGAAACTTGTTCCTCAGCGTTTTCGCCTCTTCCCGCTGCTGACGAAGGATCACACCCAAGGCATCGGTCAGCCCGACCGCATCGATTCGTTCTTGGGATGACTTTTGATCGGCCTTGACTTCGTCAATCGCGGCTTGCACCGCCACCAAATTTTGTTGCGTTTGGGCGGCTTGCTCGATCAACTGCTTTTGGATGTCAGCCAGTGCAACGTTTTTCTCGGCCAAACCCTTCAGACTTTTCGGCACGGCGTTGACCGTTTGTTCCAAATTCGCGGCGGTCGCCTGGACCTGATCTTTTTGCATTTCCAATACCGCCGCCTGCAGCAAATCGGTCTGGCGACGCAGTTGTGCCACGTTGGCTTCGGCCAATTTCCGCTCCAGCGGCAACAGATCCACCGTCGCGGTGTAGGCCGCCTGCTCATTTTGAAGCGACTCGATCCGGGTGGACAATTCGTCGGCCCGGGTGGCCAACAACGTCTTCCGCGTCTGGGAGTCGATCGCAGATTCATTGACCGGCGCGGGCTGGGACTGCTGTTTGGCAACCTCGGCGCGTTCGCGTTCGGCATCGGTCAACTGGCTGGGAATTTCGGTCAGCCGTGTCCGCCGGCGCACCGATTCGGCCGTCAGGTCCGTCACCTGTTTGCTGGCAGCGGCAAGTTCGGCTTTCAGTGTGGCCAAGTTTTGCGTCGCATCGGCGAGGCTCAGATTGGGATCGATTTTGGGTTCACTGCTCCCCAGGGCATCCAGCTTGGCTTGTATCTCGGCTCGACGCGTCGCCACACCGCTAATCATCTGCGCGTACTGGTTGGCCATTTCCTGCTGGCTTTGCCCCTGCTGCAACGTCTTTTTGGCTTGTTGCAACATCGCCGCCAGCCGAGCTTTGGTCGCGTCGTCCAAATCCGTCTTTAGTTCGAGTGCCGCCAGATCGGCATCAATCGAATCGGCGGTGGGACCGTTGGACGCGACGACCGGTGTCACTGGGGTCGCATCCTGGCCGTTACACGCCCAGGACGAAATCAGGACCAACAAAAGGGTCATGCATTGCAAGCAAATCGTACGACGGGTCGGTGGGGCAAGCGGCATTTTGGCGGACGTCATGGGGGATCTGGGTGTCAAAACTGCGTGCTCGGTTCATTTTTTAAAACGGTCGAAGCATCATAGCGGGACCGCGCAGGATTCGAAGTGCATGATTGACGTGGGAAACGACTTGCCGCGATCTGCCTTCCTCACGTAGTGTCGCCACTGCGGTTTGGCAGACCGCCGCGCGTTCCTCATCACGATTCAGGCAGGAGGCCTGCTTTGTTGTCTCATTCGTTCAAGTGCCGGGTTTTCTTTGCGTTGACGCTCAGCTGTGCAATGGCGTCATCGGTCGATGTGTCGGCGGCCGGCGAGAGCACCACGGCTGGTCCATCGCAGGCCGAATCGAGCCCGCAGTCCCCCACGCTGACGATGGATCAGATCAACCAGCGGCTGCAAACGGTTGACCAAGACGCGACGCTCCCCCCCGACGTCCGGAACTCCGTCTTGGAATCGTATCGAGCCGCCCTGGCGGATTTGAAAGCGGCCCAAGAATTGACCCGTCAGCGAGAAGAGTTTGCCGCGGAAGCGGAAGCCGCCGGCGCGAAAGCGGAACGCATTCGCGGAAAACTGGAAGAATTAAAAACCAAGCAACCGGCGATCGACCCCCAGTTGAAATTGGTCGAACTGGAACAGCATCTGGCGCAGCTGGAGCTTCAGCTGGCGACGCAAAAACAAAACCGCCTGACCGCCGAATCGGAATCTCAGACGCGTTCGCAACGTCGCAAAGAGATCCGGTCACGGCTGGTGCTGTTGCAACAGAAGCTCGAAGAGACGCGACGCAACCGTGTCCCCGAGGCCACCGCCGAGCCCACGGCGTTGACCACGCCATTGACCACGGCCCGACAAGTCCGCGCCGAGACCAGCCAGCATGTTCTAGAGATGGAGATCCCCACGCTCGAAGCGGAGCTGGCCAAGTATGACGCCGAAGAAGCGTTCGGCATCGTCCAGCTGCGATCGGATTTGGCAGCCAAGCAGGTGATGTTTACCGAAAAGAGTCTCGAGGCGTTGGGGGTTCGCATCAAGGCGGCACGCGAACTCGCCGCAGCCGAATCGGTTCGCAAGGCGAAACTCGAAGCGATCGAAGCGGCACCCTCGCTGCGGGCCTTTGCCCAACAGAACCAGGCGTTGGCCGAAAGTGCCAAGCGGGTCGCCGATTCGCTGGCGACGGCCGAACAAGACCTGAAAGCGTCCACCGAGGTCCACGAGCGACTGGCCAAGCAATTCAAGACCACCAAGAACAAAGTGGAGTTGGTGGGTTTGACCAGTTCGGTGGGCGCCTTGCTTCGTAAACAACGCTCCACCTTGCCCGACGTTCGACAGCGAAAGACTGCAGTGGCCAACCGCCAGACGTTGATCAATGACGCCCAGTACGAGCTGTTTGAATATGACGACGAGCGTCAAGCGATCGCGGACACCGAATCCTGCATCGCCGAAATGATCAAGCACCCGACCAGCGGCCGAGATATCACGGTGCTCAAGTCGGCGGCCCAAGAACTGCTGGCCCGAAAACAGGAATACCTGGACGCATTGATCCGGACCAGCAACCAGTACTTCGACGCGCTGGTGGAATTGGACTTCGAAGACCGCCAGATCATCACGTTGACTGCCGAGTACGAAAACTACATTGACGAACGCGTTCTGTGGATCCGCAGCGCACGATTCCTCTCCGATGATTTCGCGATCGAGACGACCGACAGGCAGCTGCTCGACGCCAAAGCATGGTTGGGTCTGGGAACACATCTGGCCACCGATGCCCGCAAGAGCTTTCCCTTGTACCTGTTGGCTGCAGCGGTGATCGGAGTGTTGATGATACGCCGCAAACGCATGCGAGGGCGGATCAAGCATGCCGGCGAGATTGCGTTCAAGGCGAATTGCCAAACGATGGTCCCGACGGTGCTGACGTTGGGGCTGACGATCGTCATTTCCGCGGCCGGTCCCTTGTTGTGCGTGTTTCTCGGCTGGCGGCTGAATGCTTCCCACGGCGGCGACCTGTTCATCAAGGGAGTCTCGCGCGGGCTGTTCGGTGTCGCCTCGATCTGGCTGGCGCTGGAAAGTTTGCGTCAGGTCTGTCGGCCGTTGGGGTTGGCAGAAAACCATTTTCGCTGGAGCCGCAGTGTGACGACCACGGTCCGCCGGGAACTCCGCCAACTGATGGGTTTCGCGTTGCCGATCATGTTCGTCATCGGCACGCTGTCGGTGACCGATTCATCGCACGGCCGCAATTCGGTCGAGCGGTTGGCCTACATCGTTGGCATGATCGTCTTGGCGGTGTTCCTGTATCGCATCCTCAGTCCCGGCGGCGTGCTGCGTGACTATCTGGCGACCCATAAGTCCGAATGGGTCATCCGGCTTCGGTACGTCTGGGGGATTTCGGCGGCGAGCGTTCCCGTGACGCTGGGGCTGTTGGCGACGTTCGGTTATTACTACACGGCCGAGGTGCTGTTTTGGCGTGTGTTTGCGACCGCCCTGTTCGTCTCTGTCTTGTTGGTGTTGCGTTCGATGTTTCTGAGAATGTTGATGCTGCGCCGACGATCGTTGAGCATCGCCCAGTCACGTCAGCGTGCCGCAGCGGCCTCGTCGGGCACCGACGACGAGGGGCGTCAATCGGTCGCCGGCATCGTGACCACGACTCCCGAAAGCGACATTTCGGCCCACAGTCTGCAAACGCAGCGATTGGTCAACAGCGCGTTGATCGCCGCCTCAGTCATCGGCCTGTGGTGCATTTGGGTGCAGGTCTTGCCCGCCCTTGGCATGCTGGACAAATACGAATTGTGGGGCGGATCGAAGACACCAAGCGTCGCCGCTGCGGCCGCCCCGGCGGTCGGGCTGGTGCCCGGGCAAGACGCCTTGGAAAGTTCCGCGGAAACCGTGGACGCGACCGGCGAGTCCACCGACGTCGTCACGGCATCGGACCTGGCATTGGCCATCCTGCTCGCTTTCGTCACGTTCGTGTTGGCCAAAAACGGTCCGGGCTTGTTGGAAATCTCGGTGCTGCAGCAGTTGCCGGTCGACCAATCGGTCCGCTACGCGATCACGACCCTGGTCAGCTATGCGATCGTGCTGGCGGGAACGATCGCGACCTGTTCGACGATCGGTCTGCAGTGGTCACAAATCCAATGGCTGGCGACGGCGCTGACCTTCGGATTGGCGTTCGGGTTGCAGGAAATGTTCGCCAATTTCGTGGCGGGTCTGATCATCTTGCTGGAACGTCCGATCCGCGTGGGCGACGTGGTGACCGTCGATGATGTCACCGGCGTGGTCTCCAAGATCCGCATCCGAGCCACCTCGATCACCAACTGGGACCGCAAGGAATACGTCGTTCCCAACAAGGAATTCATCACCGGGCGGTTGCTCAACTGGACGCTGTCGGACAAGGTCAATCGAATCGTGATCGAGGTCGGCTTGGCGTACGGATCCGACACCGAACGGGCCCGCGAGATTCTGCTCAAGGTGGCCAACGACCACCCGTTGATTCTCGAAGATCCGCCTTCGATCGCGACCTTTGAAGGGTTCGGCGACAACGCGCTGAACCTCTCGCTGCGTACCTATCTTCCGACCCTGGACAATCGGCTCGAAGTGATTCACCAGCTGCACACCGAGATCGATCAGGCGTTCCGCCGGGCGGGAATCGAGGTCGCCTTCCCGCAACGCGATCTGCACATTCGCACGATGCCGGCGGCGACGGCGCTGGGGCTGGAGGGAGATCGCCAGCGGTCCGACTCGATCAGCGAAGCGGCGTAGTATTCCTTGTCACCTTGCGTTTCGTGTAGGCGGTAGTGGACGAGGCGACGAGTCCTTGCCAATATGCCGACTGCAGAGGACTCGTCGCCTCGTCCACTACCCGAAAATTGAGCTGAGACGGAATACTAGTGCTCTGGCTACTTTAGATTGAGGGGTAGCGGAACTCACCACGAGTTTCGGCTCCGATGTCGATCCGCCTACAGTCGTGACAAAGCACTCCGGCAATTTCACCGGGCTCACGATCGAAGACAATCCCCACCCATAGTGGCGCGAACCCACGGATGACAGGGTGCAAACAATCCGTGGTTTCGCGCTGCCATCGGTGGGCCCAATCATCGTTTCATCATTCCGCAAGTTACAGCCTGACCCCTTTTCCGCTGGCGCTTCGTCTGGACGGTTGCGGTGTCAACCGGCAGTCGAACCCGCTATAGTGGAGTGGTCGTGCGAAACGCGATCCGAGCGAATTTCCCGGCGGGATCGTGGGCCTTGCAACCACGTCCTCCTGCCCTCAAGCTGCTGACCACAAGTCTGTTCTCATGGTGATCGTCGCAACGGCAATCAGTGACAAGGGTTTGAAACGCGACGGAAACGAAGATCAGTATCTGATCGACGAGAGTCTGGGGTTGTACGTCGTTTGCGACGGGATGGGTGGCCACGCGGCCGGCGAAGTGGCGGCCGAACGGGCGATCGAGTTTGCGTCGGAACATCTGTCCAAAAACCGCGACCTGATCCATTCGGCCGGCGGGTCGCCCGACGGGGTGTTCCGAGTGCTGAAGGTAGTCGAAGAAGCCGTCCAGCAGGCGAGTCAGGGGCTGAATCAACTGGCCAGGGCGACACCGGACTATGCCGGCATGGGGACCACGCTGACCCTGTTGGTCGTCGTCGAGGACAAAGGGGTGATGGCCCACGTCGGTGATTCGCGTTTGTATTTATTTCGACAAACCGAAGTCCATCAGCTCAGCAGCGACCATACATTGGCCAATGAGCTGTTTCTATCCGGGGACCTGACCCGAGAAGAAGCCTGCAACAGCCGCTACCGACACGTCCTGACGCGCAGCATCGGTCCGCACGAATACGTCGACGTGGATACCTTGCTGTTTGATTTGATTCCCGGCGACCGCCTGCTGCTGTGCTCCGACGGGCTGAGCAACTATTTCGAGAACACGTCGTGCGTCGCCGAATTCATGTCCGAACCGGACCTGATCGCGCAACCCGACAGGCTGGTTGAGTTTGCCAAGGAATCCGGCGGAGCCGACAACATCACCGCGATCGTGGTCGAAGTCCAAGGCGAAGCAACCGATCACCCGGCCGCAGACGTTCAAAAAAAAATCGAATGTCTGCAGAGCCTGTTCTTGTGTAAGAAGCTATCGGTTCGCCGTCTGATGCACCTGGCTTCGATCACTAACACGATCCAGTGCGCGGCGGGCAAAGAGTTGATTTCCATGGATGCCGACGTGCCCGGTCTGTACGTCGTCCTGGACGGTCGATTTCGCGTGATCGATGATGATGTGATCGAAGGGGAGCTTGGACCGGGCGACTATTTTGGTGAAACAACCTTGTTGACCGAGGTCCGATCATCGGCATCGCTTGTCGCCATCGAACCGTCGCGGGTGCTCGTGATCAGCCGCAAGGAGTTCGGAAAGCTGACGCGGCGGCTGCCACGGTTAGGTAACGTGATGCTGCGAAACCTTGGAAAGCTGCTCGCCAAACAAATCATCAAAAAACAGACCCGACCGCTGAACCTGGATGACACAGGACCACTGGCATGAATCACTTCGGCCGCTTCTGCATCGTCCAAGGGTTGGTCCTGGGCACGCTGTGTTGCGTGAGCAATCTGGCAATCGGTCAGCAAGCATCCGGTCAGCAAGCAGCCGAGCAGCCGATCACCGTTGGGACCAAGCACAGTCCTCCGTTTGCGATCAAGAATGACGACGGGACCTGGAGCGGCATCAGCATCGAATTGTGGAAGAACCTCTGCGGCGAACTGGATCTGGAATATGAATTCCGTGAATTGACGCTTGAGCAAATGTTGCGAGGGCTCGAGCGTGGTGAGATCGATGCGGGTGTGGCAGCGATCAGCGTCACGGCGGATCGCCACCACCGGATGGAATTCTGTCATCCGCACTATTCAACCGGGCTGGGGATCGCGGTTTCGAGACAACATCGCGCCAGTGTGTGGGCGTCGATCCGTCAGGTCTTCACCTTTCGTTTAGTCTTGTTCGTCCTCAGCATGACCTGCATCGTTGCGATGTGCGGCTGGTTGTTCTGGTTGTTTGAGCGCAAACGCAATGAAACGGTATTCGGCAGCGGACGGCGACAGGGGGTGTCGATGGGCATCTGGTGGTCGATCGTGGTGCTTCTGGGCCACAAGGGGATCAGCCCGGTCAGCATTTGGGGCAGGGTGTTGGCGACGATTTCGATGCTGGCCAGTATTGCGGTCATCAGCCTGATCACGGGCGTCATCGCATCGGCGTTGACGGTCCGAGAATTGGACATCGGAATCGGGCACCCCAGCGACCTGCGGGATGTCCGTGTCGCCACGGTGTCGTCCAGCACCAGTGCCGAGTATCTCCGCAATCGACGCATCGCCTTTCGCACCTACCCCACACCCGAAGAAGCCATTGAGGCGGTCGATGAAGGCAAAGCGGACGCGGTGGTGTATGACCGAGCGATCCTGAGATACCTGGCGATGCTGAAGTTCAACGACCGCATCGACGTGTTGCCCGTTTCGTTTAACCTGCAAGAGTACGCGATCGCCCTGAAACCCGGCAGCGACCTGAGGCGACCGCTCAATGAGGAATTGCTGCGGTATCGCGCGACGGACGCCTGGAGCGATCTGCTGTATCGCTTTTTGGGAGACACCCAATGATCCGTCTGCGCGTTGTCTCGCTGCTCCTCTCGCTGCTCGTCCTGCTCTGCTGCGTGGGCTTCAGCGGCGGCCAAAGCTTCGCGCAATCGACTGATCCGCCTGAAACGCTGGACATTCCCGATCAGCTCGTCGTCGCAACGCGAGATGTTCCGCCTTTCGCGATGCCGAACGAAAACGGCGGCTGGGACGGCATCAGCATCGACCTGATGCGTTCCAT
Organism: Phycisphaera sp. RhM; assembly: GCA_033042175.1. Lineage (GTDB taxonomy): Bacteria > Planctomycetota > Planctomycetia > Pirellulales > Pirellulaceae > Stieleria. Next base: position 78,491 of record WCIL01000022.1, read on the forward strand.
CAAGGCGGATCTGGAAGAGGAATCGCAGCACGAGATCCAGCTTCGCCTTGAATCCTATCCGCTCGATGAGATGCTCGACGCGGTCGCGGCCGGACGGGTGGATATCGCCGTCGCCGCGCTCACCGTCAATGCGGAGCGTGAGCGGCGGATGGATTTCACGCACGCGTTCTTCAGCTCCGGACTGGGCATCGCCGTCGGGTCGGCGCAGCGGAGATCGGGCTGGTCGGGAGTCGTCGACGCCGTCCTCTCGCCCACCTTTCTGCGTATTCTGTCCGGCTTGCTGGCCGCGATGTTGATCAGCGCGGTCGCGGTGTACTTTTTTGAACGGAAGCATCACGGCAGCGATTTCAAATACGGGATCGTACGGGGGATCGGCGTGGGGTTGTGGTGGGCGGCGGTCACACTGACCACCGTCGGCTACGGTGACAAGGTTCCCAAGACGTTGCCGGGCCGGCTGATCGGATTGATCTGGATGTTTTCGGGGCTGTTCATCATCGCCAGCTTCACCGCGGCGGTCACCTCGGCGTTGACCGTCAACCAGCTGCGATCACGGGTCGCCGGACCGGCAGACCTGCCGCGCGTCAAGGTTGCGACGGTGGCCGGTTCGACGTCGGCCGACTACCTGCGCTCGCGTCACATCCGTTTTCGTTCCTTCGAGACCGTCGAATTGGCGCTGCAATGCCTCGCCGAAGAACGCTGCGACGCGGTGCTCTACGACGCGCCCATTCTTCGGCACCTTGTCTTCCAAGCCGAGGCGGGCGATCTTTTCGTGTTGCCGGTGACCTTCGAACGCCAGAGTTACGCGTTTGCGCTACCGAGCAACAGTCCGTTACGCGAGCCGATCAACCAAAGCCTGCTGCATCGAACCTCGTCGTCTGCCTGGGAAGACACGCTGCAAAGCTATCTCGGGGACGCTGTTGAATGAGACGACGACGGTCTGATCGCAGGCATTTCGACAATTTTTAACGACCACGTTTGCGGTCGGCATCCAACGCCAGGAATGGGTCAGTGAGTCAGAAGATATTCAAGAAACGGCACACCCGAATTGGCGCCCGCCCCGGCACCCTTGTGATCTCGAAACAATCGCCGCGGCCGGTCGTTCGCGGCATCTTCTATAATCCAGAAAGCTTCGAAGACGAGCCCATCGAAGATCTGGATCGGTTACAAAAAGCCTTCAAAAAGGAGACGATCGCCTGGATCGACGTGCAGGGATTCGGCGACCGGTCGGTGATGAATAAAGTCGGGTCGGTCTTCGGATTGCACCCGCTGCTTCTGGAAGATGTCGTCAACGTTCCGCAGCGGCCCAAGACCGAACTGTACGACGACCAGCTTCTGATCGTCGTTCGAATGGTCCGTTTGAAAGATCCTGAGGATCAGTCTCGCTATCGTGTCGACATGGAACAGGTCAGCATCGTCTTGGCGGAGAACTACGTGATCACGTTCCAAGAACGCTATGGAGACATCCTTGACCCGGTCCGGAAACGGATCAAGGGCGGCAAGGGTATCATTCGACATCGCGGGTCGGACTACCTTGCCTATGCGATCGCGGACACGATCGTGGACGGCTATTACCCGGTGCTCGAAGGCGTCGGCAACGATTTGGAGGCGATGGAAGACGAAGTGATTCGCAACCCTTCGCCGGAAGTCCTGGGCGAGCTGAACACGCTGAAAAATCAGCTGATCAATCTTCGGCGAGCGGTCTGGCCGCAACGCGAAGCGGTCAATTCATTGGTCAGGGGGGATTACGCCCTGATCAGCGAAGACGTTCGCGTCTACCTGCGCGACACCCATGACCACTGCATCCAGACGTCAGAGGTCGCCGAAATGTATCGCGAGATGGCGACGGGATTGATGAACACCTACCTGTCCTCGGTCGCCAACCGGACCAACGAGGTCATGAAGGTGCTGACCATCATGGCCAGTCTGTTCATTCCGTTGACGTTCATGGCCGGAATCTACGGCATGAATTTTGAACACATGCCCGAACTGCACTACCGCTACTCCTATCCCATGCTGTGGCTGGTGATGACGCTGACCGGTGTCGCGATGCTGTACTTTTTCTGGCGCAAAGGCTGGATCGGGCGCGGCTAATGCTTCGGCTACGCCTTCAACCCTAAGATTCAATCTTGATGAAGCACTCCGCCATTTCACCCGGCTCTCGATCGATTCAAATGAAAGGTTTCCGTTTTGACGACACCCGACGAACCCACCGTGCGCGACTCGACCGGCGAACTTGACTCGCTCTCCGGTGACGTGGCCGTTTCCGACCGCCCCTGGGAAGAACTGTCCCGCTTGGCCGAACAGGGCGACGCCGAGCGGCTGGAAGAATTTCTCTCGGAACTCTCGACGACCGACCAGGCGCTGGCGCTGAGTCGGTTGGACGAAATCCATCGTGTGCAGGTATTGGAGGGGTTGGACGCCGAAGACGCGGCGGATTTGATCGCGGCGCTGCCCGAGGTCCAGGCCGCCGAGGCGATCGCGTCACTGGAACCGGACACCGCCGCGGCGATCGTCCAAGAGTTGCCCAGCGACGAACAGGCCGACGTGCTGGGCGATTTGAGCGACCAGCAGGCGGCGGCCATCCTGGACGTTTTGCCCATCACCGAGGCCGACGCGGCCCGCCAATTGGCGTCCTACGAAGACGACGTCGCCGGCGGAATGATGGTGCTGGAGATGCTTCGCTTTACCCCCGACATGACCGTCGCGGACGTCATCGCCGAGCTGAATTCCAACGCCGAGATCTACAGCGATTTTGATGTCCGTTACGCCTACGTCTGTGAACACGATGGTTCGCTGGTCGGTGTGCTGCCGATGCAAAACCTGTTGTTCGTCCGGCGTGGTTCCAAACTGGCCGATCTGATGATCACCGATCCGATCTCGGTGCTCGACACCACGCCGCTGGATGACCTGATCGAACTGTTCGACGCCCATCACTTTCTGGGCGTTCCGGTGGTCGACCATGACGGACGCCTGAAAGGCGTCTTGCACCGTGAAGCGGTCAATTACGAAGAAACCCGCGCCGCCGAAAGTGACTACCTGAAAAGCCAGGGGATCGTGGGCGGCGAGGAGCTGCGTTCGATGCCGCTGTGGCTTCGTGCCCGCCGCCGACTGAGCTGGTTGAGCATCAACATCTTGCTCAATATCGGTGCCGCCGCGGTAATCGCCTACTTTCAAGAAACCCTGCAGGCGGTGATCGCGTTGGCGGTCTTTTTGCCGATCATCAGTGACATGAGCGGCTGCAGCGGCAACCAGGCGGTCGCGGTCAGCATGCGTGAACTGTCGCTCGGTTTGGTGCGTCCCTCAGAAGTCTTTCGCGTTTGGTGGAAGGAGGTTTCGGTGGGGTTGATCAACGGCGCGGTCTTGGGGTTGCTGGTCGCAATCTGTGCCGTGATCTTTGACGGCAACGGCTACCTGGGGCTGGTCGTCGGGGTCGCGTTATTCGCCAACACGATCGTCGCGGTTTCCATCGGTGGCGTGGTGCCGCTGGTGCTGAAACGATTCGGGTTTGACCCCGCCGTCGCCAGCGGCCCGTTGCTGACCACGGTGACCGACATGTGCGGCTTCTTCTTCGTGTTGGGCTTAGCCACGCTGCTGCTCTCGCGCCTCGTCAGCTGACAAAGTGGCCCAAGCTTCCCGAGTGGCGTAAGCTTCCCGAGTGGCGTAAGCTTCCAGCTTGCGTCTCGGCAAGCGAAGCTTGCCCCCCGTACCACACGCCAAGCGAAGCTTGCCAAGCGGCAAGCTGGAAGCGTGCCCCACTGCGACACCGGAAGCGTGCCCCACTGCTAGGGCGTCAGCATGACGAGACTCAAATCGTCCGGCTTGCCGTGCTCGGAGTGCATCCGCTCGGTCGCCTGATCGACCAGCGATCGCATGCGTTTGATCGGCGGACCGACCCTGGCCAGCGCACACACCTCGTCCAGATGCAAGTTATCGAACAGCCCATCGCTTGCCAGCAGGATCGTATCGAGCGCGGCCAGGCGAACGGCCGGTCCGATTTCGATGTGCATGCTCTTAGAACCGACCAGATTGGAGACGTAGTGACGTTCGTCGTGATGCATCGCCTCGTCTTCGCCCATCATGCCGGACTGGATGGCATAGCCGACCGGTGAATGAGACGTCGATTTCCACTTGACCAAACCACGCTGGCCGACGACGAGCGCCATGGAGTCACCGACTTGGTAGCCGCGGGCGACACGATCCTGAACTTCGATCACGGTCAGCGTGGTCGCCGCCCCGATCGCGAGTTCCAGGATTTCGGAATTGGCCCGTTCGATCCCGTCGAGAATCAACGGCCGGAGATCCCCGCTGGCGGTTTGGGATGCCACGCTGTCGCGCAGACATTGCATGGCGATGGCCGACGCCTTGTGCCCGACCGGAGAACCGCCGACGCCGTCAGCGACGGCCAACACCAATCCGCCATCCAACGTGCCGATGACTGCGGCACTGTCGTCATTGGGGTCCTGCTTGCCCGGGCAGGTGCGGGCAAACGCCAGCACACGACCTTGGACATGGCCGAGGACCTCAGGTTCGTCCATCTCGCTTTCGAGGTAGAGTCGCGTCGGTGATGTTGAGTTGGCGGGGAGCAAACGTGAGCCCTACGACATCGGTGTGGAAACGAGGCGTCCGGAACGATTTAACTCGATTTTCGTTTACGAATGGCGTGGCGAATCGCCTTCGTCCGCGATTTCTCCCAATCCAAGGCCATTTTACCGGCATCGGCGTACCGATCGCGCGGCTTGACGGCAACGGATTTGCGGATGATGCCGATCAGGTCCGGATGAACGCGTTTGCGAATCGTCGCCGCGCCGGGAAACGGCCAGTCAAAGGGATACTCGGGCCACTTGCTGGAAAACAGGCGATAGGCGATCAAGCCGAGCGAAAACACGTCGCTGCGGGTCGACGGTTTTCCCATCGCCTGCTCCGGGGGCATGTAGCCGAGTGTGCCGGTCCCCGAACCGTTGATCGTTTGCTGAGCGACCTTGGCGATGCCGAAATCAGCCAGCCGCAACCAGTCGTCATCAAACAGCAGGATGTTTTCGGGTTTGATGTCGCAATGAATCACGCCCATCGAATGGGCGTAAGACACCGCTTCGAGCAATTGCGACATCAATTCGAAGCCGAGTTCGAAACGCATTCGCTTGGTCAACCGATCATTGAGCGTTCGTTTGGCCAGCGGAGACACGATGACAAAATGCCCGTCGATAAACCGGGCGTCGCGGATCGGCAGGATGTTGGGGTGATCCAATTCGATCGTCAACTTGACCTCACGGCGAAACTCATCGATCAGCTCGGGCGTGACCCACCGTGAATTGGGGATTTTCAGCGCCACCTTGGTCGAAAGCAGGGTGTCGGTGGCTGCGTAGACATCGGCGAATCCTCCCTGCCCGATCCGTCGGGTGAGTCGATATTTTCCCAGACGGCTTCCGACTCGAAGTCGCGGGGCATCGCTGGAAATGGGGTAGTCAGTTCGTTTTGCCATGCCTTTGTCGTCAACACCCGATGACCGGGGGATCAGTTTGCGTCGCTCGTCGTTTTCGCTCCGCATCACTTTAGCGTGCATCCGGCGACTGCTGCGAGCGGTCGACTGCTGCGCGGCAGAGAATCGCCCGCTGCAAAGAACGCACCACTTTCCCTATAATAGGAGACGATTTGCCCAATACTCATTGAAAGCTGCGCGCTTTGCGATCGTCTTCTCCCATGGTCCCAGGTTCCTCTCATTCTTCCAGCCAGACTTGGTTCGGCAAGTCCGTCGCTCCCGGCGAATCGGTCAACTCGGAATTGTTGATCACCGAAAGCTACAGCAGTCGGGATGTTGGGATTTCCTTGCGTGTGATTCGGGGGCTTCACGACGGCCCCACGGTTTTCGTCTCCGGCGCGCTCCACGGCGATGAAATCAACGGCACCGGTGCGATTCGGTCGCTGATCGCCGACAACGACTTACAACTCACCGCCGGCACGGTCGTCCTGATTCCGGTGTTGAACGTGCTCGGGTTCGAGCGGCACTCACGTTATTTGCCCGACCGCCGTGATCTGAACCGTTGTTTTCCCGGCAACGCCAGCGGCAGCATGGCGACACGGATGGCCAAGGTGATCTTTGACGCCATCGTACGCCGCTGTGATTACGGAGTCGACCTGCACACCGCCGCGGTGCGGCGGACGAATTACCCGAACGTCCGAGCCGACTTTCGCAATCCCGACTGCATGCGACTGGCCGAAGCCTTCGGTGCCGGCGTGATCCTCGATGGCAAAGATCCCAAAGGGTCGCTTCGTCGCGAAGCCACCCTGGCGGACTGCCCGACGATCGTGGTCGAAGGCGGCGAAGTCTGGAAGGTCGAGCCGTCGATCGTCGAATGCATGAGACGCGGCGTCCTGAACGTGCTGAAAAGCCTGGAGATGATGGAGGGTGATCCTGAACTGCCGATCGGGCAGGTCAAGATCAGGCAAACCAAGTGGATTCGCGCCGAACGTGGCGGATTCATGGACTTGCATGTCTCTCCGGGCAGCACCGTCGCCGCCGGACAGCCGATCGCGACCAACAGCACCTTGGTGCACCAAGACCAGAATCAACTGATCGCCCCCTTTGACGGGATCGTGATCGGAATGTCGACCCTGCCCGCGGTCCAGCCCGGCGAGCCCGTCGTTCACCTGGGACGATTGGCCGGTGCCAAAAGCGCTCGCCGTGTGGAAAAGCACTCCCAAGCCGACGAAGTGCAACGGACCGCCCAGGAACATCTCTCGACCAACATCCAAATCGTCGATCCGAATTAACCCCCAACCCTTGACCGCAACGCCATGAAACTCGGAATCCTCTCGCGAAGCATCCGCTGCTACAGCACCCGCCGACTGCGCGAGGCCGCCATCCAACGCGGTCACCAGGTGAAAGTCCTGGACACGTTGAAATTTGCCATCGACCTCAAGCCCGCCGAACCCGACCTGTTCTTTCGTGGCAAGCAGCTGTCTCATTACGATGCCGTGCTGCCACGAATCGGGGCGTCGATCACCCAGTTCGGCACCGCGGTGGTACGGCAATTCGAACAGATGGATATCTTCACCACCAACTCCTCCGCCGGTATCTCCAATTCCCGCGATAAGCTTCGCAGTCTGCAGATCCTCAGTCGACACCAGATCGGGATCCCCGAAACGACCTTCGTTCGCGACAAACGGGACGTGCTGCCGGCCATCGAACGCGTCGGCGGCTCCCCGGTCATCATCAAACTGCTGGAAGGCACCCAGGGCATCGGCGTGCTGCTGGCCGAATCGGTCAAGGCCGCCGAAGCGATCGTGGAACTGCTGCAAAGTCAGAAGCAAAACGTGCTGATCCAAAAGTTTGTCGCCGAAAGCAAGGGCAAAGACATTCGTGCGTTCGTCGTCGGAGACCAGGTCGTCGGCGCCATGCGGCGTGTCGCCCAAGGCCAAGAATTCCGTAGCAATGTGCACCGCGGCGGCGTGACCGAACCGGTCGATCTGCCCGAAGACTATCGCGAGGCCGCCATCCGAACCACCCAGATCATGGGACTGAGAGTCGCCGGCGTCGACATGCTCGAAGGCAAAGATGGCCCCCAGATCATGGAAGTCAATTCGTCCCCAGGACTGGAGGGGATCGAGCACTGCACGCAACTGGACATCGCCGGTTCCATCATCGACTACATCGCCGCCCAAGTCGATTTCCCCGAAATCGATTTGCGCCAACGACTGACCGTCAGCCGAGGTTACGGTGTGGCCGAAATCCATATCCCCGAAGGATCCGAGTTCGTCAACAAGACCGTCCAGTCATCGGGACTGCGGGAAAAAGACATCAACGCGCTGACACTCTACCGGGGTTCAACCGTCATCCCCAATCCACGCTCGGATCGCGAATTGATGGCCGGCGATCGGCTGCTGTGCTTCGGCAAACTGGAACTGATGCGAGGTTTGATTCCCAAGAAGACGCGGCGAATTCGCAAACCCAAAGTGCTCCACCTGCCCGACCTGCCCGTCGCCCACGAAGCCATGACCAGCAATCCCGAAGAGACGAATTCGTGAGACTGGAGGCGTGATCGATCGCCCCATCGAGGCCATGGATGAACCGGGATGGGGACGCTGGGACGCATGGGTTAGCGGCAGAGCGCGAGCGGGCTGTCGATTTAGACGATGTTCTGGATTCAGCGTAATGGTTTTAGCCCGACGCGTCAGCGAGGGTGCGCCGCGTGCCCCCTTGCTCACGCATGCGGGTTTAAATCGACAGAACGCATGCCGATCCCACCCGCACGCCCCTGACGTAAAATATCACAGGGCCAGTGCGCAATAATACATACCCTCCGCGGCGGCGATGCCTACACTGTAGGGACCTGACGGTCCTCTCTCCTCGCGCCTCCCAATCCAGTCACTGCGAATTCTCCAAGCAGGTAGACCTACAGCCCATGAAAACCCTGACGTCCTTCTTCAGTCTTCTGATCGCCGGCGTGATGCTCTTGCCGGGCCAGTCGTCCCACGGCGACGACATCCAGGTGCTGTTTCTCGGTGACAACGGACACCATCAACCCGGCATCCGATTCGGCGAACTCGAACCGGTCTTGCGGAGCCGCGGCATCGCGATGACGTATACCGACCAGATGTCGGATTTGACGTCGTCCAAGTTGGAGCAATTCGACGTCTTGGCGGTCTATGCCAACATTGACGAAATCGCTCCCGACCAGGCCGACGCCATCCTGGATTACGTCCGCGGCGGCGGCGGGTTTGTGCCGTTGCACTGCGCGACGTACTGCTTTCGCAATGCCCCCGAAATCGTCGCCTTGATGGGCGCCCAATTCCAACGTCACGGCACCGGCGTCTTTCGATCCGAAGTCGCCGCGCCCAACCACGAACTGATGAAGGGATACGGCGGGTTCCAAAGCTGGGATGAGACCTACGTGCATCACTTGCACAACGACACCAACCGCACCGTTTTGGAGTACCGCACCGACGACGAAGGTCGCGAACCGTGGACGTGGATTCGGACCGAGGGACAAGGCCGCGTTTTCTATACCGCTTGGGGACACGACTCGCGGACTTGGACGAACCCCGGATTCCAGAATCTGGTCGAACGCGGGATCCGCTGGGCGGCGAAACAGGATCCATCGGCCGCCGGCACCTACCTGGCCGACCAAGCCTTTCCCGTCCCCGCGATGACCAAGATCCCCAGCGACGCAACGGAATTTGAATACGTCGACGTCGGTGGCCAAATCCCCAACTACACGCCATCGAAGCAATGGGGCGTTCAGGGCAAACCGCTGAACCTGATGCAAAAACCGCTTTCGCCCGAAGCGTCGATGCAACACCTGGTGGTCCCCGAAGGCTTTCACGTCGAACTGTTCGTCGCCGAGCCGACGCTCGGCGGCAAGCCGATCTGCATGGCGTGGGATGAGCGTGGACGGTTGTGGGTCGCCGAGACCATGGACTATCCCAATGAACTGCAACCGCCCGGCACGGGTCGCGATCGCATCCGCATCTGCGAAGACAGCGACGGCGACGGCCGGGCCGATACGTTCACGGTGTTCGCCGAGAACCTCAGCATCCCGACCAGCATCGCGTTTTCTCGCGGTGGCGTGATCGTCCAGAACGCGGTCGAGACGCTTTACCTGAAAGACACCGACGGAGACGATCGGGCGGACGAACGCCGCGTATTGGTTTCCGGATGGGATCTCGGCGACACCCACGGCGGTGTCAGCAACTTCCAATACGGTCTGGACAACTGGATCTGGGCGATGCAGGGGTACAACAATTCCCAGCCCGTCGCGGGTGGTCAGACCGAGCGGTTTCGGATGGGGTTCTTTCGCATGCGTCCCGACGGCAGCGAAATCGAGTTCATCCGTTCGACCAATAACAACACGTGGGGACTGGGGATCAGCGAAGAGGGGTTGATCTTCGGCTCGACGGCCAACGGCTGCCCGAGTGTTTTCATGCCGATCCCCAACCGGTACTACGAACGGGTCCGCGGCTGGACACCGTCACTGACGCTGCAGTCGATCGCCGACACCAATGATTTTCAACCGATCACCGACAAGGTGCGGCAGGTCGATCATCACGGCGGATACACCGCCGGCGCCGGTCACGCCCTCTACACCGCCCGCGAGTATCCCCGCGAGTACTGGAACCGTGTCGCCTTCGTCAATGGTCCGACCGGACACCTGGTCGGCTCGTTCGTGGTGCGTAGCGAGGGTAGTGATTTCCAATCGACCAGCCCCTTCAATCTGCTGGCCAGCGACGACGAATGGACCGCTCCGATCATGGCCGAAGTCGGCCCCGATGGCCATGTCTGGGTGATCGACTGGTACAACTACATCGTGCAGCACAACCCGACGCCGGAAGGTTTCAAAACCGGCAAGGGCCGTGCGTATGAGACGGAACTGAGAGACAAAAAGCACGGTCGTATTTACCGCGTCGTTCCGGACGGTTCTGCGGGAGCCCCCGTGCCCGATCTGTCCACAGCCGATGCGGCCGGACTCGTCGCCGCGCTCTCCCACCCGACCATGCTGGTTCGCAAACACGCCCAGCGGTTGTTGGTCGAACGCGGCCAGCGCGATGTCGCCGACGCCTTGATCGAACTGGTGAGCGACCGTCAGGTGGATGAGATCGGTTTGAACGTCGGCGCGATCCATGCCCTGTGGACGATGCACGGCCTGGGCTTATTCAACGGTGGTCACGCAGCGGCCGACCAAGCGGTCGTTTCCGCGCTCCGGCACCCGTCGGCGGGAGTTCGCCGTAATGCCGTCGCCGTGCTGCCCCCATCGGTCGACTCGACCCAAGCGATCCTGGACGCCAACCTACTCGCCGACCGAGACGCCCATGTGCGGGTCGCCGCGTTGCTGGCATTGTCTGATCTACCGGCCAAATCCAATGCTGCTACGGCGCTGACGGCGGTGCTCACCCATCCGGTCTCGATGGCTGACCGCTGGACACGCGATGCGCTGACCAGCGCCGCGGCCAACAGCAGCGGCCCGTTCCTGAAATCGTTGGCCTCTGTCGCCGAGGTGTCCGATCAAGCCATCGAACTGATCACGATCGTCAGCGAACACCACGCCCGCGGCGGTGACAACGACGATGCAGCCGAATTGCTCGCCGCACTCCACGCCGCCCATCCCGCCGTCGTCGAAGCGGTATTGCAGGGATTCAGTCAAGGCTGGAAACCCGGACAAACGGTCACGCTCGACGACACTGTCGAAGCCAACTTGGAGAAATTGGTCGATCGCATTTCGCCGGGGTCCAAGGGCTTGCTGGTGCGACTGGCAACCCGCTGGGGCAGCAAACGGTTCTCTCGCTACGGCAAAGAGATCGCCGACGGATTGTTGACCGTCGTTCGTGATTCGAAAGCGAACGAAGCAGACCGAGTCGCCGCCGCGTCCCAATTGGTCGAATTCATGCAGGATGACGGCGACGTCGTGATGGACTTGCTCGACGAAGTGACTCCGCAAACACCGCCGGCGGTTTCGCTGGGAATCATCGCGGCCCTGGAAAAGAGTCGTTGGGAAGACGTCGGGGTCGAACTGGTCGATCGGCTCGCCACCATGACGCCGGCGCTCAAAAAGGCGACGTTCTCGCAATTGCTCAAACGCCCCACGTCGACCGCCGCGCTGCTGGACGCTGCCGAATCGGGTGATGTGTCGCTGGATGAATTGGCACTCGATCAAAAACAATCGCTCGCGGCGCACCCGGACCGTCGACTTCAACGCCGCGCCCAGAAACTGTTTGAACAAGGCGGCTCGCTGCCCAACGCCGATCGACAACAGGTCCTGGACAAATACCTGGTGACGACCGAGCGTAGCGGCGACGCAGACAAGGGACTGGCAGTCTTCAAAGAACATTGCTCCAAGTGCCATGTCCACGGTGAGATCGGCGTCGCGATCGGCCCCAACCTGACCGGGATGGCGGTTCACCCCAAAAAGGAATTGCTCACGCACATCCTCGACCCCAGCCGAAACGTCGAAGGCAATTTCAGGGCGTACAGCTTGCTGAGCGTCGATGGGATCGTGCTGACGGGGATGCTGGCGTCCGAATCGCGGACGGCCGTCGAGCTGATCGACACCGAAGGCAAGAAGAAGAGCGTGCTGCGCGAAGACATCGAACAATTGCGGATGTCGACCAAATCGATCATGCCCGAAGGATTCGAGAAATCGATCACCCCCGAATCGATGACCGACTTGTTGGAATTCCTCACCCAACGGGGCCGGTTCGTTCCGCTACCCCTGGACAAAGTCGCCACCGCGGTCAGCACCAAGGGTCTGTTCAGCATGTCCGACAATGGGCCGGATCGAATGGTTTTCTCCGATTGGAAACCGAAAACGTTCAAAGACGTTCCTTTCCTGCTGACCGATCCGCTGGGTCAGACCAAGCCGAACATCATCTTGCTGCACGGTCCCAACGGACCCTTGCCGCCCAAGATGCCAAAGTCGGTTTCGCTACCGTGCAACAGCCCCGCCAAAGCGATCCACTTGCTGAGCGGTGTCGGCGGTTGGAGTTTCCCCTACGATCGCAGCAAGACCGTGTCGATGATCGTACGGTTGCATTACGCGGGCGGTGAAACCGAGGACCATGAACTGGTCAACGGTGTCCACTTTGCCGATTACATTCGACGCGTCGATGTTCCGGAGAGCGAATTCGCGTTTGCCCTCGGCGGGCAGCAGATCCGCTATCTGGCCGTGACGCCGAAGCGGCACGACGTGATCGACACGATCGAGTTGGTCAAAGGCCCCGACAACACCGCCCCGATCGTGATGGCCGTGACCGTCGAGTCCCCGGACGCCAAGCACTAACAGTGGGAAAGGCTTCCAGCCTGTCGTTCGTGGGATAGGCTTCCAGCCTGTCAATCCAGGATCAACGATCCCTAACAGCCTACTCTCTTGCTCCCACATAAAGTCACCCTCCCAGGCAGGGAGGGTCGAGCGAAGCGAGGGGAGGGTCGCCCCGAAACCGTCGACAGATCCCAAGCCACAACGGATTCCGATTGGTTTGCGACGCCAACTCGGCGAGAGTAAGATCGTCGGTATTCCGATCAACAGCACGAAACAACTGGAATTTTGGATGTCGTTTCAAACGGAAACACCCGGCAAATTGGGCTACGCACATTACGTGGGATTCCCCGATGATGGCCGCCGTCATGAAATCATCGATGGAGACCACTACGTGAATCCTGCTCCGAGCACGTATCATCAAACCGTCTCCAAGCGACTGCAGTATCAGCTTTACACCCAATTCGAACTGGCAGGTAAGGGGCTCGTTTTTGATGCTCCTGTTGATGTTCAATTGACGGCACACGACATCGTCCAGCCGGATCTGGTCGTCATTCTTAACGCCAAAACCCAGATGATCACTCCGACCAAGATCAAGGGCATACCGGATCTGATCGTCGAGATCATTTCGCCATCGAGCTCGGACAACGATCGAAAGCTAAAGAAGGAACTCTACGAGCGAGTCGGGGTGACGGAATACTGGATCGCCGACCCGTTTGAGCACTTGATTGAACAGTGGGTCCTGCAATCAGGCGGTTACCAAATGCAGCCGGTTTCGGATCCGCTATGCCCGACGATCGATCCCCAGGTGCGGGTCCCGATGAGCGAGATCTGGTGACGCGATCCGTGATGGACGAGCTCGCCATCCCAGCGGGAAGCGTTAGCGAGCGGCACGTGACGAGGTCCAAACACAACCGCTCGCCACTGGCTGACGGTCGGTTGATTGAGTGAGCCGCGGGCGCGTAAGCGGCCGGGCATGCTGGCACCCGCCCAAGACTTACGGCCAGCGGCTCACCATTGACTCAGCGGATCCCGAATCAATCAGCAGCCCGCTCAGGCACGGTGTCGGCACCTGGACCGCCCACTCATGCCCACGATTTCGTCTATCCTGTTGGGTTCTTTCACTCGCACCGTGAAGTCCAGGTGCTGAAAATGAACCTCCCACCCACCAAGAACGAACCATGCCCCGTGTGACCGCGATCCGCTTTGCGCTGATTTGCTTTGCCTTGCTCGTGCCGCGTTGTCTCGATGCGGCGGACGCCAAACCGAACTTTGTGATCATCTTTGCCGACGACCAGGGCTACGGCGACCTGGGCTGTTTCGGATCGACCAAAATTAAAACGCCGAACATCGATCGGATGGCCGCCGAAGGCCGACGGTTCACCAATTTCATGGTCGCCTCTCCGGTCTGCACTCCGTCTCGGGCCGCCCTGCTGACCGGATGCTATCCCAAACGCGTCGGGATGCACCAGCACGTCTTGTTCCCCACGTCGACCAAGGGGCTCAATCCGACCGAGCACACCATCGCCGATCATCTGAAAGCCCAAGGCTATGCAACGGCCTGCTTCGGCAAGTGGCACTTGGGGCATCATCCCGAAACGCTGCCACAACAAAACGGGTTCGACACCTACTTGGGGATCCCCTACTCCAACGACATGAACCACCCCGACAACAAGGGCAAGCCCAGGGTGCCGTCGGACGAGTTATGGAAGAACCAGGAAAGCGCGATCACGTTGTGGAACACGCCGCTGATGGAAAACGAAAAGATCGTCGAGTTGCCGGTCGATCAACGCACCGTCACGCGACGCTACACCGACCGAGCGGTTGAGTTCATCAAAGCGAATCAAGACAGTCCGTTCTTCCTGTACCTGCCGCATTCGATGCCGCACATCCCGTTGTACGTCCCCGAAGACGCATATGACCCCGATCCGCAAAACGCGTACACTTGCGTGATCGAGCACATCGACGCGGAAGTCGGACGGGTGATGGACACGATTCGCGAACTCGATTTGGCCGACAACACGTACGTGATCTACACGTCCGACAACGGCCCCTGGTTGCAATTCAAAAATCACGGCGGTTCGGCCGGTCCGTTGCGGGCCGGCAAAGGCACGACGTTCGAAGGCGGCCAGCGGGTCCCTTGCGTGATGTGGGGTCCCGGCCGCATCCCCGCCGGAACCGAGTGCGACCAGCTTGTCGGCACCATCGACCTGCTGCCCACGATCGCCGCGATCACCGAATCGCCACTTGCCAAAGACCGCAAGATCGACGGCATGGACGTCTCGGGACTGTTGACCGGAAGCTGGGACCAAACGCCGCGAGAGGAATACCTGTATTACACGTCGCAAGGCGCGATCGAAGGCCTGCGGAAAGGCAAATGGAAACTGCTGGTCAAGCAGAATCGTCCGCCACGCAATCGGCCGAACGCCAAAGTTCCGCCGCCGGAGATTCTGTTGTTCGATTTGTCGCAAGACATCGGCGAACAAACCAACCTGGCTTCTGATAAACCGGAACTCGTCGCTTCGATGCGTTCCCGGATGGAAGAGCTGGACGCCGAAATCACCGCCAACGCAAGAGAACCCTGGCGCAGGTAGGTCACGCTGTGCGTGACAGACGGTACATCGTTCACTGCCGCGCGTACTTTCGACGATACTTTTCCGCCAGCGTCTTATGCTTGCTGCCTAAATCCACTTCCGCACCGGCGATGAACGCTGCGGTGACGTTGGACTCGGTCAGCAAGACATCGCCATCGACGACGATCAACGTGGCGTCTTTGCCGACCGTGATCGAACCGACGCGTTCACCCACACCCATGATCTCCGCCGGTGACAGCGTGATCGCGCGGACCGCTTGATCGGTCGGCAATCCGTACGCCACCGCGACGGCGGCATGGTACGGCAGGTTCCTAGCCGCCGCTCCGCCACCGGGACTGCCCGCCCCAGCACCACCGATTGCAAAACGGATCCCCGCATCCATCAACCGGCGTGGCAACGTGTAGGGGTGGTCATAGGGATCATGGCGTCGCAGTGGCAATCGATACGTGGCGTGGACAATCACCGGCACATCGTACTGCTTCAACATCGCCGCACACAGCGGCGCATCGTAACCGCCATAGATGATCGGCCGGATCCCGCGTGCAACGCAAAACGAGACCGCCGCCTCGATCTCACGCCGCGAATCGGCGTCGATGATCATCGGCGTCGTGCCTTCCAGCACCGGCACCAATGCTTCGAGTCGCAGATCCGTCGGTGTGCTTTCCGGGCGTGCCTGGCGAGCGATCGCGTAGCGGGCTGCGGTTTCCAAGCGATCCGAAAGCCCTTTCAAACGTTCATCGCGTTCTTTGGCTCGATCCGCTTCGTTGTTGTTGCGCGAATCATAACCGCGCCAATCGACCACCAACCCGGTATCGCCCTTGAGCAGCATGTCCTTGTACGTCCAGCCGTCCAGTTGAATCACGCCCGACTGACCGCGGATGTCCCCGCGTTTAGGAGCGATCGACGCCAGCAACACGCCTCCGGCTCGGGCGACCGGGATCCATTCGCTATCGGCATTGACCGCGACCCAGGGTCGGAGGTTTCCGTTCTCGTTGCCGACCTCGTCGGTATCGATCGTCGAACGCACCGCGTTGACTTCGGCCAGACCGATGTTGGACAGCGATTCCATCAGCCCGGGATAGACGTGTTTGCCGCGGATGTCGATGGTCTTGCATCCCTTCGGCAACGCCACCTTTTTCCCCACCGCGATGACCTTGCCCTGATCAAAGACAACGGTGCCGTTTTCGATGCGGCTGCCATCGACGGGATGAATCGTCCCGCCGACCAGCGCGATCGGATCGGTTTGCGGTGTGCCGGGAATTTGGTCGTGGGCGTGTATCGCCGATGCGAAGCACACGCACAATAAAACGAGCGTCGCGACCGCCCAAATTCTGGCTCCCTTCTCCCCCGGCCCTGCGGGGGAGAAGGGCTGGGGATGAGGGGGCAGGCGTTTCTGCGCTGGCACAAACTGAAACTCTGGGTGGCACGCTCGATCGCCCCGCTCCCCCAACCCCTCTGCCCGCAGCCGGGCGGTGGAAGCCAGTGGGGTTGGGGACGTGGCCGTCAAACTATTTCGCATCTTCATCGTTGCACTCCACCATGGTTGTGTCCGGCATGTTGATCTTGCTCGTCATCATGATCGTGCCCATGACAATACTCGTCGTACCTCAGCCACCGATCTTCTTCTTCGATTTCTTCGTCTCCGCCTTTCGACCGTCCACTATCTTTGTCCAGTATTTTCCCGATCAGCAGCGAGCGCCAGCGTGCATCGCGCCGGCGACGCTCGCGATCCTGTTCCAGCGAAAACATCATCCGGCCATCGACCCAAGTCTGTTCACAGCGCGACAGCGTCGACAGTGGCGGCCCGCTCCAGACGACCAGGTCGGCGTCTTTACCGATTTCGATGGAACCCACGCGATCGTCGATCCGCAACTGTTTGGCCGGATTGAGCGTCACGAACTTCAGCGCCTCCTCCGGCGGCACGCCGCCGTACTTGACCGCTTTGGCGGCTTCGGTGTTCAAATGCCGCGCCAGTTCGCGATCGTCACTGTTGAAGGAAACGACAATGCCGACGTCATGCATGATCGCCCCGTTGTCCGGAATTGCATCGTAGACTTCGAATTTGTACGCCCACCAGTCCGAGAACGCCGACGCCATCGCGCCGTGCTGCTTCATACGGTCGGCGACCTTGTAGCCTTCCAAAATGTGTTGCAGCGTTCCGATCGTGACGTCAAACGTGTCCAGCAAATCCAACAGCGCCACGATCTCGTCCTGGCGATAACTGTGGCAATGAATCCAACGTTCGCCGCGGAGAATTTCCGCCACCGCTTCGAGTTCGTAGTCCACCCGCGGTGGCAACCCGTCTCGCTGCCCGATGTACAGCCCGCTGCGCCAACGCCGATGTTGTTCGTCGTATTCTTTGGCGGCTAGAAACCGATCGCGAAACAACTGCTCGACACCCATCCGGCTGGAAGGGTAGCGTGTCGGTGACTCGGAACGATTGCTGCGTTTGACGTTTTCTCCGAGCGCGAACTTGATGCCCGCCGGGGCCTCGGCGAACTTCATCGCCTGCATGCCGTCGCCCCAGCGCAACTTGATCACTTGGTTTTGCCCGCCGATCGGATTGGCCGATCCGTGCAAGATGTTGGACGTCGTCAATCCTCCGGCGAGTTGACGATAGATGTTGATGTCGCTGTTGTCGATAAAGTCACCGACGCGAACTTCCGCCGTCACCGCTTGCCCCGATTCATTGACACCGCCGTCGGTGGCCATGTGCGAGTGGCAATCGATCAACCCCGGCGACAGGTGCTTGCCTCGGGCGTCGACAATCACGCAACCTTTGGGCGGCTGCAACGAAACTCCGATGGCAGCGATCTTGCCCTCGACGACCAACACGTCCGTGTTTTCAAGCACGCCGAGGTCACCGCAGGTCCAAACGGTCGCCCCGCGAAACAGAACCGCGGGTGCAACAGGCACGGGCTCGGTCACGCCGAGCCCGCCGAGCGGATGCGTGATGGCGATTTCATCCAGGATCGATTCATCCGTTTGATCCGCATCGGATTTCGCCTCGTCGAAATCATCGCTCGCAGCGTCCTCCTGATCGTCCTCCTGATTGTCTTCGTCCGACTTCGCGGCATCCGCTTCAGGCGATTCGGCACGTTGCCAGTCCAGTGTTTGCGACGTTCCGTCGGGCAGCGTCAGGGTTGAAAACACGGTCAACGCATCCGCATCAGCGACACTGACGATGGTAATCCGTGTCGGTCCGTCGGGCAATCGATCGTCGGTACCGCCCAGGTCAACCCAAGCGGTCAAGCGATCGACCGCTCGGGTGACCTTGTTCAGCTTTGCCGAAGCCTCATCTTCTTTCTCTTCGTTTTTCTTTTCGCCTTCCTTCTCGTTTTTCTTTGCGTCGTTATTCCTTGCGTCAGAGTCTTTCTTTTTCTTCGATGCGTTGCCGGCCGATTGCGTTGGGGGTGGATTCTCGCTGACCACGTTGCCGGACCACTTATTCTTTTCCCGTTTCAATTCCAGACGTATCGGGATTCGTTTTCCATCGATCCTGATGTTCGTTTTCCAGTTACCGACCAAGGCATCGGGATCCGGGTCGGACGAAACGTCGTGTTCGAATCGTTTCCCCGCCACCCAAGTCTCCAAGACCTTGCCGTCTTTGTCGAACAGGTCTCCCACGGTCACGACCAGGTTGGCGAGCGATCCGACGCGTACTTGACCGACCAGATCGTCGACGCCGAACAACCGCGCCGGTGTGGTCGTGACCGCGGCCAAGGCGGCATCGGGCGACAAACCACAATCGACCGCCGCACGGATGTTCTTAAGAAACGACTTAGGATCGTCTAACCCGTCGGAGGTTAAACAAAACGTCGCACCGGCCGCGGCGAGCAAGGCGGGGTTTTGGGGGGCAAAATGCCAGTGCATCAATTCCAACGACGTCACATCGTCGGCGGCCGCTTCGGAGCTAACGTCCGGTGCGTCGGGAAAGTCGACGGGAACCAACAGCGGTCGGCCGGCGTCGGCGATCGCGTTCAAGTCGCGATACTCCCGACCCGATCCGCGGATCACGAGATCGAGCGAAAACTCAGCGGCGAGTTGATCGGCCCGTAATGCCATCCGTTCGTTCGGCGCGTCGATGATGAACAGTCCACCGGTTCGGTCGTCGGCCAGACGGGCCAGGTCGTCATTGCGGGTCGGTCGCGGCAGTTCGGGTTTGGCGTTGTACGCTTGCCAGGCACACGTGTACCACTCCGTGTCGGCCAACGTTTGACGCAGCAGCGCGATCGCGCCCATCGGCGAATTCGGATAGCTGTCGCGGCGTTTGTCGCGTGGCACGGTCAGCTGTAGATGCTGCGCGACGTCACCATCAACCAGACTGACGCGATTGGTTCCATCGAGCAACACCAAACAACTCGAACCCTTGACGATCGCGCCCCGGGGTGCAATCAACCGCATCGTCACGCCCTGCGTTCTCGATGCCACGACATTCGAGACCGACTGGTCGCCGCTGCGGCGGCGCGTCGTGGTAGGACGTTCCCGTTCCAGTGTCCGGTCCCGCCGGTCGGCGGCTCCGGCGTGTCCACTTCGCCATAGCCGTCGATCAGGCCGGCATAGATCGTTTTGCCGGTGCAGTCGATGACGTGCGCGCCGGCCGGAGGCGCGACGTCGGTGCCCACGGCGACGATCGACGTGCCCTGAATTGAGACCGACGCCGATTCCAAAACTTGACCGGGCTGAACGACGACGCGGGCGTCCTTCAAAAACACACGATCCGGGGGATTCTCACGGAGCCCCACGACGGGGCGGGCGTCACCGGGATCTTGTGCGACCGCAGCTGAAACGGCGAACAAGGTCAGAAAACAGCCGAGTAGGCATTTGCGTTGGCGCAGCATCGTGGTCACACAGTCGGCGGGTCGAGTGGGTAGGCTGCGGCCTATTGTAGCTCGACTCGCGCGGCAGTCGTGTCTTCACGAATCGATTTCCCTTGCGTCAGATCAACGCAGATGCTCTGAAATCCGCTGATCCAGTTTTGCCTGAGCGTCCGCAAACGACGCCAGCCCCGCCAGTGTCATCAGACTGTCAATCGCAATGTCACCGCGGACGATCCGATCTTGCCAGCGTTGGTGGTTGGGGACCTTTCCGTCTTCGGCGATCGCCCTCAGCTCCTCGTCCGCCATCACGGGGAACAGGTCTTCTAGATCGTAATCGGCGGCCATCTCCCGCAACTGCTCACCATCGGTTGGGGGTGAGAGAATCGCCTTTTGCACGAACGACCGCTCGATCTTTCGCACGGCCCATAGTTTTTCCAATTGCACCGTTTCGGGATCAATCTTGTCGAAGAGATGGACGTCGTAGGTGTCGTGAAGTTGAGATTGCCAGGGATCCTCCAGTGTCTCTTCCGCCCGGCGCACGACTTTCAGAGGCATCGTGATCACATCGACACCGGCCAGACGCGGCAACTGCGAAGCCTCGCGGAGGCTGGCGGCGATCTGTCGCGTGTCGGTCCTTGGCAATCCGCGGGTGAACGTCGCGACTTCGCCTTGACTGGCCAACGTCGTTTTCTCTCCGACCAGATTTCCGTCGCCCAATTGATTCTCAGCGACGTATGAGTTCAATCGCCCCAGAAACACATTCACGAACGATGGCCGCGAGAGTGCCGTGGCGACGTAGTTCTGCCGAGCACTGAACCCCAGCGTACAATTGACCCGAATGTCTTCATCGCGGAGTTGCTTGATTGCGATCAGGCCCGCGGGGGTGAGCGGCACCTTGACGATGAAAAACTCGGGACAGATCTGATGGCAGCGTCGCGCATAAGCCAACGTCGCTTCGGTGTCGTTGGCCACATCGGTGTGAAGTTCGACACTCACGTCGCAACGAAACCGCTCGACCAACCGTAACGCATGACGGACATTCAGGATGAATGCGATCTCGCGCAGCAACGCTTGTTCGGACAGGTTGCCAACCATGTCTTGCGCCAACGGGATGAGGTCGTCATAGATTCCGTTTTGAATCTCGCGGTTCAACAACGTATTGTTGGTTGTCAGCCCACTGAACTGTTCGTTCCAGAGCGAATTGATCGAATCGATGTCACCGCTATCGATCCAGAGCAACGTTTCGGCACCGTTGATTCGCTGCCAGAACGAACTCGGTTGGACCGTGCGCGGTGGCGAATCCAGGTCGATGCCGTCGTGGACAAAGGCGGCGATACGCTCGACCTGCGGTGAATCGGGAGAGATGATTTCGATTGACTTGGCCGTGTCTAAATTTGACATGCTCGTTGGCTCCTATTGTTAAGTCGTTCCAGAGAGAGAGTTTTGGATCTGCGAGGTTGCAGACAAAGAGTTTCATCACGGTTTGGCCTCGTGTTGGATCCATCCCGCTTTAACGAACCGGACCAGCCACCAAACAAACAGGCTCGCAACAACGGCGGTGCTCACCCAACTCAGTGGTGCCACCAATTGCTCGTAGTGATCAGCCAACCACCAACCCAAGGCGGCAAGCAGCGCGGTCCAAAGGACTGTTCCAAACGCGGTGTATAGACAGAACTTCCCGATCGGCATGGCGGCGAATCCGGCAGGCACGCTGATCAGTGTTCGCAACCCCGGCATCATTCGACAACTGAACACTGCCCAATGCCCCCATCGATCGAACCACTTGTCCATTCGCTCGATATCGGAACGGGAAAGGGTCAACCACCAACCGTGTCGTTGTACCCACGCAGTCAATCGTTCCTGTCCCAACCATTTCGCGAACAGGTACCACAGCAGGGCGCCGAGGAAGGAACCCACGCTACCCGCCGTGACCACGCCCACAAAGGACAGGTCACCTTGACTGACGGCGTAGCCAGCCCACGGCATGACGACTTCCGACGGGATGGGTGGAAAAATGTTCTCCGCCAGCATCATCAGTCCGACACCGACAAGTCCGAACTGATCAAGAATGTCGTGAATCCAATCGCCCATACGCGTTTTCCTCCAAGAGACCACAACCGTAGGCGTTGCAAATGAAATGCCGATCCGGAGTCGCCGTCTGGCGCGAGAGCGGCATTGGAAAGCCCAAGACCGCGACGTGAAGCGTCATTTCGTCGGGTTGAGGCTCGTAAGGTTCGCGTCAAACGGCTGGTCATCGTTTGAGATCAGCCGGTTCGCGCCAGCGTCCGGGCGACCCCCTTGATGTTCACTTCGCGGTATTGCCCGAAAACCTGGACACCGGGGGTCGCGTCAGAATGATCGCAGGAAAGCCGCGGAGCGTGTCGCGGGGGCATGGTCGATTTCGGAGCACCCGTTGGTCGGTGACGCACCCTGTTGACCGTCTCGACACCTGATCGACAAACGGATCTTCCGCTCTCGACGCTCGATTTGGTATCGGGCCAATTGCAGTTGCTTCGCCTTCAATCGCCTCGCCATGGAAGAAATCATGTCTCCCACCCGGATTGCTAGCCTCGCGTGTGTTGTCGCCCTCGGAATGTGCACGGCGGCGGGTGCGGATCCGCCGGTCACGGGCTCGGGACCGTTCGCCGACGGCAAGGTGATTCATGCGGTCGGCAGCAGGACGGTTGCGTCGCGGGCGCTGCAGAAGACGTCCTTTACCGCCCCCAAGGGACAGATCAAGTTTGAGGTTCAAATCCTGTCGGTGGATTCGGAAACACGCGACAAGATTTACGCCGAACTGGGTGACGAAAAAGTCCAGACGCAGATCACGCAGGTGACCGATCCGTCCGCCGAAATGATTGCCGATGAGGAACTGGACCTTGGCAGCCGACACACGGTAACGACCAGCAGCATTGTCTCCACCGCCGTGATCAGTTCCGATCAAGTCGAGCGACTGTACGTGTTGGCGCAAGAGAGCGACAACAGCAAGGTGCTCGCGCGGCCGAACATCATCGCCGGCGACGGACAAGCCGCCTCGCTGCAGCAGCAAGTGCAACGCCCGTTTCTGTCGGATCTGCAGGAGGTCGAGCACGAAGGACAGGTCGCGGTGCAAACCGGCATCCACGTGCTCAGCGAAGGCACCGACGTGACGGTCCTGGGCGAGGTCGACGGCGAAGCGTTGAAGGTGCGGACCAAGATTCAACATTCACGAGTGGCCGATGTCAGGCAGCACCACATCTACGGTGTCGGCGAAGGACAAAAGACGATCCAGGTGCCCAGCCATGAAGTGCGACAGGCGACCGCGACGGCAAGATTGTTGCCCAAGCAAACGCTGTTGCTCGATCCGTATTTTCAGTCCACCGATCGACCCGAGGCCATCGCGGGCACACCGATCCTGTCAAGCCTCCCCTACCTGCAGAAGACATTCAAGCAAGCCGAACCGAAAGCGGTTACGATGAACACGATCGTGTTGCTCAAAGCGAAACGGCTGTAGCGAAACAAAGGGGTCAGGCCTCTTTTTTGAGCGAATTGCATCAAAGAGGCCTGACCCCTTTTTTGCCGACGGAAATCACGCCATGTCGCGCACCGGGAAACTGTTGATCTTGTTGGTGAGTTTGCTCGTTGCGTTTCCTTTTGCGTATCCGCTGTGCCGCTCGTACTTCCGCGGTGATGTCGCAACCATGCGACCGCACGCCGGAGCGACGAAGCGCGTGTCTCCGGCCGGACCGGCCACAGGGAATCCTCACGTCGCCGACTCGCCATTGGCCGTGCCCGTGACCGTGCCGGATCTACCGAGACCCGATCTGGTTGCTCCATCGACCGAAGTCTCTCACTCGGGCGAGCAACAGAATTGGCGACTGGTTTTGCAAACGCCGGGGGCAGAGCTGAAACCGTTTCGATTGCTTGTGGCTGCCGGTGGTCGATCGTCTGTCCATCCGAACAAGCCGATTCTCGCCAGCCCGCGCGGACGTAACGTTCAGTATTGGGACTTGGAAACCGCAACGCTGATCGAAACACGGCGTATCGATCCATCGGCCGACCACACGTTGTTCACCAGCGCAACCTATTCTCCTGATGGTCAGCTAGTCGCATTCGGTTCTCCCTACGGCCCGATGAAGTTGCTGCGACTGGCTGACGACGCTCTGGTGCCGATCCCCACCGATCGCAGCATCAACGCGGATCGGATCGCATTCCATCCCGACGGCCAGAGATTCGTGGCGGTCGGTCAACGCACGCCGGAGGGACGCAACATTCCCAATGCTCATTGGGTCGATTTACGCAGCGAACAGTCCTATCCATTGGTGTCCGATGAAGTCAAAGTGGTCGATGCAAACGTCAGTGACGACGGAGCATTCATTGCGATCGCGGAGACGCAAGCGATTTCGATTTACGAAACCTCGTCACTGCAACGGCGAGTGCGATTTCCGCTTGCGGAGGAACCGACGTTCGTCACCCCCAGCCCAGACGGAAATTGGATCATCGGATTGACCGACGGAACCGTGCGAACCTGGTCCGCCCAAACCGGTGAGTTTGTGGAAAACGGGAGTCTTCAATCCGGCCCCCGACGCGTGATCGCCATGGACCGATTCGACGACAGCAATCGATTCTGCGTCTTGACGGGCGAGGAAGAGATACTGATCTGGGACCGTGACACAGGATCGACTCGTGTCATCGGGCACCACGAGACCGCGCATTGCATCAGCGCCCTTGGCGGGCAGCAGGGCGTCATCACGGTCGGATACAACAACGGAACACGCATTTGGCACCTACCTAGCGAGGACGCCATTGGTTCGGGGTCTGGTCGCGAGTCTTCTGCCGATTCGGTTTTGGCTTGGTCACTGATCACCGCTTCGTCAGACGGTTCAAGCATCGCAGCCGTCGGCAAGTACGTTCACGTCTGGAATGCCAGCGACGGGAAATGCATCACCGCATTCGAGCCTAAAACGCGTTGGATCCATGACGTTCACTTGTCGCCCGATGGATCGTTGATCGCGCTGGTCGGTCAGGGATTGACGACGGAGGTCTGGTCGGTGAACGACGGCCGTCCGCTTGCCGACTATGCCGATCCCGCAGGGGAATCTCGATGGCCGACCAATATTGATCGTCGATCCCGATGTGTCCGTTTTTCTGAGGATGGCCAACAACTTTTGGTGGCCGAACAGGATGCACTTCGAATCTACGATGTTCGTTCGCGAGAGCGGGTGGTCGAATTGGCCGAAGTCGCACGACGAACCGGCAACGTCCGGATCTCGATGATCCAAGCCATCGACATCGACCAGCGGAGCGGGCGAATCGCGGTGGCACAAACCGACCGCATCGTGATCTGGAACCCTGAAGACGAACGCGCATTGAAAACAGTGCAAACCCGAGGTTCGCTCGATTCGGAACACCCGGGTGTGTTTTTCTCGGCAGACGGAAAACGCTTGGTCGTCGGCCATATATTCCGCGTTGTGGTCTACGACATCGACTCCGGACGCAACATTGACGAATTGAGATCACACTGGGTGCATGGCAGACTGGGTGATGATTGGCTGGTCAGCGATCGTGGCGGCCAGCTGTCACGGTGGTCACCGGCGACCGAATTCGTTCCCCCATACGAGCGAAGGCAGCGTGGCGAGAACCTGAAGCCCCTGATGAAAGTGCGCGGCCAGTTGAAGGACATTGCGTTGACAGGGGATCGACAAATGGTGCTAATCGACCAGGACGAGAAGCCCCTGCTGTATCGCAGGTGAAACAATTCGTCCCAGGCGGTGTTCACGGTGCTCGGCCGCCGTCTACTTCGATTTCCAGACCGGGTCGTGATGGGACTCGCTGGAGGATTCGAACCAGCGGGTGAGTGTCATCTTTTGGCGGGTATAAAAGTGGACGCCTTCGGTGCCCTGAATGTGCAGGTCACCAAAGAACGATTGATTCCAACCGGTAAACGGCAACCACGCCATCGGCGCGGGCACGCCGACGTTGATGCCGATCATGCCGGCATTGAAGTGGCGTTTGAATTCGCGTGCCGCGTACCCGTCGCTGGTGAAAATCGAGGCGCCGTTTCCGAACGGACAGGACTTGCCGATCGCCAGCGCCTCTTGCAACGAATCTGCGCGCACGACTGACAACACCGGACCAAAGATTTCTTCTTTCCACAGCGGCATGTCCGTGGTGACTTGATCGAC
Source organism: Phycisphaera sp. RhM (assembly GCA_033042175.1). GTDB lineage: Bacteria > Planctomycetota > Planctomycetia > Pirellulales > Pirellulaceae > Stieleria. The sequence goes on from WCIL01000022.1 coordinate 104,812, forward strand.
AACGCTGGGACCGAGCAGAAAGGCGTCACCGGCATCCACTTGGCGTCCGTCCAAAACGACCTTGGCCCCCGCTCGCTCGGCCGTTGCCAAATAACCTGCCACACGATCGCGATGGTCGGCGCTGATCACCGGCCCCATCTCGGCTGCGTCATTGTTGTCGGTCGGTGCGACTTTCAGATTGCCCGCGAATCCGACCAATTGATCGAGCAACGGTTCGGCGGCCGAGCCGACGGCGATCGCGACCGAACCGGCCATGCATCGTTGACCGGCACAGCCGAATGCCGATGCGGCGAGCGCTTTGGAAGACTGGTCCACGTCGGCGTCGGGCATGATGATCAAATGGTTTTTGGCTCCGCCGGCAGCCTGCACCCGCTTCCCGGCCGCGGTTCCGACTTGGTAGACGTGCTTGGCGACCGATGTCGAACCGACGAACGACACCGCCGCAACGCCGCGATGCTGCAGCAGCGCGTCGACGACCTCTTTGCCGCCGTGGATCAGATTGAGCACCCCGTCGGGAAGTCCCGCCTGGATCAATAACTCGACCAATCGGATCGCACTCAGCGGCACCTTCTCGCTGGGTTTGAGCACGAACGTGTTTCCGCACGTGATCGCGATCGGAAACATCCACAGCGGAACCATGTGGGGAAAGTTATAGGGCGTGATTCCCACACAGACGCCGACGGGATGTCGATTCGTTTCACCGTCAACGCTTTCGGCGATTTGCGGAAACGTGTCGCCGGAGAGCATCACGGGAACGCTGCAGGCGAATTCGACCATCTCCAGTCCGCGTTGGACTTCCGCACGGGCTTCTCCGTACGTCTTGCCGTGTTCGCGAGTGACCAGCCGTGCCAATTCCTCAAAATGACGGGCGATCAGTTCGCGATAGGCGAACATCACGCGAGCCCGCTCGACGACCGGGGTTTCAGCCCACTCGGGCAAGGCATCCCCGGCCGCGGCGACGGCGGCATCGACGTCGGAGGCCGAGCCGACCGGAGTTTTTGCGATGATTTCGCCGGTCGACGGATTGAACACCGGGGTCGAAGCGTTTGCAGCTCCGCTGTCCATCCATTTCGATCCGATTCGCAGCTTCGCCGTCGGTCTTTCTGTACTCATCACGCATTCCGTTGAGCTGGCGTTCGGTTGAATTGGGAGTCAAATCGGCTGGCGATTGCGTGCCGATGAAAGTCGTATCACGAAAATGACCCGATGTTGTTAAGCTTAGCGTTGACGTGATTGAAGTGGGATAGCCTTTCAGGCTGTCAACTGCAGTGTACGACAGGCAAGATGCCTATCCCACTTATTCAGAGCACGGCAAGCTGGAAGCTTACTCCACTTTTAGATAACTAGGAAATTTGACCGATGGCACGAATCGTCCGAGGGGCTTTGATCCAGGCAAAGCTTTGTGAACCCGCGACATCGCCGGTGGACAAGATCAAGGCGTCGATGATCGACTTGCACGTCGATCTGATCGCCCAGGCCGCCGACCAAGGTGCACAGGTCTGCTGTTTGCAAGAACTGTTTTACGGCCCGTACTTTTGCGCCGAACAAGACGCCAAGTGGTACGAGATGACCGAGCGGGTCCCCGACGGCCCCACGACGAAGTTGATGATGGAACTGGCGAAGAAGCATCAAATGGTGATGATCGTGCCGGTGTATGAAGAAGACCTGACGGGGGTGTATTACAACGCCGCCGCGGTGATCGATGCCGACGGCTCGTACCTGGGCAAGTTTCGCAAGATCCATATCCCGCACTGCAGCCCGGGTTTTTGGGAAAAGTTTTACTTCCGCCCCGGCAACCTCGGCTATCCGGTCTTCGACACGCGGATCGGAAAAGTCGGCGTCTACATTTGTTACGACAGACACTTCCCCGACGGGGCGCGATGCCTGGGACTCGGCGGGGCGGAGATCGTGTTCAACCCCAGTGCGACGGTCGCCGGCCTGAGCGAATACTTGTGGAAACTCGAGCAGCCGGCCCACGCGGTCGCCAATCAGTACTTCGTCGGCGCGATCAATCGCCCCGGCACCGAAGCACCCTGGAACATCGGTCAGTTCTACGGCCAAAGTTATTTCTGTGACCCACGCGGCCAGCTGTTCGCCCAGAGTGAGAAACGCGACGAAACGGACATCGTGATCGGAGAGATGGACTTCGACATGATCCGCGAAGTCCGCAACACCTGGCAATTTTTCCGCGATCGACGCCCGGAGACGTACGGGGCGATCACGGAGCTGTAGCAAAAGTGGGATAGGCATCTTGCCTGTCGATTCAGGGTGTGACCGGCAAGATGCCTATCCCACGTTTATTGAGTTGTGGAGTGAGTTGTGGAACACTCTGGATTGATTCGCCGACGTCATCTGCCACACATGGACGTCGAAGACAAGCCGTATTTTGTAACCGCGTGTCTCGATGGAAGTCTTCCGGCGGCGGGTCTGTCCAAATTGAGGCCCAACGTGGCAAGAAAATGGAGCGAACACCGCGAGAATCAATTTCGCATAGTATCCAAAGTTTTACTGCAACTCGTTGCAACAAGATCCTTGGTCAGAAAGGCAGTTTTTGGCAAACCGAAACATTCGACCATTTCGCACGTGACGAGGCAGAGGCGTTCCGTATCATTGATTATATCGAGCAAAATCCCGTCAAAGCGGGACTGATAAAGAACGCTTTCGACTGGCCATTTTCTTCGGCATCCGTTCGCAAACGATTGTCGATCGAACCGGGGTTTCCAATTCCAAAACCAGTGGGATAGGCTTGCAGCCTGTCGATTCAGGGGATGACAGGCTGGAAGCCTATCCCACATAATTCTATGCAGAACAAAGTCATCTACGGACTAGACGATCGGCCGCCGCTTGGGAAAGCGGTGGTGCTGGCGATGCAACACGTCTTGACCATGTTCGGTTCGACCGTGGCGGTTCCCTTGTTGCTGGGTCCGGCGATGGGCATGGACACCGCGGCGATTGCGTTGTTGATTTCCAGCGTGATGCTCTGCTCGGGGATCGCGACGCTGATCCAAGCCACGTTCGGCTCTCGATTGCCGATCATCCAGGGGGTCAGTTTTTCGTTCCTCGCGGCGTTCTTCATGATCATCGCGACGATCCACCCCGAAGGCGAAACCGTCACGCCGGGCGCCGCGATGCCGTACATTGCCGGTGCGATCCTCGTCGGCGCCGTCTTCGAAATCGTGGTCGGTTTCAGCGGGTTGATGGGCCAGATTCGCAAAGTACTCTCGCCGGTCGTTGTCGGCCCGGTGATCATGTTGATCGGATTGGCGCTGTACTCTGCCGGCGCCCCGATCGCCGCGTCCCACTGGCCGATCTCTATTTTGACGATGGTGTTGATCACCACATTTTCGTTTATCTGGGCGCGTCACCATCTGATTTTCCAGATGTTTCCGATGCTGTTGGCGATCGTCGGTGCGGTCTCGGTTTGCGCCCTCTGTTCACTGCTTGGCATCTTTGGTCCCGGGCATCCGGCGCGGCCGAATTTGGACGCCTTCGAGCAGGCGTCTTGGTTTCGCCTCAACGATGTCGTCTTGCCCTGGGGCATGCCCAAGTTTCAATTGGGATTCATCGTCGCGGTGATCGCCGGATACTTGGCGTCGATGATCGAAAGTTTTGGCGACTACCACGCCTGCAAGCAGATGGCCGGTGGTGGTGATCCGACGCCGGACGAAATCTCCAGGGGGATCGGATGCGAAGGCATCGGTTGTGCTCTGACGGGGATCTTTGGCGGTTTCAGTTCGACGTCCTATTCAGAAAACGTCGGGCTGATCGGATTGACCAAAGTCGGCTCACGCTATGTCGTTCAGCTCGGGGCCGTGATCCTGATCTTGCTGGGATTATTCGGAAAATTCGGAGCTCTGGCTGCCGCGATCCCGCAACCGGTCGTCGGCGGGTTGTATTGTGTGATGTTCGGGTTGATCTCCGCGGTCGGCATTCGACAGTTCGCCAGGGCCGAATTATCCAGTGACCGCAACCTGTTTATCGGAGGATTCGCATTGTTCATGGGAATCAGTGTCCCCTACTATTTCGCCAACGGCGGCTCCGAAGCAGTCCAAGCGACGTTCATCGATGGCTTGGACGATGTGATCAACGCGATCGGACAAACGGGAATGGCGGTCGCGGCAATCCTCGGGATCACGCTGGACAATCTCATTCCAGGAACACGTCGAGAACGCGGCCTGGAGCCGCAGGAACCTTTCACGGAGTCATCGTGATGCCACCGGTCGATCTGCCCCAAGCCCAATTGCCGCCCTGTCGCCATACGCCAGAACCCTACGACGGCCCGTCGCGTGATGAAGTGCTGGCGATGCGCCACCAATACGTCAATCCGGGCGTGCTGACGTATTATCGCGAACCGCTGATGATCGTCGAAGGGAACATGCAGTACCTGTGGGACGAGACGGGCAAACGCTACCTGGATGCATTCGCGGGAATCGTCACCGTCAGCGTCGGGCACTGTCATCCCCACGTGGCCCAAGCGGTCCAATCACAAGCGGGCCGGCTGCACCACACCACCACGATCTACCTGCACCCGACGATCGCCAAGCTCGCCGCCAAGCTGGCGTCCAAAATGCCGTCCGACCCCGCCGGTGTTCCGCTGGACCGAACCTATTTCACCAACTCGGGCAGCGAAGCCAATGAGATCGCGGTGCTGATGTCGCGCGAGTTCACGGGAAATCAAGACGTCGTCGCGCTCCGCAACGGCTATCACGGCGGCACCACCACCGCGATGGGCATGACGGCGCACGGCACCTGGAAATTCCCCAGCAACCCGCAACCCAACATCACCCACAGCGTACCGGGCTACTGCTATCGATGTCCGCTGGGGCTCGAGTATCCCAGTTGTGAACTGAAGTGTGCCCACGACATCAAGAATGTGATCGAGTACCAGACACCGGGCCAAATCGCTTGCTTCATCGGTGAACCGATCCAAGGTGTCGGCGGAGCGGTCGTGCCGCCGCCGGAATTCTTTTCGATCGTGTATGACATCGTGCGCGAGCACGGCGGGCTGTGCATCGCCGATGAAGTTCAAGGCGGATTCGGACGCACCGGAAAACACTACTGGTCGCACCAGAACTGGGGCGTCAGACCCGACATCATCACGATGGCCAAAGGGATCGGCAACGGCGCGCCGCTGGCCGCCGTAACCGCCACCGAGCCCGTGGCGTCGACGATGACCCACCGAATCCACTTCAACACCTTTGGCGGAAACCCCGTTTCGATGGCGTCGGGATTGGCGACAATGGAAGTGATCGACGCCGAGGGAATTCAAGAGAACGCGGCCGTGATCGGCGAGTTTCTCCTCGATGGCCTGATGCAGCTGAAAGAGAAACATTCGCTGATCGGCGACGTTCGCGGCATGGGACTGATGCTGGGCGTCGAACTGGTCAAAGATCGAACATCCAAAGAACCGGCGTCGGCCGAAGCCGCGGAACTGATGGAACAGACAAAACGTCGCGGCTTGATCCTCGGCAAAGGCGGATTGTTCGGCAATACCATGCGGATCAAACCGCCAATGTGTATCTCCAAGGATGACGCCCAATTCATGCTGGCAACGATCGATGAATGTTTAACCGAGATGAGTACAGTGGGATAGGCTTCCAGCCTGTCAAATTTCGTGCATGACAGGCTGGAAGCCTATCCCACGACTGCACTGGCAAGCTGGAAGCTTACTTCACACTGAAAGACGACTGAGATGCCGACGCTCGAAACGACTGTCCATGGAATTAAATTTCCCAATCCGTTCGTGATCGGATCGGGACCACCGGGAACCAACGCGCGGGTGATCTGCCGTTCCTTTGCCGACGGTTGGGGCGCATCGTGCGCGAAAACGGTCAGCCTGGATGCCTCCAAGGTCATCAACGTTGCTCCACGCTACGGACGACTGAAGGACAACTCCGGCGAACCCTATGGCTGGGAGAACATCGAGCTGATTTCGACGATGTCGTTCGACCAGTGGATCGATGAATACAAACGAGTCAAAGACGCCTATCCCGACAACGTCTTGATCGCATCGATCATGGAAGAGTTCAACAAAGACGCCTGGTTCGAAATCATCGAACGCTGCGAAGCCGCCGGCGTGGACATGTTCGAGTGCAATTTCTCATGCCCCCACGGATTGCCCGAACGCAAGATGGGCGCGGCGATGGGCGAAAATCCAGACATCTTGAGCGAGGTGTGTACGTGGGTGCGGGCCGCGACGACCAAGCCGGTGTGGGCCAAGATGACGCCGAACATCACACGGATCGAAGACCCCTCGCGGGCCTGCCTCGCTGCGGGCCTGGACGGCATCACCGCGATCAATACCATCCGAAGCGTCATCGGCGTCGACTTGGAAACACTGCGGCCGATGCCCACGGTCGAAGGCTACACGACACCGGGCGGTTATTCCTGCAAAGCGGTCAAGCCGATCGCGCTGCGGATGAACATGGAGATCGCCACGTTGATCCGTGACGAATTCCCCGAACGCACCCTTTCCGGATTGGGAGGGATCGAGACGGGCGAGGACGCCGCAGAGTTTTTCTTACTGGGCGCCGACACCGTTCAAGTCTGCACCGGCGTGATGAAACACGGCTACAAGCTCGTGGAAACCATGAAGGAACAGTTGCTCGCGTTCATGGACAAACACGGCTTCGAAACCCTGGATGATTTCAAGGGCAAATCGCTGCCCTATTTCACGACCCACGCGGACCTGGTCCGGCGTCAGGCGGAGGCGAAAGCGGAGAAGGCGGAAGCCAAAGCCAAGCGGGCTGCCGGGATCACAACCGACGAAAACTGGGACGGAGACGAGTTCGTCAAACAATCGGACGATTTGGTCGGATAGCGATGGTGTTCCCAGGCAGAGCCTGGGAACACCATTGGTACGTCACGCGGTGCGTGACGTGTGGCAAGCTGGAAGCTTACCCCACTTCGGAAGCTTACCCGACTATTGCTCGAAATCGATTTCGATGTTGTTTTCGCTGGCGGCGGTTCGAAGTTTCGCCAACGCCCGTGCTTCGAGCTGTCGAACGCGTTCTTTCGTCACGCCCATTTCCTCGCCGACTTCCTTGAGCGTCAGCGGTTCGCTGCCGCGCTCGAGTCCGAAACGTGCAGAGATAATTTTCTGCTCGCGTTCATCCAATCGGTTGAGGATCCGGGACAGTTCTCGTTTGCGGGTGCGTTGAGCGGATTCTTCCACGTAGGGATCGACCCGTTCGTCTTGTCGCGCCAGGAACAATTCTTCCGTCGTTGTACGGAACCGATCTCGGTGCTTGTATTCGTTCGGGATCGTGCGGGCGAAGTTTTTCATGATCGCCCACGACGCATATGTGCTGAATTTGTTGCCCCGCGAGTAGTCGAATTTCTCCACCGCGCGGATCAACGACATGTTACCGTCGCTGACCAAGGAGAAAAAATCGTCGGTGCCGGCCAAGTGGCGTTTGGCGATCGACACGACTAGACGCAGGTTGGCTTGGACGATCCGGTTCTTAACCTTGACCGCTTGTTCGTACAACGACTCGATCTCGTTCATCACCGCGGACTTCCCGGCAGCCTCGGTTCCGATCGTCTCCCGCAAGCGACTGGCTTTGTGCTTGAGGTAGTTCATCTTTCGGAACAGATGGTATTCCTGTTCGCGGGTCAGCAGCGGAACGTCGTACAGCGATGCGAGATAGCTGGGCAAATCGCTCGGCACACGGACTTTCCGGGGTGCGCTGGCCGGTTCCGGCTCGACGCCCAGGTACTCCGCTTCGCGTGAGACCGCTTCAAAGTCTTCGTTGTAGATGTAGTCCAATGGCAGCTCCATGATCCGTTGACGTCTCATTTCGACCAGGATCCGTTGGATGCTGTTACGGGTTCGTTTGAACCGCCGGCACAGCTGCGGGACGGAGACACCGCCGAGGTATTGATTAAAGATCGAGCGTTTGTCGTCGTCGGACAGGATGCCGCGATGGTTGGGGAAAATCGCGATCGACTTGTTGTCGGCGTCAAAGTTCTTGAGCGTGTAACGGATCGTTTCGGCGCTCCGTCCCATCTGTTCGGACAACAGGCGAGTCACATCGGCCAGGGCCGCCCCGCCTTCGACCAACTGTCTGGCCCGTTCGATGATTTCGCTTTTCTCATCTTCGGTCAGCTGGCTGAAGCGTTCTCCACGCTGGATCTTGGCCTTGTTGCGGGCAACGAACTGCTCCACGCTGCTGTTGAGGAATCCGACGCGTTTGCGACCGCCGAAGAGCAACCGTCGACTGACCAAGCCGGCTTCGCGCCAACGGCTGATCGTCTTAGTCGACACGTTGAATTGTCGACTGAGGTCTTGAACGGTGTGAACCTGTTCGGCGATTTCCTCGACCGACAAATCCGCCAACTCGCTGAGATCTTCGATCAGCAAGCGCAAGTCATGAGCCAAATCGGCCGAGGCAATGTTGTGCCGCCCGGGTCGATCGGAGCGATAATTGGTGATTCGATAGCACAAAAAGTCGTAGGCGTATTCTCGATCTTCTTCGATTTCGCTCAGTAGTGTTTCTGCAGCGGCAGCCTGCTCAATCAATTTTGTTTTTTGATTGAAGCGAAGCTGATCGCGCAGGTCTTTGATTTTTATGTCGCGGTAATTGTCGTGCATCACTGTGGTCTCCCAGCGCTATTGGCGTAGACTGGCCAAACGTCCCTGCAATCCCGGCGGATCGCCCAGTCCAATCGCCTCGGTTGCCCGGGGTCACCTGTCTCCTCCAGGTGATATTGGTCGCTTGGCCTAGGGTTCAATGTCGAGCCGTGGCACGACACCTCTGGTCAAACCGGATGGTTTGACCCCCAGAACAAGTTCCCTGCCGACTCCATGTCGACCGAAATGACAGTCGCAGGACAACAGACGTTAAAAACGGTGCTGTCCACAAATGCGGATGCCTGTAGGACGAGAGCCTCCGCCGCTCGGTTCACCTCGATTGAATGAGTTTCTAAAAAACCACTCGTTGCTTGGGGATGAAACCCGACACTTTGAGTCGATTTTTTTTCCACTATTCCAACTCGATGAGCTTGGCAGCGGTTGCCTGCGTCCAGGACACCTACTAGGAAATTTGGGGCCAATTCTGAAGCGATTTGTCACAAATTCTCAGGATTTTCATCGCAACCCGTTGACTGACAACAACTTAGAAACCCCAAAACCTTTTCGGGGTCTCGACGATTTTTGCGCCACTGCCTGTTTTGGGTGTAAAAATTTCAGACAGGCTGCACAAAAGGCAGTCTCGCATTGCGACCCGCTGTCTAAGAATCGACTTTGCCGAACACGACGGCTACACACGTTTGGGGCCCGGGAACTGCCCCCGGAATCGTCTCGAGCGGGGCAATTCGGCTGAACCGCCGCGAGGCAGACGGTCGATCATTGCGAGACAGGCGATCCCCCAAGCCGCCGCGCCGCGTGCCGCGAGGGTCGATCCGCCGTTTCCGGACTGCCCACCGAAATGGACTTTCAGATGCCCAGCAACGACGCCACCGCCAATCGTCGCTCTTTTCTCGCCAGCTCCCTCGCGATCGCATCGGCACCGCTCGCTTCCCCCGGTCGGGCGGCGATCGTTTCGACCGGATCGGCAAGCATCGCCGCGGCCCCCCAGGAATTGATGCGGGTGCGGATCGAGATGGATGTTAAAGGAAACGTCAGGGTTTCCGACAATGCGATTGCGTCCAAAGAGACGCGGCAGACGTTCCCGATCACGTCCCAGGCGGTGCTGGACTACGAAGAGCGTTATCGGCGGCCCGCCGATGCGGCCGCGTCGTCCGAGGTGGTTGCCGCCGAGCGGTACTACCACACCGCGTCCAACAAGAGCGTTCTGAACAAGACGTCCAGCGAGCAGGATCTGCGAACATCGATGCGACACGCGATCGTGCGCCGCGAATCGCTGCCCGAGTCGATCTATTCGCCGGACAATTTCTTCACCCACGGCGAGCTTTCGCTGCTCAAATCACCCGTCTCCAGCGTCTCGGTCGACCGTTTCTTGCCGGGCGAAAGCGTGATCGAAGGAGACCGCTATGAGATCGATTCGGACGCCTTGTGCTCCGTGTTGAATCTAACCTCGGTCGACAGCGGCCGGGTGGAAAGCACGGTCGTCGGGGTTGCCGAGGACGCGGTGCGTTTCAAACTGGAAGGCGACATCGAGGGTTCGATCGACGGCGTCGGCACCCGGCTTCGTCTGATCGGCAAAATGACCTTCGATCGCGACGCCAACACCTGCACCTGGCTGGCACTGGCGATCCACGAGACCCGCGAAATCAGCCGCGCCGAACCGGGATTCGACGTCTCGGCCACCATCCGAATGGTGCGTCGCCCGATGGCCCAACCGGTGGCACTGCCGGCCGAGCGGGCGATGATTGAGTTTGATCAGCCGCTCCCTGCAGAGCGGATGTACGTCGAACTGCAAAGTCGGCAGCTGGAGGTCGGGACGATGATGGACCGAAAATGGCGGATGATCAGCGACGCCCCCGGTTCGGCGGTGATGCGAATGATCGACCATGATCTTAGTATCGCCCAGTGCAATCTACGCCCACTGGTCAAGTTGCCCGAAGGCAAACAGTGGACGTTGGAGGCATTTGAGGCGGCCGTCCGCCAGACGCTCGGCGAAAAGCTGACGCGGCTGGTGGAGGGGGATCAGCGTGTCAGCGCGCAAGGATTACAGGTTTTGCGCGTCGTCGTTGACGGAGAAACCCAAGGCGTCCCGATTCGATGGATTATGATGCACTTCTCCGATGACGAGGGACGCCGCGTTCAAGCCACGTTCACGCTGTCGGCCGACAAGCTGGAAGCGTTTGCCGGCAATGACGCCCAACTCGCCGATTCCCTGCGATTTCTCGACCCCTCGGAAATCCACGACGGAAAGCCGGCTGACGACAAGTCGATCGCCGCAGCGCCCGGGGCCGACCGGGAGATCGCCAGCCGCCCCCCGACCGACGACACCGAAACCCTCAGTTCCAGTGATTTGAAGTAGGCCGACGCCGGCCGCCGAAGATCGATCCGCTAATCCAAAATCTTTGACCGAGTTCCTGACATGAGCCTTGCTGAAAATCAATTCACGCCCGTGCGGCTGACTCCGCACCGCGCTACGGTGCTGTTGGGATCGATGCTGGTCTGTCTGGCGGTGGTTCGCTGCCCCCACGCAAACGCCCAAGCAGACGGTCAACCCCCAGACGCCACGATGGAGCAGGCGACCCAGTTCGCCCCCGGCGTGGTGACGATCGTCCCCGGCGATGCCAGCCCCGAAGAAACCTTTGACGGCCCGCTGACGCTGAAGACGTTTCTCAGCGCCCATCCCGAACTGGAATGGAAAGCGCCGACCTTCGAAAACGGCGCGCCGCATTTCGATCCCCGCTCGCGCACGCTGGTCGAAATGGCCAAGCAGGTCGTCATGCGACGCGAAATCTATTGCTTGGAGTTTGCGTTCAAACCGCTACGTCAAATGTATGTCGACGTACCCGTCGGCAGCGGCAAACTGCAACGCAAACTGATCTGGTACATGGTCTATCGGGTGCGGTATCGGGGTGGCGACTTGCGACCTGCGGCCGATGAAGTGGGCGGTTCCAAACTGTACCAACGGCTCGAATCGGTCTCCTACGACTCGCGACGCTTCTTTCCCCTGGTCACGCTGAAAGATCATGTCAGCGGACAAGAGTACCTGGACCGGATCATCCCCAGCGCCAAGGAAATGATCGCCGCACGAGAACAGATCACCGCACCGCTGTACAACAGCGTCGAAATCACGCGCCAGCGGATTCCGCTTTCCAGCGACGAGAGCGCCCCGGGTGTCTGGGGCATTCTGACCTGGATGGATGTCAATCCGAACGTCGATTACGTCTCGCTGTACGTTTCGGGACTGACCAACGCGTTCCAGCAAGACGGCGAAGGCGATGACGCACCGTACCGTCGCAAAGCGTTGCAATTGAATTTCTTTCGGCCCGGCGACGCGATGAGTCAGACCGAAGACAAGATCCGATTCGGCATGCCTTCGTTCGACAACCTCGAAGAGCAAGCGTACATTCTGGACAAGTACAACATGCCTGAACCCCTGAACTATCGCTGGGTCTTTCGCTCGGTGAAGTGATCGGTTCGCGCGCGCAACCGATCCCGCAGCCCCTTGAGCACCTCGGCGAATTGAGATTGATTCGCCAGGTTGGTCGTTTCACCGGGGTCGTTGTGCATGTCGTAGAGCTCTTCGCTGGCGTCGTTGTAACGCATCATGTGCCAACGGTCGGTGCGAATCGACGTTCCGTTTTGAAACGAGAGCGCTTCGGATTTGACGCCGGCGGTTGAGTCGGCAAGCACCGGGATCAAACTGGTTCCTTCGGCGGCCGGCGCGACCGGCACACCGACCAATTCACAGATCGTCGGGTACAGATCCACCAACTCGGCGAGCGAATCGGTTTGCCCGGATGGCATGCCCGGGGCGTCGATCAGCAACGGTACGCGAATCACTTCTTCGTGCAGATTGCTTTTTTGCCAGAACCCATGCTCCCCGAGATGGTAACCGTGATCGCTGGTGAAGATCACGGCCGTCTGATCGCGCTGGGGTGAATCCTCAAGGGCGTCCAGGATTCGGCCGACCTGATGATCCATGAAGGTCACGCTGGCGTAGTAGGCGGCCCACATGCGTTTCTGGTTGTCGGGATACTTTCCGATCGAGTTCTTCCGGTTGTTGGTCTTGGCGATCCCCAGTTTCGGAATGTCATCGGTGTCGTCGTGCCAGTTGGCCGGCATGTTAATGCGTTCAATTGGATACGGCTCAAAATACTCACTCGGGGCAACCATCGGGTAATGCGGTCGCACCAACCCGACGGCAAGAAAGAACGGGCGCTGTGGCGACTGTTTCAACAATTCAATCGCTTTGCTGGCCGATTTGTAATCCGGTTGCTCGGTTCCATCGGCATCGCCTTTGACCGAAACGAACATGCGGTGGGGCATTCGAGTCGATTGTCGGTTCTGCAAATCACGCGTCACGATATTCAGATTCAAACACGCGTACTCACCCGGCGTGTGTGCCTCCGGTCCGGGCGAATTAAATCGCGCCGACCAACACTCCGGATGATCCTGGCCGTCGGTCCCGGCGATGATGTCGCCCGGGACACGCATGTGAAAGATCTTGCCGACACGCGTGCTGCTGAATCCGTGGGTTTGTAAGTGTTGTCCCAGGGAAACATTCTGTTTGTCGCGATAGCGGCCGAACATGAACGAGATTCGCGACGGCAAACACCACGTGCCCTGACAGTAAGCGCGTTGGAAAACCATTCCGTTACGGGCCAGGCGGTCCAGGTTGGGTGTCGCACAGACCTGGTCGCCATAACACCCCAGCACACTCGCCTTGAGATCGTCCGCGACGATCATCACGACGTTTTTGATTTCACGCGGCGGCTGCGCGGCAGCGATGCCTGCCACCAACGTGAATGAGGCAAAGCAAGCAGAGAGCAATTTTGGGATCATCGTCGTTGTTTTTTGCGGGGTGTAGCGATACAGATCGATCATCCCGCGATTGTAACCGACGACGTGTCAGGCATGCTGTGCACGCTGATGGTCACGCACGGCGTGACCAACGCCGTCTGTTCACCGACTGGGCAATTGAATGCCGCCGGTCGGACTGCCGGGCATCGTCACGGGTGCCGGGACGGTCGACTTTAAAATCTTGATCCCGTCGCTTTCACCGGGTGTGATTAGCAATCGTTCCAGCTGGACGATATCCAGCGGCGGCGCGAAGATGTAGCCTTGGGCGAGGTCACATCCCCACTGTTGCAGCAAATTCAATTGCTGAGCCGACTCGACGCCCTGGCAAACGATGTTTGCCATCAGGTGGTGTGCGAGTTGAACGATGGCTTGGGTGATGATCGCATGCCCATGGTCGATGGTGATCGACGCGGTGAACGTGCGATCGATCTTCACGGTTTCGATCGGATAGTCGTGAAAGCAGGTCAGCGACGAGTTGCCTTTTCCAAAATCGTCGATGTGAATCCCGACACCGCTTTGATGCAGATCCAACATCGTTTGAAGTGACCGTTCGTTGTGACGGGTGTCACCGTTTTCGGACATTTCCAGTTTCAGCGACCACTTGAACCGCGTTCGATCGATGATGGCTTGCAGTCGATCGATGAAAAAGGGATCGGCGAGCTGACGTCGCGAGATATTGACCCCCAGATAGACTTGCGGTCGCTGTGCATCCTCAAACGACGCCATCATGGCGCTGAATTCGCGCATCGATCGTTCCAGCACCCATTCGCCGAAGTGGTTGATCAATCCGATCTCTTCGGCCACGGGCACAAATTCGCTCGGGGGCACATATTCACCATCGTCACCGCGCCATCGCGACAGAACTTCGACGCCTTGAATCTGGCAGGTCTTCAGATTCACAATCGGCTGGTATCGCAGTTCAAATTTTTCTTCCCGCAGCGCGACGCGAAGCTGTGCTTCCAACTCATGCCGGGCGACAACCGCGTCGTGCATGGTTTGGTCGAACACCGCGATCTGGCCTTTGCCGGAGTTTTTGGCCTGATACATCGCCGTGTCGGCGTTGCGGAGGGCTTCATGGCCGTCGGCCAGCGAGTCATCAATGAAAGCGACTCCCACACTGGTGCCGACGGTGACCAGTCGATCACCTAGCGAAAAGGGTTCACAGATTCGCTGGACGATGCGGCGGGCGACCAGCAAGGCGTCGTCGCGATGGGCCAACCGTTCCAACAGCACGACGAACTCATCGCCCCCCAAGCGGATTGTTTCATCGCCGGCCGCATCGTTGCTGGTTTCGACCGAATCGCTGCAGCGAGAGGCGGTATCGTGATCGCGGACGCATTCCTGCAGTCGGACGGCGACCTGATTGAGCAGGTCATCACCGGCCTCGTGCCCGAGGCTGTCGTTGATGATTTTGAAATTATCCAGATCCAGAAACAGCAGCGCGTCATGGGAGCGCCGTCGCGGTCCTTGATTGGCGAGAACTTGTTCCAGTTTTTCGATCAAGAACGGGCGGTTGGGAAGCGCGGTGAGCGCATCCCGATGCGCCATGTCTCTCAGTTCCGATTCCGCTTTGCGGCGGCGATTCACTTCGCTCTTGAGCAGTTCCAACTTCTCTTCCTGGCGGATCGAGAGACGGTATTTCTCACTGAGCGCCAACGCCAATTGGCGGGCTTCGTCATGTTCAAAGGGTTTGCGAAGCAGCAACAACTTGTCGCTGTAGCCGAGGCTGCGAACGATGTCGTCCCAGGTGTGATCGCTGTAGGCGGTGCAGATCACGACTTGCAAATCGGAATCGATCCGCCACAACCGGCGGATGGTTGCCAATCCGTCCATTCCCCGGGGCATCCGCATGTCGACAAAGGCAACCGAAAACCGTTCTCCCGCGTCGACGGATTTCTGGACTTCATAGACGCCTTCTTCGCCGCTGTAGGCGTGCGTCAGCGCAAAGACCGGTGCACTGGAAGGCTGGCGTTCTTGCGGTTCGGAATCATCCAACAGGAACCGCGCTTCGAAATCATCCAATTCATGTTCACTGCGATGATCGCACTGAAAAATTCGTGCAAACGTTTCGTGAATCTGTGATTGGTCATCAATGATCAGAACGCGGCGTTCCGTTTCAAAGTCTGTCATCTATTCTCTCCGTGATTTCCCTTCATCGATGGCTGCCTGTAGATCCGGTGGCGGTGCCGACCAGATCGGGGTCTTGGCTGGAATGCCCAGGGTCACTTTCGTCGGATGGTTTGACGACCGGCACCTCTAGAATGAAGGTGGCACCTCGGTCGGGACCATCGCTTTCGGCGTGAATGGCGCCACCGATTCGTTTCATTGCGATCGCGCAGAAATGCAATCCCAGTCCGCTTCCCGACTGGCGGGTCGTGAAATGGGCATCAAAGACGCGTGCCAGAGTCGCTTCGTCCATCCCGCAACCGTTGTCGCGGAATCGAAGCTGGACGGTCGATTTGGTGCGAATCAGATCGATCATGAGCGTCGGCTGGCGGTGACGAATGTCCTGTGTAGCGTTGCCGGCGTTGGTGATGATGTTGATCAGGATTTGCAGCAACAGCGATCGATCGGTCCAGATGTGAACCTCATCTTCGCGTTTGAAATCGACCGAGACGTTGTCCTTTTCCAAGCGAGCCTGACTACACCGGACCGCCTCGGCGATCACACCGTTGACATCCAGGTGGGCCCATTTGACCGGCTGGTTGGCATGCCGCCGCTGGTCACGAATCACCTGGTGAATGTGCTGGATGTTGTCATTGAGCGTTTGCAGCAGCGCGGCCAAATCGTCTTTGTCGTCTTCCAAGGTCGCGCTCAAACGCTGTAGATAATCCGGCGTCGCGCGCTGCAGGGCGACGTCGACGTCGTCTTGTCGCAACCGGGAGGCGAGCTTTTCGAGCGGTTCGATCCGCAGGCTTTCCACCCGCCGCGTCGCGGTTTCGATCAGGCTGTTGACGTTCGTCAGCACATTCCCGACGTTGTGAATCACCGTGTCGGCCACCAGACTCATTCCCGCCGCGTGCGATGCGTCGGAGAGACGTCGCTGGGCATCGCCCAATCGCGTCCGCATCCGATCAAAGGACTGGGCCAATTGGCCGATCTCGTCGTGACCGGCGACTCGCAACACCGGCGCGCTGGTCGCTTCGGAAATGATCCCGGTACGTGCAATCTGTTCGGTGTGCTCACGAATCCTTTCGATTCGCCCGATGACGATCCGTTGCAACAACAGCAACAACAGCAACAGCGATGCACACGCCCCGCACAGTGAAAGGTAGCGGGCAAAGGCGGTGGTCCGGTTGCTGCGACTGGTGACCTCGCGTGGCAAATGGACGGTCAGTTCAGCCAACGGGCTGCCGGAGGGACTCAACAGCGGCCATTGGACACACAGCAGCGAACTGTCGGTCGGTTCTACCTCAATGGACTGTTTCAACGTTGCATCGTGCAACAGGGGGCGGACGGAAAACAGAACGCTGGTCCGTTGCTGAAGATCCGTCATCACCGCATCACCGAACTGGCGACCGACGACGTAGAAGGACGTCGACGCCTGCCAATCCGCATCACCGCGGGTGTTGCGAGGCGACGATCCGTTGGTGTGATGGTGCAGTGGAACGGCGGCGAACAAGTATAACTGACCGTCACTGCCGCGAGTCATCCCGCGAACCGTGTTCGCATCGTCCGAGCCGCTCGGTACGTCTCGCTGAGCCGCAATCCGCTTGGCGATCCCCGGGAACACGAGGTCGGCCACGTCGGGCCGCGTCGATGGCGCCTCGTCGGCCGAGTCGGGCGCGGTCGTCGCCAGCCACGTCCAACGCCCGTCGGGACGGGTGATCGCAGCCCACTCGACGCGTTTGCCCTGACCGAGCATCCCCAGCGGCAACGCGGTGGCAAGCTGTTCGGCAGGATCACCTCCGTTCTGCGCCCGCAGATGTAGATCGATTCGGATCGCGTCTTGGGCTGCCGTTTCGGAGAGGAATTCGACCTCGGTGTTGATCGCCGAGAGGACCCGATTGGTGTCCTTGAGTGCGGCGACGCGCTCCAGGTTGGCAAATTCCGGCGCGATGACTTTTTGCCGGACAATTTCATCGATGCTGACCACCACGCCCAACATCAGCGCGAGCGCCAAGACCAACTTGCTGCGAAGTGACTGTGAATGCTCACTTTCAAATTGACTCGCAGAAAGCGTCGGGATCGAACCGCTGCGATCGCCCGACGTGCCGTCTCGGTCGGGTGAATCCCGTGCCGAGCGTTTGTCTTTTTTCGTCGTTGCGGTCTCGTCCGAACGCCCCCCAGCCTCCCGACGCCCATCAACGGTGCTCGCGACATCGGTACGTCCAGGGGCTGCCTCGCCTGTGGCTTCACGGATTGTCTCACCGGCCCCATCCGACGGTGTACCCGTTGAGGGCTCGTCCGCTGTGGGGGCATCGTGTGAGAAAGGTGATCGCGTCAACATGCGGTGGGTTCCTGGGGACCAAAGACTCAGGCAACCCTAGGTTTCGCAATTTGAAACTGGCCCCGCACGATTCGACGAACCAGACCGGAGGGGAATGGCAGGGACCGATCCTGTCGACTGGGCTGATCATGACGCTTGCCCGCCGAGCCAACTGCCTTCATTCGGCTCCGGTAAGCCCGGACAAGGCGGGGGGCTGCGAGGCCCTCATCGCGATTCGAGGTCGAGCGATTCGAAGTAGCCTCGTGCGGCGTGATGGAGATCCAATCCCTGCCATTCGGCGGCGCGTTCCCTGGGGATCAGGTCGACGAACAGACGCGGCGATTGGTAGAGCAGTTCCAGCGTGGTTTGCACCAGGGCCGAGGGAGCATCCCGGCGGGTGACCAAGAAGGCGGTGGTGCCGACCGTCGCCAGCCCCCCCTCGGGGATGCCGGCGGTGGGGTAATCCTTTGGATCGATCGTGATCGTCCGCAAGGTCGGGTGTTGCATCGAAATCGTGATGCCTTGCGGGATCGCAACCAACCGCCAGTCGCGCCGCAGCAATTGGGAAACCAGCTCACTGCCACGCCCGACACAGATCAGTGCGACATCGGGTGCGTCCGGCGATTGCAGCTGGTCCCACGGGATGACTTCACGCGGTGTGACGTCGGCGGGCAGTTTCAGCGAGTCGAGAATCATGTCCGCGGCGCGACGCGATCCGCTACCGATCGGACCGACCGCGATTCGCTGTCCGGCCAGAAACTGCAAGCCGACGGAATCTTGGTCGTCCAACAGTTCGGGCGCGCGGACAAGCAGATGCGCCGCTTCATAAAACAACGGTGCGATGACACACAGATCGTCGCCGCTGATCGCCGAGGCCTGCATCGGCGCCAGCTGGACCTCTCGAGTGATCAACCGTTGGCGGTTGTCCAGCGAACCACCGCTGGCGACGACACGTGTCGCCACCCCTGCCGATCGTTCCAACCGATCGGCGAGCGCCTGCGAGACGCGGTTGTAGGTGCCTTGATCCAGCCCGCCGGCGAGCGTCACCGATTGCGGCATCGCTTCGATATGGTGACTCCACAGCATCGCCCCGATGACAAACAGGAATGGCGACAGGGCCAACAGCAACAGCATTGCGGCTTGGAAACGACGGTGACCCGGTGAGGTCCGCACGATCTTGCGACCGATCAGGGCGCCGACCAAGGGGACGCCCGCCACCCAGTGCCACATCTTCAGCAACCGCCCGCGGGGCCGCGCCAGAATCGGCCGGCCCTCCATGAACGCATCCAGATCTTCGGCGAGGTCTCCGGCCGACTGATAGCGCTTGCGCGGTTCTTTTTCCAAACACTTGGCAACAATCGTCTCCAGGTCTGTCGGCACGTTGCTGCGAAACGAACGCATCGCCGGCGGCGGCTCGTGCACCACCTGCATCAACGTCTCCATGACCGTGTCGCCGACCAGTGGTGGCCGCCCGGTGACACAGGCAAACAGAATCGCGCCGAGGGAATACACGTCACTTTGCCGCGTGGCACGATCACTGTGCCCGCCGGCCTGCTCGGGTGCCATGTAATTGGGCGTGCCCACGGCCGCCCCGCTGCCGGTCACGCTGCTGTCGGTGCTCAGATTTTTGGCCAAGCCAAAGTCGGTGATGTGAACCCGGTCCTTTTGATCGATCAGAATGTTGGCGGGCTTCATGTCGCGATGCAGCAAGTCGTTCTGATGGGCGTGCTCCAATGCGCGAGCCACATCGCGAACGTATCTGGCGGCATCTTCGATCGGCAGCTCCCCGTCGTTGATCTTGCGTTGCAGATCGGTCCCTTCGATCAACGCCATCGAAAAGAAGTGATGGCCGGCTTCGTGGCCGAATTGATAGACGGGCACGATTCCCGGATGGTGCAGCCGGGCGGCGGCCTGGGCTTCGGTGTAAAACCGCCGCACATCGTTCTCACAGGCCAGCATTCCGCCGCGAATCATTTTGACCGCCACGGTTCGGTTGAGCATGCGTTGGGTCGCCCGATACACCACGCCCATCCCACCGCGGCCGATCACCTCCAACAGCTCGTAGTCGCCGAGGGTGTAAGGCAGCGTCGGCCCCGGATCCCCTTTGGGGCGATCCGCCTCGGGAAGCGTCGCGGCGGGGTCGTCGCCGGAATCGTCGGGACCGGCGACCATCACGTCGACGGTGTCCGCTGCGGCGGCGGCCTGAGCGACTTCGCCCGATTCCGGGACGTTTGCCCCGGTGAAACGATGAATCGCGTCGGCCGCATCCATCAAACTTTTCAGTTCCTCGGCCATCTCGGGAAACTGTGCCAAGAACTCTTCCCGCGAACCGACGGATCCTTCATCGCACGAACGCAGATAGGCTGCGAACGCTTCGTCGATCGGATCGTCGGCTTCGGACGGAACGGGCATGGAAACGTCAGCGGAAGAATCGGAGGAAGGGGTGGCGTCTTCGCATCGACCACCATCAGGGGCCGCAACGGAGGTGGCATGGGGCGCGCGCCCCGATGCCACTTACTTTGGCGGCAAACGGGGGACTCTTGTTAGCGGCAGGGCGCGAGCCCTCCGGTCTTTCAACGTCAAACCGGACGGCTCGCGCCGTTCCGCTTACTCATTCAGTGCCAAGGTTAAGTGGCGTAGGGCGCGATAGCAGTCGGCGATCTGCAGACCGAGGCCGCTTTCGAACCTACATGTACGGATTGTTCTTCGGATCAATGATCGTTCGCAACTTTTGCAGCCCCCGTTTTAACAAGCCGGCGACGGCGGTGTCGGATTTTCCCATCCGCTCGACGATGATTGCCAGCGGCAAACCTTCCATGTAACGCAATCGGATCGCTTCGGCCTGCGTTTCGGGCAATTGGTGCAAGGCTTCCAGCAACTCGATGGCGGTTTCCTCCTTGATCACCACACCGGATGGGCTGGTGGTGCTGCCGGGCAATTGGGCGATCCAGGGTGCACCGCCGGAATCGTTTCCCGCCTTCGCGTCGGCATTGACTTCACGTCGAATACTCCGCTTTTGCGTCATCACATGACGCGTCACGGCCGTGGCGACGTTGTTTTTCAGCATCCCCCGCAACCAAGCAGCGAACTCACCGGGTGAATCGCCGCGAAACGAATGCAGGTCGCGTTTTGCTTCCAAAAAAGTAATTTGAACAATGTCTCCTGGATCGACACGGCGGCGAAGCTGTTCGGACAAATTGCGATGCGCCAACATCAACAAGTACCCGCGATACTGTTCCAGCAATTGCCCCAGCGCCGAATTGTCGCCGGCTTTGGACGCGACCACTAATTCGGTCGTCGACATGTCTCCATCAGTTGCGGTCATCAATCAAATTCTGGACAATGTTGGTGCTCGGCGGATGCGAGACAGTTTATCTCAAGAATGGGGGTCCCAAAGCCAACGGAGCCTGTTCGTCGCCGATTTTTCGCCTCTTCACCGTCCTTCCCTCCCCAACTTCGGCAGACTTCAACGATGTCCATGCGTCACACCGATCAAAGGCCTTTGAGACAACGCGCTCGGAAGCTGTCCCGTATTCTGGTCGTCTTCGCAACCGCCCTCGTCGTCGGCTGCGGCGGCGGCGGCGCGCCGAGCGACAACCCGCCGCCGGAACCGGCCGCGGTCGACGCCGGTGATTCGGCTGCCAGCGAGAACGCCGGCGAATCAACCACCCCCGCAACACCGGCGACGTCAGCGCCGCAGACGCCGGCGGTGCCGGCGGTGCCGGCTGCCGGCACCGGCATACAGCTTCCCGATCAAGCGGTCGAAATCGACAATGAAACCGACGCCTCCTCGACCCAAGGACAGCCCGAATCCGGCGGTCCGACCCAACCGGGGGCCGGCGGCATTGAAATGCCCGATCTCGACTCCGCCCCCCCGTCCGATGAATCGGCTGACAATGCCGGCCCAAGCGACAACGGCGTGGACTTGCAATTCGCGGCCTGGCCGGCGATCGAATCCCACGCCAAATCGACCGGAAAAATCACCGTCGTCGACCTCTGGTCGACCGTTTGCGAACCCTGCATCAAGGAATTCCCCGGCCTCGTTCGGCTCAGCAACTCCACGTCCGACGACGTGGTCTGCATCGCCGTGTCGGTCGACTACGACGGACGAAAATCGCGTCCGCCGGAGTACTATTCCGAGAAGGTCACCGCGTTCTTGGCTGCGATGAACGCGGACTTTGATAACTACCTCTGCACCACGCCAAGCGATGACGTCTTTGCAACCGTCGGTCTGCCATCGATTCCCGCCGTGCTGATTTTTGACGCCCAGGGGAAACTGATCAAACAGTTTGTCGACGCCGGTGACACCGTGGGTTTCTCCTATGAAACCGACATCATTCCGTTTGTCGAAAAGTTGGCCGGATGATTCCGCGATCATCGTGCCCCCGACACGCGGTCGACAATGGTCAGCGTGATCAAGATGCACACCGCCTCGGTCCCCAGCAACATGATGGTCAAGCTGGGGTCGGCCGACTGGTCCATGCCGGCTTGAACCGCTCCCCAGTTCACCAAGATCGCCAGGATCACCACGATCGCGGCAACCACGACCAGACGCCCGGCAATCACACGCGATTGCCGCGACGCCAAAGCGATTACGCATGACAATGCGGTGACGCCGATGGTGAGTCCAATCCCCGCCATCAGGATGCTTTCGGTAACGTTCAAAGAATCGGTCGACCACCAACCGCGCCGCTGACCAAAATCGACCACTGCGAACCAGATCGCCGCCATGGTCGTCACCACGATCAGGGATCGAATGGGGAACTGAAGCGGCGTGGTTCTGGATTCAGTGGCGATGACCGACGAACCGCAAAACGGTTTTACCCTTCGCTCAACCACCTCCATCCCCACCGTGCACACGATCGTCTGCACGGTGATCGCGATCGCCCACCAGGCGGCACCGGGTTCCCCCAGCCCCCAGAAAAAGATCGTTGAAATGCCGTACCAACACGCCAGCGCCGCACTCCACGACAACGCGATTCGGACGGGAAAGGCGGTCACGAATCTCATCGCTCCGATCGCCACCAACGAGCACTGACCGAGCAACGCGCCGACCGCGATCACCCGTCCATGGACATCGACGAGCCACAATTCAAAAACCACCAGCCAATAGACGATGGCATGGATCAGCACGACGCCGCCAAGAACGATTCGTCGAAACGGACGCCTTGTCTGCGGAGATTCGCTCATCGGCGTGGCGTGTCGTCCATCTTCCGAATCAACTCCGCTTCCTGCTTTTCCACGACGGCTTCCCATTTGGGCAGTTGATCCAATTGAGCCTTCGCCTGGCGAGTGGCGAGCGCATCGGGATAGCGGCGGATGATCGCTTCGAGCTGCTGTCGTTTCTGTTTGAGTCCCGCGTAAACGTTCTCGCTGCCGACTTGCAACAGCATCCGCCGGGCGTTCAGTTCACAACTGACGCGTTCTTTGCGTAACCGGCCGAGCAGCGGATCATCACCGAACCCCAACTCCAACTGCTCGTTGATGGCATCCTTCAGTTCGCGGTCACGCCGCATCGATGCGTCCCGTGCCGCGACCAATTGTTTCATCGTCAACTCACGCAGTGCCGCATCGGTGAGCGATCTCAGCGTCGGATCCGGTTGCCCCGTCCTCGCCTCGCGTAGCTTCCCAATCGCCGCCGCCACGTCACCGCGTTGGAGCAACACGTTGGACTCTCCGATGATCTGATCACGGATCTGATCGCACATCATCTGGCACACCGCAACGGCCTTAGACCGCGGATGGATGCGCTGGACCAATTGCAGTCGCGCAAACGCTTTTTCGGGGACCTTTTCGGGTGAGTCTCGGTTCAGCGTTGCCATGTGATCGGCCACCCGGTCCAACACGCTTGTCGCCGCAGCCGAACCGCGCCAGCGCACGATGGCATCACAGGTAGATTCGACCTCGGACGTGTCGGCCTGGTGCAATCGTCGCGAGAGTTCCCCGGCGACCTTGTCCTGTAAAGACGCAATCGCGAGACGGCGGGGATCGGTATGGACCAACGCTTCGAGCAACCCGAACAATTCATCCAGGGGAGGAACGCTGACGATCGACTCGGGTTGGCCGATGACACCATAGGTGTTCTCGAATTCGTCGACCAATAACTCGGCGTAGGTCCGTTTGGCGGTGCCGGACACCTGATGCGATCCGAATTGGTGACTCAGTTGCCGCTGACGCCCCGCCCTCGCCTTGTCCTGCGGCTGACCGACCATCGTCTTGGCGTCGGCGATCAACTGGGCCTGCGTCCTGCCGGACGCGTTGACAAAACGGTACTCACCGCCGGTCAGCTCGGCCAGACGCTTCATGTTCTTGCAACTGCGCGGATCTTCAAAGGCGATCGCGTGGATCGGGATCGAACCGCCAGAGGCTTGGACGATCGAATAGGCGTCTCCGCCGGCGTTCAATAGACTGCCCCGCTTCTGCGTCTTCGTTTCAGTGAATTCTCCGTCGGACAGCATGAACACCGCACTCGGCTTCATTCTCAGCGCGGTCCGCAGCGAGGAATTGGGATTGGTCCCGCCGCCGGCGCCGATCGTCGCCAACCAAGCCTCCAGTTTGTCCTTGTTCTCCGCAGTCGCCTCCATCATCGCCATCGGTCGAGACCCTTGAAACATCGGCGTGCTGGAACTGCTAAAGAGCACCACAAAGAATTTTTGGTCCTCTCGCAGCTCACGAACCGATCGCTTCAATTCTTCGATCGCGCGTCGATAGCGGACCCCGTTCATGCTTCCCGACCGATCGACGATATAAACAAACTCTTGTCCGACCGCTTCGATGCCGAAAAATGAACCGCGCGATCCGCCACTGACATTGCCGACGGATTGACCGGGCTTGGATTTCAAACCGGAAAGTTTGATGACCGGACGAGCCACGTCCATCGAGACATTAACCGGCTCAAGCATCTCCGCTTCCGGCTCCAGCTCGCTCAGCAACGAGGAGTCATCGGTCGCCGTTTCATCGACCAGCATCATCGGAATCGGTATTTCCGGTTGATCGTCGTTGAGCGTCATCACCAAGACTTGCGTCCTGTCGCCCCCGAAATCCGCCGGGACGATCAGAAAGGCGATCAGCAGCACGATCACCGCGTGAACGAAGATCGAGCCGAACCAGCCGGCCGACTTTTGCCGACTCCCGGCCTCCGCCGTCCGCCGCGCGGTTTGAATCTGAGCCAACGTCGGAAACAGGCGGACGCTGTCACCGTCGCCGTCGTGGGTGTGTGAAACCATGCAAGCAACCGGCGGTGAGCCGCGGTAGATCACCGAATCGGCCGCGGCGCGCTGTCCCCCAGGAAGCTGTTCGCCAGGAATCGGGGGCGGACAATCGATCGGCAAGGATTCACGATCATCCGAGCCGAGATCAAGTCCGTCGGTCAGCCATCGTTTCCGAGCTGAAGCCATTTCGGGTGCCTCGATCCGGTCCTTTGAACAATCAGCAACGTGAGAGAATTCAATCCAGCAATCAGCCCACCGCGCCAAATCGACAGCGCCGTGATCCGTCCTTCGGCAGACGAGTGATAAGATGAATAAGAGA
The DNA here is from genome assembly GCA_033042175.1 of Phycisphaera sp. RhM. Taxonomy (GTDB): domain Bacteria; phylum Planctomycetota; class Planctomycetia; order Pirellulales; family Pirellulaceae; genus Stieleria. Next base: position 130,218 of record WCIL01000022.1, read on the forward strand.
TGACTTCACGCCGCCTACGAGCGTTAGCGTGGCGGATCTCACTGGCGTTGTCAAATCTTGTCCGCCCAACCCGACGCAACGGTCGTCAGCCCTCGATCTTTGTACACTCGTCTGGCGAATCCGCCGCTTCTCCTCTCCTGCCCAACCTTGTCTGGTTCGGAGATAACGAAAAAGTGTGCAAAAAAGTCTCTGATCTGCTGACAGATTTGCTCACTTGGCGTGTGTAGGACGTCTGATGACACTCCGCTTTGGACCACGCCTAGTGTCGAACTCCCGATCCGTAGTCTCACCGCATGTCCGTTCCCGAAACACGACCGAGCCTGCTGTTGCGAATCCGCGACCCGCGTGATCGCCAAGCGTGGAACGAGTTTTCGGACCTGTATCGCCCCGTCGTCTGCCGAATGGCCCGCCATCATGGCATGCAACCGGCCGATGCAGACGATTTGGCTCAGCAAGTCTTACTGGCCATTTCGCGAGCGATCGAAGGATTTGACGCCGACCAGGGACAAGCAAGATTTCGGACCTGGCTGAAAACGATCGCCCGCCGCGCGATCATCAATGCCCTCACCCGCAACGCGCCCGATCGAGCCATCGGAGGGAGCGACGTCATCGATTTGCTCAATCAACAGCCCGCCGTCGATGAGCAGACGCAAACACTGATGATGCAGTACCGGCGAGAAATCTTTCTCGTCGCCGCCTCACAAATCCGCGCGGAGTTCCAGGGCGAGACCTGGCAAGCGTTTTGGTCCAGCGTGGTCCTCGGTCAAGACGTTCAACGGGTCGCCGAGTCGTTGAATCGGTCCCGTGGAAGTGTCTACACGCCCGCAGCCGCGTCATGAAGCGTCTGAAAGACAAGGTCCAGGAACTCGATTTGCAGCAGGAGCACGACGAATCATGAAAGCATCAAGTCCCCCCTGCCGCTTCGATCAACTGGATGCTTTTCTGGCCGGTGAACTCTCCGCCGCACAGGTGGAACAACTCGAACAGCATCTCGATGCATGCCGCTTCTGTGACGAGGAGCTGACGCGGCGGACCGCCGACGAATCATTCTGGGACGATACCCAAACCTTTCTCAGCTCGGCCGACGGTCTACCATCGGATCACGACACCGATAGCCATCCGCTGCCCACGACGTCCGATCAGAACCGGTTCAACACGTCGGGCAACGACACTCCACTTGGACAACTGAGCTTTTTGGATCCCACCGACGATCCGCACCGTCTGGGACGCTTCGGCGGCTACGAGATCTCCGGCATCATCGGCCAAGGCGGCATGGGCGTGGTGATGAAAGGCTGGGATGTCTCGCTGGATCGCTTCGTCGCGATCAAGGTTCTTAGCCCCGCGTACGCCGGCCACTCGGCGGCACGACAACGGTTTTCCCGTGAAGCACAAGCCGCCGCCGCGATCCTTCACGACAACGTGATCGCCATCTATGGCGTCGATCATTGGAAGGAAATGCCCTACCTGGTGATGCCCTACATCAAGGGCGAATCGCTACAGCAACGTATCGACCGCGCCGCACCACTGTCGCTGGAAAACATCCTCGAGATCTCGCTTCAAATCGCGCGAGGCTTGGCGGCCGCACACGATCAAGGCCTGATTCACCGCGACATCAAACCGGCAAACATCTTGATGCCCGCGAGCGTTTCGCGGGTGATCATCACCGACTTTGGTTTGGCACGCACCGCCGATGATGCCAGCTTGACGCGCAGCGGCGTGCTGGCCGGAACGCCCCAATACATGTCGCCCGAACAAGCCAAGGGTGAATCGATCGACGGCCGCACCGACCTGTTTAGTCTCGGTAGCGTCATGTACGCGATGGCGTGCGGCCGACCGCCGTTCCGCGCCGAAACACCCTACGGCGTGCTTCGCAAGATCACCGACCAGCCGCATCGTCCGCTTTCGCAGCTTCGCAAAGATCTACCCCCATGGCTGGAAATCATCGTCGACCGACTGCTGCAAAAAGATCCCTCCGAGCGATTTGATGACGCCCATCAATTGGCTGACTATCTCGAAGATTGCCTCGCGCATCTGCGTCAGCCGACGACGACACTCCTGCCCAAAATCGAAGCACCGGCGAAACGACTGCGACCAGCAATCCCGCTCGTCTTGACGTTCACCGCTCTGCTCCTGGTCGGCGGATGGTTCGCGATCGATCGATTCGCCGCTCGCAATCGAATCGCCCCGCCATCGGCTTTCGATCCGAACGACGCCTCCACTGCGCCGCGTGCGTCGGATGCTGATCCCTCACCTTCGGCTCCACCGCCGGCGCACTTGGAATGGGAGTTCGATACGACACCACTGGATCAATTGGAAACCGAACTCGATCTTCTGCTCAAAGAAACCTCCACCGATCCATTCGCCGATCCGTCACCATCACCGGAGTAACACGATGAAACGTATCAAATTCAAAACGCTCGCATTCGCGCTGCTAGGCATCCTGGCCTTTCAAATCAGCGTAGTGAACCGCGCGACCGCCGAACTGTTGCCTGCGGACCAACTCGCATCGTGCCAATTGCACGTCATCGGCATCTACGCGCCCGAAGACAACAACACCGATGACCGCGTATTCGTCGACGTGCAGCCCACCGGCAAACCCATCGTGCTGGCGTTAACCGGCTACTACGGTGCCCAATGGAACGTGAAGATTTCAGCTGAGGCGGATGTCCGTCAAGTGATTGTCGCCGGCTACTTCGAACACTCCGTGCGTGGACTCCCGGAAAGCGTTCCCACGGAAATGCTCCTGTATTTTCCCGACGCAGACAAAACGCGCAAGGATTACTTCTGGGCCTATTCATGGCATACCAAGAATGGTCGTGACCTGCGTTCGCGTCTCAAAGAACTCACCGGACTGGACATCAGTACTTTTCAGGGCCAGTATTCGGCAAAGCGGTTCGTCGTGGACGGAAAGAACGGCGACGTTGCAGCATTTCTCGCTGCGGATCCGCCAAAATCCAAACCGACGGCCAACGCAACTGGCCTCGAGAAACAATTGCGTGACCATGGACTGGCCGCCAAGCTGAAACTGCTTCAGCTGTCCAACCAATTCAGTCAGAATCACCCTGCGGTCAAACAACTTGAGCGAAGCATTGAACTGATCGACACGGAACTGAAACGGATGGGCGCCGCCCCACTCGAACCGCCAACTGAGCAACCGGCAGCTGAGCAACTGGCGACACCAACACCACCGACAGAAACCGATTCGCACAAGGTGATCGAAGCGTTGGTGCGACAATCATTCGAGTTGCAGATGCAGCTACAAATGGCGCGCGTGGAAAAAGCCGAAGCCGACCTGCAACGCATCAAGCTTCAACTGCAGCAACGCGTCGAATCAGCCGAAGACATCATCGCCGCTCGCGTGAAGGAATTGATCCGTCGTGACGTGGCCAAGTCAAAGACGGGGGAACAGCCGGAGGAAGAGGTCTCCGCCTCCGTCCTCACCGACGAGGGCTGGAAGGCGTGGCGATCTCGCGATACACGCAACGCCCTGAAAAGCTTTCTTTCGGCACTGAATTCTGAACCGGAGAATGAATCGGCACGCAACGGTTTGGGCTGGACCTACGTGCATCTGGGGGAATACGACAAAGCGATCACGGAATTCAAAAAGATCGACAAAGACTCCCCGGTTCAATCCGCGGCCCTCAATGGGATCGGCCAAAGCCTGCTCGCGTTGGGAAAACTGGATGAAGCCGAAAAGGTGTTGCTCGACGCGACCGAAGAGATGATTACCAAGGCCGGCGAAGCCCAAGCGGCCAAGATGGGACTGGCCGCCTGGTATGGTCTGGTCCGCACCTACCTGCAACAGAAGAACTACGAGCAGGCCAAACAGTGGAGTCAGCGCTACCTCAAGCACAAGCCCGATGACAAATTGATGAAGGACATGCTGGAGCAAGCCGAATCGGAAAGTGAAGTGACTCAGTAGTGTGACTTCGTTTGACACCAAACGGAGTAATATTGGGTAGCGGTAGGGCGCAAGCCCAATACCGCTCAATCGACAAGGTTTAGACAATCGCAGGGCCCTGCCGCTCACAAGCATCACTCCGTTGGGTGTCAAAGGAGAGCGGCCGCGAACCGAGTATCCCGGAGGGATGCCAGCGAGTGGCCGGAGGTCAGCGCAGCGTCACCTCCGGGAAGCACGTCCCACAAAAATCCCCTCGACCCCGGACGGGGTCGCAGCGAATCCATCCGCCGGCGGTGCGGCAGTCTGCGTTCGTAAAGGAGTTGATCGGTGAGCTCGAGCGTGCGGGCTGGCCGGGTCCGAGGACGCCGACGTCATTTGCTTCGACACCCTTCGGGGTCGCGTCTGACGGGGGACCGGATGCCCGGAGGTGTCGCTTCGCTCACCTCCGGCTACTCGCTTAGACCCCGTCGGGGTAGGCCGCGCGCCTCTCCGGTCTTTCAAGGGGTTTTCAAACTGACTCCCGTCAGGTCGCGATCGACCACGACGCGGCGCCACAGTTCGAACGTCATCAGCATCCACAGCCGCATGCCGTAGCGACCGGCACCTTCTTCGATGTCATAGCGCAACAGCTGTCGGATCCGATCGGGATCGAACCACTCGGCCTCGCGGGCGTGTCGCGAGGCCAGCGTCTTTTTGGCCAACCGCCGCATTTCACCGCGAAACCAATAGTGGACCGGGACCCGCATCCCGCTCTTGGGCCGCGCGATCACTTCACGCGGCAAGTCGTCTTCGTAGGCCCGTTTGAGCACCCATTTTTCATCACCGCTGCGGAGCTTCATGCGCGGCGGCATCTGGAAACTCAACCGAATCAATTCCTCGTCGAACAACGGCGCCAACGGTGTCAGGCCCGACGCGGCCAACATCCGTTCGACTTTCGGGAGAATCAGATGGGCCCCCTTGAGACGGATATTGATTGCCATCAACTTGTTCAAGAACGAACGCACCGAGGACTGTTGAAAGAACGGCGCCAGAATCGATTCGAGATCACGTTCGGGATCAATCTGGTCTCGAATCCGCGGGTGCAACACACGGGACCATTCCTCATACGCCCGTCGATAGGACGCCAGGTACGCCTTTTCGCGGAAGCCCGGTTCTCGCGGAACACCGTACCAGTGCTGCATCATCATCGGCAAATTCTTGGGACCGCCGAACAGCGGGTCGCCCCCTTCGCCGTTGAACACATACCGCACGTCTTGGCTGACGCGTCGGGCGAGTTCAAAATTCGGCTGCGTGATCGGATCACCGATCGGATCGTCAAGATGCCAGATCATCTGACGCAGCCGCGGCGCAAATTGCCTGGGATTGACCATCACTTCATGGTGTTCCGTCCCCAAACGGTCTGCGACACTGCGTGCGAATTCCAGCTCGTTGGGATAGTGTTTGCCGAAATGAATCGCATAGGTCAGCACCCGATCGCTGTGCTGACGGACGACTTCGGCGGCGACGATGCTGGAATCCAAACCGCCGGACAAGAAGATGCCGACGGGCTCACCCGACGGCAAACGCCGCGCGACGGCATCGCTGATCACGCGTCGTGACTCGGCCACCCAGTGCCGATGATCATCGCCGTCCCCCCGGCCGTCCCATTCGTCCTCCTCAAACGGAAACAGATTCGTCAACTCGCTGGTCGCATCCCTGCCAAGCGTGACCGCGTGTCCGGCGGGCAGTTCGTAAACATCCTTCAGCATCGTGCCGTGACCGGGTACGAAACTGAACGCCAGATATTGTGCGATCGCCGCCGGTCGAATCTCCGCTGCAAAGCCCGGCGCCGAAGTGATCGCCTTGGGCTCCGACGCGACCAGCCAGCGTGACGTCACGGCAGACATGTCGTTGTATCGTCCGTAAAAAACCGTCCGCACGCCGGCGCCGATTCTCGCAACATGCAGCGCACCGGCGGTCTCGTCAGCGATCGCCACGATCGCCGCCCCCTGTAAACGCGATAGTGCAGCAATCCCGCGTGCCCGATACTCCGCAATCAAACCGGACAGCGCGACCGAACCCCCGGCAGATTCATTTCCGCCGCGAGTCAGAAACCCACAGACCAGCAAGGTCACGTCGTCATCGACCACCTCGCGGCGGTCCAAACGCAGACCGACGGCGTGGTCGTCACTCAACTGCAATCTTGCCAACGACGCATGACTTGATTGCAGAAACACCTCGCCGGGTGCTTTCCCGCGATGCATCAGCGTCGCGATCATCGATCGCAACAGCGTCTCCGACGGCGGCCCCGTGAATCCGACCAATGCATCCATGGATTCACTCGGCCGGTTGCCGGTCCAGCATCGCTCGCATCGCCGTCGCTTCGGCCAGGTAGATGCTGCGAGACTGTTTCACGATGTCTTGAAATTGCTGTTCCGCCTGCTGGGTGTTGCCATCGATCAACTCAATAAACGCCAGTTTGTAGCGTGCCTTGCCGGCTTCGTCCGACTGGGGAAACCGATCGATGGTTTGTTGAAACAGTTGCCTCGCTTGTGGAAGATCCCCCGCTCCCAGCTTGGCTTTGGCACGCAGGAACCGTGCCCGACTCAAGAGCGTGTGTCCCGGGTTCTGTTTTTCGAATTCAGCCAGTTCGGACTCTGCCGCATCGAACTGCCCCCTGATCACCAGATCACGTCCGCGATGAAAGGCTTCACTGGATCGTTGGCCGTCGCATCCGGCCGTGCAGAACGCTATCAGCATCAGCGACGCGGCGATGACAGCTGCTGTTGTTTTCATCACGGACTAACCAAAATTGTAAGTGGACGCGACGGCGTGTTCTCGCGCATGTTCTTCCAACAAAGCACTCATCGTCATTTCCGTTGCAAAGCAGGCGGCCAGTCCGGTGGACAGGAACGGCAGCGCCAACACGTCGACGGGCAAGGTGCGTTTGCGGTTTTTGGGATCAATCTGCTTCGCGCGTTTCAACCGTTTGAAATCCTCGGCGGCAAACCCCAAATCGATCACCGTGCGACCTGCCAGCGGCAAACCGAGCCTCGGAAGCTGCGATTGCATCTGCTGTCCCGCGGCGTCGGCATCATGAAGCAGATGCACCGGCAAATCGGGCTGCTCTTCCAGGACGCGTTTGGCATGTCCGAGCAGGTAATGGGGATAGCCGTTGATGGACAAGACCAGCATGGACTGTTCGGCATGGAGATTGTTGAGGACAAACAGATCCACCAATTCATCGCGCTGCACGACCAACAATCGCTGAACCCCATAGTCGTACAAATCCGACTCGGGTGATTGCGGCGGCGGTGACGTCAGCGACGGCGACACGATCAGCTTGGCGAGTGGCTTGCCGTCGTTCATCCATCGCTCGATCAGTCGCAAGAATCGGTCTCGCGGCAAAATCGACGGACGACTCAGCAACGTCGCCAAGACAACGATTGCCGATAGGAACCACATCACCGCAACGGCGGGGATGTTGTTGGCCCCAACCGCCAGCGCCCCGAAGATGAAGAACAACGTTCCCACCAAAAATCCGGGAAGTTTCGACACCTTTTGCCGCCGACAATACGTCCCGTACAGCTGGTTGCGAGTGAAAAATGCCGTGTCGTTTTGGCTTGCCGCGCGGACTGCCGCGAGAAAACGGCCGTCGGTCAATCCCTTGGATCGCGTCTCTTGGGGATTGAAGCTGAATCGATAACCGCAGGATGCGCACTTCATCCCCGATTTGACCGATTGGTTGTGCAGGCATTTGGGACACTTCATGATCGAACGTCCGCCGCGGTACACACTGCCTGGCGATTCCGCTGTCGTTGGGCCGCCGAGACACCGTCGATCACGGTGCGGTTGATCATCGGATGATCCCCATGCGTTGGACCACAATCGCTGTCGGGATGCCAAGCGATGACGAGCAACGGATCATGCGTGGTGTTGAAGCTGTGGATGCCCTCGGGACGAATCGAAAAAATCATTCCGGGCTGCAGTGCCAATGCTTGATTCGGCGATCGACAGACGCCTTGGCCGCCGACAATCATCCCGAAACGAACCGTCGGATGGGTATGGGCGGTCTGTTGCGTGTGGGGTGGAATGTGCAGCAAATTCAAACAGGGGTCGCCCTTGACGGCCGGACCGATCAACAAGGTGTCGCTGCAGCCATCGATGTACCGCAAACGGCCCGTCGATTCAATCGGGCCGCCCAATTGAAACAGCCCGCGATAACCGATTCGCGAGGCGACGAACCCGCTGCCGGCCCCCTCGATCCGGCAGTCCCCCGGCACACTGAAATACATTCCGGGGGTCAATCGAAACTCGTGTCCGCCGCAGTTCAATGACACACTGCCGCGTTGCACAAACCCGTAGTGTGTCGCGTCGGACCCCAGCGACAGCGATTCATCCCCCCAGCCGTAGAGCACCGAGGGGAAGGACGAATCCGTCAAATCACAGAGCGGTCGCGTCTGTGCGGCAAACAGGGAAACGGCGTCAGTCTGTTGATCCATCGGTCTCAGCTTGCGTGGGTGGAGAGAAGGGATCGCAAACGGCCGTCAAGGATAACGGAACTCGTCGATTTTTGTTAGCGGCAGGGCGCAATCCCACCGGTCTTGCCGGCGGTTATCGAGCCACGACCGGATGGCTCGCGGGCTATCGATTATGTGAGCCGCGACGCGTCAGCGACCGGGCATTCTCGCGCCGCCCGGGGCCTTACGGCCAGCGGCTCACCATTGCCTCGACAAATCCCCAAAATCGACAGCCCGCTCGCGCCGTTCCGCTAACTCCCTCATCACATTACGCCCCGCCGGGCACCCCGCCTTCGGGATTGCCCTCAACCCGGGGCCAATCGGTTGCCATCGGCCAACCGACGACCAACAGCTTCTATTAACACGGGGCAATACCGAGGAATAGCGGGATGAATTCACGGCCGATTCTACTGATGACGTTTGTCGCATTGTTTTCGATGTCGGCGATCGGCTTCATTCAGTTGACCGACTATTCCAGCCGTCCCGGCCGGGCAGGACAGGCCCCGCGTCAACTGACCAGCCTGGCAAGTTTCGATGCGTCATGGACGGCCGATGTCCCGGTGGGCGAGATGCCGACGTTGCTGTTTTTCTACCACCCGAAATGCCCCTGCACGGCGGCCACGGTACGGGTCCTGGAACGACTGCACCCACGTTTTCAACCGACGCTGCGGATCATCGCAGTCGCGTATTGTCCGCCAGAGCAGGACGACGCGTGGATCGCCTCTCGCACCACGACGGCGCTGACCAGTCTGACCGGCACGCAGACCGTGATCGACCGGGGCGGCAAGCTGAGTGAACGATTCGGTGCCCTCGTCTCGGGGCATCTGCTGCTTTATGACGCCGGTGGCCGATTGACCTTCAGTGGCGGAATCACCCCCTACCGCGGACACGAAGGCGACAGCCCTTCGTCGTTGGACCTGCTGCGTCGCATCAATGACCAGCCGGACGGCTGCGGACAATGGCCCGTTTTTGGATGTTCGATCGTCTCCGACCGGGAGCCGCAACGGTGAGCGAGATCCGGCAGACGATCGACAGTACCGACACGCTGTTCAAAGCGCGCTACCAGAAGGAATGTTTACGCGTCAACGGATTCATCCAATGGCTGATGGTCGCCCAATGGTTGGCCGGGATCGCGTTCGCCGCGTTCTATTCCCCACTGACCTGGATCGGCAATCATTTCGAATTGCACGTGCATGTTTGGGCGTCGATCCTGATCGGCGGCTCGCTATCGGGGTTCGCGATCTTGTGGCTGCGAACCTATCCCACCGCCGCCCACTCGCGACACGTGGTGGCGACGACACAAATGTTGTGGTCGGCGTTGCTGATCCATCTGTCCGGCGGCCGCATCGAAACCCATTTCCATGTGTTTGCTTCGCTGGCCATCCTGAGCATCTATCGGGACTGGACGATTTTGATCACCGCGACCGCCGTCATCGCGGTCGACCACTTTGTGCGCGGCGTTTTCTATCCGCTATCGGCCTTCGGGATCGTCACCGAAAGCCCCTACCGCTGGATCGAACACGCACTGTGGGTGCTGTTCGAAGTCGCGTTTCTGGCGCCCGGCTGCCGGCGATTGCGAAACGACATTCGCGAGCTTTGCGCACGCCAGACGGAAATCGAGGATGCCAAACGGTCGGTCGATCTGAAAGTCGAAGAACGAACCAAGGACCTGGTCAAGGCGAACCTGCTGTTGGCGATCAAAACGGCCGAAGCGGAGAAACTGGCTTTGGTCGCCAAGTACACCGACAACGCCGTTGCGATCACCGACGGCGATGCGAATGTCGAATGGGTCAACGAAGGCTACACGCGGATCACGGGCTTCGAATCCGATGAGATTATCGGTGCACCAGAATCTGGATTTCGATCCGGCCAGCAGACCTGCCCCCAGGCATTGTCGGCCATGCGTCGAGCCATCGAGAAAAAACAGGCATTCAACACGGAAATCATCAGTTACCGCAAAGACGGAACGCCGTTCTGGTTGGCGATCGAATTGCGTCCGATCCCCGGCGGCAACGACACCACACAGCGTTTCATCAGCATTCAGAGTGACATCACCGATCGCGTCGAAGCGGAGCGGCAAAACAAACTCCTGCAACAGGAAATCGTCGACGCCTCGCGTCAAGCCGGAATGGCCGAGGTCGCCACCGGTGTGCTTCATAACGTGGGCAATATCCTCAACAGCGTGAACGTTTCCGCGTCGATCATCAGAAAACAATTTTCCAACAGTGCGCTGCAAAACTTGGAAAAGGCGACCGACCTGATTTCCGAATACGAATCGTCGTTTGTGGATTTCGTTCAAAACGACTCCCGTGGTCAAAAGCTTCCCAAATACCTGGTCGTCGTCTCTCAATCGCTGCGCCACGAGCAATCATCCATCGATCGAGAGTTCAGCGACCTGACCAAAAACATCGAACACATCAAAGAAATCATCGCCGTGCAACAAACCATGGCGAAAACCTCCGGACTGCAACAAGAACTCCACGCCAGCGACCTGATTCGCGACGTCTTGACGGCCAACAAGGAATCGCTCAACAAGCACGCGATCGAGGTCATCGAAGAGATTGCGGACCCCGATCCGACAATGGCCTCGGACAAACATCGGATCCTGCAGATCCTGATCAACCTGGTGTGCAACGCTAAAGACTCCCTGCTGGAAGCGGGCGTCCCCGAGCCGACCATTCTGCTGCGAACGTGGACCGAGCACGATCACGTCTGCTTTGAAGTGGCCGACAACGGCGTCGGAATCCAGACCGACGACCTCAACAAAATCTTTCAACACGGATTCACGACGAAGGTCCACGGCCACGGGTTCGGCCTGCACAGCAGCGCCAACGCGGCAACCGAAGTCGGCGGACGGCTTTCGGCAACCAGCGCGGGAATCGGAACGGGCGCTCAATTCGTCCTTCGGGTTCCCATCAAAGGGCGCACGCATTGCGACAAACGCGACCCCCACGAGCGTGATGTCGATCCGACAGAATTGATTCATTCCGAATCCGGAGAAACCGCATGAGTGCCGCAGACACGAACGTCGAACATCTGCTGGTGATCGACGACAACGAAGCGATCCACAACGACTTCAGGAAAATCTTTGCGACGTCGTCTGCCCACGACGACATGATGGCCTTGGACGCAGAGTTGTTCGGTGAGGAATCGGAGCCCCAGGCCCCCTCACCAAGCTATTCGCTGAGCTTTGCCAGCCAGGGCCGCCAGGGATGCCAGATCGTCCAAGAGGCCAAACAACGGGGCGTCCATTTCGGGACGGCCTTCGTCGACATGCGAATGCCGCCGGGATGGGATGGCGTTCAAACCATTCAGCAACTCTGGGAAATCGACCCCGACCTGCAAGTCGTGATCTGCACCGCTTTTTCGGATCACAGTTGGAGCGAAATCGCCCGACGCCTCGGTCGCACCGACAAACTGTTGGTCTTGAAAAAACCCTTCGATGAAATCGAGGCGGTTCAACTGGCGACATCACTTTGTGAAAAACGTCGACTGTTGAATCAGCATCACCTGGCCCTGAGCGAGTTGACCAAGACGGTCGCGTCACAACAGTCCAAACTCGAGTCGGCCCACCAGAACGCCGAAGTGCTGATCGACTCGATCTCCAGTATCCTGGTTTGCCTGGACCGAGACCATCGTGTCACGCGTTGGAATCCGCATGCCGAAAACACGTTCGACATCAAGGCCGACGATGCGATCGGACGCACGCTCGCAGAACTGCCCATCGCCTGGGCCGATGCCGCCAAACTGGAAAGCCTGTTGAAAGCCGATTCCTCGCAGAACCCTCAACACGACGAGATCCAATTCGTTGACCGCTGTGGTGGAAAACGCACGCTCGACATTCGCATTTCTCCGCTCTGTGACACCGCATCGGCCGCCATGTTGGTCGTCGCGACCGATGTCACCCGACAACGATTCATCCAGGCACAATTAGACCAGTCACGGCGATTGGAGTCGGTCGGGCAACTTGCCGCCGGCGTCGCACACGAAATCAATACGCCGATGCAGTACATCGGCGACAATGTCCGCTACGTCGCCAAAACGATCGACCGACTGTCCCAGTTACTGGATTGCCTGCCGGCGTTTGTTGATGAATCCGTCTCCGACGCGGAATTGATCGAACTTCGCAAGTCTCTCGACGGATTCGACAACGCCCACAAAGTCCGCACGGCAATTGAGCAGATGCCCGACGCCCTGGTCGATTCGATCGATGGTGTCGAAGCGGTTTCCAAAATCGTTGCGGCGATGAAGGAGTTGTCGCATCCGGGAACCGGCAAGCGAAGCCAACTGTGCATCAACCACGTGTTGCAGTCGACCATCGCGGTCGCCAGGAACGAATGGAAGTACGTCGCTGAGATCCGGACCGATCTCGACGACCAACTGCTGCCGATCGACGGCTTGCCGAGTGAATTGAACCAGGCGTTTCTGAACATCATCATCAACGCCTCGCACGCGATCGGCGATCGCACCGAACGTCACGAACTGGACAAGGGCGTGATCGCGATCGGCACCCGCGATCTCGGCGACGCCGTCCAGGTCACGATCTCGGACAACGGCGGAGGCATTCCGGCCGCGATCCGCAAGCGCGTCTTCGAACCGTTCTTCACGACCAAAGACGTCGGCAAGGGAACCGGCCAAGGCCTGGCGATCGCGCATTCGGTGATCGTGCAAAAGCATCACGGCAAGCTTTGGTTCGACGTCGATGAGGGGGTCGGCACGACGTTCACGATCCAGATCCCCCGCTGCCCACAGCCGGCCGCGGTGGTCCAATCGACCGGAGCGATGCCATGAAGATTCTGCTGGTTGATGACGAAGAACGTGCCGTCCGTGGCGTCTCGCGATGGATCGCCGGCGAAATCGGGCAATGGGAGGTCGTCACTGCGGCCTCCGGCGCCGATGCGCTGCGACTGTTGGAATCCGGTGATTTCAACGTGATTGTCAGCGAGATGCGAATGACGGGCATGGACGGTGCCGAATTGCTAAGCCTAGTCGAACAGCGACACCCGGACGTGTTCCGAGTCGTCTTGTCGGGCCAGGCCGACCGCGACACCGTGCTCAGTGCGGTCCAGCCGATGCACCAATTTCTGTCCAAGCCCTGCGACCTGAACGTCCTGATCGATGTCATCAAGCGGGCGGAGACCTTTCAAGCCACCATCGCTTCGGCGGCGGTCTTGGATGCGATCGGCCAAGCGAACGGATTGCCGTCGGTTCCGGGGATCGTCAGCGAGATCAATGAGGCCTTGGCCGGCGAAAATTGGAACACGCAATCGATCGCCAACATCATCAAGAAAGATCCGCTGCTAAGCGCCAGAATTCTGCAGGTCGCCAATTCGGCGATCTTCGCGCTGCCGCACCCTGTACTGGACGTGGTGCAAGGCGTTTCCCTGGTCGGTGTGGAAGTGATCCAGGGTCTTGCCATGTCTCAAGCGATTCAATTACGCAACGTCAAAGACTCTGACCTCCTGTCGACCAACGCCCTGTTTGATCATTCGTTTCAGGTTGCCGTGCTGGCGAAAACCTTCTCCCGACGCGTGCTCCAAGGCGATGACACCTGCGCCTCGGTGTTCAGCGGTGCCCTGCTGCACGACATCGGAAAATTGATCCTACTGGATGCCTTCCCCGACCAATACTCGAAACTTTTGTCGGTCTCCGCCGCGGAACACCGGCCCTTGTGGGAACTGGAACTCGACCAACTCGGTGCGACGCACCAAGGCGTCGGTGCGTACTTGTTGGCGCTGTGGGGCGTACCGGCCGCGATCGTCGAAATCGTTGCGTCCCACCACAGTTTCGAGGTCTGTTCGCGGCGAAACCTCCCCTGCCAAGTCGTCTACGCCGCCAATTGGCTGTGCAACGGCGGCGATGAAGACCTGATTGAGCGCGAGCTGGAATCGGCAAATCACACCGAGCAGGCCGAGCGGTTTGCCAAGCACCTGTTGAATTGGAAGAGCGACGCCCTTGAACACGCCGACATGGCATCACCAACACGGAATAACCGATGAGCAATCAAAAGATCCTGTTCGTTGACGACGATGAAAAGCTGCTCGGCGGTATCATGCGCCAACAGGGCGACGATTTTGATCTGACCACCGCGCTCGGTGGCGAAGAAGCGCTCCAACTGATCGAACGACACGGCCCCTTCGCCGTGGTCGTCTCCGACATGCGGATGCCGGCGATGAACGGTATCGAATTGCTCAAACGCATCCGCGAACGCTCACCCGACACCGTCCGAATCATGTTCACCGGATTCGCCGAACTCGATTCGACCATCGAAGCGATCAACGAAGGGCACATCTTTCGTTTCCTCGCCAAGCCCTGTAGTGAGCGAGACTTGGCCGCGGCGCTCAAAGCCGGACTCCGGCAACACGCCCTGATCCAGGCCGAACGCGAACTGGTCGAAGGCACGCTGCATGGAAGCGTCAAGGTTCTCAGTGAAGTGTTGGCGTTGGTCAGCCCGCTGGCGTTCGGCCAATCCACGCGTGTTCGTGCGATCATCGACGGGATCTTGAAACGGGTACCGATCGAAGACCAATGGCAATTGGAAATCGCCGCCATGCTGTCGTCGCTCGGCTGTGTCACCGTCCCGACCGATGTGCTGGAAGCGATCTTTGACGGCGCGACCGTCTCGACCGACGAAGAGAAACAGTTTGCCAAACATCCCAAACTGGCCGCCGACCTGATCAAGACGATTCCGCGAATGGAACACGTTTCCAAAATCATCCGTCTGCAAAACGTCGACCACAGCGTGCCCGCGGTCGATGGCGTTCCGGTCCCGTTGGAAAGCCGGGTCTTGAAACTGGCGATCGACTTTGACCTGAAAGAACGCTTCTGCGAAAGCCCGCTCCACGCACTCAACGAACTCAGGGAAAACCGACGTGCCTACGAGCCGAAGTTCTTCGCGGCGCTGGAAGACTACGTCAAACGCGAACGAAATTTCAAACACGTCAAACTGAGCGTTCATGAAGTCGTCCAGGGCATGGTGCTGGCCGAAGACATTCGCAACCAGACCGGGACCTTGCTGATGAGCAAAGGCCATCGTTTGTCCGGCTCTGCGATCCGTCTGTTGGAAAACTACTACAAGAAAAAAATTCTTAGCGGACCGCTCAAGGTGATCGTGCGAAGCGAGCCGGACGAGCTGGACAACAACCCCCCACGGGTGGCCGGCATTGCCCCCCAAATCCCTCTACCGCCCGTGGACGTGACGTTCGCAGACGGCTGATCTGAATCCATCATCAGCCGCTTGGCGTCAGCCAGAGGGCCCACGCACCGTTAGCACCAACCGGGGTGTTCATTGTTAGCAGTAGGCCGCGAGCCCTCCGGTTTTTCAAATTGGCACCGGACGGCTCGCGCCGTACCGCTACCTCCTTCAGTGGCATGGGACTCGCGCCGTTCCGCTAACGTCAATCGAACGCTCGACAGATTTCGGGAAACCCCAAACGCCGGGGCGTGCCGGTTGCGGATGCGTTACAATAAACGCCCCGCCTCCGCTTCACCCCGCCCCCGAAGACTTGGTGCAACCATCGTGCCTTGCTCCAGCCTCTACCGTGCATTCGTCTTGACCAGCGCCGTCGTGACCTTGGCCTGTTTCAACAACGGCATCAGTCCGGCGGCAGAAAAAGACGCGGAATCGATCGAGTTTTTTGAACGCAAGATCCGTCCGGTCCTGGTCGCACGCTGCTACGAGTGCCACTCGTCCGATGCCGACTTGGTCCAAGGGGGACTCCGCGTCGATGATCCCCAGGCGATGCTCCGCGGGGGCGATTCGGGGACCGCGATCTCGCCCGGCCAACCCGCCGCCAGTTTGTTGCTTGCCGCGTTGCGTTATGACGGCATGGAAATGCCGCCGGACGAACCGTTGCCGGAAAACGTGATCCGGGATTTTGAACAATGGATCAAGTTGGGCGCGGTGATGCCGGAGGCTTCCACGAGAGATGCCCCGCATGCCGAAGCGGTCGACGAACCGGAAATCGACTGGGAACAGGCCAGACAATTTTGGGCGTTCCAACCACCCGCCCTGCATCAACCCAGTGAGATCGCCGGTCATGATGGTGCCGGATCGTCCTGGGCGGCGAACAAACTGGATCGATTCGTCTTTGCCAGACTTTCGCAGCACGGGCTGTCCCCCAATCCGCCGGCCTCCAAACGGATCTGGCTGCGGCGTGTCAGTTTTGATCTGACCGGTTTGCCGCCGACGCTCCAACAGGTGGAAGCATTCCAGGCTGACAACAGCCCCCACGCCAAACTCCGGGTCGTCGATCGATTGTTGGCATCACCCCAACACGGTGAACGGTGGGCTCGCATCTGGCTGGACGTTGCACGTTATGCCGAAGACCAGGCGCACATCGTTGGCAACAATGATTCGCTGACCTATCCGAACGCCTACCTGTACCGCGATTGGGTCATCCACGCGTTGGCAGGCGACATGCCGTATGACGATTTCGTCAGGGATCAGTTGGCGGCCGATCTGCTTCATCCCGGTGACCCGAAACGCCACGTGGCGCTCGGTTTCCTCGGACTCGGCCCCAAGTACTACCGTCGCAACGATCCGGAGGTGATGGCCGACGAATGGGAAGATCGCATCGACACCGTTTCGCGTGGCTTGCTGGGGCTGACCGTCGCCTGTGCACGCTGCCATGATCACAAATACGACCCCGTCCCGACGGCGGATTACTACGCCTTGGCCGGTGTATTCGCCAGCACCGAAATGTTCAATCGGCCGCTCGATGAATCCGTCGAAACCAACGGCCCCCAAGCAAAAAAACCACAAGACGCCGTGCACATCGTCCGTGAAGGCAAACCACAAGATTTGAAGGTGATGATCCGCGGGGACGCCAAACGTCTCGGCGAAACCGTCCCGCGCGGTTTCTTGACCGTGCTCACGTCTTCCCAGACCGAGCCTGCCTCAGCCGGCAGATTCGGCGACGGCAGCGGCCGGGCGGCGCTGGCCGACGCGGTCGTCCATTCGTCCAATCCGCTGACCGCCCGCGTGATCGTCAATCGGGTCTGGCACCAGTTGATGGGCGCGCCGATCGTCGCAACACCGAGCAACTTTGGTTCACTCGGCGGACGCCCCTCCCACCCGTTGCTGCTGGATGACTTGGCCGTTCGATTCATGCACGCCGGCTGGTCACTGAAGTGGTTGCAGCGGGAAATCGTTCTATCGGCCACCTACGGCCAAAGCAGCGAAATCGATCCGGTTCAATCCGAGACCGATCCGGACAATCAATGGCGTTGGCGGATGCCGCGCCGACGGTTGAGTCTGGAAGCCTATCGCGACGCCATCCTGTCCGCGTCGGGAGGACTCGACACCCAAATCGGCGGCCGCTCGATCGATCCCCAACAGACCTCGACGGGGCGACGAACCGTTTACAGCGAAGTCAGCCGATTGGACCTGAGCCCCATGCTGGCGAGATTCGATTTCCCCGACCCCAATGCGCACAGCCCCGGTCGCCACGAAACCACCACTCCCTTGCAGAAACTGTTTCTGCTCAACAGCCCGTTCCTGATTCACCACGCGTCGACGCTGGCCGAACGAATCCGTACCGCCCGCCCGACCGATCGCCAGCGGATCGTGTTTGCCTGGCAACTGGTCTACGGAAGAACGCCCAGTGACGAAGAACGCGAGCTTGCCGAACGCTATGTCGCCGACGGCAGTCGAGAACGCTGGAACGGCCTCGCACAGACGCTGTTGATCAGCAACGAAATGTTCATGTTGGATTGATCATGCACGATACCTTCTCTCGCCGAAATCTCTTCCGTCGCAGCGGCGCCGGCTTCGGGTCGGTCGGATTGATGTCGGCCCTGGCGTCGCATCAGGTCCTTGCCGGCGATGCATCTGTCAGCGATGGGCTGCACCACCGGGCGCGGGCCAAGCGGGTGATTTTTTTGTTCATGAACGGTGCACCGTCACACGTCGACACCTTTGACCCCAAACCGTTGCTGGCCAAACACGCGGGCCAATCGCCGAATGATCATTCGGTCGACAAGAAGAACCGCGCCGGTGGTTACATGCCGTCACCGTTCAAGTTTAGCGCCCATGGCGAAAGCGGCGTCGTGATGAGCGAGCTGTTTCCCAAGCTGGCCGATCATGCCGACGACTTGTGCGTCGTTCGTTCGATGCACACCGATGTCCCCAATCACGAACCCGGCTTGCTGCTGATGCAATCGGGGCATCAACAACCGACGCGTCCCAGCATGGGATCGTGGTTGTCCTACGGCTTGGGCAGCGAAAACGCGAACCTGCCGTCGTTCGTCGCACTCTCGCCGGGGCTGCCCGTCGTCGGCCCCCAACTGTGGTCCAACGCGTTTCTGCCCGGCCAACACCAGGGCATCGAGATCGACACCAATCATTCCGATGTCGAAAAACTGATCCACAACATTCGGCACCCGCACCTGTCGCGTTCCGATCAACGCCAGCAATTGGATCTGCTGCAACAATTCAACCGGATTCATCGACAACAACGCCCCGGCGAAGCAGCGTTGGAAACACACATTCGATCAATGGAGCTGGCCTTCGAGATGCAGCGTGAAGCGTCCGAAGCGTTTGATCTGCAGCGTGAGAGCCAACGGACGCGACAGGCCTACGGCGATTCGGAATTCGGCCGCAGCTGCTTGCTGGGCCGACGCCTGCTCGAGCGCGGTGTCCGCGTGGTCCAAGTGTTCTATGTCAAAAAGAACAGCAAACAACCTTGGGACACCCACCGCAACAACAACTCCGGCCACGAAACGCTCTGCGCCGACGCTGATCGAGTCACCGCGGCGCTGCTGTCGGACTTGAAACGCCGCGGGATGCTGGACGACACACTGGTGATCTGGGGCGGTGAATTCGGACGCACCCCCTACGCCCAGGTCGACAAAGACAAAGATCCCAAGAAAGCGGGGCGCGACCATCATCACACCGGGTTTTCGATGTGGCTGGCCGGAGGCGGTGTGCGCGGCGGACACACGCACGGGGCGACCGATGATTTCGGGATGCACGCGGTCGAAAAACGAGTCCACGTCCACGACCTGCACGCGACCGTGCTGCACCTGATGGGGATCGATCACACCCGATTGACCTATCGCTACTCCGGACGCGATTTCCGCCTCACCGACGTTCACGGCCGTGTCGTCGACGACTGGTTCGCGTGAGAAGCAGGCAGAAGAAACGTGTCGGATGTTGAGCGTGGGATAGGCTTTCAGCCTGTCATTCCAGCGTCGACAGGCTGGAAGCCTATCCCACTTACTTACCACATCATGCTCATTCGCCGACCGCCATCGAGGAATAGGTCACCGCTTCTCCGCCGGTGGGGTCCAACGATGCTTCGGCATAAGATTCGTCGGTTTCCCAGATCCGGACCTGACAGGCCCGCGCTCCGGTTCCTTCCAGCACTTCGGGGCACATCTCCTCGAGCAAGTACTTGGCCATGTTCTCCGCTGTCGGGTTGTACGGCATCACGAAGAATCGGCAGGGTTTGACCAATTCCAGTGCCTGACGGGCGTTGGCGTCATCCTGATGGATCAGGAAGCTGTGATCCCAATGCTCATCGATCCAGCCCTTGACGCGCTGCTTGAGCACCGAAAAGTCGAGAACCCGGCCGACCTCGTCCTGGACATCGCCTTGGACGAAAAAATCCGCGACGTAGTTGTGGCCGTGGAAGTGCTCGCATTTTCCGCCGTGGCCGAACAGACGGTGTCCGGCACAGAATTTAATGCGACGCATGATGGTCAAAGCCATGGAAAAACTCACGTGTTGGAAAGTCGAGGGATGCGGACCGTTTAAAGCTAACCCGACAGGAAAGTCTTGCAAGGCGTCAACCTATTCCCGCACGACCATCAACAGCATTTGATTGCCGCGACGGATGGTCACGCGACAGGGCTGATTCTGGCGTTTGTACTCGTCCAGGATCACCTCCAATTGGCGGGCCGAGGTCAGCGGCAATCCTCCCGCCGTCTGGATGACATCGCCGACTTCCAGCCCATCGCGTTCGGCGATGCTGTTGTCCTTGATGCCGGTGATGATCAGTCCCGATTCCAGGTTCCGGTAGCCATATTTCTGGGCGGTCGCCGGGGTGACCGGCACCAATTCGGCACCCATCACTTCGCCGGATCCGAATTGGGCCATCACCTCTTCGGTGCGTTCCTTCAGATCGACCCGGACCTGCAGCGACTTGCCATCACGATCAAGCTCCAGCAGCATTTGTGCTCCTGGCGGGCGACTGGCGACGTAGTTCCGCATCTGCGCGTGGGTCCTCATCGGGCGTCCGTCGATCGCCAGGACGACGTCGCCGGGTTGGATCCCCGCCTGGTCGGCCGGCATCCCCTCAAGCACCGATTCGATCAGCACACCGCGTTTGGCCTTCAACTGGTAGCCTTGGATCGTTTCCTCATTGACCGGCCCCAAGCTGGCACCCAAGAACCCGCGCCGCACGGTCCCGTTTTCGATAATGGAATTCAAGACCGGGGCGGCCAGCGAGACCGGGATGGCGAAACCGATCCCCGCGCTCGATCCGCTGCGGGACATGATGGCGGTGTTGATCCCGACCAGTTCGCCGCGCAAGTTGACCAGCGGGCCGCCGGAGTTTCCGGGGTTGATCGCCGCGTCGGTCTGCAGGAAATCTTCAAACCCGGCACCGTCGCCGATGATGCCGCGGATGCGGTTTTTCCCGCTGATGATCCCCGCGGTGACGGTTTGATCGAGGCCGAAGGGGCTGCCGATCGCGACCACCCAATCGCCGACTTGGATCGCGTCGGAGTTGCCCAGCGAAGCCGCTTTGAGATCGGTGCGGTCAACCTTGACGACGGCCAGATCGGTCTGGGGGTCGGTGCCGATGATGCGTCCGGGGGATTTCTTCCCGTCAGAAAACTCGACTTCCAGCTCGTCGGCGCCTTCGACCACGTGATTGTTGGTCAAGATGTAGCCGTCGCTGCGCACAATCACGCCGCTTCCCATTCCACTCTCTTCGCGACGTTGCGGCTGGCCTTCGGGCAGATTAAAAAACTGTTCAAAACCTGGCGGCAGCCCTGGCGGAACCCGTTGCCCGCGAATGATCTGAGTCGCCTTGGTGTTGATGCTGACGACGCTCGGCCGCATCAAGTTGGCGACGTTGCGAAACGCCGTCGACAGGTCCTGTGCGGCTCCCAGGTTCTGCCCCGGCAGCGGCGACGCTTGACCGACCGGCCCCGCGACGGCAGCCGACTGCGTCGCGACCACGTCTTGGGCGCCGGGGTCATTGCGCATGAATCCCGGTACGGTCATCACCGCGCCGGTGACGAGCGATCCCAAGATCATCGCCCCGAGGGCACCACTGATCGGTTTCCAGGATGGGGACATTACCGTATTGGGCATCGTTGAGACTCCCTTATGCTTTGGTTGTAAAAACTTCGTTCTCTGCTGACATTTTTTCACGCCACAGCCGGCGATCGATCCGATCGCCGCAAGCGATGGATCCTGTCCGAGTCGACCATGTCCGAGTGAACGCTGTCACCGCCAATTTTTCGCCGTCCGCAGGGTGACTTTATCGTAGCGCGCCCGTCCACTGCTCGCACCGTCGGCTGACAACTTGGCACGACCCGTCAGGCGGTAGCAAACAGTAGGCCAATCACGACCCACGGCAGATATTCCGTCAATATTCGGTTTTTTGGGTAGATTACACGCCGTTTATGGCTGCGGCGGGTCTTGAAATTCTGGTACGCTATTCCGTATTGCTGTTTAGAGCTTGGGGTGCCGGCAGCAAATCTGGTGGCCCCCGTGGGACGATCGATTTCGACCAGAATCGATTCCGACCCAAATTGATTCGCAACGATTTACTGGGTGGTCCGTCCGGGATTGGGCGAAGCACCTGACCATGGAACGGGTGGCTCGAATGCGTGACACGTTGACGGTGATTTTGGCAGGCGGTCGGGGTTCGCGATTGGAACCCCTGACCCGCGACCGCGCGAAACCCGCGGTGCCCTTTGGTGGTCTCTACCGGATCATCGATTTTGTACTCAGTAATTGCCTCAACAGTGACATGCGGCGGCTGTTGTTGTTGACTCAGTACAAAGCCCAATCGCTGGACCGACACATCAACCTGGCCTGGCGGAACTACTTCTGTCGCGAACTCGGTGAGTTCATCGACGTCGTTCCACCCCAGCAGCGGATCGCGGGCAATTGGTATTCCGGGACCGCCGATGCGGTCTACCAGAACATCTACGCGATCGAACGGGAACAGCCCGAGCACGTCGTCATCCTTGCGGGCGACCACATCTACAAGATGAACTACGGACCGATGGTCGATCACCATCGCAAGCTCGATGCCGACATCACGATCGGTGCGCTGCGCGTGCGGGTCGACGAGGCGCGGCAATTCGGCGTCATGCAGACCGATCTGGACGGCCGCGTCATCGGGTTTCAAGAGAAGCCCGAGAACCCGATTCCGACGCTCGAGGACCCCGAGTTCTGCTTGGCATCGATGGGGATCTATGTGTTCAACGCCCGGTTCCTGTACGAGCAGCTGTGCGCCGACGCCACGCAGATGGACAGCGATCACGATTTCGGCAAGAACATCATCCCCAAGGCGATCGATTCGCACCTGGTCTGCGCGTTTCCGTTCTTGGACGAAAACCGCAAGTCGGACGCGTATTGGCGCGACGTCGGGACGATCGACGCGTATTACGAAGCGACGATGGACCTGATCAGCATCGATCCGCAGTTGAACTTGTACGACAAGCATTGGCCGGTGCGTGCGTTCCAGCCGATGTTGCCGCCGCCGAAGTTTGTTTTCGGCAGCGAAGGCATCTCGACGCGCCGGGGGACCGCGATGGATTCGTTGGTTTGCCAGGGCGCGATCATCAGTGGCGGCAGTGTCGCCCGCAGCGTCATCGGCCCCGGCGTGCGAATCAACAGTTATTCCTCGGTCGAGGACAGCATCTTGTTTGACGAGGTGAACGTCGGTCGCCGCAGCCGCCTGCGTCGCGTGATCGTCGACAAGGGGGTTTCGATCCCGCCGGAAACCGAGATCGGTTTTGACCCGATCGCCGATGCCGAACGTGGATTCAAGGTCACCGAAAGCGGATTGGTCGTGATCAGCCGAGGCGAACTGATCACACCGCATTGCCCGGCCGTGCCGGCGGCGGTCGGACAAGCCGGCGATTGATTGCAGCCGGCGTGTTCTCGGCAAGGCGCCACGCAACGCCCCTCGCTCACCTCTTCGGGCAACGAGCGAATGAAAAGACAGGGGAGGGTTCTAAACCTCCGTTGTCCCGATGGGACCAGTCGGGCATGATGTGCGTCGAAGCGAACGATTCCTTTCACGCAACCATGGCGAAGCATCGTGCCCTATACACCGCCCAGCGAAACGTCGGATTCGAACACGCCCCCGGAAAACAACCAGGGCTGGCAAACCACGCCGTATCCCATCACGACGATGCCGCCGGGGATTCCCTACATCGTCGGCAACGAAGCGGCCGAGCGGTTCAGCTTCTACGGCATGAAAGCGATCCTGACCGTCTTCATGACCCAATACCTGATCGGCAACAGCGGCGACGTCGACCCGATGAGCGACAACGACGCCAAGTTCTGGGTCCACACCTTTGTGATGGCCGCCTACTTCACGCCGCTGCTGGGAGCCTTCCTGGCCGACTGGCTGTTCGGAAAATACAAAACCATTCTCTATCTCTCGGTGCTCTACTGTTTCGGGCACCTGGCGCTGGCGCTCGACGAAACCCGTTTGGGGCTGGCCATCGGACTGAGCCTGATCGCGCTGGGCACCGGTGCCATCAAGCCCTGCGTTTCCGCCCACGTCGGTGACCAATTCGGAACCAAGAATTCTCACCTGCTCAGCAAGGTGTTCGGCTGGTTCTACGTCGCGATCAATCTGGGAGCGTTTGCCTCCACCGTGCTGACGCCCTGGCTGCTGGATCGATACGGACCGCAAATCGCGTTCGGTGTGCCCGGTATCTTGATGGCGATCGCGACCTTGTTGTTTTGGCTGGGGCGCAACAAGTTCGTTCATATTCCGCCGCGGGGTCCCCAAGTCTTTCGCGACGCGTTCACCGGCGAAGGCGGTCGGGCGCTGCTTCGGCTGGCCCCGATCTACGTGCTGGTCGCGGTGTTTTGGAGCCTGTTTGACCAGACGGCCAGCGCCTGGGTTTTGCAGGCCGAAAACATGGACCGAACGGTGATGGGCGTCGAATTGCTGTCCAGCCAGATCCAAGCCGCCAACCCGTTCCTGATCCTGATCCTGGTGCCGCTGTTCAGCTACGCCGTCTATCCCGCGATCAGCAAGGTCTTTCCGCTCACCCCACTCCGTAAAATCACGATCGGGATGTTTGTCACCGTGTTTGCGTTCTCGATCAGCGCCTTGATCGAAACCTCGATTCAGAACGGTGGGACTCCCAGTATTTCGTGGCAGGTGTTGGCGTACATTCTGTTGACCGCTGCCGAAGTCATGGTCTCCATCACGTGCCTGGAATTCAGTTACACCCAAGCGCCCAACAGCATGAAAAGTATCGTGATGAGCTTTTATATGTTGTCGGTGTCGCTGGGTAATTTCATCACCGCCGGGGTCAATGCCGTGATCAGCAACGCCGACGGAACGTCCAAGTTGCCCGGCGCGTCCTACTACTGGTTCTTCACCGGACTGATGCTCGTCGCCGCCGTGATCTTTATCGCCGTTGCAGTGACCTATCGCGGAAAGCAGTATATCCAAGAATCCGAAGTCGAAGCGGAATCGGAAGCCGAAGGAACCGCGTAGGTTCACAACGGCATGTTGCTGTGATCCCTTCGGGATCGGTGGGCGTGGGCGCGTTCGGCACCGGAGTTGGCGCTGCGCTGACCTCCGGCTAATCGCTGCGATCCCGTCGGGATCGGTGGGCGTGGGCGCGTTCGGCACCGGAGGTGGCGCTGCGCCTTAGGTTTGACCACATCTTTTTACAATCTTCATTGCGTCAACGCCGCAGAGCATCGCTTGGAGGTCGTTCCAGCCTCGCCAAATCGTTTGCCATCCCGGTGGGTGATC
>WCIL01000023.1:0-155228 GCA_033042175.1 Phycisphaera sp. RhM
CGCATCCCGTTCGACTGTGGTCGATACATTGAAACTCTCAAACGCCGATTACCCGGTATCGTCCCCTACCTCGAAAATTCCTGAAATCCGAAAACAAGCCACTTGCTCAGAGCTCAGATGTCTCGCTGCGCTCGACCTTCCCTGCCAGGGAGGGTTGCTTCAAAAAATGTCTCGCGTTGCTGCGTATGGGGATCGCTGCTGCGCAGCCCCGTGTGATGGCTTTACCTAAGAGTCTGGCTCGGCTGAAACAACAGCGTGTGCAATTGCGACAATTCCTTCGCCGGGATCTTAACGACCTTGCGATCGTAGGTCATCAGACCGTTGATCTCGCCTTCGACGTCGGTCGTCTGGGTGTAGACACCGGCGGCGATGCCTTTGCCACGCAAGTCATTGAGCATCTTCAATGACGTGACGTAGCGGGCCTTGTATTCGGCTTCGTTTTTCGGCAATCCGCCATAGCCCCAGTTGCGACGATTGGCGTCCCAGAGATGGCCGTTGACGGGATAGCCGTGACCTCCGAATTCTCCCATGACTTTGATGTAGTCATCGAAGCGTCCGCCGGCGCCTTGGTCGAACGGGAATTCGGGGTGGGGATACGCGTGGGCGTCGACGACATCACCGACCGGCCAGAAATTGCCGCCGCTGGCGATGTTGACCAATCGCGACGGGTCGCGATCGACCGTCCACTTGCCGACTTCGACCGTGCGATGTTGTCCCCAGGCCTCGTTGAAGGGCACCCATACCACGATCGACGGATGGTTTTCCAGCAGCGCGATCATGCGTTCCAATTCGACCATGAATTGCCGGTGATGCTGGTCGGGCCAAACGGCGTCCTCTGGATCGGGTTGCAAACGCGTCCACTTGGGATTGTTGCCCGCGCTGACTTGGTCCTGCCAAACCATCATGCCCAGTCGGTCGCAGTGATAATAATAACGTCGTGGTTCGACCTTGATGTGCTTGCGAATCATGTTGAACCCGGCGTCCTTGAGCCACTGGATGTCGAACAACATCGCCTCGTCGGACGGAGGCGTCAGCAAGCCGTCGGGCCACCATCCCTGGTCGAGTGGTCCCCAGTGAAAAATGGTGTCGCCGTTGAGCGTGAATCGCCAATTCCCTTCGGCGTCTTTGACTTTGCCGACGTTGCGAATGCCGGCGTAGGACGCGACCCGGTCGAGCGTCACCGCGTCGGCGCTGACCAGGGTTGCTTCGATGTCGTACAGGTGTGGTGACGAGGGCGACCAGAGTTTTGCATCGGCGATCGTCAGCTCGATGGTGTCGCTTCCCGAACCCTCCGCCACGACGTTGTCGCCGTCCTTCACGACGACGCGGACTTTGCCACCGCCTTGGACGAGCGGGGTGACGGAGATGCTTTTTGCGTCGGCGTCGGTGCTGATTTTTAAATCACCGATGTAATTCGATGAGACTTCTTCCAACCAAACCGTTTGCCAGATTCCCGAAACCTGTGTGTACCAAATCCCGCGTGCGTTGAGCGTTTGTTTGCCCCGCAGTTGATAGTTTTCGGTTTCATCTTCGACTCGGACAACCAACTGATTGTCGCCGTCTTGCAGGGCGTCGGTGACGTCGAATGTGAACGCCGTGTTGCCACCCTGGTGTTTGCCGACGGACTGACCATTGACGAAGACTTCGCAGCGATAATCCACGGCTTCGAAGTTCAGCAGTGTTCGTTTGGATGCAGACGGTGTTGCACGAAACGTTCGGCGATACCAAAGCGCATCGGTTGCGTCCAGCAACCGCTGCACGCCGCCGAGTTTTGATTCCAAGCAGAACGGCACCAGGATCTCACCGTCCCACTCGTCCGGCTGCTCGGTTTGCTCGACCGGCGTAATCGCATAGTCCCAATTGCCGTTCAAGTTGGTCCAGTTGTCGCGTTGCAATTGCGGGCGGGGATACTCCGTCCACGCATTGTCCGGCGTGACGTCTGCGCCCCACGTGGTGATCAACTCGGATTGGAACGGTTTGGTGTCGCGTGGCGGAGCCGGTAGCTTCGGAACGTTGTCACCGTCGACCACGTGAACGTCGATGAACTGGCCGCCACCGGTTTGGCGACAGTGGACGGCCAAGGTATTGCGGCCGATCTTGAGCGCCGATCGTTTTTCGCGATCGATGGAAACGACCTGGTACTCCGTAGTGTAGCCCTTGAATTGGCCGATCGGAGTTCCGTTGAGAAACACGTCGGCGTCTTCGTCATGGTGAATCAGCAGGGCGGGATTGTTGGGAATCGCCGCCACGTCAAACGATTTTCGCAGCCAGATGTTGTTGGTGGCCCAGACGGTTCCGACGCGTGCTCCAGGCGTGTCTCGGGTACCAAAGCCGCCGCCGGCTTCTTGCCAGTCCGAATCATCGAATGAAACCGATTGCCACTGGGCGGCGGGCTTGCGAAGGGTGTATCGCCAGGTGTCGTTGGTGGCTTGGGCGTGACAGATGCTGCTCGTGAACAGAAGCAACGTGAGGGGCAGCAACATGAGTCGCGATCCGCACGTCAAGTGCGTCGCAAGTGGCGATCGATGGGGCATGGGGGCAGTCTCGTGTGGGAGAGGTTGACTTGCATGGCATTCTAGCAAGCCAAATCCAATACAAACTGAGACACACCGTCGGAGTGTTTAGAGATGTTGTCAGACTATTCGACAATCATGACCCCATTCATCACTTTCCAGTGTCCCGGGAACGTGCACAGGTAGGGGTAATGCCCGGGCTGTGCGGGGGCGCGGAAAAAAACCGTAAACTTCTCGCCCGGCAACACCACGTCGGTGTAGACCAAGACATCGGTCGTGGAGGGGATGTAATGATGAAGGGCGGCTTCGGGATCCGAAATCGATCGGTCCGCCAGGACGCCCACACGCTCGATCGTCCCGGGTTTGGCCAAGGCCCAATTGTGCGGAACGACATCGGGGTTGGAGAGCGTCAATGCGATCGGCTCGCCCGCGCGGACCCGAAACGATCGCATTGCGTAGGACAGGTTGGTTCCGGTTTCGATCTCGATCTGGCGCGCCCCGGCAAGTTTCTTTCGATACGGGTTCGGCACGCTGCGGGTTGCCATGGCAAGGTCTGCGTGGATCGGATGCGGGGCGATCGTCTTGGCAATCGAAACGTAACCCGGGAAACCGGTGTAGGGCTTGTCGAGTTCATGAACCGTGATGAACAACTGATGAAACTGATCGGGCGCCGATTGCACGGACAGATGCAATTGATTCGCCCGCTGGAGTTCCGGTAGTTCGAGGAAGATTGTTCGGCGATCGGCAAGGACATGGGCGGATTCGATCGACAGATGATCGTGCCCCCGCACGCCGGGACGCCGTGTCGAAAACTCCGGGGAGCCATAGCCCGGACCGTAGCGATAGTTCCAAGTTTGTGCGAAGTGATTGCCGGGGTCGGTGACCGTCGCGGCGTCCAATGGCATCGAAAACGAAATCGCAATTCCATTTTCATGGACGTGAAAACCGGTCGGCAGTTGGGCATCGCCGCCGTCATAACGCACGCGTTGGAAACAACCATCGTCGGTCGTGTAGGTGCCCCAGCCTTGCATGCCGGTCACGTACAGTTGGCCGTCGGTCGGGTTGAATCGTCCGCGGTGGACGCCCGAGCGGAACTCGCCGGGCAGCGGCACGACTGCGGCT
Organism: Phycisphaera sp. RhM; assembly: GCA_033042175.1. GTDB lineage: Bacteria > Planctomycetota > Planctomycetia > Pirellulales > Pirellulaceae > Stieleria. The sequence continues at coordinate 3,636 of WCIL01000023.1, forward strand.
TGGGCTTGTCCGTTGACTTGGTCACGAAGCACCAGGAAATGCGATCCAGCGCCGAAGGAGAAGTGTAGCAATTGGCCGGACAAGGGACCCCAGGAATCGCTGTCAACAAACACCTGGCCGCCGCTGGAATTGTCCAGTCCGCGCGGCAGATAGGCGAGCGGCAACTGCGGGGTTTGGCCGTCGCGTGGTCCGCCGTAGCCGTAATGCGGCACACGCTTGTTTTCGCCTGCCGATGAATCTGCGGTCTCGCCGGGAGACGGATGACTGGGAACGGCGCAAATCATCGAAGCGGGCGTCCAGCTGCCCTCGGAGGCGGGAACGGTCACGGTCGAGTCGGGCAGCAAGCCCAGGCCATCGGGGTTGCGAAATCCGGTCGCGATCACGTCGGCCCGTTGTCCGTCCGGTGAAATTCGGACCAAGCCTTGGTTGCCCGACGCGGTGTAAAAGTTTCCGTTGCGGTCACGTTGCAAGCCACAAATGAAATCGTGTCCGGCAGCCGACGTTTGATAGGCGTTGCTAAAGCATTCGTAAAAATCCGCTTCGAAGTCGCCGTTCAGATCGTGCAGACGTGTGATCTGGTCGCGGCCCAAAACGAAGATTCCGTCTTGGTCGACCACGATGCCCAAGGCATGATGCAGCCCGGATGCGAACCGTCGCCAGGTCGCTTTGGTCGAAGGATATTCGATGTCGGTCACGCGCCAGACGTCGCCTTGCATCGTGCAAACCAGCGCGGAACCATCGGGCAAAAAGGCCTGGCCGCCGCAGAACAACAAGGCGTTCCAAGGGTTGTCGAACGGCAAATCGATCGTGTCCACCGCGTAGGGTTTTGCCGTACCGAATCGGATTTCGGTTTCGATCGTTTGCGGCCATTGGGTCGGCGCGTTCTTCAAGTGATGACGCAGCGGATGTTCTTCGGCCGGCGCGACGACGCGAACGAAACGTCCGTTTTTTACATCGGGCGCGTCGAGGAACGTTACTTCGCCGATCCGATAGGCAAACACGACTCGATCGCCGAGCCGGTAAAAGCCCAGGTATTGAAACGGCTGGTCGGGTTTCGGTTGCCGCGGTTGGCTGAGCAGTTCACCGTCGATCTTTAATCCGTCCAAGAAGCCGTGCCGGTGCGAGGAGAACTTGACAAAGCCGCCGCGCCAAACGGCATCGTACGTCAACGTGTCGGGGTTGAAACAGGTTGCAAGTTCGCCGTGCTCGCCCACACGCACGCACACGCCGCGCGGAATGGTCGTCTTGCCGACGCGGAACACACCGCAGATCAGGCTGCCGAGTTCGGTCTGGTTCCAGCGGTCGTTGGCCCAGGTGGTGTCGTTTTGGTTTCCCCAGTGACCCTGATCGCCGCCATCGAGCCCGGGGTACTCGGCCAGCAATGGCGGGACGGCGGCTTGTTGACGGAAGAAGTTCGCTTGTTTGGCGTAGAAGTCATACACCCGATCGCGATTGACGTCGTGTTGCCAGCTGGGCCAATGTTCGGGGGCTAGCGGTCGTCGCTCGATCGGAAACTCCGCCGGTCCATGCGAATGTGTCTGGGCGTGTGCGAGCAGCGTTTCCATTTCACCGCTCGGCAAGCCCTCCTCGGTCCCCAGGGCGAACAAGAATCGCAACAGACCGCTCAGGTCTTCGCTGGACATCGCACCGGCCAGGTTGTCGGGCATCAGCGTGCCGACCTCTCGCTGTAACGCGATCTCGTCGATCGGGATCGCAGTCACGGTCGGTTGATTGGCCGAGGGGTCACGAAGCACGAGTTCACGCTCGTCCTGGCGCACCAGATAGCCTTGGTGGGTCTGCCCGGAATCGTCGAGGACCAGGTGGGCGACGTACTCAGGTAGGATGTGCCGTTTGGGCCACAGCACCGATTCGACCAGTTCCTCGGGTTTGCGTTGCTTGCCGATCGACGTCAACTCGGGACCGACGCTGCCGCCGTGGGGACCGATGCGATGACAGGACAGGCACGCCGAGTTGGCATTGGCAAACGTCAGCAGGCCTCGATGTGGATCGCCATCGGCACGGGCTTGCTCGACCAACGCGGAGACCAACTCGGGAGAGTAGTCTCGGTTCTTGAAGTCCAGCCACGCAGCGTCGCTCTGCGGTCCTTGCGCCCCGTCACGCGGTGGGGTTTTCTCACTGCGCCACAACAACAGCGTTGTGTCGTCTTTGGTGGCATCGATCACCGGATCGGCGGGAATGTCTCGTACGCCCTTGGAAATACGGACCCAGTGGACTTGGCCGCGACAACCGATTCCTCCCTCGACCAATCGACCGATCGCCAACTTGTCCGCCCGGCCCTCGCGGCCGGTCGAACGGATCGGCTGATCGGCAACCGGTTTGCCATCGACCAGCAATCGCAAACGATTCGGCTGGTAAACCATCGTCACGGTATGGGGCTTGCCATCACAGATCATCGCTTGGGAATGGACGTGATCGGGTTGCATCCCGGGCAGGTAGGCGGTGAAATTGCCGGTGCCGTTGTTGGAGAAAATCTCCCAATGGTCGCCCGATCGTTTGGTGTCGTTGGCGACCAGGATGTTGTATCCGTTTGCATCGGGCAACGTGACGCGGCACTCGACGGTGATCGGCGGTCGTCGAAATTCCGGGCGGCCGTCGATCAATGCTGCGACGCTGTCGGATGCTCGCTTGGGGGGCGCTGTTTCGGGTGAATACGTACGGAGTGTCGGTTTGGGGCCGGCGGGCTGGCCGTCGATTTGTGGCAACAACCAATGCAAACCGTCCAGATTGTCCCGCAGTCGAAGTTCCACGTCATCCTGCGTGTGACCGATCAGACCGACGGGGCCGTCGTAGCCGGAATCACGGACGGCGGCGAGCAGTTGGACATCGAATTCGCCTTCGCCCAGCGGCAAAATCTTCTGGCCGCGCTGGTCACCGTCCCGGGTCATGCCGTTCAGATTCAGACACAGCAGGTAGGGCTTGAGCTGCTTGAGAACAGCCGCGAAGTCGTCGATGTGCCCGTGACCATGGTGCAGGTTGTAAACGATGCCGACATGCTGGGCGTCGTGATGCTTTCGCAGGTAGTCGCAGACCGCGATCATGTTCTCCGGTTCGCCGCCCCAACCGCCGTGGTTGTACAGCCCGAGTTTGCTGCCCAGCTTGCGTGTCTGTTCGACCAGCGGCAGCAAGCGGGACGCGGCGGTTTTGAGACGATCCGCTTGCGTTTCCCCTTCGATCGAACCGAGCATCTGCCAGATCTGCGGGCGCAGCCCGTGTTTTTTGAATAGTTTCAACGCCTCGTCGTGTGCACCCCAAAACGCGAAGTACTCGATCCCGTGTTTTTTGTATTGCAGAATTTCTTCTTCGAATGTCGGCACATGTTCGGCACGCCAATCGTAGGCGACGCGACGCAATCCGAGCCGCTTGACCATCTCGGCACGCTCTGCCGGACCGCGTTTTTGCGAGTCAAAGGGGACGATGCACCAGGCAACCAGATTTTCGTCACGAAGATTGTCGGGCGTTTCGGCGAAACATTGCGTGGTGAGGGCGACGCCGAGTAGGATCGTTAACAGGACGCGTAGAGGTGCCATAGATGATTAAGTGTTGCACAGAGTTGTCAGAAGCCGTTTGGTTGCGTTTCGGACATTGTAAACCACGTCCGTCGGTGTGGCAGACGGTTTCACCGTCTGGGGCGACGACCCATCGCACGGCAAGTAGACTGTTCCGCGATCAGATAATTCATTTCCTTTTTTCTATTCGTTTTATGAAGCGACAATTCACCAGGTGGCTCGGATGCTTGTTTTTGTTCTCGATCGCGTTTGCACCTTCGACCGGGTGGGCAGATCAGCGGCCGAATGTCGTCACGGTGTTCATCGACGACATGGGGTGGTCCGACCTGTCCTGCTACGGCGGAACACGCACCCGGACGGAAAATATTGACGCGTTGGCGTCCGAAGGGATTCGATTCACAAACTTTTACGTCAATTCACCGATTTGTTCACCGTCGCGCGTTGCGCTGTCGACGGGGCAATATCCCCAACGCTGGCGGATCAGTTCGTACCTGGCTGCGCGGAAGCTGAATCGTGATCGCGGCATGGCGCAGTGGCTCGATCCCCAAGCACCGGTGCTCGCCCGTTACTTGCAGCAATCGGGTTACGCGACCGGACATTTTGGCAAGTGGCACATGGGCGGACAGCGCGATGTCGGTGAGGCGCCGCTGATACAAGCCTATGGATTTGACCGCAGTCTGACCAATTTTGAAGGCTTGGGGCCGAGAGTGCTGCCGCTCAAAGACGCCTACAATGGCAAGCCGCCCCAAAAACATGACCTGGGATCGGCTGACCTTGGCAGAGGGCCGATTCGTTGGGAAGACCGTTCGGTGGTGACGGCCGCGTTTGTGGAACAAGCGGTTAAGTTCATCGATCAGGCGCAAGTCGATGACAAGCCATTCTTCGTCAACGTTTGGCCCGACGATGTGCATTCGCCGTTCTTTCCACCAGAAGTCCTTCGAGACAAAACGGACGAGTCCAAGCGGGCGCTTTACTACGCGGTGCTCGATGCGATGGACCAGCAGCTTGCCAAGTTGTTCGACCGCATTCGCAATGACGCTTCGCTGCGCGAGAACACGTTGATCCTGGTCATGTCTGACAATGGGCATGAACAAGGCGCGGGGACGTCGGATCCGCTTCGTGGCGCCAAAACCTGGCTTTATGAAGGGGGCGTGCGATCGCCGTTGATTGTTTGGGGGCCGGGACTGTTGGCCGAGGGTGTGGCCGGCACCACCAACCACGAGTCCGTCCTCTGTGCCTTGGACGTCAATCGGTCGCTTTATTCTCTGACGCAAACCGATCCGCCGGACGGCGTCTCCTTCGATGGCCAGGATCTTTCAGCGACACTGTTGGGGGATCAACGAGAAAGTCGAAGCGAACCGATTTTCTGGCGACGCCCACCCGATCGTCCGGGGACGGGGCGCGAAGACAATCCGGACTTGGCTGTCCGCGACGGCAAGTGGAAGTTCTTGGTCAACTACGATGGCAGCGATCCACAGCTTTACGATCTCCAAGCCGACGCTTCGGAATCGAACAATCTCGCCAAACAACATCCCGACGTCGCCGACCGCTTGCGGCGGTTGTTGATAGATTGGAATGCGACGATGCCCGTTGACGCGGGGGATCCGGACTGGTCGGGGCACCAACGCGTCGGCTCGGTCCCCGTTGGAAAATTTGTCAATCCGATCGGTGAGGGGGCCGATCCTTGGGTGACGCGTGATCCGAATCAACCGCGTTACCTCTGGTGCCTTTCCCATGGCAACCGGGCGATCTCGATTCAGGCCAGTGATCGATTGACGTCGATGGGCAAGCCGAACATCGTTTGGGCGGCACCGCAGTCCGGCCCCTATTCGCGTGAGATTTGGGCGCCGGAACTGCACCACTTGGACGGTCATTGGTACGTCTACTTTGCCGCCTCCGATGGCCAGAACCGAAACCATCTGACGTATGTGCTGAAGTCCAAGGGTCAGGACCCGCTGGGCGAGTACGAGCTGTTCGGGCCGTTGGCAACCGGTGACGGCCCGGACGGTGCCTCGCCCAACGTTTGGGCCATCGACATGACGGTGTTGACGCACGGCGAAAAACGCTATGCCGTTTGGTCGGGCTGGGATGCGCCGGGCACCGATCGACAGTACCTGTACATCGCCCCGCTCGCATCGCCGACCGAATTGGGCGGTGTGCGAGTCCGGCTGTGCGAGAACGACGACTACCGCTGGGAACTGACCGAACCGGGGCCATCCGGGCGTGGCTTGAATGAAGGCCCGCAGGTGTTTCAATCGAAAAACAAAACCTCAATCGTCTACTCGTGCGGTGCCTCTTGGTTGCCGACCTACAAGTTGGGCATTTTGGAGTTTACCGGAGGCGATCCGCTGGATCCCGCGTCGTGGACCAAGCGAGACAAGCCATTGTTCGAGGGCACACGCGACGTCTATGGAGTCGGGCATTCGTGTTTTGTCCGATCGTTGGACGACCGCCAGTGGTGGCACGTGTTTCATGCCAAGCGAGATCGCAACCCCGGCTGGCGTCGCGCCGTTTACGTCCAGCCGATGAAGGTGGGGCGGCGGGGATTTCCGTTTCTTGAGTCTCCGATCCGGGCCGGCGAGTGGCTGGATCGGTCCTCCGGGGAAAAACCCCAAGAACTTGTGTTACCGATTCGTTTGTTCGGTGACGACGCGAGCGATGCGACCTGGTCTTTCTTTGGTCATCATCAGTTGATCCAAGTCGGGCCGGAGGGATTGCATCTGGGGCGCGTTCCCCGTGATCCGATCAACGACTATCGCAGCGGCGAAAAAGTGGTGCTCGATGATCCGTGCCCTGCAGATTGTGTCGCGGACGTCATGATCGATTTTCAAGGCGAAGCGAATGCTCGCGATGCCGGCGTTTTGTTTCGCTGCAGCGGTCCGGCGGTCGGTTATGATGCCCAGCGTGGCTACTTTGCCGGCTTGATCCCGAAGACCGGGTTGGTGATCGTCGGCAAGATGAACGGATCCGCCTGGACCGAGCTCGCGCGGGCATCCACTCAGATTGATGTCACGCAGCCCCAAGCGTTACGCGTCCAAATGAAGGGCAACCAGATCACGGTGACGCACAACGGCCGGCAGCGTGTTTCGGTGTTGGACGAAACCTATCGATCGGGCAGCGTGGGACTGCGCGTCGTCGACACGCACGCCGTGTTCTTTGATTTCACGGTGAGCGACGTGAAGAATTGAACGTCCGATTGCATCACACGTCGAGCGCCGAAGCGGCGCTCATTCAGAATCCACCAACCCGCGCAGCGTGAACTTGGAAACCAGCAGCGCGTTTTGGGTGTTGCCCGACGATGATTTCGTCGGCGCTTGTAGCAATTTTGGAAGCGCGACGGTTTCGAAGAAGGACGTGTTGGGACGTTTTCCCAGTTCGTCCAATTTCTCTTGGATCGACTGTCCACGTTTGGTTTGCAGCATCATGGGAATGTTGCCGCCCGACCGCGACCAAGCCTGGGTGCCGTCACTTTCGATTGTGAGCGTCGATTGGTACACCTTCGCCACATAGGCTCCCCGGGCGATGTATGAAACGGCTTCGTTCTTGGGGCCGTTGATGGCCGCCTTGATCTTGATCGCGGCCCCATTGGTCAATTTGTATCCGGCTTTTGCAATGGCATTTTTTAGATTCTGTTCGACCTCCGCCCGGTATTTGTCGGGGACGCCGCTGGCATCCATCGCAACGTTGACGCCGGGATGGATCAAAAACACGCTCGGATCATCCACGGCTTGCCGCAGGACTTCGGTCGCTTTGGGGTGGGGGATCGAAGTCGGGACGATCAGCCCACCGGCGTCAGAGAGCAACCCCACAAACTCGGTTCCGCCGACCGACGTGATCACCGCCGCGTCCTTGTAATCACAGACGGTGATTCGCGACGGAATGTGCAACAGCAAATGGTTGTCCAGCAAGGCGTAATCGGGTGCCGGATAGCTGAGACCGTTCGGCGCAATCGGAGCTCCGCCCTCGCGCGAGTATTCGTCGAGTGTTTCGCCCGTCTTCAGGTCCAGGATCCACAAGTTGTTGACGAACGAAATCAACATTTGGTCGCCGCTTTCGTTGAGTTGCATCTTGGTCCAGCCCAGACGCGGTTTGCCTTCCAATTGCATGCTGCCTTTGGCTTGACCGGTCAACGGATCAACCAACATCAGAGTGTGTTCATCGAGCACGAACACCTGCTGTCGATCGGTGGTGCACGTGACCGCGAAATTTTGTGACAGGCGTGCGTGCCAGATCGGATTCAACGTTGCCAGATCAAAGCAGGCGAGGTGTCCGTTGTCGCTGAGAAGGATCAGGAGGTTGTTTGCGATCGGTACGGCTTTCATGGGACGTGCGTTGGTCGTTTTCCCGAACGCCTTCTTGTCGTCTGGAAAAGGCACCCAGATGCCTGAACGCGTGACCTTGGTGCCGGTCAACGTCCAGAGCTGAAGTTGGTCACCGGTTTCAAAACCGTCCCGGTCGCCGCCGGTTCCTTGCATCAACACGGTTTTACCGTCGTTAAGCACCGTCAGCGGGCACATGTTGCACTCGACCGGTTCGGAGTTGATCGCCTTGCCCGAGGGCAAATCCACCAACGAGATACGGCTGAGCGGTTTCGGCGTGCTGAACGTCCACGTGTAACCTGCGACACCGCGTGCGGCCGATGGGTTGATCTGTAATCGCCGCATGCCTTCAAAGAAGTTTGCTTTTCCCGGCAGCGAGGCGGTTTTGGGTTCAAACGGTAACGCGTTGTTGACCGGCGTGTAGTTCCACTGGCTCTCACCGAAACCTGGGTCCATCTCCGGCACACTGTCCCAATTGATCACCGGCGGATGGGTCCACGCCGACGTCGACGGGTTGCCGATGTTCGCCGGAGCGGCCGGAATACTGACGCGAGGACTCGGTTCGGCATCGACCATTTCAAACGGATTTTCGCCGGCATTCAAAAAATCTTGGTCGGCCTGGCTGAGTCGCGCGACAGGGATTTTCAGCGTCTTGCCGGTGTCGGTCTTCAAAAAGACCACTTCGTCTTGGACCTGGATCAAACTTGCCGTGACGCGAAACTTGCCGGTCGAATCGGTCCACGTTCGTGGCTCATCGGCGACACCCGGTGAGACAGACGCCGCGATGCAGACGGTGAGCGTGACGACAAAAACGCAGTTTCTGAGGTGACGTGTTCGCATCAGTCGGGGTTCTCGACGAGGACAACAGACAGTCATCGCAATCAGGATACACCATCATCGCGGTGTCGTGCCAAACACAGACGGACCGAAATGGTCAAGGATTTTTGGAGCGGAAAAGGGGGCAGGTGCCAAAAACCAAATGGCCAAAGGGTGCTACGCATTTTCGGTACCTGACCCCTTTTCCGCGATCGCCGCAAAGCGGCGAAACGCAAGCTGGAAGCTTACGCCACTAGTTGTGCCAGAACGTTGAGGCTTTGGGGGCGGTGTAGGCGACGTCCAGGTGCGGGGTGTCGATCGGTTGTTCGCCGGCATGCAGGCTATCGACGCCGCCGATCACCATCCCGGACGTCAGCAGCGTGCGTTCGATCGGATACGGCGTTGTGCCTTCGATCATCGTCGTTTCGACATGGCGGACGAGTGGATTGAAAAAGTCGGCGGTGGTCGATCCGTGACCGGGCATGGGCAAGTACATCTGGCAGGAAACGAGCGTGTCGTCGGCGAGCATGCCGGCGTAATTGAAGTCGCGAATCTCGGTCAGCAGCATCGTCGTCCGCAGCCCATCGTGGTGCTCGACCAAATAGCCCGTCGTCTGCGGCATGGTCTGACGCATCCAGTCGATCGACGGCACTTCGGTCGGAAACCCGCCTTCGACCGGCAGATTGTGACTGCGAGTGAGCGCGGCGACGACAAGCCGTCTCGTGCGTTGGCAATCATCCGATGCCAACCGATCCCAAAGGTTGACGCCCCGCAAGGCGTGGATTCGCTTGACGCCCGTTTCCCCTCCGACGCGGCGTTCGGACATGCATTGGGCGGTTTCCAACGCATGGATGTCGTAGCTGTCGATGCCGCCATACGCCACGCAAACACTTTCTTTCAGCGCCGCGCCGTAGGGCATGTCGATCGCGGGAAGACGTCGCGTGACCGGAAGCGAGGACCCTGCGAGAAACGGGAACCCCAGTCGTCGCGAATCGTCCACCATTTCGACGCATTCGTCCCAGTCCGTCGACAAGTGTTTGTCATTGAAGACCGGCACGCTACGTCCACTTTGCTGAAACACGTTGACGATGCGCTTAAACCAATCGTAGCGTGGATAGAGATGTTGTCCTTTTTCGTTGCGTGGGTAATCGCCGTGTTCGCCGATCACGACCACGCCGTCGACGGCCAAGGTTTCGCCGCCCAGCGTGAGGGCCTCTTCGATCGTCGGGAACAGTCGCAGGCCGTGGCGTTTGACTCGCTGGCGACCAAGATCATCGTCGGGAAACTGGTCGATGAACACCGACGCGACATCGACGCGAGGTCGTTGCCAGCGGCCGTTCCAACTGTATCCCAGCGTGTGGCGATCGAGAAAGTGTTGGGCGTGTGAATGTCGTCGAACGACAGTGCCCAGGAATGCGATCTTGGGACGTCGGCCGGTGACCGCCGGCGAGTCGGCCGCAACCGCCGGTTGTGGATCGGCCATTCCGCGCGCGAAACCGAAGAGGCCCAATCCGAACACCGTTTTCGTGCCGGACCGAGTCAGGAAATTGCGGCGGTCAATCTTCCAGGGGTGTTGATTCATCAGGAACGTCTCTCCAAAAAATCCAAAGAATGATCGCGGCAAGGGCGGGCAGACACGAGGCCGCCGCCAACCCCACGTCGTAGGATCCGGTCACATCGACGAGTCGGCCGAACAGTTTCTGGGTCGGCGGAACCAGGAACCACGCCGTCACCCCGGCGATCCCGGTGATCTTGCCTTGGTGTTTGCCGGAAATGTCTTGTGTGAAGGCGTGGTAGAGCGGAAACATGCCCAGCGCCCCGGCGCCGCCGAACAACAGCACGGCCAACAGCACCCACCCCTTGGGTAACAGTGGCAGGGTGAGCATCGTCAGGCAGAGCACGGCACATGCGGTGAAAACCATTTGTCGTGAGCGGGTCGGCGTGAACCCTTTTGCGCACAACCACAACACGACGGCACCGACGCCGAGGCATCCGACATCGGTCGCCGCGAACCAAGCGGAATTGAACAGCAAGGTATGGGTTTCGGTGTAGTCACGGCCTTCTTGAAGGAACAGGTGCAACCAGGCGCGAAACAACTGCCACGTTGTGTTGATCAGGCAGACGATGATCAGCACCACGACCATGCGTCGTTGCAACAACACACGCCAGGGGGTGGCTTGTTTACGTTGCACGGCGTCGGCTGCCAGATCTGTCGATCGAACAATCCCAAACCAAGCGGACACCCACAAGATGCCGATCCCGCCGACGATCGCAAACGCAGGCCGCCAACTGCCGACATCGTCGGTCAACAACGCCAGCATGATCAGCGGCGCAGCGACCGCTCCGATCGAAGTCCCGCTTTGCAGCAAGCCGTTGCCCATCGTTCGGCCGCGGGCTCGCGTCAAACTGCGGACCACTCGCACGCCACACGGCCAGTGCCCCGCTTCGAACACGCCGAGCAGCAGACGCAGCCAAAGCAGATCATGATACCCGCTCGCCAACGCCGTGGCCGCGGTCACCGTGGACCAAGAAATCACGACCACGGGATACAACCAGCGGACGGGGACTAAGTCGGCAAGCACGCCGAACACGATCGATCCGATCACGAACCCGTATCCGAAGACGGCTTCGATGTCACCGTATTGTTCGTTGACCAGATCAAACTCTTGCATGATCCGCGCCGATGCACTGGCCAACGTCTGGCGATCGAGATAGTTGAGCGCCGAGGCGAGCAGCAACAGTCCACAGATCAGTGCGATGCGGACTGGGCTGACCGATGGCGCCGTATCGTCTGCCGGGGTTGAGTCGAGTGTGTGTTTGGTTTCATCCATCCCAAGATTGGCCATCCCATCCGGCGACGCGTTCAATGAAACCGACCACCGCGTCGGCGAAGAGTTGAAGCAGTTGTTCTCCCTTTTCCGCGGTCGCGGCGGCCGCGTCGCCGACGTGCCCTGGGGCGGAGCGATCGGGCATCGTCCAGGCCCGTGACGCGGGCAGGAAAGGATTGCCGAACGGGATCTCATCGACCGTCGTGTGATTGCGAACCAGTTGCGGTGCCAGTCGCAGGATCATTGACGTTTCCCATTCACACGCGTGTCCCATTTCGTTCTGTCGCAAACCGGCCAGCTGAGATGAGGGATCGGCCAGGTGCCAGTAGGTGGCCGCCAGCAGCAACAGATCCTGACGGTCTCGATAGCGTTGACGCAATTCAAAGGTCACTTGTCGCGCCGGCACGTCGTTGCCACCATGACCGTTCAAGATCACGATGCGGCGGAATCCGTGGCGGATAAAGTTGTCCACCAGGCCGCTCAACAAGTCGAGGTAGACGCGTGGGTCGGCCGAGAGCGTGCCGGGGAAATCCATGTGGTGGTGCGAATTGCCGAGCCACATCAACGGTGCAACCAGGGTCGATTCGGCGAACGATTGATGCGCACGCGCGACGATTTCTCCGAGCAACATGCTGTCGGTAAAGACGGGCAGGTGCCGGCCATGTTGTTCCAACGCCGCGACGGGAACGATGATCGGCGTGTTGCGATCGAGCGCATCGACAACCGGCCAAGTCAGATGAGCGAGTTCCATGGAGGGCGATCAGAGGCAGGGGGGGAGGGAAGGCGGGGGACGCACTCCCGGCAGGGCGAAGTTGCGACGCAGGCTGGAGATTCTAACCGGCATTGTGCCCCGCCGTGTTGACGATGGTCGAAAAGACGGATTGTCGATAGAATTTTGTTAGATCGAGAGGTGGCCCTAAGCAACCAGCGGGAAACCGGTGACACAATGAACGCCCCGACAAACGAACACGACGGCTTTGAAGGGCTGGCTTGGGTCAAGGCCCTGCGCGACGGGATCAGCCACAGTGATCAGCGGATTCGATTGGCCGGGCTGACCGACGGCTGGGCCCTGGTCAATCATCGCGGGCGTGTGATTCGCGATGCGATGAAGTGTTTCTACGAGCGGGTGATCGCGGAAGCTCCCCCGCGGGGCGCGATCGTGATTTACGCCCTGGGAGGAACCGGACGAGGAGAAATCTGCCCCGGTTCGGATGTTGACATCGGCATCATCGTCGAAAACATCGAAGAGAACCAACACTTCCTGCGGCATCTTTCGAGTCGGCTGAGGGCGTTCGCGCCCCGCGTTCCGGGGCTGCGAAACGTCGTCAAAGCGAATGCCTTTCCGGATCTGAAAGACCGCGAACATTTTGATTTGAAGTCACTGGTCGCACTGCTCGACTGCGATCTGCTGGTCGGCGATTCGGAATTGGATCATCGGATCCGACGCGTCTGCCGCGGGCGAGCGGCCGAGTTGGGACTCGATTTTATTTTCGCGGTCAACCAGGATCTGCGGCGGTTTGATCAGCTGCATCCCCAACCGCCCGGTGACATTGGCGGATTTCACGTCAAGAACGGAAAGGGCGGTCTGCGCGGATTTCAGTTGGCGATGTGGTTGTATTCGTTCGAACGCTGGATCCCGTCGCTGCAGGTGTACCAGCAAGTGCGGAGCACCAGACGCTTTGATCGTGAGGGGGCGCCGTCGGCAAATGTCTTGGAAGCCGTCGGCGTGATCTTTTCGACTCGCTGTTGGATTGAACAGCGGCGTGCCGCTCAGGCTGCCGACCGGTCGAGGGACTGCGGTGAAAAAATGGTCTCGCCGCTGTTGCTCGATGCCGCCGACATGGAGGCGTTCTTGTATCGGTTCGGCGCCGGAGGGTTGACGAAGCTGCGCAACGCGCGGGACGTCATCGATTCATATCGTCACGAGACCATGGACCGGCTTCTCGAACGCGGCGTCGTCGTGCCGGACACCGATGGATTGGTGGTCTGGGGATCGGACGGGTTGCGGATCGGCACGGATGCCTTGTTCAAGGACGCGACGGAGATGTTTTACAGTTTGTACCGCGCCCAACAACGATTCCTGTTGCCTATCGATCGCGGCGTGAAACGCGCCGCTCGGAAGAACATCTCCGAATCGTTGCGCCCGGATCCGGCGCTGATCAAGCTGATGGTGTCGCCCGGGCCGGTGTACCCCGCGATCAAAGATTGGTTCGATTTCGGGGTCTTGGAAAAGCTGTTGCCCGGTTTCGGAGAGCTTTCCAATCAGCTTTATCAGCCGGGGCATCGGGCGGCGACTCTGACGCGAGCGGCTCGTGCGGTCCAACGGCTGGAGGGGTTAGAGTACCTCGATACGTTGAAGCGGTCCGCGGTCACCTCACGCGACGAAGCCTATTTTTTGCGTCAGTACCAGGACATCGGTGATTCAGGCCGTGGTGCACTGCGGCTGGCGCTATTGACCGACGAGATTCCTCAAACGGTGTACATGTCTGCGGTCCCCTCCGACCCCGGTGACTATGATCCGCAAGTCTATGGCGAATCCGTTCGGCGTTATGTGAACGAGCATCTCAGTAACCTGCCGGGACTTTCCGGGCCGACACTCCGCACGATCGAGTTTCTGCTGTTGAAGAAACGTGAGTTGCTCAAGTGGGCCGAAGCGGGAAGCCATCCACAGGTCTTGGAAAGTTGGCGGCGGGAACTCGAACGCTTGCATTCGCGAGATTCCGCCGACACGATTCGAGCCCTCGCGCTGTTTGCTTATGCCGCGTTTGATTTTCGCAATCCGCAGGGAGTGGCGCGGATTCGCTTGGAGCCGGAGCAATGGCAAAAGATTCAGAACCTGACGCAAAACTTGTTGCATGGCGAATTGGGCGTCGGCGGTCGATCATTCGAAGATCACTACTTTGACCCCACCGGCCAGCGGATCGGTGCGTTGCTGCCCCACCGGCTGCTGGCCAGTCCACACGTCGACAACTCGCTTCGGCAAACCTATGAAGGCACCGAGACGCTCGATCCGCAACGCGCCCACCGGATCATCTTTGCCTTGACGGCGGTCGTGCGAACCGGACGCCCCAAAGTGGAACTCAAACGTGACGGCGACTACTACCGATTGACGCTTTATTCCTGGGACTTTCCGGGGCTGTTTTGGCGGGTCGCCGGCGCGCTGCATGAAATGGGATGCGCCATCCGTTCGACTGACCTTTACGAAATCCCCGATCCCGCCGGCCAAGCCACCGACGGCGAAACGCTGCCGCCCAACGAGCGTCATCTGATCGTCGACGTGCTCACCTTTGATGCCACGGCCGTCTCGAATGAGAACTGGGAAGATGAAGTCAAACGGCGGATCTGCAGCCGACTTGAAAACCCAGATGATCGGTTGATCGACAACACGTCAGAGATTCTCAGGCCGGTCCTGGACACGCTTTATCCGCAGTTAACCGACCTCGGAGATGGTCGGATCAAGTTTTCCTGCAATTCGCCCCCGTCGGATCAAGGCACCCGCTACGCGATCAGCCGACTGCTCTCCGAACGGGCGGGCGCCAGCATCGAATCGATCGTCCGAGACGGTACGCGCGATTGGCCGGTCCCGCGAATGAATTTCTATGTGCGTGTGGACAGCAGCGTCGAAGCGGTCGCCGAAACGCTGCGCGACGATTTGGGCGATGTGGCGATCGACGCCGAGGTGTTGGTGTAACGCACCCGCACGACCCGTCGATGCGAGGTGCCATCGGTTGGCCCGTCCCCAATCCCCGAACGGTTGCCCGTGAAAACGAGGCGGGCGTTCCGGTTGCCCCCCACTGCGAGGTCGGGTCGTGCATGATTGACGTCTCGTCGAGCCTTCCGGGTTGGCGGAGTTCCCTCATTCAGCACCTCGGCACAAGCCGCCCCGGCCGATTACGGCCCACAGTTTCTCGAAGAACCGGGGGTGGTGCGGTTAGCCGCAAAATCAAAGCGGCGGTCCAGCGATTGGGCAACACGAGAAGCAGAATCCATGATGGATTGCGAACTGAGCACGAAGAGCACGATGAATCCAGACATTGCGAAGATCGTTGATGGCGAAAACATGCCTTCGCCTCCCACCATTGCCGCTCGACTTCTGGACCTGGTCAACCAACCCGATGCCAGAATCGCTGACATCACCAAATTGATCAGCGCCGATCCCAAGTTGTCGGCCAAATTGATCGACTACTGCAATTCGCCGATCGTCGCTTCGGCGCGGACCGTGGGCAGCCTGCAGCAGGCGATCCCGTTATTGGGCATGCGAACGCTTCGCTTGCTGTCGTTGTCCTTCTCGCTGATGGACACGCAGGGACAATCAGGGTTTCCCTATGATGAGTTTTGGCGTCGTTCGCTGGCGACGGCGATCGCAGCCAAGCTGATCGCCAAGCAAGCCGAACAGAACGCCGACGAGTCCTTTTTGTTGGGACTGGTGTTCAACATCGGTGCGATGGGGATCGGTAACGCTTATTCGGATGAATTGGCGCTTCGCTTCGAATCGGATGAACTGTTAGACAAACTCAGCGTCGACATTGAACGTGAGATCTGCGGCACCGACCGCTATGAAGTGGGCAGTTGCCTGTTGGAAAAGTGGAACTTTCCCGCCGCCATGATCGAGGTTTTAAAGGCCTACGACCCCGATGCCGCTGACCTGCCGTCCAAACTGTTCTGCGTCAGTCAACAGGTCGGCAAGTTGCTGTTATCGGCCGAACCGGCGGGCCGAGAAATCGTCGGTGTCCGCACGTCCGCCGGCGAGATGCTGGGCATCCAAGACGAGCAGTTTGACGCCCTCTTCGACGCGATGATCGCCGAATGGAAAGGCTACGAAACGCTCTTCAATTTCGAATCGATTGCGTTTGATTCGATCAAAGACCTGGAGGTGCGGGCCAAAGAATCCATGGTCCAGATTTCTCTGGGCATGGAACGCACGATTCGCGAAATGTCCGAACAGCAACAAGAGCTTCGGCAAATGGCCCTGTTGGATAGCTTGACGCAACTGAAGAACCGCTCCGCCTTTGACGCCGAAGTCTTTCAGCTGTCCAATCAGTTTCGTCGGCAATCCCAGTCGTTCGGTTTGATCATCGCGGATATCGATCACTTCAAGATCTTCAACGACACGTACGGACACGCGGCCGGTGACGATGTGTTGCGTGAAGTCGCTGCCTGTTTGAAACGAAACTGCAGGCAGTACGACACGGTGTATCGATTCGGCGGCGAAGAATTCGTCGTGCTGGTCGGCAATTGCGATTACGACTCCACGCTGAAGGTTGCCGAACGGTTGAGAAACGCGATCGAGACGTTGCAGGTCGATGTGAGTGGCAACAAGTTGTGTGTCACTACCAGCCTGGGCGTTTGCTGGGTCGACCGCGGACGCCACGACAACTTCAACACACTGTTCGAAAAAGCAGACGCCAGTTTGTACGAAGCGAAACGCAAAGGACGCAACAACTGCGTCGCCATCACCGCCTCCTCGGCACATCATTCGGTGATCGACGCGGCCGGAAGTCATCCGACCGCCCAGACTCCCGTCGGAGCGACCGCCACGGTGGTCAGCCCCGCCCAGTAGGCCGCCGCTCACGCTTCGTGTCGGCGTTGTGAACAACGCCGGATCGCAAGCTGAAAGCTTACACGACTGGGGTTCCCCAGCCGCCGCCGCCGGGCGTTTCGATGCGGAGCCGATCGCCCGTACCGACTTCGATGGTCGTCGCGGCGGGCAAATCAATCGGCAGTCTTCCCGATTGGATCAACCGGTTGCGTCCCGACAAACCGGCCCCTCCTCCCGAAGCGCCGTACGGCGCGGTCGTTCGGCGACTGGTGATCAGCGAAACCGTCAAGGGACGCAGAAATTCAAACTCACGCACCAACCCATCACCGCCGCGATGTCTACCGACGCCACCGCTGCCACGTCGGATCGAAAATTCCACCAACCGAATCGGCAGGCGTGATTCCAGCACCTCTGGATCGGTGATCCGCGTGTTGGTCATGTGCGTATGCACGCCGTCGGCGCCGGGGCCGAAGACCGTCGCCCCGCTGCCGCCTCCGATCGTTTCGTAGTAGCCGAACGATGCGTCGCCGATCAGCACGTTGTTCATCGTGCCCTGGCTGGCGGCGACGGAGCGAAAAACGGGACCGGAGTCCTGGGTCGAACCGATCGCGCCGAGCAGCACATCGACGACCCGTTGGCTGGTTTCGACGTTCCCCGCGACCACCGCGGCGCAGCGGGCCGGATCTTCATCGCGTGGCGGCGACAGCAATCCGGTCGGCAATCTCAAGTCGATCGGGCGCAGCACACCGTCACACAGGGGAAGATTCGAATCACAGAAACAACGCATCACGTACAGCACCGCCGAACAGACGATCGACGGTGTCGCGTTGTAACCGTTGGGGTGCACGCCGCTGGTGCCATCGAAATCGACCACCAATCGGTCGCCGTCACGCTGCAATCGAACCGCGATCACAGTGCCATCATCGAGCGTGTCTTTGAATCGCATTTCCGATTGCGGCAAACTGCCAATCCAACGGACCACGGAGTCCGACGCGACGTCCAACAAGCGGTCCATCATGGTTTCGACGTGCCGCAGCGAAAGCTCCTTGCTCATCCGCTTGAGTGCTCGGGCACCTTCCTGTCCCGCAGCGATTTGAGCGTGCAGATCGGCCAGGTTTTCCGCGACGTTGCGCGAGGGATAAAGACCGCTGGAAAGCAATTCGCCCAGTTCGTCTTCGTGCGACACCCCGTTACGCACGAGTGCGAACCCGCGTATCAATACGCCTTCTTCGGCAAGCGAGTTGGCCATCGGTGGCATCGATCCGGGAGTCTTGCCGCCGATCTCGGCATGGTGGGCTCGGCTGGCGACGAAAAACGACGGCTTGGCATCGGTTGCGGTTGGGCGGGCATTGTCGCTGTCATGGTCGTTGCAAAAGACCGGTGTCACGACGGTGACGTCGGGCAAGTGCGACCCTCCCGCATACGGATCGTTGGAGACGTAGCAATCGCCCGCGGACATTTGGGGGAACAATTCGGCCAAGGCACGGACGGTGTGTCCCATCGCACCTAAGTGCACGGGGACATGGGGCGCGTTGGCGATCAGCGTTCCGTCGCCCCGGAACACCGCGCAGCTGAAATCGAGTCGCTCTTTGACGTTCACACTGACCGCGGTGCGACGCAGCACTTCTCCCATCGCGTCGGCAATACTCTGCAACCGTCGAGCGACGATCTCCATCTGCACCGCTTCGCCGGCGCTTTGACCGGCTTCGCTTTGGGGATCCTCCTCGGACACTGTCGTCTCGCAAAGCGCCAGTGTGATCGCTCCATCGTCACAGACGACGCCCTCCCAATTCGGCTCGACGATCAGCGTCGACTGGTCGCTGACCACGATGCTGCCCGGGGCGATCGTTTGACCACTGGAAAGCTGATCGCGATCGAGCAGTTTGAATTGGCACCAGCGACCGCGATGAAACACGGCCGTCGTTTCCGGATCGTCGCGGCGGGGCGATCCGCCCGCATCGTGTTCGTCGGCATCTCGTCTGTCGGGCTTGCGCAGATCGCCGGCCAACCATTGCTCGGCATGCGGTGACAGGCCGCCGGTCGCTTCGCATCGCAGACTGACCAGTTCGATGGGGTGGTCGTCGCGGCGGTACCCGAATCGGTGTTGATGTTCGTGGTGAAACCGATCGGACAAGGACTGCAGGATCCGTTCGGGCGATTCTTCGACCCTCAGCGGAATCGAGGCATCCGTGCCGACGTAGCGACAGTCGCATTCCAGACGCGTCTGCACCGATTTTGGTTGGTCGTGTCGCAGCGACTCGATCGTCTCGGCGGTCAGGTCATCGGCTGCGGCCTGGAAGTCGGCCGCGCCGACCTGATCGAGTCGGCGATAGATCCCGACCGTTTCAATGCGTCCGCTGGTGGCGACGCCCATGCCCACGGCGCTCAACACACTCGCGCGTGGATGATCGACGATCCGGCGGATGCCCAACGCATCGGCGACGCGGCAAATCAATTGCGCGGCGGCGCCGCCGAATCCGACCAGCGCGTGATCGCGGACATCGACACCGCGCGCCGTGGTGATCGCCCGCACCGCTTCGGCCATGTGGGTGACCGCGATGTCCAGAAACCCTTCGGCAAGCGATTCGATCGTCTCCGGCGGTGCGGGCATGCGTGACGCGACGTGCTCGATCCGTTCGCGCGAGGCGGCCGGCAACAGGGGAAACGGGAATCGATCCACGCGCAAACGCCCCAACAAGACGTTGGCATCGGTCACCGTCAGCGGTCCGCCGCTGCCGTAACAAGCCGGTCCCGGAGCCGCGCCGGCGCTGGACGGACCGACCACCAGTCGTCCGCCTTGGAAGTCACAGATCGATCCTCCACCGGCGGCCACCGTGTGGATGTCCATCATCGGAGTCATCACCCGCAGGTCGGCGATGCGAGTTTCATAGCGACGTCCGACCTGGCCATCGAAGCGGCTGACGTCGGTGCTGGTTCCGCCCATGTCCAATCCGATCGCCAGCGGGCATTGATGGGTCTGGGCGACGTGGCGGAGTCCGACGACGCCGCCGGCCGGTCCGGAAAGGACACTGTCTCGACCGCGGAACTCTTCGTGGCCAACCAGATTCCCACCGCTGGTCATCAATTGCAACTGACAGTTCGATCCGCCGAATTGACGGCGGACGCGCGCGACATAGGCCGACAGGATTGGATTGAGATAGGCATCCAGCGTGGTGGTTTCGGCGCGCGCGACCAACTTGATCAACGGAGCCACCTCGCTGGACCGGCTGACTTCGGCAAACCCGACACGCCGCGCGATTTGTTCCACCGCGATCTCGTGCGCCGGATTCCGATGAGCGTGCATCAAACAGATCGACAGGGTTTCAATCCCCGCGTCGAACAACGCCTGCAATCCGGCCGCGATTTCGTCTTCATCGATCGCGATCCGCTCCCGGCCGTCGGCGTCCAATCGGGCCCGGATCTCGAGCGTGCTTTCGGCCAGCGGGGGAGCTTTGACGAAGGCGAGATCGAACAGCTCGGGGCGATCTTGTTCGCCGATCCGCAGGACGTCCCCGAACCCTTCGGTGACGACCAGGCCGGCCGCCGCGCCGCTGCGTGTCAGCAGCGCGTTGGTGCCTCGGGTCGTGCCGATGCGGGCCGTCATCGGGGGCATCGGATCATCGATCGGAATACCGGTCAGTAAATGAGTGGCCAGCACCGGGGCTTCACGCCGGCAATCGATCTCGACGATCGCACCGGGTGAAAGCTGGCTGGCGATTTCGGCGTCGACGTTGGCCAACGCCACGGTTGAGGTGGCCGAGTCGTAGCCGCGGATGTCGCCGACGCGATGATGAATCCCCTCGACCAGCCATTCGAGTTTCGCCGAGCGGAAAAAGTCGTCCGGTAGCCGTCCGGCGGCCAGCCCGCCGAGTAGTTCGTCGGGGATCTGGATCCGCACCGTCGTCTCATCCGGTAGGTCTGTGACGCGGCAGCGGATTAGCCCGGTCGACAATACTTTGATGCAACCCGAGTGGGACGCTCCGGAGTGGTCGGTCCAAACCGCCAGGCAATCCGTAAACGTCCCTCCGACATCGGCGCAAACAGAAAGGGTGTGCAGCGACATGAAAAACTAGTGCATTGCGAGCATGAACGAGGAGAGCGAATGCCGGGAGTGTCGATTGCGAGGTGAACCGTCGGAAGCCTTGCCCAAGGAAGATCAGCGATTGAACAGGGCCAGGCAGTCCGTGATGTGTTGCTGGTCCATCAGCGCGACGACGATGTCACCGGGTTGCAATTGATCGCTGGCGGTGGGCATGCGGATAAAACTGTCGCGTTGGATGGCGGTGATCAGGCAGCGGCCGGCCAGGGGCAGATCGGCGAGTGTGGCTTCGGTCACGCGTGCCCCTTCGACGACCTCCAACTCATAGACCGCAATTTTTCCATTGGGCAATCGGCTCTGGCTGATCACGGCTCCCTGGTTAAGGAACCCGAGGATCTGGCGGGCGCCGACATCACGTTCACTGACGACGTGATCGATCCCCAGTTTTCCAACCACGTTGGCGTAATCCGGGCGTCCGACCACCGCCATCACGCGCCGCGATCCCAATTCACGAGCCTCGACACAAGCCATGATGTTGCTTTCGTCGCTGCCGGTACAGGCGACGAAATAGTCGGCCGAGCCACCGCCCTCGTCTTCGAGCACACTGCGTCGATTGGCATTGGCGTGCACGATGGTGCACTTGGGCAGCAGTTTGGCCAGCTGTTCACAGCGCTCCTCGTCGTACTCCAGCAACGTGATTCGATAATCGCTGGTCGGCAGCGCGCGTGCGATGTGAAATCCGATTTCGCCTCCGCCTGCGATCAGTACGCTGCGGCGTTTGCTGCGTTTGGTCGACGACGCGAACAGTGGGCGACTCCGATTCACCGCCGACGGCATCCCGATCAAACTGACCCGGTCACCGACGTGCAGTTCGTCTTCGCCGCTGGCCAACCACAAGTCGCCATCGCGTTCGATCGAACCGATTCGCACCGATCCTGGCATTTTTAAATCACGCAATCGCTGATCGGTCGCCTGCGATTTCGCTTCCACTTCCGTCTCGTAGACTTCCAGATGTCCGCGGGCAAAGTGTTCCAGGGGGATCGCGTCGGGGTTTCGGATCGCGCGTGCCAATTCAAACGCGCTGAGCTGTTCCAAGCTCAACAACGCGTCGATGCCGAAATGACTCTGGTAGTCAAACGTACTGGAGTCGCGGAACGCGGGCGCATAGACTCGGGCCAGGCTACGTCGGGCACCGAGGGCTTTGGCCATGCTGGCGGCCACCACGTTGGCTTCATCGTCTCCGGTTACCGCCAAACAGATGTCCGCGCTGCAGACATCGGCCTGGAATAACACCGTGCTTTGCGAGGCACTGCCTTGGATCGCCCGGACATCCAATTCGCTGTTGATCTGACGAACCCGTTCTGGATCGATGTCGATCACGGTCACGTCATGCCGACGCCGACACAACATGTCCGCGATCCAATGTCCGACGGTACCCGCACCCAACGTCAATACGCGCACTAAACCATCCAGTTGATCAGTAAGAGGATGACAAAAATGATCGCCATGAAACCGGTGATCCAACGCGCGGTATAGAACGCGTGTTTGAGGATCGTCTGGGTATCCTCATGACGTGTCGCGCCGAAGACCAAAGAGATCGAGATGATCAACGGGACATAATACATCAAGTATGTCGGAGAGATCGAAATCATGCCTTGGCCTCCGGGGTGGGTTCGCTGCTTGCCTGGGGGATGACGCTAGCGGACCCGCCGGCGTCTGGTTGTTCCGAATCCGGCTGTCGCTGGCAATCGTCGTCCTCGTCATCTTTCTTTTTGCGTCCGCTGATCGGCACCGCGAGTGGGCCGGCATAGGCGTCGTAGATCACCAGAATGTTCAACAGCCCGGCGATCATCGTGTACCAGGTGCCCATTTCGTATCCCGCACCATACGTCGCATACCACGCCGAAACCTCATCGGTGCGATCTTCGATGACCGGTCGATGGGGCGGCGCCATGAACCCGCCCCACATCGGTTCGTAAGACCGCGACGTGACGCCCTTGTCGGTCATCTTTCGCATGCGGTTGCCTTGGATCAGTGCCGGCAACGCCGCGGCACCCACGCCGGCTTGCAAAATGTAGTGCCAGCGCCGGTCACCGGGTTGCCACGACGCATAGACCACATGGCCGCCGCCGAGTGCAAATCCCAGCATCCAGGTGGTCAGGATGCAGACCAAATACAGACTGCCCTTGGTGTGTCGGCCTTGGTAGAAATGCCCCGCACCGGGGACCAGCCAAGCTAAGAAGGCAGCAAGAGACCTGTTCTTCAGATCGATGCGTTCGGTATCGACTTGGATAACGTTTGCGCTGGGGGCCATGTTTGATCGCGTTGGCGTGGGATGGATCGTCAAACGAATGCGTCTGACGGCCGTGTTGGGGGCGAACCGGTGTGGATTTGCTCGGTGCTGCATTTTGCGGGAAAGTCTTTCCCAGCGATAGCCGAGTCGATTGCGATGCGGGGACGCCCCCTGGGAGTGGATCTGCCGTCCGATTCGATGTTGACGCCCCGGACGCCCAATTGGTACCCAAGGCTGAGATTTGGTGTTTGCGCACCAAAGTCACAACGTCGACGGACAAAATCCCTGATTCTTTGGATTGTAAAATCGCGATATGGAAGCCTCAAACCCGACCGCACGGAAATCAAACGCTTGCCCGACTCCTTCCGCCTTCCAAGCTTGCCAGATCCGACGGCAGCGTAACTGGGCCTGCATGCAGAGCTTATTCGCAAACCCGTTGCGGATCTTGGCGTTGTTAGCCAGCGCGTCGCTGGCGGCCGGCTGCGGAAGCCAGTCAACCGACGTCGCCGACGCGCAACGTTCCGGTCCCGAAACCCAAGTCAACGCCGATTCTGACCAAGTGCAGCCGGCCGAGGTCGTCAGCCAATTGCTCGATCGCGTCCGGCGGGGCGGACAAGAGGCCAGTTCCAACGAACTGCTGACCAAACTCGCCCAACAAGAACTGACCCGAATCGGTCGCCCGTTTCAGTTCCCCGGTTCACCCGACACCCGATTCGAAGTCCGCCAAGCCTTTCCGGTTCCAGACCAAGATGACGCCGTTTGGGTGCATACGTTCCTGACCGAACCGAGTGATTCCGGGGAAAACTTCCAATACGAAGTCGTCTGGACGCTCCGCAAAGAAACCGAGGGCTGGCGGGTCAGCGGATTCGTCATCGATCAGGGTGACGGCATCGAACCGTTGGAATTTGACTTCGAAAACGGGGACGAAATGCAGGCTCGTTTGGCGGCGTTGGAACAGGCAGAGGGGCCTGTCAATCGCTAAGCGGACCACCGAAAGCGCAAAATCGGACCCTGAACCGCCGACTTTGGGAAAAATAGGCAATCTTTTCTTGCCACTATTTGCTCCCTTTCGCTCCAGGCACGGCGTGACAAATTGACCTACACGCCACTCGAAAGGGTGGTGTCGCTCGGTGATCTAGGTCGCGGATAAGCTCGTGATATGCCGGTTTTCTCGGCTTTTTTGCAAATTGGAAGCCGGCGGGCCTAAAACCCGGGCGACCTCGTCGGACAACTTCCGCGGCAGATTTTCTGTCCTGTTTCGGGGGTTGGTGCGATTGACACGGGTCTAGCCAAAGTTACTTTATCCACGAAATCACGTGGTCCGCAAACATTCCGCAAAGCACCTATCTTGCGTGTTCGGAAGTTTCGGTGATGGTCACCGACGCTGGAACCAACGGGGGAGCCTGGATATGGCTTCTGATTTGAAAAAGTGTGCGTAGAGGATCGCACCAAAAAATCCGAAACACTTGGGAGAAAACAATGAATCGGAATGTGGTCAGCGGGATTGCCGCGTTTGCACTTTTGGTGGGTGCGGCTCTCGCCATGAATGAATCGTCGGCTTACGCTGGCAACTGTGGTGGTGGACTGTTCTCGAAGCTGCACGCGAAAAATGCGTGTGGTGGAGGACTGTTGGCCAAGCTCAAGTCCCGTGGTGGTGCAGATTGCTGCGCTCCGGAACCTGTCTGCTGCGAGCCGGCACCCGTTTGCTGCGAACCGGCACCGGTTTGCTGCGAGCCTGCACCCGCTTGTGGCGGCGCCAGCCGTCCGAAGCTGTTCGGACGTCTGTGTGCAAAGCTGAAGGCCCGCAAGAGCTGCTGTGCTCCCGAGCCCACCTGCTGCGAACCGGCACCTTGCTGTGCTCCGGAACCGGCACCGTGCTGTGCTCCTGAGCCTGCACCGTGCTGTGCACCCGCACCGACCCCTTGCTGTGCTCCCGCACCGTGCAACGCTTGTGGCGGAGCTGTCGTCTCGGCAGCAGCACCGTGTGCTGCATGTGATGGCGGCGTCGTCGTCGAAGCTCCGGCTGTCGAAGCTGCACCTGCTGCTGCTGAAGCAAGCGCCAGCGATGCACCGCCTGCTCCGACTCCGGATGCAGACACCAACATCTAAGCTCGAACCGTTACGAGCCTAAACATCAGGCCCGATGCTGCTTCACCGCGGCATCGGGCTTTTTTTATACCTTCACCCGACCAGTTTCTTGATCACCGTTCCGTGCACGTCGGTCAGTCGGAACGGGCGACCGGCAAAGGTGAACGTCAAACGCTCGTGGTCGATGCCCAACTGGTGCAGGATCGTCGCCTGGATGTCATGGACGTGGACGGCATCCTCGACCGGATGAAATCCCAGGTCGTCGGTTTTGC
Organism: Phycisphaera sp. RhM; assembly: GCA_033042175.1. Lineage (GTDB taxonomy): Bacteria > Planctomycetota > Planctomycetia > Pirellulales > Pirellulaceae > Stieleria. Next base: position 29,357 of record WCIL01000023.1, read on the forward strand.
CAATCGTTTGTCCGGCTCGCACGCCACCGCCGGCCATCCACATCGTGAAGGCTTGGGGGTGATGGTCGCGACCGAGTGATCGTCCCAGCGCGGCGCTGGCTTCCACCATCGGTGTGCGTCCGAATTCGCCGCCCCAGACCACCAGCGTCTCATCGAGCATCCCGCGCTGTTTCAGATCCTTGACCAACGCGGCGCAACCCTGGTCGGTCGCCTTGCACTGACTCTTCAACCCGCCTTCGACGTTGCTGTGATGGTCCCAACCGGAATGGTACAGCTGGATGAATCGGACACCGCGTTCGGCCAAGCGGCGGGCGAGCAAGCAGTTTTTGGCGAAGGAGCCGTCGTCCTCACGTTTGGTGCCATACATCGCCAGCGTCTCGTCCGACTCGCCGGAAAAATCCATCAACTCCGGCGCCCGTGTCTGCATCCGGTACGCCATTTCATAGGACTCGATCCGCGAGCGAATCCCATCGACGGCCAGGGACTCCATGCGGCGACGATTCAAATCGCTGACCAGATCCAGCGTCGCACGCTGGCTCTGGCGACTGATCCCCGCGGGGTTGGCCACGTGCAGAATCGGATCGCCGCTGGTGCGAAACGGCACGCCCTGGTGTTCGCCGGGCAGAAATCCGTTGCTCCACATCGCCGCCCCGCCGGACAGGTTTCCGCCGCTTTTCAGGACCACAAAACCGGGCAGGTCGTCGGCGTCGCTGCCCAGTCCGTAGGTCAGCCAGGACCCCATCGCCGGCCGCCCGGGGATGGGGCTGCCTGTGTTGACGAAAATCTGTGCCGGCGCGTGATTGAATTGGTCGGTGTGCACGCTGCGGATGAACGCGACGTCGTCGGCGATCTCGCCCAGGTGCGGCAGCGGTTCGGCGATCTGGGCTCCCGATTGTCCGTAGCGGTTGAATTTGAACCGGGGCGACAACACGGCTGCCCCGGGCTGGATAAACGCGTACCGCTGTCCGGCGATCACCGATGGCGGGATCGGCTTGCCTTCCAGCTCGACCAGTTTGGGTTTGTGATCAAACAAGTCCAACTGGCTGGGCGCACCGGCCATGAATAAATAAATCACCCGTTTGATCTTCGCCGGGTGATGCAGCCCGGCTGACGCGGACGGAGGTGTGGGGGAATCCGCAGCGGACACGTCACGTGAGAGCAGCGATGCCAGGGAGATCTTCCCCAGCCCGATTCCGCAGGCGCCGAACAGTTGCCGGCGTGTGAGTTCTTTTAGGTTCATGGTGTCGTGATGGCTTCGTCGGTGTTCATCAGCGCGCGGGCGACCAGCATCCAGGGTCGCTCGTGCTCGGATTGGCTTCGGTAAAACGCCAGGATCGCGTCCAGTTCGCCTTCACGGGGCTGACGGACCAGCACGCGACGGAACAGGCGTTGGGCGATCTCACGCGGCTCAGCGTCGCTGCCGGACTGTCCCGCATCGCGAACCGCAGCCTCGGCAAACCCCTCGGCGATTTCCAAGTACATCTGATCGTTGAGCAACGTCAACGCTTGCAGCGGCGTCGTGCTGCGATCGCGTCGGGCGATGCACAATTCGCCCGACGGGGCATCGAACGTGGTGTACGCGGCAAACGGAGCGGTGCGTTTGCTGTAGGTGTACAGCGAACGTCGGTAGCGGTCGGCGCCTGTCGATGTCGGCCACGCCGTGCTGCCATAGGCCATTTGCACGACCGACTCGGGCTGCGGCGGATAAACACTTGGACCTCCGATCTGGTGGGACAGCAGCCCCGAACCGGAAAGGAACGCGTCTCGAATCCGTTCGGCGTCGTACCGGCGATAGGGAAATACCGACAGCAACCGGTTGTCGGGATCCGCCGATGGGGGCGTGCCGATCGATTGGCGATAGGTCGCCGAGAGCACGATTTCTCGGTGCAGGCGTTTGGTCGACCAACGGATCCCCTCGGCCGACATGTCACGCAGTCGGACGTCCAGGTAGTCGAGCAACGCCGGGTGCGAGGGCGACTCGCTTTGCGTGCCAAAATCGCCGGCAGTCCGCACGATGCCGGTGCCGAAGAATTCACGCCACGCCCGGTTCGCCGTCACGCGTCCGACCAGCGGGTTTGCATCACTGACCAACCACTGCGCCAATTCCAGCCGATCGCTCGGGCCGTCTTCGGGATCGGTCGCAAAGAACTCCGGCACCGCAGCGTCGACCGCTTCCTTGGGCTGCAAATACTCGCCGCGATGGCGTCGCCGGGTCACGCGTCGATTGGTCTCCGGCCGCTCCTGCATCACCAACGTGCGAACATCGTCGGGGATCTGATTTCGCAAACGGTCGATCGGCTTGCGATGCTCGGCCATCTCGTCGGCCTCTCGCAAGAACTCCAGGGCCAAGTCCTGTTTTAGTTCCGGTGACACCTGGCCCGACGTCTTGGACGCGAGCCATTGACGTTGCAGGTCGCTGGAAATCTGCATCGCTTGGGGTTGCTCGTCGGTCGTCACGTCGATCCGAAAGCGTCCCAGCCCGGCGACATAATGACGCTCAAAGAGCATCTCTAGCGACCAGGCTTGGTCCAAACGCAGCGGCGGATCCAGGGGGATGACCAGGCGGTGTGTTTGGCCGGCGTCGCCGGGGATCGACCAACCGGTCGATCCGTCACCGTCAAACAGATTGCCCGGAAAGGTTTTGCCGTTGCCCGGTTTGGCACCCGGGACCGACGTCGTGCCGACGGCGAGTGCCACCGGGGTTTCGCCGATGGACATCTCCAATTCGCTGAGAAAGAAATCACCGCGGCGACCTTCGTAGAAAGCCAGCCCCGGTCCCTTGGCCGGCAGCGTCGGGTGCGACAACGCTTCGATGCGTATCGCCGTGATCGGTTTGTCGGAATCGATGGCGGGCATCGTCAGTGAATACACGTCGCGTTTGGTTGCGTCGCCCGAGGCCAGCACCGATCCGTCGTCCAAAACCGCCAGCGTGGGCATCGTCGATTCCATCCGATCCGGCGCGACGGTCTGCCAATCCGAAAGCTGCTCCAGACGCTCGGCTTGCCACTTCGCCCATGCGGCCTGAAGCGTCGCGTCGCCGTCATCGGCCAACAGCACGCGCTCGACGATGTCTTGCTCCGTCCCCGCGATCCGCTGCTGGATCGATTCACGTTGCTCGATCACCGCCGGGGGATCCGCGTTGAGTTCCGGTTCATCGGCATTGTCCATCAGCGCCATCAACGCGTAATAATCCGTGTGCGTCAGCGGATCGTATTTATGCGTGTGACACTGGGCGCATCCGGTCGTCAGTCCCATCCAAACGGTTCCGGTCGTGGCGACCCGATCCACCATGGCATAAAACCGATACTCCAGCGGGTCGATGCCGCCCTCTTCATTGAGCATCGTGTTGCGATGAAATCCCGTCGCGATACGTTGTGACCGGGTGGCCTCGGCAAGCATGTCACGGCCAGCTGTTCGATTGAAAACGAATCGTACGGCTTGTCGGCATTGAACGCATCGATCACCCAATCTCGGTAGGGCCAGATCGTGCGTGGGCGATCCTTTTCGTAACCATTGGTGTCGCTGTAGCGGGCCAGGTCCAACCAGGATCGGGCAAACCGTTCGCCGTACTCCGGCGAGGCCAGGAGGCGATCGACCAGTGCTTCGTAGGCATCAGGCCGGTCGCTGCCGACAAACCGGTCGACCTCCTCCGGCGTCGGGGTGGTCCCCAGTAAGTCCAAATAAACGCGACGAATCAGCGCGACGGGATCGGCCTCGGTACTCGGCGACAACCCGTTCTGTTCCATTCGGTGAAGCACGAAGCGATCGATCGGACCGCGACACCAGCCGGGATTCTCAACCGCCGGCAGCGACGGTTCGGCCGCCGGCTGAAACGACCAATGCACTTCGTACTGGCCGCCCGAATTGATCCACCGGCGGAGCGTCGCGATCTCGGCCTCGCCCAGCGGCGGGTGCCCGTCCGACGGCGGCATCCGTAGGTCCTCGTCGTCACTGGTGACGCGCAGGATCAGTTCGCTTTCCTCCGCCGCACCGGGTTTGATTGCTTGGTAGCCGCCCTGGTCTTGCCGCGAACCGGCTTGGGTGTCCAGCCGTAGATCCGCCTCGCGCGTGCCTTCATCGGGCCCGTGGCAAGTGAAACAGTGCTTGGCCAGAATCGGTCGCACGTCTCGATTGAAGTCAACGCGATGGACGTCGGCCTGACCCGAGCCGGACGATTCAATCGGTTGGGCGTCGGCCGCGACGAGCCTGCCCGTCGCACAGACGAGCGTGCTCGCGGCACAGACCAGCACGCATAGGGTCAGCCGACGCAGCGGGGACAACAAGCCAGCGGGAGACGAACACGTCATCGAAAGAGTCATGACCGGCGGGGGGAGGTGGAAGGAAATTCGTCTCTTCCAGTATAGCCGATCAGCTAGTATAGCCGATCAGCTAGGATCGCCGATCAGCTCTCAGCCGTCGGCCGGCTTGCTGTCGTCCTGGAACTCGGGGAGCAGGATTTCCTGGTCGCCGAGGCCCCCCGAATCACCGTCCTTTGGTGGAACGCTTCTGCCAGGGGAATCACCCTTGCCCCCGGCAACTGATTTGCGTCCCGGGTCGACGCTGCGTTCCGGGTCGATGACGAGTCCCGATGCCTCGCGGGCGGCCACCGCTCCGCTGAAAATTTCATAACCGACCAGGGCGATCATGCCGGCCAACAGCGGCAACCAATAGTAGAGCACACGGAAGATCAGCACCGACGCCAACACGGTGTCGCCGACGGTCCCCTTGAGCAGCGTCAACAAGATGACCTCCAGCACTCCCAAGCCCCCCGGGACCTGCGTCATCATCGCGACGCCGATCGCCACCAGGTAGGCGGCCAGCACTTGAGCAAACGGGACGACCGAATCACCGGGCAAGACCAAGTACAACGCAGTCGCTGAGATCAGCAAATCGACCGCCGCCACCGACGCTTGGACGAACATCAATCCCGGTCGCGGCGGACGAAGATGCAGTTCGCCGATCGGCCAGGGTTTTCGCCACAGAAAGCAGACCAGCGAATAAAGGATCGCCAGCGAGATCAGCACGACGCCCAATGTCTGCGTCGCGAACGGTAACGTCACATCCGGGGGGAGTTGGATGGGCACCCAGATCAGCACCAGCCCGCCGAGGAACCACCATCCGCTCCAGAACGTCAGCCCGACCACCGAGATCAACGCGACGATCTGGCCCGCTGGCAGGCCCCACTGGGAATAAAACCGAAACCGAATCGGCGCGGCCGCCAACAGCGTGCCCAGGTTATTGCCGAGCGAGAATCCGGCGATCGAGACCAGGGCGATCCGTCGCAGCGGCAGCGAGCGTGCGACATAGCGCAGCGCCAAGATGTCGTAAGCGATCAGCAACCCGTAGTTGAGTGCGATCAAAAACGCCGCGATCACGATCTGGCTGGCGGGCACACCGGTCAATCCACGAACGAATTCGTCCCAGGTGATTTGATGGGCTTCGCGAATCAGCAACCGCACCGCCAATGCGAACAACGCAATCGCGAGCACCGGACCGGCATATTTTCGGATGCGTTTTTTTGGCAAGGGTACAGGAACGCCAGGAGGGGGAACGTCGCGTCGGGCCATCGCCCCGTCGCGTCGGCGGCGGGCTAGTGCTTCGTCAACATTTAAACTTTGGGTGCCGCGGAAAAGGGGTCAGGTACCAAAAATGCGAAGCACCCTTTGGGCCATTTGGTTTTTGGTACCTGACCCCTTTTCCGCTCGACACGAATTGTCCCCGCCGGCCGCTTGAGGACAACCCCGTGATTTACCAAGAATCCTCGGCCGCCTATGGTAGTGCACTGCAAGTTCTGGTCAGCCTTTTTTCGGCAAATCTCCGCAAGCCCCCTTTTACAACGCAAGCACATGAAGACGGTCCGACACGAATTAGTTGTCCTCGGCGGTGGCCCGGCCGGTTACGTCGCCGCCATTCGCGCCGCACAGCTGGGTTTTGACACCGCGTGCATCGATGAAAATGCTCAATTCGGCGGGACCTGCGTGCGCGTCGGTTGCATCCCCAGCAAAGCGTTGCTGGAATCGAGCCATTTGTACGAAGAGGCCAAGCACCGCTTCAAAGAGCATGGGCTGAAAATCGGCTCGCTCGACCTCGACCTCGCCGCGATGATGGATCGCAAAACGAAGATCGTCGACACGCTGACCGGCGGGATCGACATGCTGTTTAAGAAACAGAAGGTGACGCCCTACCACGGACGTGGCAAGCTTCGCGATCTCAATTCGATCGTCGTCCAGGGCGAGGAGCCGGTGGTGATCGAAGCCGACCGAATCCTGCTGTGCCCGGGGAGCGTCCCGGCTAGCTTGCGGGGTGTCGAAGAAGACGGCGACCGCATCGGTAACAGCACCACCGCGCTCAGCTTTCCCGAAGTCCCCGAACACCTGGTCGTCATCGGCGGCGGTTACATCGGCATGGAACTCGGCAGCGTCTGGAATCGACTCGGCAGCCAAGTCACCGTGCTGGAAGCCTTTGATCGGATCTTCCCCGGCATCGATTCGGAACTGGCAAGCATCGCGCTCCGCACGTTCAAGAAACAAGGTTTCAAATTCCAGCTCAAGACCTTCGTCCAGTCGGCACGTGTCAAGGGCGACAAGTGCGTCGTGGAAGTCAAAGACGGCGACCCGATCACGTGCGACCGTGTCTTGCTGGCCACCGGCCGACGCGCCGCGACCGATTCGATCGGGTTGGAATCGATCGGACTGGAAACCGACCGCCACGGCTTCATCCCCGTCAATGAAAACTTTGAAACCTCCGTCGAAAACGTGTTCGCTACCGGCGACTGCATCGGCGGCGCCATGCTGGCCCACAAAGCGATGGAAGAGGCGGTCGTGTGCGTCGAGCGGATGGCCGGCATGCAGACCCATCTGAACTATGACGTCATCCCTGCGATCGTGTACACGCATCCGGAGATCGCTAGCGTCGGAAAGATGGAAGACGAACTCAAGGAAGCCGGCGTCGCCTACAACAAGGGCGTCTGTCCCTTCGGCGCCAACGGCCGCGCCCGAACCCTGGGCGAACCAGACGGCCGCGTCAAAATCCTGGCCGATGCCAAGACCGACCGCGTCTTGGGCGTCCACATCATCGGCGCCCGGGCGGGCGATATGATCGCCGAAGCCGCCGCCGCGATGGAGTACGGTGCCAGCAGCGAAGACATCGCGCGAACCTGCCACGCCCACCCGACCTTGGCCGAAGCGATGCACGAAGCCGCATTGGCCGTCGACAAACGCGCCATCCACACGGCGTGATCGACCGCCTTCAGCTGATTTCCGCTCGCTGCGAAGCAGCGAAATGGGCGGCTAAAGCCTGGACACCAGCGCGCGTTGGTGTCTAGCCTTCAGGCGACTCCCGCTCGCTGCTCCGCAGCGACAGCGACCGCTACAACCCCACGGCGCTGATCAGATCCTTGGCCGCAAACGGCCGCGCCGCCGCGAAGGCTTCCGCGGCCGCGATGCCGGCGATCGAACCGGTCATCACCGCCGCGGCGCGAATTCGCTCGTCCATCGCGTGCTTGTGCGCGAATTGACTGTGGTAACACTGCATCGATGCGATCTTCTGTTCCAGCGTCTCGCCGATGTCGACCAGGATGTGAAACGGATTTCCCGCCAACGTCATCGGCTCAATCGCAAGCCGAAAGTAAAGCTGCCGTTGGATCTGATGAACCGGTAACCCGTCAAAGTGATCCTCCCATTTGGTCAGCCGACTGTAAAAGACGGCGGCATCGGTGATCAGCATCGTTTGAAAATGATCCGGCGATGCCATCGGCGTCTTGTCACCAAAGCCGATCACGATGCGAGGCCGATAGCGACGAAAGACTTTCGCCAATGCGACCCGATGCTCGAAGCAATCCAACAGACGACGATTGGGAAGGTCCAATTGAATCCGCGCGACCGCGCCCAACACTTTCGCTGCCGCCTCGGCCTCCTTCATTCGAGCCTCCGGACCGTCGCTGTAAGGCGTCGGCTCTCCATCGGTCAAGTCGACGATCCCGACCCGATGCCCCGCCGCGGCCAGCTTGGCCAACGTCCCACCACACGCGACTTCGACATCGTCGGGATGTGACCCGACGGCGATCACATCCAACGATTCGGGGCGGTTGCCGGTCTGCGGTTCTTTCATGATCAAACCATAACGCGAAACGCTTGTTGAAGCGACATGCGTTCCAGGGGCGCGATCAAGGTCGCCAACGGCTCGTGACGCCGGACATCGGTCGGCCGGCGGGGAACGTCTTTCCAAACCCAGCGGTCATCGCTCGGCTGCCGGTCAAAGTCGGTGGCGACGACCCGGCGATCGGCCCGCGCAAACAGCACGCGTTTGACGAACACGTGGTCCGACGGTCGGGCGTCTTCGCGACGCGGCGAGACCTGTTCTACACGACCAATCCACTCCGCCGATTCGTCAAACATCGAACAAGGCTCATTCAACGTCGCGTCCCACGCCCGCTCGACCAATTCCATCGACGCACTCCAACGCGGATTGACTTCCAACAGCGTGACCGTGTCGTGATGCAGCACCACGTCGATGTTGAAAGGACCGACGAGCGGCGTGAGACAGCAGAAGGCGTCGCCGAGTCGACCGAGCGCATGGACCAGCGTGACGTTCAAGGGGATCGGACCGAGCGCCCCGGCAAACACGAACGGATACGGCCCGATTCGTTTTTTCAACAGCCGGCACACGCCCAGCAGCATCGCCCGGTCTCCCAAGCCAAAAAAGCTTGCCCCGCAGACGCGGCCGCGAACGGGCCGCTGCAAGATTGAGTGCTCAGGAATGTCTCCCGCACCCTCGCTGTAGGACACACCCAAACCGCCGGAGCTGCCGCGACGCTTGACCAGCCAACCCCGGGGCGCGGCGCCCGCACAGCGTGTCTCCGGGAACCGCACGGCCGCGCGGCCGGCCAAGTCCCTCAGGAACTCGGGGCGGTCACAGGACAAAAACTGCTCGGGAGAAACGCCCCGAAACGACCGCCGAGTTGGACCGATCCAGCCGTAACCTCGCTCAAGCCCGCCCACGATCGCAATCGGTGCCCGCTCAGGGACGATGCGGTCAAGCGGTCGCGAATCCCCGGAATCCAGGAAATCGTCCAGTCGATACCAGCGTTGGGCCGCCGCCACCGTCTCGCGGTCGCCGTAGTGGTCGACGGCGATGGGCGAAAAACCGGCGATTCGTGCCGATTCCGCCGCTGCCCGGACCGATGCACCCACCAGCACGATGGGACCATGCCGTGTTGGATCGCGATCGGCAGGCCGAGTCGCCTGGGAATTTTGAATTTGACCGGGTGTTTGCATCGGCGTCATGGTTTGTTAGCTTTTCCCCGACTCCAGACCCACCCCAGGCGCTCAGCGGTCCGATAGCCGGAGCGTCATGCGGGGCAACGGACATGTGTTTCCCCACCGGTCTTCGAACCAAACTTTCTTTTGAACAGGTCACTGAAATGAAGTTTTACATTGGTGAGGCCCTGGTGGGCGATGGCAACGAAGTCGCACACATCGATTTGATGATCGGCAGCAAAGACGGTCCGGTCGGCACCGCATTCGCCAACGCCCTGTCCACGCAAAGCGAAGGTCACACGAACTTGTTGGCCGTTCTGGCCCCCAACGTGGCCGTCAAACCTTCGACCGTGATGATCACCAAGGTCACTTTGAAGGGTTTCAAGCAGGTCGTGCAAATGTTCGGCCCTGCCCAAGCGGCCGTCGCCAAAGCCGTCGCCGACTCGGTCGCCGAAGGCGTCATCCCCGCCGATCAAGCCGAAGACTTGGTCTGTGTCTGCGGTGTGTTCATTCACCCCGAAGCCGACGATGACGAAAAGATCTACAACTTCAATTACGAAGCGGTCAAGCAATCGCTGGCCAACGCGATGGGCGGCAAACCGACGGCCCAAGAAATGATCGCGCAAAAGGATTCCGCGGCGCACCCCTTCAAGGGCAACTTCTAAGTACGAAGCGGAACTGGCGATTCGCCCGTTCCACCTCCCCTCGCTTCGCTCGACCCTCCTGCCAAGGAGGGTGACTTCTTTATCGCTGATCCAGAACATCGCCTGCACATCAGGCGGTGTTCGTTTCGCTCGACCGCCGGCAAAGGACTGCCATTCCAAGCGGTCGGTCCTTGATTGGTCGACCTACGCGACCTCTTAAACCCGCCCCCCAACCTCCGGGCAACGCATGACGAAACGCATTCTGTTTCAATTCGATTGTGATCCCCAGGCCAGTTCGTTTGATGCCGTCGTCGCCGTCGATTCCGGCGTCGACCATCTGGTTCCGTATGCGGGCGTCCAAGCGACATCGATCGAACCGCTCGTCCACGGCGCGATGTTCACCCGCGGCGGCGACGATCTGAAAAACACCGCCATCTTTCTCGGTGGCAGCGATGTCGCGCTCGCCGAAACGCTGCTCCAATGCGTGACGGATGCGTTCTTCGGACCCGTTCGTGTCTCGGTGATGATGGACGCCAATGGTTGCAACACGACCGCCGCGGCCGCGGTCGTCGCCGCCGCACGGCACCTCGAGCTCGCCGGATCGCGCGCCGTCGTCCTCGGTGGGACCGGACCGGTCGGCCAACGGGTCGCACGCTTGCTGGCCAGCGACGGCGCATCGGTCACGCTGACCAGCCGATCCCTGGCCCGCGCCCAAGAGGCTTGCGACCGAGTCGCCCATGACGCCGGCGAGAGCATTGCGGATCGATTGTCGGCCGCTGAATCTGGGTCTGCCGATCAAGTCGGCAGCATTCTGGCCCCCGCCAACATCGTGATCGCCTGTGGGGCCGCCGGCATCCAGCTGGCCGAAATATCTGATCTGATCGCGGCGAAAGACTTGGCGGTTGCCATCGACCTCAACGCCGTGCCCCCGGCGGGCCTGGGCGGCATCGCGGTGATGGACAAAGCCAAACCGATCAGCGAAGACTCCGACGCGGTCGGCTATGGCGCGATCGGCGTCGGCGGATTGAAGATGAAGACGCACCGCGCGGCGATTCAATCGTTGTTCGAATCGAACGACAAAGTGCTCAATGCCGACGAAATCTACGCGCTCGCCAAAGCCGTCGAAAAACAATAGTCTCTCCGTGGCGTAAGCTTCCAGCTTGCGTCGCATGAGTGCACAGGATGGAAGCTGGGGCTTCCCGGAATCGCAAGCTGGAAGCTTAGGCCACTTTTGTTGTAGGGTTTTGCTGATGTTTGATCTTGTCCTGGGGACCAACAACGCCAAGAAACTGGTCGAGTTGCGGTTGATGCTGCCGGCAGAGCACTACAGTTTGCATTCGCTCGCTGAGATACCGGATTCGATCGACGTCGAAGAAACCGGCGAAACGTTCTCCGAAAACGCAGCCCTCAAAGCGACTGAGCAGGCCAAGCACCTTGGCCGTTGGGTGCTGGCCGAAGACAGTGGTCTGGCCGTCGATGCGCTCGGGGGTGCCCCCGGCGTCTACTCGGCAAGGTACGCCGGACAACACGGTGACGACGAAGCCAACAACGCAAAACTGTTAAGCGAATTAGCGGACGTCCCAATAGAGAAACGGACCGCACGCTACCACTGTGAAGTCTGTTTGTCCGATCCCGATGGCAACGTGCGAATCACCAGCGGCGGCGTCTGTGGCGGGGTGATCCGAACCGTACCGTCCGGCAGCGGCGGCTTCGGTTACGACCCGCTGTTCGAAATCCGTGAGTACCACAAGACGTTCGCCGAGCTGGACCTGACCGTCAAACGGGCGCTCAGCCATCGCTCCCGGGCACTGCGCGAACTGCTGCCGAAGCTCCGTCGCCTGATCAGCCAACCATAGCGCCAACGCCCCCGCTTTATTGCCCCATCAACCGCCCCCGCATGCAGCGTTTGTCGCCTCGATGAACTGCTAGCAATCCGGCGCACTCGCATGGCGCCTGACCGACCAAGTCGGAACGAATCCGGGCACGTCGACGGTGGAAGATGGCACATCAAGAGATTTTTCGATCTCTCGATTTAAAGTCCGTCAAACGGCTAGATTCCTGCGGAAATTGCTGGGTAATCGTCTGCATCTCTCCATGTCTTCCCCACCGTTCTCCAAATTGGCCCAAATGATCTGATCGGCAACAACGCGTCTTTGGCATCGCTTGTGCGACATCGGCCAGCGTCACACGCATCGAAATCGTTTCGATGTTCCATCAACGATACCACTTGGAGATCATCATGAAGAAACTGGCCCTCTATGCAGCATCCGTCGGTTTGGTCCTCGCCTCTTTCAGTGCCACGAGCAACGCGCAAGGCCCTGGCATCATTGACGGGGGTGGCGTCATCGACGGCGGCGGCGTACTCGATGCGCGTCCGAAAAGCGGAGTGATTGACGGTGGCGGAATCATCGATGGTGGCGGCATCATGGATGCCACCCCAGGCGCCGGAATCATCGACGGAGGCGGCGTCATTGATGGCGGCGGTGTGTTCGATCGTTACGACCAAGGCACGTACCGATACAACAACGGTGCCTACTCGAACCGAAACATGTATTACACGCCGGGCTACAATTCAGGATACCGATCCTACAACGCGCGCCCCCAGTACGGCTATTCGCAAGGAACGACGTATTGCACGCCGCGATACACCGCGCGACGACGCGGACTGTTCGGTCGTTTCCGCCGCTAACCCATTGAAGGCGTAGCGCGGTGAAGCATTGACCTGGGATTTTGGCGAACGTCTTAGCGAGCCGTCCGGTTTCGGCGCGATAACACCTGGAAAGACCAGAGGGCTCGCGTCCTTCCGCTAACAATAAGGCCCCCAACGATGCGCTATCGCACCATAGTCACTGTCGCCCGCAGGCGGGCGGCAGTCTATTCTGATTGCATCACACCGCGACGACTTCGCCGTCCTCGTCGCCGGTTCGCATGCCCAACTGCTTCATCTTTCGATACAGGTTCGACCGATGCAGATCAAGTTTCGATGCCGCCTCGGTCATGTTGCCGCCGCATTGGTCGATCGCCTGACGGATATGATCGATCTGGAACAGACGAGTCGACTCGGCAAGTGAAGTCGGCAGATCAACGCGATAGGTCCGTTGATTACGGTCGTAAACCTTCGACGTCGAGATCGGCGGCTGACGAAGTTCCAGATCGGGAGCGTGAATCATGTCTCCGGTCGAGAGGTAACACACCCGTTCGATCGTGTTGCGAAGCTCGCGCACGTTGCCGGGCCAGTGGTGTGATAACAGCGCCGTTTGTGCGGAGTCCGACAGCGAGGGAACTTTGCGACCGATCTGGTAACAAAAATGATTCAGAAAATGGTCCGCCAGCAACAACACGTCACGTCCACGATTGGCCAAATCCGGCAGAGTCAATGACACCACGTTGAGCCGAAAAAACAAGTCTTCACGAAAACGCTTTTCGGCAATCAATTGCTCCAGCGGTTGATTGGTCGCTGCGATCACGCGGACGTCGACGGGAATCGGCACGCTGCCCCCGACCCGGACGACTTCTCGCTGTTCCAACACACGCAACAGCTTGGCCTGGCCTCCGGGACTCATGTCACCGACTTCGTCCAAAAACAGTGTGCCGCCACTGGCGAGTTCGAATTTACCGACACGTGTTGCATTGGCATCGGTAAACGAACCCCGCTCGTGCCCGAACAATTCACTCTCCAGCAACGACTCGACCAACGCCGCGCAATTGACGGCGATGAAAGGCCCGTTCTTGCGATCGCTTTCGTAGTGAATGTGTCGCGCGACGACTTCTTTTCCGGTTCCGTTGCTGCCGAGAATCATGACCGTTAAATCGGTCTTGGCCACCTTGGTGCCGCTATCGCGAACGGCGACAACGGCGGGATGGGCGCCGATCAGCGGCGTGCTTCGGGCCGCGTCACGGACGAGACGATCGCGCGATTCGGTCAACGACTTTTGCGCCCGTTGGGCCTGGATCGCCACCGCCGCGTGGGTTGCCAAATCGGACAACAACAGCACGTCGGAATTGTCGAAGTGGTTTTCCAAGTGATTGATCGCTTCGAACACGCCGATCGTTTCACCGCGTGGACCGTTCAGTGGAACCGCGACCAACGACCGTGTGCGGAATTCCAGCGATCGATCGACGTCGCGGTTGACGCGGGCCTCGTCGTCGCTGCTGGCGTTCCAGATTTGAGGCGCTTTGGTCGCCAGCACTTCACCCACGATCCCGGCGTTGTCCGGCACGATCAACGGCCGATCGTCGATTCCCAGGGCAGGTCGTCCGATCAGTTTTTTGCGTCGCTTGTCCCACAAGAAAATGCTGGCACGCTCGCAACCGATCAAGTCCGTCGCCGTGTCGGCGATCTGCCGCAGCAACGTGTTCTCGTCACTGGACTCCTGCAACTGGGTTTGCTGCCACTGGGCGGCGGCCTCCAGCACGCTGGTCAACTGGGCGATCCGATGGCGGTGGCGTGTATCGAGCTCGGTTTGCGTGATCGCCGTGACCAACAGCTGCGAGAGCCGGTCCACGCGATCGGGATCGATGGATTCGTTTTCCGATTCCAAGATCAGGCAACCCACCATGGGGGATGACGCAATCGCACCGCCATCGTTGACATCGACCTGGCAGGGCACCGCCCACCAGCGGCCGTCGCTGCGGCCACCCCCGTGGTCGATCGCATCGCTGATCAGATCGATCGGCAGATCGGCCGGAGCGGGCCGGTTCGAGGTGTCGCCGGACGAATCGACCCAGGCGCCGACGTGCCAACGGCCCTTTTGCTGGGTCACCAGACCGGCCGAATTCAGCCCCAGCAACGTGATGAATCGCGGGAAAAGCTGCCGGACCAACGCGGGACGACTGAGCTGAGCCCGCAAGGCACGGCCGATTTCAGTGGCAAACGCGATCTCGTCGAGGAGATGGATCGGTTCGCGAGCACGAGTGGAAGAGGAGTGGTTTGTCATAAAGTCCAGGTTTCGCCGTTGATGTTGGACGGTCGAGGGGCAGACCAGGAAGCATTTCATCGGGACAAGTGCCGCCGGACCGCCGTTGGCAAATAGACGAAGTCGCCTAGTTCACGCTATCCTGTTCACCCCGCAGCAAAATGCGTGCGATGGTGACGCGTGACTTTTCCCTTTTCATTAGGAATACGAATCGAGATGCAATTTCAGGGTAAGAAGGGGCTTATTTTAGGGGTCGCCAACGAAAATTCGATTGCTTGGGCGATCGCACAAGAAATCATGAACGCCGGTGGCGTGTGCGGATTCACACACCTGCCGGACCGCCCGGACGACGATCGTCAACGAAATCGACGACGCGTCTCCCAGTTGACCGACAAGTACGAAAACGCAGCTTTTCTACTACCCATGGATGCGCAGAAAGACGACGACATCCGCAGCGTATTCGAACAGACGACAAAAGAATTTGGAAAAATTGATTTTGTCCTCCATTCGATTGCATTTGCCGACCGCCAAGACCTCGGCCGCGACACGATCGAGACCAGTCGCGCCGGGTTCGCCCTGGCCATGGATGTCAGCGTGTACACCCTGTTGGCCTGTGCCAACGCCGCCAAGCCGATCATGAATCCGGGCGGGGCGATTGCGGCGATGACTTACTTTGGCGGCGAAAAATGCGTCCCCGGCTACAACGTGATGGGGATCTGCAAAGCCGCCCTGGAGGCGGCGGTCCGCTACGCCGCTTACGACCTCGGCCCGTCGGACATCCGCGTCAACGCACTTTCGGCCGGCCCCGTGCGGACCCTGGCCGGTCGCGCCGCCGGCGTCGAAGACATGCTCAAGCTGTACGACAAAATGGCGCCGCTGGGGCGGAACATCACCCACCAGGAAGTCGGCCGCACCGGTGCGTTCCTGTTGAGCGACTTGAGCCAAGGCATCACCGGGGAAATCCTGCATGTCGATGGTGGTTACAACGCCATGGGAAGCCCCGGACGTCTGCTCGATGATCTCAAGTCCTAGTGCCTTGATCTCGTTCCAAACCTTCAAACTCCCTATCCTCTCTCCATTGGACCGCAAGAGATTCCATGGTTCGAACCGCAAGCACCATGCTGCCCCTGGGCACGCAGGCCCCCGATTTTTCGCTGCCCGAATGTGACGGCGGCACCGTCAGTCTGTCGGATGTGGCGGGCAAGAAAGCACTGTTGGTGATCTTCATGTGCAACCATTGTCCCTACGTCAAACACGTCGCCGATCAGCTGAAATCGCTCGGCGACGATTACTTGGCCAAGGATGTCGCCGTCGTCGCGATCAGCAGCAACGACGCCGACAAGTACCCGGACGACTCGCCCGAAGCGATGTCTAAAGAGAAGGCTGAACGGGGCTATGCGTTTCCGTATTTGTATGATGCGGACCAAAGCGTCGCTCAGGCCTACGCCGCGGCTTGCACGCCTGATTTCTATCTGTTCGACGCCGATCAAAAACTGGTCTACCGTGGCCAGTTGGATTCTTCGCGGCCGGGCAGTGACATTCCCGTCACGGGCGAAGACCTGCGGGCGGCACTCGATGCGGTACTCGCCGGCGATGCCCCAAGCTCCCAGCAGCGTGCGTCGTTGGGTTGCAACATCAAGTGGAAGCCCGGCAACGAGCCCGACTACTTCAACGCCGCTGGTGCCAGCTGAGTGCTGTCTTATTTGCAGGACCTGACCCTTCGGCTGGCCGCCGGAGCAACGCGGTTGGATGAACCCGTCCGACAGACGCATGCGGCTTGGCTGACCGCCCAGCAGCGCGGCGACGGCGGGTTCGCCGGACGTGAAGGCGGCAGCGATCCCTACTACACCGCGTTTGCGTTGCGCGGACTCTGGATCCTCGACGCCCTGACTCCCGAGATCGGTCACTCGGCGGCTGACTTTTTGCGCAGCCGGCTGACTCATCGCGAAAGCATCGTCGACTTGATCTCGCTGATTTTCGGTGCCGCGATCTGTGAAATGGCCGTCGGTGCGGAAGTCATCGGTGACGAGGATCGCGATGATGCACACGACGGCTGGATCGGCAACGTGGCCGGTCTCTTGGAATCGCTTCGCACCGACGACGGAGGGTTCGCCAAGAGCCCCGAAGGTCGCGCCGGAAGCACCTACCAAACGTTTCTCTCAACGCTCTGTCTGGAGTTGATGGGACGGCAACCGCAAAACCCCGAACGTGTCTTGGACTTCTTGGATTCACAAGCTCACCCCGAGGGCGGATACTTGGAAATCCGCGCCGCCAAGCGTGCCGGGGTGAACCCCACCGCTGCGGCGATCGGAACCCTGAAAACACTCGGCGCCATCGATCGCGTCGACCGTGAATCCACCATCGACTTTCTGGGGGAGATGCAATCCGATGAAGGCGGCTTGACGGCCAACACGCGGATTCCGTTCGCCGATTTGCTCAGCAGTTGCACGGGCATGATCACCCTGGTCGATCTGGATGCCGTTGATGCGGTCGACATCGCGGCGGTTCGACGCTACGCCGAATCGATGCAAGCCGACGGCGGAGGCTTCACCGGGTTTGCGCTCGATCACATCGCCGACGTCGAATACACGTTCTACGGCCTGGCAACCTTGGCGCTGACGGTTTGATCGTCGCCGCTCGCGAAACCCATGAGCCACAAATGTTAAGGATCGCGAGGAAAGTGGGAGTCGGATCTTTTGGAGTGGGATAGGCTTCCAGCCTGTCATTTCGGCATCGACAGGCTGGAAGCCTATCCCACCTGTTTTTCGTTCGTTGCTAAACTACTCACCGATCGCCCCCGCCCCAGTCCTCCGGTTTCCAGACACATGACGATCCTTTCTGTCGAAAACGTATCCAAATCGTTCTCAACCGCCGGTGAGCCCCTCGAAGTCCTGTGTGACGTTTCGCTGGAACTGGCCGGCGGTCAATCGATGGCGATCGTCGGCCCCAGCGGTAGTGGCAAGAGCACACTGTTGCAGATTCTCGGAACGCTTGATCGCCCCGATGACGGCGCGGTGAAACTGGACGGCGAAGACCCCTTCGTGCTCGACGACACGCAACTGGCGCACTGGCGAAACCAACGCGTCGGTTTTATCTTTCAAGACCACCATCTGCTGCCGCAATTGTCGGTGATCGAAAACGTCTTGGTGCCTTCGCTTGCCGTCGGTCGAGCCTCGGCCGATCACATCGCGCGGGCGACCGAGTTGCTCGATGCGGTGGGGCTGAGTCAACGGACCAGCCATCTGCCGAGCGAATTATCCGGCGGCGAACGCGAACGTGTCGCCATCGCGCGGGCCCTGTTGATGCGCCCCGCACTGGTGCTGGCCGATGAACCGACCGGAAACCTGGATCGACGCACCGCCGAGTCGGTCACCGCAGTCCTGCAAACGCTGCAAAAAGAAAACGACGCGATCCTGATCTGCGTGACACACAGCGACGCGTTAGCCGCGGCAATGGACCAGCGCCGAGAGTTGCTCGACGGTCGCCTGGTGGCGGGCTAGAGCGGTTCAGAATCCGATTCGCCCCGCCAGCCAATTCACCCCTTTCTCCCAAAAGGTGTCCGACACCGTTTTCGTCCAACTGCGGTGAACGGGGTCGCGATCGATCATCCGAGAGCCCGTCTTGCGGCTCGACTGAAGCTCACTCCTCCCAATCCTCTTCGTCCTCTTCTTCATACTCCTCGTATTCTTCGTCGTCTTCTTCGTACTCCTCCTCCTCTTCCGCCGCAGCGACCGGCCGCGGGCGAGATTCCTCCGACTCGTCGTCGGGTTCCGGTGGATCCAACCCCTGCATCTCGTGC
This sequence comes from Phycisphaera sp. RhM, assembly GCA_033042175.1. Taxonomy (GTDB): domain Bacteria; phylum Planctomycetota; class Planctomycetia; order Pirellulales; family Pirellulaceae; genus Stieleria. The sequence goes on from WCIL01000023.1 coordinate 47,973, forward strand.
CACTGTTCCAACGTCAGCAACACGTCGCGGGCCTTGCTGCCGTTGTATTGTCCGACGATGCCGTCTTCGGCCATGAAATCGATCAGCTTGGCGGCGCGGCCGTAGCCGATTCCCAGGTGACGTTGCAGTAATGAACACGACCCGCGACCTTCGCGAATGATCACCTCCACCGCGCTGTCGTAGATGTCCGGTCGGTCTTCATTGAGCGACGGCCCATCGGAATCATCCTCGCTGGCGACCTTCAGATTCATCAGCTCGCCGACAAAGTTCTGCTCGCCCATGCTGCAATGGGCGCAGATCATGTCGATCTCTTCGTCGCTCAAGTACGTCCCTTGGCCGCGGATCAACGTGCTCGTTCCCGGCCACAAGAACAGCATGTCGCCGTTGCCGAGCAACTTATCGGCTCCGTTTTCGTCCAGCACGACCCGGCTGTCGGTCTTGCTGGCGACTTGAAAGCTCAAGCGGGCCGGCAGGTTACTTTTGATCAGACCCGTGATCACGTCGACGGTCGGTTTTTGCGTGGCCAGGATCAGGTGGATTCCGACGGCACGACTTTTTTGCGCCAGCCGAATGATGTGCTGCTCTACATCCTTGCCCGCGGTCATCATCAAATCAGCCATTTCGTCGGCGATGATCACGATGAACGGCAGCTTGTCCGGCACGCTGCCGTTGTCGTCTTCGGGATCGATCTCCAAGCGACGCAGCACTTCGTCGCGTCCCAAGTCGTTGAAGCTGTTGATGTGTCGGACCCCGGCGTTGGCCAACAGCGAGTAACGCTCCTCCATCTTTTCGACCGCCCAAGCCAAAATCGCTTCGGCCTTGCGCATGTCCGTGATCACCGGGTGCATCAGGTGAGGCAGCTTTCCATAACCGCTCAGTTCGACCATCTTGGGGTCGATCATCAGCATCCGCACTTCGTCCGGTCGACACGTCATCAGGATCGACGTGATGATCGCGTTGAGACAAACGCTCTTACCGGTACCGGTGCGTCCGGCGATCAACAAGTGCGGCATCTTGGCCAAATCGACGACCATCGGATTGCCCGAAACGTCTTTGCCCAAGAAGACGGGGATGTTCATCTTCAATGAACGCATGTCCGACTCTTCCATCACGTCACGCAACCGAACGGCTTGACGTTTCTCGTTCGGCACTTCGATCCCCACCGTGTTCTTGCCGGGAATCGGCGCGACGATGCGGACACTGGGCACGCGCAATCCGATCGCCAAGTCTTCGGCCAAGCTGGTGATCTTGCTCAACCGCAACCCGGCTTCCAACTCGATCTCGTATTGCGCGATGACGGGGCCGGTTTCGATTTCGACGACGCGGATATTGAAGCCGAAATCGGCAAACGTCGCTTCCAGGATCTTGGCCTTGCGGCGGACTTCGCTCAGCTGTTCGTCGTAGTCGATGTCGTCGCTGGCTTCGAGCAAATCGACTCGAGGCAAGTGGTAATCTTCGCTTCCCGCCGGAGCGTCTTCGACCATGTCCTCGTAAAGCTGATCCAGTTCGTCTTCGGTCTTGCTTTTCTTGGGCAATCGAATCTTGGGGCCGGGAACATCGTGCGGCTGGTCGCCCCGCAGCGAGACGGTTTCGTCGTCGATCTCGATTTCACGGATCGCGGGATCATCTTGTTCATCCTCGTCGTAGCCTGAATCATCCTCCTCGTACTCTTCGTAGGCTTCGTCACCGTCGATCGCTTCTGGTGGTGGCGAAACGGCGACGGCGGAATCCGTTTCCGCGGCGTCGTGCTCGGCGGCTCCCTTGCGACGCTTGCCCGCGCGAAGCTTGATCCGTGGCTCCGAACGGGGCGTTTCGGTCTGGTCTTCGGCGTCCTCTTGTGACTCCGTCTCGGTTGTCGCCACGCCCTGCGCAGCCTCTGCGGTCGCAACCCCTTGCTCCGCGTCGGGCGTTGCGGCGAAGGGAGCCGGAGTCTCTTGGAACGGTTTACGGCGCGGGCGGAGTGCCGGCGGGATCGCTTGCGCCGCTCGCTGCACGCCGCGGCGCGAGACCTGGGCGCCGCCGGCGACGATGCGGCGGCTGGCGTACAAGATCGCATAGTCGGTCGTCAAAAGAGTCCCGATCACCAGCAGCGTTAACGTCAAAATCCACGCACCGCTGGCGTTGAAATGTTCCAACAACCACGTCGACGACATCGCCCCCAACACTCCGCCGGCACCAAAAATGGTGATGCCTTCGTTCTCGATCGGCAGCATCGCGGCAGCCGTGGCCGTTCCGAGCAATATGATTGTGCCGCCCAATGAACGCAGCACCGGGGCGTTGAGCCGGCCGCGTCGCAACAACGCAATCGCCGTCCCACCAAAGGCCGCCACCACAATCCCCGACGCTAAGCCCATCGACGTCATCATCGCCGACGCGATCAACGCGCCCCAATAGCCGCAGGCATTGGTGATCTGCTCGGACGGTGGATAAACCAAGACATCGGGCAGGTGCAGGGCACTGATCGGCCAAAACGGCTCCTCCAGCGGATCGGCCGGGTTGCGCGTCACCAATGAAATCGTCAGCAGGATCGTCAGCGCAATCAGCATGATTGCACCGACATCGCGAGCGAAGTCCGGCGTTGCAGGAGAATCGTTGATCAGGTCGGCCGACATGCAGTGTCCGATAGGTGGGCCAGTTTCAGTTTCCCAACAAGGCTTGTCGGCTAAAATCGTCCGTCAAACTCAACCGACGTGAATACCGCTGCTGGAACTGCAAAGACCCGATCGAGCGAAAAAGCCTGCCCGTGCCGCAAGGTTTGCCAAAGCGGTTAAGGTTCGGCAATCGTCAAGGTTTTGCTAGCTGATATTCGAGCGACCCGTTCGGCCGCAATGCCGTCAACTCGAGACGATTTTGGCTGACACGCCGACGCCAGCGGCAACAATGGTACAGTGACCGGACATGACGGCCGGGATGATCGACGGGCAACACCAGATAGAACCGTTGCGAATGCCGGGAACGGCGAATCAGAATCAGCCAGGGAGCGGTGGCAGGCCAACCAAGTAGCGCTAAATCTACACGAGATCGTCAAGTGTCCATCGAACTGCTTCACACCTCCTTCGGAATCCTCTTTACCTTCGTCTGGCTATTTGTCGGCCAAATCTTGGTCGCCGGCCGGTAGGGGACAAAAGCATGAAACCTTGTGGGCTGGCACTGCTGTGCGCCGTTTCTTTCTGCGTCTGCCCTGTTGCCTCGGCCAACGAAGGACAGCGAGCTGACGAGCGCCCGAACATCGTGGTGATCGTTGCCGACGACTTGGGTTACGGCGAAACCGGGATGATGGGCAACCGACAAATCCCGACGCCCCACATCGACACCCTGGCCGATGCCGGCGTCCGCTGCACCGCCGGATACGTCACGTCGTCCTACTGCAGCCCCTCTCGGGCCGGCATTCTGACCGGGCGGTATCAGTCCCGATTCGGATACGACATCAATCCGACCGGAAAACGAAATCTGCTTCCCGACGCCGGTCTGCCGACCTCCGAAACCACCTTCGTAAAAAAACTTAACGAAGCGGGCTACCGGACAGGACTGGTCGGCAAATGGCATTTGGGAGCGACCCCGGCGCGGCATCCGATGCAGCGGGGGTTCGATTCGTTTTACGGATTCTTGCACGAAGGGCATTTCTATGTCCCCGGATCACACGCCGACGGTGTTCCGTACCAGAACGTGCTGACGATGATCCGCGACAGCAGTCTCGAAGTCGGCAGGCGCATCCGCACCGATAACCTGATTCGCGGCAATTATGCCCGGATGAGTGAACCGTCTTATGACCAAGACAACCCGATCATGCGGGGCACGGAAATCATCGAAGAGTCGCGTTATCTCACCGAAGCGATCACCGAGGAAGCGGTTTCGTTCATCGATCGGCATCACGACGATCCGTTTTGTTTGATGGTCTGCTACAACGCCGTCCACAGCCCGATGCAGGCCAAGCTCGACGATTGCCAGGCCTTGCGGAGAATCACCGATATCCAACGCCGAATCTTTGCCGGCATGTTGATTTCGCTCGATCGTGGCGTCGGCGCGATCACCACCGCGATCGACCAGCACCGATTACGCCGCAACACGCTCGTCGTCTTTCTCAGCGACAACGGCGGCCCGACCGCTGAACTGACCAGCAGCAACGCCCCGCTGCGAGGCGGAAAAGGATCCTTGTACGAAGGCGGCATCCGAATCCCGATGGTTTGGAGTTTCCCAGGCCGGTTGCCCGAAGGCGTCTCCGAACCGCGACCGGTGATCAGTCTGGACATCGCGGCAACGGCACTTGATCTGGCCGGGCTGCCGGCCGACGCCCAGTCCGATGGCATCAGTCTGTTTCAATGGATCGACAACCCGATCGCGACCGGTCGTCAACATCTTTATTGGCGCATGCCCGGCGGAAAACAGGCGTTGCGCAGCGGCGACTGGAAAATCGTGCGTCCCAAACGAGGCCAACCGATCGAGTTGTACCATCTAAAAATCGATCCCTCCGAAGAGCATGACTTGGCCGGGATGCAGCGTGAGAAGTTGAGAGAGCTGATCAACCGCTGGCAGGCCTTCGACGCGCAGATGGCCCCTTTGGCCCCTTGATTTACAGGTCGAGCAGGTTGTTCGCGGCACGGCGCGAGCCCAATACCTTGTCGTTTGTGAGCGGAGCGATACCTCCGGACATCCGGTCCCCCGCCCGACGCGACCCCGTCAGGGGGCGAGGGGAATCCGGGACGAGCTTCCCGGAGGTGACGCTGCGCTGAACTCCGGCTACTCGCTGAAATCCCTCCGGGATACTCGGTTCGCTGACGCACCCCTCTGCCAACAAACGGAGTGTGTCTTGTTAGCAGCGGGGCGCGAGCCCGATGCCGCTAAAACCGACATTGATGGGCGCCGCTCACGCTGGCGCAAACCGGCCGATGTCAAACGACGATCAGTCGTGTGGCGCGAGCCGACGGGCCCAGTCTTCCCAACAGCCACCCCCAATCGCTCTTGCACCGAGATTGCGAATCTGCGAGTTTCACGGTCCACCTTCAACTCGTGTCAGTGTAAGGAGACCGGAACCGTGGACCGTTATTGCCTCGCCATCGCATTCACCCTCGCCACCTTGGGGTCGATCGGTTTTGCCGCCGACGATGAATCGACCAAATACTTGCTGCGTTATTCGTTGGCCGGCGGGCAAAAACTCAGCTACGAAGTCACGCATGTGGCAAAGACCAAAACGCGGCTGAAAGGCGACGAGGAAATCTCACAGGTCCACACCGTCAGCCAGCGGCATTGGGCCGTCACGCACGTCGACGGCGACGAAATGACGTTCGATCATGTCGTCGATTCTGTCGAGATGACACAACAACAAGGCGACAAAGAAGAGATCCGGTGGTCCAGCCAATCCGGCGAAGAACCGCCCCGCGTGTTCTCCAAAGTGGCCGAGCAGATCGGCAAAACACTGGCCACCGTGACGATCAACCCACGCGGCCAAGAAACCGACCGCCAAGACAACGGCGGCAGCAAAGCGTCACTGGGAATGGGCTCGCTGTCCCTGGCCTTGCCCGATGCACCGATCGCGATCGGCGACTCCTGGGCGATCCCCCGAGAAATCAAGACACGGACCGAAGACGGATTGGTCAAACCGATCAAGATCCGCGAACTCTACACGCTGGAAAAAGTAAAATCCGGCGTCGCCACGTTGTCGGTCCGCAGTGAACCGCTGACGCCGATCGAAGAAGAGTCCGTGCGGGCCCAAGTCGTCCAACAACTCAGCAACGGCACGATCAAGTTCGACCTGGACGCCGGACACATGATCAGCAAGGAACTCAATTGGGACGAGACCGTCGTCGGATTCCAAGGTCCCAACAGCATGATGGAATACCGCGCCCGGATGACCGAACAACTGATCGACAGCGTCGTTCGAACCGCACGCCGGCCGTAGCCATTAGCTGTTAGGGATAACTGGGTAGGGTAGCGTCTACCGGTAGATGTCATGCGTGGGGCAAGCACCGTCTGTGATCGGCTTCCCTTGATCGATCTGATCGAACAAACGATCTCCGGTATCACCGCAACGGAGAACACCTACGGTTGGCAGGCGTACCCACGGATCCCTGGCTGCTTTTCATCCGTGGGTACGCTCTGTCATTTTTTGACCCACCCATTTTTTGACCACCCTTTTCTTGCCGTCAGCCGCGTTGCCCTCGCCAGCGTGGCGGGACGAGCACCAGCGTGGCGACGACGATCGCACCGAACAGCGTGTAGCCGACCGTGAAGGCCCACGGTTGCAGGTCAAAGAACATCGCGTCGTGCAGGCAATTGGCGATGAAGTCGCCTTGGTACGTCTGCCCTCCCGCGGCCGACCGAAAGTCCTTTTCTAGCGTCGTCAGCGGGCACGTCACGCCCGCCCAGGCTTCCAAGACGACGACCAGAATCATCGTCAAATGGATGCCGCGAAACCAGCGATTCCGCACCCAACTCCAACCCATCCATCCGCCGAAGATCGTGAGCGGAACCCCCAAGACGACGAACGCGACGTATCCGAAATGAATCGCAACGGTCAGGTCAGCGAGTAGCTTGTAATACATTCCCCATCCCTCCGATTCGAAGCCACCTGTTCAACAGACAGACGACGCCGCCACAGAGACGGATTGCACAATCCCGAATTTTTCGCCGAAGTGAATGGTCCCTCACTCGGGTCCCCCGTCATTCTACCTGCATCGTTCTGCACCCCATTGTTTTGGCCCCATTGTTTTGGCCCCATTGTTTTGGCCCATCATTCTGCCCCGAATCATTCTGCCTCCACTGTCTCCACCTCTGTCCCCCGCAATCCATCCAGCTCAACGCCACAAATGACAAACGTATCATCGGGCCCAAACCCACCAGATTGACGAAGCTCCGCACGACGTTGATTGATCTGCCGCATCCGCTCGATCGCCTGTGGTTTGGTGAGCACCGATTGCCCGTACAGCACTTGCACGGACCGCCAAGCGAGTGCCTCATCATGACGTCGCAGTTGCTCAAGAATCTGCACGAGCTCGTCGATCTGATCCAGTCTCTGGTCGGCCGATGGCTTCAAACCGGCGGCGATGACCTGGGTCTGCCCGATCAGCTCGGCACGCTCGGCCGCAGCATTCGAAGTTTCTTCCCATCCCAATTCGGACAACGATCGACTCAATAATTCATACGCCTGACCATCCGTCGGATCTTGCAGGACCACTTCGCAAAAACAACGTGTCGCGGACGCGTGATCGCCCGACCAGGCATGCTGTGCCCCCATGGCGAACCAGGTATGGCTATCGCTGCGGTCCGGGTTTTTGTTCGGGATCCATTCCTCAATCCCCTGGGCGTCATGAAGAAGCACCAAGACTCGTCCGAGCAGTGCGTTGTGATCGGCGTCGTGACGCGAGGATTCAAGCAACAGGCGATGCGCCTCGTGCAGTTTGTCCGCGGCGATCAAGTCGAGCGACTCGGCCAGATCATTCAGCGGCTCGATCACACCAGTCCCAGCGATCGGGATCGAGACATGGAACAAGGAAAGCAACTCCGATTCCTGGATGTCCCCCTGGCGACAGAGGGACCGCAGGTGATCGGCCGCTTCGAGACGTCTTCCCAAACCGAGCAACAAGTTTGCCAACGCGCGATGGGCCATCACGGCATGGGGCACATCATCCAAGATACTTCGCAAGCGTGATTCGGCGCCCGCGTAATCGCCGTGCAGAACAAGCCACTCGGACGTCTGTCCCAAGGCGGGCAAGCGGGTTTCCGGATGTGCGACTGCCAGTCGATCGAGCATCCGGACCGCTTCGGGAAATCGGTGGCGCAACCCCAGCACACGAGCCATCAAGAAGATCACTTGCGGATCCTCGGGCGTCTGGGACATCGCGATCCGCGCATGTTGATACGCCGCGTCGATGTCACCGGTGCGCAAGGCGTCGGCGGCACGCTTGCCGGCTTCGGCTGCCGTCGGCGAATCCGTCGGCGAATCCGTCGGCGGGGCAGCCGTCGCCGGAGCGGGCATCGGATCTTCGTTCGTGGAGGCGTCATCACGTATCGGACGAGCGTTTGGCTGCGGTTCAGGACTCCGTCGCTGGCGGACCTGGATTTCCGCCGTGACGGTCGAAGCGTTCGAATTCGAAACAGCGGAGTGAGACACGCCGCCGTTTTTTTCTGAGGTGGAGTGCCCGCAACCACCAAGCCAAATCAGCAGACCGAAACAAGTCGTAACAAAGAAAGTGTCTCGTCCAAGCGATTTCGACAAACTCCATGGGCAGCATGCTTGCGACAGGTCGCATCCCCGCAGAGTTTTCATTTCTCTTCCCGAATGCGAATCCAATGATCGTGAAACACCATCCCTTGCTCGAACGTTTTCGCCGGCATGTGACATTCGATACAACCGTCCGTCGGCGACACGCTGCAAGCGACATGGTCGGCGGAATCCGGTTGATGGCAATTCCGGCAATCCTGTTCGTAATCGGCGGTTGACTTTGATTTTGAATCTTGGTGCGGGTTATGGCACGTCGAACACATGAAGGTGCCCTCGGATTCCAGATAGCATTCACTTCTCAGTAGCCCGACGGGTTGAAAGCGAAGCAACTCGTTGGCGTAGACGCGTAGCGCGCCCGGGTCGATGTGGCGCGGCAACCGATGACAGTCCCCGCACAATTGCAGCTCCGATTCCAAATCCCATTGTTCGCGGCCCACTGAATACGGCGGCGGTGACGACGACGCTCTTGCTTGGCGAACATGCCTACTGCCCGGGCCATGACATTTTTCGCAGTTCACGTCGCCGACCAGATTGACGATCTCCGTTCCGACGATGGTGCCGGTGGTTGTGTGGCAATCCACACACTGCCTGACGCTCTCGCCCCGAACAACATTGCCCCACTGTTCCAGCTCGTTGTTCGGAAACAGACCCACATGTCCCGGCGTCAGTCCGAAATCGCCATGAGACCCGAACCAAGAGATTCGGTGTTCGACCCCGGCGACATCCGACCCCGCTTCGTCGATTAGCGTCAGCAAGGTGACCGCATTGCGTCCGGATCCGAGCACGTATTGCAGCGGGAACGGTCCTCGGTCGGGATCGGCCGTCCGTCGGGTCTGCAGCCCCTCTTGTCCGAACCGATACTGAAAGACTCCGTAAGGACCCCCGGCATCTAATGCTTTCTCGACATACTTCTTGGCGATTTCCGACTCAAACGTTGTCGCAAACGTATCGGCGTGGCCGGAGTGCCGATGCAGTTCAAAATTTCCTTGGTGGCATTCACGGCAAACCTGTTTGCCAACATAGGTCGGCTCAGTCGCTTCAACCCCGTCTTGAGCCATCGCGCGATTACCGGCCTGGTCGAACGTCGCGAACGGGAACAACATCATCAACATGCACAGACCCGCGACGAGTCCCGGAACCGCAATGTGGACGTGGTTTGCAAATCGATTCATTGGCGACGGAAACGAGACGGGCAATCCAATGACACCCTCGTTGCCCGAATTGCCCGGGTCGTTTGACCGAGGCAATCCGGCAACCGTTGCCGGTAAGGGTGATGGGAAACAATCGGTGGCAGCGATTAACTCGCCGACTGTTGCATCGCTTTGGCGTACTCTTCTTCGCTCATGCCTTCAACCGGCACATCACTGCTCGCTTCTGTTTCGGAGGGCGCAATGATCGCCGTGTCTCCGGAGCCTCCGCAACCGACGGCGGGAATCAAACAGAGGATGCAAATCGATGTGAAGAAATACTTTCGCATTAAAGAACCTTTATGAAGAAATGGGTAACAAACAAGATCGATGTGCGATAACCGCGGTCCGCGGGTTATCAACTACTGATTCAGTTGCTCATCGATCACTTCGCTGCCAGCCTTAGTGCCAAGGGCGCCCCACAGGCCGTAGGGGCTTTCCGCACCTGGACGGGACTGGTTCTGGTCATACCAGATTCCCGCGGCCCGCTGGTTACCGGATTCGATCGAATCGGTGATGAACGTCACCGCACCATCACCCATCAAAACGTGACAGCCACCTTGATGGAAACTGCTGGGTGAAAAGTTGCCGGGATTGTCGGCCCATCGTCCGATACAAAGCTCGCTGTTAGGCGGACGGACGGTAAAGACGGCTTGAATCGAAGTCCGGAACGCAGAGGCCCAACTCATGCCGCGGCCATTGGTTTCACCAATCACAACCCTGATCGGCGGAGTGCATCCACCCGTGCTTTGGCTATCACACCAGAACCGAGGTCGATCCGGATCAATTTCATTGGAATCGACACAGTGCATCGGATTAAAGAAGTGATCATCGTCCCCACCAGTATCATCCCACGAGATCGACCCGTTGACCGCTTTATCGCCTTGATCGGTAACAATTTCTCCACACGCAATCGTGTTGGATAAGCCATCTTTCACATCACGGAACGCGAACTTTGTGTACGGAGCAAACATGCCGCGGTGCAGCGAGTTGGCATTACGCGCATTGCCGGGATTGGTCGTGGGCACCATTTGAGCGGTGTCAAAGTGGGAGATGATCTGGTTCTTGGGCGACTCTCCCAAACAAGCGCCATAGTTGACACGGCCACGTCCCGGCAATCCCGTTCCCCCGTCGCTCGGACAACGCAATGTCGGGATCTCCGACTGCCAGGGAATGTATCCCGGATCCGTCGCATACGACTTGGGACTCGGTCCCATCGCCGGCCAGTAATTGAGCGGTCCGGGCGGTGCGGCACCGGTCACCGTTTGGATGCTGCGATTGGAGATGTGATCCCACAAACCTTGTTGTTCAAAGTAAGGCGTCAGCGGGACCCAGATGCTGAGGCTTTTACGATTGGCGGTGTTGCTTCCGCGCCACCATGCCGGCGGCGTCTCTAGTCCTTTCCCCGTGCCGCCGCCGTACGGAGGCAACTGTTTGAATGCAGAATGGTAATTGTGAACTGCCAAACCGAGTTGCTTGAAGTTGTTGCTGCAACTCATGCGTCGTGCGGCCTCTCGGGCGGCTTGGACCGCGGGCAAGAGAAGCCCCACTAAGATCCCGATGATCGCGATGACCACCAATAATTCAACGAGTGTAAAACCAGCAGAACGACATGCTGAGCGGGTTCGAACCATTTCGTGCTCCAATGAAACAAACAAGGAAGTGATGACGCCGATGTAAAGCCGCACGCTCAACGTGATTCGTTCTAGATCCAATCGCATCCAACCAATTGAAAATCAATCACTGAACGTAAATAGATTTCGAACAACTTCCCTATAGCAGAGAAGTTTTAATGCCTATTAGGTGGGTGAACGCATTGCTTCAAGGCGGGTGACCGATTGGCTGGCCCATCGATGGGTTTGCCATCAGCCATGTTGAGAAATGAACCGCGACAGAGACCGAAATGTTTCGCGCAAAGTGCAGCTTTTGTTACTTTATGGACCCAAGTAATAGCTTTCACACACTCTGGGTTTTCAATCATGGCCACAAGTGGCATTGATTGTGTTCACTAATCAAGAGTGGGCATATTATCATTCTGCCATTCCCCATTTCGATGCGATTGGAGCAAGACTAAAACGCATCTCGCGCCGATACAACGTTGGTGTCTGCGCGTTGCATTGTGTTGTGCCGTGGGGTGTTGCGCCGATTTGAACTACACCGTTCAACACCAGGTTGGCAACCACCAGGAACAGTTATCCGATGCGATCCACGCGATGCGGCGCGCGGTTTCAGATCACAACTGGGACGTTGCTTGCGAACAGAGCCCACGAGCATTGCTTTCGGCGCCGGACGATCCGGCGATGCTCACAACGGATGCTCAGGGCCGTTTTTGCGCAGCAACCGCCGGTCTGACTGATCCCATCTCGCCCGGTCCAACGATGGGGTGCAGGCGGGTATGTGCACACCAAACGCGTCAGCGAGGGGCCACGCGGCGCCCCTCGCTAACGCGTCGCATCCAACGTGATCGCGTTGGATTTGGAAGTTCGAGTCAACCGCAAACTATACCACGGTCGCGTTTACCGAAACACGCCGACGATTCGCCAAAGGCCCAGCAACGCGACGCCGATCACCACGAACAACGCCAGACCTTGTCGCCCCCGCCCTGCAGTTTCTCCCGTCGCTCTCCCTTGCCTGGCCACAACCCACAACAGGAAACAGGCGACGATCGGTAACAGCAACCCGTTGGCGACCTGTGCAAATTGGATCGTCAGTGCGGGACTCTTGCCAAACCAAATTGCAACCAGCCCGCCGACAAACACCACGCCGAGTGCGATCGCCCGAAAGCGTCGACTCGATGGATCCGCCTGCCACTCTAGCGAACCGCAGATCGCATACGCGGTCGCGATCGGCGCCGTGACCGCGCTGGTCAGCCCGGCTGCAAACAAACCCAGCGCGAACGCAATACCGCCACTTCGCCCCAGGGCAGGCTCGAGCTGCTGGGCGATTTGATCGATCGATGTCCAAGGCGTTCCGGTCTGGTGAAAAGCCGTGCTTGCGGTCACCAAAATCGAAGCGGTGACCAATCCGCCCAGTGCGACCGATAAGCCGGTGTCCCAATCCGATTGGGTCATCGCCTGATCGGGATCAGCACCTCGCCAAGTGGCCGCGGCGCCGCTGGCGTGCAGAAACAAGTTGTAGGGAACGATCGTGGTCCCGATCAGAGCGATCACCATCGTCAAGTTCTCCGCGTTGAGCCGCGGTAGAAAAACGCCTCTCAAGATCTGCGTCGCAGGCGGCATGGAGATCACTCCGGCGACCAGGAACGAAACACTCAAAAGGATCACCCACGCGACCAAGACGCGGTGCAGAACCTTATAACGCCCCAGCCAAATCACTCCCGACGTCAATCCGATCAGAACGGCCAACCAAGCGACGGCGTCTCCGTGAGTCACCGAAGTGATGCCCGCCGCAGCCCCCGTCAGATTTCCCGTCTGATACGCCGCGTTCCCCACACCGATCGCCGCGATCACCAGAACGATCGCCGGACGCAGCAACCGCGACTGTGAAAGTGATTGCCGAATCGATTCTCCCAAACCCGCTCCGCTGGTGATTCCCAATCGGGCCGCGAGCGATTGCAGCACGATCGTCCCGAAGCTTGCGAACAGAATCGTCCAAAGCAAGTCGCATCCGAACTGGGCGCCCGCCCGACTGGCCGTGACGACGGTGCCCGGTCCGATGAACGCCGCAGTGACCAGCAATCCCGGTCCGAGCCGCAACCGGACTGGCGGGTTCGCTGCCGTCATTTCACTGCCGCCCATCGACGACCCCGACGCCCGCGATCGCATACAAGCCGAACGTCGCCAACCAGTGATCGCCCTCGTAGTGACCACTGTTGATGTACGCCAGTCCCGACGCAAGATGCGACTCCGCGTTCTCATTCAAAACGCTCTTCAGTGGATGGCCGTCCCGAAGTGCCGACGCAACCGACCGCAGGCACCAGGCGCGATTGAGATTCAGTCCCGCCAGGTGAACGATCTTGGGATCCGTCACATCGCTGACCTCGACCGGCGCGATCGTGCCGTCGGTCAATTGCGTCGCCAGCTCAGGCACGAACTGGGCCAGCCAGTCCTCGAACGCTTGTTCCGATAACACTCGCCGCATCAAATCGGCTTCGTTCCAACACGACGAGAAGAAATCATGTCCTGAAGGTTCGTAGTGCACGGGGTAATCGAGGTCAGTCGCAAAGTACGCTTTCGCACGATCGATCACCAAATCCTGCAATTCAGGTTGTGCCATCGCACGGGCATAATCCAAGATCTGTCCCAATGCGAATCCCGTGTCGGTGTGCTGGCCGGTTCGAATCGGAAACGTCAACTTCGGCAGATAGTCTCTCACGCGTCGCGCCAAGACCTCTTCCAGCGGACGCAGATTGTCTCGCCATCGTTTCGCATCCGCATCGTCCCAGCCGTCGAGTTCGATCACCAGGCGAAACAACCACGACCAACCATACATCCGCTCGAACGTCTTCTGCTCGTCCCGGGCAAAGAACGCAGCCTCTTGCTTCAGATTCTCATCCGACAGGTGCCGCGACAGCACCTCGCGTATTCGAGGTGCCGATTGCATACCGGGATAGTCTTTCAGCAACCGAACCAGCACCCAATGCCCATGCACGCTGCTGTGCCAGTCGTAGCAACCGTAGAAGGCCGGAAAATGCTCACGCGGTGCTTTGATCTGATCCTTGTTCAGATAAACCAATGACAGCTTGTTGGGAAACTCCGTATCGACACCCTTCAGAACCAGCGTCGTCCACGACTCGGCCATTTCCGCGTTCATGACGACCGGAGTGGCCGACTGAGCGATCGCAATGCGCCCGGGCTGGAACATCGCAAACGCAATACAGACGACCCCTCCCCAGCGGACGAGTTGTGGCGGAGATGGCATTGAATGGGCAGACGGGTTGAGCGGTATCATCGACATTTAGGATCAAGAGCATTGAGTTCCAGGGCGAACACCGGTGCATCATGACAGATGATGCGCCACCGTTTGCACGTCAGGACCCGATTGTTGGTCAAAAAATGGGTTGGTCAAAAAATGTCTGACGCGGATCAATCGCCGTGCACGGCTCCCATTTATTGACCAACAAATCTTTTGACCACCCCCAGCCGGTACTGTGAAGAGCGCAGCGGCCCTCTCCTTCGACGCCTTCGATACCGACTCGGGAATCGACGAGACCATGACCGGCGTCACCTACACCGACGCACCGTCGGCCATCCCGGAACCGACCGCGCGGGTTTTGCTTGGGATGGCGGGCTGCGTGAATCGCTTCAAGACGACCGCTCCAAGCCAAGCGGTTGATGGTGTCGGCTCTCGCGCCCCGCACTTGTGTTGTAGCACCGCGGCACAGTTGAAATCCGATGGAGCTATATTGGTTTCATTCCCGATCACCTCAGCGAAATTCCTCCGCCTGAGCGCCTGACCGGACCGCGGATCTTGTCTGGTGTGGTGAGAGGAGTGCCGATCGCCCTCGATGGCCGTTTGTCTTGCGAGTCCCGACACGCCACCTGCCCATTCACCGTCTACGTTTTCACGGATTTTCACCCATGGCAATTCCCGTCTTTCGAAAACGAAGATCCGTTCCTCGGCAAATGCCTCGATATACGCAACGCCAACGGTGCAGACGAAAACTCTTCGAGCAGCTTGAGCCCCGTTGCCTGCTCGCCGCCGATAGCGGGGGCAACTGGCACCCCGATGATCTTGGAGGAACGGGATTCGGCGGCCCTTTCGTCACCACCGGCCCCCCGTTGGTCAGCTCCGCTTTGTCATTCTCTGGCGCCGCTGAAGTGATGTCCGACGCGTCTTTTGACCCGAAAAATGCTTCAACGGCCAATCTTTTTCCGACTGCGGCGTACCCCGTCGACGGAAACAACAACGTGATTGTGCCGCAAGCCGGTGAACCTTTTTTTGTCCGCGTGGAGTTACGTACGACAATCCGCTTACCGGCGCCTATTCCATCGGCCGCACGGTGAACAACAATCCGCAGCATGTTGCCCCGCCGATCACCTGGGGATCCGGTCTGGGCGGTCGGACGACGTGGTACCACGTTTGGGGAACTTGGGTGATACACAAGGCGGGGACCTACAGCATCACGGTGGCTCTGGATATCGACGGCACGGTGGATGAATCGAACGAAGCTGATAATTCGATCACGGTCAACTTTTCGGTCGGTGGCGACATCACGCACGAATGGTCGTTGGTGGATGCAGAACAGGGCCGTAGCCTGCTCGGCGACGGCACCGACGTCATTGTGGGGACGATGGACGACGCTTTCGATTTTAATCACCCCTGGTTCACCGGAGTGGATTCTTTGGGCCGGCAGCGTTTGGTCGCTTCATCGCAGAATACCGACGGCCCAGGGACCAGTCCGGTCAATGCGAATCATGCGACGGCAGTGATGGGAATCGTGCTGGCGCGAGGTGACAACGATGGCGACGTCACGGGCCTGGCCCCAGATGCGCGGTTTGTCACCGCAGAATTCATCAACCGCGCACAGGTTCCCGGATTGAATGTTCAAGACGTCTTCGACGCGGCGGGGTTTCTGGTCGAGCACGGCGCCGAAGTGATCAACATGAGTTGGTCGTGGTGGGCGGGTTCGGCAACCGATTCCTATCGGGGCGAAACCTCCAAAACCAATCTGCTCGTCGACTATCTCAGCTACGGACGGGATATCGTCGCTGTGCCGGCGGTCAACCAGTTGGCCAATCACTCTCGGCCGACTGCTCCCGGATCGTCTCGAAACGTCATCACCATTGGCGGGCTCCGAGAAACCCTTGACCGGGCGTGGAGTCAACAGGATTACGGTCCGACTCTCGATGGACGCAGCAAGCCAGACATGCTCGGCAATGCCGCCGTCGATGTCGTCTCCACACGGGCCGACTGGCGCGACGGACGCCTTGCCGGTGGGGGATTTGGCGGCACCAGTTTCGCCACCCCGTTCGTCACCGGCGCCGTCGCCCAGATGCTCGACTACGGAAAACGAAATCAATTGACCACCGATCATCGGCTGATCAAAGCAATCGTGATGAATTCCGGAATCAAAACGCTCGACGCGAACGGTTCACCCTGGAGCAATTCCATCACGCAACCATTGGATAACCAGCAAGGCACTGGAGTGCTCAACCTGTCACGCGTTTACGACATGTATTCTTCCGGCCAACAACCTCCGGGCCAGGTCGCAGCGATCGGATACGACTTTGGCGAACTACGCGGTACGGTCAACTCCGGGGGCGGAATCGTAACCTACGATCTCGGCAGCGCCACGGTGGGTGGCGAAATCGATGTCACGCTGACCTGGGATCGGCATACGTTCTGGAACGATGTCAATTCAAATGCGCGTATCGATTCGAGCGACAATTTTTACGTCGACCCCAACGACGCACAGGATAACCTTGATCTCGTTCTGTTACGGGATTCGGTACCGGTCGCGCGATCTGAAAGCACGGTCGATAATGTCGAACACCTGCACCTGACCAATCTGCAACCGGGGCGATACGAACTACAAGTGCTCCGCCGTGACGTCGCCAACTCCGGCCCTGGAGAAACGTATGCGCTGGCATGGCATTCCGACGCCCTCTACGCTCACCCGCCGAAGGTCGACTTGATCCAAGTTGGCCAATCAGCCTCGCGCAGCCTCGTCACCGAGGTCACAGTGAACTTCGATCAATTAGTCGAGCACGCCGAACTGGCTAACGCGTTCGTCCTCACAAACACGTCAACCCAGACGCAAGTGGGACAAATCAACGTGCTCCCGCTCGATAATGGGAACCAGACGTCGGCAATTCTGACCTTCGCGGGAGCATCCACGTTGCCACGCCAGGGGACCGGGGCCTCGACAACGTCCTTGGTCGACGGCAAATATGAACTGCGGATTCTCGCCGGCCACGTCATTGGCCAGGGCGGAATCGGACAGGGCGGAATCTCAATGTCCGAAGACTATTTCTACACGGGTTCAGAGGCGACCGACGACTTCTTCCGACTCTTCGGCGATACCGACGGCGACCGAGACGTCGACGGTCAGGACTATGGACGCTTTGGATTGACGTTTCTGCAAAATTCGCTGAATCCGAATTTCAATTCCCAGTTGGACTACGACGGTGACGGTGACGTCGACGGCCAAGACTATGGAAATTTCGGAGTGCGTTTCCCAAATCGCTTGACTGATCCAAACGATCAAAACGCGTCAGCCCTCCAGTCGCCCCACCCCGGCAACCCGACCGCCCCCTCCGACCGACTGGTGCCCGTCACTTGGTGGTCAGTCTGGCCAGCAAGAAACGGGCAAGCGATACACCAACCGGTGGAAAAGGACTATCCGCAGAAGCAAGGATTTTTCCGCAAGAGATTCGTACGCTACGGGAGTCGCCCGTTCGGGAGGGAGCGATCATTGGCGGCGAAGGAACCAGCGTGGGGCCTTTGATGCCAATCCGTCCCCTGAGTGTGGTTTTTCTCTAGAGTTTTTTAAGTTTTTTAACGTTGGCACAAATTCTGCACAGGGCTTAGCGGAGGTTAATGCACACCTTCTCTCCCGCACCATGTAACGACCGCTTGATTCGGAGCTTCGCGATGTCCGCCGGCAATCTTCACCCCGCCTATCTTCCTCTTCGCCACGAAAAGCGACGCGTGTTGCGTCACCGTGCGGCGGGCAGGGAGACGGTCAACCGACCCCTTCAGCTCCACGCGCACTCGCGCCCGTGGTGGGTGATGCTGATCGCCAGCGTCGTGGCCCTGGGGACCAGCGGCTATCTGGCGTGGTCGTCCTTCACCGCATCCCCCGTCGCCGGTTGCGACGGAGGCAGCCTCTTCAATTGTGAACACGTGCTGCACAGCCGGTGGTCGACGGTCTTGTCCCTGCCGGTCAGTGTTCCCGCATTGACGCTGTACGCCACCGTCATCTCGCTATTGCTTTGGAATCCGGCGTCGGAGACCGTCGCGCGAGCGCGTTGGGCTGTCCTGGGCGCTGCGTCGCTGACCGCTGGATTGGCGGCGATCTGGTTCATCGGGCTGCAAGTGTTTTCGCTCAATCACCTCTGCCCCTACTGCTTGGTCGCCCACAGCTGCGGGATCGTTCTCGCCGCGACGTTCCTGTGGAATCGCCCGATCACCTCGGCTGGGCTGAAGTGGTCGGCAGGGTTTGCCGGACTCTCCTTGATCGGATTGATCGCGTTGCAAAGCATGAATGCGGAACCGGAAACGTTCGAGGTGATTGAATACCCCGACGCGGCTCCGGCTCAGGTTAGGACGTCCGTGACGTCACCGATCGAGCCGCAAGAAGAGATGCTGTTTGAATCACCGGTCGCATCGTTGGATGCGGATTCAAATCAGCTGGCCAACCAGCTCGGACGTGAGTTCGAGTCCGTCGTCGCGATGCTGGTCCATCCGGCGTCACTGTTGACGCTCCAGGTCACCGAACCGGCCAGCCAACCCCGCACCGTCAGCATTCTCAACGGAATGAAACTGGCCCCCGCCAGTTGGCCGTTGCTGGGCAAGCCCGATGCGCAGCTGGTTCTGGTGGAGATGTTTGATTACACCTGTCCGCACTGCCAGCGAACGCACGAGACCATTGAACAGGTCAGAAAGCAGTACGGTGATCGTCTCGCGGTGGTCACGCTGCCCGTGCCTTTAGACGGCAAGTGCAACCCGACCATTCGTTCGACCCATGCCAGCCATCGCGAATCCTGTGAGCTTTCCAAGCTGGCGATCGCCGTTTGGCTGACCGACCGAAGCCAATTCGACGGTTTTCACAATTACCTGTTCGATGCCAAGCCCGGCTACGCACAAGCGATGGCGAAGGCAAAGGCGACCGTCGACGGCGACAAACTTGACCAGCATTTGCGCAGCACCTTGCCCGCCGACTTCATCAAGCAGCACGTCACGCTGTATCAAAAAGCCGGTGCGGGAACGATCCCCAAGTTCCTGTTCCCCAAAGCGACAACCGTCGGAGCCATCGAATCCCCCGACGCGATGATCCGCTTGATCAATCAGCACCTGGCGCCCTGACAACGAGCGATCCCGAGAGCGGGAATGAGAATGCTCGTTGCATGACTCCGTTCGGGAAACGCTGCAATGCATTTCCCCCCGGCGTTTGGCGAGGTTTGCAACTCGTTCCGAGGCTCCGCCTCAGTTCGTCACGCGAGGCGGAAACCGTTCCGCAAAATTTGCCCGAAGGGCATCCACAACATAGCCTGGGGTCAGGGAGCGAGCGCAGCGGAGCGACCACCACCCCAGGAAAGAAAAGCCAAATCCTCGCCCTCCCCCTTTCGATCGGCGGCGGCAGAGCCGCCGCCGATCGAAAGGGGGAGGGTTTTCTGAATCAGCGTGACGGATTGCTCGACGCGCGAAGCACGGAGAGCTGTTTCTGCAGTTCCAGCCCTTCCCTGGCATTCGGGTCCAAGGTCAGCACGATTCGGACCTCCCGAATCGCCGCGTCCAGTTGTCGTGACTCCATCAGCCGTCGCGCCAATTGGATTCGCCAAGCCACCTTGGTTGGCCCATGATTCAGCGCCAGACGCAACGAGTGGATCGACTCTTCCGGCTTTCCCAGCATTCCGTAGCACCTGGATTGCATCTCATAAAGCGTTCCCTCATCGAGACGTCGTTTGGTCGCCGATGGCGTCGCCAGTAGCTGAAGTGTTCGCTCGGCACATTGGTCACGAGCACCGGAATCCTGTTTGCGATCGAAATACAACGCCGCGGCTAACGTGACTACCGGGTCTGCGGGCAACAGCCGTTCAATGATCTCGTCGGGGCCCAACTTCGTATCAACCAGGCTTAGCACATCGTGTAAGTACTTCGCCGAATAGGTCAGGGATTCGTTCCAGTGTTCGACGGCTTCGGACAGCCCCGATTCGTTCAATGCCAGTTGGCCCGTCAGGAACGCGAGGTTCGGATCACCGGGGTGAAGCGTCCTGGCCCAGCGCAGGTCATCCAGACGCTCCTGGTTATTCTTTTGGTGACGCCCGTAGTTGGCCAGCCAAACACTAGGCTCCCAGGCAAGCGGACACAGTTTCATCGCGATGATGCTGTGTTCATTGATCAGATCGACCAACAACATGTGCGCCGCCGGCGAATCCAACCGCTCCATCGCGATTTGGCTCGCTTTCGCGACTTGCAAATGTGTGGTGATGTCTTCGGGAGTCAACTTGGCCGCACTGACCATGTTCTCCAGTGACTGCTTGGGCATCGATTGGTCCATCCGTTCGACCGCGGCAATCAAAAAGCGTTCTGACAAATGGTAGCGACGCTTGGTGTGGAGGGCAAAGAAGGTGTATGCGATCAGAGTCAAGGCGGTGATGGTCAATCCCAAACGCGCAAAAGCGTTGTCAAACGCCGCCATCGGTTGGACTTCCGCACGCTGCGATTGCCGTCGACGCTCTCTTGAACCGACGCGTTGAGAACATAGCAGTGCGGTGATGATCACCGCGAGCATCCCCGTAGCCGGAACACGCAATCCGAAGTCAACCAAGCTATGTGCCAGCACGGCCAACAATCCGATGCACGCGCCTGCCGACAACGCACTGCGACACGCCCCGGTGGCAATCTGGTACACGACGACAGCGGCAATCAACACGAGCCAGAGCAGGCCCACGATGCCGTACTCGTTCAAGACATCCAGAAACTCATTGTCAGCCCGGATGGACTTGTTCGTTTCGCTGGTCCACTGCGGATCCCCGGTCATCTGAATCGTTTCCCAGTAGCGATACGTTTCGCCACCGGATCCGAACAAGGGAAACTCAAGAACGCTAGACAATGCCGCCTTCCACAGAATCCATCGTCCGTCGCTGGAGTAGCGATCGGAGTCGGCGAGCATGTTCAGACGGGATTCATAGAAATCGAATCCGATCCAAAGCAACAGCAGCGTGGTGGCCGCCGCGACGGCAACGCCCAAAACCAGCCAACGCTTGACTCCGCCGACGCTCAGTCGCAACAACAGCACCACGGTGATCGCGACGACCGCCGACAACACACCGCCACGCGAGACGCAGACGATCAGGCTGGCGATAATGAAGATTAACGCGACCAACAGCCACGTCGCGATGCCGTCGGCGAGCAGAAGCCGATGCCAATGCCGTCCCATCTTCTCCAACCGTTCCATCAACAACCCCAGAGTCAGGCCCAACCCCAGATTCATGAAGAATGGGAAATGGTTGCGATTGACGAACGGACCAAACCCCAATCCACCCGGGATCTCGTACGTCCAGTAGGCCAGCCCGTCATGGGATCCGAAATGCTGAGCGATCCCAAAGACCGCCAGCGCCGCAGCAACGATGACGGCCGTGATGCTAAGACGCCGCAAACGCCGTTCGGGCGACTGAAAGCAGCACACCATGCCGAACAGGCAAGCTGCCGCAAGGCATCGGATCAGAAACTGAAAACTTCCGCCCGCATTGAGCCCGAGCTTGGAGCCCGCGAACCAAGGTGATGCAGCATCCGTCGTGATGCTGCGCTGACCAGCGAGAGAGGCCGCCGAACCATGGTCCGCCGTCCAGATCGAGACGCCTGGGGCGAGTTGATCGACGGCCCAATCAGGAAGCGGGATCAAGTGCAGTCCGGCGACGGTCGCCAGACCCAGCATCCCGACCAAGATCAGTCGCCCCGACCATCCAGCCTTCCATCCAGGTCTGGCCCCGAACATCAGCCAGACGGAGAACACCAGCAACGCGCACGCGAGGCCACAGAACAAAAAGAACTCGGCGCTTGCACCTGCGGACCCGAAGGGCCAAGGTGAACACAACACCATCCCCAGCAGCAACGCCTCGATGACGGCTTGAGACGACTCGCCGATACGCGCCGACGCATTCACTGAACTGAATTTCCCGCCCATTCGTTGGTGTCCAGGCTTTAGCCGCCTCTCACGAGGTCGTAGACCGATCACCGTGCACGAGTCTCCGCACACGAAATCGAGTCGAACGCTGCTCGCGCTACGCGTCGAACCAAGAGAAGCGATGCCCAATGTGAACACCACGAAAGCTGACCATGAGTCCGATCGTCCGATCAATCGGACGAAGCTGGGCAGTCCTCCCAGGCGATCCCGGCCCAATGTTCCCAGCCCAAGATCGGCTGCAGCCTCGACACCAGCGCGCTCCAGGCCGCTCCGCTACCGAGACAAATCTCAAATCCGAGATCTTTGATTTGAAAGTTGCGAACTCGATTTCGAGTTCGCAAGGCAAGACGGTTCGCCGCCCGCGAACCAGAATGCTAAGAAATTGACGGAACTCTTCCCAGAAGAATCAGAATCCGCCGGGTGTGAAGATGCCGCATCGCGTTCGGCGTGCCGTGAATTCCCAATCTTGCAGCAATTCCGCTTCGGCGACGTCGCTGGGATTTTCGCTCGGGGAGACGGTCTCGGCCAGGTCCAACGTTTCCGTGGCCGGCACCGGTGCCATCGCAACGGCAGCCGCGCTGCCGATCAGCAAAACACAGAGTCCGACACACGTTCCTATTTTCAGCTTGTTCATACTTGAATTCCTCGGGTGATGAATCGATCTAACTTTAGAGCTACAGACATTTTTGGGCAAGATAGACGACACAGAAAACGTATTCTCGTCGGCCACCTTTCGCCGTTCAGATTCGCCGCCGCCGACGACACAGTCCTGTGACCAAGCCGATCGCCGCAAATGCCAGCAGACTGTTCGGCTCGGGAACCGCCGTCACGCTGAACGAGAGGTCGATAGGGTGTGTATTTGTCGTAAATGGATCACCCACCAAATCCGCTTGTCGTTCGATGGCGAGACCATCCCCGGTCGGAGAATCGGAAAAGGCGATGCCCCACAAATTTCCGCCACCCGCGCCGGTATCCTCGTAGGGCAGTGCGGCAGCCACTGAAAACCAGTAAGTCTCTCCGCCCATCACTAAGAAAGGCGTGACATCGGCGGAGTAGGTATAGTATCCCGGCTGAAGCAGGGTCTCGGATGCCATCCCCACGTCAAACGTGTACAAGGGCGCCAACGCTGGTTGGTTGGAGTCGTCGGCGAAAATGCTGATCTGAAACTTGTCCGCAGCATAGATCGTTTCCCCAGAGACATTATTAAACGCGTAACCACCCAACCAACTGAACGATGTGACAGTTAAATCGTTCGAAAAAGAAAAGTTGTCGTAATACGTGTTGAAGTCCTGACGCTGATCCGCAGGGTCAGCGCTGGGCGGGACACTCGTGTCTAATTGCGAAAGCCCCACAGTGCCTCCAGCATGAGTCACCGGAGGGGGCGCAATCTGATTAAAAACAACACCCGCTTTCACGTCCGATGTCGTCACCCACGAACTCACGACGATCACCGTCGCGAGCGTCAGGAAACGAAACTTTCTAGATGAATATTTCATAAAGCACCTTTTGATCTACTCTGGAAAGAACACTGCAAGTTTGACTCGACCGCGTCGAGTGTTTGTGAATATCTGGAAAGCCCGTCGTCGCACGCTACTGCCTCGGAAGTTGAACTCCGAAACACGCGTCATCAAACCCGCCAAGGCGCTTGGTTGGTCCGACCCATTAAAGGTCCACTTTTCGATCCAACAAGTGCAACGCAGATGAAGATTAAATTCATGAGCGCTAGGGAATGTCGCCACGCGGTAGCTTTCAACAATGGGCATTGCGCTACCGCTACAGATCGGCTTCTTCAATGGACTCTTGGTGGACAGTCGCGCGGTCGGTCCCAGCGCTCCCTCGCGAGCCCGTGCAACGGTTGACACGCTGTCGATGAATATTCAATAGTTGACGCTCACCGTGACGGCCATTGGACGTCGCCACACACGTACCGATGTCAATCAACCGCATCAGGGACATCAGCGTCTCCGCCCAGCGGAGCGTCATTCTGAACACGTCCACGATCGACGAATTCATGCAACGCGTCCACTTCGCAATAGTAAGCACTGCCGTCGCTGTTCCCACTCGCCACTCCGATCAACCGCCCCGCAGCATCCAGCAGAGCGCTACCGGACATGCCAGGGGATGACTCTTGGTCGAGACGCCAATAGGACACGCCAACACCGTCTTGACTGCGCCGCGCGGTCTGTCGTGTCACGTTGTCAATTTTGGAAACAACCGGCGCACCTGAGCCTGTGCAATCGATGATCCACGCTTCGCTCAGGATCGATTCCACCAACGCCGCGGAAGTCACGGAAACACATTCAGCCGGTTGGATCAACGCCGAAACGCGAAGGTAAGCCAAATCGACGTCCGGATCCGAACGAAGGATTTTCACGGCGGAGGGCGCATGACGTAATGTCGTGCCCACAGCAGATGACGTCCGAAACGATTCGACCCCGTATCGCCCCGGCTTTTCAATCACGTGGTACGCCGTGACAACATCGAATGATCCCTCGCGTTTTGCAACGACTATTCCGCTGCCGACAAATTGTTGGTTCGCGTCCAAAATCCGCACCGCAGTTGCCCGCCCGAGCGTTTCAACTCGTTCGGCCGGCATCGGCCCCGGAAGCGGATCGCCCTGATCCTGCGCCGTGTCATCACGATCGGGTGCGTCGACCGTGGATTCGTTGGCATCCGCTGCAGCATCGCTGACCGCTTTAGCTTCGGGCGTCATCCAATCAGGAAGTTTGCTATGGTCCAACTCGCCGTCCAATCCAACGAGAGACAGGTAGCCCAATTGCGCCACGACCAGCACAAAGCAGACGGAAGTAACCAAAACTTTCATCAGTCAATCATTACGACAGCAAAATACTAAATCACTAAACCGAACAACTCTGGTCCGCTGCGGGAACGGACGGCGCACCGATCCAACGGGCCAGCAGCACAAAACACTCCGCCGCACCGACGCCTGCAAACGTGTACCCCACATCGGGCCAGCTGAATCCGCGTGTCGGGATCCACAACTGCATGAACTCCAATCCGACCAACACGGTCACGACCGCGGCAAACAACATGCGTCGCCGCCGATCCGATACCTCCGACACCAGCAAGCACGCCGGGACCAGACACACGCCGAGCGCCATCACAAAGGTTCGAAAGTTGAAATTCGCGTCCAACCAGGCAATGATCGGGTTCGGCAAGAGCGCCAGATCGGCCGCCGTCGTACCGGGTTTTAAAATCGCATACGCGGCAATCGACAGTGTCATCGCCAGCCAACCGACAACCAGACGAAGCCGCCAAGGATGCACATTGTCTTGTTGCCGTTCTTCTGCAGCGATATTGAGTTGATCCGTCGTGTCCATTGTTCAACGTCCTGCCGTAGGGTGAGCTTCCGTGATGAATCCCTCCCGGGATTGCCCTTCGATCGTCGGGGTTCCCATCGATTCAGCCGCATCAAACCGGACGGCCTGCGTGCAAGCGGTGTCGCCACGAATCGCAGAACCAGTTGAACCGACACTGTCGACAGTGACACGTCGATCATCGATCGCGCAAACGTCTTTCAAATCGCGAATCCACTGCGCGAGAATCGATCGCCGGCCCAAATGCTTGATCGCATATTGCCGCGCCGCGGCGCCCAGTGTTTCCCGCAGGCTGCGGTCGCCGGCCAAACTGACAATCGAGTCACAAAACGCGTCCGAGTCCGCCGGCGGCACGACCATTCCGTGTCCGGCGACGACATCGGCAATTTGGGTTCCGATCGAAGCACAAGCGACGATGGGGCGTCCCGTTGCAAGCATGCCGGTCAGTTTCGACGGCATCACCAAATCGGCCGCATCGGCACGTTGCGGCAGCAGGTGAATGTCCGCGCAATTCATCAATTCGTTGAAGCTTTCCATCGGTTGTGGCGGCAGGAATTGCACGTTCGACAAACCTCTCGAAGATTCCAGCAACGACTCATAAGCCGCGCCTCGGCCGCAGATGACAAAGTGTAAATCGACACGATCGGCGGATCGGCGGGCGACTTCGACAACGATTTCCAGTCCCTGTTTTGCGCCGATGTTCCCCGCGTACAACGCCACGCATCGATCCGGCGGAATGTCAAACTTGGTCCGCAACTCAGGCCCGGCCGGGATCGGTTTCATGACTTCGCAGTCGACCCAGTTGGGCAACGCAACCACACGTTCTTCGGCAACGCCTTTCTGAACGAGTTTCAACAGCATATTGGGCGAGATGCTCGAAACACGATCAAAACGTCGCATTAGGAACGCCTCCATCGCCAAGACGATCTTCTTCAACAACGGTTGTTTCAGAATCCCCAACTCGAACGCGGCATCGACCTCAAAGTCCTGAACGTGCAGCCAGACTTTCGCGCCACAGAGCCGCGCGGCCAACCAGGTCGTCGGCATGCAAAACGCGGCCGGCTCGACCGTCATGACCACATCCGGTCGAAACCGCAACGCCTTCCAAAGCACCACCGGAATACTCGACAATCCGAACGAAGCAAGGTGCACAATCCGCTTCAACCCTGTCACCTTGCCCGGCACATAAAGCGGACAACGAATCACTTCGACACGCCCACCGCCATCGGCCGATTCGGTCACTTCTCGCGAATAGAGACCTGCGCGATATCCATCCAAGATCTTCCACTGCGGGTAATATGGAGGCGTGGTGACAACGACGACCTCATGCCCTCGTTCGGCCAGCTCGCGAACCATCTCCCCCGAGTACTTCCCGATCCCGATTTCTTCGGGAGCGTAGTTCAGACCATGTAGCAAAATTTTCATGGAAACGAGATCAACCTTGTTGGAAGACCGACGCGATGGACAGACATCACTCGCATGATCTTTCGAAACGTCGGGCTTAAAGAATCGTCGAACGGGTGCCGAAAAAGATTGCCGACAGGAAAAGGCAAGACGATGGGGGCAAAACAATGAGAGAATCCGACAAGTTGCCTGCCATCCATCATTCTGCCATTGATCGTCTTGCCCCCATCGTTTTGCCCCCTCAATCACCCCTGCGGCTCATGCGCCACCGCAGCATCAGCGAGCAACGACTGTGCCACCTCGGTCTGGGTCGATTTTCGTGTTTCCGCCCGAAGTTCCTGAATCTTGCAATACACCTGCGTGAAGTAGCCCATTTTCAACAGGGCAAACGCGAGTCCCCGTTTCCCATCCAAGAAGCCGCCCATCATGAAGTAGGCGCCCAAGAAATAGACAATGCCCGCAAACGGCGACTCGATCAACCGATACTTGATCTTCTGTTTCAGCGTCAGCGGCATCGTTGTCTCGCCGAGCGACTGCATCTGCAGGAACCGCCGTGCCTCCCACGAGGAGTACTCATTGTGCTTGGCGATGTAATGGGACACATCGCGAAAGTCACGGTGATCGATCTTGCTTTCGATCTTTCCCACTTCACCTTCAATGATCGGATGCTCATGAATCTCCATGTCCAGGTGACTCCATCGCGATTCATCGATCCGCTCGTACTCACCGGCCCCGACACGAAACAGCGCCAGTTTCTTCAGCGGATACCCGTGCTTTAGTTCCTGCCCCATGAAGTAGATCGAGTAGTTCATCCAATACCCAAATGCCTTTGATTCCGGCAGCGTCTTGGCAAGCTCTCGCTTGAAATCATCCGTGAGGATTTCATCCGAGTCCAAGAACAGCACCCAGCGGGTTTTGGGCGTGTGATTGCGTAGAAACCAGTTGCGCTTCTTGGGGAACTTGCCGTTCCAATGAAACTGCACGAGCGTCGCATCAAATCGCGCAACGACCTCCGCCGTGTCATCCTCGCTGCCGGAATCCACAACGACAACTTCGGACGCGAACTCCTTTCCGATCGCCTGCAGACACCCCGACAGTCGTTCCGCATCGTTCTTGGTCGGGATGACGATTGTCAGGTCAAGCTGGGGCATGTTGTGTCGCCTCCTGTCGCCAGGGTCGTTCCTTCACCAGTTTTGCCGGGTTACCTACATAAATGCCATTCTCGATCGCATTCTTGAAAAGGACCGCTCGGGCTCCCAAAACAGCGCCCCGTCCGACGGTCACTCCAGGGCCGACAAAAACCTCCGCAGCCACCCAGGCCCGCTCGCCGATCGCAATGGGGCGTGTGATCAATTGAAAGTCGGCATCGGAGATGTCATGCGAACCGGCACAGAGTGTCGAATCTTGGGAAACGATCGCACGGTCGGCCAAGGTGATCTGGTCCATGCAATAGCAATTGACGCGTGGCCCCAAGCAACTGTGGGCTCCCATCGTTAGGTTTGCCGGCAACCAAATCTTTGCACTGCCGTAAACATGCGCCGTCCAGTCCACGCGGCCGCCGAATAAACGCAGAATCGCGACCCGGTATCGGTGTAACGGAGCGGGCGTCCACGACGCCAGCACCGTCCACGTCAGATTCCAAACCAGCCGAGTCAATCGACTGGCGAGCGAAAAGCTTGCTCCACCTTCGGACGGCTTCGTTTGGGAGGCGTCAAGAAGTGATACAGATTCCAATGAACTACACCCCCGACAAAGCCGAGACAAACCGCGCCGCGACGGTTTCAGGTTGATAATTCTCGCGATAGCATCGCAGCGCTGCCCGCCCCATTTCACATCGTGCATCGGCAGGAAGTTGCAGCCATCGATCGATCAGTCGGTCTGTTCCGGCTTGTGTATCGTCTTCGACGAGACAAGCCTGACAATCCTGAATTTCGTCCCAGATATTCACTTGGTTTGAAATCAAGACCGGCTTGCCGCAGGCGAGAGCTTCAACGACGGCGATTCCAAAGTTTTCTTGATGACTGGGAAGCACGAATGCCTCGCATCCGTAGAACGCGCCCCATTTCGCATCGCCTCGAAGCATTCCAGGGAAAAAGACTCTCGGCTGCGAGTCGCTCCGGTTGACCGACTCGTCCCCCGACAAATGAAGCTCTTCGGCGAGTCGGACCATTTCAGTCGCATACGCCGAATCGGTTGGTCCGGCGACGACGAGTGCCGGCAGAGCGTCCGTACTTTTCTGACGTCTTGCCACGTCGGCATAGGCGCGCAACAACAGATCGACACCCTTCTTAGGGTGAATCCGACTGAGGAATAACAAATAGGGACGGCCATCCAACTCCGGACAAGCGGTTCGAAACGCCGTCTTCATGGAGTCGACGAATGCCGGCGGTTGGGAAACCCCATAACCGACGTTCAGTTCGCGTTTGGGCCGATAGGGGCGAAACGGTTCTCGGGCCAATTCCAGTTCTTTTTTGCAAGTAAACAGAATCCCGTCGGCTTGCGAAACGGTGCGGTGCTCAATCGACTTCCAGTACAGCCAGTTGCGATATGCTTTTAACCGTCTTGAGGGATCGCGTTGAAACCAGGGGTCGAGCATCCCGTGTGGCATGACAAACACCTTCGGCACCTTCACCTCTCCCAATTGCTTGAGACGGCGGACGACGCGAGTCAGGGCGAATGAGTGGTAAAGCCACAAGCCGTTGACAACTGCCGCGTCATAGTCTGCAAGCGAATCATGAAGCCAGCGATTCAGATTCTTGCAATAGGACCATGGCCCACGTCCCGCTCCGAGACGAAATACACGAAACGAATCGACCATCCCGTATGTTTCGCCGTCAGCGTCAAGGCAAACAACATCGGTGTTGCAATCGAGCGTTTCCATCGCGGGGAGCGTATTTCGGATCCCCTCGCATACGCCTCCCGTGTCGGGGTTCATCGATGAAACGATTTGAAGAACTCTCATCTTGTCACTCTAGGATTGATGGACTGCGATGCTAACACGCGTCGATAAATCGCCTCGTATGCATCTAACGCGTTCGCCGCTGTAAAGTTGGCGGCTTGGTCGAGACACCGTTGCTGTCGGTTTTCACGATCCTCGCGCGATTCACTGATCAGTTCCTCAATGATCCTTCCCCCATCATCTGCCCAATTGACATCTGCGGGTTGACGACGCCGAAGGTACGCCGCGGCCTGTCCGCCGACTTCGGTCATCGGTGGAGCGTCCGTCGTGAGCACCGGTGTCCCGCAAGCCATCGATTCTGCGATCGGCCAACCAAACCCCTCATCCAAGCTTGGAAACAGAAACAATGCCGCGAGGTTGTACGCGGCCCGAACCTGATCGTCGCTCAGCCCAACCATGAATCGCACTTGACCGCCACGCGGCATCGAATCGGCCGAACGCCGCAGCGTTTCTCCAGGTTCACATCCGACCATCCACAATGGCATTGGCGGCGTAGATGTTGTGCGCTGACACCAAGCCCGATACAGATCGATCACACCACGGCGATTTTTGTACCACTGATTTCCACCCACATGGAGCAGAAAGCCGGACGTATCGGCCGACGTCAGGTGGCCTTCAAGGGTACGCTGGGATTCGTCGACCGGTAGGACTCGGAAGTTTCCGTTGAGACCATTGTGCACGACCTCCGACATGCTCGGCTGGCGGCCGAGGAACCGATGCAGATCATCGCGTGTGCGGTGAGAAACGGAAATGAAGTTCTGACCGCGCCGATAGCCACGACGAATCAACGCCTGATAGCGTTGACCGGTCCAACGGGTCGGGTTCTCCGGCACCTCGCCAAATGCTGAACGCTGTGCCAAAAAATCATGACAATGGATCACGTGGGCACGCTTGGCAATCCTTGGCACCCATGGACCGAGTGCGTGATCGGTTATCACAAAAAGGGTCGCAGTCGGTTCTTGCCGGACGCGGCGAGCCAGCATCGACGGGTAGAGGAGAAACTGATCCACATAGCCCAGCCACTTACGACCGCCGGCGTGCGGCACGGCTACCCTCCCCGCAAAATGCGGTGAAGTCCAGTACTCAATGTCATGGCCTTGCACCGACATGCCCTGCCCAAGCATTCGAGCAAATCGTGGCATGCTTGCCGACGACAACCGTTCGGGGTGAGTGAAAAAAACGATCTTCATGGATGGAACTTGAGCACGACACAACCGTCTTCCGCTCTCTGAACTTGGTAATGATCAATATGCAATGGAATGCCTTGGCTTGGTTAAAACGCGGCCTGGACTGCGCGAAACGCCTGGGCTTCGCTGGGTCGTTCGGACAGCCGCGATGACAGACCCGGTGGTTAACGTGTAGAACCCGAGTCCAGTGGGCTGCGCCCATCCGCCCTGGGCAATCAAAAGGAATCCGACGGCGAGCAGGATCCATGCCAACGGGTCGCCGCCGATCAGTTTTTTGTATCCGAGGCACATTAACTGCACCGTCATCACGACGCGGAGAAAAACTAACGGTAACCCCAGTAGCGGCCCCAACTCTCCGACCTCCCGCCCCCATTCGCCTTCAGCGACAAGAATTTGTCTCTCACCGGTTGTGAACTTCGCCCCCACGTTTGTTCCAAGTCCGATTCCCTGGCCAAAGAGTGGCAGATCGGCGGCTCCAACGACCGCTTCAGTCGAGCCGCCCAGGAATCGGTCGATGAATGTCCCCTCTAATCCACCTTCGCTCCTCGAGGCGTTTTCGAACCGCGTTGCTAAAACCGTCACACCCGTTTTAAAAATGGGCGTCCAGGAGATCGCCGCAAGCGCCACGACGATCGCCAGCCCTGATCCGAACACCCTTGGTAAATACTCTGGTTTCCGCATCACCACCAATAGTGCGAAAAACCCGGTGAGGACGGTCTGAAAAAACAAAGCCCGGCTAATTGATAATGGAATTGCAAGAGCCAAGCCCGCAGTCGCAAGCAGCAAGATCAAGCGATTGCACTTTCCAGGCGTCAGCCAAAAATAGGCGATCCACACACCAGCTAGGCTGAAGAATGTTGTGAGCCCGTTGGTAAACGAGAATGTTCCCGGTGGCCGCATGAATCCCATCGCACCGTCAAACCCGGCCCCCTCCATGTCGCCGCCAATGCCACGGTTGACCCACGCCGTTTGCTGGCTGAAGAACTGCATCGCCATCAGAACCGCCATAGGGATAGCAAGCAAGACGATTACCCAGCCGATTCGTAACAGTTCTTCCCTCGACAGAACGTACCCAATCACAAAAGCCATCGGTAGGTGCAGGACCAGTATCCTCGTGCCAAACGCGGCCACAAACGCATTCTGATGCCCGATCGTGATCGCGGTCAGGAATCCCAAACAACCAATGACGATCGCCGAGATAACGTAAGCGTTCATTGGCAGCCGTCCACGGCTGGCGGCGACATAAAGAGTCACCACGGCAATCGGATCTCGCACCACCAGCAGCGGCGTGGCCAAGCCTGGCAGCACCCATTTACGAAGTGCCCCCTCGAAAATCACGAGAAGAAAGTAGGACCAGATTCCCCAGCGGATCAGCTGGTCTGGACTTGTTTTCATGCCACGCTTTGTTTTTCGCCTGCCGGAAGCTCGATGCGAAGTTGCTGGATGGACGCGGCGGCGGGACCGCTTCGCGGCTGCGGGGAGAATCTCTGTCTCGCATGATGCAGCGCAGCGGGGCTCTCGGTCCCTAAATTCCAAACCGATTGGCTGACTGTGGTTATCGGCCATCGACTTGTGTTTCCAGATACGTTTTGATCGAAACCGCCAGGGTCTTCCCATAGGTCTCCCAGGGCCGACGCATCGCCGTCTGACGTCCATTCTCGCTGATCCTCGCGATCTGGTCAGGATCATCGAGGATATTCTCGACGGCGGATCGTAACGCAGGCGTGTTGCCCGCGGGGATGATCCAGCCATCCTCACCTGACGTGATTACATCCGGACCTGCAGTTCGATCCGTCGTGATGACCGGCGTCCCCTGCGACATGGCCTCGGTAATGACCAAGCCGAATCCCTCGAATAAGGAGGGGAACAAGAGCACGTCGTTTTCTCGCATGAGCCGCAGCACGTCATCGTGTGGCAAACTCGGAATCCATCGATGGCGCCCCAACGCGTCGTTCAAGACGTTGCAACTTTGCACCGCACTGCGTCCAACGACGGTTAAGTCCACCGCGTCGCCGAGTTGGTCAGCAATCGCAAACACATCTGCGATTCCTTTCCGCTGGGACAATCCGCCCACAAACAGCAGTTTCAACGGACGGTGATGAATGTCTTCGAAGCTCCGCTCCGGTCCCGGATCAGGAAAGCCATACGGAATCACTTCAACAGGGGCCAAAGGGCCATCAAATTCGCTCAACGTTTGTTTTGTAAATCGGCTCGCGACATAAATCCGATCGGCGAGCTGCAGTTCCCCGTCCTTGCAAGCAAGTTTCTCGTCCGAGTCCCGGAAACCCGGCATGGTCGACTCCCATTCGGGCCAACGCTCTCGTTCGGTTTCCAGTAATTTGCGAGCCGATTTCCAATAGCCGATCGGCAGGTCGTAGAGACACTTGATCCCTAGCGACTTTGCGGTCCGAAACGTTTTGAGCGCCCCATCTTCATACGAGTACACGGCTCGGAACTGGCTCCGGCCTATGCGGCGGGCAACGTGCCGATCAAGATCGCGATAAACTGCGTCCACGCTACATAAGCTTGTCTCGTGTCGCGTCAGAAATCCGAGCCCCAATCGCCCGGCGACCATCCGGGCCAATTCCCGACTGGGCCGCTGATGGGTTCGCGGCTTGGCTGCCTCGTCGAATCGGCGACGCCCGAAGTCTCGCCCCAGGCGAGTCTTTCCGAGTTGTGCCCAAATGCCACGGTCAAAGGTTGCGATCGTGGTATGGAAAGCTGCCAACTGATCGGATGCCAACAGCCCCCCAAGTACGCCACGCGAGTTGGCGTTCCCAGTGGGGTGCGACAGGACAACTCCAGAATCGTCTCCTTCAGCAGGCAATCGCATGGTCAATCACATTGATACATGTGCGGAAAGGCCGGCGCTCGAACGCTCCCGCCCAACGAATTCTTTCTAACCCAACTGGACACTGTTTTCGATCGTCTTCAGATACTTGCTGGCAACGACCGAGGGGCGATGTTTTTCCAGATGCGACACCGCCGTATCACGATAATGCTGCTGCCTTGAACGATCCTGCATCAACGCCAAGCTCTCTCGAATCATCGACTCCAAGTTGCCTCGCTGAAAAACGATCCCAGCGTCCCCGACTGCATCCGGCAATCCACCGCCATCTGATGCGATAGGAATGCAACCGCAAGCCATGCCTTCGAGGGCGACGTTGCCGAACGGTTCTTCCCATTTCGAAGGAATCCAGATGTATTTGAATCGGTTAAGCGTACTTACCAACTCCCGACCCTGCAGTGCCCCGTGGAACGTAACGGAGTCCGTCAATCCCAACTCGTTTACAGTTGACTCCAATCGCTCACGGTCCGGTCCGTCACCGATAATGCCAAGAGTGCTTGCCCGACCTTGCGGCGTCTTCCTGATCTCGTAAAACGCAGCGATTGCGTCGTCAACGCCTTTATCTGACACGAGACGGCCGAGAAAAACAAAATCTCCGTTACGTTCGATTTCTGAAGATTCAACGAACACGTCGTGCCGGTACGGATTGCCGATAACCTCAGCCGGAAGCCAACATCGCTTGCGAACACTGTCGCTGACCGCAATGACGCCATTGGCGCGACGCAACCACATCGATTTCGCCGTTTTCCGAAGCGAGTTGCGTTTTAAATCATCCGACAACCACGTCCGCAATGCAATCACCGACCTCTTACGGAAAAACGCCGCCGGCCATGACAACCGAAGGCAGATGTTGTTCTCATAGACGACATCCGACCATCGGTGCGCGGCAATCAGCTCCGAGAGTGACGGTTGCCGCACCACGTCGAATTCCCAATCTGGCTTGTCGTCTCCGACCGACCACGTCAGCAAACGCACGCTGTGCCCGGCACGAGAGAACTCACCCGCCAGGATCTCAGAATTCACCTCGATCCCGCCTATCTCGGGATAAAATCGGTGCGACAAAAAAAGGATTTTCAATTTAACACAACTGTTTGTTTTGGGGTGCCAACTAAAACTGGAATCGTTTGGAACGCCCGCCGCTTCCCTTCAAAATCGGACGCAAATCCTGCTACGGCGAATACACGTTGATACAGAATCACCAGCTACCCGATACGTCGCGATTCGAAAACCGGATCGCAGACAATGTGCGTACTGTCTGATTTGATTTTGGCCATCTTCTCTATGTCGAGACGGAATCCTTGATTCCACTTTTCCAACAAGGCATCCGCTGAATACTCCCCGCATGGAAAGGTCTCGTTCTCGGTTTGGACGCGATTCAATGCAAAGTTTTGAATGCAGCGTCTGGTCAAACAGTAACCCTTTCTGAATTTGAACCAAAAACGATACGGTCCAAACGCTGCTTCAAGCGAATTGGGGTTCTTGCAGTCAATTCCTTTTAGCAGGCCAATAACTTCACGTCGGCTAAACACATTTCCATCGAGCGCCAACGGCATCGCCCAACCCGCGACGCTTTCCCTCCAAGAAAAGACCTTCCAGGGTGAACGCCGTGACGACTTCAGCCGGGGAACGGGAGATTCACATTCATGCGGTTGACTATATGTCACCTGATCGTCGAGCCGGGTGCTTGGAACCGCGTTGATGAAGCGAAATCGCTTGAGCCATTCGGTTCGAAATTCACGGACAAACAAGATGTCGTCGACAAGGAACATGGCGGACGGTGCAAGTGCATGCTCCAGAGCATCAATCGTATCTCCAAGAAACTCATTCTCTTCGACTGTCCGAATCCCCATCTCCCCCAGGCTTTCGAAGACTTCATCATAGGCCAGTTGGAATTGTTTATCGCTAGCTTTCCACAGCACTGTTAACTGAAATTCACCGCGGAGATGATCTCGAATCGACCTGAGCAGGGCGTCCAATTGCAGTGGTCGGTCCTTACTGAATACTATCAGCGCCAAACCTGCACCATCATCACGAAATGACCCCAGCGTGCCACGAAGGAGGCTCCAAATGCCGTTCACCGTGCGTCTCGATCCCATCTATCTCAGCTCTTTGTAAATCGCAATCATGTTGTTCCTAGGTGCCTCCTGAGTGCCACAAGGCGCAGGCATTACGAAGGACATAATGCCAGCGCCAAAGCAATGTGAGTTCACCAAATGGTGCAGTGCACTAAGCAAACGCAATCGTGCGTCGCGCCTTGTGATACCCAAAACCACAGCGTTTCGCCTCCAGGCCTCACGAAAACACTTGAAAGCCGGCGGGAGACAGGAGCTACCCGGATCCCCGTTTGCAATGCCCAGCAGATCGGTTTGCTTCGAGTCGAGAAACTCGCCATTGGATCGTTGCCAGCCCCTTTGTTCATGATGATCACAAGCCACAGCATCCATTCCCCGCATGTGATCCTGTCGGCAATTGAAAAGGTATCCAAGGGTTGTGGACGAAGAATGAGAAAATGAAAGACGGAAGACTTGCCCGCACGGTCGTGCCAAGAGCTGAACATGAAAACTTTCTAGCATGGTTAGCCTGGAGAGCCTTTGCGATCACCAAACAACCGTCCAGCGTTTCACCATTGGCAATCAGATCTCTTGCGGCCTCATTGCGGGTGCAGCGCCGTAGGCAAAGCCATGACGCAACGCATTTTCAATCCTAAAACCGTACGACGCGTTCAGGATTTTCAGCCGGACACTCGCTGCGCTTGTGCGGCGCTCGTTAGGATGCGGGATGACGCTGGAACAGGCGTGAAACCCGACTGATTACTCTTGCAGTCGTCGAACGATTAGATTCGTTGTAGCTCCTGAACTTCGCCTTATCCGAGTAAAGGTAGACGTCGTAAACCTCGCGAGGCAGCGGCGACGCCAAGTTCAATTTATGGCGGAGAATGCTCGCCACGGACTGGTCGTGACGATGCCCCTTGACCCTGGGGTCCGTTGATGCGGTCGCAGGCCACCCACGCACCCCACTCCACTTCGGGCCGCAAAACGCACCTCCGGGAACCGCAAGCTCTGCCCAACTATCCAAGAACTGCTTCGCGCAAGTGCTGTGGCAATCGATCCCGAGGACAGAGGCCCAGATGATCGGAATCTCAAAGGACACTTGCCGATCGATCTCCATTATTTCCAATGCCCGATCTGAAGAAAACTCGCCGACAGGGTTAAATCCGTCAAACTCATTGAAAAACAGGGCCTGTCTTTTTGCGACTATTTCAAATAGTTTTTCTGGTGATTGTTTGAATCGTGTCGATGAATCGACCCAGAGCAGGTATCGGTACCCCCGTTCCGCCGCATCGCGCATCGCAAAAGGTTTGAACCCCCACGGCACCTCGTGGTGCTTGGGTGAATCCCGTGGGTATTCCTCGATACTGAACGCACGCCCCCCGCGCCAATCGAGATCATCCAAATTCCGATTCAAGGCATCAACGGATTTTTTGAACTGCGCCCTGCGCAATTCGGGAAGGTACTCAGACTGCTCCGGCGTCACTCCACAGGTTACGACGCAGCACTCACTTGCTCGTATACTCATTGTTTTTGCACCGCCGCAATTCGAGGCTTGATGTGGGTCAACACAAGATTCTGGGCCGACGCAAAGCGAGACTTAATCGCCTTAGTAAGACTTGGCCGATAATATTCAGACAGAACTGACAGTGCGATAGTACACAGGAATGCAATCATCAATCCTCCAGCATTGGACGGCCCAGATACAACGCTAGTGGCGCCTCCATAGGCTGCAAACAAAACCAGAACTGGCGAATGCAACAGGTAAATTGGAAATGTCAGGTCTCCTGCTTTTCTAATCCACTTTGCAAGCGTCTTATTGATGTCAAACCAAAAGCATTTTTCGAAAACGAACAGCATCCCGGAAAAACCAACTGCGAGGAGACAGTCAGAAACAAAACTGCTGGAGAAGTTGAGCGGTGGCACACCCGGACGCAAAGGAAACCGCCATCCAGACAAGATGGCGAAAGCGACGATCGCGGTGGACGTCAACGCAACGAGGCTGACAATCGATTTTGCAAACCGAATCCTTTTCGCCTGAAATGCACCTACTCCCAAAAGCCATGCCGGAAGCAGTAACATGATTCCTGGTCCTGAAATCGCAGCGACAACCAGAGTCGCAACGATCCGAACGGTCCACTTGTGCGTTAACGTCGCAACTGCAAACAGCATATAGTATGCGAACTCATAACCCAGCGACCAAAACGCCCCGTTGATCGACGGTGACAAATGACGGAACCAAACACTCTGCATGAACCCAAGTGTAACGATGTACCTGACGGCGTCGTATGGCTTCCAAATATCGCCATACAGTTCTTGACTCAACCAAGGCAAGGCGATTGTCGCGATAACTGAAAGAGCTAAGGCGGGAATGGCCGTTGCATACAACCGAGACACTCTCGATTCAACAAAGCTCCCCAAGTCTCGCCTGTTGACGTGCTGGGAATATGCAATCACATAGCCTGACAAAACGAAAAACATCACCACGGCATCATGCGCGTCCATGAACATCGGAAACTCCAATTCCCCGAACCAGCCAAACTCGGCGTGCCCGAAAAACACACATAGAGCCGCATAGAGCCTTATTGCGTCCAGAAAAGCGGAGTACGAACGTGAGATTTGACCTGCCATGTCTAGACCTGCTCGGAAACGGACCGACTTGAAGAAGCATCCAATGAGTCGAGGAAGTCAGTGCATACTGACACAAGCTTCTCTGTTTTTTGCTCAGGACGCCACCTGTGTCTTGTCAGGTCGCCAAAGTGATCGAGCACCATCTCTCGTTCACTTTCGATAAACAGCCCGGTGGGTGAATGAGCAACGAACGGCGCGGCGACCG
The DNA here is from genome assembly GCA_033042175.1 of Phycisphaera sp. RhM. Lineage (GTDB taxonomy): Bacteria > Planctomycetota > Planctomycetia > Pirellulales > Pirellulaceae > Stieleria. The sequence goes on from WCIL01000023.1 coordinate 86,812, forward strand.
GAATGCCATGCTCAAAAAATGCCGCAACGCTTCCGCTTTTTCCAATTGCATGCCGTGGCACAGTGGTCACCCCAAGATCGAGTGACCTGAGATAAATAGAGATCTCCTCGGGGGTCATCCACCCATGTACAACGATGCTGGCATTGTCAGCGAGGTTCTCTCGCCAATAATTCTCCGTTGCACTCTCTAGTTTCCCCGCAAGATGGAGGCAAACACTGCATCCTTGCTTTTCGGCATCCCTAACAAACGCAATGATCCAGTCCCGAACTTCTGTGACCGGTTCCTGCTGAGAAAAAAAGCCAATGTTTACGACCCTACCAATCGCCTTGCTCTCTGCCACCGGCGCGGTGCATGCAATGTTGCTAAACAGGGGCAGGGGCTTCGCCGCGATCCCAATCCGTGCCAACGATTCTTTGTACACCGGAAGATGCGTATGTATGGAATCGCAAAACTTCAGTCGCCCTATCATTGCCCGTTGTAGCCGAGCAATGATTCGGCTCGACAGCGGCTTCCGTTTCTGCGGCCCAATCCACAGTTCATGGAACATGATGTGCCAGTGGATCCCTTTGACTTCTCTGCATCTTGCGACACACCGAAGGAACGGAAACGGCAGTCCTCTTGCATTAAAGGCGTATGGCACAAATTGAATACTAACCACGTCGGGGCAATCACGACGTAGAATCTCGACAAGTCGCTCCGATTTCCACGCCCAGTCGCGACCCGCCGACCAACGGGTGCAACGTACGCAAGTCGACTCGTCGCATTGAGTCGTCTCTGCTTCAAACACCGAGTCGCTAAAGTTACTGTCTTCACGATCACAAAGGGCCAAAATCCGAGCCTCATGCCCCTGGCGAATACATTCAGCAGCCAAGCGTCGAGTGTAGTCACCCACCCCATCGCGACCGGGCTCAAGGCTTCCGCATAGAAATAAAATCTTCATACTTGAATCGATCCACCAACGACTTGCATAGCCCTACCCGATACAGTTGAGTACTGCACGCGAGCCCCTTCCTATTGCTTGAGCACGTTGCGTTACCGCTCTTCCAAATCGATCAGCCTCAAGTTCCTGAAAGCACCGCAGTTCTCTCGCTCGATCCGATGCCCGTTGCCCATCGAACGATCCTCGCTCGTTGATTAATCGTTCAACAAGTTTGCAATTGATCTCGTGGGGAGCGAACCCACAGTGTTCAAGACCTACAGAACGCAGAAAGTCGACGTGCTTGCTAGCGTAGTTGACGGACGCAAACGCACAGCCAAACAATGCCGCCGTGATGACGAAGTGCAGACGTTCACCGAAAGCAAACTCGACTCCCTCAAAACACGCCCTGAGGTCCGCCATCGTTTTCGGCATGGGCAAGACCTGGAGCGACGGAATACGGGCAGACAGCTTTTCCGCACGACGGCAGTCAATGTGATGAAACGGCACAAAGGCTGCTGCCAACCCCTGCATGCTAGCTTGCTCTACTAGTCGAATGACACATTCTTCTACCTCTCTTTCGCACCCATGCTCGTTGTGCTCGTGTGTCCCTAGGTTTAGCAGCACGCGGGGTTGAGTCGTGCTATTGGCAAGCGACCGCTTAAACTCCAATGCCATCACCGCATCGCCAGCAATGGGCGTATCGGCGAGATGTGAAATGTACTGCTGCGAAACCGGGCCTCGGACGCCTCCATAAATCTTGCCGTCAAGCATCTCCCAGTCTCGCGGCAAATCCCCGTTCACCACTCCAGTTCCATGAACAAAAACTGGCAGCCCCGATTGCAGCAAGCGTTTCTCGGTCTCTCCCATGGGGTATTGATTGATGAGTGTCCCCCCCCCGAACACCACGCCGTCGAAGAACGCCTCCGGCTTGCGGCATCGGAGCTTTAGCTCCAATGGCATTCGCCTCTTCAGTGGTATGAGGATCGAGTCGCTCAAGAGCTTCTTCGCAGCCCAATAAACCATCTCGTCGCCTACATTCCCATCACCCAAGAATCCGAAATAGGCCAACTTGTGTCTATTCGAAAACAGTGCTGAACGCGAGGAAGGAAAATGCCCAAGCAGATAGCTTTCCCGCACATATCGCTTCACCTTTTTGAGGGTCGTCATCTTGCTCATCACGCGTCCAGATCTCCAATCCCGAGTCTCATATTGAACTTGCCTCCCGCACGATGTCCGATGACCGCGACTCGGCAAGGAAGAAGTAGGCGCATCGAAACAGCACGAGTGAACCATTCGAGATGATTCCTGCGGCGAAAACCCCCTCCAAAGTCTGGAGGTCCTGGGAGAGCAATCCGCCGACTTGAACGATAAAGGACAGAGGCACGAGCACCGTCGGTCGAGGGATGACTCCCCGGCCATTCATCAACTGACTCAACACCATATTCATTGCCCCCAGCGAGGCCCCCGCGAGTGACCAGCGGAGCAAGATATCGAGCTGCGAGTAGCGATCACCTAATATCAGCAAAAACGGAGCGGGAAAACACCACGCTACAACGTTGAACAGAACCGACAGCAGCAAGAACAAAGAGACAATCCAACAGAAAGCTTTTCTCACCTGACCAGAATCGCCATGCATTCTCGCAAAGCGAGGAACCAACAGCGTTCCAAACAGCGTGACACCGACTGAGAAAATCACAGAGATTCGAGACAAGGCGCCGACATTGGCAAGCGACTCTGTGGTACCAATCAGGCAAACAACCCAGATCGTTATTTGAGACGAAAAACAATAATAGAGGGAAGAAGGAAAGATCCTTCGGACGGAACGAATGAGATCTGAGCGAACAAGCGGATCCTCTGATTGTGATGAGTCGGCATGCACATCTGAGATCCGCCAGAGCCCGCGATTCAGGTAGGCTTGCGAAATTCCAGTCGCAAGAATTGCGACCGCGGCAAAAGGGAAAAAGAACAGTGAAGCTCCCGTCATTGCGAGCCGCAACGCGTTTGATGATACCTGCAACCGCTGAATAGGCGTAATACTTTGGTGAAGCTTTGCAGGAACCTGAAGAAGACTCCCCGACAAAGCCGTGAAGAAGACTGGAATAAGCGACAATACCAATATCGTGGAGGGAATCCAGGAAACTCCATTTTTGTTCAATAAGAAGAACATAAAAGGAACAACAGCGAGCAGACTAAAGGCGGCGAATCTCTTTCTTAGAGACATTCCGGTGACGAGCACGGCCCCCAACCTTTTCTTATCGCCCCAAACTTTTCCACCCTGCGCCATGACGCCTGCTGAGACCCCGGCATCCGCCAGTACAGTCATCGTCCCTAACATTGTATTGACGAGGGTATAAAGAGCGTACTCTTCCAGCGACAGGAACCGAAGAACCAAAATCCCGCAAACGAAGCCGATCGCTTGCACGGCGATCTGGGCGGATCCCGTGACGGCAATCAAACTCACCCAGTGACGAACACTTGCCAATCCTTCTCCAGCGATTCGATCTCGAATCCAGTTCCTTTGCCTTGCCGAAGCACCGGATGCGCTCAAGCACTCGATAGCGACTCCTTCATGCTCAACGTCGGACCGAGAGACTGATTGCCGATCCACGCTTGCTGTTTCCCCCACTCCTTTGTTGATTTTGCCCGCGCCCGCTAACCGGGCGGCACCGATACTATTTTGAACGTTCGTCATTTGGTTGATTGATTCGCGACGCGTAAGACGCGAAACGGGCCCCCACATCCCGACCGGTCGATCCAGCCAACCGATCATCCGGCGTCCAGGGACCATCACGCCGTTTGTTGAGGTTTGGGGCCGAATCATTGCGTGCAACGGCCCATCCCACGTGCGATGCGGTTTTGATGACTTCCGGAGCAAGGTGGTGAGATGAATCCTCACCGCAGCGGGCGGTGCTACAATGCCAAACGCACCAACGGCCTACTCCACCGCCACGCTGACGGTGTGGCCGTGGAGTTTGAGGAGGGCGTGCTTGCGGGCGTTTTCGAGGTCGCTTGCGACCATTTCGGCGCACATCTGCTCGACCGTGATCTCGCATTCCCAGCCGAGTTTTTGTTTCGCTTTGGTGGGGTCGCCGAGGAGGGTTTCGACTTCCGCCGGGCGGAAGTAGCGGGGGTCGACTCGGACGATCACGTCGCCGGGGTTCACGTACGGAGCTCTTCCGCTGTCGGTGACTTGCGTGACCGTTGCGATCTCGTCGACACCGTTGCCGGAAAATTCGATCTCCAGGCCGGCCTCGTTCGCGGACATCTTGACGAACTCCCGGACGCTGATCTGCTGACCCGTTGCGATCACGAAGTCGTCGGCTTCTTCTTGCTGTAGCATCATCCACTGCATCCGCACGTAGTCCTTGGCGTGCCCCCAGTCTCGCAGGGCGTCCATGTTGCCCAGGTACAGACATTCTTCCAGGCCCTGCGCGATGTTGGAGATCCCTCGCGTGATCTTTCGCGTGACGAAAGTCTCGCCCCGCCGCGGTGATTCGTGATTGAACAGGATTCCGTTGCAGGCATACATGCCGTACGACTCGCGGTAATTGACCGTGATCCAGTACGCGTACATCTTCGCCGCCGCATAAGGCGAACGAGGATAAAACGGCGTGGTTTCTTTTTGTGGGATTTCTTGGACCAGGCCGAACAGCTCTGATGTGGAGGCCTGGTAGAATCGTGTCTTCTTTTCAAGCCCCAAGAATCGAATCGCTTCGAGCAGTCGCAGCGTTCCGATCGCGTCGACATCGGCCGTGTACTCGGGCGACTCGAACGAAACCGCGACGTGTGACTGGGCACCCAAGTTGTAGACTTCGTCGGGCTGCACCGCGTTGATGATCCGCGTCAAGTTGGACGTGTCGGTCAGGTCACCGTAGTGCAACTTGAACTGCGGTTGCTCTTCGTGTGGCGATTGATAAATATGATCGATCCGATCCGTGTTGAATGAGGACGCTCGACGTTTGATGCCGTGAACCTCATAGCCTTTCTCCAGCAAGAGCTCGGCCAGGTAGGATCCGTCTTGACCGGTGATTCCGGTGATGAGTGCTTTTTTCATAGTTGTTTGATGGACAGTTGGCAGAAGTGTCGCGCTGGATTTGACAGGCTGGAAGCCTATCCCACTATTAACACGCTCCTTCTCGGAGCAGGGCGGTTTTGACGGTTCGCCAGAGGATGAAGATGTCCAGGCTGATCGACCAGTTGTGGAGGTAGAAGCGGTCCATGAACACGCGCTGCGTGTAGCTGGTGGAATTTCGGCCGGAGACTTGCCACAGCCCGGTGATTCCCGGCCGCACCATTTGATAGAGCTCGAAGACTTCCGGATACTCTTGGATGTATTCGCGGTCGTAGTCGCCGCTGTCGATGATCGGTCGTGGCCCGACCAGGCTCATCTCCCCGACCAGCACGTTGAACAGTTGCGGCAGCTCGTCCAGACTGGTCTTTCGCAAGAATTCGCCGATCTTCGTCACCCGTGGATCTTTCTGCAATTTGTGGGTTCGCTTCCACTCCTTCATCATCGGTGGATTCTTTTGCAGATATTCATTCAGCCGGCGATCGGCGTCACAGACCATGCTGCGAAACTTGATCGCCCGGAAGGGGTTTCGATACCTGCCGACACGATCCTGATAGTAGAACACGGGGCCCGGATCAAAGATTTTGATAGCGATCCCGATCGCGATCATCAGTGGCAGCCAGAACGGCAGGGTCAGCAACACCAAGCCAAGGTCGATCAGCCGTTTGGCCAACTGGGCATGGGGACTGGTCAGTGCCGTGTAACAGTGCAGTTCGATTCCCGATCCCCGCTCGGCCAACCGCACCGATTCGGTCGGATGGTAGGAAAAGTCCATCGGCAGCATCACGTGCGGGATGCCGTGAAAGGCATGATAGTCCTGCCATTGCCCGGCGTCCTGTTCGGCCAGGGCGAGTCGGCACGCGCCGGTTCCACGAAGGATCGATTCCAACTCCGTCGTCGGGCCCAGCCAGCAACTCTCCGAGCGACGTACCGGTGCGCCGTTGCTGACTGGGCTGCCGTTGGATCGCCGCAGCCCCTCGGGTGAATCGATCCGAACGAACTGACCATCGGCTTGTTCCCGTACTCGGGACTCCGTCGTTTTTCGCTCGGGTGCATTCGTCGCCGGGAATCCGTCCCAATGTCGCGTGGGGTCAAAAATGATCCCCGCCGGTCGCAACCCTTCATGTCGCGATCGATCCAGCCGATCAAACAGCTGTCTGCTCGCACTACCGTTGCCGACGATCGCGACCGGCTGAGTCCACCAGTCAAATTGGCTTAGGAATCTCCTGACCGTCGGACGCACCGCGGCCAGACCAAGGAACAAGGTGACCGACAAAGTAGCCCAGCAGAGCCAGGGAAAGGCGCCCACGCTGGAACTCATCAGCAACCCGAATGCGACGCCCACTGTCACAACGATACAAGTCCGCATGATCCCGCGAAACTCTTGCGCGTAACTCGCGCCACAGGCCGGATACAATCCGTGGATACGATGCATCAGGACGACCAGCAGGATCACACTCAAACTAAACGCCGGATGCGGCGTACCACCATTCCAGCGGTGAACCAGCGTCGCCGCCGTGACCGCGACGCCGCTGGCCAGGATGTCGGAGATCAATAGCGGCAAGGTTGAACGCAGGTCATACCACGCCTGCTTCCTGCCCAAGGTCAACGCCGTCGACGTGCAGAGCTTCTGCAGCGACGCAGCATCGAGACGACTGCCCGATTCGGACGGGGGCGTCGCAGCCACGCTCTCCATCACCGGACGGGCATCCGACGGTTTCTTTGCTGTTGTGCTGATCGCGTTCATGTTCTTCCGTGACCCAGTTTCTTAAAAAACATCATTCAATTGAGAGAACGAGGCACCTGATCAACGCTTGCCCGTGATCAAACGATCGCTGGCACCGCGTCCATTCATTTTGACCGCTTCTCCATTGACCCGCTTTCGCGAACGCCCGTTGGAGATCACAGCCTCTTCTTCGTCGGATTCGTAGTACCGCCGGTAACCGTCGACGTAGCCATACTGGTCTTTTCCGTAGTAGTTGTAGCTGCTGTATCCATAGCCGCGACGACGTGAGTCACGACCGTTGACGATGACACCATCGATCGGCACGCATTGGTCGCGAAGGATTTCGGCGGCACGCTCGACGAGCGTTCGGTTGTTCTTTTCGATCCGCACGGTCAGCAGACAGCTGTCGACATGCAGTGAGATGATTGCCGGATCGGTGACGGCCAACAGAGGCGGGGAGTCAATAAAGACCATGTCAAAGGACTGGCGGGCCTCTGCGATGAATTCCCCGAAAGACTCCGACTCCAGCAACTCGGACGGCGCCGAGGTCCGTGAACCGGCCGGGCACAATGTTAGATTGATCTGTTCGCATTCGTGCAGACTTTCCGAAAAGCTGACGACATTGCTGAGGTAGTCGGAAAGGCCAGGCGAGCGTTCAATGCCAAAGGTTTTTGCGACCATCGGCCGTCGCAGGTCCGCATCGACCAGCAACACCCGCTTGCCGGCCTGAGCCATCGAGACAGCCAGGTTGGAGATCGTCGTCGACTTGCCGTCCGAGGGGCTGGGGCTGGTCATAAGAAACACTTGTTTCGACTGTTTCTTCGCCAAAAACAGAATGGACGTACGGACGACGCGAAAGGTTTCCGCGTCGGTCGCCCGCGGCACGTGGAACGCGGCGACCATCGGCGAAATAGCGGAATCTTTGATCGCCTGTTTTTGCAGTTTTGATTCACGAAGCATCGGCATGTGGGCCAAGATGGGGGCGCCCACCACGCTTTCGACTTCCTCGGGATTTCGGAACGTGCGGTCGGCCAACTCGGCAAGCATCGCCAACCCCAACCCCAGCATGATGCCGCCCATCATCCCCATCATGGCGATCTTTGACGTTGACGGCCACACGGGCTGACTGGCTGGCACCGGCATGACCAGCAAGTCCGTTGAAAACCCAGAGTAGTCGTTGGTGAGATTCAATTCTTGCAGACGCTTGAACACTTCGTCGTAGCGAGCTTGTGCTCGATCCAGGTTGGCCTTGAGCGCGGTACCTTTGAGGAAACTTAACTCAACTTCCTTGGCCAACTTGGATTCCTGTTCCGACAGCGCGAGCAATTCGGATTCACGTCTGGCAAACCCGTTGATGTCGCTTTTCAAAACGGCGTAGTAGGTCGCCAGGATTTCGGCAGGCGGAACATCAAACTCGCTCGTTGCGGAGTTGGACTGCTCATCACCATCCTGTGGAGTGAATCTCTGAATGCTGGTGATTTCGGTGTCCAGTGCAACCACGCTGGGGTGGCCCGCACCGTAGGTGGCGCGCATGACCTGTCGCTGACTGAGCAACCCCATCAAGCGATTGACTTTTGATGTGCTAGACGTGTTCGCCACGATTCGAGCGATGTCGAGACCATCATCCCCGGCCTTTCTTTCCTTCGCGATGCTGATCAGTGTCTGCAGCCGAGCAATGTCCTCTTCGGTCAACAGCGTCATCACTTCGGCGTCGGTCAAGTCTTCCGGGTTCTTACCCTTGACGGCGTCTGCGATGACGAGCCGTCGCGAACGGGCCGATGCGAGGGCCGTCCGCACGTTGGCAAGCTCGCCCTCGATGCTCTTTAGCCGGGTCCGATGGATGTCTTCCAGATTTCCTACGCCGCTGCCGCTGACGTTCAGCAAAGCCGGCACGGACGCCACAAAGTCACGGTACTCTTGGTCGGCCTTTTGAAGTGCGACTTCGTTTTGGTCCTGAGCCTTGGCGATCAATTCGACCGCTTCGGCTCCCACGTCGTGTGACTGGCCGTCAATGTAAAGCTGATATGAGTCAAATATGGCTTGCAGCACCTTGGCCGCAACTTCGGGATCGCCATCCCGATAGGTCGCTCGCAAGATGCTTGCACTTGCGCCCGCCCCCTGGCCTCCCTTGCTGATCGATAGCCCGCCTCGCAGTTGGCCGACACTGCGGTTTAACTTCGCTCGGTCGATCGCTTGCTGAAGCACCTTGGGGCTGCCGAAGAGCTCGATGTGCGTGGACAGGATTTCGTCTTGCATCGTCACGGCACCATCGGACGTGCCACGCACGCCCGTGCTCGCCATTTCACTGGACAACTGGCCGACCAGTACGGCCAGCTGCGATTCGTAAATCGGCTTTTGCTTGACAAAGTAAATCGTGGCACATGTTGCACCGACCAGTATGCCCAACATGATCAGATGAAAACGGCGGCGAACGATGCCGAGCAGATCGATATTCAACTCCGCGGCGTCGTCGGCCTCAAGCGTTTCGTCTTGGTAACGTTTCATGGTTTCAGCGGGGAGGGAGGGGACATGCTTGAAGCGAGAAGCCGGCTAAACACGAGCCAGAGGTTTCGACGCGTGTTCATCAGTAGATTGCAGAAGTGGCGTAAGCTTCCAGCTTGCGTTCTTCAGCTTGCCGAAGTGGCGCGAGCTTCCAGCTTGCGTTCTGCATTGATCGATAGGCAGGCGAGCTTCGCTCGGAAAGGCAAGCAAGATGCTTACCCCACTTCCTAAACCTGGACTTCGTCCGCTTGGGTGACATGCACCCCATACACACTACAACTGTTCACTAGTCGATAGTTGATAAGTCAAGCAAAGGATCCCGCCGCGACGTGGCGACACGAGATCTCGTTTCAAATCTTGGGGCACCAACGGTGCGACAATCCGGCTATCTGCGAGCCATTCGACGGCTCAATCGATGATGGGATTTCGACCGGCTGGGCAATCCTATGCCGGTCAGCGGATCATTCATGAGAGCCAGGCGGCGGTCGTCCCACACGCTGGTCGACATGCACCACACAGGGCGCGACGGCTGCAGTTCGGCGGTGAAGAAAGAAGCCGTCCGTTGGCCAGAAAGAGTTCATCTGGCACGAATCAAATCGGTCGACACACTTTAATGCTATCGCATCAGATCGGTTTGTCGCCGGGTTCACCGCGATGTCGATCGTACGATCCATCAGTCGTTCCGCTTTACGGCAGCGATGTGTGAATCGCTGCGTGATCTCCGTAATCGGCTTCAATGAGAACACGCTTGCGCGGTCGTCATTGGGGCGTTGGCAATTCAAGTTTTCGCTCCAGCGAAAGGTGCGCTCTGTCATGAGTGTGTCGCCGCCAATCGACGTCCCGATTCTACATCGATTCAAAAAGTGTCAAGCGAATTCATCCGGGGCAAGATCAAGCCGGGGTGACGTCCCCCCATTCTGCTGTTGGGGAATTTTGACGATGTTCTCCAGTGCGCCCTTAATCAACACGAAGGGGATCTCGCCGAACCGACACAAATTGGTTGTCGCAGCGCTTCACCGAACATTTATTTTGCAAATTTCTTTGCGACACCAGGACGAAGCTTACGGACGAACATCGGTTCACGCATTCCTCACCAGTTGCATCAACCATCCACACACGTCGTCGCAATGTGGTTGCCGGCGCAGTGTCGGAGATCCATTCGCAGGGGACGTCGATTGAACGAATGACATCAAGGAAAACGTAAGACGGGCGTTCAACACAACGGGCAAGAGTGTTGGTGTGCAGGCTTTAGCCGCCCACGTTCGCTGCGTCGCGGCGAACGAGAATCGCCTAAAGGCTAGACACCAACGGTTGCTGAATCCCCGGTTACAGATCCCCGTCCCATTGGTACCCGCCCCGTTTTCCGCTCCAACGACGCGACCCGAAAATTGAAAGTGGACAAAGCACTTTCCCCGCCGGGTCAGCGCACCACAACAATCGGCATCAGCCACCTACGACGCATCCGATCATTGCTTGGGATCGATCTTGACGATTTCGGCTTGAAACGTTTGCACGCAGGCTTGGATCCACGGGTGGGACTCGATTTCTCGCATCCGTTCCATGCGTTCTTTCGCGGTCGCTTTCGGCGCGGGTTTGGGCGTCTGGGGGCGGCCCGGCGATGCGGCACCGGCGACCAGTTGAAGGGTGACCGGATGACCGACGATTTCGGCGAGCGCCTGGGAAACCGGCCCGCGGTGTTCCGGCAAATCCATCCGCTTCATCGACATCGATGATTCGGCCGGAAAGACCAAGTTGATTTTGGCGTCACCTTCTAGCTTTGCCTCTGCCATCGAGGCGATCGATGCGGTCATCGGCTGGACGCCCTGCAGCGCCTTCGCCAGAACTTCTTGAACGTTGGACGCCGACAGTCTCATCTTGGGTGACGGCGGCGAGCCCGACGCGGCGGTGTCGGAACGCTCGGGCGTAGGACCGCTGAGAGTGGTGCCCGTGGTGGCGGAACCCGTGGCGGGCTCCGGCGCGGACGGTGTCGGCGATGGCGTCGGCGATGACGTCGGTGAAACCGTGGCCGTGGAAGCCGCGACCGGAGCCGGCGGCGCAGCGGGGGCCGGCGACGCAGCGGGGGCCGGCGACGCAGCGGGAGCCGGTGGCGCAGCGGGAGCCGGTGGCGCAGCGGGAGCCGGTGGCGCAGCGGACGCGGGCGAAGGAGACGCGACCGAGGGAGGTGCAGCCGTGGAAGGTGCCTGCGTCGCCGGAGCCTCCGCAACCGGCGGCGACGGGTCAGCCGTCAGCTTTTTTTTTGCGGTGCCGCGCGGACAGTGGACAACGGTTTTCCGCTGCCGGCCGCGGCAGCCAGATCCGCGATCGCTTGCAAGTCGGGCAAATTGCAGATCTGAATCACGGTCGACTCCAGCAGCACCCGTCCATAGACGCTGTGCCGAATCCGAACGAGCGTCTGGTCGATCAACGCCACGACGGCCAGTACGGTTTGCAATCCCCAGGCGTCCCCCAACTTTTTCAGCTCGCCGTGCATGGAGGCGGCGGTGTGGCGTTGCAGCGTGGCGTCGCAGCCGACGGTCACGGCCATCAGGTCGCGAAAGTACCCCAACAGTTGTTCAGCGATCCGTCCGGCATCGACACCGGCATCGATTGCCGCATCGAGTTGGGCGAGTGCGGCGGCCGCATCACGTTGGCACATCGCTTGGGCCAGCCTGTGCAGCCGTTCATCGTCGGCGGTTCCCAGCATCGAGTGAACTTGATCAGCCGTCAAATGCCCATCGCTAAAGCTGAGCACCTGCTCGAGCAACGATTGGCTGTCCCGCATCGAGCCGGCGGCTCGCCGCGCGACCAACTCCAGCGCCGCCTCGTCGGCCTCGGCGTTTTCCGCGGTCACGATCTCTTGCAGCCGCTTGACGATTTTGGAAACCTCGACCGGCGCAAAATCGAAACGTTGACACCGACTCAACACCGTAATCGGCATCTTTTCGGGGTCGGTGGTGCAAAAGATAAACTTCACATGCTCGGGCGGTTCTTCGAGCGTTTTCAGCAGCGCGTTGAACGCCGCCTGAGTCAGCATGTGGACTTCGTCGATGATGTAGATTTTGTACCGCGAGCGGCTGGGGCGGACGCCGACGTTGGCCCGCAGCGAGCGGATTTCGTCGATCCCGCGGTTGCTGGCTCCGTCGATTTCGATGACGTCGATGTCTTCGCCCGAATCGATCGCCTGGGCGACATCGTCATCGTTGTCAAACGTCGCGCTGGGCCCATTGGGATTGTTGAGCGCCTTGGCAAAAATTCGTGCCGTGCTGGTTTTGCCGACCCCACGAGCCCCCGTGAACAGGTAGGCATGACCGACCCGTCCGGTCTCGATCGCATTGGTCAGCGCCCGGCCGACGTGCTCCTGACCCACCAATTCTTCGAAATTGCGGGGACGATAACGGCGAGCGACAACGACGTACGAGGAGTCATTTGCGGGGACGGGATGGTCGTCGGACATTCGTGATGCAATCGAATTCGAACCGTGCGGGCGTTAATCTGGGCATCCTACACGATATCGGGTGGAAAAGAATCTGGTCGAAAAATGGGCGGGTCAAAAAATGGGAGGCCCAAACCTCAGCCATCGACCACAAGCCCAAAGCCGATTCTGAAATTTTTTGACCAGCCCATTTTTTGACCAGCCCTCCGTTCGTCCACCCCCCCTGCATCCGCCTCAGGCGGGGGTGGTCGCCAAATTCGACTTGGCGACCGGCGGCTTGCGAGTCGAAAACCAAACGACGGCCAATCCGGTCAACGTCGTGGTCGACAGCAAGATCAGCCAGGATGCCGGCAGATGCATTTGGTTCTCGAATCCTTCGCCCAAAAACGCGATCTTGTCCTGATACTTTGTGGCCAGATTCAGCAGGGCGTTGTGGGTGAAGTGCATCAGGACGCCGGGCCAAACGCTCTGGGTGCGATAGGCGATCCAGCCGAGAATCAGCCCCAGCAGCGTCGTCGGCAGAAATCGCTCGATCAGCAACATATTGCCGGTCACGACGTGGAACAGTCCAAAGATGACGGCCGTGGTCACGATCACTCGAGTCGGCGACAGGACCTTGCGCAGTGCGGTGAACAGGAAACCGCGGAAGCACAATTCTTCGATCACCGCGGGTGCCAGCGCCAATGTCCCCACTAGCAACCATGTCGGAGCGACTTTGAGTGCCTCGACGGTTTGTCGCGTCTTTTCGATCCGATCGACGTCTAGCCCGCCGATACCCATCTGTTTGGCAAGCACAAAGGATTCGTGTGCAAATCCCCACGCTCCCAATCCGACCAGCAACACGCCCAGCAGCGTCAGCGGTGACGGCGTTGCCAGTTGATAACTGGTCGAGAAATTGCAGCGTGCCAGCACGACCGCGGCAAGCGGGATCAGGCCGAAGGTCAACACGAGCGCGATCGCGTTGAGCAACAACACCCAGGTGATCGACAACTCGGGAACGATTCGCATCAGGACATTGCTGACCAGATAATAAATGGGGACCAACAACGCCAACGTCATCGCGGCGGCTTGGGGTGACGGCGTCGGCGTCGACCGCGTCGGTCGTTTCAACATCGCGCCGAAGGACTGCCCGCTGGTACGACTGACCGCATCGCTGCCGAACAGCTTTGATGCGATGGCGATCGCGGCCACGGCATAACCGACGGTGCTGAGGACCGTGATCACCGCCGGAGCGGCTTGCGCCGTGCCCTGCAACACCTCACGTGCCAGCAGGACGATATTGATCAACGGGGCAATCGCCAGCGGACCGTTCAGCGTCACGCCTGGCATCAACGACAGCATCCCCGGAGTCAACGACAGCAGCATCACGGGAATCAAGTACGCCTGGGCTTCTTTGAACGAGCGCGCGAAACTGGTCAACGACAGCAGCACGGCCGCAAAGAAGCCACTGAAGAGCACCAGCAATCCCAGAATCTGCAGCACGGCCAGCCACGGAAACGCGTCTTCACCGCCGGTCAACAGCGGCAACAAACGGCCGGCCCACAGCGTCGTGAACATGGCCAGCAAGTTCGCCATCGCGGTGAGCAAGGCGACGACGACGACGGCCACGTATTTTGAGAACAAGATGTACGAGCGTGGCACCGGCGATGCCATCAGCGATTCCATCGTCCCCCGTTCCCGCTCGCCGGCCGTCAAATCGATCGCCGGGTAGACCGCACCGGTGATCGTCATCAGCACCAACACGAGCGGCACGATCGTGCCCAACATCGACGGCTTTTCGGCGACCCCGATGTTCTCAACCGACACGTCCGTCGGTGGCGTGTAGTCGCTCAACTGTGACGCGGCGAGCGCCTCGGCACGCGCCAATCGCAACCAATGCAACCGCTCGGTCAAGATGCGTTGCGCTCCCTGGCTGGCCGGATCACCGTTGAACGCCGTCAATCGCAATCGCGGCGGATTTCCCAGTTCGATACGGGCGGCCAAGTCAATCTTTTTCTCTTGGAGCGCTTGCTTGGGATCGAGTCCGACGGACGTGGTGTTGACCACACGAAACGTGGCGAGGTTCCCCTTGCTGGCTTTCAAGATCGCCGCAGGCGGCTGGCTCATCGGGTCTTCCAGCCAAGCCAACAACAGCGATCCTTCGTCGTCGGTTTCGACGCCGATCGTGTACGGCGTCTGCTCGGACGTTCCCGCCGTCGACGAAACCAAGAAACGATTCAGCGCCATGCTCAATAACGGATAGACCAGCAGGGGCATCATGACCAGCGTGATGATCGTTCGCCGGTCACGCATCGTTTCGCGGAGTTCCTTTTGACACATCCGGACGAGCCGATTGCCGGGCTGGTGCTTCTGCCGGCGTGGGCGGTGTTGCGTCGTCACGCTGCGAGTTTGGGGGTCGTTTGACACGCTCGGCTAATTCCTGATCAAGTCCACGAAGATGTCCACCAACGATGCCTGGCCGGTCTGTTCCTTTAACTCGTTGAGCGTGCCACAGTATTTCAGTTTGCCGGCGTGCAACAAACCGAATCGATCACACAACCGTTCCGCTTCGTCCAAGCGATGCGTGCACACAACGACGGCTTTGCCACCGCGACGCAGAATATCGATGTAATCAAAAATCGTTTGGACACCGACGACATCCAACCCGCGCGTCGGTTCATCGAGCAGCATCACCGGCGGGTCGTGAATCAGCCCGCGGACCAGCGTGACCCGTTGCCGCTGTCCCGTGCTGAGTTCACCGGCACGCCGATCCAGCAGGTGCTTGATATCCATCATGTCCGCCAAGCTTTCACAGCGTTGTTCGGCCAGCGTCGCATCGACGGCGTACAGATCGGCGAAGTACAGCAGCATCTCACGGACCGTCAACCACGGATAAACCCCGTCGCTGGCCGAGACGAAACCGAGACGGCTTTTAACGGCCATCGGATCGATCGCCGTGCGAACCCCGTCGACTTCTGCATAGCCCGAATCGGGTTCCAGCAAGCCCAAGATCATCCGCATCGTGGTCGTCTTGCCGGCCCCGTTGGGGCCCAGCAGACCGAAAACCTCTCCCGGCGAAATACGAAACGAAACGTCGTCGACGGCGGTCAACACACCATCATCGAGGGGAAAGGATTTCGTCAGCGAATCGACATGCAGCATGGACGTCCGCATCCACAGAAAAGGGCAATGAGTGAAGACAAGGAAACCTGACCGCCGCACGGGGATCACCCAGGTCAGGTTAGAGAGTCGTCTAGCGCGATACGCAGCGACTCGCGTTTCAGTGCATTGTTACAGAGAATCCGCCGACTCGACTACTCCCAGCGGCCCGTTCTGCGATAATCGATGCCGTCGGTCTTCCAATCTCCGGCCATGACACCTTGAAACACAGGGTTCGATCGCAACAATCGCGGGAAAACGACTCCTCGTGACGCCCCCCACGAAGCCCCCCGACGAAATCACCCTTCCCGACGATTATTCCATTGCCTGAGCCGACCGACACAAACGATCCGGCCCCCCTGCGCATCCTCTCGTTCTCCGGGGATGACTCGCGCGACGGCGGGGACGGGCTCGAACCGCCGAGCGCGGACGAGCCGCACGACGCGACGGCGGCCCCCGTGACACTGGCGACGGATACCGAAACACAGGCCGCCGAAACACAGGCCGCCGAAACAGAGGAAACTCTCTCCGGCGAGGGAGAAGACGGGGAATCGGACGCGGAGTTGTTGATCGCTGAACCGTCCCCGGGCAAAACCGGCGACACCGATCCGGCCAGTTTCGCCGACAAACGCGTTGCCTTGGTCGGCCGGTTTGGCAGCATGAGTCGACGTGAAGCGGCCAACGTCCTGCAGTCGTTCCAAGCGGTGGTCGTCGATCTGCCCCGGCGTTCCTCCGCTTCGGGGAGCGGAAAGAAACGCGACGAGTCGTCGGACCCGCCCGCCGACCGCATGATGCTTGACTTGGTCGTCATCGGTGCCGACCAACCGCCGCTTTCGCAAGACGAGTTATTGCCGCCCGGCGTGATCGATGCCGCCGGTCGCGGTGAACTTGAAATCATCCATGAAACCGAACTCTGGCAGCGGCTGGGACTGTTCGATGTCGGACGCTCCGCCCAGCGTTTTTACACGCCGGTCATGTTGGCGGACTTGTTGGGGGTTTCGGTCCGTGTGATCCGGCGGTGGCACCGCAGGGGGCTGATCACTCCGGTGACGACGTTGCACAAGCTGCCCTACTTTGACTATGCGGAGGTGGCGACCGCGAAGCGTCTGGCCGGATGGATCTCCGCCGGCGCGAGTCCCGCGGCGATCGAACGTCGACTGGTGGACCTGGTCCAAGTGCTTCCCAATATCCGCCGTCCACTCGATCAGCTTTCCATCTTGGTCGAGGGAAAGCACGTGCTGTTGCGACAAGGCGATGGACTGGTCGAGCCTGGCGGACAGATGCGGTTCGATTTTGATGCGCTCGAAAGTGATGGGGTATCGACGCCGGAGGTGTTGGCGTTTGAACCGCCCGACCAACCGCCGATGCTTCGCGCGGTCAGTACCGCCGAACACGATCCGATCCTGCTGGCTGCTTATCAAGCCGAAGACGAGGACGATCTGGAAACCGCGATCGATCTGTACCACACCATTCTGGCCCGCGACGGAGCACGTGCCGATGTCAGTTTCCAGATCGGCGAGCTGCTTTATCGCATGAACTTTTTGATCGCGGCGCGCGAACGCTACTACAGTGCGATTGAAATTGATCCGGAATTCGTCGAAGCCCGCGCCAGCTTGGGCGCCGTGCTGGCCGAACTCGGTCAACTGGAATTGGCCGTCGCCGCGTTACGCGGTGCCCTGTCGATGCACGACGACTACGCCGACGTCCATTACACGCTCGCCAAAACGCTCGATCGCATCGGCGATGACCTGCAAGCCCTCCAGCATTGGCAACGCATCCTGCAACTCGCCCCCGACAGCCCCTGGGCGGCGGAGGCGAAAGAGAGGCTGGGGGTTTAGAGGCAGATGGTGGGAAGGGAGTCAGGAAAATGGATGACAAGAAAATGAACTCCGGTGAGTGATCTGCCCATGACGCATCGTCATCATCGTTATCGCCACCCCATCGTTTTGCCCCATCGACGGAAATCCGCATCACGGCGAGTAGGCCGCATCAAGCGATCACTCGAAACAGCAATCGACAAATTCTGAAAAGAGTCAGCAACGAATCCCTGGACGCGACGACAACCAAAGATCACGCATGCGATCGCATTCTAAACGGGGAATTCAACGTGAGCTGGTCCTACGACAGTGCAAGCCAAGTGTGGCGCTGCACCAACTTTTCGGATTTGCAGTACGCCGAAATCAATCACTTTGCCGAATACGGCCAACCCGTCAGCCCTTATCAATCGGGTTACGACCACGACCACGTTCCCGATTTTGGCAACGTGGTGATCGAAATGACGCAGGCGGCGGTGATGAACAGCGGCTACGGCGAGAACATCACGACGCTCGATTTCCCGCTGGTCAACCATTTCTTGGACAACGGCGTGATGATGGGAGACACCCGTTACATGCCCCAGGTGGTTGAACGCGGTGCCGATGCCATCTTGTCAGCCATCGGCGCGATCGATCGGTTGCCGTCGGGCCGGCACCAGCTGGGGCACCTGATTGCTCGGGGAACCGTGCGAAACCGGGATCGATTCATCTCGACCAATCTGTACGGTTGGGGGGACTATGGCATCACGTCGGGCAGCATTTCTGCCGGTGACGCCGCCTACATTCACGGCACCGTCAGCTTTGCCTTGAAACGCAACACCGTCTTCGTGGTGACCTCGGCGGAACGCCGCGTGGAAGCAGAGATCGGTGCCGGCGACGACAATTGGGATTTCAATTCCAGCACCATCAACCCCGTGATCAACGCGACCGTGGCCACGTTGCTCGGCCCGGACCACTACAACCTGACCGCCCCGATCCGAATTCAATTCCGGGGTACCGGCAAACGGATGGTCGCGACGAAGCGACTGTGAGTGGCGTAAGCTTCCAGCTTGCGTTGCCGGAAACCCGCAAGCGGTTGGTGATCCGCTCGACAAACGCAGGCTCGAAAATCTAAAGCTGCCAGAGCACTAGACCATTCCCCAACGCCGCCGCAGAAACCATTCCGCCGACAACATTCCGGCGAACAGGGTGAACACCAGCCAGCCGCTTGCGGGCCCATCGCCCAAACGGTTCTTTTCGATCACCGGCGTTTCGGCACTGCGGCGTTTTTGGGCAATCGCATCGATCAACGCATCGATCTGTTGCGGATCGAACGAGGCACCGCCGTGGTCGGAGGTCAGGTCGGCCAACTGTTTCATGTACACCGGATCGGCCATCGGTCTCGCCAGTTCACGACTGGTTTCGGTCACTTGAAACGCGACTTCGTCGGGCTCGATCGATTCGTCACTGGCCCGAACGACAAGCTTGTAAAAGCCCGGTTCCAATTTGGGAATCGTCCCACGGATCCTCGGTTCGCCGCTGGCCGTTGCGGTCACATCCAGTGCCGTTTCGTTGCCTTGATCGTCGACCACCGTCGCGGAAAGCGTTACGTCGGTCGCGGTCTCACCGACACGCATCAGCCTGGCACGAAACTCCGGTCCGCGGTCGGATTCGAATCGCCGCAGGTCCAGTTCTGCGATCAAGCGATCGCCGCTGGATTCTTCGCGCGACATCAGCCACAACATGAGCTGGCGCCAGAACCGTTGATGGGCTTCCGCTTTCCCCGCCCGCCACCAACGATAGGTTTCATCGATCGCCAACGACGCCACCCGTCCCTTGCCGTAACCGCCGATCACCAACAGCGGCTGTTGCTTGTCGGTCGCCAGCAACGTTTGCACCCCGGCGGCGGCCTTGGCGCCCACCAGTCGGTTGGCGCCGGACAGTTCGGGCAACGACTTCCAAACCGACGCGGGGTCTCGTCCGCCCAGATCAACGATGGGGTGGCGGCGGGCGACTTCGATATTGATCGGTCCGGGAATCTGCGCCGCTGATCGCGCCGCCCGTTCCGCCGCGCTCATCACACCGCGTGTCGGTTGGCGACGTCGCGACGGATCCATTTTGATCGGCAGCACGTCGGCCAATGCTCCGTCAGCGTAGCCGCCGGTGCCATAGGTCTGCAGTCCGCCGAGAGTGATCAGGCCGGCGCCTTGGCTGACCCGCTCGGCAAGTTGTTTCAGCTGCGCATCGCCCAAGGCACTGGAGTCCAGATCGCCGATGATAAAGATGTCGTAGCGTCCCGGTTTCAAGACGGCGTCCATCGAAATCGGCCAGGTTCGGTCACCGCGAATGGGGGCGTAGTCCAGTTCCAGATCGGGGAAGCGTCGCAGGGACCGGCGCAGGAACGTTTGCTCCGGCCGCCCTGGGCCTTCTAGGATCAAAATACGACCGCCGCCTTCACGGACATCGACAAAGGCCGTTTGAGCGTTGTTGCTGGTCACCCATTCGCCGTCTTGTGCGGCCGCTTCCACTTGCAAGCGATACAGCCCCGGCGCGGGAGCCGTCATTGGGATGGTCAGCGCGACGGATTCACGAGCGCCGCGGGGATCGATCTGGCGTGACCGCGCTTCGGTCTTGGTTCCCTCGGCATCAATCCAGGACACGGTTACGGGGATTTGTCGATTCGCCAACCCACTGGCCTCGACCGTCACGGAAACATCGAATTGATTGCCGGCAAACAACTGAAAACTGTCCGGCAGATTGGACAGTGCCACGTCACGAGCCGAGGCGTCGGTGCTTGGCGGCCCGATCGGGACCGTCCACAGCGGAACCGCCAACGCATCGAGCACTTCGGCGCCGCGCCGGGCGGCGGTACTTTGGTCCGCCGTCTGATTTTCGGAATCCGCGACCGCCGTTTGCGTGCCGTCACCGAACAAGACGACGCCCGCCATCGGTTTGCCGGCGGCTGCATCGATGGCGCCCTGCATCGCCAACCCCAGGTTCGTTTCATCGCCGGCCGGTTTCATCGCGTCGATGGCATCGGCCAGTCGCGCGATCGCATCGCGCTGTCTGGCTTGGGCGATCGATTCGGATCGGGAATCATAGCGGAGCAGTTGCACTTCCAGCATTTCATCCAGCGTGCCGACTTCCGACAACAAGCGTCTTAGCGCCGTTAGCTGGCTGGTCCATCGATCCGTCCCATCCCCGTCGGGCAGCGACATGCTGCGTGAGGTATCGACCGCAACGACCAGCGTCGCCGCTGCGGGGCGATTGTCGGTTCGTACCACCGTCGGACGCATCGCGGCGATCAACAGCACGATCGCGGCTAGGGATCGCAGCAAGATCAACCACTTTCGCTTGCTGGGATCGTCCGTCGGCGGTGTGACCAGCGTGATGACCGCCGCGATGGCGATCATTGCCGCCAGTGCAACCCAGATCGATCCATACAGCGGTTCCAGGGTGAATCGTGTCATGCCGCCGATCTCCGCCTCGTCGAGCCGGACTTTGCCGCCGGCGAGCGGCGATAAAATCGGTTACCCAACACTTGTTCCAGCATGAAAACGAACAACGCCAACAGCATGATCGGCGACCAAAGCGAGACGACCCGAGCGTCATCGCTGGAGGTCCACTCCATTTCATCGAGCGAATCGATTTGCCGCAGACGGTCGGGACCGAACAGACGTTCCAACCGCGCCGCATCGACCCGCGCGGTCGCCAGTTGCTCACGGGGCAAATTGGCCGTGAAACCCAGACCGATTTCATCGCCACGAATCCAATGCACGCCACTGTGTTTGGGTTGCCCGACCACGATTCGCAACGTCCCACCGCTGCCGGCGTCTTCGCCCTGCGGGACATTGATCGGAACCGGAGTCGCACCGACCGGAGGAAACCATTGCAATCGTCGTGGTTTGCCGTCGACTTCGATCGGAGCTTGTTGACGAACCGGAATCGAAACCGGCGCACCGACGCGGGTCATCCAGCTTTCGGCACTGCGGCCGGTCACATAACGCGTGACATCGCGGACCAACGAAAACGCCGGCCAGTACTCGTCGGCTTGAAACAATTCATTCCAGGACGAAGAGGGAGGCGTGATGGCCGGGATCGGTGTGGTCATCAAGACGATCCGTCCGGAGCCCGATGTGTTCTCGGGGGTCGCACCCTCAGCGGCGGATTTCAAACGCCACTCGACGACCGCAGCGTGTTCCGTGCCGGCGTATCGCATCAACACCTGGGCGTTGTCCGAGGGGGCGAGTTGCCAATACTGGTGAATTCGAAAATCTTGAAAGGGGACACCGCCGGGCGTATTGGCCAGTGTGACCAGGGCGGGATGGGATGCGGCAGAGATTTCCAGGAACGTTCCCGGTTCGGGGACGCGCCAACGTCGCCGAAACACCGGCCAACCTTCGACCGCGACGTTTTCTTCGCCCAGCCGATCGCCTGCGGCGACCCACACCGAACCGCCCTGTTCACGATACCGAATCAGTTCGGGCTCGCCGAGCGCGCTCTCGGGCGGGTCGAGCAAGATGACCCCGTCAAAGTCCGTCATCCGCGAGGCGGCAATGTCATCGTAGCCGATGCGTTCGATTGCGTACTGGGATGCCGGGTCATCGATCGGCGCCGGCGCCGAGACGGCCCAGGCAATCTCTTCGGCTTCTTCGGGTTGGTCGCTGACCAACAACAATCGGCTCGGCGGCAACACCGCCACGCTAAAGTAACTCGCGTCATCGACCGCCAACGCGTCGGCACCGACTAATCGGATCGCACCGTGATGCAACCCGACCGGCAGCGGCGGCAACGTCATCTGCAGTTCGACGTCGCGGCCGGGTTGCATCGTTACACTCAGGCGGTCCACCGGCTTGGCCTGGGGGCGAACGATGTCGCCGTCACGGACCACGGGCAGGGCGGGGCTGCTGGGGAATAACACGCATTCGGCGGTGACGCTGAGTGAACCCGGTGGCGTCTCGCTCGTCTCTGCGGGCGCGTCGTCTGGATTCGTCTCCGAGTCGGCCGCCTCGTCAACGGCAGTCGCGGCGCTTTCGAGCGACAGGACAGCCGCGACGGTGATCGAGGTTTCCGGAGCCGGCGACACATCGGAAAGGGTTGGCAGCGAGATGGTGCGATTGGTGCCGACGGGACCGCCCATGTCCCAGACCGTCACACCGACGCCGGACGATTCCAGCAGTGCGGCCAGCGACTGCCCCGAGAGTTCATTGGCGAAACTCGACTCGGTCAATCCGCTCAAGATCACCACTTGTCGCGACGGAATCTCGCTCGTTTGCAACAATCGGGCCGCTGCTTCCACCCGCGATTCCAGCGGTTGCACCACTTCCAGTGCACGCAGGGCATCGGTTTTGGAGAGCGCACCGGTCACGTCGAGTGAAAACGCGGCGGGGGCGCTGGACCGATCGATCACGGCGAACCGGCTTTCCCGGTTGGCGGCCAGGATCAACTGCTTGGCGGCCGTGCGGAGACGATTCAGTTGTGTCTCATCGCCCGTTCGCCATGCCGCCAGCGGTGCATTGTCGACGACGATGGCCAGGGCGACCGGCGACGCGTCATCAATCTCCGGCTTGGTGCCGCTGGCCAACGTGTATCCGCCCCAACCCACCGCAACGATCAACGCGAGGGCTGCCGCAGCGAGCAACGACCGCACCAGCGTTTTTTGATTCGGTTTGCCGGCCGCAACCGATGCCATCGCCAACAGCGCGATCCCGGCGATCGACAGGATTCCGATCGTCGACCAGGTCAGCGAGAGCGCACCGGCGATCACCGGGCGGGCCAGAGCCAATGCGACCACGGCGAAGGCGGCGATGCGAAGCGCCAGCAACCACCATCGTCGCACCCGGACCTTGCTGCGGTTGGTCTCGAACCGTTGCGTCAGTAGGCGGACCGACGGAAACATCACCTGCTTGGGTTCTTTCCGCGCGATCAGATGCAACGCGATCGGAATCCCGACCGCGGCCAGCGCGAACAACAAGGCGGTGTTAACAAACGTCACGAATAAATTCTTTGATTGTAGATTGGTTGCCCAACCCGAGTGGGATAGGCTTCCAGCCTGTCATGTGCAGGGTCGACAGGCTGGAAGCCTATCCCACTTCGTAACCGTCCGATACCAACGGCGACTACTCCTCTAAAGCCCGTTTTCGCATCCGTCGAACCTTGTCTTGATGATGACGGTGGGTGCGAAAGGCATC
Source organism: Phycisphaera sp. RhM (assembly GCA_033042175.1). Taxonomy (GTDB): domain Bacteria; phylum Planctomycetota; class Planctomycetia; order Pirellulales; family Pirellulaceae; genus Stieleria. Next base: position 110,583 of record WCIL01000023.1, read on the forward strand.
CAGCCCGGCAAGGATCACGATCACCATCAGGATCAACGACACGATCGACCACGCCGCCACAAAGACAACCCCCACGTCGGCAAACGTTGCCGCCAGGATCAGCAACCCACAGATTCCGATCAGCACGTTGACGCGCAGACGAGACTTTTTGCGGCGGCGGCGGTATTCGACGTCTTCATCGCCGTCGAAGGTATCGTGGGGCCAACCGCGGTGTTCGGTCCACTGCAACCAACACGCGAAAAACAACAGCGTGACGCCCAGCAACAACCCTCCGGCGAACATCGCAGACACTCCTATCGAGTCGGATCGGTTGCGGTGGAACTCAACGAGACGAGCCACTGGTGTGCGACCCAAACGACCGCCGCGATCGACTCGCCGCTGCAGTTCTCGGGCACGTCTTGTTCGGTGTGCCAGTACGACGGCGCCCCGATTCCCGGCCGCGGATAGTCGAAATCGATCACATCAATCGTGGGGATCTTGGCGATCTGGTTGAGCGGCAGATGGTCGTCTCGCAATTCATGCCGCGTCCGCATGACAAAGGCTTGAACGCCGAGCTGATCCGCTTTTTTCCAAAACGATCGCGCCACCGATTTGGCGAATCGGATGCTGTTGACTTCATAATAAAGCTTCAGCTCCTTGTCCCCGATCATGTCAAACAAGACCCCGGCGGCGTAGGGCACCGCGGGAGGATTGTTGCGGTATTGTTCGGCGAAGTAAGTTGATCCGAGAAAATAACGACCGCCATCACGTTGCCAAATGAATTCTTCGCCGTCAAACAGAACCAAATCGACGCCGATATCGCTGGGCAGATCATGCAGCTGATTGGCCAGTTCCATCAATCCGGCGGTGCCGCTGGCGCCGTCGTTGGCACCAACAAAGACGCCCCGTGGATTGTTCGGATCGCGGTCCGGGTAGGGGCGGGTGTCATAGTGGGCGCAAAACAAAAACCGTTTCGGGCGTTCGGGATGCCAGGACGCGATCAGATTGACCATCGTCAACGGCGAACCGTCGCGGGGGTCGCGTGTTTCAAAGGCTTGCCGGGTCACCGTGCCGCCACGCTCGCTGAAGAACGCTTCCAACAGACGTTGTTGACGCACCATCGCGGCGCTGCCCGAGGGACGCGGTCCCAGATCACACAGTTGTTGCAAGTACGACATCGCCCGCTCGGCATCATAGCGATCGGGAATCGGATTTCGCGTCGGGCTCTCCACCGCGACCGCTCCCCGTTGGAACGCACCGGTGGAGGCGATGATCAACCACGATCCGGCACCGAGTAACAGACCGATCAACAGCCAAGCGACGACGGAGCGTGATCGGGTGGCCGAATCGGACGACTCCGCCGGGCCTGGATCGTCGCTCTGGGGCATCGGCTGGCGGGATCGCGCACGCGGCGAAGACGTCATCGCAGCATCGGATGTTGGGGTCATTCGAAGTCCATTTGAAGACGTCATTCGGTTCGCCGGCGGCACCACAGAATGACCGGCAGCTTCATTGTACGCGTTCATGCCGCCCTCGGGCTAGGAGTTGATGCCGGCACGGCAATCTTCAAAACAGCCGGTTGTACCCATTCAGCGCCGCGACGCGGTAGGCTTCGGCCATCGTCGGATAATTGAAGGTTGTTTCGACAAAGTATTCCAACGTCAGGTCTTCCGAATCCATCACCGCCTGCCCGATGTGAACGATCTCCGACGCGTTGGCCCCGAAACAATGCACCCCCAGGATCTTCAAGGTTTCGCGATGGAACAGAATCTTGAGCATCCCGACGGTGGTGCCCATGATTTGAGCCCGCGCCAGACTTTTGAACTGACTCTGGCCGACTTCGTACGGAATACGCTTCTCGGTCAATTCTCGTTCCGTTTGGCCGACGGAGCTGATTTCGGGACTGGTGTAGATTCCGGTGGGCAGATCCTTGACGCGCAGGTTGCCGTCTTTGCGTCCCAGGACGTGCATCCCCGCCGCCCGGCCTTGGGTATAGGCGGCACTGGCCAGCGAGGGATACCCGATCACGTCACCGACGGCATAGATGTGTTCTCTGGCCGTTTGAAATTGTTCATCGACATCCAGTTGCCCACGCTTGTTGGGCACCAAACCGATCGCCTCCAGCCCCAGATCGTCGGTGTTCCCGGTGCGTCCGTTGGCCCATAGCAAGACGTCGGTCTTGATCTGTTTGCCGCTTTGCAAGTGCAAGACGACGCCGTCGTCCTGGCCTTCGATACGATCAAACGTTTCATTGTGACGAATCACGACACCTTGGTCACGCAGGTGATACGACAACGCGTCGACGATTTCATCGTCCAAGAATTCCAGCAGCTTACCCCGCGTGTTAACCAGATTGATCTTGACGCCGATGTTTCGAAACATCGAGGCATATTCGGTGCCGATCACGCCGGCGCCATAGATGGTGATAGAACCCGGTTTTTCAGGGAGATCCAGAATCGTATCGCTGTCAAAGATCCGTGGATGGTCGAAATCGACTTCCGGCGGTCGATAGGGGCGAGTTCCGGTGGAAATCACGAACGCCTTGCTGCGAATGGTTTCACCGTTCTCGATCTCAACGGTGTGGTCATCGACAAATCGCGCATGGCCAAAATAAATCGGTACGCTGTTGCGGTCGTAAAACGACTGACGCATCGTCACCTGTTTGGCGATGATCTCGGCGGTCCCGCGACGGAGTTGCTCCATCGTCGGGGTGGTGTGAATCCCGAGTTCGCGGAAGATTGGGTTTTTTAACACGTTCATCGTGTTGGTGATCGTGTACCGTAAGGCTTTGCTGGGGATCGTCCCCCAGTGCGTGCACCCGCCGCCGATCTGTCGGTATCGTTCTGCGATGCCGACCCGCAGCCCGCCCTTGCGAGCCTGCATCGCGGCCCCTTCGCCACCGGGGCCGGTCCCGATGACAAACAGGTCAAAATCAAAGTCGTTGTCACTCATGTGCGTCCCGTATTTTCCCTTCGAGTTCTCAGTTCTTACTCCGCTTGTTTTACGATGTTGATCGCTTGTGTCCAATCCGATGTGAGTTTTGCTCAGCCCGCGGCCAATTTAGCGCGAGTCCTGGCGTGGATGCAAAAAGCGGCCGACCCTGACCACGCCGGTGAGTCAGGGAGCGGAAAATCACGTGCCGCCGAACTGATCGTCTTCCCCGAATGCATGCTCACTGGATACACGTTTGATTCCCGTAAGCAGGCACTCGACGCGGCACTTGAGCTGGATGATCCGATCTTTCGGCAGCTGATCGATGCCGCGGGCCAATGGAGACAAATCGTTACCATCGGGTTTCTGGAGCGATCCGGCGACAAACTGTACAACTCCGCCGCAATGCTCGGTGGGAACGGTGTCCTGGGTTGTTATCGAAAAATCCACCTGCCCGCACTGGGAGTCGATCGCTTCGTCGATCGTGGGGACCGCGACTACCAAACACACGTTGTTCAAACCGCTCGATCGGGTGACGCTAGAATCGGATTGGCGATCTGCTATGACGCTTCGTTTCCCGAACCGATGCGTGTGCTGGGGCTCGCCGGAGCCGAGATCATCGCCTTGGGCACCAATTGGCCCAACGAAGGAATCAGGACGCCGAGTATCGTTCCGCCTGCGCGAAGCATGGAGAATCACTTGTATTTCGTCGCGGCCAACCGAGTCGGCAGCGAGAACGGATTCCAGTTCTGTGGCCGAAGTTCGATCTGCGGTCCCGATGGCGTCGTTCTGGCAAAGAGCGACGATGACCAAGAAACGATCCTGTTTGCCGAAGCCGATCTGTCGATCGCGCGCAATAAAACCATCCGGCGGACTCCCGGCACGCATGTCATTGATCGATTTGCTGATCGACGGCCCGAATTTTACGGCAAAATCGTCCAGCCGGTGGCTGCTCAGAACGCACAACAGGAACGGTAGCATGAGTCGATCGTGTCATCACTCGATCACTTCGCCGGCGATGTTTCGCTCGTTCACTTTTTCAGAAGTCGTTTATCGCACTTCGATGTTCAACGGCGGGATCGCCGCATAGACGCCGCGGGTGAAGATCTGTTCGATCCAATTGTCCAGGCGGACGATGGGACGCTGGGGCACGATCACCACGTCGTTGTCACGCAGCCAGATTTCGTCTGCCGGTGTCGGCCGCTTCCCATAGACCGCGCCTTGCAAATCCAGCATCGTCGAAATCAAACGCCAATCTTCGGCGCGTCGCAGCACAACGACTTGGCGCATGTTTCCGCCGGGCAGGTGACCGCCGGCTTGGGCGATCGCGCCGAGCACCGTCGTGGGACCTTCCAATTGAATGCGATTGGGCGTCGCGACTTCGCCGAGCACGTAAACGAAGTGACTGGCCTGCTGTGTCAAGATCGGTTCGGCTTCCAATCCGACGACCAGTTCGCGATAACGCAGGTTGATCTCTTTCTTCAATTCGGGAAGCGAGAAGCCTTGAACACACAGCCCGCCGATTCCTGGCAGACGAATCTTGCCATCGGGCATCACGGTGACCGCGAGTGCTTGTTGCTGCAATCCGCTCTGTCCGCCGACGGCGTTTCGAATGTCATCGGCCAATCGGTTGGTGCGGACGGGTGTGACATCGATCGACGGTTCGTCATAGAGTTTCTTGTACTTCTGCTCCAGCACCTCTCGCAACTGACTGATCGAAAGACCAGCGGCGTGGACTTGACCCAACAGACGAACGGTGATCGTTCCATCGGGCTGGATTTCCAATCCACGTTCGAGTGTTCCACGTTGCAGATCCGGATCGGCCACCGACTCGATCAAAACTTCGTCACCGGGGGCCAGCCGATAGTCGCCCTGGTCTTGGCGTCGGGTGATCAGATAGATCACTTGCAGTTCGTCGCCGGGGCGCAGACGGTATTCGCCCAGGTGCGCGTAACGTGATGGACCGGCGTAGCCGCCCGGTCCGTAGGCATCAAACGGCATCGGCGACATGTCTCGCCAACGTCCTTCTGCTCCGCAATGGTCCTGACAGTCGACCGCCATCATGCATTTGGGGCATCCGCCCCGGCATGGATATCCACCGGGGACGTTTCGACAGCCACAGTCGGTTTCGTTGACCCTGCTTGCGGCGGATACCGACTGCTGGGGTGCCGCTGTCACCGACGTCTGGGCGGACCCGTCCTGGCAAGTGAACAGGCACGCGGCGACTGCGCCAGTCACGATCAGTGTCGATACGAGATTCAGGCGAATGGGTGATGGAGACGGCATGCCAAATCTCACGGACTCAAATGACGTTGGGAGTGATCGACGGAAACGCGTGCGGATGAACGCGGATGAACAACGAGCGACACGTCGCTACCACAATTTTGGAAATTTGCCGAAGAATCGTTTGATCGCTGATCCTTGCTGACCTGGGGCGGGGCCGGTCGCCGACGCATCGTAAACCTCGAACTCGTCAGCACGATAACGCTGATCGACGCTGGCTTCGATCACATCGGGATCATACGTCGATGGCTCGTCCGGTTGCGGTTTCGAACTCAGTTTCGGCAACCGGAACCCGGCCAGTGAGGCGGGGATGAATCGAGACGTCTTTCTCTCCGGCTGCGTCGAGACTGGGGCGGTCGGTTCGGCCGACGATGTCTGACGCTGGACGTCATCGCGGGACGAGGGACCGGCAACCGTCGAAGGGGGCCTCAGCGTGTTGACCGCCGGTGAGATCGAAGCGAACTGGGTCGGCGAAAGTTCAATCACTTTCGGAAAACGCGTCTGTGTGGCAGCGGGCGTCGCGGCTTCGGCCACACGTTGGTCAAAGGAGACGTCGCCGGCCGGATCGGTCTGTCGCGCCGTCACGCGGTCCAAAGCCGCTGCGATCTCTTGTGTGGGAGAAAGTGTCATCGCGTGCCGAAGCGTCCATTGGGCTTCAGCATCAAGCCCCATGTCGGCCAACTGCATGCCCAAACGCGTCGCCAGACTGGCGTTGGACGGTTGGCCCTGAAGTGCCGCACGGCGGAGACAAAGCGATGTCTCTTCCGGTAACCATTTGGTTTCATTGCGGCCGAGCTGGATTGCCGCAATCAAGTCCATCGCCTGGGCGGCTTGCACGTGACGGGTGGCAAGCGGCGCCAGTTTCACACGTGCGAAATCCAGATAGCGGTCGGCAGACTGGGTCGGCGTCAGACCGATCGACCCCGCACCGGTCAGTGCGGGCGTTTGGTGCGACGACGCGATCGCGGAAATCAATTGATCATCGACCGCCGCCCCCGATGCGACGAAATCCCTCGCTTCGCGAATCGCGGTGCGGGCGATGCGAACGTCTTTGGCAGCGGTTGCGGGACGCTGCAGCGATGTGGTCTGTCGATCGGCGACGTCGATTCCCGTCGCGGTCAATTCCAATGCCTTCCAAGCCGACGCTTCGGCCGAGGACCATGCCCCGACGGAATATTCGCGGTACGCATCGTCCAGATGTCGGCTGGCTCGAACCAAACAGGAATCGGCCGTGATCGACTGCAACCACGGCGACGACACTACCTGCTCAGCGGCTGTTTGCGGCGGTGCCGATGGCAGGGCAGGTGTCGTCGATTCCTGTGACGACTGAATCGAGCGTGATTGTACCGGCGGCAAGCGTCGGGGCACCGTGACGGTGGGTGGTGTCACCAAGGCAACGTCGCCTCGCCCGATTCCGACGCATTCGATTGCGGCACTTTCGATTCCAGTGGGCGGATCCGCCGAGGGGATGGTTGCGGTGGGATGGTTCGTCGGGCCGGCAATGAACGGGCCGGCAATGAACGGGCCGGCAATGAACGGGCCGGCAATGGACGGGGCCTCGGCGCAATACGGATTCTCTTGCGTTGCGGCGTTCACCGTCGAGGCGGCCCCGGAGAGCACGATGCCGAGCAGCACAACGCGTGGTCGATTGCGAAGCGTCATCCGTTTCCGCTGTGTTCGGTTCATGGGTCTTCCGTGTCCGTGCCGTCCGGTCGGGCGTCATCTCAAACGTGCTCACCCTGTTGAGAGAGCGATCACCGTTGTGATGATCGGACAGGTCGCAACGATGATCCCTGTAATTTCGGCGATCGGCAGCTGTCGTTGGCGGTTCTAGACGGTTGATCTGCTACAACCGGCATAAGTTCGCCAAAGATGAGAAATGACAGCAAAAGCTGATGGCACTACAGCGGTGCGGGGCGACCGTAGAAATAGCCCTGCGCCAGGTCGAAGCCGAGTTTTTGACAGGCCTCCGCTTCGGTCGACGTTTCGATGCCCTCGGCCAGCGCCTTGATTTCCAGATCGCGGACCATTCGGACAAGCGTTTCGAGCATCCGGTGCCGTGGCTCATCAGCGTGATCGATGGCGTGAATCAACGAGATATCGAATTTCACGTAATCGGGGCGTGCTTCGATCAATTCCGCCAGCCGTGCTTGGCCGGACCCGAAGTCGTCGAAGGCCAATTCGATTTCCAGGTCTTTGACCGCGGCGGACAACTCCCGCATGACCTTGCGATTGGTGACACTGGCTTCGTGGATTTCTAGCACCAGGTCGGTGTTGCCGGACATCTGACGAACTTGGACCAGCGATTCGATCAGCTTGTCGGCATCCTCCATCTCCTTGGGGTGCGTGTTGACGAACAGGTTTGGCCGCGCGGGCAGGTCTCGCCCGACGCGAACGCCTTCCCAACGCAACAGTTCGCTGAGTTCGACTTCCAGATTCAATTGGCCGGCGGCGTGAAACATGGCGGCGACCGACTCGAGCCCGAACACACTGCCGCGTCCCAGAATTTCATGCCCGACGACGCTTTCGCTGTCGACATCGACGATCACCTGAAAGTGTGGTCGCACGAGTTTTTCGCTCATCATTCGATCGAATTGCACCAGCGCCAACGCTTCATCGCAGACGTTGCGGGCGATCGTCCCGGCAGACTGTCCGGTGGGCGATTGCCGCAGGACTCGAAAGGGGGCTTCGGCAAAATGGATCAAGTCTTCTTCATCGACAGTGACTTGACCTTGGATTCGTTCTCCGTTGACGTAGGTACCATTGGTGCTGCCCAGATCGGTCAGCAGCAATTTCCCATCTTTGGCCGACAGGATCGCGTGTCGTCCGCTGACGGTTTTGAAATTCAGTTTCAGCGAGGACCCGGGCTTTCTGCCGATCGTGAATTCGGGCTCGTCGATCGGCAAGTGATGCAGATTGTCTCGCGGCTCGAGGGCCCCGGACAAAAACCAAACGTCACTCCCAACCACCGTGCTGTGGCAGAGTCGATCGAGTGCGGAAGTGTCGAGCGAGGTCATTGGGTAACGAGCGGATGGGGGCATCAGATTGATGGGTTCGGGATGGGCAAGTCCTGCGATGGACTCAGATCCCCCCGAGTGAATCGGTGTCAGGGAAACTGTAGGTCGCGAATTGGCCCCCCCGTCAATCGAATGTGGATTTCTTTGGGGGGGATGGATTCTGTGGAGGGATCTGGTGTGCCGGCGGGGGCGGGGAGGAAAACCCGCCTGGGAAGCGTCTCCCTGGACGCAATCGCCGTGACGCCGGCTATTGGTGAGCTAGTTTTCATGCAATCGCGTTGACAGAACCTGCCCGTGATCGCCCCGCCGGTGATTGCGCCGTCTGTCGTGCGTCCCCAGGATCCGATCTTCCCGACGACATCCTGCGACACCCACCCCACTCCCAACCCATTCATTCGGTATGAACGCCGCGATCCACGAAACCCATGCCGTTGATGCGGGCTTGCTCGGCAGCCTTCTGACCGACGATACCTTTTGGCCTGCCGAGACCCAATCACTCTCTGAAACCGGATTGAGTGACTCCTTTATCGAAGGGCTGATTCTGAAATCGGTGTTGAGCGTCGGCACGCTGAGCGGACGCAGCCTGTCGGAGTTCATCGGTTTGCCGTTTAAGGTGGTCGATCCGCTGCTCGATGTGATGCGAACCCGCAAGATGATCGCGCACGTCCGTCCGGCGCCTTTTAACGACTACTATTATTCATTGACCGAACTGGGGCAGAATCGCGCCGCCGTTCAGATGAAACAGTGCAGCTATGTCGGCCCCGCGCCCGTCCCGCTGTCGGATTATGTGCTCAGCGTCGAAGCCCAGTCGGCCGGTTTGGAGCCGGTCACGCAAGATCAATTGCGTCAAGCGCTTGCGGGGATCTCCTACCAGCAAGACTTGCTGGACTTTATCGGGCCGGCGATCAACAGCAATACCGGACTGTTCCTGTTCGGTGAACCCGGCAACGGCAAAACCACCATCGCCCGCTGCTTGACGCAATGTCTCGGCCAGGAGATCTGGATCCCGCACGCGATCCTGGATGACGGCAACCTGATCAAACTTCAAGACGATGCCTTTCATCGTCCCGCACCGGTGCCCGAAACCGCCGCCAAGATCTTGAAGGCTCAGGAGTGGGACCGCCGCTGGTTGCGGATCCAACGACCGACGGTGATGGTCGGCGGCGAACTGGTGATGGAAAACTTGGAAGTCCGACACGACGCCCGTAGCAACATTTGTGAAGCACCGCTGCAGATGAAGAGCAACTGCGGCTGTTTGTTGATCGATGACTTTGGACGTCAACGCATCGCACCGGAAGAATTGCTCAATCGCTGGATCGTTCCGCTGGAAAATCGCTGCGATTTCTTGACCCTTCCCACGGGCAAGAAAATCCAAATGCCGTTCGAACAGATGCTGATCTTTTCGACCAACCTGGATCCGGGCGACCTGGTCGACGAAGCGTTTTTGCGTCGCGTGCCCTACAAAATTTTTGTCGGCGATCCGGGGCCGGATGAGTATCGACAACTGATGAAAACGGTTGCCCGGCAAATGGGATTTCCCGAAACGCCCGAGGCGGCCGAATACCTGTTGTCGTTCTATCAGAAAACAGATCGCAAGCCCCGACGTTGCCATCCGCGCGATCTGCTGAAACAAATCGAAGCCTTTTGCCGCTACCGGCAACTGCCCTTGGGTATCCGCCCGGAATACCTGGGACGCGCTTGCCGCAGCTACTTCAGCGACCTGTAACGGCCACCCGAATCCACCAGAGCTGAGTCCACCAGAGCTGAGTCCACCAGAGCAACGGAAGATGACCACTGTCAAATCGAAACGTATTCAAGCAGGTTACGAGCCGATCGAAGGTTACGTGCTGGAAAAACGGATCGGCCGTGGCGGGTACGGCGAAGTCTGGCGTGCCGTCGCCCCAGGTGGATTGAAGAAAGCGGTCAAGTTCGTTTTCGGACAACAGGATGAACGACGCGCCGAGCAGGAACTGAAGTCGCTCGAACGCATCAAGAGTGTCCAGCACCCGTTTATTCTGACGTTGGAACGATTCGAACTGATCGAAAACCAATTGGTCATCGTGACGGAGTTGGCCGACGGATCCTTGGAGGACGTGTTCAAGCAACACCAGGGCCGTGGTTCCTGCGGCATCCCCCGCGACGTGTTGCTCGGTTACATGAAGGATGCCGCCGATGCACTGGATTATCTGCATCAACTCTACAAGCTTCAGCATCTGGACATCAAACCGGCCAACCTGCTGATCGTGGGCGGACGGGTCAAAGTCGCTGACTTCGGTTTGCTGAAAGATCTCGGTGAGGTCGAATGCAGCATGGTCGGCGGGCTGACACCGATCTACGCGCCGCCGGAAGTCTTTGACGGACGCCCCAGCCTTCACAGTGACCAGTACAGTCTGGCGGTGATGTACCAGGAACTGCTGACGAGCACGCGGCCGTTCAGCGGACGGACGATCGCGCAGCTGGCGACCCAGCATGTTCACAACGCCCCGAATCTGAAGCCGCTGCCGGCCAGCGATCGCCCATGCGTGGCTCGGGCACTGGAAAAGTCGCCCGAACGGCGTTTCGCCAGCTGCACCGAATTCGTCGAAAAACTGTTGCGTCCCCACGCCGGACAGACCGCCGGCACGGACCACACCGTCGAAGCCGCGGTAACCGAACCGGCCGCTCACGCGGTCGAAAACCTGCCGCAACTCGACGGCACCGTCGGCTCGGCGAGCGATGCGCATCAATGCCAAGCATTGGTGGTCGCCCTGGGCGGAACCGGGGCGGATTGTCTCAGTGAGTTGCGGTCGCGGATCTATGAATTCGGCGCCGGATCTCCCGTCGTCCTGCACAGCGTTCTGATCGATACCAACCCCGTCACGACGCAAACCGCGTTGATGGTCGACGGCACCGACGTGGTCCCGCGTTGCCGTGTCGTCGAAGCCCGACTGCGGACGCCCAACGAGTATCGCAACAGCGGGACGGAGCGATTGAAGACCATCTCGCGACGCTGGATCTACAACGTTCCACGAAACGGCCATACCGGCGGGATGCGGCCACTGGGGCGTCTGGCGTTGGTCGATCACGGCGAACAAGTGATGCAGACCTTGCGGGACGCGGTCAAAGCCTTGAACCTGGCCAGCGGCGACAACGCCCCACCCAAAATCTATGTCGTCGGCTCCTTGACCGGTGGGACCGGCAGCGGAATGTATCTCGACATCGTCTACTTGCTGCGCCATTTGCTCGATGAATCGGCGATGGAAAACGAACCGATCTTGTCGTTCCTGACGACCAATCGATTCCAAGGCGATCCCTCGCGACCGCTCGCCCTGCACTCGACCAAATCTGCGATCCGAGAATTGGCGCACTTCTTGATGCCGGGCAACAGTTATCCCGGAGACGCCGGTGTGGGTTGGCCGAGTGTTCCCGCTGCCCGAACGCCATTGCACCACACCTATGTCATCGCCCAGTCCGATCGCCCCGGTGCCCCCTCGCCGCTGTACTCGGTCGTCGATTACCTGTGGGCTGATGCCAGCGATTGCGGCGAACTGTTTGCCAGGGGACGACTCGAAGAAGACGATTCACCATCGGGGCAGCGGACGATCCGAACCATGTGCGTCGCCCAAATCGGTGACCCCGGGGAACGACAACCGAGTCTGCTGGCGCCTCATGCGATCAAATTGCTGTTGCTGCGATGGTTGGGCAACCCGCGCGATGCAAAACCCGCGGCGAAAGAGTTTTCATCACGCGTGTGGCGACGCTGCCGTTTGGAAGGCGACGCGCTGCGGGGGCAAACCGAACAATGGTTCGGCAGCAACCGCCAAGGACGTCGTGGCAAACTGATGGAACGACTCGGCAGCCTGGACCCGTCGCTGCTGAAGAATCCCGCCGCCGTCAGGTCGCATCTGGTCAAATGGCTGACAGGTGTGATCGATCTGGACCAGACCGAGGTGCTGGCCGGACAGATCGTCGAACAGATCGAACGCGAAATCAACGCTCGAATCCAAGACACCCGACTCAACCTGTCGTCGACGATTGCCGGGCTGAATGAAATCCGTCACGCGCTGACAGAACTCCGGCAGACACTGCTGCAGAAATCCGAAGACGAATTTCGCCACCTCGCCGACGAAGGCAAAGCTTCGCCGGACCAACCGTCGACGGTCGGTGCCCAGCCACCGCAACGGCCGATGGCGTCACTCCGCAGCGCCTGTGGCGTCGGCGAACAACTGGTCGGAATCATCGCCTGCCGCGCCGCCGCATCGGTCGCGACGACGCTCGCGGAGAAACTGGCCGACCTCTCCGAAACCTATGTCGACGCCTCGACCCGCCTCGCCCAGACGATCGCCAACCTGGCCGAGGACGACAGCCGAGCGGTTGACCAGTGGTCGATGCTGCCACCATCGATTCGCGATCAGTTGCCCGTCATCGTGGACCAACTCCACACCGCCAACGCCGTCAGTCAACTGTTCCGCATCATTCAGGCTCCGGGGAGCGTGACTGCGGATACGGTTGTCAACGAGATGTCCGTCATCGCGGCCGGTCTGATCCGCGAGAAGATTGCGGCCTCGAGCGATTCGCAGACCTGCGACTCCCGAGCGGCTGAGTCACGCCGTTCGGACTTCCCGGACACCAAGACGTCGTCGATCGCAACGACCGATGAACTTGTCCTCGGTAAGACGACATGCTTGAACCCGCAATCCGATCCGGTCGCGATGACGCAGACCCACTCTTGGTCGTCTCCCAGCACACCGCCCAGCCTGACCGCGGAGTCCGCGTTGGAAGCCGTTCGACCACCGCTGTTGGAATGTGGCGGCAAACAACGCATCTACCTGATCAGTCGCGATGCCTCGGAACAGCGGACGTTGCAGTCGCAACTCCCCAGCTCGAACGATGTGTCGTTGACCACGTTCCAGGCGCGGACTGCGATGCCCATGCTCATCCACGAAGCGCGGGACATCAAATTGGACAACGTGCTGTCCTGGCTGGATGCGTTGACCGGTGACGACGGTCGCATCAGTGATCGTCTCGCCACACGATGCGATCTGGATTGGGGCTGAGGATCCGGTCGTTGCTTCGTGGATTGGAACTCACGCCCGCGGCAGACGAATCGTGAACGCCGTCCCGACGCCCACCGTGCTCTCGACTCGAATCTTGCCGCGATGCGCGTCGATGATCTCTTTGCACGCAGCCAGCCCCAGCCCCGTGCCGCCTTTGCCGGATTCGTCGGGCCCCACTTTGGTCGAAAAGAACGGATCAAAAATCTGCGGCAATGTCTCCGCGGGGATCCCCGACCCGCTGTCCCGGACGACCAATTCGACCCACTGGGGGTCCTCGCTGTTGGCCAGCCGGATCAACAGGTTGCCACACTCGCCGATCGCCTGGCGGGCGTTGATCAAAAGATTCAGCAACACGCGTTGGATTTGATTTCCACTGGCGATCGCCTTGGCCACTCCCGGCTCAATTTCGGTCGTCACCGACACCCGGTACTTGTTCATCTCGCGTTCGAGCAGGACCAGGGTGTCCAGGATCAGGCCGCCCAGGTCGGTCGGTTCGAACGATTCGCTGCGATTGCGTGCCTGGGCCAAGATCGTGCCGGTGATTTTCGAGGCACGTTCGGACGCTTCCAGGATTTTTCCGAGCGCCTTGTCGCGTGAAGCGTCGTCGCGATTACGGATGCCGAGCCTGGCGTAGTTGATGATCGTCATCAACACGTTGTTGAATTCGTGGGTCGCGGTGCTCGTCAATTCACCCAGGGTGGCCATCGACTGCGACTGCCTGAGCTGGGCTTTGAGGTGTTGGATGTACTGCTGCTCGTCACTCAACGGGGAACCACCGGCCAGCGCACCGGTGGAAACCGGTTTGCCACTTGACGAGGGGTTGGACGTCGCGGGCGGCGTTGGGATGGCGTTGGGTGCGTTCATGGTCCCCGGGTGGGTTGGCTGGCGATTGCATCGTGACTCCTTTGACCTATCGTCTGCCGCGGATGATTTGCTACACCCCGTCCTGGGCCGCAGGCAAAGCTTGCCAGTGCTGGTGACGGCCCGCACAATCGGAAAAGTTTCCGGAGAAAGAGATGCCAACCGTGCCCCAACAGTCCCACCCACGTTCTGTGACCGAATCTCCCAATATCGTCCAGCGATTGGCCCAAGCGATCGGCACTGCCAAAGAAATGGGCTTTGAAGTCCGCAAGATCGTGTTGGACGAGCAAATGCCCGGCTGGTGTCAAATCGGCCCGAAAAAGATCCTATTCCTCGACCTGACTGCCTCCACCGGCGAACAACTGGAGCAGATCGACGAGATCATCGCGTCGTATTGCAACCAACGCGAAGCCCGCCGCGAAGGCAGACTGGCCGCGTAGAGCCAGATCCACCGCCCAGCGTGCGGCCTGATCGATACAATGTGGGGGCTCGGGTACGGGCATCACCACTTTTTATCGATCTTTCAGGCGTAGCGGATGTTCTTTAGGCGAATGGGGATAGCGGCAGCCGGCGGGTTTTGTCGGCGGATGGGGATCGGATTGCGCGCCGGTGCCGATCTCCTGCGACTGCTCCAAGCCGAAACCAAATACGGTTCGCCACGACAGCGTGAAGCGATTTCGCATGTACTGGAAAGTGTCAAAGCGGGCTTTCAGATCAGTGACGCGATGAAACAGCGGGGCAGTTTTTTTCCTCGCCTGATGGTTTCCATGACGCGTGTCGGGGAGAGCACGGGCACCTTGGAACGCACCTTCCTGACGTTGGCGACGCACTTCGAGCAACAGGTAACGCTCCGACGTCTGTTTCTGACCTCGATCGCTTGGCCGGTGATTCAGCTGGTGCTCGGATTGGGCGTCATCTCGATCGTGATCTACTTGATGGAAATTCTGACTCCGTCCACCGGAGGCCAGATGACGGACATCCTGGGATTCGGGCTTCGCGGTGGCAAAGGCGTGTTGATTTTCTGGGGCTACATCGCCTGTGTCGCCGCCATCCTGTGGTCGCTGTACTACGCCTATCGACAGAACCTCGGGGGCGTCCAGAACCTGGTTCCGTTGTTGTACATGATTCCAAAATTTGGTCCTTCGCTTCAAACGATCACCTTGTCTCGATTCACCCGCACCCTTTCGCTCGCCCTCGGTGCCGGCCTGGATCCGATCCGCAGTGTCAAACTGAGCTTGGACAGCACCGACAGCGACTATTACCGCAGCGGCGGCGAAATGTTTGAAGCGGCGATCCGCGATCGGGGCGACACGCTCGCCGGCGGCTTAAGAGGGACCGACTTGTTTCCCGATCCGTTTTTGCACCTGGTCGAAGTCGCCGAGATGTCGGGCACCGAAAGCGAATCCATCGACCACTTGGCGGTCGAGTATGAAGAGCGAGCCAAAATGGCGATGCGAACGCTTTCGGGCATCGCCACCGGCGTCATCTGGCTCACCGTCGCCGGCATCCTGATCTTTTTTATCTTCCGCTTTGCGTCGATGTACCTGGGCGCGATCAACGAAGCAGCGGGATTGAACTAAAGCACCAAACGAATGGTTGCTGGAGGGCGATGCCGCGACGTGAAGCGTGGTGTCCGTATGTTGGGACCCGTAGGTTCGCGCCAAACGGCTGATCGTCTTCAACGTCCCGTCCGACGCCGGCACTCGTCACTGACTGCCTTCGGGCCATTCGGCCGGGATCAACTGGACGCCGTGACGCCCCCTCGGTTCGGCGACCCGTAATGAATCGCGAACATAGTCGTGACATTGAATGCACAGGTTCGTCATTTGCAAGTAGGTGAACGTCACACCCTGATGATTCTCTTGCTCGGCCAGTTCTTCGAGTTGAGTGCACTGACGACGAAACTCGGCACTGAAATGCTCGTACACCGTGTCCCGAGCCCTCGGCCATTCGGCCGCTTCGCTGATCAACTTCATCTCCTTCGCACCCCGGGCGATCGCGGGGAAATCTTTGCGAAGCAAACCCTCCAAAACGTGCTGCGATCGTTTCAACTTGGAACGCATCAGCACGCCTTCGGATCGTTCGATCGGCTGAACCACCGGATCGGCCCAGGTGAGCATGGCGAGCGGAATGCTGGCAAGCATCGCCAGCAGGACGAATTTGAATCTCATTTCAAAGCCTGGTGCTGAAGCGCATCGCAGCCAAGCCTGCCGGCGGCGACACCACGGATCAAGGTCTCATGGACAAGCGTCATCCATCATTCTTCAGTAGCAAAATCACGGGACACCGAAAACGGCAACACGCCGTCGAGAGCGGATTTCAGTCAAAATCCCATCCGGGTGTGCAGCAACGCACATGGACAGAGCGATGGGTTCACCCTGCGTGAGGGAAACGCGGCGGAGGAATTCCCTCAACGTGGTGGCTTTCCCCGGTTCGTGGTGAACCGCGTGTTAGCGTTCCCATGAGGAAAAGGTCAGCCGACAGCGTTCGACGGCTTTTTTGAATAACGTTTCATTGCAAATCACGTTGATTTGCGTTACCGGGAGTCGGCTAGGGTGACCGTCTTATTCGTCGATGATGAACCGCAAGCGCTGCGCCAGCTGGAACGGCAGCTGATTGCGGAGGATGTCGATTGGGATTGCGAGTTCGCGACCAGCGGCGAACAGGCGATTGAGATGTTGGCGACCGCCAAATACGACGCCGTCGTCACCGACATGCGAATGCCGGGCATGGACGGCGCGGCGCTGTTGAACTATGTCAGCAAGCACTATCCCAACACGGTGCGGATCATTCTGTCCAAGCCATCGGATCGCGATGCCGTGCTTCGATCGATCATGGCGATGCATCAGTTTTTGCCAAAACCGTGCGACGCATTGGAACTTCGCACGACGATTGACCGCGCCTGCGCATTGCGTGACGTCTTGGTTTCCGATTCCTTGCAACGTTTGGTCGGTGGGCTTTCTCGTTTGCCCAGTGTCCCGGCGGTCTATCGAGAACTGACCAGCGCACTGCGCAACGAAGACGCCTCGATTTCGTCCATCGGCAAGATCGTCGCCAAGGACGCCGTGATGACGGCGAAGGTGCTGCAACTGGTCAACTCGGCGATCTTCTGTTTAAGCCATCATATTTCCGACCCGATCAAAGCGGTTTCGTTGCTGGGGGCATCGACACTGAAGTCACTCGTTCTCGCGATCGGCATTTTCCAGGAATTCGAAGCACTCGGTGTGAACGGGTTTTCCGCCGAAGTGTTGATGCAGCACTGCTTGCGGGTCTCGCGGATGACCAAGTTGATCGGCCGACGGGAACGACTCGATTCCCAGGCTCTCGAAGACGCCATCACCGCGGCCACGCTTCACGACATCGGCAAGCTCGTGCTCCATTCGATCGACCCCAAAACGTGTGCCCAAGCGGCATTGAAAGCGGAGATCGATGACATCCCCTTGTGGCGGGCCGAACGTCAGATCTTCGGCGCCGATCATGCCGCCATCGGTGCCCACCTGCTCAGCGTCTGGGGGCTGCCACAAACGATCATCGAAATCGTCGCCTTGCATCACACGCCGACCAAAGCATACGAGATGTCGTTCTCGCCGCTGACCGCCGTGGTCGCGTCAAACTATCTCAGCCGGGCCGGCAGTCAGATGCCTCTTCCCGCGCCGGATGATGAGCTGATCCGCTATTTCGAGATGGTTGTCTGTGGCGAAAAGCTCGAATCGTGGCACAACCTGTGCTCCGACGTGGGCAAGCGAAACGACGAGTCTCACAAAGCGCCGCTCCCTCAAGACATCAGTCTTTAAACGGCTCAGCGGCGCGTTGCGGAGTTCTGCGCCAAAAGTTGTCCTTCGACGTTGGCCGTTAAACCCGAGAGCGCTTGTTCGATCGATTCCCGATTGCCGAGTTCGGTTTGTCCGTATCGACAGCGTTCAAAGGCGTCGGTCAAAAACTGCAAATCGGGATAACGCTGTCCCACGCGATGCAACAATTCACTCGGTGTTTCGTCCGAACGTCGTGTGACCCCGACGCGCCCGAGTTGCTTTAGTGTTTCGACGTAAAAAGGCAGCTGGGGTTGCAGAACGTGTGCCGCTCCGCTTGCATTTGCCCGGCGTCGAAACTGCGGCCATCGCAACCGCAGCAACACGGCAAGCATCGCGATCACGGCGGCGGCGATGACGACGAAAATCGCCAAGGACTGCAGCGGCAAATCGATCTCCCCGCCTTCCAGTCGCCCGGCACGGATCGCAGCCAACTTGCTTTTCAGATCACTCCACATGCGTTGATACGAACTTCGGACGTCGCGCAGTCCGGTCGCTTGCGCAAGATCATCGCGTTGGCGTTGCGCGTCCATCTCGACGACGTAATCTTCCCAGACATTGTTCGCTAAGTTCAACAGTCCATCCACGCCCTCCGGATTGCCGTCGTCGAGCGCACTTTCGGCGGGTGTCGGGTCGAGTCGCATCCAATACCGCGGTGATCGCCGCTGACCGGCCAGACGTCCGGTCAGACGACCGTCTGCCGTCATCTGGTCGCGTTCGATCAACGCTTCGACCCAGGCATGGGCGTGCAACTGCCTGGCGATGTAGTACTTGCCGATGTTGTTGTATTCCTCCGTCCGGTACCCCACGATAACGCGACAGGGAATCCCGACGCTGCGGAGCATCAATGCCAGTGCCGATGCGAAGTACTGGCAGTGACCCCGTCGATCGACCGACAGAAACTGCTCGACCGGATCGACACCAGGGATCGGCGTCGCGTCCAGGTTCAATGTGTAGGAAAACGCAGGGTCTGTCTTTAAATATTGCTCCATCGCCACCGCTGCACGCGACAGGCTGGGCTTGTCGCTCGTGATGTCGTCACTGATGCCGTCCAAGACCTCGCTCGCCAACCGGACCGCCGTCGGCACGCTGGCGCGATCGATTCGAAGCAAGTCCGTTTCGTAGTCCCGCCTCGGCCGCGGTGCTCGGCTATTGAATCTCTGTGGCCAAGTCAGTTCGTAGGGCGAGATCACGCGCTCCGACTCCGACGCTTGAGCGATCCAGCGTGTCTGAATGCCATCGAAAAACGCGTGCGTGCCGAACTCGTAACTGATACGCGGATACGGCGGCTCGGAGGATTCTCGCGACAGTGTCCATCGATCGATCGCGTGAACCACGTCGATTGCGTCGCCGTCTTGATGGTAGGGCGCGATCGAAAACAATGCCGGCCGGCTCATCGCTTCACACGTGATCTTGACATGCACGCGGTCATACGATGTTCGGTCGGATCGTCCGCGGGGGCGATCGGCGCTAGGAATGCGGCCGCGGCGACTGATCGAATTCTGGTCGGTCGAAACCCATTTGGCGATCGGCCGGTCCGTGGAGTAGTCGACTTCGTAGGACTCCAGCACTTTTCCCCGCAGATACAAACTGTCGTTGATCATGTAAGGTTCACCGCTGTCCTTGTCGGTCAATTTGACCCGCACCGCCGGGTCAGCGTTTTGCATCACCTGACCCAATTGTTCCATGCGCACTTCATCATCGAATCCGACCATGGCGGGACCACGCGCGGTCGATCGTGACGGTTGGACGCGACGCGGCAAGACGTAGAAGAACGCCGCCGCGATCAGAATCACGGCCGGCGAAAGCACCAGCAGGGCGTAGCGTGACCAAGGCCCGGCCGCCCAATAAATCGAAATCACCGATTCCGGCGACGCAGTGGCCACGATCGCGTTGCGTGGCGGCACGTCGTCACGTCCCCCAATGATGAACTGGATGAAACGTCCGAGTCTGGTTTTGGGCGGCTCGGGGACCGGTCGGTCCAAAGTCACATCGATACTCTCCATCATCGTGACCAGCCCCAGCAAGCTGAGCGCACTAGCGCCGACAATCGCGATCGGAATCATCCACACGCCGAAGCCGATCGCATCACTAAAGATCGCCGCGACAACTAACTCCAGTAAACAGAACACCGCCAATTGCTCCAAGATGCGCCGTGATTTGCGCTGCAGCATCAACACGCCCTGGACCAAGACCAGCAACAACGCGACGGAGACCATTTGCGGTTCGCCTCGCTGTTGCAGCCCCCAGAAATCTTGCACGCAGTACACCGCAGCACCGGCCATCGCTAAATACGCCCCGATCGGCGGCAATTCAATCAAACGCAACCAATCGACGAAGACGAATCCGACGACCGCGGAAAAGACGGCCAACAAGGCGATGCTCTCGGTGCCTTGACCGCCCGCCAACACCAATCCGCCGGCCGCCGACAACAACGCAAACTGGAACTCCAATCGCGTCCGCACCGACGGCACGGCCAGCAACTCATCACGCAACAAATCGGGAAGATCCGCAGTGTCACGCTCAGTCATGGACACACCGGCCTCCTTCCGTCTTGCCAGCGGTCACCACACGGTCCGCGTCGATGGCCAACAGCCGTCGCACCGGCGGCGAGTTGACGTCGATCCAGGACAGCCGGGACCGTTGATCAAAGTAACGCCATACCGACAACGCCTGTTGGCTGGACGGATTTGACGATTGACGGGCCTCTTTGAATCCTCGCGGGCTGACCACCACCAGATCGTAAGCCTGGAGCTGGGACGACCGATCGACGATCGCACGCACCAACGGATCATCTTGCGACGCAACAAGATGTAAGGGTTTGGCAATGGCCAGACGCTCCAGCAGCGCCGTGGCATCCGCCCCGATCGACGCATCGACGTTCGATCGCGGCGATGCATCGGTGACAAAGGCGTCGGCGACCAGCAACGCCACCGAACTGGTCGGTGACGCCAGTTCATTGATCAACGTCGCGGCGACTTCCAAAACCTGTTCGACGAGTCCGGGTGCGTCTGACCGGTCGACCGCATCGACGACCAGACAGATTTGATGTCGGTTCCGCTGTTCGAATTGTCGCACGGCCGGTTCGCCGATCCGCGCCGTCGTCCGCCAGTGGATGTGTTTGATGTGATCGCCCGACTGCCAGGGACGCAACCCGAAGAACTCACCGTCTTCGTTGCTTCCACCGGTCGACCGATGACCGTCCCCGCCCCGCCGCGGCGGCAATAGCGACTTCCACCCGCGACGCAACGTGATCAGCCGCGGGTAGACGTAGAGCGGTTCGACCGTCGCACGAGAAAGCCGTTCGCAACTCATCAGACAGAACGGAAACGTCGTGGAGACCACAACCGGCCCCAACTGGTATCGGCCGCGACGATGGAAGCGACACATCACCGACATGCCGCGTGTCTGACCGGCCGGGACATGGCCCACACTGCCGATCAAGGGGACCGGTTGCCGGAGTTCTGATTCCTGTGGTCTTGGCAATGGATCGTCACTGGATTCGCCGGAACGATCGGCATCGACGTCTGGCTGTGCGATCACGCGGTCTTCGATTCGCAAACACCAAAGCGGCAGCAACCATCCCGCGTTGCTGATCTCATAGCGGATCGCCATCGGTGTCCCGGCGAACACGCCGCTCACCTCATGCCGATGAAGACGCACCTGCCCAATCGCATGGCGTCCCTGCCGCCATTGCAACAGAACGATGCTGATCAGCAATCCCGCCAGCACCAGCAATAAATTGAATCCGCGCAGCGACCCGCCGATCATCGCGAACAAGGCGACGAACAAAAAATGGAATCCCAGACGCGTGATGCGGTAGCGGAACAGCGGTTTGGATCGACTTGTCGCCATCAGTACCGTTGGAGGGGAGGTTTTTCTAGGGCTATAGTATCACGACCGGCCGATTCGCGTTCGCTCCCTTCCATTGTACCGCTCGTCCTGATGCCCTCTAGCGCCGATCAAATCGACTTCATTGTGATCGGCGCCGGCATCGTGGGGCTTGCGACCGCCTGGCGTCTGGTGCAGCGTTTCCCCGACTGTTCGGTCGTCGTCGTCGAATCGGAATCCAACGTCGCCGCTCACCAGAGCGGCCACAATTCGGGGGTCTTGCATTCCGGGATCTACTACAAACCGGGTTCCATTCGGGCGACGACCTGTCGCACCGGCAAGGCGGCGATGGAAGCATTTTGCGAGGAACACCAGATTCCTTGGGATCGCTGTGGCAAAGTCATCGTGGCGACCGATCCCGACGAATTGCAGTCGATGGAAAAAATCGCCGCCCGCGGTACCGAGAATGGCATCGTTTACGAACGTCTTGATAGCGATCAATTGCGCGAGCTGGAACCCAATGCGGCTGGTATCGCGGCCCTGCACGTGCCCGAAACCGGGATCGTGAACTACGCGACGGTGTGCAAGAGACTGGCCCGCTGTATCCAAGACGCCGGCGGGCGGATCGTGTTCGGATCCGAAATCGTGGCGGTCGATGCGCGGGCCCAATCGATTCGTCTGACCGCCGCGTGCGGCCAAGTCTTCCACGCCGCGATGATGATCAACTGCGGCGGATTGCAGTGCGATCGAATTGCAGCCTTATCCGGCGTGGCGCCGGAAATACGAATCGTCCCGTTCCGCGGCGAATACTATGAACTGGCGCCCGGCCGCGAAACACTGGTTCGAAACCTGATCTATCCCGTTCCCGATCCATCGTTCCCTTTCCTGGGCGTGCACTTCACGCGGATGATCGACGGGGGTGTGGAATGTGGCCCCAATGCCGTGCTGGCGTTCTCTCGCACGGGTTACGATTGGAAAACCATTCGGCTGACGGACCTGGCGCAAACCCTTCGATTCGGCGGGTTTCGAAAACTGGCACTGCGACATTGGAAAACCGGGCTGGGAGAAATGCACCGTTCGCTCAGCAAAGCGGCCTTTGTCACCGCGCTGCAAAAGTTGATGCCCTGCTTGACCGCGTCCGATCTGGTACGAGGCCGTGCCGGTGTCCGTGCCCAGGCAGTTTCGCGTGACGGCGAATTGGTGGACGATTTTCTGTTTCAGCGGAGTGACGCGGCCGTGCACGTCTTGAACGCGCCGTCGCCTGCGGCGACGGCATCGTTGGCGATCGCCCAAACCATCGTTGACCAGGTCGAGCGCTGAAGCGTGAACGCAATGATGCCCAACGATCGGCCGGCCGCCTCATCGATCCATTGCCGTGACGTCACGGTCCAATTCGCTCCGTCCTCGGTCGCGGTCGATCGTGTGGAGTTGACGGTCCAGAGCGGGGAAATCGTTTCACTGATCGGCCCCAGCGGTTGCGGCAAGACGACGCTGCTTCGCGCGATCGCAGGCCTGCAACCGATGAGCCAAGGCCGAGTCGAACTCGATCCGGTCGCCATCGCCAGCGAAGGACAGATCGGATTCGTCTTTCAACAACCCGCACTGCTGCCGTGGGCGAGCACGCTGCAAAACGTCCTGCTGCCACTGGAGCTGATCGGCCGGGGCACCAGCCGGCAGCGACGCGAGGCCGCCGAACATGCTCTGGAGTCGGTGAAACTGGCCGACGCTCGAGACAAGCGACCGCACGAACTTTCCGGCGGCATGCAGATGCGGGCGTCGATCGCGCGAGCCCTGGTGACCGGCCCCAGCATCTTGCTGTTGGACGAACCCTTTGCCGCCCTGGACGACATGCTCCGTAACGAACTGGGCCGGTTGCTGCTGTCGCTTTGGCAGCAGCAACAATTCACCGCCGTGATGGTCACCCACAACATCAGCGAGTCGATTTTGCTTTCGCACCGAATCGCCATCATGCGCGACGGCGTCTTGGAATCGGTGATCGACAATCCGATCGCCTCGCCGCGCAGCCCGTCACAAATGCGAACGCCCGAGTTCGCTCAGTTCTTCGGCGTCGTCAGCGATTTGCTACGCGGCCCCTCGTCGTCCGAGACCGCTGCAGCGCAGGAGGACACGCCATGAGCGGTGCCGCGAAACGTTCTCCGACAACTCAAGTCTCTGACGCGGCACGTCATTGGGGACCCGCGCTATGGGTCGCCGTGATCGCCGTCGCGATTTGGCAGCTGGTCGCCTGGGGATTCGACATGCCGTCGGCGCTGTTGCCCAGACCGGCGGAGGTTTGGAGGGCGGCGGCGGAGAACCGAATGGAATTGTTGAAGGCCTTGTATGCGACCGGATTGGCGGCGGCAGCCGGATTGCTGGCCGCCATCGGGCTGGGATCGCTGATCAGCGTTGCGTTTTCCCAGTCGCGGCGTGTTCGACTGGCGTTCTTTCCCTACGTGATCTTCCTGCAAACCGTCCCGATTGTTGCGATCGCCCCGCTGTTGATCATCTGGAGCGGATACCAGTTTCGCACCGTGGTCATTGTGACGGTCATCGTGTGTCTGTTCCCGATCGTCAATAGCGTGACGGCGGGTCTGATGGCGATCGATCGTCAGTGGTCGGACCTGTTTTCGCTGTACGGGGCTGGGCGGGCAAAAAAGTTGGCGCGGTTACAGATCCCCGCCGCCGTGCCCTACCTGGTTTTGGGGGCCAAAACGAGCAGCGGGCTGGCGGTGATTGGTGCGATCGTGGCGGAGTTTTTTGTCGGCAATGGCACCGATTACGACGGCTTGGGAACGCTGATGACGCACTGGCAAGGCTTCGTCAAAACCGACGCCCTGATCGCCGCCGTGTTCACCTCGACGCTGTTGGGACTGTTCCTCTTCGGCCTGGTCCACGGGATCTCGCGGACCCTGCTGCGACGTTGGATGGACGCGTCTTAAGGCGTTCGGCGAAAGTCACAAGCGGTCACCCTTCCCGCCGATCGGCCCTAACGTCCGTGTATAACACACGCCCCGGCGTCGGCCACTGAGGCAGTACAGACACCACCTCCAAAACATCCGTCGGTGTCCGCCACCGCCGCGCGCTGGGAAACTCGCGTCAAGCTAGCGGTGGCGTCCACCTCCGCGCTGTAATTCATTTTCTTGTCTTTTGGGGAAGGGTGCCGATTCCGGCGTTCTGAAGTGCGGACGAGGATCGCCCGAACGGCCGACGAGGATCCTGAATGTCGATCGACCGGCAAGAAAATGTTGAGACCAAGTCGGCTTAGTGCGTTGATCGTTTTCGTCTGCGGAGATAGACGCCAACGCAGACCATGACGCTAAGACTCATTCCGGAGACCTCGGGAATGGCGACGATCATGGACGAAACGGGCGCGTTTGCCGGGACGGTGAAAGTGTTGTGCCCGACGACGCCAGATCCCGAAAACTGAACGGGGTTGGTGGTCATGAAAAGCGGTGGCGGATCCGCCTCCGTGCCGTCCTGCAAATCAAATGAAGCTCCCGTAATCTGAACGACCGAGAGTAGTTCTTGTGTGACGCCGCTGATCGTGAAGTTGCCCCTGAATTGCAGGCCGTCCTGACCAAACACATCGTCAGTGAAACTGATCAACGGGTTCGTCGGGGTGTAGAGTGTTCCGCCGAGGCTGAACAAGACGTCTGAAGGCGTGAACGCGGCGAGATTGGGCGTGAATCCGGCATGAAGATCCACTGCACTCTGATCCACGAAAACACTCAAGTCGAATGGCGTGCCATCAGATGGCGTCCCCAGCATTCCATCTCCGGCGAGCCCCCAAGGATTCCCACCACTGTCTTCGGCGAATCCAGACCATATGTATTTGACGATGGCACCGTGAACCGGTGTGCAAACACCAACGCCAGAAAAAACGGCCCAAAATACGAATAGGCGCAAACGCCAAGAGCTAGTCATTGCACCTCACCTATCACTGCCTCGAAGAAGACCGCACTTAAACAGAAACTCATCATAACCTAATTGCAATACTCGATCAGGAGGCAGAATTTTCGTTCACGTAAGGAATTCGAGGGAGAGTCGGTCAGAACAAGGAATCGCCGAAGTCGGTGAGTAGCAAGACATCGGCCTTGATTTCGTATTCAAGAGTCGATTCTCGACTGTTCGGCAGACCAGCAGAAGCACTTTGCGAATCTGGCTCGGCGTATTCTTGCGGTGCCGTGATCGACAGCCTGGCGATGTAGTTAATGACTCGTAGCGCATCAATCGGTGATACTTCGTGATTATTGTTCACATCATAAAAGTACGGCCCGGGATCAAATTGAGACACCGAGTGATCCTCTGTGCGGGCAAGGAAGTTGATCACCAGCAGGGCATCGATCGGGCTGACGTCTCCATCACCATTGACGTCATGGGGATTTAGAGAATTCAGTCGACTTGATGCCGCTAGACGCGTATTCAAAGTTCCCAAGTCGATACTTGAGATACTTGGAGAAAGCACGAATCTGAAAATCTCGCCATCCATGGATACTGGGAGACCCAGGCTGAATCCTGCCAACCCGTCGTTAATCAGCGTGATTAGTTCACTCCGACTTGCGAGGGTTAACGCCAGATCATTGTCGCCATCTCCATCCACGTCCTGAATGGACAATCCAGAAACCGTTTCGTTAATGGCCAGAACATCTCGCAAGCTGATGGGAGCTGCGAATGTCCCGTCACCGATACCCAACGCCACGTCGAATCGGCTGCCATTTCTCGTGACGAACAAAGCATCGATGGTCCCATCGCCATTGAGCTCCGCAAGCCGAACGGTCGAGTGACTCGCCCCGGCGATTTCGCGAAAAAGCGGGTTCGCAAAACTGCCGTTGCCGGCGCCCAAGTATGCATGGATTCCCGAACCGTTCTGGCTGATCCCACCGACCACCAAGTCTTGCTTCATGTCGCCGTTGATGTCGGCCAATTCGGGAGCCATCGAGAGGCGGCTAAAGAACGAGTTAAGAGGGCCACCGACACTGACTTCGACCAAGGTGTTGGCATTGGGAAAGAACTGCCCCGTGCCGTCGCCGAAAGCCGTGATGTAGCCGACAGGGCTGGGAACATTGAACGTTCCCTGAGGTCTGGTGACGCCGACGACGAGATCCAGGAACCCGTCCCCATTGACATCGTCCATCGCCGGGCGGTCCCGACCGTTCAGTTTTTCGTAGTCCGCAATGGCATTAATTCGCGTTTTAACCGTATTCGTGCTGACGAAATCCCCCCGCGAATCGGCCAGGATAACGCTCAATCCGCCGTATCCACCAACCAACAGATCTTTCCGGCCATCGGAGTCAACGTCCGCGACGCTCAGCCAACCTTCACGCCTGAAATCTAGATCTGGGACCGCAACAAACTGTGACGAGACCGGCCCGGAGGGTGAACCGTTGACGACCAAGACAAACCGATCCGAGAAATTCGTAATCAGCAGCAGGTAGTCTGTAAATCCATCAGCATTGATATCGTCGATGACAAGACGATTGTCGGCCGACTGTTCAAAAGGATTGGTCCAGCCGAAGAGGTCTTGAGAAAGGGAATACCCGTTCTCAGATCCTTTCGATATGCGAATCCTGGGAAGATCGGCGTCGGATTCGACGGCGTCCAGAAAGCCATCACCGTCAAGATCGTACAATTGAAACGCCCCCTCTTCGTCTTGACTCATCGACGAAGCATCCGGGATCGGGATGGGATTCGGCGTCGAAGGCGTGAAGCTTGCAGTGCCGTCTCCGGTCATCAGCCACGTCGACCAATCCGGAGTCGTCTCGAAACCGTCCTCTTCCCAAGGACTGGCGACCACAACTAAATCAATCGTCCCGTCCCCATTATGATCCTTCGCATCACGAAGTTCCATGCCTCGGCGATTCAGCCGTTGATAACCATGACGTTGGAACGATCCCTCGCCGTCGCCCAACAACGTGATGAGTACGTTACCGTCATAGACGTCTGCGAAATTGGAAAAGACGTCCACTATCCCCACGATATCAAGATTGCCATCTTGATTGATGTCAGCGACGCGGCCGCTTCCTCCTTCATCCAAGGTATAGAAACCGCTGTCGGTGACTCCCAGTCGGATCGGCTGGCTGCCGCCAAAGCCGCCTTCGCTATCGGAGAGGTGCATCGTCATTCCCGCCTCGAACCCGATATCATTGGTCACCAGATCCAGCGAACCGTCCCGGTTGATATCGGCGACCATGATTTCTTTGACTTTGTCCACTCCTTCGATTCCAAGCTGCGTGGTGTAACCCAGGAATCGATCCTTCGATACGACCTTCATCACACTTGAATCGCTGGGATTCAGGTAGTTGTTCCAGGCGTGAATGATGTCCAGATCGGCATCACCTACGACATCCGCGAAGGCGACGACGGTGGGATTGCTGTTCTGTTCCAGTAAGATCGGCGAGTCGGCATCAAGTGTGTAGGCCCCGTCCAGGTCACCGAGGTAGAGCAGTATTTGCGGATCATGAACGTATCCGTTGACGAAACCCGATTCCGATGCACCGATCGCCAGGTCATCAATTCCGTCTCCATTCCAATCGACCACGTGCACAGCCCAGGGAAAGATCCCGTCGGGGAGAGTCGCAACGGCATCGGCGGCCCCGAATCGCCCATTGCCAACGGCGTCCGTAACAAGCACGCGGCGCGACTGAAGATCGACGCTCGCGATATCGGCAATGCCGTCGTCATAGCGATCTACGACGGCGGAATCCTGGGGATTCCCCAGCGCCGGCAACTCCCAGGATTCTTCGGTAGCGAAAATGGCATCCGCCGAGGATGCGAACGAATGGAACTGTTCCGAAGTGATCGCATCGACCCGCGGAAACGGGTTGGAAAGGTGTTCGCCGGAAACACTGCGAATCTGATGGCCTAACGCTGAGATCGAAATCGAATCTCCGAGAGCATCATTCGCGGCGTTCAGCGGAATTTGGAGGTAGTGATGATCACCAACCGAGATTGCTCGTGCCGTTCCAAGCGGAACATCGGCATTGCTGCCGTTGGTGATCTGAAAAAGCGCGCTGTCGATGGATTCTGCGGAAAGAGGTTGTGTAAATTCGACTTGCACGACCAGCGGATCCGAGTCGTTTACAGACGACACTAACCGAAAATGCTCGACTCGAAACGGCGTGACCTCCGCTTCAGCGAATTGGGCACTATGGCTTCTGCCTGCACCGCCCTGCGAGAAGTGAATACCCGTACCAATAGTACCGGCCAGGCATCGCCGACCTTCCAACCTTTCGCAAGTCAGACCTTGCATCCGATGTACTGTTGGCGTTTTTCGTCCTGTCACTGTTGAAATCATCTTGAATGTTCCACGACTCGAACCAGCCCTTTTAAAAATGAAGCCGACGAATCTCAAGATTGACCATTAGTGGTCTTTAAATCAGAGAGACTGCAAGAAGAAAAGCGAAAACGAGTCCTGGCAGCTTTTCCTCCCCCTGACCTATTCCTTCTCGGTCCTTCTAAACACAAAGAAAATGAACTACAGAATAGTCGGCATCGGTATTGGGAAGAATCAGTTGGTGCAGAAAAATAAGCCTGTCCCCTCGTTATTCCCGATCATGTTTTGATCTCGGTCAGTGTTTCGGAGAGCTCATTCCTGAACGCGGAGAATGTTTTGGCGAACTCCCTCGCTTCATCAAGGAACTGAGCGACCTCAAGCACTTTCCTAGGTATCTTCGTTTCGATTTCAAACCAAGGCGTCTCGAACTCAAACTCATAATCGCCGTCTTCGATTTCGAATTCGACTTCAAATTGTCCGACCTTAATCTCAATCTCGAGGGATTCGACCGATACAATATCACTACGCAAATCGCTGTATATTTGTTTAATACTCGAGTGGATCTGTCTAAATCCTTCTCGGACAAAGTGTCGGCCGATTGAATACAGATCGAAACCGCGTGGTTTGCCAGCCGACATCATTAGGAGTCCAGCCAACTGGACTGTTTTCGCCGGTCCAATGAGCATTCCGCTTATTACAGCTGACTTGACAACGGCTTTCGCTCCGGCTTGCGCAAAACTAAACTGAATGTCTTGGATCGAAGTATTAATTGCCAATGATGCTGAAAGCGAGAGCATGCTGAACAGTCCAGTGGGATCAACGTAACGCAGTGGATTGGCATTGGCGTAGACGTATCTGTGAAGCGTTATTGGGTTGCTCAATGACCCTGAGAACGTGTCCCTAGACGCAAAACGGGCGTCCGTACGGTTGATGTATCTCGCTCGCAAATAGGCAAGGCCTGTTTCGGAATCCCGCTGTTCTCCCGCGAATAGGAAAATGTTGCTGGAATCTCCTATTTGTTCGAGTATTTGACCAAATGAATCGTAGGTGTAGCGAACAGTTGCGTTTGCCAAGGAATCACTCAGCACCCTGGTACTGCCAACACCATCGACATGATAAAACTCTCGGTTTGAATCTTCATGACGAATGCGCTTCAACAGATCCTCGCCATATGAATACGATTCCTTAATCACGCCTCCCGGTGTGTACTCCTCTAACACCTGCTGATAGGGCCGGTTGGCATCGATGAGGAAGCGAGTTTCATCGGGTGTGCCTTCTGGGTCGAGTGTCTTTGAGACACGAATTCCTTCGGTGTCGTACTCGTAGGCGACGTCGTTTGTGCCGTCGGCGTTGGTGTCGGCGGCGATCAGGCGATTGTCCTCGTCCCAGTGATAAAGCACTTGGTCGATATTGTTGATCGCCTTCGCGATGGAGTTTCCATTGTCGTCATAGCGATAGGTTGTGACATCGGTGCCCAAAGTCTCACGCAGCAATTGATCGTTTGCATCGTACACGTACGTCGTCAGGCCTTCGGCGGAGTCGTTTCGCGACAGTCGGTTGCCGACGTCGTCGTAGACATAGTCGATCGTGCGTGTTGCGGTGCTGCTTCCGGGATCGAAGATGTTCTCGGCCAATAACCGGTACAACTCGTCATATTCATATTCGACGCGCCGGCCGTCGTGTTCGGTCACCGCGGTTCGGTTCCCCGCCTCGTCCAATTCGTAGGCAAAACTCGCGAACACGGTGTCGGAGGTTGTGTTGCGGTGCTCGATGAGGAGCAACCGATTCTGTTCGTCGTATTGGCGAATCTCACGCGTCGAATTCGGATACTCCATCGAAATCTGGCGACCGGCTTGGTCGTATCCGTAAGTCGTAACCCCACCTTCCGGGTCGGTCACCGTTTCCATTCGGCCCTGCACATCAAACGAATAAACCGTCGTTCGCGGCGCATTTCCGAACACGGTCGTCGTCACCGAAGTTCGATTTCCAGAGTCATCGTAGGTGTACGAGATATTCGATCCGTCGGGATCCGTTCGGGACAACAGACGATCACGCTCGTCGTAGCGGAAGCGGGTGATTCCGCGGTGATCTTCGATGGTTTCCGGCTGTCCATTCTGCAGGTAGGTAAATTTCGTCGTGCGCGTGCCTGGGTAGTCTTTTTCAGTCAAGCGGTTCTGCGCATCGTATTGGTAGGTGATCGTGTCCCCATTGAAATCGACCGTGCGGACCAGATTGCCGTTTCGATCGTAAGTGGATGCTGATGCTTGCCCCAGCGGCAAGACCGTTCCGATCCGTCGCCCCGCGCCATCGTATTCGTAGCGAGTCGTGTGGTCATTCGCATCGGTTTGCCTGACCAGATTGCCAAGTTCGTTGTACGCGTATTCGGTGCGAAGTTCCTTGAGATTACTCGTGCTTGGATCAGTGACGAACTGAACAACGGCGGTAAGCCGTCCCAGATCGTCGTACTCATATTCGGTTCTGATTCCTGCCGCGTCCACTCGAGCGACCAATTGTCGATTGTCGTCGAACAAATTGCGAGTTCGCGGATTGTCGCTCTCGTCATTGGGCGTGTTGTCCGGGAGCAAGGTCTCGGCCAACAGTCCCGAGTCGGAATAGACGAAAAACGTTTGGTTGCCCAGCGGATCGGTCGTCGACGTTCGCCGTCCTGCGGCATCATATTCATCCACGACACGGGGATTGTCATTTGCATTTCCCGGCGTCTCGTCGGGAAGGATGGTCGTGATCACATTGCCGGCGAGGTCAAGCTGGAATTCAAGACGATTGCCGCGTTCATCGATTTCGGCGATGGTGCGTCCGGCGCGATCGTAGAGCGTTTCACGAAACGGGTTGTCCGACGGGTCGGTGTCGTTAGGATCAGCGGCCGTCACGGCGGGAAAGATCGTCTTTGTGTTACGGCCAGCTCGGTCGTAGACTGACCGAGTTGAACGGCCGAGCTGGTCGATTTCTTCCGTGACTCGTCCTGCTTCGTCATAGAGGGTGCGGGTCCGTGGATTGTCG
Organism: Phycisphaera sp. RhM; assembly: GCA_033042175.1. GTDB lineage: Bacteria > Planctomycetota > Planctomycetia > Pirellulales > Pirellulaceae > Stieleria. The sequence goes on from WCIL01000023.1 coordinate 142,621, forward strand.
TCGTTGGTCCCGGGTGTTTCATCGGGCAAAATGGTCTCAACGAGTTGCCCGCGATCGTCGTAGACAAACAAGGTGCTGTTGCCCAGGCCATCGACCGTCTCAACACGGTTGCCGTTGGCATCGTACCGATGAGTGGTCTGGCTGAGGATCACACCGTCTTGCTTGACAACACTGCTAACCTCCCGTCCTTCCGCATCGTAGCTGTTTTCGCTGAGGACGGTGCTCGATCCGGTTGAGGTCGTAAACCTGACCGTTTCGGTCAACTGGTTGCCGTTGGCATCGTGGGTAAACGTTCTCGCAACTCCGGCGGCATCGGTTTGCCGGGTCACGCGACCGCTGGAATCATATTGAAAAGTCGTGCGGTTGGCTCCGATCGTAAGTGATGTCGGATTTCCGTTGGCGTCAAATTCGAAACTCGATGTCGTCCCATCCGGATCAACAATCGACGTCAGGTTTCCCACGCCGTCATAATTGTTTTTCGTGACGTGACCGAGTGGGTCGACGATGTCAAGCGGGTCATTGAAACGGTTGTACGTCGTGCGTATTTCGGTGCCTCGCGGATCGGTTTCCACGAGTACGTTTCCTCGACCGTCGTACTCGTAGGATGTCGTCAACTCGGTGCCATCGGCCAAGACTTTTGTGATCTCGGTTTCGAGCGTCGGATTGTTCGGATCCGCGTAGACACTCCGTGTCACCCCGCCTTCGGCATCGATCTCGGTCGTGACGTTTCCGAGTGCGTCGTATTGATAAACGGTCGGGTTTCCCAATTGATCGACGACCGTTTCGGTGAAGTTCTCGATATCGTGTACGAGCTGGACGGCTTCGCCTGCGGCATCGATCATGCGAATCAGCCGTCCATCGCCGTCGTACTCGCTGCGGATACCGGTACGGCCTAAGGGGTCGATGATTTCTTCCAGGTAGTGTTCCGGATCGTTGAGATATCTGAATCGGGTCGTGTTGCCTTCGCGATCCTTGACCGCGGTCATGTTGCCCGCCGAGTCATATTCGTATTCGACTCGATTGCCCATTGGGTCAATCACGCCCGTGATCCGGCCCCGGATATCACGTTCGAAGAGCACACCGACTCCTGTCGAACTGGTGACACCAAGATCGTTGAAAACGAGTTCGTTGCCATTTCGATCCGCGACCGTCTCGGTGTTTCCGGTATCGCCGGAAACGGTGTATTCGATTCCGTTCTTCGTGCGGATCAAGAACTCGCCGTCGATTGCCGGATTAGCGGGGTTGTACGGCGTGCCGTCAAACAGGGCGAATGTGCCGCCCGCGGTCAAACGAATTTCGACCGGATCGACTTGCAAGGTGCTCATCACACCCGGATCGGGTTCGAAGTGTGGTTCCCAAATCCCCAGAATCGAACCGCGTGGGCCAGCAGCCAAACGTGGTGCGAACGTGAACGCGTCACGACCCTCACCGGGAATACTGACAAAGACACGGACACCCGAGAAATATGGGTTGTAGATAAGCTGATCTTCCAGCCCCGTTTCCGGCACGCTGTCCCGCAGGTCCACCTGTCGCAAATCGAGTTGCCAACCGAAACCGAGCTCGCCGTCTCGGCTGGCATTCAGCGAGTCGTAGGTTCGGCCAACCACCACGGGAATGCCGGAGACGGGCACGCTGACGTCGGTAAAAGACAGGGTGAAATTGCCTACCTTCAGGTCTCCGACGACACTGATGACGGTTTGAGTCTCCGATTCATTTCCGCCCGTGTCGATCGCATGCAAACGTAGAAAGTACTCACCGTTGGGAAGCAGTGTCGGGTCGATTCGTCCCAGCACTCCGTCGTTGACCGATTGCGTCCCGCGGGCGATCTCGACGAAATCGCCGCCGTCCAGTGGCGCGATTGCAAGCGTGTAAAAGCTCAAATCGGGATCGGCTGCAGTCCCCAAGACATCAGTCGGTGCGGTAATGCGTCCTGTCGCTGGATCAATCGAAGCCAAAGGCGACGTGATTTGCACGACGGGATCCCCGACAACATGAGGATCGTTGATGACGAGCTCTTTGCTCGTGTTCGACTGATTGCCGGAGGGGTCTGTCGCGGAAGCGACGAGCGAGCGCGTACCAAGATTGTCCGCATCAAGCGTTGCGCGCCCCGTCAGGTCCAACGGTACGAAGACCCCATCGACGGACAGTGTGGTTGCGGAGACGGCAACATCGTCGACCGCGACAACACGTACGTCAACGGTGCTTCCCAACACGGCAGGATTGGGTTCCAGCACCAAAGTCAATTGCGGCGGCGTTGTATCCGCCAGGACCTGCAAATCGAATCCTTGCGTGTCAAAGGCACCTCGCGTGTCCGACACTTTGAGAAGCACTTGATGGGTACCGATATCAGTCTCTGAAGGAAGCCAGCGGATGCGTCCCTGATCATCCATGGTCATCCCGATCGGACCTGACGTAAGCTCATACGTCCGCGGATCTCGTTCGGGATCAGTTGCGATCACGTCATAGGCATACAGGTCACCGACCGTCGCCGTCGCCTTCGCAGCGGACTCAATGACTGGTGGGTTATTGGCGGCGACCTCAATTGTGAATCGTTGAGTGGTGGTGAAGGGGCTCAGCGCGTCAGCCACCGTAATTTGAACGATGTTCGTCCCGACTTGAGCCATCGTAGGCGTCCAGCGAACCAGACCTGTTGCCGATTCGAATGTCATCCCGGCGGGCGGATCGTCTAGCGTCGTTGTGATGTTGTCGCCTTCGGGATCGCTCGATATCAGCCGGTAGGTGTATTCCTCTCCGAGCGTCGCATAAGGGGAGGGCACCGATGTGATCGTAGGCGGCTGATTGATTGTTTGATCCGCAATCACAATCGTGATCGCTTGTCCGGCAACGGCACCAAAGTCGTCATTGACAACGACCCTGAATGACTGTGCACCCTTTTGAGTGTCGTTCGGTAACCAGGTGATCAGCCCCGCCGCGTCAATGCTCATGCCTGCCGGGGCGTTTTCCAGTGAAAAGGCAATCGCGCCGCCCTCGGGATCGATCGCATCGACGGGATACTCGTATTGCTGCTCGACGGCGCCGGTCGTCGGTGGCACGGAACGAATCAGTGGCGGGAGGTTTAACGGTTGCACTCTGACGAGAAATCGTTGCTCGGTCGCTCCACCTTGGGCGTCATTTGCGCGAACGGCAATCTTTGCGTCGCCGACTTGGTCTTTCGTCGGAGTCCACCTAAGGGTCCCCAGAACGGGATCGAGTGAAACACCAGAGGGTGCGTCGACGAGCGACCAGATCACGATGTCCGCCTGATCGTCTTCTGCCTTCAGATCGTAGGCATAGACAACGCCGACCGTTGCCGTTCCCTGCGGCTCCGAAGTGATTCGGGGCGCCGTGTTGGCGCGTCTGTCGGTCACGTTGACATCGAACGATTGGATCGCTTCGCCACCACGCCCATCAGAAAGACCAAGCGAAACCGCGTGCGTGCCGAGTTGCAGCCCTGACGGTTTCCACAACAGCCATTGCCCCTCAAGCGTCATTCCCGCCGGCCCACCGATGAGACTCAACTGCAACGGGTCGCCGTTGCTGTCGAACGTGTCGACGCGATAACGATAGTCCTGGCCCAATTGAACCCCGGACGGTGGCATGCTTCGGAACTCCGGAGGCTCGTTGATGCCCGTGGCACTGACGTCAACCGAATAGGATTGAGTCCTCGAGTCAGTCCCGTCGATTACCTCAATGGTCACCGGCTGCGAACCGAGCTGATCCGCCGCGGGAGTCCATCGGATGATGCCGCTGGACGGATTAATCGTCATGCCAATCGGATTGGCTGCGAGCGAGAACAGCAAAGCGTCCTGGTCCGCATCCTGTGCGAAGACCGAATATTCGTACGGGGTTCCGATGGTCGCACTGAGCGGTGGTGACGAGATCAACTCGGGCGGTGTGTTGGGCACCGCGACTTCGATCTGAAATGCTTGAAGGTCAACGCCCCCGCGATTGTCACGAACCCGTACGACGACATCATGGATGCCGACTTGATCTGCAATGGGTTCCCATACGATCCGCCCGTCGTCTGGGCGGATCGTCATTCCCGCGGGGCGCAATGGAAGGTCAAAACGCAAGGGATCGATGTCGGGATCGGTGGCGGTTACCTGATGACGAAGTACAACGTCGACACTCGCGGAGGTGACAGGTTGGGAAGTGATGGTCGGCGAATCATTGGTTCGGTCACTGCCGACTCCAACCGTAAACGACTGCAGTTCCTCACCGCCGCGCCCGTCGATGACGCGGATGGTAACGTCTTGATCACCAAGCTGAGCCTCGGAGGGTCGCCAGGAAACGACTCCCGACAGCGTGTCGATCCGCATTCCCGCAGGGGCTTGAGTCAAGAAGTACTGGAGCAAGTCATCATCGTTGTCTGAGGCGCCGACCCGATATTCCCAAGGAACATTGATCGCGGCATTCAGCGGAGCAGCCGAGTGGATCACCGGGATCGCGTTTTCTTCTTGTCCCACGATCACAGTGAATGACTGCGTCGACGCACCTCCTCTGCCATCAAAAGCTTCCAAGACGAACTCAAACAAGCCCTCTTCGCTGGGCTGCCACTCGATCACGCCCGTTTCGCTCACATCTGCCCCGGCCGGACCGCTCAACAAGCGGTACTGGATCGCATCACCGTCGGGGTCAACAGCGACCGATGGGTAGAGATATGCAGGCGGATTGGCATCGACGGGTATCGACCCCAGGACGACCCCGGACGATTCCTGAACAAAAAGCAGGTCAAACGAAGATGGTCTCTCTTCTCCAGTGAACCGAATATCAAAAGTAGCCGTTTCGCCAGCCGCAACGTTGTTGATAACACCCGTCAGGTTTTCTACCAAAGCGGTAGGATCCGAAGGAATCACGGTGATATCAAAGCTGGAGACGGTTGCGGCTGACTCGATCGCGGCCTTGAGTGTCGCAGTGAGAGAGGCCCCGATCTCCCCGGAGAGATTCCCTCCATTGATCAAAAAATAGAGCGGCTCTCCGGGCTCAATCGGGTCACCCGTGATTCCACTCTCAACCGCCTCGGCCGAGTTATTAACCGAAGCCGTCAGCGTGGAGATTCCTTCCAGTTGGGTGCGTGGTGATCCGAGCGTCGAAGTTCCTAGCCCGACGACAATGGCACCCATCTGATTAAGTGCATCGATCGTCTCTTGAATCGATGCTCCGCGGTCACCCGGCGTTCGATAGGCACTGCCGGGAAATTGGGTCATCGAGACCTCGACACCATCATCACCGACCACCGGGTCGACACCGTCATCTCGGAAGATCGGTTTCGTGTCGGTTGCGAGCAAAATGATCGGAACTGCATCCGTCCGGAATCCGGCGCCGCCGCGATGACCTTGCAACGCAGGCGGACTGAACGAATCATTGTCTGGAAAGTCGATGTTGTGAATCGTGAATTGGTATTGGCCGGTTTGATCGAGAACAACGGGGCGACGGTCTGAATCCGCAAAATTGGGTGGGCGGTTGGAAATGATGTTTGTTCGCAGCGGGATTTCGGTGCCGGAAGGCTCAATGAGCGAAATCGCGTGAAAATCTGCGTACTGAGGTGGGGGCGTCACGTTGATGAATGAGTCAAGGGCATCGTAAAGGATCCGTTGACCCGAAACACCGTTAAAGGAATACGTGGCGATCGTTGGATCACCATTAAACTCAAGCCGGTTGACCGTATTGAGATCGGCCGACTGATGAGTCAGAGTGACCGGACGGAATTGAAAATCGCTCTCGATCGCGGATGCGCTGTCAGGAGGGATCACCAGTAGGTAGGGGCCATGACCGCTTGAGGGTGACGTCAACCCGTCCCCGATTGTTCCGCTAAAGATCGAGTCATCGATTCCGTATAACCGCGGCCGCAAGTCGGGTCCGTCCAACTGGTCGAAAAACCATCTGTCGCCCGCATCACCATCGACGAAAAACAACTGGCTTGCTCCCGCGGCGGCGATCGATACCTGTGTCCGCGTGTCTGGCTGCAGAGACGGCACAAGTGCAGAATTCAGTTGGCGAATCTGAAAGTCAAATGACAAATCGGACTGGACGCTGCTACTGGTAAGAAGGACATAGTGATCGCCGCCTTGTTCCAACGTGATCGGGAGTCGACTTAGGTGCAGAGAATCATTGCGCAGAAACTCCTTGCCGTTGGGACCAAGAATACTGATTCGCGACTGACTTCCCGACTGTGACACCCCAAGAGGCTCGAGGAACACTCGCTGACCCGGCGTCGTTTGGAGACGATAGGCTTTTGTGGAAGAAACTCCGTCGGAAAACTCATCCTGTACTCGGCCGCTAATCAACGGTGTCTCGGACAAATCGAGGATTCGTAACCGATAATCTTGGTTCAATGTGGTGCTAGAGTTTGTAAGCCGGATCAGGTAGTCGCCCGACTCGCGGAGCACGTAGAATTGATCGGCACTAAAGCCCGCTCCGGCACCATCGTCGAAAAGCAGCCGCAGACTTGTGTTGCCACTGCTCTGATTGTCAACATAGATTGGCATTCCTGCCGGAGCGGAAAACGGGATGTCGAGAACTTCACTCGGGGCGAGCGTGCCCGCAAAAAGCTCATTCAGCCCAGCCTTCGGCGAACCAACGGTGGGGACAATCGTCATACGCAACTGGTAGTCCAGAGTCGCGTCGCTGGAAGGGATCAGCAAAAGCGTGTAATCGCCCGTCTTGTGAAGGCGAAAGTCCGCGAAGCTGAATCCTGAGGTGACCAGGGATCCATCCGGGGCGAAAACAAACGCGCGATTGTAACCATCTCTTTGAGGAAACTCGATTGAAACTGTGTCTCCGACGGAACCGGAGAAGGTGAAGACTGGAACCTCCCTATCCACACTCTGTCCGCTAACCAACTGTCCCGACACTAGCGGCACTGCAACGGAATCGAGATCGACAACGCGAAAGTCGTATGCCGACGACGAGCGGTGTTCGAGCACATACTCCCCACATTCGCGAACCAAGTAGGGAACCGTGGAAAGCGTGACCTGTTTCTTGCTCGGTGTCGTCAGCCTTAGGGAAGATGTGGATCCGTTGAGATTTTCAACGAACAGCCTCTTCCCGACTTCAGGCGAAAACGTGAAACGGTGAATGTCGCCGTCTCGCGCGACTGTCCCCGACACACGCATTCCAACCTCAATGTGTTCCGTGAAAGTCCGTAGCGTTTGAAGTTGAAACTTTGCGGAACTGCTTCCGGTCGCCTGATCGCTCGAAACGGCGAGTAGATAAGGCTCGTCGAACTCCAGCGTGACGGGAGGTGAATCAACTCCGAGCCCCCCTTCTTCCGACTGATTGAGCGAGAAGATCTTCCAGTTACCCGAACTCGTTGAACCCAGATCGTCAAAGCGAATCCGTTGTCCGGCTACTCCGTCGAAGCGAAACAACTCCGTGCGATCTTGTTGAAGTGCCGCGTCGACAGACGTATCGAAGGCTACACCCGTCGCAGTCGTGTCAGCATCAATCAGCCTGGCGGTGAATGCGGGATCTGTGTTCAGTCGAAAGGGGGTATTCGTAACGGCCAAATAATAAGTTTGGTTCGGCTGAAGGCTCCAGGCCTGATCGTCGGGCGGATTTGCGGAGGTGACCCGTACACCGTTTCGATCATAGATGATCGACGTGTTACTCCGAAAACCGTTCGGCAGGCTTCCCAGCCGATCGAAGAAGACCTCCCCCGAACCAGAATCGAACTGGAAAAATTTGATACCATCTTCCGGCTGAAGATTCACCTCGAAATCTGTTCCAAGTTGGATCGTTTGCGAATCTCGCAGGTTGAGAACGCGAAACTCGAAAGATGCAACGTCGGACGAAGTGTTTCTAATCGAAACTTTGTGGGCGCCGTTGGCGGCGGTCGTTATGACGCTCCAATCGGTAAGATCTCTCCAGTCGATCGTCTCCTGCCCCGACGGATCATCGAATCGAAATTCCACGCCGGAGTCACTCACGATGTCGTCAATCAGGATCGGAAGACCATAGGGAGCCTGGAATTCGAATTCCCGCACTTCATCCGGAGACAGCGTGCCGCTATGGCTTGCCCCGAATCCGGATGCCGGAATCGGGGCGGGGCTGAGATCACGAAACGTGAACGAAAAGTCGATGGGATCCGGACTTGAGAAGAAACCCCAAGTCGGCAAGGGGCCACCGACGGCACTTATACGCCCATGAAAGAGTTCGAGCACGTGTGAACCAGAAGACGGAATCGTCACTTCGATGCCGTCGGCCAAATGCTCCAGTGGTGACCTGACAAGAATCCCATCGGGACCATAGAGATTGACTCCAGGCCACCGCGAATCGATAACGCCGCGATTCAATCCTTCAAACTTGAGGCGTTGTCCCTTCTTTGCTTCAAACTGAAACGCCTGCAAACCGAACTCTGGCCCCAAGGTTCCGGCCACGAATTCGTCCACGTCGATCGTCGATGGCTCGACGAATCTAAACGGAAACACGGCATCATAGGGATCGCCGTAGCTAGAGAATGCAGGAACATCCCCGTTCGATCCAACTAATACCTGATTAAACAGCGAGCCGGCTGGACCGCTACCCGTCGTACTTCCATCGCCGTCTCCGTCGAAACCGATGCCAGTTGCCGCCTGGTGCAGTGCTTCGATATAGGAGGCGGAGGCATCTTGGGTACCACCGCTGGCAATGGAGCGGGCCAAGGCCTCGTTCACAATCGCATCGAAGTTTTCCGTTCCCGTCGCAAGGATGGGAAGATTGAGGGTGAACGGCGTCTGCGGCCAAGTCCCGTCATCGTGATGTCGTCCGTAGTGATCGAATCTCCCTAATCCGATGCCTAGGTCCGTCGCGGGGAGAGCCGTTTCCAGATCGTCGACCAGTTGTGGGAAGAACTCGCTAAGCGATGGCCAGATTGATGAAAAACTGCCAGTGTCGTCTGCCAGTAAGAAGACGTCTGCCTTCGGGATAGATGGACCGAGTTTTAGAGAAACAGTCTCAGTCTTTAGTGCTCCGGGCGCCAGGTTCAGTTCGAGACCGGATGGCGAAACGTCACCAATCACCGAATTCGTAGATCCGCGATAGTCGTATTCAGTCGGGGGAATGCTGAGAAACTGAGGCGCAGCGTTACCCGGCTCGGACTGTACCAAAATGTCAAAAGTCTGCTCTGCGCTTCCGCCTCGGCCGTCTACAACCTGAATCGTGACCGAGTGCTTTCCCAATTGGTCATCAGAAGGAATCCAACTTAGCTCTCCGGCGTTTGAAATCCCGAGACTGGCGGGACCCTGAGTCAATAAAAACGCCATCGGATCCTGGTCTGGATCGATTGCGATGGCGCTGTACTCATACGGATGATTGACGTAGGCACTGACAACCGGATTCGATTGAAATAGCGGGGGGCGATTCGGGACCGCGTCTCGAGCGTGAACCGAAAAGTGCTGAGTGTCAGTTCCACCTCGACGATCATCGACGGTTAATGCAATGCGGTGGGATCCGATCTGAGACGACTGTGGAATCCACGAAATCAGACCTGATGATTCATCAATCGACATCCCGGCCGGTGCGATGTCGAGGTGATAATGCAGCGGATCCTCGTCATCATCGGTTGCAAGCGCCTGGTAGCTGTAGACCTTATCGTTGATCGCCTCCGTCACCGGAGCACTGATCAGTTCCGGAGCCTGATTCAGACGGGCCAATATCGTTACGTCGTAAAGAAACTGGATCTGGTTTGGATTGGAAAACGCCAATTGAAAGGGAGGTGTTTGGCTGCCTGGTTCAAAACGACCTATCGATGAGACCAAATCAGCGAGAAAGTATGGATTCCCGTCGGCAGTGATTCCGTCGAAGTCAATAGCCTGCACGTCAACGCTGCTGATCTGATCTAATACGACAACAATCGGTCCCGAGACGCCATGTTCACCGACATTTTCGACGGCAACGTCTGCGGTGAGAATCGTTTCCTGCTCGTGAAACGAGGTGACGCCGTAGTTCACCGTCAAAGAATCGACGACGGACAGTTCCGAAAGTTCAATTCGGTCAGTCACGCCCCGGATTTCGAACGGCTTCGCAACTCCGACTGGAGAATTTATTGTTAGTGGGACTATCTGAGCATCGGTGATCGTGATGGACGACGCCTTATCGGAATCATTATTCAGCAGTCGAAAATTTAGCGTTGCCGGTGTTCCGGCCGGCAGATGACTCAAGTCGATGAGCACCGTTCCTTCCGACCAGGAGACGTTTCCCCCCGCAGTTTCCGGGAGACCCTCGGTACGGTTAAAACTGGCATCTGTCTGTCCGGGGATCGTGTGAAGCAACGATCTGCCTTCTGCATCGGTGAGAGAGATCTCAAAGGCATCCTTAATCGTGCCCAGGCTTGCGAAGTCGAAATCCTCCTGTTCGTATCGAACTCGAAATTCGCTCGGTTCTATAGGGACCGAGATCTCCTGCGACACTTCGACGCGAAAAGAGTCTCCTTCGGAAAGCACAAGTGAACAGTTCGACGTCGTGGCTGAACCTGGTTCTGTCTTCCCACCGAATTCGCTGACAGAAAAACCGGGAAGTCCGTCCGGAAAGACGCAGCGGCCGGCCGATATGTGCATCAATTGTTCGGCATAGTAACGACCATCTGAAACCCGTGCGACGACGGTATAGTCACCGGGGCCCTCACCCAATTCCGGTCTCCAGGAAAACTCCCCCGTTTCCGCGTTGATGGTTGCCCCGGCGGGTCCCGAGACTAATGAATACGTTAATGAATCGGCCGGCAGGTCAGGATCGAATGCATCCAGGCCGAAGGCAAGCGTTTGTGTCTCAAGAACGTGTTGCGGTTGGACCGGCGCGAAGACGGGCGGTTCATGGATCTCTTCGACGGTCAACTCAAACGAACTGGTATCAACAACGCCTTCGGCATTGGCGACGCGCACCGTCACCAGGTGCGTTTCCGGGCCGGCGGACTCTGGTGGAATCCACGAAAGGGCTCCTTTCTCAGCATCGATCACCATACCCGGCGGCGCTGTGTCCAACGAAAACACGATCTCATCAAGGCCGTCCACACCATGGGTCGATACGTCGTACTCATAGACTTGCTTTTCGGACGTCTGTTGATCCGGGAGTGGTTGAATGATGGTCGGAGATTCGGAAGTATATGGATCAGTCACATCAACGTACGCAGTGACTTCGGCGGACAACGCTGAAAGACGCCGGCGCCAATCCACTTCAAGAGACAAAGCACCATCACCCGCCGTATCGGAATGTTTAACTGATAGCCGCTCGCCCTGAACTCGCGTGTCGTCGGTTGCCTGAAGAGCATAGACACCAATACGACTTCCACCCTCGAATGTCGCCGCGGAATCCAACGCCTTGGAGCGAAACATGGAATACACGACGTGGCGTTCTTCGGTGGCGAATACCTTGTTGGGATACTCATCGTCCGTTGGCCAAACACCCTCAATCTCACCACTCTCTGAATCAACCCTGAAGAATCCCAATTCGTTCAGAGCATGCTCGCCAGGGTCGATGGTCGTGACGACATCGACTAGCTGATCGGCCGTTCCCGGAAGCGTTAAAAACGCGACGCTGGTAAAACCGGCCGGAGCGGTGTCCCCAATGGCGTTTGAATCGGAGTAGTCATAAATAGGGTTGTCACCTAGATGGTTAATTACGCGTAACGCGTCCAACACCGAGATGTAACCATCCCCAGTGGTATCGAAGTAAGAAGCTAATCGACTGGACCGCTGACCAAGGATTCGATGCGAATCCTCTCTTGCGAGTCGATTGATGATCACGAGCGCATCGAGGGCTGAGGCCCGACCATCGTTATTGACATCGTACGTCCGTGACGGATTCTGCCAGTCTGACGCGAGAAGAAGACGTTGCTCCAAAAGTTCGAGGGCCTTTCGGCGGGATTCGTTTCTACCGCGTTTACCGCTGCTGCGTCGCTTACGCATTCGTCTTCTCACAGAGCCACGTATCAAGATGGGACGAATCACTCTAGTTGGCTAGATCATCGGATTCTAGCACAACCGATCAGCCTAAATGTATAGTTGTGGATGAACGCCTACCGGTCATTGAGCCGGAAATCGACCGAGCGAATTCACAACTTATTTAGAGAGTCGCTATCAGCCGCCTGCAACATCGTTTCCCTGGATTACTTCGCCAGGCACGTCCGCTCGCTTTTCGCATTTTTAGCGAGGCGAATGGCACCGTCGCCAAAAGCCGTCTTCCAAGGTGCGTCGAAAGTCATGACCACGCGGACCTGCCGATTTCAACCTCACCTTTCATGCCGTTAGATATGCTCAAAAGTCGCATGGATCATCGCGACCGCCGAATCGACATCGCAGACCCACTTGCCAGTAAGCGGTCGTGAATGGTCGCACGCCCACGTAGTGTCGATCCGAACGCCGATCTTCAAGGGCAACGAGTGAAGCAAAAATCCAGGTCACGAATCGTCTTGTTCGAGTACAACTCGAAATGAATTGTGCCATCAACTGAATCGATTTTCCCACCGAGGTGGAGATCTGCCTCAGGAACCCGCCACGTTCACAGAGAAGCCCTCAGTGCCAACATGAGTGAGACAACTTTGAGTTTTTCAAAGTTGAGGGCACGGAGAGTTTACATGACCGAGAATGCCGACAAAAAGATTTCGAAAAATCCTGAAGTAGTCGAGAAGGCAGCCC
>WCIL01000024.1:0-147298 GCA_033042175.1 Phycisphaera sp. RhM
GCCGTAATCCTTTCCCGTCGCCCGGTCGACGCCCGCTAAAAAAGCACGCCGGACACACCGCTGAACGGCATGGACAATCGACACTTCATCAACCGCAACCTGCTCTGAACGCAACGGACGTCCCATGACGTATCCCTCCCCGGAATTAAGTGGTGGTGACAGCATACTACTCAGTGGAAGAAAGTCAAGTGAATGGTGGGTGGCACCAATTGAATAGAATGGTGGGTGGCACGTTTGGGGAGAGGTGGGTGGGGGTTAAAAACCCTGGACGGCCATTTGGATGGTGTAGACGGCGTCGCCGGCGGTGATGAAGAGGTGGTCGTTGTCGGGGCCGGCGAAGGTGACGTTGGCCGTCCAGCCTTTGCGGACCGGAATGGTCTCGATCAGGTTGCCAGAAGGATCATGGACGGTGACGCCTTGGCTGCCGGTCAAATAAATGTTTCGATGCTCGTCGATCGTCATCCCGTCGCTGCCGGATTCACAGAACAATGATCGCTCGCCCAACGAACCGTCTTTCTTGATCGGGAACTTGTAGGTCTTGCGAGCGCCGATGTCCGCGACATACAGGACCTTGTTTTCGTCGTCGCCGATGATTCCGTTGGGCTGGGTGAAGTCCCCGGCGACTTGGGATAGCGTCCCGTCGGGTGCAAGTCGATAAACCCCGCGTGGGCTATCGGCAGGAATTTCTTGCGTCCAATAGGGGCGTTTGTAAAACGGATCGGTGAAGTAGATCGCGCCACTACCGTCGACCCAGCAATCGTTGGGACCGTTGAATCGCACGCCGTCATGCTGGCCGACAAGCACCTGATGAGTCTTGTCCTTGATGTTGATACGCCACAATTCGTTGTTGCCGTCGGCGCAGGCGATCAGCTGGCCCGGCGCGACGAAGTACAGCCCATTGCTGCGGCCGCATGGCGAAAGCCAGTCCGAGGTCCTGCCGCTGGCGAATTCGTAACGCACGATCCGATCGTTCGGCTGGTCGGTAAAGTAGACGTCGCCGTTTGAGTCTGCCGTCGGACCCTCGGTGAACTGGTAGCCGCTGCCGACTTTGACCACCTTCGCATCTGGGGCAATGATTGGGGATTCCGCCGACGTTGGTGCGACGGAAACAACGAAGACGAAAGCCAAACAGGGGAACAGGCGGGCGCGTGAATGCATCATCGAGTCGGTGGGAGGCGTTCGAATTGGGAAGGTAATCGGCGGATTTTAGTCGATGGGGATGGTGTGGGGGCAGACAAAGGAGCCAGAATGATGGAGTGGCAGAATGATGGGGTGGCAGGACAATGCGCGTGGATTTGTCGAGTTGTCTGAAAAAAATCGCCCTTGAAGGTGGGAGTTGAGGCCCATTTCGGGTGTTGCGGGGAGGAACGCCCCGCCCGCACTTAAGCGTGGGGTATCTTTGGACTCTAGGTACCGGTCCCACTTTTCGCCCAATCACACCAAGCACGGCTATGTCATTTATCCTCGGACTGATGATGGGCATCATCATCTACAGCTTCTTCCGCTGCATTGTCGGCGGTTTCTACACGGTCAGCCCCGACCAGAGGGCGATTGTGACGAGTTTCGGGAAGGCTCAACGACTAGAAGGGATGCAGGTCACCAGCGGTGACACGGATTCTGACGGTTTGAGCGACGAAGAACACCAACGGTACGAATACCCTCAAGTCCGTGTCGTTGGCCCCGGCGGTCCCTATTTCAAGCTTCCTTGGCAAGACGTCCACAAGGTATCCGTCGCGACCCAGGCGGTCGACCTTTCTTGGGACCCCTCGAAAGCGCAAGACACGATCGAAGCGGTCACGAAGGACAACCTGACGACCGGAATCAACGGCCAACTCCGTTATCGCATCAGCGAAAGCAATCTCTATCCGTACCTGTTCGGCGTGGCCAGTCCACTCGAGCACGTGATGGGTTATTTCGTCAGCGTGCTTCGCGAGCGAGTCGCGAACTTCGTTGATCCGAAGGGCCAAACACTGCTGGTCGATGCGGATGTCGACGAAGACGCCGGCGAGCAAACGTCTCCGGCGATCGACCTGTCCGAAGGCGTCTCGATCAACGACTTGCGCAAAAACTTGCCGCTGCTGAATCAATACATGGAAGAGCAATGCCGTTCGACGACCGGTCGCTACGGGATTGAACTCGACGCGGCACTGATCACCGAGATCGATCCTCCCGGTGAAGTCGATCGCGCGTTGTCGGCGATCAACAGCACGCGAAACCAAGTCGCCGCTGACCTCAGCACCGCGCGGGCCGACAGTGAGCAACAGATCACGATGAGTGCACGGGCCGTGGAGATCGCGACGAACAACGCACAAGCGGAGGTCGCACCCCTTCGTGAACTTGCCCAAACGCTCACCGAGATCAAAAAGGAAGGCGGCTCGTCCTGCCTGCAAGCCTATCTGCGGAACGCGCGGATTCCGCTTTATTCCGTCGCCCGACGTGTGATCCAGACCACCCAGGCAGACACCGGCGGTTGAGACACGATTGGTACCGGCTGGCATTTGAAACTGAAAAGACAAAAATTATTGATAGGGTGATACGATGGGATGGTTCGGCGGCGGATTTATCTTCGGCTTGATGTTGATTCCAATTCTGCTTGGCTTCGCACGCTTCTTTGGGCTCTATGCCTGCGTCGGCGAATGCAAGGCACACGTCTTTACCTTGTTCGGCAAGGTGATCGGGACGCTTGACCAACCGGGGTTGCAAATCCCGGTGCTCAAGTTCGGCCCCAGAGCCTTGTTGGTACCTTTCTTCGGGAAGTCCTACGTGGTCGATACGTCGCTCCGTCAACATTACCTACGGAGCCAGATGGTCAACTCGGAAGAAGGCACGCCGATGGGCGTCGGCATCTGGTACGAGATGCGGGTGACCGATCCGGTTTCGTATCTGTTCACCAACGCCAATCCCGATGGTTCGCTGCAAGCCAACGTGACCAGTTCGACCATTTCCACACTCAGTAACTTGGAAATGGAAAAAATGCTCGAAGACCGACATTCGCTCAGCCGGACGGTTCGCAAAACGGTCTCGCCATTGTCGGAGAAATGGGGATACACGCTGGGATCGGTTTACATTCGTAAAGTCGCGTTCACCGATCGGCTGATGGTCGACAACATCACCGAGAAAGTTGTCAAACGCCTGGTTCAAGTGACCAGCGCGATGAAGCAGGACGGAGAAAACCGCGTCGGTCTGATCAAGAGCGAAACCGCGTTTCGGGTGTCACAGAAAATGGCCGAAGCGTCCGCGTCACGCCCCAAAATCGTCGGCAAGGCACTCAACGAAATCGCCGCCGCCGACCCGGAAATCCTGAACACCGTCTTGTCGGTCATGGAAGTCGACACATTGATCGAGTCCAACGCCGAGGTCGACTTGCTGCCCGATTCCAGCAACGTCCTGATCCAAGTCGGCGAAGGTGCCGGGCGCGAGCGGTAAGCTGGCGTTGTCGTTTTGAGCGTGTTGCGATCCTTGGTTCTGCTTGAGCTGTTCACCCGGGGTATGGGCGTTGGCAGAATGATTCGGGGCAGAATGATGGGGGCAAGACGATGGGGGCAAGACGATGGGGGCAAGACGATGGGGGCAGATGGGGTGGAGTGGATGATTATCGACTGACCAATTTGACTTCGTTCCAGTAGGCCCATTCGTTGTGCCAGTCGTTGGCTCGGTTCTCCAAGACCAGACGGATCTGGCTGCCGGCGTACTTGGACAGGTCGACGTGGACGTCCAGCCATTCGTCCTTCGCGACGGTGCTTGAGCTGATCGTCTGATCCGCGAGAACGTCGTTGCCCACCAGGACTCGCAGTTGCCAATCGCCGTGCGGGTGATGGCTGACTCGCATCTGCAAGCTCGTCGTTTTTCCTTCGGGAACTTTCACATCACGGATCATTCGACAGGGTTGATTGCGATCTTTCGGATGAGTTTGCATCGCCGATCGGTTGCGGAAGACCTGGTGGTGCACGATGCCTCCCTCGCCGACGTTGCGGACATCAAATCCCGGTGCGACGCGTGCCACCACACGTTGCCAATCGGGGTCCGATCCCTCAGCCACATCTCCCGTGGCCAAACGTCTGGCCACAAATTCTTGCAAGCTGGAAAGCTCTCCGTTGACGGCGAGCGCTAACGCCTGTTCCGGGAATTCTGGCACCATCGGTTCCAGCGCGAACCAGTACATCCGTGCCAGGTTGTTGTCCGTCGCATCTTCGGCGTGCATCGCCAAGGCCTGGAGGATCGGCCAGCGATCGGCGTACGGCAGACGCTGGACGGCAGACGCCAGGTAGAGCCGTACTACGGGGGAGTTGTCTTGTTCTGCCATCGATGCGAATTTGTTCAAGACCTTCGCGTCCAACCCGGTCTGTGACGATTCGACGTCCGCCAAAAAGAAGGCGTCGACCGTCGTTTGTTCGCTCAACAATTGGATCGTCCAGGCGCGAACATAGGGATCGTCATGATCGAGCAACATCGTCAGCTCCTCAGTTGCCACTGAGCCGGTCACATGGGACGCCCACAAGGCACGCAATCGTTTCGGTGAGGTGTCGGCCTGATGAAACATCTCAACCAGTTGCGCCTTGGCCTTTGATCGATCGAGCGACCCGGCGGCGGCCCGAGAATGCAACAACACGCGCGCCTGGCGAACGTACCAATCGTTGGCATGCCACTGCATGGCGATCAACTCGCTGTCGGAGAGCGAGCGTAGATTGGGGCGGGCGATGGGAGCCGCCCCTTCGGGCATGATTCGATAGATCCGCCCGCTTTGGGGAAAGTTGATCGCGTTGCCGCAGATGTCGGTGTCGTGCCAATCCAGAATGTAGACGCCGCCTTCGGGGCCAATCTC
Source organism: Phycisphaera sp. RhM (assembly GCA_033042175.1). Lineage (GTDB taxonomy): Bacteria > Planctomycetota > Planctomycetia > Pirellulales > Pirellulaceae > Stieleria. The sequence continues at coordinate 4,823 of WCIL01000024.1, forward strand.
GACACTGAATCCGACCCAGGCCAGATCGTTGGTGGGCAGAAAATCGTCACCGTGTTTGCCGATGAAGCTGGAACCGTTGGGCACCATCACGTCGGTCAGCACGCAGTGCTCGTGGATGTTGCACATGAACAGGCGGTCGTGATATTCCTTAGGAAACGCATCGGCCAGATAAAACCTTGCCCCGCCGTGGGCGGACAGGTGTGTGTGATCGCGGATCGTTTTGATGTCGTCGTAGATGTGCGGATTGATGTGCGGACGACTTTGCTTGGTGTAGACGCCACCCTGGACGACGTGAAACAGGTGCGGGATGACGCAGCAAGTGGCGAATCCTTGACCGTGTTTGTCGAAATCGAATCCCCAGGGGTTCGAGAGTCCACGGGCAAACACCTCGTATTTCTTCGTGACCGGGTGGAATCGCCAAATTCCGCCGTCGATGAATTGACGCCTTGAATCGCTTTCGCCAGGCCGGCCCACCCGCGATTGGGTGAACACTCCGTGGCATCCATACAGCCATCCGTCCGGCCCCCAGATGAAACTGTTCAGCGTTTCGTGGCGATCGTTGATGCCCCAGCCGTCCAGCAGCACTTGCGGCGGTCCGTCGGGGCGATCATCACCGTCGGCGTCGGGGATGAAACTAAAATTCGGCGGCGAACCCACGTAGACGCCGCCGAAGCCGACCGCGATTCCGGAGGTGAAGGTCAGGTCGTCGGCAAACGTTTTCTTCTTGTCGAAGACGCCGTCGCTGTCGGTGTCTTCCAAAATCTGGATCCGGCTGACTTTGTCGTCGGTGTGTTCGCGGCGGGTGCGGTAATTCAAATTTTCGACCACCCACAAGCGGCCACGGTCATCGAAGCAGAACGCGATCGGTTCGGCCAAGTCGGGTTCGGCGGCATAAATCGAAACTTCAAACCCCTTCGGGATCGACATTTTTTTGACCGCTTCGTCCGGTTTCAAAAACGGCGCGTCGCTGGTCCGGTGTTGTTGTTTGGGCAGCAGCTGTTGTGCGGTGACGGCGGCTGGGAAACAGAACAGGATTGCCAATGTGAGGCAGATGCCTGGGAGCGGTGTCGTTTGGGCGTGGGCCCGTCGGCTAACGCCAGACGGCTGATCGAGTTTTATTTGCTGACTTGAAATTGTTTTTGAGATGATCATTGGGCCGCCTCCACTTGCGATTTTGTTTGCATGTATTTGACCAGATCGAACAGGTCCTTGCGGCTCAGCTGATCGAGTTGCCCTTCGGGCATCATGGACTTGTCGGACACCTTTCTGGCTTCGATATCTTCTTTGGCGATGACCACCCTCGGTTGATCGACCGTCTTGAGCACGACGCGCTGATTGTCCTCTTCGGCCAGCACGCCGGTCAGCACGCGTCCATCGACAGTTTGGATCAATTGCGTTCGGTAGCCTTCGGGGACGTCTCCGCTGGGATCGACACTGTTTAACAGAAAGTAGTCCAAATTGGCTCGGTTGGATCCGGTCAAGTCGGGGCCGACTTTACCGCCCGATCCATACATCAAGTGACAGGCCCCACATGTCTTTTGGAACACCACGCGCCCGCGGCGCGCGTCGGCACTGGCCAGCACGTCATCGGTGATCAATCGTTTGTACTTCGCGATCGTTTCGCTGGTATTCTTGTTTAACTCGGGAATCTCGCCGTAAACCACTGTGAACTCCTTACCGAGAATGTCGCGTAGGGACCGGGCGATGTAAGCGGGAATGTGTTCGCGGGGGACGCTCTTGTTCTTGATTCCGCCGACCAATTCTTTCGCGTAGGCTTTTCGCGTCGCGAGTGTTTCGATGATCGCCCGTTGTGCTTCGGGGGTTGCGCTGGGGTAGCGGTCGAGCAGGATTTTGGGGGCGTCCTGTTTCGCGATGATCCCGTAGGCGCGAATCGTATCGAGTCGAAGAGCGTCGATTTCCAACAGCTGTTCCAGTTCGTCGGCCAGTCCCTCGTAGCGCTGCGTCACCAAAGAGCCTAGCGCGGCCTGACGCTCGGCCTCGGGTGCGTTGGAATCACGCAGTGTCGCCAGTGCGCGCCCGGTTGCCGCGGCGTCACCAAAAATTTGCGACAGACGATTGGCGGATTCGCGGATCGAAGCGTTTTCGCTGCGGGACAATTCCGTTGCCAGCACACTCCATTCGTCCGGCGCCTGGACGTTCCGTCTGCCTTCGAGCCCCCGCAGCATGCCTTTCATTAACGACGCCCGCACCGTGTCTTGATCGCTCTGGCGAATCGTGCGAACGAGTAAGTCGAGTGTTGCGGATTCGTCAGCCGCGATTGCGGTGGTGGAGGCCGTTATCAGAAGCAGGACGGCAAGCAGTGCAATCCGTCTGAGACGCACGCGGGAATTGAGGCTGTGCATGAAAAAACGGTTTCATCGGGTGGGGAACGGAGGTAGGTCGTCGACTGATGGGAGCATGATTGTAGTAGATCCTATTCCGGGATGGGGGAGAGCGATCGGGCTGGGACGATGGTGTCGGAAGGGGGGCAGAATGATACGGGGCAGAATAATGCGGGGCAGATTGATTGGCGTGGCACACTGGTGGGAAGGAGGCGATGTCGGGATGCATCCGCGAAGTCGTTGCGTCGTTGCGTCGGTGCGGGCGAGGTGCTGGGCTGGTTTGGGCCGGCAAATTCGTGAACGTCCGCTACTTGAGCTATCATGTGGTGTTTCAATCGAACACGATTGCACCGCCGCGCTTACAGCTTGAAGACTCTACGGGTGTCGTTGATGAATAAATGGATTCCGGCCCTTGGGCAGACGCTGCTGTCGATCGCCATTTTGGCCACCGGCGTGGGCGGATTTTTTCTGATGGGGACGCCCGAGGTTCCCGTTCAGGAGCCCGTCCCGGCGCCTCCCCCGCTGGTGGTCGCCCAGCCCGCAGTGGCGCACACCGAAGGCATTTCGTTTGACGTCGATGGGGTGGTTGTTCCCTATCGCGAAATCGATATTACGGCTCAGATTTCGGGTCGCGTTGAGTACAAGTCGGAGGCGTGCCGCAGTGGCCGAACGGTCCAGAAAGGCGATGTATTGCTGCGCATCGAACCGGACGACTATCAGCTTGAGGTCCGGCGTCTGACCGAAGAGCTTGCTCAGGCCGACGCGATGATTTTGGAGCTGGATGCGGAAATCACCTCGTCAGATAACCAGATCGAATCGTCGCGACAGCAATTGGCGATCGACGTCCGACAGTTGAAACGCAGCGAAGATTTGATGCGTCGCAGTGCCGCGTCCGATACGGAAGTCGACAGCGCACGCCGGGCCGAGCTGACGACCCGCAACACCCTGCAATCACAGATCGATCAGCGGAACTTGCTGGTCCAACGTCGGCTGCGGATGGAAAGTGCCAAAGCACTCGTGCAGGCGAATCTGGACAAGGCCAAATTGAATCTGACCCGCACCGAAATCGTTTCGCCGATCGACGGCGTGGTCGTCAGTGAAAGCGTCGAGCAAGACGGATACGTTCAAGCCGGAGGGCCTGTCGTCGTGCTGCAAGACACGTCGCAGCTGGATGTCAGCTGCAAACTTTACATGCATCAGATGCACTGGCTGTGGCAGAGCGATTCGGTGGACGGCTCGGCAAAGGGCTATGAACGCGGCTACGATTTTCCCGAGACCCCAGCCACCGTCATCTACTCACTCGGTGAAGAAGCCTACGCGTGGCGAGGCGTTGTCGATCGTTATGACGGGGCCGGCGTGGATGCCCAAACACGCATGGTGCCGTGTCGCGTGCACGTCGATGATCCGACGTCGGTGATGAAGCTGAGCGACATGGAATCGACCAGACGTGCCGAAGCGTTGGTGACAAAGCCGTCGAATTCGAATCCCGTGACCGACGACGCGACAGCGGACGATGCGCGAAGTCTGGGCGCGGAAATCACTGCCGACAGCACGAATCTGCAACCGCCCACGCTGATGACGGGCATGTTCGTGAAAGTGCGAATTCACGCGGCGCCGCCGATCCCACTGGTCCGATTGCCCCACCAAGCGATCCAGCCCGGCAACGCGGTCTGGATCGTTGAATCGGGCAAGCTTCACAAGAAATCAATTGCGATCGCCAATTCGTCTGAACACTACGTCGTTGCCTATCAGCGTAGCGGCGGACTGCGCGCCGGCGATCTGATCGTGACGTCACCGCTGGCGACACCTGTCGAAGGGATGCCGGTCAGCACGTCGGCTGATTCGGTGATCGGAGCGGGCCGACGCGGACCACCGGGTGGCAAGCCCAATGCAGCCGCAGCCGGCGGTGCAGCGGGGAATCGTCCCGGCGGCGCGACTCGTGGAGGGCGGCCCCAATGATGAAGTCCATCGTCCAGGCCTCGATCAACAATCGCGCCGCGCTCAATCTGTGTATGGTCGCGATCATGATCGTGGGCTGGTTCTGCTTGCGGGCCATGCATCGCGAATCATTTCCCGAATTTGAACTCGACCGGATCACGGTGACCGTGCCGTATCCCGGGGCGGCACCGCAAGAAGCGGAACAGGGGATCGGACAAAAGGTGGAGGAAGCGGTTCGTTCGATCGAAGGAATCAAAAAGGTCACGACCGTGGCGATGGAAGGTTCCTGCACGGTGTTGATGGAGTTGGTTCCCGGAGCACGCTCTCCGGATCGCATCTTGGACGAGGTCCGCTCGGGAGTTGATCGAATCCCCAGTTTTCCGCTGGAGGCCGAAGACCCGGTGGTCACGCTGGTCACCAACCGACGGCCCTCGATTCGCGTCGGCGTGTTGGCACCTGAGTGGGCACCCCGAAACGAGGACGACACGCTTTCTTCGTCTGCGGAGTTGGATTTGCGAGAGGTCGCCGAGCGTGTCCGCGACGACCTGCTGGCGATCGAATCGGTTTCACAAGTCGACTTCCTCGCCGCACGCAATTACCAGATCGATATCGAGATCCCCGAACAGACACTTCGGGCTCATGGGCTCACCCTGCGTCAGACGGCAGACATCATTCGGCGGGAAAATCGCGAGCTGCCGGCCGGTTCGATTCGCAGCCAATCGCAGGAAGTGTTGCTGCGTGGGAACAATCGTCGAACTCGCGGCGACGAACTGGCCGAGCTGCCGTTGGTCACCGAGCCCAGCGGTGCGGTGTTGACCGTCGCGGATCTCGGCACGGTTCGTGATGAGTTCACCGACGCGACGGCAATCAACGTGATCAACGGACAACCCGCGTTGGCGTTGTCGGTCGAACGCAGCACCTCGGAAGACCTGTTCGTGATGATCGACGCGGTGAAGAGCTATGTCGATCAGGCCGAATTGCCGACCGGATATCAGTTGATGACCTGGAGCGACGAATCGGTCGAAGTCCGTGGCCGGCTGGATCTGTTGCTCAACAATGGGGCACAGGGTCTGCTGATCGTTTTTACGCTGCTGCTGTTGTTTTTGGATCCGAAGCTGGCGTTCTGGGTGGCGTTGGGAATCCCGTTCGCCATCCTCGCCTCGGGAATCTTTTTGTATTGGACGGGGCAAACGTTGAATCTGATTTCGATGTTTGCGTTTGTGATGGCGCTGGGCATCGTGGTCGATGACGCGATTGTCGTGGGCGAAAACGTGTTCGCCCACCGGCAGATGGGCAAATCTCACATGCGGGCGGCGATCGATGGAACGGTGGAGGTGATTCCTTCGGTGACGACGGCCGTGTTGACGACCGTGGTCGCGTTCGCACCCCTGCTGTTCGTCAGCGGCACGATGGGGAAATTCACGGCGGTGATGCCGGCGGCGATCATCGCGATCTTGTTGGTGTCGCTGATCGAATGCATCACGATTCTGCCCTGTCACCTGGCACACGAAGACAGCATCATTTTTCGGATCTTTCACGTCGTTCTGTACGTTTTTCGACCGTTGCTGTTCGTCGCCCAAAAACTGAATGTGGCGGCAACGTGGCTGTTGGGCCGATACATCGAACGCATCTATAAGCCGACGTTGGAGTGGTCGCTTGGTAATCGGTCTATCGCAGTTGCCCTTTGTTTCGCGGCGTTGATCTTGACCGGCGGTTTGTACCGATCGGGGATCATCCAATTCAACTTCTTTCCCAGGGTCGACGGCAACACGCTCAGTGCCAACGTGGTGTTTCCCGATGGGACACCGGAGAGCGTGACGATCGCGGCGACCAAGAAGGTCGAGGATGCGTTCTGGCGAATCGCCGATCGCTATGAAAAGAGGGGCCAGCCGATCGCAAAAACGTCGTACCGTGTCGTCGGTGCTTCGGTGCAGGGCGGCGGCCCCGGTGGATCTCCCATGCCGTCCGGTGGCGGTGGTCACAAGGGCAGCGTCGAAGTGGAACTGGTCAATGCGGAAAGCCGCGGGGTGCACAGCCGAGCGATCGTCGCCCAGTGGCGAGAAGAGGTCGGGACGATCGTGGGGACCGAAGAACTGACTTTAGGCACTCGTTCGTTCGGACCGGGTGGGACGCCGATCGAATTTAAATTGCTCGGGCCGTCGCGAAGCGTCTCTGAGTTGGAAGCCGCGGTGAATGAGTCCAAAGAGAAGCTGGCCAAGTATCCGGGCGTCTATGACATCAAGGACGATTCGGTGCCGGGCAAGTGGGAATATCGTTTTCGCGTCAAACCCGAAGCGTTTGCGATGGGCGTTCGGACGGCGGATTTGGCCGAAACCGTGCGTGCGGCCTACTACGGTGAAGAAGTCATGCGGGTCCAACGCGGACGTCATGAAGTCAAGATCATGGTCACCTATCCGCGTGACGATCGCCGGCTGTTGGCCAACTTTGACGAGGTCCGTGTGCGGCTGAGCGACGGAATTGAACGCCCGATCACGGAACTGGCCGAGATCGATGTCGTGCGAAGCTATTCCGAAATCAATCGGATCGATCAAGCCAGGTCGATCACGGTGTCGAGCAATCTGGACGAGGAGACCGGCAATGCGGAGGAGATTGTCGCGGATCTGCAAGCGGAGTTTATGCCGGGACTGTTGGCGAAATACCCCGACGTGCGAGTGCGATGGGAAGGACAGCAAGAGCGGCGTGCCGAGTCGATGGGCAGCTTGTTCAGCGGGTTCGGCGTGGCGTTGTTCGTGATGTACATCTTGCTGGCGATCGAATTCAAGTCCGCGGTGCAGCCGTTGTTGGTGATGTTGATCATCCCGTTCGGAGCGCTCGGTGCCGTCGTCGGTCACTTGTTGATGGGATTGCCGCTGACGCTGTTCAGTTTTTACGGAATCATCGCCTTGACCGGGATCGTGGTCAACGACTCGATCGTGTTGATCGACTTCATCAATTCCCGCGTCAGGGGCGGGATGCCGATCGGTCAAGCGCTGTCTGAATCGGGGGTGCGCAGGTTTCGCCCCGTCTTGCTGACCACGATCACAACGATCGGAGGATTGGTTCCGATCTTGATGGAGTCGTCGATCCAGGCGCAGATCTTGATCCCGATGGCGACCAGCATTGCGTTCGGAGAATTGTTCGCCACCGTGGTGGTCCTGTATCTGGTTCCGGTGACGTACTCGTTGTACTGGAGCGCCGGCGGGCGATTGGTGCTCGAATCAGAAGACGTCGGCGAAGAATATCAAAGCGATGAACCGGCGGTGCCCGTTTTGGTGTGAGATGCGTTGCTTGGGTGATGCCCGGAGGGCAGGCACAGTGTTTGCCGGCGGTGTGAACCGCCGGTTGATTGTCGCCCCCAACACTCCAGCCCTGGAAGGGCGACACAGTCCATGCGGCGGTCTCGACCCCGTGCGTATTGTGTCGGCCTTCCAGGCCTGCGGCGAAATCGCATTTGGAATCCGGGCCCTGACGGGCCCGCCAAGCACTCTGTCAGCCCGCTGGGCTTGCATACTGAAGGCGTTGGTCTCCTTGCTGACCCTTGCGATGGGCCGCGTTTAATGGCTGACCATGCGATTGACAAAGTATTGGGTAATCCACAGGGCGATTGACGTAGGGTGGGTCAAGTTCGCATGAACCCTCGGTGGGGCGTCAACAACGCGATTCGTGTGATGGACACCTTGCTCGTTCCGTCAGCTCCAACCTGCAAACGAAGACCCACCGATGGACCGCATTTGATCGGCCCACCCTACGATTGAAAGTATGGGGTAATATTCGGTCGACCCTCTTCACCGGATCCACTCCCGGGCGATGTCGATCCATTGGCGTTTGGTTTCCAGTGTCGCGGTCAGCGGCAGTTGTGCGACGCCCAGCAGACGCCGCAAGATCTCGAAGCCGGCAAAACGTTGCCAAAGGTCGTGTCTGATGTCTCCGTCTCCGCGGTAGGCAGCCAGGATTTGCTGCTTCGCTTTCGCGCAATCGATTCCACAGAACAGCGTGTGCGCCAGCAGGACTCCCAAGTCAAACTCGGGCGGGCCGACAAAGCAGAATTCAGGGTCGATGACAACAAACGTCGGAGCGTTGGACGGATTCGTCGACGGACATCGCAGGAAGGAGCCGGGATAGTAGTCGCCGTGCAACAGTCGCGCGCTCGGGTCCTTCCAGGAGTCCGCGTCGACGTACCGTTCGCCCATTTGATTCGCGACCGCGAGCAAGTTGTCATCGGCGATGACTTGTTGATGCGTCGTTTCCAGACCACTTGTGATCTGTTCCAAATCGATCGGCAGCTGTGATTGCAACGGGATCTCAAAGATGTGCTGGTGATTGAGTTTTCGAAGTTCCAAGTTTTGAAATGATGCGCGTTGGTCTTGCTGTAATTCGATCGAATGCAATTGTCCGAGCCAACCCGCAGCGGCGTCCAGTGGTAACGAAGCCGTCGCATAAGCATCCGTCATGTCGACGGAGTCGGGAAGATCCGTCAAGCAGAGCGTGTAGTTGGCGGTGTCTTTGCCGATCAGTGTTGGCATCTGCGAGGCGACGTCAGCGACAGAACTGACACACTCGTAAAACCGTGCTTCGGACCAGGCACGCTCGACGGGGGCGGCGATGCTGGGATACTTTTCGACCCAGGGACGTGATTGTTTCAGAATCAACGTTCGTTCGCGACCAGTTTGGTCTCGGAGCGTCGCGCGTAGCGTACAGTTCATGTTGCCTTCGCCGGCCGAATCGACATCAACTAGAATTTCGTCGTCTCGCAGCCATCCGTTTCGCCCAAGCGACGCGGCGACTGACGCCGGATCGTGCTTCGAGATCGGGTCGAAGTCGAGGGAGCCTGTCTGCGGTTGGTCGTGATCCACTTGGGGTTACCTTGCAAATCGCAGTTGTTGGTGTTGGGTGTGGTCGACAGCGATTAATAGCGTCCGACACCAATCGTCGACCGATTCGCCGAAATCGACTTCTAAGCGTTTTTCAACTTGGCGGACCATGGATGTGGGAAACACTTTGCGTCCATGAATCACCCCAATCCAAGCCCCCAGCAACTGTGCGTAGGAATCGGTGTCGTGACCAAAATCGAGACATAGGTTCATCGCCGCCATCGGGTCGTCGCGACAGAAGTGCATGATTGCCAGTGGCACCACGAACGTGAAATGGGCATCCCACCAATAATGAGGCTTTCCCTCTCGCTCTAGTTTTTCGAACAGTTGACGCGGATCCCTATCGACCGACTCAGCCCATTGCAGCCCTCGGCCGAGCCACTGGGCAAACGGCCTTTCGGTGAACGGGATGTCGGCATAGTGGTAAGGATCCGTTTGAATCATCGTCTGGATCAGGGCTTGCATTCGCGTGTCCGGATCCGAGTCGTTGTAGCGATCCGAAAGCACCTCTGCGATTCCCGAGTTGATTGCGGCGCAGTAATCAACCGCATGATCGGAATCCAAAAAGTCGATGGCGTAGGTCGCTTCGTATGCAGCGACAGGCTTACCAGGAAAGACGGCGGCCAGGGGAAGCAACGCCATTTGGCCGGAGCAATTGGCCACGCCTGCCCAAAGCCGCTCAGGCGGGTACGCCGGTTCGGAAGCAAGATCGGGCGTGGGCTCGGGCGTGGGCTCGGGCGTGGGCTCGGGCGTGGGCTCGGGCGTGGGCTCGGGCGTGGGCTCGGGCGACGAAGGATTTGACTTGGCCGCCCACCAACGGGCGGCGTCGCGATAGGGTTTGAATCCGTCCTGATCCAGCGTCGCCGTCGATCCGTCGGTTTCATCCAGGTGTCGCAGCGGACGCAAATACTCGGTCGCCAAACGCGATCGGTCAATTGTGACGGAGCCTTGTCCGGCGTGCTCAAGCGTTCGCTTGATTGCACGCAACAGGATGATCTTGTGACGCGAATCGTCCGTGATGGTGCCTGCCGGTGCCCGTTTTCGCCACGGTCCGAAAGGCGCCGTTTCGGGACGCAGCGTTTCATAGCCGCGCAGCTGGAGCGTTCGGGCAAGTGTTTCGCAGTGCCTTGCTGTCAGTCTGGTTCCGGCCTTCCACTGACGGACGTGCGGCATGTCGTCGGGCAAACGGTTGGGATCGGAAAACTCGATCGGTCCGCCAAGAGCGTCTCCCAAAAGCGACCCGATCAGAAAGCCACGCAAGCGGTCGAGCGAAATGCCGAGCCGATGGGCGAGGTCTTCGGCGGTGTCGGTCGTTTCAGATTGGTCCGCTGCAGTCTGGGCGCTCACCTTGACGGCGGAAGCAGCGATCAGGCACGCGAATGACGAAAGGATACTGCGGCGTTTCATACTTTGTACTCGAACGGAGGACACACCGATTGGCCGACTGATAAACTAACCCAAAGTCGAAACACGATTGGAGTCTTCAGAACACCACGCGTTTGATTTGGCTGTTTTTCTCGGAAAACCACATTTTGATGGCCCGCACGAAACGAATTCGATTCTCGATCCGAACACTCCTGCTGCTCGCCGTTGTCACGGCGGTCGGCATCGTCGTTTATCAGCGTCATGCGCGGATTCAGCGCACCGTCAAGCGATTTGAGTCGCTCGGCGGGACGGTCCGGTACCGCGCTTCAGTCCTGGATGGGGTTCATGCGTGGACGGGACACTTTTGGGCCACGCCGATTGAGGTCCAGCTGTCGCACAGCCGGATTCACCGTGGCGGTCTGGTGGGAATCGAGCATCTTGAATCGTTGGAGAGACTGTATCTCAATCGTACCGGGATCGCTAACGACGACGTTGCCGAATTGGTCAAGTGCAAGCGACTGAAACGATTGTCGCTGTGGGGCAACCACAACATCACCAGCGGCGTGATCGATCATCTGCTCACGTGCCCGATGTTGGAGGTGTTGGATCTTCACGAGACTCGGATCAATCCTTCAGCGCTCGGCCGTTTGAGTGATTTGCCGCGTCTGAGTCGGCTGGTGTTTTCCACGGATTACAATTACCAGGAAAGCAGTCGGATGAATGGAAGCGTGATGCGTCAACTCGCTTGGATTGATCAATTGCAACCGGTCGGTTCATGTTTCTTATGGGACTTTGACGCCGACGAGATACAGATGTTTTGCCAGACGGACACCTCACGGGTGGACAAGTTGCTGTTGCGTGAGTGTGAACTTACCGATCAGGCATGCAGTGCGATCAGCGCGCTGCGGGCGAGAGAATTGGATTTGCAATTGTGCGATCTCGATGATCGTCGATTGCAACGGATCGACCCGAAGCGTTTCGGCCGAATTGATGTCGCCAACCGAAAGGGCACTGAGCGACCCGACATCACGCTCGACGGAATCACCGCCTGGTTGCCGACCGGAATGCCCTCGGGATTGCGTGCCGTCGGCGTGTACGACGGGTACGTCGAATTTATGGACCAGCCTAGCACGCGTTGGAAATATCGTTTAACGATTCCAACTCAGCCGCTGAGTCGAGCCCTGCTGCAAAAATGGCTTGACCTGGGACTGAAAGAGCTGGATCTCAATGTCGAAGAAAACCTCGCCCGTGATCTGGAACTTGTTGCAGCGATCAACCCGCCTATCGAACTGCTGATACGGAACCACTTGTTCGTCTGGCCGTTTTTGTCACAGATGGATCAATTACAGCGACTGACGCTGTACAACGATGTGTCGACGCCTCTGCGATTCGTCGATGGACTTTCGCTGCGATCACTGTCCTTGTACGGCAGGTTTTATCCGAACAAGGGAACGTTTCAGGAGATCGCCAAGTTGAAGCAATTGTCGTGGCTGCACCTACGCAATCGCAACCTGGTGACGTTGGACGACGTTCAGCCGCTCGGGGAATTAGAACACCTGACGACGATCCGGATCAGCAAGCTGACGCCACAGGCCGAGGCGTTTCTGCAGCGGGTTTGTGCAGAGAACGAAACAGAAGTCTCGAGCTCGGTGACGGATCCGTGAAAGTCTTCATTGCTCAACCGCGAAAACGATTTTCTTTCGGATCGTAGAGTTGGAATTTGCAAGTTCGCTGGTTCCATGAGTTCACGTCCAGTTCGGCGAGATCGTCGATCGTGTGGTCGTGATTTAAACCCTGGCGTAACCGGCTGGAGCCATAGATGATGTCGATCGGTGGCTTCTGCGTTTCGTATTCGTAGGGCGGACCGAGCCAGCGAACTTCATCGGGCCAATGGTGTTGGATCATCGACAGGATGGCGATCGATGTTTTCAGTGATCGAAACCGCTGGGGGTCGGTGATGTGGATCGAGATGCCGCCGCACAGTCGGTCCGCCCATTTGTCAAACGTGGGGCGGAAAGAGAGCGGCAAGAAATGAACGCCGTGCAAGTCGATGTCGTTCAAGGCCTGGATCAATGTGTCGGGATCGACGAACGGCGCCCCGACGATTTCGAAGGGCGTGGTGGTGCCGCGGCCTTCGGACAAATTGGTTCCTTCCAGCAAGACTTGGCCGGGATAGACCATGGCGGATTGGGCGGTGGGCAAATTTGGCGAGGGTAACAGCCAGTGTCGGCGGAGTGAATCGAATGTGTCGTCGGGCGACCATCCTCGGACAGGAATGATTTCCAGCGAGACGTCGATTCGCAATTCGGATTGCAGCAACAACGCCAACTCTCCCATCGTCAGCCCATGACGCATGGGGATCGATGCCCCGCCGACAAAGCTGCGATAGCCATCTTCTAGCAGTGGGCCTTCGACGATCCGGCCGCCGATCGGATTGGGGCGGTCCAGCACCAGGATCGAAACGTTTGCTTCGGCGCACGCGTGCAGGCATTCGAGCAATGTCCACACGAAGGTGTAAACGCGTGTGCCGACGTCTTGCAAATCGATGACCAAACAGTCGAGCCCGTCCAGCATCTCCGGCGACGGTCGTCGTGACTCGCTGTACAGGCTATAGATCGGAACGTCTAAGCCCGCATGCCAACCGTGGTCGGTTTCGATCATGTTGGCTTGGGCATCACCCCACAGCCCGTGTTGGGGCGTGAACAAGGCGGCGATTTGATCCGGATACGCATCGTGCAAGACATCACACGCCAGGCGAAGATCTCGATCGACCGACGCACGGTTCATCAGCAATCCGATTCGCGCGGACTGCAGCACCCGCGGGCGTTCCGCCACACAGGTTTCCAGTCCCAGTTGCAATTGACGCTGCATCGGATTCACGGTTCGTCGCTGCCGGAATCGTGGTACAGCAAGAACGCTTCTCGGCGGTGTTTGAAATCGCTGAGTTCGTGTTCATAGGCCGCTTTTAATTGATCGACCGATTTGCCGCTGAGAATTCCGTCGCGTGTTTTTTCGCTTACCAGCAATCGGTTCAGCGACTTCGTTTGCCACTCTTGGGGATAGAGTCGATGCAGTGTGGTGGCCAACGTCAGTCCGGTCTTCAGCGGGTCAAACGCGGCTCGGTCGGTCACGATCAGGTTGACGCCGCCGCACTTCTGAGATTCGTGTTTACTCGCGTCGGGCGTGAACTCGATCGGCACAAACCGGATTCCGTCGAGTGGTTGAGCGTTCAATTCGCGCGCCAGGGTGATGGCATCGATCCAGGGGGCGCCCAAAACTTCGAAGGGAGTGTCGGTACCGCGTCCGACCGAGACGTTGGTCGTTTCCAGCAGACCGACTCCTGGATAGAGCAACGCCTGCGTCAAACTGCGCATGTTCGGAGATGGGTTGATCCAGAGACGTTCGGTGGCGTCAAACATTTTGCTGCGATCCCAGCCCTCGACGCGAATGATTTGCAACTCGACATCGAGTTCCCATTCGGCTTTGAACATCATTGCCAATTCGCCGACCGTCATCCCATGGCGAACGGAGATCGGGTGGTAACCGACAAAGGATTCGTTACCGGGATCCAGCACGGGACCTTGCACGGCGACACCATTGATTGGATTTGGTCGATCCAGCACCACAAAACGGATTTGGTGTTGGGCAGACGCTTTCATCGCGCCACCCATGGTGGAGATGTAGGTATAGAAACGCGTTCCGATGTCTTGAATATCAAACACAAGTGTGTCGATCCCCTCGAGCATCTCGGGCGTGGGGACTCGGGTCTTGCCATACAAGCTATGGACTTTCAAACCCGTCAGTGAATCACGTTGATCATCGATGTTTGCTTGGTCCAAGACGCCGGCGAAACCGTGTTCGGGGCTGAACAGAGCCACCAACGAGACGTTCGGTGATTCATGGAACAGCTTGACGGTGGAGACCCCGCGAGCGTTTGTGCCGGTATGGTTGGTGATCAAGCCAACCTTGCGGCCGGCGAGTTGTTGGAACTCGTCCCGTTGGAGCACATCAATGCCTGCCAACACTTGGGCGGCGGCATGACGCGGCAGACCCGTCATTAGAGCAAGGAGCAAAAACAGTAAAATGAAGACATGCTTGTTCATCTTGATTCCTCGTCGCGTCGTGAGTCTTCCACGACGCCGGATGCAGTGGGAGGGGATTGGGGGGGAATGAATTGACTGGCAAGGAAACCGGAGGCGAAGGTGGCGAGGGATCCGATGATGGCAAACCAAGGCCAGGCGATGGAGGTTCCGAATTTGACCGCGGTTAAGACAGCGATTCCGGTCACCATACCCACCAGGGCGCCGCGTTGGTGGGCCGAGCGGCTGAACATGCCCAGCCCGAACACTCCCAGCAAGATGCCTGCGGTAAAGCCCGCGATCGCCAAGGCATCGCCGACGACGCTGCGGGAAAGGTAGCTGGCTCCCATGCCGATGGCGATTTGGAGCACGCCAAAAACGATCGTGAAGACGCGACCGGCGGACAGCAGTTTGTGTGAGTGATCGGTTTGGGATTCATCCTCGGCAATGTCGGGGTAGGCCCACGGCGCGTAGAAATCAGAGACGGCCGCGGCGGCCGATGAATTCAGTGAGCTGGAAAGTGTCGACATCGCTGCGGCGAATACTGCAGCCAGGGTAATTCCGACGAGGCCGATCGGTAGATGATCGACGATGAAGGTCGCGAAAACTTCGTCATTGTGTTCGAACGTTTGCGGTTCGACAGCGGTGTAATAGGCGGCCAGGGCGACGCCCAGCAACAGAAACAGCGCGAACTGACCGAAGACCACCACACCACTGGCAATCACCGCACGTTGCGCGTCACGCGAGCTGCGGGCGCACAGATAACGCTGGACAAACATTTGGTCGGTACCATGGGTCCCCAGCGTCAACACCGCACCTCCGATCAAACCCGACCAAAACGTGTAGGTCTCGGTCCAAAGGCTGAACGTGTCGGTCGACTGCCAGCGGAAATCCAGAAGCTGAAATCGTCCGCTGGAGTTGCCAAATTCCCACAGTTCTGCCCAACCGCCAGGCAAGAACCCGACCAGTATCTTGAGCGCCAATAATCCTCCGGCCATGTAAACGACCAATTGCAGACAGTCGCTCCAGATCACGGCCTTCATCCCACCGAAGAACGTGTA
The DNA here is from genome assembly GCA_033042175.1 of Phycisphaera sp. RhM. GTDB lineage: Bacteria > Planctomycetota > Planctomycetia > Pirellulales > Pirellulaceae > Stieleria. The sequence goes on from WCIL01000024.1 coordinate 20,479, forward strand.
CAGGATGGTGGCGATGCCGATCAAGGCGATGCAGAGATGCAGGTCGATCCCGAGCACCTTTTCGAGTGCGATGCCGGCTAAAAAGAGCCGTAAACCGTCACCCAGATTCCGCGTGATCAGGAACAACAGTGAGGCACATTGCTTGCTGGCGCCTCCAAATCGCTGTTGCAGTATTTCGTAAGCGGTGAAGATTTTGCCGCGGCAGTACAGCGGCACCAGCACGATTGCGACGATCACGCGGCCCAACAGAAACCCCAGCGCGAGCTGTAAGAACCGCATGTCGCCGCCCGCGGCGAACGCGATCCCCGGCACGCTCAAGAATGTTGCGGTGCTGGTTTCCGTGGCGACGATCGAACCCAAGATGGCCCACCACGGCAAATCACGCCCGCCCAGCAGGTATCCCGAAAGATCTTTCTGGTCACGCCCCACCCACACGCCCAACGCCACCATCGCCAGCATGTAGAAGACTAAGATCGAAGCGTCGATCAAACTGATTGACAAATCCATGTTCCTGTATTGTGATCACAGCCGGTATGGTTGTTGGCGTTTAGCCTTTAGGCGATTCCCGGGTCGCTGCTGTGCAGCGATAAGGGGCGGCTAAAGCCTGCACACCAACACTCATGCCTGTATTATTCGTACCTGCCCCAAATGGGTCGGGGCGGTTAGTTTATCGAATCGAATCGCCGCCGTGGTTTGTCGACGGAGGCCGAAATCAGGTGTAGAACCCCACCCACCCGACATGCTGAACAATCTGACCACTGAAGCCCGGAATCCTGAATCGAGCGAAATTGATTCGCTGTCGGCACTGGAGATCGTTCGGCTGATGAACCGCCAAGATGCATTGATCGCTGCTGCCGTGGCCGCTCAAGCGGAGTCGATCGCCGCAGCCATCGACGTGATCGCCGACCGTTTCCGCGCCGGGGGGCGATTGTTGTACATGGGGGCGGGGACCTCGGGCCGATTGGGGGTGCTCGATGCGAGTGAATGTCCGCCAACATTCAACACCCCGCCAGAGATGGTGGTCGGCTTGATCGCTGGAGGCGAGAAAGCGTTGACGCGTGCGATCGAAGGCGCCGAAGATCATCCTGAGTTGGGCCAACGCGACTTGGCCGACAAGGAACTGTCTGATCAAGATGTCGTGATGGGGATCGCGACGAGTGGGCGAACCCCCTACGTGATCGGCGGCTTACGATTCGCAAACCAGGTTGGTGCCTTCACGATCGGATTGAGCTGCAATGCAGATTGTGAACTGAGTCCCCATTGTAATGTCATGATCACGCCGGTCGTCGGCCCCGAGGTGATCAGCGGTTCGACGCGGATGAAGGCAGGGACCGCCACAAAAATGGTGCTCAACATGCTCACCACCGGTGCGATGGTCCGGATCGGTAAGACGTATGGCAATTTGATGGTCGATCTGCGTGCCACCAACGAAAAACTGACCATGCGATCCTGTCAAATTGTTGCCGAACTGACGGGGGTTCCGCCGCTGGAGGCGCGGCGTTTGTTGGACCGCTGCGATGGCGAAGTGAAGACGGCGATTGTTTCGCATTTAAGAGGCGTCACCGCCCAACAGGCTCGTCAACAGCTCTCCGAGTGCGATGGCCATTTACGCCGCGCCCTTCGCCGAGACGACGCGTGATGCACCAAGACGACTTGATCCTCGCCATCGATGGGGGCGGATCAAAGACGATGGCGTGGCTTGCGATTCGTGGTGAGCAAGGCGGCATCCAAAGAATCGGGGCCGGGCGGTCGGGGCCTTCCAACGCCCGCAGCGTCGGCTTCGAACGAGCGACGGCGAATCTGGACCTCGCCATCGATGCTGCCTTTGATGATGCCAAACGAGCCCGAACGACGGTGGCCAGCGCCTGTCTGTCGCTCGCCGGTGCGGATCGCGAGTCCGAGCAAGCCGAAATTCGAAGTTGGACGCAGCAACGCCAGTTAACGCATCGCTTGATGATTACCAATGATGCGATTCCGGTGTTGTACGCGGCGTCCGATGACGGAGTGGGGATTGGCTTGATCTCCGGGACCGGCTCACTGGCGATCGGACGCAGCGCTACCGGAGCGACCGCGCGGTGTGGAGGTTGGGGCGGACTGTTCGGTGATGAAGGCAGCGGATATCAAATCGGTGTTGCCGGATTGCGCGCCGTCGCGCGGGCCGCCGATGGTCGCGGTCCCCAAACCAGTTTGCTGCCACGTATCCTCGAGCGCTTTCAAATCTCCAGTCCGAGCGAATTAGTTCCGATCATCTATTCCGAGCAAACCGACCGCTCATCGATCGCCCGGCTCGCCCCAATCGTGTTTGCGGCTGCGGAGTCGGGAGATGCCGCCGCAGCAGCCATCGTCGAGTCCGCAGCGGCGGAGTTGTCTGAGATGGTGGCAGTGCTGGCGAGCCGCCTGGGGTTCGCGGATGCGCCGTTCGTCTTTGCCGTCACGGGCGGTGTGCTAACGCAGCAGCCGGGGTTTGCCGAGCGGCTGCGGCAGCTGCTGGTTGATTTGAATCTGCAGCCGATGCTGCAACGGATCGAAGACCCGGTTGCGGGATCGTTGGTCTTGGCCGCGACCGAGTGTTAGCAATGGAGTAGGCGATGGAAGTCCACCGTCTGGCGACGGTAGGGGCGCTCGCCAGAGCGTGGGGAGTCTTGGAGGGCACCGGCTGGCTACTGTTTCGCTTCGGCGAGAATGGTTCGATAACGTTCGGCGGCGCGATCGTAGGCGGCTCTGGCTTCGGACCGTTCGGACTCTCGGATTTGACCGCGCTTGGAATTCCAACACGTCTCGACGGCATCGATGCACCATTGGGCACTTTTCTTGCTGGCCCGGATCGGCTCGCCGGCGACGTGGACAAAGACGGGATTGGTGTGAACCGAGGGCAGGATGCGGACGGCCACCCAGGAGGACGCTTCGATCTCGACGGGGATCGAATGAGAGGTCTGCGATCCGTCGGCGACGATTTCGCGTGTTTCGACGACGTGCCCATTGACGATGACTTCCACCGGGACGCGGCGTGAATCACCGAGTCGACAGCGTTCAATGTGCCAATACGGTTTCTCATCCAAGCGGAGGTTTCGAATCCGCTCGGTTTCCTCGGTCGGCGTTTCCTTCAATAACGCCGCGACGTCGAACGTGACGTCGACGGTTTGGGGGCGATCCAGATCCAGTCGGCTGGGCGAGTCGGTTGCCGATTGTGTTTGCCCCACGCCCAGACCCTCGACGGCGAAATCGATAATGTGACTCAAACCGTCCCCGCAATAGCTGCGGCCGTCCTTTAACCCCGCGATCCAGTTTTCATAGTCGAGAGGTTGGTCTTCGTCGAGCTGCACATAGATCCGCCCCAATCCGACGCGGTCGCCATAGATACACGGGAAATCGGTTTCGCCGCTGATCCGGGCGGTCATGCCGCAGTTGAGCGTGTGGTACCAGATGTTCAATTCCCAGATCGCCGGCGTGTCGACGGCTGAGATGAAATCACAGACGTCTTCGGTCACGGTGACGATGTATTCGTTGGCTCCGATGCCGTCGAATTTTGGCATCGCATAATCGGGCAGCGTCTCGGCCGCTTGGCCTCTCCAGTCTCCCGTGGCTCCGCCCCAGGGACGACCGACAAACTTGCGTGACCCGTCGGGCATTTTGTCCGGCAGTGCCAATCCCCATCCGCTGTGGCTGTATCCGACAACACCACCCTGCTGTTTGCCCCATTTCAGCACGGGCAAGGTCCAACTGGGCCAGTCTTCGAGCACTTTCGTGCCCGGATAATCGTCTTCAGAAAGATTCAGCAGGCACAAGTGACCGGCATGCGAGCTGGGGAATCCGCTGACTTCGACGTCGTAACGCATCAGGTTGTCTTCGGTCGACAACGCTGACGTTTGGCCATTGAAGAATTCCTTTTGGGTGTACCAGCAGGGGCCCCAACTGAGCACGCAGCCGACGTTGACGTCTTCGCCCAGCAGGTGTCGTATCATGTCTTCGGGGCCGACGCCTTCGGTGGGGCTGTCATAATGGGCACAGCCGGCGGCGTGGACATGGTGGTCGCCGGAATACCAGCGGCGCTTGGCCAGATGGATCCAGCGTTTGAGTTGAAAGGATTCGTGATGCTCGGCGGCTTCGGGAATTTGCAGACGGCGTCGGATCGGAATGTACTCCGGCCCACGCGTGACCGAAATGTTGTATTCGCCCGGTGGCAGCAAGACTGATTCTCCATCGGCCCGGTAGACCTGTTGGTGAAAGAAGAAATCGGGCGCCAACCGCTTGGCAGGGTTCGGGTACACCCGTCCCTGATCGTCGGTGATCAGCAGTGACGCCATGGTCGGTTTCCCATCGACATCGGTGATTCCCAACTGCACGTCGACGGCACGCTGGCAATCGAACAGGATCGCCACACTGTTTCGAAAACCGATATCCTGCGTTCCCTGGCCGACATGGAAGGAGATGTTGGCTTCGCGTTTGCCCGCATCACGGCTGCCGAGCATGACGATTCGGTACTCGAGGTTCAGGCCGCTGAGTTGCTTTTTCAGTGGTGCCCGGTTGAGCATCGATAGATCCAGCCAACGGTCTTCGGTTTCACTCGGATCGACCAAGTCTTCATCGGTACGAGGCTGCTGTCTCGCGCCGCGTCCCTTTTGGTAGACCGGTGCGGCGTTGGGGCTGTCGGCGACCAGTTCAGGCGTGATGCCGGCTTCGTTGTGGACTTTGACCAGGAAGGCCCGCCAACCCTGTTGCATCAGTTGCTTCTTGGCGGGCCCTTCGGCAACTTTGACGCGGCTTTCGGCATTGATGTGCACCGACGCCAAACACAGCGGGTCCAATGTCGATTGAATGGCACGGGACACGTCGGCGGGTTTGTCGAGTTCTGCGGCCAACTCAATCGCGGCGATCGTCGTCTCGCTGAGCGGTGATCCGGCGAATTCCATCGCTTCGATTAGCCGCCGTGTCGCCGCCACGAGGGGTTGTTTGGGAACGCGATGAACGATCGCTAAGTCGTCTTGTCCGTCGGCCAGACGGCCCGTCGGCATCAGACAAATTGCGATGCCGATCGCCAGAAGGTTGCAGCGGGAGACGTATCGTGCAGTGCTCATAGAACGTTCCTTGGGCGGGATGTGGGGCTGTGCGGGGTATCATTTTGTAACGTATCCATCACGGGAGCGTGTGTGCCAGGGATTCTCAATGATCACGGATTTCAAATTCGTTCTCATCAAAATGCCATCAGCGGGTAAACTAGAAGAGAGGATCAGGGATTCAGCAATCGTTGGTGTCTAGCCTTTAGGCGATTCCCGGTCGTTGCGGAGCAGCGATAGGAGGCGGCTAAAGCCTGCACACCAACGCTCGTGCCCATTCCCTGAAAGCCTGTTCCCACCTCCCGCCTCCCGCGACTGTCCAATGGCCCATCCGATTTCATTTGTTTCGATCTGGGGGCGACGAACGTTGATCGCGCTCGTCGTGCTGGGGGGCGTCGGTGCAGTCACGACGTTTGCGACCAGCACGCTGGATCGTGACGTCGAGTCGTCCGTTCTGACCCACCGCGTCTCACCCGGCAAACTGGCGGTCACGGTGACTGAAAATGGAACGGTCGAAAGTAGCAACAACGAAGAAATCAAGTGCATGGTCAAGGGCGGTAGCACGGTCTTGTGGGTGATTGAAACCGGAACGATCGTCAAGCCCGGCGAAGAACTGGTGCGGCTGGACACGTCACAAATCGAAGACAACATTTTGGCCCAGGAGATCATTTACGAGAACGCGCTGGCCAACAAAATCACTGCCGAAAGCGACGTGGCGGTCGCCGAGACGAGCATCACGGAATACCTGGAAGGCACCTTCATCGAAGAACGAAGCACGATCGAAAAAGAGATCTTTGATGCCGAGCAAGCGCTCAAGCAGGCCGAGTTGAGCTACGAGTCCAACGTTCGGATGGCCGCCAAGGGTTTGATCAAGACGCTTCAATTGCAGGGCGAAAAATTCGCCGTCGAATCGGCTCGCAAGGCGCTGGAATTGAAACAGACCAAGTTGATGGCGCTTGAGAAGTACAAGAAGCAAAAGGAATTGCAGACCTTGCAGAGTGACTTGCGGGCTGCCAAGGCGCGACTGGCTTCATTCGACGCGTCACTGCGACTCGAACAAGCCCGGTTGGAACGTGAAAAGGAACAGCTGAAGAACTGCACGATCACCGCGGAGATTGGTGGGATGGTGATTTTCCCCTCGATGGCAGATTGGAAATCGACTCCGGACATCGAAGAAGGGGCCGTGGTGCGTGAGCAGCAAACGCTGTTGGTGATTCCCGACGTCAGTCAAATGCAGGTCAAAGTCGGGATCCATGAATCGAAAGTGGATCGTTTGAAGGTCGGCATGCCGGCGAAAATTGAGTTGCAGGACGTCCAACTGGTGGGCCAAGTCAGTGAGATTGCCGAAGTCACCAAGCCGGCGGGTTGGTGGACGGGGAACTTGGTCAAATATGACACGATCATCAAGTTGCAACAACGCGAAGGGCTGAAGCCGGGCATGAGTGCGATCGTCGATGTCGTGCTGGCCGAGCACAACGACGTGCTGACCGTTCCCGTGGCGAGCATTTTAGAGAGCGACGGACAGTTTTTCTGTTGGGTGGAGGAACGCGGCAAGGTGACCCGTCGTCTGATCCAATTGGGCGACACCAATGACGAGTTCACCATCGTCACCGCTGGACTGGCCGAGGGTGAGAAAGTGGTGTTGGACCCGTTGGCCTATGTCGATGAAGCGCAGCAGCAGGCCTTGCGTCCGGCGAAAGCGGGCGTAAAAGACGCCGAGGAGTTGGCCGGCATCGTGAAGCAGGATTCCGAGTCGTCGTCGTCTGAGTCGTCTTCGACCGAGCCGTCTTCGTCCGAGCCCGCTCCCGGAACGTGATCGAGGCTGAAACGAGATGGGCAAATTCACCCAAACGCTAAAGCTGGGCTTCAAAAGTCTGATGGTCCAGAAGCTGCGTTCGGCGCTCGCAGCGTTGGGGATTTTCATCGGCACCACAACCGTGATCTGGTTGGTCGCGATGGGCGAGGGCGTCAGCTATGACGCTCAGCAACAGATTTTGCAATTGGGCGCGAAGAACATCATCGTCCGCACCATCGAACCGCGGTCGAGTGAGGACGCCGACGAACGCGTCAAAACGTATGGCGTCACGCGGGCCGACTATCGACGCATTCTGTCCAACGTGCCGACGATCGAAACGTCGGTGCCGATCCGCGAACTGCGTCGCGAATTGATGGTCGGTGGGCGGCGGATGGACGCCAAGTTGGTCGGTTGCACGCCGGAGCATTTGCAGCTGAACCGATTGGAGATCGCCCGTGGACGCTGGATCAACGAGCGGGATGACCGGGAAAACGTGGTCGTCCTGGCCGACGGGACGGCCAGACGGTTGTTCCCACAGGAAGACCCGATCGGCCAGAAAGTGCGTGTCGAAAGCGATGTCTACCGGGTGATCGGGCAGACCAAACCACGCGAAGCCTCTGCCGCGGTCGGCGGGTCACTCGATGCGCGTGAATACAGCAGTGATGCTTACATCCCGTTGAAAACGTTCCAGCATCGGGTGGGCGATCAAATCATGACGCGGACCGGCGAGGGATTTAATTTCAAGGGTGAGATCGTCGAATTGACGCAGATCACGTTGTCGGTGCGTGACATCAAAGACGTCGACGTCACCGCCGCGATCGTCAAGCACTTGTTGGAAAGCTACCACGAGCAAGAAGACTTTGCGGTCGTCGTCCCCAAGGAACTGTTGCGTCAGGCCGAACGAACGCGGACGATGTTCAACGTCTTGTTGGTGGTGATCGCGGGGATCTCGTTGTTGGTCGGCGGGATCGGGATCATGAACATCATGTTGGCGACGGTGACCGAACGGACGCGGGAGATCGGGATCCGCCGGGCCTTGGGGGCCAGACGCGTCGATATCATTCAACAGTTCTTGACCGAGACGCTGGTGCTGACCGGAAGCGGTGGACTGTTGGGCGTGCTGTGTGGGTTACTGTGCGGCCCAATCTTTCGTGCGCTACGCTCCATCGTGGCGACTGTTTCACCCGACCTCTTGCCCGAGATCGTTTATACTCTCGAGCCTCGAATTGCGTTGTGGTCGGTGCTGTTGTCGCTGTTTATCTCGCTCGGCGTCGGATTGATTTTTGGGGTCTATCCGGCACGGCGAGCGGCGTACATGAGCCCGATCGAAGCCCTGCGTCATGAATAGCCATTTAGATGGTATCGGAAATCAATCCTTACGCGGCGCCACAGAGTGCACCGGAACGACCGCTGCCGCTGCCGAGTGATCTCGGGCGTCGACGATTGCGATTTGCGGTCGGGTTTGCCGCGTTGTTGATGATCGGATCGCTGCTCGCGTCGGCGTGCGCGGTTTATGACATCGAGTCGATTGTGGTCAGCGGTCCGCTGTTGTCGTTGTGCGCGATCATTCTTGCCGTCCTTTCGACTCGGCCTGGACTGCGCGGGTTTTGGATCCTCAGCGCATCGATGATCGCGATGACGATCGGTTGTTTCCTGACGATCTTTTTTCTGGAGTGGTCTCCTGGTGAAGCACAGACTCCGATCGGAGCGGCGACGGTCGTGTTTGCGATCGTGATTCAGGCAGGATGGACCATCGCGCGGAGTGTTTGGGAACGCGGCAGGCAGATGGAATGGCGTGAAGAAGGCTGACCCTCCATCGACATCAGCCGGTTGACGCCGGCATCGGCAGGCTCCCACTGGACCGAAACGGAATTCAGTTCCCCACGACGACTCGATTGTCGACTTGGTTGACGCCGGGTTCCAGTCGCATCAGCAATTCACTCATGCGGCGATCTTTTTCGCTGGCGACAGAGCCGGTAAGGACGGCGGTGCGTCCGTCCATCGTGACATTGACGCCGCGAATACGACTGCTCGGTGGCAGACGGTTCAAGGTTCGCCGCGCGGATTGCTGGATTTCGGTGGTCGGACGCGGTGGCACCTCGATCGCGGATCGCAATCGAACACGGATGATCGGTTTTTGAGTGGACGTTCCTTGCCCTCCGAAGGCTCCGCCGAGTGCGCCGAACAAGCCTCCCAGTCCTCCGCCACCGAACCCGCCGCCACCGGCCCCGCCGGCGGTTCGTCCGGCCGTTCCGCCGGCTTCGGCGACCACTCCAAAGCCTTGATTCGTCGCCGTGCCGATCGAATCGCCTCGTTCGATCCCTTCGAACACACTCAAGTCCGGCTCGGCGCCTTGAAACTGTGTCCCGCCGGTGTCTTCGGCATCGGGCTGTGCCTGTGCCGATCCACCGCTGGCGGCGAAAACGGCGGCCAGCAAAACGATCGAGAGCGAGCGACAAAACCGAGTGATTCGATGCGGTGAGACCATGACGGAACCTTGGACAAAAGATGGGCAACCAGATTTGTTGATCTGTTACGTTAGTCTAACCATCGGCGCCTCCAAACGTTTCGGTTTCTGCCGAGTACACTTCGTGGGTTGCCAACCAAGATCGAGCCCGGAGAATCGAATCATCCGTCATGTCCAGCCCGCACTTGCCTGTCGGCAACGGTGCATTGGGTGGCGACCGGGCCGGCCGAGTGCAGCGGCTGTCATTTGCCCTGAAACCGTTTTCCTCCGTTTCTAACGACTTCACGGGCGTTTTCCTCCCTTCTACCTAAGACGAAATCGATGTCGATCTCTTCTCCCGTCTCTGTTTTTCGCGCTGCCGTGCCGGTGTTCGCATCGGCATGCGTTTGTTTGATGTTCGCTGCCGCTCCGGTTTCCAGGGCCGATGACAGCACGCCGGGCGCCGACGACGCCCCCGGCGCACCCCGTTTGTTACCAAGTGATACACTCGTCTACATCCGGCTGGACAGTGCCGATGACTTGCGCAAACAGATGGACAAGACGTCGATCGGCAAGATGATCAACGATCCCAAAATGAGGCCGTTTGCGGATCAGTTTTACGCGACCGCACGCGACCTGTTCGATCAAATCAGCGATCGGGTCGGCGTGAATCTGGATGAGCTGCTGGCGATTCCGCACGGGCAAGTGGCGATTGCGATCCACCCGGTCAAGCCGCTGGAGGAGGATGAAAAACCAGAGATTCAAGCCCGAGAAAACGAAGACCAGACCGAGCTGGAACAACGCCGTGAACGTCAGAAGCGGCGCGAGCTGTATTCGTTCGGCGGAACATTGATCATCGATGCGGACGACAATATCGATCAATTGATGTCGATCGTCGAGCGATTCGAAGAGCAGGTCTTGCAGGGCCGCTACGTCCGCCGGATTCGTGAAATCGGATCGACCGAAGTCACACGGCTGTTGCCCGGGCGTTTCGGCCAGCAGCCGATCGAGTTCTTTGAGAAAGACGGAACCTTGGTGATCGGGGTCGGGCATTTGACCGCACAAGATGTGCTCAATCACTGGTTGGACAAAAGCGATGATCCGACGTTGGCCGACAACGCGAAATTCGGGACGATCATTTCACGCTGTATCGGTGCCGAGGAAACCCGTCCGCAACTGACGTTCTTCGTCGATCCGCACGCGATCGTCGATCGGATCATCAAACGCAGCGGATCGTTGACGGCCGGCTTCATTTGGCCGGTGATCCAAGACTTGGGCGCAAATCGCATCGGCGGGATCGGCGGCAGTTCGTTTTCCGGCGGCGACGTGTTTGAGGGGATCGCGCATTACCACATCAAGATCGATCCGCCACGCGATGGGGTGTTGGGCGTGTTGCGGCCCGAAACCGGTGACACCACGCCGCCCAACTGGGTTCCCGATTCCGTGGCCGGTTACACGTCGATTAATTGGGATTTCGAAAAAGCGTATGACAACGTCGGCAAGGTGATCGACAAACTGCAACAGCGGACCGACGCCTTGAAAGAAATCGCCGAGGCGCCGATTGAGAAACGTTTGGGCGTGAAGCTTCGCGAAGATTTACTGCAGAACACGACCGGTCGGTTGGTCCGCGTGACGTGGATGGAAAAGCCGATTCGCTTCAACAGTGGTGTCAACGTGCTGGCGATTGAGATGAAAGACGCCCTGAAAACCAAATCCAATTTGGCGCAGATCCGTGACCGCATGCCGAATCAAATGAAGGTCGATTCGATCAGCGGGCACGTCGTTTATCGACTTCGTGGTCCCGGCGAAAATTTCCCACAGAACATGCGGCGTCCCGAGCCGAGTTTCATGATCTTGGGGAAATGGTTGATCTACGCCGACAGCACCCAGTTCATGGAAAAGGCTGCGTTGGCCGATGCCGGCAACTTGCCGCGTCTGGTTGAACTGCCCGAGTACGATCTGGTGGCGAGCGAATTGGGCGGCAAACTGGATGGGGAATCACCGTTTGTGTTGTCGTTCATCGACGGTGCTCAGGGGATCCGCGTGATCTACGACTTGGCCAAAGACGAGAACTCACGCAACATGATTCGCCGCGCGGGAGAGAACAACATCGTGGCGCGAAAGTTCTCCGAGTTGCTTGATCAAAATGAGTTGCCACCGTTTTCGGAGTTCGAAAAGTATTTCGCCCCGACCGGTTTTTTCGGATATGACGAGCCCGACGGGATTCACTTCGGGTTCTTCACCCTGCGGGCCGATCCGACCGACGATTGACACGTTCCGCGGAGGCGGGCGGGAATCGTGGTGGTCGTCGAGCGTGTCTCTTGCGGAACGAGGCGCGGGCGATTGATGGGTGAAAAAATGGGGTGGTCAAAAAATGGGGTTTCTGGCGGCGCGATCGAACGGGGATTGAGCCGTTGCTGAGATTTTTTGACCCCATCATTTTTTGACCAATTCTGGTCACAAGAAATCTCGGCCTTGCCAAAGACAAGCCACCATGCAAAGAACGAGGGCACGCGTTGCGCGCCGTCAGCGCGTCGGTGCTGTACGTGCATGAGCAGTGGGTGATGTGGTGATGCCGCTGTCCAATCAGAACCCGCCAGGCGCGGTGAATTCGGCATAGTCGCTGAATTCATCGTGGTGTTCGGGGGCGCGGTTGCTGAACCGGGTGAAGTCGGATTCCCAGGTCAATTGGACGTCACCGACCGGGCCGTTCCGCTGTTTGGCGATGATGATTTCGGCTTGCCCGGCGTATTGGGCGCGTTCTTCACCGCGATGGTAATACTCCTCGCGGTGGACGAACATCACAACGTCGGCGTCCTGCTCGATGGCCCCGGATTCACGCAGGTGGCTCAGTTTGGGGCGGTGGTCTTTGCTGTCTTCGGCCTGGCGATTCAATTGCGACAGGCACAACATCGGGACACCCAATTCACGCGCCATCCCTTTCAGGCGACGGGCGATCTTTGCGACTTGTTCTTGGCGGGGGTCGGCGAGTTATCCGGTTCGATCAGTTGCAAGTAGTCGATCACGATCAAACCGAGACTGCCGTGCCGCCGTTTGATTCGTCGTGCGGCCGCAGCGATTTCGCTGACCGTTCGGCTAGGGGAGTCATCGACGAAGAACGGCGCGGTGCTGATTTCGTTGGCCTTGTTGATCAAGCGGGTTTGATCCTCGGCGCTGATCGTTCCGTTACGCAGGCGGTGACCGTTGACGCGGGCGAGGGAGCAGAGCATCCGGTCGGCCAATTCGATGCCCGACATTTCCAAGCTGACAAACAGCACCGGTTGTCGCATTTCGATCGCGCCGTGTTCGGCGATGTTCATCGCCAGTGCCGTTTTTCCCATCGACGGTCGGGCGGCGAGAATGATCAGTTCGCCGTTGTGCAACCCGCCGGTCATGGTGTCGTAGTCGGCCAGACCGGTTTCGACGGTCCCGTCGGTGACTTCACCGCGCAAGCGGGCTTCCATCCGGTCCATCGCGGCGTGCAGCACGTCGTTCATCGAGTGCAGGGAGTTGGACGAGCGTCCGTCCATGATCGAGAACACTTTCTGTTCCGCCTGGGCACAGAGCTCTCGCGCGTCGCTGGCCTGGTCGTAGGCGTCGCGAAGGATTTCGGTGCTGGCGTTGATCAGGTTCCGGTAGACCGCTTTCTCGGAAACGATGCCGGCATAGTAAACCGCGTGTGCGGCGTTGGGCACGGAATTGGAGAGCTTGGCCAGATACGCGGCCCCACCGATCTTGTCGAACTCGTCCGACGTTTTCAGCCGAGAAACGAGCAGCATCACATCGATCTTCTCGCCGTTGTCGTACATGTCACGCAAGTGCGTGTACAAGATCCGATTGGCATCGTCGTAAAAGTCATCCGCTTTCAAGGACGCGGTGTCGTCACAGACTTCGGGTAACAGCAGGATGCTGCCCAGCACGCCCATTTCGGCTTCGAGATCATAGGGCGGCTGGCGCTGAAGGATTTCGGCAGCCGAGAGCGGTTTCTTTTTCTTTTTGTCCCACGGACGTTCGTTCTGGTCAGCCATGAAGTTTCCGATCCCTGGAAGGTTTTGAAGAAGCAGCGGCAAAGTCCGCCGAGCGGCAGGCTCGATCTAGATGTCGACGGAGCACTGGGGCAGTGTCTGGTGTTTCGCCGAAAGTTTCAAGTTGCGGGCTTTAAGTTTCAAGTTTCAAGTTTCAAGTGAGTTGGCAGTTGGCTGAAAAACAGATGGTGGGAAAACGAGAATCAGACAAGAAAATTGGTGACAAGAAAAGATCGGGTGGTTTCATAGTACCTGAAACCTGAAACCTGAAACCTGAAACCTGAAACCTGAAACCTGAAACCTGAAACCTTCCCTCTACCCCGTTTTCAGCATGGATTCGATTCGGCGGATTGCTTCATCGGTCGAGAGGGCGGCTTGCCCCCTGCCGACGCTTCGTCCGGCGCCGAGCCATTGGCGGACACGCTGATTGGCCAGGATCGCAGTGCTGTGGCTGCGTCCCCCGAAGTGCCCGCCGATTTCGGAGTAGGCGCTGCTGGTCATTTCGCGGGCCAAGTACATCGCCAGCATTCGCGGTTCGGTGATGGACTTGGTTTGCGAACCCGACTGCAGCGACTTGGAATCCAGTTGAAAGACTTTTTCGACGGCGCGTTCGATGGCGTTGAGCGTGATCGGGACACCGGAGGAGCGGAGCAGGTGGGCGCCGTGCTGGCGGATTTGGTCCATCGAGGGCATTTGGCCGTGCATCCGTTGCAGCAGGGCGACCAGATTGACGATGCCGCTGAGCAGTCGCCCGTCACCGCCGGCGACCGATGCGATTTCTTGTAGCGTCGCGTCGGGCCAGGGGATCAAGCAACGTTCTTCCGCATAGCGTGCGAGCAGCTGCGTTCGCGTCGGGGTGTCCAGCGATTCGACTTGGCATACCAGCCCCGAGGCCAATCGTCCGGAAAGTTCGCCGCCGAGTCCGTTGATCTCATTGGGCGACTTGGTTCCGGCAAACACCAGGGGTTTGCCGACTTCGGCGAGCATCTCGATGGTGTGGTGGAGTTCGCGAATCGTGGCCTTCTTTTCGACGAAGAACTGGATGTCGTCGATCAACAGTGCGTCGGCGTCACGAAAACGAGACCGAAAGGCGGGCAAGCAGTTTCCGTTGAGCGCCTTGATGAAGTCATTGGTGAATTCTTCAGCGGACAGGTAGACGACCCGTCGCATGCGATGGAGACCGCGTAGTTTTCCAGCCACGGCGCTCAGCAAGTGCGTTTTCCCGGACCCCGGCGGTCCCCACAGGACCAAGGGCGATGCCAGACCGGGGCTTTCGATGGCCATTTTGCAGGCCGTCCGTGCCAGCTCGTTGCACTGCCCGCCGACAAAGTTTTCCCAACTGCATTCGCTTCGCCCGTTGGAGGCCTGATTGGTCGTCTCGGCGGTCGCAGGCTTGGCTTCTGCTCTTGTTCCCTGCGATGGGATCGCGGCGGCGAGTTCGCCAGCGGCCGATACCATCGGTCGCGATGTCGTCGCGGTTCGTTTCGGCCGCGGCGACTTTCGTGAATCGGTGCCGTCTCGCAGGATCGCTTGCAGCGACTGGGCGCCCCGCGGCTTCCGCACCACGGACGCTGCGGCTGCGTTCGCCGCGGTTCGGCGTCCCTTTCGCACCGGTGACGTGGGGCGGGACGTCTCGTCGGGCTCGCGAGCGGCAGCATCGCTCGCGCCGGTGGCATCGCTCGCGCCGGTGGCATCGCTCGCGCCGGTGGCATCGCTCGCGCCGGTGGCATCGCTCGCGCCGGTGGTATCGCTCGCGCCCACTTCGGCAAACGGCAATTCGGCTTGGAGCGTGGGGCGATCCTCGACGTGGACCCTGACGGTCGTCGACGCGCCACAGGCCGAGGCGGCGGCACCACGCATCGCCGCCAGATAGTGATTGCTCAAACGGTCGGCGGCGAACTGTCCGGCCGCGACGGCGACGATCGATCGCGAGGATTCGGCGGGACCGGCAACTGCGTCAGCGGCTTCGAGAACAAAGCGAACGCCCGAGAACCAAATCTGGAAACGCTCGTGCCCCACACGTTGCTTCAAAGCCTCCTTGAATGTCGCGATGACGTCCGAGTCATCGGTGCAGCCGTGCGGTGTGGACATACCGGGAGCGCAGTCCTCCATCATGGATGTTCGCGGGATCAGTCGGGAACCAACCAGACGACACGGACATGCGGCCACGCATCGTTGTGCTGTGTCGATCGGATTGGTGTGTTCTTGGGGAATCCATCGAGCCGGAAAAGCAGCCAAAGCGTTGGCAAGAAAAGCAGCCAACCTAGCTCCGCTGGGTGGCATTTCAGCCTCCCGGATCGATGAAGGTCTTGAATCCTCGACGTTGAAATCTGAGCCCCCCCCGGTGGTGCGGTCCACAGCGTTTGCGGACACGTTGGCGTTGGGGCGTGATTTCTTCACGTCGCGTTCATCAAGTGGGCGAGATTCTATGTTTGCTAGCACGCAAGTCAAACCGATTGCTAGCAAGTTGTGAATGCTTTTTTTTTCGACCCGGACGATCATTCGACTGGGGCAATAATTCCCGGTCGCATGGTTCGAATCTGGCCGTGTCCGTTGTCAAACCTGCCCGCTTTGTGCGAGTTTTCCGGGGCGTGGAAAAAGTGTCGTTCGCGGCGAGGGCGTGTGCCTTCGGAAATCCGCGGTGTGCCTGTAATGTCTTGCTGTGTAGTGGTTTGTGGCGTTTGCATGGCGGTCAAAGTCGAAAACCGGCCGCTCCAACGGCGGCTGATCGATGCAGCCCGATCCACGAAAATCTGTCTTCGGTGGTGACAACGCGTCGGGAAAACGAACGGCACGCCGATTAGCACTACGGTATTGGACAGATGTGCCCCTAATCATTTCGGCGCTGGTTCAATTCCGCACGATTTTATGCCGGGGGTCCTGCTATACTCCATCTGGCCCGGGTTCGGGTTTCATGGACTTTGGCAAATGGACCACATATACTGTTCATGTTGTCACTGCGACGACATCACACCGTTTACTGAGAAGGCTAATGGGGACCAAGCAACTCACCGACCGCCAGCGGCGGGTATACGAGTTGATTCGAGAGTTAATTCTCAACCGGGGCTATGGACCAACGGTTCGTGAGATCGGCGAGGCATTTGGCATCAAGAGCCCCAACGGGGTGATGTGTCATTTACGCGCGCTTGAGCGAAAGGGATTGATCCGCCGCAGCCCCAACAAGTCGCGGGCGATCGAATTGACCGAAAAGATCGATCGCCAGAATCACAGTCTTCCGATGGCCGGGATGGTTGCCGCCGGAACGACTGCCTTGGCGTTTGAGCAGAGTGACACGATGGATTTCAGCGGGATGTTCTGCCAGAACGACCGCTTCATCCTGCAGGTGTCGGGTGATTCGATGATCGAAGCGCACATCCAAGACGGCGACTTTGTCGTCATTCAAAAGCAGGAATCGGCTGAACCGGGCCAGATGGTGGTGGCGGAGCTCCCCAGTGGAGACTCGACGCTGAAGTTTTGGTTCCCGGAAGAGGGTCGCATTCGGCTGCAACCGGCCAACGCCGAGATGTCGCCGCTGTATGTCGACGACGCCAAGGTTGTCGGCGTCGCCGTGGGCGTCGTGCGGAACGTGCTGTGAGTGGCCAGTTCGATATGGCCAGTTCGATATGGCCAGTTCGATATGGCCAGTTCGATATGGCCAGTTCGATATGGCCAGTTCGATGCAGGCTTGGCGACCTTCCCCTCGCTCGACCCTCCCGCACAGAGGTCGTACGGTTTTAAGTCGTTGATTTCAAAGGGTTTTCGTCACTCTCCCTCGGGACATCGATTCTTTTACTGCAGGATTTTGAAACCGATTTAGATTCTCGCCCTCTGGGAGAGAGGGCGTTTGCCGAGCAAGCTAACGCCAGAGAGGGCCGGCGTTGCGAAAGCCTTAGCGACTTCCGCGACGATCGATGTGGGCTGCAAAACCGATCCCCAGCCCCCTCATCCCCAGCCCCCTCATCCCCAGCCCTTCTCCCCCACAAATCGACAAGCAAGCTTGTGACGATTTGTAGGGGAGAAGGGAGCCATGAATCTTGCCGTAATAAAATCGACGTCCCCTGGGAGAGTCGAGTGCAGCGAGGAGAGGGTTTGCGGTGCTGCTTGGGCGCGATTCTGGCAGGTGAAGTAGAACTCGCGATGCACTGTTGGACCTCGCCTCGCTGCGTTCGACCCTTCTGCCAGGAGGGTGACTTTTTAACTCGACGCCGCGGGCGTAAGTTACTCGTCGCCGGCGCGTAGGAAGGGCGTCAGGACGGGTTCGTAGCGGCAGATCTCGCTGTCTGCAAAGTAGATGCCCAACTCGCGTTTGGCTGCTTCGGCACCGTCGCTGGCGTGGACCAGGTTCATTTGCCGGCTGCTGCTGAAATCACCGCGAATGGTGCCGGCGGCGGCGTTGAGCCCGCTGGTGGCGCCCAGCATGTCGCGAACGACTTTGATGACATCGAGTCCATCGATCGCCATGGCGACGATCGGGGCCGAGGTGATGAACGCTTCCAGGCTCGGGTAAAATGGTTTGTCGACGTGTTCGGCGTAGTGCTTTTTCGCCATTTCCGGCGTCACTTTCAGCATCTTCATTGCAACGATGTTCAAGCCTTTGGCTTCGAATCGCGCGATCAATTGTCCCATCAATCGCCGCTGGACCGCGTCGGGTTTGAGAAGAACGAGGGTGCGTTGCATCAGATCACTCATCAAAAATAAACTCCACTCAAGCCTTTCGGATGTTTGCGGCAGCCGCCTAGGACTTTGTGCGGGGCCGTGTCGAAACGATTTCGGCACGAATTATCAGCTTCTGTCGCGGTTGCGCGAAGCGGGTATTAAGTGCAAGGTTCGGACCTGATAGATTTCAGCGTCCCGATCCGACGGTAAGGTTGGCCCGACGGTGGGCATGGCGCGACCGAGGGAATTGATTGTCGGCGTGTCGCGCGCCCGAGCGGGGCATCGATTGGTGCCCGGGCCTGTAGTTGGATCGACATCGGAAGGTAAGAATCTCAAAAAGGCGACACGATGACAGAAGCTGAGCAGCATGATGGGGACGATACCCAAGGAAACGAGCAGCACGGGCATGCCCATGTGCATTCGCATGGATCGGGCGGATCGCAGAAAAAGCGGATCTATTTGGTGCCGTATCCCAAGTTCATTTTCATGTACCCGACGTTGATCATCTCGACCCTTGCGACGTTGGTGTTGTGGGCTGGAGGTCACTCGATTGCTGATCCGAGCGAAACCGTCCCGGTCGTGATGACGGGGGTGTTTCTGTGCGTGATGATGGCCAACTTGTTCATCATCGTGTTTGATTTTCCCAGGGCGACGTCGCTGACGTTGGTGTTTATCGTGACCACGGTCGCGATGGGGGTGTGGATGTTATTTCTGACCCGCCCCGATTTGTTGCCTGCGGTGGGCGATTGGATCAAGCGGATCCGTCCGGTCGCCAACACGACATTCTTTCTGTGCACGACGATCGGAATGACGTTGATGTACATCGCAGTCTTTGTCAGCACCAAGTTCAACTATTGGGAACTGTCCAACAACGAACTGCTGCATCACCACGGTTTGTTGAGCGATTTAAAACGCTATCCGGCTCCGAACTTGCGCGTCGACAAGGAGATCAACGACGTGTTTGAGTACATCTTGTTGGGGGCGGGGCGATTGATTCTGCACCCGACGACGGAGAAGCGGGCGATCGTGCTGGACAACATTCTGTTCGTCGGGAAGAAAGAAGAGCAGATGACGAGAATGCTGGGATCGATCAAGGTCAAGATCGGCGACGACAGCGGTTCCAGCTAGTCGAGTTCGTGGTCGGCAAAATCGTCTGTTCCCGCCGACCGTGCGGTTTCGGACCGTTGGCGGAGCGGGGCGAGCATGCGGTCGAGGGCTTTGAGGGCGACCGGCATCGCCGCCCCGGCGTCTTTCCATTGGTCCCACCAGTTGGCGACGACCTTGCCGACCGACTCGTCGCCGAGCCGCCACAACGCGACCGCGGTCTGGATCGGCAGGGGATCGGCGCGGAACAATTCCAGATTCGCCCCGGCGGTCAACACGATCGGCACGCAGCCAAGGTCCCAGGGCAAGGACGTGCGGCGGTGGGTCCCCGAGCCGAAGTCTTCGGGGTGGCTGGGGGGGTCGCCCTGTCCCAGTGTGGCCGCCAAGTGACGACCGACGGCGACTTGTGTGACCCAGAATGCCAACCGAAAGATCTCGCTCACGGCGGGATCGGCGTCGGTCAACATCGCTTCGATCCAGACGCGGCATTGGCCCGAGTCGAACCCGCCATCGCCGCCGCGGACCGGCTGCACCAACAGGCAATCGACGTTCTCGGGCCACCATTTCTCCGGCGGCGCCGAACCCCAGATCTGTCGCGCCGTTTCGATCAACAGGCCCGGGCCATAGGTTTGCCAGCGGTCTTTCAAGGGGCCGGCCCGCAGGCCGAGCTGTTGTTCCAGCTTGGGAAAACGTTGCTGGTAGGCGATCCGGCATTGGTCGAGCTGGGTTCCCAGCGCCGCGGCGGTCTGGTCGATTTGAAGTTCGCTGCAGCCGGCGGCGGCCAGGGCCGGTGGACAGGACTGCCGGGCCGTCCGTCCGGCGGCAACCGAAGCGAACAGTGCCGACCAGAACGCTCGGACGTCGGCCAGCGCCGAAACCAGCCGGGTGTTGATTTCGCTGGTCGGACCGCTCAGTGCCGATTCGGTCCGCTGGTCGCTGCAGACGCCACCGGTGGCGACGACGAACGAGGCGTGAATCACGCTCAAATCGACCGCAGGGTGAAATCGGACGTTGGATTTCTTGGCCAAGGCTTTGAAACTCGTGCAGCGATCTAGGGGGTGGACGACAGTTGGGACTGGATCCATTGTTCCAGCTCGTCAAAATCCACAGGCGGAAGTTCCGACAGATCGGGTCGCAATTTTACCGCGTCGTGCAAGTAAAAGTGCTGGATCTCGGACTGTGATTTCTCGGTGTTCCAGTGCAGCAACACGCGAATGCAACGTGGCAATGATTTTTCGACGGTGATTTCGTATCCGCACAACAACGGGACTTCCAACCAACCGAGTTGGCGCGCGGCCAACGCCGGAAACTCCGCCGACAGGTCTTTGGTCACGGTGAAGTAGGCGCTGGCCAAGTCCGCCGTGTCGATTCCGTTTTGGCGAATCATCAGCGCCAGCAACTGTCTCGTTGCGAGCAAGATTTCGTAACGATCATCCGCTTGGACCGTTGTCGCACCGCGGACGCCTCGGCAAGCCAACATACTTTCTGATTCCTTAGGGCAATGGACCAATCGCCGTGGGATCGGCGTGAGCCGCCCGCGGGCGCGTAGTGCTCGATCGCCCGATTTCGACGGTGGTCAGAATTGACGGGTTTCCTGACGCCGATTTAGCCGTATAAAGCTTACTCGGAAACGCCTACTATAGGGGCCGAACCGCCCGGCCGATAACCGTCTTGACCGGCCCATGACATTCGACCACACCTTTCCATTCGGAAACTGAATATGAGCGACCACCGTTCGCCCTATCAAGAACGAATTATCAAGAATTACTACCAAAACCGGGATTCCATCGGGATCCAAAAGGCTCAAGAAGCGGTCAGTGAACTGTACCTGAGCCAAGGCAAGAAGCGAGAAACCGTTTGGAAACGGCTGATCAGCCATCTGGAGAAGGCCGGATTGCCGGCCGAGCAGATCGAACATCTGCGCGAAAAAGACGACCCTGCGTTGGTCGCCGAGGCCATCGGAAAGCTCGCCTGAGACGGCCTGCGGCCGCCGAAAATCCCGAAGCGGCCGGGCCTGACGCAATGCCCGAGGACCTACGGCCGGCGGTGGGCTCCGTGGTCCTTTGATTGTTCCGCACGTTGCAGCCTGACCCCGTTTCCGCTCGACAAACGCAACCCCAAAATGGAATTGCAGAGCGCAAGTGGGAACACTCGCGCTGCGTTTGAGTTCGGTGATGCGCAACAGCGTCAACGATGACCCGCGGCGACCAAACGCAGCCGGCAATCGCTCGGGCGTGCTCAGTTGCGAGACTGTTTTTCTTGGGCTCGAGCAGCTTTGAGAGCCGCCGCTTCACGGGAGAGTTTGAACTCCGGCCCGCTCGGGAAATACTGCACGTCGTCCTGCAAGTAGTAAGGACTCGGCAATGTCTGCCCGTTAATGCCCACTTGGCAACCACTCGCGCCGATCAGGCAGGTGCCCGCAAAGAGGGCGATAGCGGTAGCTCGTGTGATGCGTCCAGATGTCGATTTTCGGCTCATGGCTTCCATGCCTTGTTTGAATCGTCACGTACCGGGGCCGTCGAATGAATTCGAATCCCGTCACAACCGGTATCGGATGAATAACCGGCAAAGATTAACCGGGCATGCAGAAATTGTCGAAATCGTGGGCGAGGCCCGCTTATTCGTCGGGCGCCGTTTCTTGGCTGGCTGTGTCTTGGCTGGCTGTGTTTCGGCGGATCGTGCGGAGAAGTGTTTGGGGGGCATCGGCCCATTGGACGAGTGCGTGCAGATGCAATTTGACATGCTGCTCGATTCTGACCGCCAGTTCGCCGAGCAGCGTCAATCGCTCCAAAATCGCCTCCGCACGCTCGAGGTCGGCTTCGATCCTCTGCCCACGTGTCCGCATCATCTGACGATCCATCTGGTTGGCCGAACTGTAGCTTTGTTTATACATCCGGCGTTGCATCACCAGTTTGCGGTGAGTCTCGGTCCACAACGCGTTTTCGGCGGCAAAGCTCTCTCGGCTGAGCGGAACCCAGGGCAGCGAGGGATCTAATCGGCCGCCGAACTGCATCCGGCAAGAAAGTTTTCGCGAGCAATTGATGTCCAATTTGACAGCAATTGCGACCGTCTCTGCGTCGGTCGGTGTCAAGATTGCGATCGCCGAGCCATGGTGGGGGTGTGCCGGATCGAAGGGCGTGTGCCAAGCCAAATCGATCGAATCGGGGACGGACAGCTCGAGTTCCAATCGCGACACGTCCGCTGGCAGCGGGGCGCCGAGTGGCCAACTGGGGCGCCACCGGCGTGGATCCAACGAGAGCGGATAGGGATCGGACTCGATCGACGGTCGCAGGTAGACGGATTGTCCGTCGGAGAGCACCAGTCGCCCCTGCAGCAGTTTTTGTGACAGTCCGTCGCGGGAGGCGTTGTCTGACCAGCGGAGCACCGTGGCGGGGCCGGTTCGGATCAGTTGTGCGATCGGATTTCCGTTCTGTTGATTGATCAGATCTCGAGTGATGTCCGTTGCCGCGTCGGAAAGTGTGATGGAGTTCGGGCTGGGAAACTCGATGCGTTCGACCGAGGCGGCCGACGGGGCGATGACGGTTTCAGTTTCGCTGTCGCCGCTGGGTGGCAATTCGACGAAGCGATCTGGAGAGGGCCGGGTTGGTTGGAGGACTTCGGCGGCGTCTTGATCGGACGGATCCGAATGGAGCACCGATTCCAACGTCTCGTTCGTGACGTCGTTTTCAGCGAAAGCGAATGAACTTGCACGAGCCGGCGCGCCGGGGCGCGAATCCTCCGTCGTTCCGAGTGGAGTTTCGAATTTCGGTATCTCGGGGGGCTCGATTGCGAGATCAACCGATGGATCAGGTATGTCCGTGGGATCGCCCGAGAGGCCGCTGGCGAGCAAGTCATCCAAATCGTCCATGACATCGAATCCGCCGCGAACCCGTTCACGATCCATGACCGAGGGGACGGTAAAGTCCAACGGCGTCACCTCGTTATCTGGATCCCGATTTTGATCGGTTGGCGGGGAGGCAACGGACTGCGTCGCTGGGGGTGGGCCAAGTTCGGTCGTTTTTGGCGGTGGGAGGGGATCGCCGACCGAGGGTGCTGCCGTTTGCGCGACCGTTGTCGTTCGGCTGACACGGGGATTGGGCCGCTGCGCGCGGAGCTGATGGATTCGGATCGCGGTGCCGATTAAGGCGATGGCGACAGCGGCGGATGCGATACCCAAGACCAGGTTCCAGTTGAATCGTCGATCGCGCGCGATCGGCTGGGGTTTACCCGGGCGTAGTTTCTCCTCGCTCAACTCGGGCGGGGCGACAGAAGCTTCACCGAAGCGGTCGGCCAGCGACGCGGTGAATTGCTCGATCAGCTTTTCTCGCCGAGCCTGTTCGATGCTCGATAGCGCGAGAGATCGCGTCTCTTCGGCGGCGTGTTGCTCAAAACGATTACGGGATTTGAAGTGATCTCGATCGGCGTGGAGCCGGGACCGGAAGGGGACGCTACGAGGTGCGTCTGTGGGGCGGGCGATCGCGGGGCGGGCGATCGCGGGGCGTGGAGTGGAAAGTCGTTGGAGAAACTCTGCCGAGAGCGTATCGAGATCTTGGGTGCCTTGCTCGGCCGACGGTGCATTACCGGTGAATAAGAGCTCGCCATGGGGGCCGATCGTCCAGTCATTCAGATTGATTGCGGCGATGGTTTCGCCCTCGGCCAGGCGTTGGCGACAGGCGTCCTTGAACCGTCGGGCGAGTTGGGCGGCGAGATCCGGCGGTGGTGTCCCCAAGCGTCTGACCAATGACGCGACCGATTCAGCGCCGGCGGGGACAGGGGTCGGGCGGGGCTGACTGTCGCCGGAGGCACCTTTTCGTTCTCCTCGCGCAGGCAGTGTCGCGGGAACGTCTTGCGATCCACTGCGATTCGATGCGTCGGGCGGGGAGGACATTTCCGATGGTTGCAACGGGCTGGGGGTGGCATGAGTGGGTTGAGGGCAAACCGACCCTGAGTTCAGCGGCCTGCTATTGTCGGTAGCAGACAGCTGTCAAGCAAACCCAACAGCGTGTCGCTCCCCCGACGAAAGCCAAAAAAAACATGACTTTTGGCGTATCCGTATTGACTGATACAGATTTCCTGAGTGGTTCTACCGGAATTAACCAAACCACCGGGGTGGTCTTTGCCGATAACTCCGCTTGAAGCGATTCTTAGGACGCATCCGATGCACCAATCGAGGCCGGGATTGACCGGGTTGGATGGACGCGGTTTGCCGAGCGGGATTCGTTTCAACATTGAATTACCAGGGGGGGAACTGGTTGATCGCTGCACCTTGATGCGGCGGGCGTGGATGCGTTGCATCGACGCACCGGTCATTTCCTCTCTCCAAATTGCGGCTCGGGATCCCAGCGTGGCACAGGTGTGCACGCATGGCTCGGGCGAACGAGCCCCAACAGCGAGGCGGCTGCGACCGCGGAGACGTTTGCGATGCACCGAATGATTCGAAACATGGTCAACCGTTTGACAAACACAGACAGCGAAGCGGGTACGTCCCGTCTGCCCGCTGCCAAACCTCTCCCTGGTCTTTACCGTGCCGGTTCGGCGCTGGTGGGGACCGGCCTAGCAGTGGCCGCGGCAATTTTTGCCGCCGGACTACTCTCCGGCGAGGCTTCGGCACAGGGCTATCCCTCATCGGGCGTATCGCTTGCCAATTACGACTTAGCCGCCAGCGGCTTCGTCACTCCAGCCGGAATGCCGCCGATCGGCGCTCCTGGCATGATGGGTATGAGTGGCTCACCGGTGATGCCGGTCGGCTACAACAGTGGATGCGACACCGGCGGTTGCGGTGCGCTGCCGATGCAGGCTTGCATGGACCGCATGGTCTGTGGAACCTGTGGCGGCGGAGGCGGTTGTTCGTGCAACGGCATGCTCGGCAGCGGTGGCATCCTGGGTAAGCTCCGCAGCGGCGGCACGGGTTGTCTGTTCTGTCGCGGTGCCGGATGCACGGCGTGTAAAGAGCTGCCCTTCGGCTATGCGGGCTCGTGCCTGGCATCGGCCGTCAGCTTGTTACGTCCTTACGAAGAAGCGGGCATTTGCAACCAGCGCTGGTACGATATCAGCTTGGAAGCCTTGTTCCTGGATCGGCAAATCAAAGGGACCAGTTCCTCGGTCATCGCCCAACGTGGCAGCGGCACCAGCGGCACCCCCGCATTGACGCTCAACGACGACGGCTTGGATGATTTGGAAGCCGGCGTGCGAGCGTCGGTTGCATTCATCTGGGGCGTGGGCGGCAACGTCGAATTGACCTACATGGGCGGCAACGAATGGAAGGAAGGGGCATCGGCAACAGCGGATGTGATCGGCGCCAACTTGGAAGGCAACCTGTATTCCTTCCTCACCGATTTCGGCACCTCCCCGGTCGCCGGTGGTTTCGATGACACCGACCGTTCGACCACGCAATCGATTGAGGCACGAAGCCGATTCCACTCGGCCGAGTTCAACTATCGCCGCCGCACGATGTTCCCCTACTGCCGATTCCAAAGCTCTTGGCTCGTCGGTTTGCGATTCATGCGATACGACGATGGGCTTCGCTACTCGACTCAGGGACAAACCAACGTGACGACCGGCCCCAACCCGGGGATCTATGACCGGTTCTTCAATGCCGACTCCGATACCGAAAACCGGTTGTTCGGGCCGCAGACCGGATTCGATTTCTGGTGGAACGTGGCTCCGGGAATTTCCCTCGGCCTGGGTGCGAAGGGAGCTTGGGTGCAAAACGACGTCGACCGAACGATTCAGATCTCGGCCAACTCGCTCGCAGCCCAAAACGTCGTCGACGGCGATCAACGCGGAACGATCTTGACCGATCTTGAACTGAAAGGGATCTATCGCTTGTCGCACTCGCTGACCCTACGCGGTTCGTACTACGTCCTGGCTGTCGACGATATTGCCTTCGGCGGAATGGACTTTCAGGCCAGCAGTTCGCCCCAAAGGGTGACCGCTGGCAACCTGACCTACGACAGTCTGACTCTGCAAGGTTTCACCGTGGGTGCGGAATACATGTGGTAGGGCTGTGAAAACCAGCGATCATCAACGACCAAACCCCGCTCGGATAACGAGCGGGGTTTTTTTGTGGTTGAAACATCTTCGTTGCGATGGAGTGATTCAGACAACCGCCTGCGCCGTCGCAAGCTGGAAGCTTACGCCACGGTCGTCTAGCGACTCAAATCGACGGCGACAATTTCTTTGTCGTTTCGGATGAACGCGGTCTTGTCGGCGTAGGCCGGATGGCTCCAAAGTACCGGGCGGCCGAACGATTCATTGGTCGGTTCCAGCACCTGCATCCGACCCTTTTCCTCGTAGCCGGCGGCGGTCAGTTCGGCGACGATCAATTCGCCGGTTTCGCTCATCAACAGGTAGCGATCGGATTGTCCCAAGCGTGTCAAAAACGCGGTGCCGTGTCGGGCGAATCGTTTTTCGCCGGGTACCGTGGGCTGGAAGGTTTCCCAAAGTCGATCGCCGTTGGATGCATCGACGGCGATCAGGTTCCCTTTGACGCAATCGGTTCCGTAAATCACTCCGTCGACAATCATCGGCGGGGCGTTGCTGCAATGGACGGCGTTCTTGGGACCGCCCCGCCAGAGTTCCTTGGCGGTGGGCGATTCGCTGCCCAGCCGAAACATGACCGCTTCGGCATGAATCCCGCTGGCGTACATCAGGTCGCCTTCGATCATCGGTTGGGCAATCGACATCTCATAGGCGGGCGTGATCGGAATGTTCCAAAGTGATTTTCCCGTGGCCGGATCCAAGCCCTCGACGGCTTCGGGGTGATAAACGATCAACTGACGTGTTCCGCCGGCTTCGATGATGCGAGTCGCACAATACCCGGCTTTGGCGTCCAACGATTTCCAACGCACCTCTCCGGTCGCTTTTTCAAACGCGACCACGCCTTGTCCCTGGCCGCCGACCATTGTGTACAGCAATTCGCCGTCGACCAAGGGATGCGATGCGAAGCCCCAGATGGGCACGTCGGCCCCAAAGTCATTCGGTAGGTTGCGTGTCCAAACCAACGAACCGTCAGCGACCGACAGACAGGTCAGATCGCCTTCGGCACCGAGCAGGTAAACGTTGTCCTGGTCGACCGTCGGGGTCGTACGCGGGCCGGCGGGGTAGCTGATTTCGTAGGGGCGGTCGTACGAGTATTCCCAGATTTTTTTGCCGGTTTTCGCATCCAACACGTGCAGACGCTCTTTGCCGGTCAGGGTGGCGCGTTGGCCGGGATCGTTGACCACTTCGCCGCTGCTGCGTTGATAGTCAAACACGAACACCTTGCCGTCGGCGACGGCCGGACCGGCGTACCCTCCCGCGATCGGGGTTCTCCATTTGATCGGTAACCCCGAATCGGGGATTTGATCAATGACGCCGGACTCGCGATACACGCCGTCCCGCGAAGAACCGAGCCAGCCCGGCCAGTCTTCGCCGGCAACTCGATTGGGGCTCGTCAAGATCGAGCCGGTGACGCATAGACAGGCGATCAATAGAACGTGTTTCGTCATAGATTCGTTACTCGTTGAGGAAGTCAGGTCAGCCATTATTACGGATCTATACCGTCTGGCCGAGGCGATCTTTCCGTGTTTCATTGTGAATGTTTCATGACCGCTGTTGACCAACAGGCCGCTGGGAACGTCACGGTAGACAGCCGCTCACTGATCCACCGCGGCCAAATACTCCGCCAGCGTCGTCAGGTGCTCGACCGCGACGTCCATATTGATCGTCGGTCCGGGGACACGGTGGTACCGCATCGCTTCGTCGCTCAGCCACGCGCCGCGTTCGTCTTGACGGTCAATGATCTCTTGAACCACGCGAGGACTGGGGGGGCGGTTGGCACCGGATTCGGCGAGCTGTTTCGGCGTCAGTCGTGTGATCCGTTCGTATTTCTTGCGCAACTGGGGAACGTTGCTTTGTAGCTGGAATCCGTAGTGTGTCATCTCGTGGATCGATTCGTCTTTGAACTCGAGCGCCCGATCCAACTGGATCAGGAAACGCAGCGCCGATTGCGTCTTGTCGTCGTCGAGGCTGGATTGATCTTTGGCCTTGGAACCGGCGGGGTCGACTCGATAGGCCCAGCGGCGGCGGCGTTCCGGTTCGAACTCGACCATCGCCTGCCAGCCGCCGGATTGCATTTGACCGCGACGAAGCGACTCGGCGGCCGCACGGGCCGCGTCCAGGAACTGACGATCACCGGTAGCCTGAAAAAGTTGGACGAACGCCTGACCGACCGCGGGAGTGCCCGGCGGTTGGACCCAAACGGTCGACGTTTCGACAACGCCTTCGCCTTCACGATGTTTTAAATCCGCCGAATAACGCCACAGGTAACCGCCTTCGGTGCTGACCTGTTCGACCAGAAACGACGTCGCTTTTTTGGCCGCGGCGAGTGCTTCGCCGGGCAGATCGGCATGGACCGGCGTTGCGATGGCGGCAATGATTGCGGCGCAACACACGCAAGACAGTCGCGGGCGGGGCATCGACGGGTGGTGACGCATGAGACCGGCGGAGCTTGAGGGGGGGAATCCGGGGAGTCCCAAATTCTAACCCGTCGCGGCGGCCGATGGGTGCGAGAGGCTTCTCGCGATCGAATCAGTAGCACGACCGCCTGGAAGCTGCTCCCCGGGGGAGGGCTCTCAGACGCTGACCGGAGCGCCGGACGTCCATTTCGTGAAATCGTGGGGTTCGCGGTGGACGTGGTTGTACACCGTGTCTCGCTCGACAGGGGCGCGACCGGCTTCGGCGATCAACTGTTTGATGTGATCGACGCTCAGGCATTCCGGGGTCGTCGCACCGGCGTCGTGATAAATCAATTCGTGCCGGACCGTGCCGTCGATGTCGTCGGCGCCATAGGCGAGCGCGGTTTGTGCAGTTTCGATGCCCAACATGATCCAGTACGCCTTGATGTGTTGGACGTTGTCGAGCATCAGCCGGCTGATCGCCATCGTTCGCAGATCCATCAGAGCCGACGGTTTCTTGATGTTGTCCAGCTTGGTGTTTTCGGGGTGAAACGCCAGCGGGATGAAGACCTGGAATCCGCCCGTCCGGTCTTGTAACTCACGCAACCGGATCAAGTGATCGATGCGGTGGTAGGCCTGTTCGACGTGACCGTACAGCATCGTGCAATTGGTTCTCAGGCCGATTTCGTGGGCCGTTTGATGGATCTGCAACCATTCGTGCGTGTTCGCTTTGTGCTCACACAACTGGTCGCGGACTTCGGGGTGAAAGATCTCGGCCCCGCCCCCGGGCATGCTTCCCAGCCCCGCATCGCGCATGTCTTGCAGCACCCATTGTTTCGATTTCTTGGTCTGGAATTCGAACCAATTGATTTCAACGGCGGTCCATGCTTTGAGATGGATTTGGGGGTAGGTCTTGTTCAGCAGTTCGATGATGCCGCGGTACCACTCGTACGGCATCTTGTGGTGCAGCCCGCCGACGATGTGCATTTCCGTGCATCCGTTCTCGGTGGCTTCGCGGCCGCGTTCGACGATTTGTTCGTCGTTCATCACGTAGCCCTTGGGATCGCGCAGGTCGCTGCGGAACGCGCAGAACCGGCAGCGATAGACGCAAACGTTGGTCGGGTTCAGGTGGGTGTTGATATTGAAATAACCCACGTTGCCGTTTTTGCGTTCACGAACCAGATTGGCCAATTGGCCGACTTCCTGCAGTGGCACGGCGGGATCGTAGAGGAAGATCCCGTCGTCCAAGCTGAGCCGTTCTTCGGATTCAACTTTGTCACGGATTTCGCGGAATCGTGCGGCGTAATCGGTTGCAGGCATGTTGGGATGCAGAAATCGGGTGGATGGGTTTCAAACGCGGTAGGAACCGCAAATCCTGGGGAACGTTAACCGGATCAGACGCGGCGACTTTGACAACGCGCTGGCTTTTGCCTCGCGCTGGCCATTACAGGGCGCTGGCCATTACGGGGCGCTAGCCATTACGGGGCGCTGGCCAGTTGCTCCAATTTGGCCTTTGCCGCCCCGCTGTCAATCACCTCGGCGGCTCGTTGGACGCCGGCGGCCAGCGAAGCAGCGGATCCGGTCAGCAACAAGGCCGCTGCGACACCCGCGACGACGGTGTCACGCGTGGGACCGGGTTGGCCGTCCAGGATGCGGCGAATGATCGCAGCGCTCTCGGCGGGGCCACTGGCAGCCAGAGCGTCGACGCTCGCCGCCGGCAATCCGAAATCGTCCGGTGTCCAGCGGTACCGCTCGGTGACTTGATTGCCCGCGACCTCGACCGCGTCGGTGTAACGGTCCAGGGATACTTCGTCTTGGCCATCGGCGGCATGCACGACAAAGGACCGTGCCGTGCCCAGTTGTGCGATCGCGTCGGCGATTTTCGATTGGGCGTCGACGTTGCTGGTCCCGAGCAATTGGTGCGTCGCCCCGGCCGGGTTGCAGAGCGGACCGAGCAGGTTGAACAAGGTTTTGACGCCCAGTTTTCGTCGGATGCCGACGACGTGTCGCATCGCCGGGTGCAATTTCACGGCGAAACAAAAACACAAGCCGATTTCATCGAGCCGACGGGCCACTTGCTGGGCGTCGGATTCGATCCCCACACCGAGTTCCTCCAGCACGTCGGCCGAGCCCGTCACGCTGGTGGCTTTGCGATTGCCGTGTTTGGCGACCGGGACGCCGCAGGCTGCGGTGACGATCGCAATCGCCGTGCTGATATTGAACGATCCGCTGCGGCTGCCACCGGTTCCGCAAGTGTCCAGCAAAAGATCGTGATGGTGTGGGATTCGCGTCATGTGACGGCGCATTGCGGTCGCGGCACCGACGATTTCGGAAACCGCTTCGCCCTTGCGGCTCAGCGCCAGCAACAACTGCCCGATTTGTTCTTCGGGGGCCTCGCCGCTGAGCATTTGGTCGATCAGGACGGCGGTTTGCTCGGCGGAGAGGTCTTCTCCGGCGGTGGCTTGCTCAATCGCGTCATCAAAAGTTGTCATCGGCAGTTGGGGGGATTTGATGAGCCAAATGGGGCGGGGAGCGCGTCGGTTTTCTGGAACGCCCAGCACTTTAGCGGATCGGGCTCGTTTCGAAACGCCCGTGAACTTACACTTTTCGCATGACACGAAAAATCATCATCGACACCGACCCTGGAATTGACGACGCCGTCGCCCTGACGGCCTCATTGTTTGACCCTCGCTTGGAGGTTTTGGCGGTCACCGCAACCGCCGGTACCGTCACGGCTGAACAGGCAACGTCCAACGTCTGTACGATCGTCTCGATGCTCGATCCCCCGCGATATCCGCGAATCGGCAAGGCGATCCCGCCGGAGACGGCCTCGGCGATCGACGATCTGTTCTTAAACGGTCGCTGCGGCCTGGGCGAACTGTCGGTCGGTGAAACACAGCGTCAGCATTTACCGAGCAGCGAAAAGGTGATTGCGGAACTCGTCCGCAAGTATCCCAACGAAATCACGCTGGTTTGTCTCGGACCGCTGTCCAATGTGGCTCGACTTTATCGACGAGATCCGGCGGCCATCAACTTGCTCGACAAAATTGTGATCAGCGGCGGAGCGGTGAATGTCGCCGGCAATGCGAGCTGTGTGGCCGAATTCAACTTATTTTTTGATCCGGCGGCGGCCAGTGAAGTGTTCGCCTCGCCGACGACCAAGAGTCTGCTGCCGTTGGATGTCACCGGCGAGGTGCTCTTTGGCGTCGAATTGTTAGAACAATTGCCTTCGACCGAGACTCGGGCCGGCGAGTTGCTGCATCAGATGATGCCATTCGCGTTCCGCACCGCCCATCAACGCTTGGGACGCGAGCTGATCCCGTTGATCGATGCGGCGACGATTGCAGCGGTCGTCGAACCCGAGTTGTTCCAGTGGACGGAAATGGCGGGAAAGGTCGAAACGCAAGGTCTGCTCACCCGCGGCATGTCGGTGTTTGACCAGCGACTGCGTCCGGAATGGCAAGCTAACATGGAAGTCGCGATGTCGGCAGACATCGAAGCGGTCAAGGGACTGGTCTGCCGCAGCCTGCGCTACGCCGGACAGAAATCGTAGGAACCGAACGGAAAATAAGTGTCGGATCTTGCCAGTGGGATAGGCTTCCAGCCTGTCATTGCAGCGTCGACAGGCTGGAAGCCTATCCCACTAAACGCGAACGTGGCAACCACGCTCGCGTTTGAAAGGGGACGTCGGCGGGGGGCTCGCGACGCTTACCAGTTGTAGTCGAATCCGACGTAGGCCCCGTGCAGGATCAAGCAGTCGTCCGCACGAACCGCCCCGGCCGAAGCGGCGGAGGTGTATTCGGTCGGCATCTGGCCCACTGCGGTGGCCACACCGCAAGCCGCCAAGACGCGATAGCCGCCGTTGATGGTCCAGCAATTGCTGATTCGGTAGCCGAGTCCGAGGTCCAATTCGCCCAGTCCGGCCACCGAGATATCCGATTGCCGGGTATAGAGGTCGCCGGCACCGGCACCTTGCGAGTTGGTGTAGCCGGTCGCGGTGGTGGTGGTGATGCTGTGAAAGAATTCCGCATCGTTACCGTAGACGCCGATCTTTCCGCCCAGATTGAACATCGCTCGGCTGCCCATGCAGTAACTCAGTCGCGAGCCGAATTGGTACCCGAACAAGTTGTTCTCGGTGATCGACTTGTAATACAGGTCATTCGCTCCGTAGCCGGTCATGCCGTCGACGTCGCCGCCGATTTCGAGTTCGTCTTCGAGTTGGAACCAGCGGAAACCGTGTGAGTTCTGGATTCGAAGTCGTCCGCCGGCGGCTCGTGCGAGCGGACCGATGGCGCTGCCGCACGCTTTGTCTTTGCAGCCTCCGAAACCACAGCCACCGCCCCAAATCGAAGCCGGGCTGCAGGATCCCAATCGCCGGGCACCCATCAAGCCGAAGCCGACGAGGTTGACCTCCAGACTTTGGATTCTCAAGTCACGGATCACTTGGATGCTCGCCGCGTTCATGTCGTAATCGTCATAGACGGTCGTCGCACCGGCGCCCCGGTTGATCGATGCCGTCTGAAGTGCCGGGTTGATCAATCGCAATCCGGCACCGCTGTCGGGAACCTGGCGGCACAAGCAGTCCGGGTCCCAAAGCATGTAGCCCACATCGATGGCGTACTGACCACATCCGAAGTAGCGACCGGCGTGCACGTCGAAACTGGTGTCGTCGGTCGGTTCCAAGTCTCTGTTTCGCAACAGCACCATGCTGCTGTCGTCGGTGACCAGCGGAGTGTTGTCGCTGCCGGCGATATTCCAGAACAACAGATTCGAACCACCAAACCAAGGCGAAATCGGGCGCGGTCCTCGGGCGGGGGCCGTCGCGCAGCTTCCACTGGATGCACCCTGCCAAGGTGCCGCCGCGGCGGCAGCGTAGGGACTGGTGTGCCCATAGGAATCGCAGGGCGCGCATGACGATCCCGCGGGGGCACAAGACGATCCCAAGGGCGTCTGTGCGGCGACCGGGGCTTGCACCGCTACGGTGGGATGGGGGTGATGATTGTGTTGCGGTGCATACCCCGGTGCCGCCGGCATGGTCGGCACCGGTGGGTAGACGCGATCGCCTTCGGGATGCGGCAGGTTTTCAATCGCGTTTTGCGTGGCGACCGATTGAACCGAAGCGCCGAAGGGCAATGCGTTATTGCTGGAACGATTGGGCTGGATCGGCGCGGTCGGGCGTCGGAAATTGTTCCATCGAGCGGGGGCCTGATAGGTGCCGGTGTCGGCAACGCCGGGATTGCCTGCGGTGCAGTCCAGGGCGGCGACGCCCCCAAGACTGAATCCGAGTACGATTGCGAAGTGTCGCATCAATTGAGTTCTCACAGTATTACTCCTTCATCCTGTTTAAGTCGCTTCCTACTCGGTCGCTGTCGTTTTGCATCGACCCCACGCCGCTGCATTCGCCGCGATAGTCAGACGATTTTGACGGGGATGCGTCGACCGTGATCTCGCAATCGTGTTTGCCAGACGCATCGAGACAATCGTCCGCGATGGGTTAAGCGAAAACGATTTGGCAGACGGCATCTAACACGTGGGCGCGACGATGCTCACAATCCGAACAAACGGTCCGTGTCCACCACGGTGTCCTGGGTGGGCAAACGCGACCAGTCAAACTGGTCGATCAGGTCGGCCGCTTTTTGCGGCTCGGCGGTGTCGGTCAATCCGAGCGAATGGGCCGCCCAGCCGACGATCGCTTCGGGCGGTACGCCACACTCGCGATAGTGACTCAGCCGCGTGTCCCCGTGACGTTTGGCCAATCGTCGCCCGTCGCTGCCCAAGACCAAGGGGACATGGGCGTAACGCGGCGGTGGGTAGCCGAGGTGACGATACAAGTCCAGTTGCCGAAACGTACTGGCGACCAGATCGTTGCCGCGGATGACAACGTCGACGCCTTGGAAATGGTCGTCGACCACGACGGCCAGTTGGTACGAGACTTGATCGTTTTTGGACGTGATCGGAAAATCGCCGAGTTCCCGGGCCGGATTGCAACGCTGAGGCCCCAGCACCGAATCATCAAATTCTAACGTCTGGTCGCTGACACGAAGTCGCCAACAATGAGGCTCTGCCGGAATCGCATCGCCGTCGCGATAGCCCGCACAGGTCCCCGGATAGATCGGCCCTTCACCGCGAAATCGACTTTCATGGGGCGCCGAGAGCGCTTCGGCGATGTCTTTGCGTGAACAGACGCAAGGATACGCCAGGTTATCGCCGCCGTGGATCAACGTCGCCAGCGTTTGTTGGTAGAGAGCTTCGTGTTCGGTTTGAAGCGTCGGCTGGCCGTCCCAATCGATACCCAGCCAGCGAAGGTCCTCGATGGCCTGGTCGATCGCCCAAGTTTTGACGCGGGGCGAGTCAAGGTTATCGATGCGAAAGACCAATTCGCCTGCCGCACGACGCGCAGCCCAATAGGCGATCAAGTGCGTTCGCGCGTTGCCAAGATGCTGAGCACCGGTCGGAGAGGGAGCCAGGCGGGTTCGCATCACGTTTGGGCGGCGAGCATGTTGGCCATGCTCTGGCGGGCAATCGTCTCGGCGCCGAGCGAGTAATCAAAGACTTCGACGCTGGTCCAGCCGTCGTAGCCGACTTCTTTGATCGCTTCAAAAATCGGCCGAAAGTCCACGTCACCCATCCCCGGACCGAGCAGATTGGGATCATTGGCGTGAAAGTGCATCATCACGTCGGCGTTGTCACGAATGATCTGCGGAACCGGCGTCGGTTCGTCGCTCATCGCTTTGACGTCCAGGTGCAATCCCACCTGTTCGCTGTCGATCCGGTTCATTAAATCGCGTCCGGCCGCGGCGGTATTGAGAAAGTTGCCTTCGCCACGCCCGAGCGGCTCGATCGCGATCCCGACCCCGCATTCTTCCAGGGTCGGCACCACGCCGCGCAAACACGCCGCCGCCGCTTCCATCGCCTGCTCTTCGGTTTGGCTGGCGGGGAAATTGCGTTGCTGCGGTGAACCCAACACCATCACGTCGCCGCCCAAGTCACGGCACAACCGCGCCAGTTCGCAGAGGTAGTCGCTGGTCTTTCGACGCACGTCCTCGTCCAGCGTGGTCAAATGAAAGCCTTCCGTCTTTGCCAACAGCCAATGCAACCCGATGATCTCCAATCCGCCCGCGGAAACGGCGTCGCGATACGCCGCCCGCTGGTCGGCGGTGAAGGACGGTACGTCGTCGGTGATCATGAACGGGGCGACTTCCCAGCCGGTGTAGCCCGCCTCTCGAGCGATTTGGAGGGCTTGGTCAAGTGGCATCTCACCGAAGGTCTCGTTACAAATGGCGTACTTCACGGGCTGTGGTTTGGGTTCAAGTTGCGGAGTGTTAAAACGAACCGACAGAATAACAGCCGGGAGATCCGTTCGCACGGGCCCAGTATCGCCGGCCAGCCCAGTATCGCCGGCCAGGCGGACGGTGCGAATTTGAATCTCCAATCCCAACCGCCGAGGAATCACGCGCGTGGATTCATTGCGATCGTCGCCGCAACTCGACCGCGAGGCGACACCTCTGCGCTCCTGGTGGTTGCGGATCGCTGCTGCATCGGTGGTTTTGGTGCTGGTCGGATTGCTGGCGACCGCATGGACGCTGAATCCCAACTCGTCAGGCTTGGGGACGCATCACCAATTGGGACTCCCGCCATGCAGCATTCGTGTCCTGTTCGGGATTCGTTGTCCCAGTTGCGGCATGACGACGTCGTGGGCGCACGCGATGAATGGAAATCTTGTCGACGCGGCACGCGCTAACCTGGGCGGATTCCTGTTGGTCCTGTACGCGTTGGGCAGTCTGGGGACGATGCTGCAGATCGTACGTCGCGGAACTATGCCGGCCGATCGAACGATCCGTCACTACACGATTGCGCTGATCGCGATCGCGGCGGTGACACTGGCTGACTGGAGCGTGCGGGTGTTGGGGCAGTAGGCTACGCGGTGTGCGGGGGGGGGCTGAATATTGGGGACCAACTCGGCTCCGCGCGTTTCACAAGTGAAACCAGCAAGGCAAGCTGGAAGCTTACCCCACTTGGAAGGCAAGCTGGGAGCTTACTCCACTTGGACGGTTTTAGTTTTGGTCGTACAGGGGCAGGTGTCGGTAGTAGACTTCCAGGCAATAGATTGAGAGGCACGTCGTGTAGAGTCGGCCGCCGATGCTCCAGCGGTCTCCTTGCGGTGCCCAACTGCCGCGTTCGCTGCCGTCTTTGATTTGCAGCGCCGGCAGTTTGACTTTCATTTCATCGTTCCATTCGGTCCACAGCGGGCCGCCGACATGGTGAAACGCCTGGGTCGCGTAGTACCAGTAGTAGACGTTTTGTTGATTGATGTCGAACGGGGCATCGGTGCGCAAGAGCTTGAGACCTTCTTGAAGGCGGCCATCGTTTCGTTCCCAACCGAGGTATTGGCGACACAGCAGTCCTTCGGCGGTCATGGTGGGCGTGGCGTCGGAGCGGCCGGGTTGGTAGGCATAGCCGGCTCCGTAGTAGACGCTCGCCGAATCGAGGTACTTGTCGATCAGTTTCATTTTCTCCGGATCGACTTCCAGCCCGGCGCCGAGCGCACTTTGCAGCGCCATCACGTACCAACCGGTGACCGAGGTGTCGCCGGGTTCGTTCGGCCGATACCTCCATCCGCCGTCAGACGCCTGGGCTTTGAGTGCGTAATCGACGGCGCGTTGGGCGTAGGCGCGCAACCAGGAATCTTTGGTCATCCCGTACAGTTCGCACAGCGCGATCGTCGCTTGGGCTTGGGCGTACGTGCGCTCGTTGCCGCGGGCCGAGGCGGCCATGAACCCGCCGCGGTCCTGTTGCGACACCAGGTACTTCAGCCCCTTGTCGACTTCGTCACGATACATGCCTTCCAGGTGGGTGTTGCCGTCCCCGGCAAACGCGATCAGCGCCATCGCGGTCGCGGCGGTCCGGTTTTCCGAAACGGCACCGTTGCTGTAGGGCTGCACCATGCTCCAGTAACCGCTGCGATGTTGTTGTCGTTTCAGCCAGGCGAGCCCGAGTTTGACGGCGTTGACGGTGTCATCGGTCGCGCCGTACATCGCCATCAACGCTTTTCGCATCGCCCCGGTCCGACCGCTGAACATCGGTTTGGAAATCTCGATCGGCGCGGCGCCCAGCAGCACCGGTTGGATCGCTTCCATTTCCGCCGGTTCGACGGTTTCAAAGATTTCTGGAATCTCCGCTTCCAGCAGCGTGTCGTCCAATGCGTCTTGGGGCGCTTCGATCAGGTCATCGGTTTGCGGTGACGAAAGATCCAGTTCCAGCGCGTCATCGATCGGTTCGTTGCTGATCCCGAAATCGAGCACCAAATTGGTGAAACCGTTGCCGGTGGGTGAAGTGATCAGGGCCAGAATCAGCAGCACGATCAAATGGATCACCAGGCTGAGCAGCCAGGAGGGGGCCGACCGGGTAACGACGTCGGCGGGGGCGTCTGGGTCTGGCGCGGCAACCGCGGCGTCTGAGTCGGCGTTCTCGGTTTCCGCAGTCGTGACTTCGGGCAAACTTCCACGCCAGCGGGTCACGGCGGACCCGATTCCGGTTCGCGGCTGGGACACTTCGGTGATCGGACGTGTCGGAGGCAGGGTGGCGCGGGGCGGGGGCGGGGGAGGGATCGAGGGAACGTCTCGGGCCGTCGCGGCGTTGCCGTTTTGGGTCGGGGCGTTGTGATCGTCTGGAGCGCCGGCGGGTTCGGCCCCCAGCGTTTCTTCGTCCGAATCGATCACATCAGCCGGCTGCGGCGGGCCAGGTACCGGCATTGCGTCCCCGTCTGAAGCGGCCCAGGGGCTGCGCTCACGCGGAGTTCCGCGACGCGGTGGAGGTGGCGGGACCGGAGGGACGGAGGGCATATCGATCGATCGAGGTGTGCGGGCAGACGAGGAGTCACTCGTGAAAAGACTCTGCGACACAGCATTCGACTCGAAAGGTAGAAGAGAAAGAGTTCCGCGGCTCCCGTTGCTTCTACGCAGTATATCGCATTTGTCCAGAGCAGACAAAAAATCCGCTCGTCTTTGGGAAGTGGGAGAGGCTTTCAGCCGGGTGACGTCCGCGCCGACCAGACCGAAAGCCTCTCCCACTTGTTTCCCAATCAAGACGAGACGCGAAAAACGGGGTGAGCCACCTCAATTGAGGGGCTCACCCCGCCTGGCTTGTCGCGTGCAGTTTTGAGCGGCAAGGCTGTCCGCCGAGCCTGGTGACTCGGCGGGACCGCCCGGCCTTTTCAATTAGCAGCCGCAGGAAGGAGCGGCTTCGCAACCACAGGTCGGCTCAGCGTCGCATCCGCAGCTGGGAGCGACGTCGCAGCCGCTGTCACAGCAGCCTTTGCGTCCGCCGAACAGCTTCTTCAGCAATCCGCCACGAGACTTGCTGCATCCGCAAGCCGGCTCGCAGCATCCGCAAGCGTCAGCGGCACCACAGCAAACCGGGGCCGGGCAGCAAACCGTCACGGGGACTTGCTTGCAGACCGTACGCGGAACGCACTTGGTGACCGTGTAAGGCTCGCAGACCTGACGGCACTTCTTGACCTTGCAGATCTTCGTGTAGCACTCGGTGCGGCACTTGTTGACGCAGATCGTCTTGGTGCGGCACTCGGGAACCATCTTGCAAACTTTGTATTCGCAAGTCTTGGTACGGCACTCGGGAACCATCTTGCAAGTGGTGTACTTGCAGACCTTCGTACGAGGCTCGCAGACGTAGCTGCAAACGGTGTAGTTGCAGGTCTTCGTGCGGCACTCGGGAACCATCTTGCAAGTGGTGTACTTGCAAACCTTGCTGCGTTGCTCGCAGACGTAGCTGCAAACCTTGTACTCGCAAGTCTTGGTGCGGCACTCGGGAACCATCTTGCAAACCGTGTAGTTGCAAGTCTTGGTGCGGCACTCGGGAACCATCTTGCAGACGGTGTAGGTGCAAGTCTTGGTCTTGCACTCAGGAACGCGTCGGCAAACGGTGTAAGGGATCTCACGCGTGCGGCACTCTTTGACGTACCGCGTGCAGCAGATTTCCTTTTCCTCGCAGGTCGGCACCCAGACTTTCTTGCAGATCGTCTTGGGGCAACCTTGGACGCATTCGACGCGGCACTTGCCGGGGCAGTACACGCAACGGCAGGTCGCCGGGTCGTACGTCCACGTGCCCGGTTCACGAACCGTGCGTCGCATCATCGGACCAGGAACGGTTTCCGTTTGCGTTTCCCAATGTCCACCTTTGACCGTGATGGTCTTGGTGTACTGCTCGGGAACCATGACGGTGTAGTTCTCGGTGCGAACCTTGTCTTCACGCACGGTGTTGTAAACCGTGTAGTTGATCGTACGAGTCTTGGTCTCGTGAACGGGAACCATCACGGTGTAGTTGATGGTTTTCGTGCGAGTTTCGTACACCGGCTTGTTGACGGTGTAGTTGATCGTACGCGTCTTGGTTTCCCACACGGGCTTTTTGACCGTGTAGTTGATCACCTTTTCGTGCGTCTCGTACACCGGCTTCATCACCGTGTAGTTGATCGTTCGCGTCTTGGTCTCGTACACGGGCTTTTTGACCGTGTAGTTGATGACCTTTTCGTGAGTCTCGTAAACCGGTTTGTTGACGGTGTAGTTGATCGTACGAGTTTTGGTTTCGTACGTCGGCACCATCACGGTGTACTGGACTTCACGCTGTTCCGTGTAAGGAACGACACGAGTCGCTTGGACTTCTTTGTCTTCGTAATACGTTTCGTTCCGCGTACGATAGCGAGTCTCTTGGACTTGCTCGTACACGGTCTCGGTCACGTTACGCATGACGGTGTAGCTTCCACAGCCATCAGCTGATTCTGCTGCACCCTCGGCGACTGGCATAGCAGCCGCTCCGTCAGCGACGGTGCCGTCGCTGACCACTGACTCTCCGCAATTACTACAGCCTTGATAGCTGATCGCACCACAATAAGCGGCGCGTGCGGATTGAGCCCCCGAGACGATCGCGATGATCGCCAAGGCGGGCAATAACCACAGCCTTTTCATCTCTTCTTTCTCCAGAAAACACTTTTGGGTTGCAAAGGGACGCACTGGATGATGCGAGACCCATTGCTCACACCTTCCTGCACTTTTTGCGTGCACGTGCACTGCGACGAAAGACCCCCCGTTCAAGATGAATCCGACTCCGGTCACTGCACCCGAAGATGCCGATCGTTGCCCGAATTAACCTCTTTCCCATCTACCCGCACTTCACGGTGGGAGGAAGATGGTGCGGACACA
Source organism: Phycisphaera sp. RhM (assembly GCA_033042175.1). GTDB lineage: Bacteria > Planctomycetota > Planctomycetia > Pirellulales > Pirellulaceae > Stieleria. Next base: position 61,208 of record WCIL01000024.1, read on the forward strand.
CAAACTCTGCGTGCCAACGAATTGGGTCCTTATGCTGTCAATTCATCGTCTGCGTAAAGTGATCCGACCAAGTAAACAGCACGATCAGGGCAAAATAAGACGCCTAGGCTGTCCAGGAGTGCCGTCATTGCAATCCGTAACAGATGTAGCGATCGGGACGGCGGGGGGAACGGGCTTAGTTTCGAGTTTCAGGTTTCAGGTTTCAGGTTTGAGATTTGCTGCTCCATTTTTCCGCCCGCCCTGGTTCTGCCCTCTGCCCCGCCGCCCCTTTCCCGTCCGCTGGGTCGTTACAATCCTGCCATGCCCCCAGAAGCCATGCCCTCAGAACCGGACCCCAAGAGGACTTCGGACCCCAACAGCGGCGTCAACAAACTGCCGCGACCGGCCGTCGGGCGGCTGAGTCTGTACTTTCGCGAGCTGCACCGCTTGGCCGACCAGGGCGAAACCCATCTCAACAGCAAACAGCTCGGTGCACTCGTCGACGTGTCGCCCGCCGTCGTCCGCCGCGATCTGAGCAGCTTGGGAACGATCGGCCGTCGCGGCGTGGGCTATCCGATCGACAAACTGACCGAACAGATCGGCGCGGTGCTGGGCAGTGGGCTGCAGTGGCAGGTCATCTTGGTCGGCGTCGGATCGCTCGGCGATGCCCTGCTCCGCTACCGTGGGTTCGAGCGATTGGGGTTTCGACTGGTCGCCGCGTTCGATCTCGACCCGGCAAAGATCGGAAAACAGATCGGCGGGGTTTCGATTTGGAATGCCGCCACGATGACCGGCAAGCTGGCCGAACTCTCGCCGGACCTGGCCATCCTGGCCGTCCCGGTCGACCAGGCGGCTTTCGTCGCCGCCGATTTGGTCGCCGCCGGCGTCAGCGGTATCCTGAATTTCGCGCCCACCACGTTGCGGTTGCCGGGATCCACGGCCGTCGTGAACGTCGACTTGGCCAGCGAACTGCAACGGCTCGCCTTCAGCGTCCAGAACCGCTGACGGTTGGATCGATTTTCTCGCGCCAAAACGCTAACTCGACATTGAGAGGGCGCCGCGCGCGCTGGCGCGAACCGGCTGATGTCCATTGATGATCAGCCGTTTGGCGCGAGCCTACGGGCCCTGCGCTGGTCAATACCTTCTCGATTTAGCGGTATTGCGTTTGCCCCAAACGACTCATTCTCTAACGCGGCCTATTCGAGCGTTTCACGCGCCTGTTGGACGGTGTCGACGGCTGCGACGGCGGAATCCGCCGTGGCGGTCAGGTGCCCCATCTTCCGCCCGACTTTGGCGTCGGATTTTCCATACAGGTGCAGCGAAACCGATGGGACGGCCACCGCGCGGTCCCAGCATGGCGGCTGCCCTTGGCTGCCCCACAGATCACCCAACAAGTTGGCCATCGCCGCGCCGCCGACACGCAGTTCGGTCGATCCGAGTGGCAGTCCACAGACCGCGCGGACGTGTTGTTCGAACTGGCTGGTGTGACACGCTTCGATCGTCAAGTGGCCACTGTTGTGCGGCCGCGGTGCGACTTCGTTGATCAAAATCGTTTCCGCGTCGACGACAAAAAATTCCACACACAGCACGCCGACCAGCTGCAACACGTCCGCGGCCCGGGTCGCGATCGTCGTGGCCAATTGTTGTTGTGCCGGCGACAAGGTCGAGGGGCAGAACGAAACGTCGAGGATGTGATTGCGATGATCGTTTTCGAAGGGTGGGAAACAGCGGACTTCGCCCCGGGTCGAACGCGCCACCACGACGGATGCTTCGCGTTCGAACGGGATCCATTTCTCCGCGATCCAGGCATCCGCCGACTGCCACGGCACCGCCGCCGCGTCGGACGGGCTATCCAAGCGATACTGGCCCTTGCCGTCGTATCCGCTCCGCGCCGTTTTCACGATCACCGGCCAGCCATGCTGCTGGGCAAACTCGCCGACGCCGGCAGCCGAATCCACCGCGGCGTAGGGGGTCACCGCCAGACCGGCATCGCGGAACGTTGTTTTTTCGACCAGGCGATCCTGTGCGGTGGCGAGGACATGGTGCGAGGGATAGGTCGGCGCGAACTCGCTGCACCAGCGAATCGTTTCGGCCGGAATGTTTTCGAATTCCAGCGTGATCACCTGACACTGCTTGGCAAACCGTGACACGACCGCGTGATCGAGCAGATCGCCGACCACAGTTCGCGTGGCGACGTGTCCGGCCGGTTCGTCGTCCGAGCCGCAAAAGACCACGACGTCGTAACCCATCTGCATCGCCGCGATTGCAAACATCCGTCCCAGTTGTCCGCCGCCGACCATGCCGATGGTCGCCCCCGGCATCACCATCGGGTCGTTCGATTTCAGTGCTGACACGTCGAGATCACTCCAGTTCGGTGGCGGCGAGGACTTGCTGAGTCTGCTCTTGGATGAACGCTTCCAAGGCCGCTCGGACGGCCTCGTCACTGATCGCCAGCATGCGAGCGGCCATCAAACCGGCGTTCTTGGCCCCGCTGGTTCCGATCGACATGGTGGCGACGGGAATCCCGCCGGGCATTTGCACGATCGACAACAGCGAATCGAGCCCCTGCAGCGTCCGGCTCTGCACCGGAACACCGATCACGGGCAACGAAGTCTCTGATGCCACCATCCCCGGCAGATGGGCGGCGCCGCCGGCCCCCGCGATGATCACCTTCAGTCCCCGCTGCCGCGCCGATTGGGCATAGGCGAACATCCGTGCCGGGGTGCGGTGAGCGCTGACGACGGTCCGTTCGTGCTTGATCCCCAACGCGTCCAGAATCTCGCACGCCGGACGCATCGTTTCCCAATCGTTCTTGCTACCCATGATCACGCCGACCACGGCATCGGTGGCGGGGAATTGCGTTCCGTCGGTTTCGGGTGTCGTCATGCTCACTGGTGGCGCTGGCGGAGGAGGGAAAACCGGTTCAACAAGAGTTTTAAAGCGAAATCCGCCGAACCGGAAGGTGCAGCAGGCGGAACGGGAGGTCGGCAGAACGATGGGGGCAAAACAATGGGGTGGCAGAATGATGGGGTGGCAGAATGATGGGGTGGCAGAATGATGGGGTGGCAGAATGATGGGGTGGCAGCGGGGCCCCGCCGGTCTCGTTCCAATCTTTCGTCCTTGTCTCCTTGTCTCCCCCTCCCACCCCCTACCGCACCAAAAACTCCAGCGCGTCCCGATCGGTCAGATCGTCGACGATGTGGTCGGCGCCGGCGATTTCCAATTCTTCGCGGCTGGCCGTCCCCGTACAGACCGCCAAACACTTGGCGCCGATCGTGTGGGCACAGCGGACGTCATTGGGGGTGTCGCCGATGACGATCATGTCGTCACGGGCCGCTTCGCCTCGACGCCGAGCCAATTGGTCGGCCGCGCGGCGGGCCATGTCGCAGCGAACCGCATCCAGATCGCCGCCGACCACCCAGGGAAAGAAATCGATCAAGCGGAATGTCTCCAGTTTCATCCGCGCCGTTTCGGGAAAATTGCCCGTCATCACGGCCAGCGAAACGTGGGGCGTCGCCGACAACGCCGGCAGCAATTCCGCGACCCCCGGCAACACTTCGCCGCGCACCGTCGGCAGTGTTTCGCGTAGCGTCACGGCGTAACGCCGCCGCAATCGGCCTTGGTTTTCGGGCGTCGGGTCAATTTTCCCGGCCACCAGAAACTCACAAACCAAATCGCGATCGGTGCGTCCGCCGAAGGAAATGTGTTCGATGGCCAGGTCGGCGACCCCGAATTCACTCACCATCGCACGTACCAACGCACCGCTGCCGGCTCTTTGGGTGACGAGCAAGGTCCCATCGATGTCAAAAAATAGTGTCCGCATGGCGAAAAAGTTAGCAGATCTCGGGCCCCGCGGCAGCACCTTGGCAGCGAAACTGGCGCGACGCACTGTGGCCGAGATTGGGGCCTTTTTTGGGGGCGTGTTTTGCGCCCGCCCGGTTTTGCGGTTGCCTGTCGTGTCCTTCCCAAATCGGGACAGTCATGCCAGAACCTAAGGAAGGTTTTCGCGTCCGGCTGACATGATCGCGTTGAATTGGGAGAATCACCAAACCGTTGACGCTCGCTCGCTACCCCGAAAGTCAAGCCGCGGCGACACCCCTAGCCTTTCCATCGAACCCGTTCCATGACCGCCAACGTGACCGAACCAGCCCCACCCACCGTCGACACGCCCCCCACCGAACCGGCCGGGGAATTGGACAAGAGCAATGCTCGGGTGCGAGAGATGTTTCGCCAGATCGCTCCCCGTTACGATCTGATGAACCATCTGCTGTCGCTGAACATCGACAAATATTGGCGCAGCCAGGCGGTCAAGCGATTGCGTCTGATTCCCGGGTGCCGGCATTGGATGTGTGCACCGGGACGGGCGATCTGGCGATCGCGATCGCCGACGCGGCGCCGGAGGGCGTCGAGGTCGTAGGCAGCGATTTTTGTTACGCGATGCTGGAAATCGCCCGGCGAAAACGCGTCGCCGGATCGCGATCGGAATCGATCGATTTTCTCGAAGCCGATTCCCAGCAATTGCCCTTTGCGTCCAACCGATTCCAATGCGTCACCGTCGCGTTCGGATTGCGGAACGTGGCCGACACCGATCGAGGGCTGCGTGAGATGACGCGGGTATGCCGTCCAGGCGGCCAGGTGATGGTGTTGGAATTCTCCAAGCCGACTCTGCCGGGGCTGCGGCAAACCTACAACTTCTATTTCAAGCACATTCTGCCCAGGGTCGGACAATGGTTCGCCCGCAACAACAAGTCGGCGTATTCGTATCTGCCTGATTCGGTCAGCCGCTTTCCCGACGGGCAAGCACTGGCCGATCGGATGCAAGCTGCCGGATTGACGGATGTCAAATTCACCCCGCTGACGTTTGGGGTTTGCACCATCTACGAGGGCACCAAACCCGAGTCGAATTCCAGCCCCGATGGGGATCCCCAATGAGTGCGGCAGGAACTCCGGCCGCGCCGAGGGATCCACTGGGGGATCCACTGGGGGATCCGCTGGGGGATCCGCTGGTGGTCGGGATCACCGGTGCCAGCGGGGCGATGTATGCGATCCGTTTGCTGCAATCGCTGGCCCATTGCGAGATCGACGTGCATTTGACGATCAGCCCCAGCGGCGCGGCGGTGATCAAGCAGGAAACGGGCTTGGCGATCAATCTGCGCGGTTTGGATTTGGTCCAACTGGTTTCCTACATCCCGGCGTGGTCGACCGATCGGCATCGCGAATTGGTCCTGCAAACCGATTGGGAAAGCGTGTTGGCCCAGCGGTTTCACTATCACCAATACGATGACTACATGACCCCGATCGCCAGCGGTTCGTTTCGGACCAGCGCGATGGTCGTCTGTCCGTGCAGCGGCAGCACGCTCAGTGGCATCGCACGCGCGGCGGCGAGTAATTTGATTCAGCGGGCCGCCGAAGTCCACTTGAAAGAGCATCGCAAATTGGTCGTCGTGCCCCGGGAGACGCCGGTCAGCGCGTTGCAGTTGGAAAACATGCACCGGATCGCGTTGGCCGGAGGCGTGATCTTGCCGGCGATGCCGGGTTGGTATCACGACGTCGACTCGCTCGATTCGTTGGTCGATTTTGTCGTCAGTCGGATCTTGGATCAACTGACGTTGGACAACCGATTGATCCAAAGGTGGAAGGACGGATCATGACATCAGGTGGTGTGCGTTCAGGCGATCAGGGGCCGAGAGTCAGCAGCGCCGGCGGCGGTCGATTGGCCGATTGGCTGGGGCTGATTCGATTCAGTCACACCTTGTTCGCATTGCCCTTTGCGGCCTTGGCGACCGTGATGGCGATCGCGACGCCGTTGCCCGGTGGCGATGCCGTGACCGTGCGTTTCCGCGATCTGCTGGGGATTTTGCTGTGCATGGTCGCCGCCCGCAGCGCGGCGATGGCGTTCAATCGATTGGTCGATCACAAGATCGATGCGGAAAACCCCCGCACCAAAGGGCGTCACCTTCCCGCCGGTGTGCTCTCGCGCAGGGCGGTCTTGTCGTTCACGGTGGGATGTGGGGCATTGTTTGTCGCATCGACCGCGATGTTCCTGCCCAACTGGATCCCGTTGGCCGCTTCGGTTCCGGTGCTGTTGTTCTTGCTGGGGTATTCGCTGGCCAAACGATTCACCAGTGCGGCGCATTTGTGGCTGGGCGTGGCACTCAGTCTTTCGCCGATCTGCGCCTGGGTTGCGATTCGCGGGCCGGTGGTGTTCGCCTGGCCGAGCGATCTGGTCGCGCCGTTGCTGCTTGCGGCCGCCGTGGCGGCGTGGGTGACCGGATTCGACATCATTTACGCCTGCCAGGATCAAGCGTTTGATGCCGCCGCGGGGCTGCACAGCGTGCCGAGTCGATTCGGGGTGGCCGGCGCCTTTGGAATCGCGGCCGGATCACACGTGGTGATGCTGGTCCTTTTGGCCGCATTGCCTTGGTTGGCCCCGAACGTGGGATTCGGCTGGTTGTACTGGATCACGCTGGTCTGCATCACCGCGTTGGTCGTGCGACAGCACACGCTGGTGCGGCCGAATGATCTCAATCGCGTCAATGAAGCGTTCTTCCACGCCAACGTCGCGATCAGCATGTTGTTGTTGGTCGCCGGATCGATCGATTGTTTGTGGCTGTAGAGAATTGAGGTGCGATCAGCACCAGTCGCACGGCAGCTCGATTTCGCCCCGTTCCCAGGCGGTCAGAAACGGCGGCAGACTCGGCAGCACGTCGGCGGCGTAGCGGACTTCATCGCGACTCATCCAAAACACGTCGGCCACTTCGTCCGGGTTGGCGATCGGATGGTGGCCATCGTCCAAATGGGCGTGCCACCAGGCCAGATTGGTGCCCCACGACGTCACGCTGCGGTAACATAGTCCGGCCGGAGTGACGTCGATGGCGAGTTCTTCCTGCATTTCGCGAACCAGGGCCTCGGCTTCTGTTTCTCCTGGTTCGATCCCTCCGCCGGGCAAACAGAGCTTGCCGGGTGCCGTCACGGTCAGGGCGCGACGGATGATCAGCAGTTTGGCGTCGCGAAAGACGACGGCGACGACGCCTCGCTTGCGGCGCGTTCTCGGCTTGATCGGGGGAGAGTTCATAGCCCAGCTTGTAACCGAACACGGGGAAATCGACAATCGTGATCCGGTCGATTGCCCGAAACATCCTCCTGCCACGGCAAACCATTGACGAAAATCGGTCCCCTCTTTGATTCCAACAGCGATCACTCTCTGGAAACCCGCGCATCGTTTGCCGAGGCGACTCGGATTTGTGCGCGACTCCACGAGCGGGGACACGTCGCGTATTTTGCCGGCGGATGCGTCCGCGACGCGCTGCTCGGTCGCGAACCCAAGGACTTCGATGTGGCCACCGACGCGACACCCGACCGTGTCCGCGAAATCTTCGGAAAACGTAAGACGCTCGCCTTCGGTGCCTCGTTCGGCGTGATCGGGGTGTTGCCCGAAAAGCGAACCGACGACTCGTGGGCAACGCTCGATCACGTCCACCCGACCGAAGTCGCCACGTTTCGCAGCGACGGCGAGTACAGCGACGGTCGACGTCCCGACAAGGTCCATTACGGTGACGCCAAACACGACGCCCTGCGCCGCGATTTTACGATCAACGGCCTGTTCTTCGATCCCGCCGAAGAAAAAGTGATCGACTATGTCGGCGGCCAGGTCGATCTGGCAGCGCGGCGATTGCGGACGATCGGTGCCGCCGACGAACGCTTCGAAGAAGACAAGTTGCGGATGTTGCGGGCGGTTCGATTCGCGACCACGCTCGGGTTCGAACTCGATGCGGCGACGAAAGCGGAGATCGTTCACCGTGCCGACGAGATCGAGGTCGTCAGCGCTGAACGGATCGGCGCGGAGATGCGACGCATTGTGGTCTCGATCCATGCCCCGCGCGGCTTGGAGCTGTTGATCGAGTGCGGGCTGGACCGGTTGATCCTGCCCGAATTGCGATTCGCCGAGCCGTCGTCGTTGGTCAATTATTTGGGGCATCGCCAGTCGTTGGATTTCGAGTCCTCGATGGCGTTGATCTTGTACGTGATCGCGGAAAACCCGGCGGCCTCGCCGATCGGAACACTCGTCAAACGGATCTCGCATCAGTGGCGGCTTTCCAGCGAGGAAACACGCCGGATCACTGCGGCGGCGAAACGCTGGTCGATCGTTGCCGATGCCCATCAGCAGAAGTGGTCGGTTGTGCAACCGACGCTGGTCGATCGAGACGTCGATTGTGTGTTTCACGTCGCAGCGGCAATCACCTGCGCCAAGGAGCTGCCGCAAGCCGGAGTGGACCTGTGTCGCAAGGCGCTGGCGTGGCCCGAGGAACGATTGAACCCCAAGCCGTTGCTGACCGGCGACATGCTCCGCGCCGCCGGCCACCAGCCCGGTCCCCAATTTCGAACCTGGTTGAAAGCCGCCCGCGACGCCCAACTCGATGGCCAGATCACGACCGGTGAAGAAGCCTTCGCGATGATCACCAAGCTCTAAAGAAACGCGTCTGACAAAATGGGTGCACCCCTGCGTGTTGGTGTGCAGGCTTCAGCTGTTCCCGGTCGCTGCATAGCAGCGACCGGGAATCGCCTAAAGGCTAGACACCAACGTGCGCCCGAATCATTCGGGAAAATTCATCGCGGTAGGTTTGTTCGTTTTGGGGGAACAATCGCTCGAACGTTTTCGGGTCGGCGGCGCCGTGTTGGAAGCGGCGTTTTTGATACACCGGCATCTCGACTCCGGTCACTTGCCGAATGCCCGCGGCGACGATGTCGCCCTTGAGCGCGTAGAGTTTCTGATGGTCCCAGTTGGTCAACGCGACGAACGGGACCGCTTCGGCGATCTCGATCACATCGGGAACGGCGTAGGGGCTGAACCCCTTGAAGCCGAATTCGGCGGCCGGCGCACTGGTGCGGCTGTGTCCCCGGCTTTGCCCGCCACTGTAGACGAGGGAATGTTTGACGGCGTCGACACCCCAGCCCTCTTGGTACAGCATCCGGTTGCCCAGCACGCTGCGGACCGTCAGCTCCGGGTTGTCTTCGATCGGATAGTCCTTCAAGTTTTCATCGCCGCCGTCCCCATCGATCAAGTAGCGCCAATCCGGATAGCGCCGGCGAATCTCACGGAGCAGGGCGTAGCCCATCGTCGCCGACTGCACGTCCAATGGTTTGTAATCTTCGATCGATGCGACGGCGTCCTGCCAACGGACGTCCGACAGAGGGACCTCGATCGGCTCGAGCAACATTTCCAAATTGATCGCGTTGAGGAACTCACGTGCCTGATCGACGTCTTGCGAGCGGCCTTCCAACGACAACGCGAACGCTTTGAGTCGTGACGAGGAATGCCCGCGTCGGCGGAGCAGGTAATCGACGAGCACGAGAATCGAACCGCTGTCGATTCCACCGCTGAACATCACGCCGATCGGTTCTTGATCGGGGATCGTGATCAGATACTGATCGATCACCTCGGCCAACCGCTGGATGTAGGCGGCGCCGATGGCATCGATGTCGGCGGGCAAGCGGTTGCGTTCGGGGGCGAAGTATCGCGTCAATTGTGGGTTCGGATCGGGACAGCCGACCAGCTGAAGTTCGAGCAGATAATGCGCCGGCACCATCCGGGTGTAGGAGGGATGGAATTGATCGGCGAGCCCTTCGACCTTGAGTTGATCGAGAATCTGACTCATCCGCTCGGCGATCACCAATGCCGGCCCTTCGGCGCGTTTGGCCAAAAAGTATCGCATCGGCCGACCGATCGACCGCGCCATGCGGATCGTTTTTCCTTCCTGTTGGCAAATCGCGAACTGGCCGCGGATGCGACGGACCGCTTCGGCATCGCCGCTGGCCACGGCCGCGCACGCTTGCTCGTGCGACATGTTCAAAATCACGTCCCCGTCGGGATCCATCAGGTTGACCACCCGGTCGATCAATGCCGGGGCTTGTCCATCAAATGCGGCGCGTGACATCGGGTCGGTAGGCTGAGACATCGCGGTTACGGGATCAAACGAGGGGGAGGGGAGGTGTTCGCTACCGCATAGCTTAATGGTCCCGGTGGGAAGCGTCAGCCGGTGGCGGATCAGCCGTTTGAGGTGAGTCAGGGGCCTCGATGGGCGACGTCGTTACGATGGGGCCCGCGCTAGTATTCCGCCGCACCTTGGTTTTCGGGTAGGCGGTCGTGGACGAGGCGACGAGTCCTCTGGAGTCGGCAAATCGGCACGGACTCGTCGCCTCGTCCACGACCCGAACACTGAGCTGCGATAGACGACTAGCCGTTCTGTCGAATCAATTATGAATGCGAAACGAATGGTGAATCGCTGGCCGGATGGCCTCGGGCATTGCGTTGGGCCCGGCCGCTGATGCGCCGCGGCTCACTCATTCGACCGGCCCCGGCGGGTTCTGCTGGGGAGCGAGGGGATCGGCGTAAATCACTTCCGGCAGCGTCTCGGGGCGATTCAGGATTTCGGCTTCGAGGATGCGGTCAGGCGGCATCACCACGGCGCCTTTCTTCTTTTCTTTGTGCGGGTCCACTCTCCGCAACGCTCCCAGGACGTCCAGCCCCTTGGTGATTCTGCCGAACACGGTTTGCTGCTCGCTGACCGAAGGTAGCGGCATGAACAGCATGGCGAATTGGGTGCCCGCCGTGTTGGGAATGAAATCGTTGTTGGCCCCGGGCAGTTTCGCCATCACGAGTGAGCCGGCCAGGGGCATGCGAACGACGTCTCGACCATGTTCGTCGGCCAGGTAGCGATCCGGTCGCGAGCTGCCGTCGCCGAGCGGGTCACCGGTCAACGCGAGCAACCCTTCGACGACTTGAAAGAAATCCAATCCGTCATAGAAACCCGATTCGACCAGTTCGATGAAGTGCGCGACGGTGGACGGAGCTTCGTGGATGTACAGGTCGGCGATGATCTCGCCACGCGTCGTTTTGAAGCGGACTTGGGGCAGGTCGTCGGGATCGTTGCGCAACAGTTCTTGCTCGGTTTCGAACTGTTTCTTGATGGCGTCAAATTGAACCATCATCGCCTTGTCCTTGTCTTCGATTTCATCCTCCTGAAGATTCTTGTAGAGACTCTCGGCCAGTGGGAAATCGCCGGCGCACATCGCGGCACGTGCGGCTGCCAGCGCGACGTAGCGGAGCCGGATTCCGTAATCGAGCATTTTTGCCGCGCCTTCGAGCGTTTCGGCGTTGTACACGTCGTGTTTGAATCGCTGTTCCAGAACCGTCACCACGTAGCGCATGGCCACTGGGTGCGGAAAGAAGTCGATCAAATCGAGTGATTTTCGATAGGCCTGGTTCATCAGCTCGCGACTTTCGTTTCGCAGCGTCAGGTAGGTTTGGCGATCGTCGCTGAATCCGTTGACGAACAAAATGTACTGGCGCCGCATCTGCAACACCTTGTCCTTGAACTGCTGCGAAACGTCTTCGAAGGCGTCCAGGGCCGCCATCCCTTCTTTGTATAACTCAGGCGGAGCCATCTCCTTGAATTCCTTGAGGATCGCTTCGGTCTCGGCGGCAGTGTCGGGGGGGCCGGCGGCCGAATCGGCGGCCTGGGCGGCCGCCGCGTGGGCGGCATGGTCGTGCCCGCTGTGGTCCACCGTCGGCGACCCGGCAGACGTATCAGCTGCTGGTTCAGTCGCTGGGGCCGGCTGTGCGGACGTTTCGGTATCCGGTTGCTGGCCGCGTGAATCCTGGACCGGACCGAGCGTCAGCGCCGCGATGAGGCAGACGGGGACAAGGGTTTTCAGTGGGCTGCGAACGATCATGGGGTTCTGGAAACCTGCGGTGGGAACGAAGGAGCTCAGCAGCACTACGCATCGAGCTGCGTTTCGGTTTTGGGCGTTCGCTGACGGGGCCGGGCGGGGGCGGGCGGCGGGCCGTTTGATTTCAGCGGGGATCGCGAAAAAACGCTGCCCGCGTATACTTCCCCAGATGAACCGCTCCCGCAAGCCGCGTCGACCGCGAACCGGATCTCTCGAATCGAAAGATCCACCCCCAACTCCGAAGAAACCGCAAAAACGGCGTCCGCAAAAGCTGCGGATCATCGGCGGCTCGATGCGCGGCCGGACGGTGGTTTACCACGGTGCGGAATTCACCCGGCCGATGAAGGACAGCGTGCGAGAGAGTTTGTTCAACATCATCGGCCCCCGCATCAAGGGTTCTAAATCCTACGATTTGTTTGCCGGCACCGGAGCGGTCGCCTTTGAATCGCTCAGCCGGGGCGCGTCGTCGGCCATTGCGATCGAAAAGAACCGGCGAGCACACGCGTTCTTGGAATCGACCGCCGAAACGTTGGGTGTGGCGTCCAAGATCACGATCCTCTACGGCGACGCATTCCGTTTGGGCAGCAGTCTTCTGGGGCCGGCCGATCCGGACGCACCGCTGGACGACACGCCGCGGATTATTTACCTGTGCCCACCCTACGCGATGTGGGAAACCGCCGCGGAGTCACTGCAGGGGCTGATCCGTTTGGCAACCAATCACTCCCCGCCGGGCAGCCTGATCGTCGCCGAAACGGATAAACACTACGACGAATCCAAATTGCCGCCGGGGCAGTGGGACCACCGGTTGTACGGCGGAACACGTCTGTCGCTGCTCGAACCGCCGATGATTTGTGGCATGCGGATGTGAATCGCCCCGCAGCCCCGTCGGTCGGCTGGTTGGTCACGCGGTCACGAACGGCTACAGCGGTTTGACGCGCAGATTGCGGAAGTAGCAAACGCTTTTGGGGTCGTGGGCTTGCAGCGCGATCGTGCCTTCCGCCAACCGGCGCTCGAAGTTCTTGTCGAACGCTTCTTTGTTTTCCGGTTCGGTGTAGTCGACCATCGTTTTCCCGTTGACGATCAATTGGATCCGACGACCGGTCACGATGATTTCTTGAGTGTACCACTGGTTGTCTTTGATCCCGTTGGCCGCGAGATCTTCGGCCGAAACGTTTTCCACCGCGTACAAGCTGCTCGTCTTCTTGGGGTCTTTGTGCGAGACGTTGACTTGGCATTCATAACCATATTTCGGCCAGCCGGTCGGTTGGTACTTGGTGTGAAAATAGATACCGGCGTTGCTGCCCGGCGTCGTCATCACTTCGGCCTTGAAATGAAAGTCCTTCATCGGAGCCAGCGGACCGACGTAGAACGCGTGGCAGCGTTCGCCACGACAAACCAGTTTTCCATCTTCGACCTGCCAGGCATCGGTGTTTTCTTCTGCCAGTTTCCAGCCCTCCATCGACTCCCCATCAAAAATCTTGACGAAACCGTCTTCTGTGGACGGTGTTTCGGCGGGGGCGGTGTTGGCGACGAAGATGCAGGCAACAGCAACGGCAAGAGAACAGACGAACGAACGCATTGAAAACTACTCGTGTGTGGGGAGGGGACGTGGGGAAGGGGACGGTCTCGGCAGGCTCAAAAAAAACGCCTGCGGCACCGGGGCGCTGCAAGCGTTTGATTTGTCGCGTCGGGAATCAGATCGACGACTATTCTTTGCCAGAATCCGTCGCCGGGACTTCGCCGTTCTTGATCTTTTCGGCGAAGGTCTTGCCGTCTTTGCTTTTCTTCTCACCGGCTTTTTCAAATCCGGCGTAGATCTTCTTCTGAGCTTCTTCGGGGTTTTCTTTGACCCAATCTTTGGGGAAGTCTTCGGCTTTCAGGAACTCGTGGATGGCCTTGCCGTACTCGTTGCGGACCTTTTTCTTGTCTTCCTTGTTGACGTGGCAGATGTAGCAGCCGTGCTTACGTGCTGTTTTGACGAAGTCCTCGTCGACGTCATCGCCGCTCAAGTATTTGTTTTTCCATTGTTTGCTGAATTCGCTCGTCGCCAACGCGGGGCTGGCCAAAAGAGCGAGACAACCAAATAGAATTGCGAACCGTTTCATGCATTGTCTCCGAGGAAAAATCGATGCCTCGCAGGCGGAGGCATGCCCAAGATAGGGGGCTTAGGTGGGTGGGGCATCGGTTTTGATCAACCGATTGACCTAATTAACGCTCAAATCGACCGAAAAGTCAAATCGGGCACGGCGTTTTTAGAGGGTTTTCGAACGGAATTGCTGCTTACAGCGAGTTCTACAGCGGGTTCAGCGCATGCGAGACGACCCGGGCTTTCTGCCCCAAGGTGTCAGCCACTCGGGCCGGCACTTCGAGAAAACCCAGGTCGCTCGACTTGCTGCTGGCAGTGTTTTGACCCGGCCTGCCCCACGCACTCCGAGTCAGTTGCTGCTGCACAAACATGGATCGACTGTTCAGGGTGCTCGAATTGATAACAGCCGAGCGATTGAGGGGCAACGGACCCGCGAACGATGGGCAAAACTTCCGCTGCCCTCCTGGGCAACGCTGTGAAGCATTTATTCCCTGCGTTTTACGAGGTGTTAGCGGCAGGGCGCGAGCCCTCCGGTCCCTCATCGTTCCCGAAACACCGGAGGGCTCGCGCCCAATACCGCTAAATAACGCGTCGCAGCGTTGCTCGTGGGGTCTCGACCTACTTCCGCACCAGCTCGCGAAAGGCTTTGTTGAGTTGTTGCGTGATCGGGCCGACCTTGCCATCACCAATCTTGCGTCCGTCGAGCGTCACAGCGGGGATCACTTCGGCCGCGCTGCCGGTCAGAAAACACTCATCGGCGACGTAGATGTCGTGCCGTGTCATCGGCAGTTCGGTGGTTTCGATGCCCGCTTCACGCGCCAGTTCCAACACGGCGTTGCGGGTGACGCCTTCCAGGATGCCGGCTTCGATCGGCGGCGTGTTCAGTCGACCGTTTTTGATCACGAACAAATTGTCGCCGGTGCACTCGGCCACTTCGCCTTTGTGGTTGAGCATCAACGCTTCGATGCAACCGGCTTTGAGCCCCTCCATCTTGGCCAGAATATTGTTCAGGTAGTTGAGCGACTTGATCCGTGGGCTCAGCGCCGCCGGATGGTTTCGAATCGTCGACGCGGTGACCAGCTCCAAACCATTTTCGTAATACGACTCGGGGTACAACGTGATGGAGTCGGCGATAATGATGACTTGTGGATCGGAACACTTGAACGGATCGAGCCCCAGCGGTCCGGCGCCGCGGGTGACGATCAAGCGGATGTAGCCGTCGACGATCTCATTCTTGGCAACCGTTTCGTTGGTGTCCGCGGCGAGTTGTTCCAAGGAAATGGGAAGTTGCAGATTGATCGCACAGGCCGATTCGTCGAGCCGTTTGAGGTGCTCGGTCAGTCGAAACACCTTCTTGCCGTAGATTCGCATGCCTTCAAAGACGCCGTCGCCGTAGAGTAGACCGTGATCGTAGACGCTGATTTTTGCGTCTTCCGGGGCATGGAATTGGCCGTTGATATAGATCTGTCGGGACATGACGATTGAAAACAGGGGACGCGGTAGGGAGGAACGAGTTTATCCGAGTTGGGAATCGGTCACGGCACCGACGACGGAAGCGTCAAAATAGTTGATCGACATTCCAGCGTCGACAACCACTGATTGAGCCGTGATCCCACTACTTCGCGATGACAACAGGAATGCTGCCGTCTGGGCAACTTCTTCCGTTTTCACCGCCTCTTTGCGAGGGATGACCTGTTCGGCGTAAAGGTAAGAATCGACGTAGCCGGGAATGCCGGCCGAGGCACTGGTCTTGAGCAATCCGGCGGCCACGGCGTTGAAGCGGACGCGACTGAACCGGCTGAACGACTTGGTCAGAAACGCCAGCGACGATTCCAATGCCGCCTTGATCGGGGCCATGAACCCATAGCTTTCACTGGCCATGCGGGTGGTGCTGATCCCGATCGTGACGACCGACGCATCGGGGGCAAAGCGATCTTTCAAGGCATTGGACAGGTTGATCAGTGAGTAGGCGGAAATGTCGACCGCTTGCAAGAATTGTTGTCGCGTCGTTTCGTGAAACGGCCGAATGCCATCGGGATAATCGGCAAACGCGATCGAGTGCACCATTCCCGCCAACGTGACACCTTCGTCGCCCAACTGGTTCGCCAAGGCGTCGATCTGGTCTTGGTGTTCGACGTCGCAAACCCGCACGTCGCGGTCACGCAGCAGTTTCGCGGTACTTTCCTTGCGGGCTTGGCTGCGGACGGCGTAAATCACCTTGCCGCCGGATTGTTCGATGATCCGCGCGATCGCGTAGGCCACACTTTTTTTGTTGGCGACGCCCAGGACCAGATAGGTCTTTCCGGACATCTGCAAAAAATCCATCACGGCCGGTTGGTTGCTTAGGTCGCTCACCGCTGCGTCTCCTCACCCGTTGCCGGTGGCTCGGGAGCGCTGACGCTGACGGCAAAATCCAGCCGCATCGCCAGTTTTCCATCGAGCAGCATTTTGCCGGTCAAATAATAGGCGTTGCTGAGCTGATCGTTCAGCGTGACGTGGATTTCGACGGTGTCGCCGGGGCGGATCATGCGTTTGAATTTGACGCTGTCCATGCGGGTCGCTACCGGCACGCTGCCTGGTGAGCTGTCCATCTGTTGGTACAGCAACACCGCGCCGGCCTGCAGACAGCATTCGCACTGGATCACTCCGGGGACGATCGGTTGCCCTGGAAAGTGGCCTTGGACGAAAAATTCATCCGCCGAAAACGACTTTTTGCAGACGATTGTGGTCTCGCTCTGCTGGCAGATTTCGTCGATCAGACGCATCGGCGGGCGGTGCGGGATCGCCTGTTCTATGGCTTCGATACTCATGAGCGTAATTGAAGTGTTGTTTCGCGCAGCGCCAAGACGGCAAGCGAAGGGGGGGCGAGCGCACAGATGACGCCGCGGGAGGGCTCTGAAAGCTCATCCGGGCGAAAACGCCGCGTGCCCCTTTCCTCGTTGGCCAGAGACGATCATCATGTCAGCAGTCCGTTGTGCAGCCCCGACGCGTCTGAATCATCCCCAAAAAGCAGTGCCCTTGCCGCCGTCACCGCAGTCCGTGCCTCCCGAATCGCCTCCCGAACTGCTCCGTTCGATCGGGAAGCGTTCGATTTACAACGTGCCGAACGCGTTGACGAGCATTCGTTTTGCAATGGCAATCGCCGTGATGGCGCTGATCCCGGCGGGCTATTTCCTGGCCGCAACGGTCGTCTTTTTGATCGCCGCTTCGACCGATTGGATGGACGGGTATTGGGCACGCAAGTATGGCCAAGTCACCAAGTTCGGTCGGATCTTTGACCCGTTTGTCGACAAAATCATCATTTGCGGCTCGTTCATCGCCCTGGTCGGGGTGGCCAACTCACCCGTCGCATCGTGGATGGCCACGCTGGTCGTCGGACGCGAGTTGTTGGTGACCAGTTTGCGCGGCATGGTCGAGGGCAGCGGCAAAGATTTCTCGGCCAGCTGGCTGGGGAAATGGAAAATGGTGCTGCAGTGCGCCGCCGTCGTCGCCTCGCTGATCTTTCTGCAATACGAAACGGCTCCGTCGTGGCTGACTTTCACCACGCTGGGATTGGTCTGGGGATCGATCCTGCTGACCGTGTACTCGGGTTACGATTACACGCTGGCCGCGGCAAGGCTGATGCAGGACGAACCCGACGAACCGGAATGAACGCTCCATGCAGCGTGTGAACCTCTTTGAAATCGGCTTCATCGCCATCTCGCTGACCGTCCTCGCGCTCCTCGTCGCCGGCGGCGTGCTCTGGATCCAGTGGCTGCGCGGACGGGGCAAACGAAATCTATGCGGAGACGTTTCGCCCGACTTGATCACCCGGCTCCCCCAGCCCCGGCCGCGCTGGACCGTTTTTGATTTCCTGTTGATGTTCGGCTTGATGATCCTGGTGGGGGCGTCGTTGCAGCAATCGCTGCCGACGCCGCAACAGGAGACGGACCAAACGCCACCCGCCGCCGAAGTGGTCGAGCAAGCCGTCGACGCACCGCCCGCCGACGACTCGAGTGATCGCGCCGCGAAGCTTCGCAGCCAGGTTCGGATCCACTTCATCGCCAACCTCGTCGCCTTTGTGCTCACCCTGACCTTCTTACGATTGACGCAAGGGGCGACGCTGGCGCACTTGAGTCTGGTTCCCAATCGAGACGACGTCCGCCGCGGCTTGTTCGCAACCGTTTGGATTCTCGCTCCGGTTTTGTTGTTGAATCTGCTGGTTTCCAATCTGGTTCAATACGAACACACGGTGACCAACTTGCTGGCCGAAGAGAGCGGCACGCGGACGTTTCTCGCCCTGCTTGTTTCAGCGGCGTGTTTGACCCCGATCGTCGAAGAATTTCAGTTTCGGCTGCTTTTGCAAGGCGGGTTGCAACAGATCGCCGACCCGCCGCCTGATTCCGACGCGATGTCATTTTGGAAACCCTCCACAGCTTGGCCGATCTACGTCACCAGTTTGCTGTTTGCGGCGATGCATTGGGGCCAAGGGGCCGCGCCGATTCCGCTGTTTTTCCTTTCGGTCGGATTGGGTTTTTTGTACCAGCGAACCGGCCGACTCGTTCCAGCCATCGTCGTTCACATGCTGCTCAACGCGGCGACGCTGTGCATGGAGTTTTGCCGCGTCAATGCGGGGTTGTAGTCACCGGCGAGCCTCGACGAACAGCGTCAGCGGACTGCGTTTGGTGTTGCAACAGTCGCGGCCAGCACACTGGCGATCAATCCTGGCAAAAAGATCGCGCCGGCGTCGGCAAAGCGTCCCAGCGGCGGGCTCGACAAAATCACAAAGCCGACGTTGAAGATCACGTACGAGATTGCGACGACCGCAAACGCATTCCAACCCTCGGGCAAGACGATCGGGCCGAGCGTCGGTTGCTTGGTCGCTTTGATCAACAGCCCCAACAATCCCATCAAGATCATCGGCAGAAAGATCGGATGCATTGCGATGTTCGCCGCGGTGCCCCAGACGCTGCGACGCACCGCCAACAACAACCATCGCAAATAGCCGCTCGGGGACCGCGACAGGATCGCTCGGTTGAAATCACCGATTCGTCGATGAACGGCGACTTGCGGTGCGACCCGACCGACCGCATCTCGCTGTGCAAACTGGTCGCGAGCGAGCGGCCAAACGACGCCATAGTTGATCTGCCCCCATTGCTCCTCGATCGTCAGCGTGGGCAGCGCGCCGCCGTTTGGGCCGGGCAATTGAACCCCCTTTCTTTCCAATTCGTCGGCGACCGCTCGTCCCAGCTCGCCCGACTCGCCGGGCAGATCCCTCAGCGTCTGCGGCGACACCGTTTGAACCAGAATCGCGGATAGGTTCTGGTGACCGAACGGCGCGATGGCGAAATCGGACACCACCAGTTTCCGAAAACACATCCAGCCCAGGACGACCACCGTGACCGACAGGGCGAGTTTCAATCCCAGCAGCCGTGACGACTGGGGCATTGGATCCGTTGTTTCCGCAACCTCGTCGGTCTGGCGGTGATCGGACAATAGCCAACCGGCCACCGCCATCCACGGAATCAGGAACAGATAGGCCGGTCTTACGAAGATGGTCAAAACCGCGGCGAACGCACACGCGATCGATTGCGGCGTTGATCGCGTGCGACTGGCGTTCATCAACAACGCGGCGGTGATCACACCCAGCGACGCCGCCGGCGCATCGGTGCTGACGGTGCTGATGTGGTCCGCTGCGGTGCATCCGATCAACACGCAACCGGCTGCCGCGGTTGAAGAACGCAGCGGCATGCCTCGGCCGATCAAGGCTTCGGCCAGAATCCACGACGCGGTCGCGTGCAGCAGCACCTGCAGCAGTGGAACCCAGGACAGACCGACGGTCGCATCGATGATCGACAAAGCGATCGGGTAGGCCGGCGTGCGAATCGAAAGCAACGCATCGGTCAAGGAGTTCAGCGGATAATGGACGTAGCTGGGCGTGTCATTGACCGTGTGCACGGAGAGACGACCCGAGACGGCGGCCAGGGTAACGCCGACCAAGACGAATAAGATCCACCGAACTGCTGGGGCGTTCTGTTTCATCGACTTCGCGGATCGTTGTACGACGTTCTTTCTAGGTCGTCGAGGAGAGTCCTACGGACGACGGCCCGGCAGGGCCATCGTACCGCAAACGCGGTTGGCAAACGCTGGACGGTCACTCCATGCTTTCCCCTGCTGGATTGACAGGCTGGAAGCCTATCCCACTGCCTAACGATTGATCACGTCCTCTTCGTCGTTGCGGGCGCGTTTTTGCAAGTACATCTTGATCGGCACTTCGCCAAATTTCAGATGATCGCGCATCACGTTCATCAGGTAACGCTGGTAGTCGTTGGAGAACGCCTTGGGGTCATTACACATCACGACGATCGTCGGCGGTTCGGTCGCGACCTGTGTGGCATAATAGATTTTGGGACGACGATTCTGGTACAGCGGCGGTTGGTGGGCTTCAATGGCGCTGCGCAGTAGACGGTTCAACTGTCCGGTCGAAACCCGTTCGCGAGCCTGTTTGAACAGCATCGACGAATGGTTCATCAGGGCTTTGACGTTCTTGCCCGTCTGGCCGGTGATGAATGCGATCGGTGCATACGAGAGCGTCGGAAATTGACGGCGCAAATAACGAACCCACCGCTCGGTCGGAATCGTGTCGTGCAACAGGTCCCATTTGTTGATTACAAAGATGCACGGTTTGTAGTTTTCGATGACGTAACCGATCAGCTGCTTGTCAACTTTGCTGACCGTTTCGTTGGCGTCAAAGAACATCAGCACGACGTCGGCGCGGCGGATGCTGCGTTGGGCCCGGTGCATGCCATAATATTCCAGGTCGGTGCGTTGGCTCTTGCGTTTTCGCAAACCCGGCGTGTCGATCGCGATGAAAGTTTGGCCATCGACTTCGAAGTGCACATCGACGCTGTCGCGCGTCGTGCCGGGCACTTCGCTGACGATCATCCGATCGGTCTCGGCCAACGTGTTGACGAAGGTGCTTTTGCCGACGTTTCGCCGCCCGACGATCGCCAGTTTCATGGTCGCCACGTTGGCCGTTTCGTCCGAGGGCGGAAGCCGGTCGCGGATCAGTTCCAGCAGTTCATCGCGGTTTCGATTCTGTGTCGTGCTGACCGAGATCAGATGCCCGCGGCCAAGTCGGTGAAACTCTTCGGCGTGGATGTCATGGTGCCGCTGGTCGGATTTGTTGGCGACCAGAATCACCGGACGCTCGACCGCTCGAAGCCGCTCGACGACCAGTTCATCCAGGGGCATCACCCCGGTCTGGACATCGACGACCAGCAAGATGACGTCTGCCGAATTGATCGCAAATTCGATCTGGCGGCGAACGTCCGCAGTCAAATCGTCGGGATCTTCGATACCCAACCCCCCGGTGTCGGTCAGCTCAAAAAACTGGTCCTCCGTCTCGATCAGGGTCGTCATCCGATCGCGGGTGACGCCCTCGTAGTCGTCAACAATCGCCAAACGGCGGCGGGCGAGCCAATTAAAAAGACTGCTTTTGCCGACGTTCGGACGGCCAACAATCGCAACTTGGGGGACGGGCATGGAAAAGACTGTCGGACAGGCGTGGCGCGGAACGGGATGGGAAACAAGCCTGCTATGTTAAACGCCATGGTGCAAAACAAGTAGGCCGTGTGTTATCTATGGTGCCATGCCGCAAGAAAATCAAAACCTCGAAGGGCCCGATCCGGCCGTCACCCTCGCCCAAGCCGCCGGATTGGCCGAGCATCTGCAACGCGTCGGCGTCCAGTGGTTGCCGGCGGCCGACCCCGACTCCGCGGCCGCGTTGGCGGATCAGTTGCGATTCGCCGACGGCGGTTCGCCCGAACAAGGATCCGAGCAAGCCTCTGAGCGAACCTCTGGGCAGGTGTCCGCGCCGCCCGCTGTTTCTCCCCCCACGGTTCAACACGCCGCGGCGGCGGCGGCCACTGTCGCCGCCGGGGCCGCCCAGCCGAGCACCCCAGGACCCGCGCCCGCGTTCTCCCTGCAGATCGATTCGGCCGACCCCGCCGAGCCCTACCCCGGGCCGCCGCTGGTCCCCGAGGTGCGCGCCACCGAACTGGCAAAGTTCTCCGAACAGGTGGCCGCCTGCACGCGCTGTCAAATCCTTTCCCAATGCCGCACCAAAACGGTCTTCGGCGAAGGCAACGTGGCGCCGCGAGTCGTGTTCTTTGGCGAAGGCCCCGGTCGCGAAGAAGACCTGTCGGGACGTCCGTTTGTCGGCAAAGCCGGTCAGTTGCTGACCAAGATGATCGGGGCGTGCAAGTTCGCCCGCGAAGACGTCTACATCATGAACACGGTCAAGTGTCGGCCGCCCAACAACCGAAACCCCGAGCCGACCGAGATCGAAAACTGTCGCGAGTTCTTTCAAGCACAGTTCGAAATCTTGCGACCCGAGTACATCGTGTGCTTGGGGCTGGTCAGCGCCCAAGCACTGCTTTGCACCAAACTGTCCGTCGGACGATTGCGAGGAAAATTTCATCGATACTTTGATAGCAAAGCGTTGGTGACGTATCACCCTTCTTATCTGTTGCGCAATCCGGCCGCAAAAAAAGCGGCCTGGGACGATTTACAGCTGATGCTTCGCGACGCCGGCTTGCTGTAGCCGCCGAAAAAACTCGTATTGACCGGTTTTGCAATACGAGAACAATCTGTGCATCGATCGCGGATACCAAACGTAAGCGAAAGGATCGCTTACTCATTCGTGAAAGCTGAACCCCACGATGTGCACGGAGGCCATCACATGCGACACGCATTTGACGTTCGACAAAGCGTTTCTTTTCGCACTCTCCTTGACGATGACTCGGTCAACAAAGAGCTGGTTCCGCTGTCCAAGGTGTCCGCGACGGGGGCCCCGCCGATGACGTCGGTGACCGTGGAAAGTTTTGCCCCCGAAGACGACGCGGCGGCAACTCCGATCCTGTTGGCCGCGTTGTTTCCCGAGGCCAAGTTTTTCGGATGCGAAGATCTTGCTGTTTCGAATCTTGTCGACGACGTCGCGGATTGTGATCAGGGCGATGTGGTGCTGTATCGGATCGGTGAAGGCGATCCCAACGAATTGATTTCGGTGGCGTTGGCTCGCGGTGCCAGTGGCATTCTGACCGAACAAATGTTGCCGTGTCCGCTGCCCCAGTGCATCGTCGGCAGCGTCGATCACGCCCTGGCCCGAATCGCTTCGGCCCGTCACCGTCAACCCGATCGGACGTTGTTGACCGTCGGCGTCCTCGGTCACAGCGGAAAGACATCGACGTGTTTGTTGGCGGCCGCGTTGACCAAGGCGTTGGGAATTCGAACCGCGTACCAATGTGATCTCGGATCCAGCGACGGCGTGGTCAACGAGACATCATCACAGCACGTCTGTTACGGCGCCGAGTTGATTGAGTGGATCGCCGAATCGAGCGACTGCCTCAGCCGCATCGCGATCATCGAGATCGATGAAACCGCCGCCCGGGACGGGCACTACGACGCGATGCAGTTTGATGTGCTGATGGTGACCGGCAAACGCGAGTTGTCCGACGACTTTGGACCGTGTGGGTTGCAATGTTTGTTGGAACAACTGACGCCGACGGGAATCGTGATCGCCCCCGGGGACGACGCCAAGACGGTTCGGTTGTTGGACGAGGCACGCTGCAAGCCGATCTTTTATGGCACGTCGTCGGACAGTGAGTTTGGTGCGATCATGATCGATCAATCCGGCGGCATGGCGACGCTGATGCTGACCGCCGGAGACACCAGTGCGATGATGGAAACGCCACTGTGCGGGATTTCGATGGCGTCGAACATCGCCGCCGCCGCCGCCTTGGGATCGCTGTTGGGCCATTCGCCTCATGAGATCGCCAAGCACTTGTCGACGCTGCGGTCGATTCCCGGCCGCGGTCAGCGACTGGTCGATTTTGGCCACGCCACGGTGGTGCTGGAAACCGGCGGGACGGTGGATCGCGTGACCGAGTCCTTGCGGACGGCCAAGGCCGTGGGGGCGGGCGGTCGAGTGTGGTGCGTCTTGGCGATCGGTGAAGCCGACGGCGATGATCTGCTGGCCAGCTACGGACATGCGATCGAACGCTTCGCGCATCACTGCGTCGTCACGTCACGTCCCAACCAAGCCGGTTCGTTTCTGCAGCGTTCCCACCAACTGCTGGACGGAGTCAAAAAGTGCGCCGCGATTCGCTTGGTCGCCGATCAAGACAAGGCCATTGAGTGGGCAATCGAATCCTCGCGAGCGCGTGACACGATTGTGGTGATCACCAACCAACGGGTTCAGTCCGCGCACGAATCACGCACCGAGATCGACCGACTGGCGCGACTGGTCGATGCCGTCCGATCCAAGCAGGACGCCGAAGAAGAAGCCGCGTCGGGAGCTGATTCCGCCGCGGAGGTTGGTGCACCGATCAAGCTGAAACTATTTCGTTAATGTTCGTCCAGCGATGAGTTTCGGGTAGCGTTTGTTGAGCGGAAAAGGGGTCAGGCACCAAAAACCAAATGGCCCGGAGGGTGCTTCGCATTTTTGGTGCCTGACCCCTTTTCCGCAGGTTTAATGTTGACAATACACTAGAACTTCCAGCGGTATTCCATCCGTGTGCCGTACACGTCGTCATCGCCCTCTCGCCAGCCGTGCATGACGTCGAACCGCAGCAGCGTCGCGTTGGAGATCGGGAATTGATACCGGGCGCCGATCGCGTATTGATCGCCACTCGCGATCGCTCGATCACCGTGGGGCGTGAGATAGCTCAGTTCAAGCAACAGCTGTCGGTCCAAGTCGTCGCCGATCAAATCGACGCCGACCGAACCGCCAGACGTGTCGGCGGCGGATGTGTCCAGTGTGGCAAAACCGTTCAGTCCGTCGGTGTCGAAGTTGATTCCGGTGTTGCGCAAGATGCCGCCGGAGATCCCGGCGCGGGCGACCGATTGTGGCCGATCCCAACCGTAGAAAAAGTTGGCATAGGGAACCACGGTCAACGGTGCGGCCGTGATCCAACTATTTTCCACCAGCAACAATCCGCCGTCGGCCGTTCGATCGGTCTTGCCGCGGTCCTGCCCCGCGTTGACGATCACGCGAACGCTGTTGCTGATGCGATCGAAATAGCGTCGCGTAAAACTGAACGTCGCGTTGTGGTAACTCAGTGAATCATCGTTGCGGTGATTCAAGTAGGCGTAGCCGGTTTCGATGTAGCCGCCATAGGCTTCGATGAACCAGGCGGTCCCGAACGCTTGTGCGTCGCTGTTGTCGGCAAAGGCGGGGCTGTTGAGTTGATCGAACACGGCAAAGAAGCTGACGTCAAAGTTTGCCCAGTTGAGTAGACGGCTGTGCTTGGCAGGTATGGCGAACGCGACGCCACTGACAGCGTCTTCCATCCAAATGCCGTTCTGGAACAACAGCGGCATCAGTCCCGCCGAGATCGGCAACTCCAGCGGCGAGGATTGATTGCCCAAGGCTCCCAGCATGACGCCCAAATCGCCTTCGAAAAATGCGGTCGCCGGGGTCAGGTTCATTTCGTTGCGGTAACGTAAATCACCGTCGATCACTTCCCAACGCGTGAATCGGTTCTGCTTGTCCAAGGGACCGACAAAGGCATGGAAGCGTTCGGTGTCGGTGATCTGAAGATCCAAGTCCAGGTTCAAGCGATTGGCCCAGTTGTCGGCCCGCCCGCCGGCGTTGCGTCCCGTCTGGATGCCCGTGCGAAAGTCTCCGTAGACATAGAATTTGGGCCGCACCAGATTCATCGGACCAAATAAATCGCGCCCGCGCGGAGTGATCCCGTCTCCATACCAGATGCGTCCCCATTCGACCCAGGGATGCTGTGTCGGGACGTCGTGTTTCGCATCGTAGACCCAGGCTTCGCGGCCGGAATCGTGGTAGCAGGCATCGGGATCCAGCGGCATCGGAGAGAAATCCATGCCGGGATCGTGCAGCACGATGGGTGCCGATTCGGTATGCGGTCGATCAACGTCAATCAGCGGTTGAGTTGTTGGAGTCGCGTTGGATACCGCCGTGTCGCTGGCCAACAAGTCCGCAGGCAATTGCGGCAGTTGCGTCTCCGTCGTGGGCAGACGACGAATCGCCATCTCAGGTTCCGACTCCAACTGCGGCGCGAGGGAGCGATCCAGCGCGGCGGTGAAGCGGTCTGTTCGCAGGCCCGTTTGTGGCCGCAGAACGGTTTCGACACGCCGCATCGATGCGTCTGCCGGTTCGCCGGAATCGGCACGCGGATCGGTCGCTGCGGGTGGTTCGACCGCCGACTGGATTGATTGCCGGTCCAACTCGTCGAGCGTCCGTTGAAGCACACGGTCGAAATCACGCGTCACCAACGGCGTTGCGTCTAGCGGAGCCGCCACGTTCGCCGGTGGACGAACCGGCGGCAGACGGCGAGGGCGGTCCGCACCGATCGCACACAGCGACAGCAGCGTGAGCCCGAACAAGGATCGTTTGTAACTCTTCATCAGCGCACCCAAAACGTATGACTGGAAGGGTGCAAGTCCAGCGTGTTTTCCAGCATGCGGTGAATCATGTCCGGCGTGCTGTTGATTTGACGCATGAAGTAAATCGGTTCGGTTCGGTTTCGCATCCGCACGCTCAATCGATACGGTCCTTTCTTGGTCATCACGTGGGCGGGAATCGAGTAGCGGGCCGTTCGTGAATCGAGCGGCGCAATCGAGTGGGCTTCCATTCGGATCAAGGGCGGGTGGTTTAGCACCGAAACGGGAACGGCACCGGGGCGTAAGAAAACAAGTTGGTCGAGGGAGAAATTCAGCGGCAGTGCGGCTTCGCGGTCCGTCCCACGAACGTTGTTGATCAAGAACTTGGTTTGCAGGTTGAACAGATCTTTGTCGCGTCGAACACGATGGGTCGCGACATCGACCGAGTGCATGTCGGCCAAATCGCCGTGTCGATCCAGATAACCGCTTTCCCAAACGCGACAGCCGTCGGGATCGATCAGCGCGACGTTCAACCAAAGTTGCGGTTGAGCTCCCAGGGAACCGGTCGGCAGATTGTGGCCTTCGCTGGTGTTGCAAACCGTGTAGCTGAATTTCAAGCGACGTCCGGCAGTCGGCTCGTGTTCAAAATGCGGGCCTTCGATTTTCAGTCCGCCTTCCATCGTGGCGATCGAACCGGCGCGTTTTTCGGCGAGCTTGGCCAGGTTGGCGTCGATGATCTTGCGTCCGTCGCGTCGATCGTCGGCGGTGTCCCACGGTTCGGGGAATGTCGTCGCTGATGTCACAGAGTTTTCGAACGCGTCGGTCCCCCAACCGGCGCGATAGTCGAACGCCAGCCACTCTCGCGGCGTGTATTGCTTCGCTTTGGGGTGGTGCGGAAAGATTCCCGGGTGGGCGATCGAGAACCCCGGACCCCAAAACATGTGGTTGGACTGTTTTCGTTTCTCGCCGAACGGTTTGTCGCCCAGGTGAGCCACGAAGTCGTTTTGATAGCCGTGCGGTTTGCCGGGCACTGCACCCATGTGACAGTCCTGGCAGCTGACT
Organism: Phycisphaera sp. RhM; assembly: GCA_033042175.1. Taxonomy (GTDB): domain Bacteria; phylum Planctomycetota; class Planctomycetia; order Pirellulales; family Pirellulaceae; genus Stieleria. The sequence continues at coordinate 88,458 of WCIL01000024.1, forward strand.
CCGCGTTTGGCAGCGGGGCCGCTTCGATACTGTGCGTGAACGACTTCCAACCAGATGCCCGGATGGACGGCGACCTGGTGGCAGGACACACACACGTCGCTGTTGGTCAGAGGTTTAAAGAATTGACCCTGTAAGTGAATCGCTTGTCCCGGACCGGTGTCCTCGGGCGAGAGTTTCAGTTTCAACGCATCGGCATTGGCGATCGCTTCACGAACTCCCGCTCCGCCGCTTCCGCCGTAGACCGGTGCGTGGATGTTGCCGGGGACGATGCGGCGGTCCCCGTTGCTGCGCCAGTAGTGTTCGTTGATGCGATGGCAGGCGATGCAGGTGACGCCTTCGCGGACCACCGGCGGTGCATCGAGCACGCTGGTCGAACGGGGGATTTTCAGTTGGGTTTGGACCGGAGAATGACAGCGGTTGCAAAAGCTGCCCACCGTGCCCTCGGTCAGCTCGGTCATCGCTTGTTCAAACCGATTGAACATCGGCGAGACGCTTGCGTAGGCGTGACCACTGGCCCTCCATTGTTCGTATTGAACGGGATGGCAGGCACGGCAGGATTCCGCCGACGGATAGCAGTCTTCGGTCCACAAGTCTTCGTGGGGATCACGCGAGGCGGTGGCGTCGCGGTCTTGGGCCGGGCCGAGACCGGCCAATGGATCCGCCGACGATCCGTCCAGCAACTCATCTTGCAGTCCACCACCGAGCAAGTCGCCACCGAGCAAGTCGCCACCGAGCAGATCGTCACCGAGCAGATCGTCACCGAGCAGATCGTCACCGCCGTCGGTCAACCGGTCGTTTGTCGCTGGCGTTTCACTTTCAACTCGTGCTGCGATCCGCAGCGTGTGGCGCAGTTGGTCAACCGACTGCGGAGCCTGCGTGTCGCGATCGGGTGCCGGAGCGATGCGTTGGAGTTGATAGAACGATTCTGGATGCCAGGCCGCTGGGTGGGGGGAGCGTTGTGGGGGCTGCCACGATTCTCGCCAGGAATCTCGGTCGCTCGGCTGCGACCAGGACTGCGGTCTCGTTTGCTGCGCCGCCGCGGGGGCTGGGCGAAGCATCAAGATCACGGTGATGGATGCCACCAGAACGATGGGTTTGGCTTGCATTGCCCGCCTGTCCGGAGCTCGGAAGAATCAAAACGGGGCCGGTCGACTGCCACCGGCCTGACCCTTCGATTCGTCCTGACAGCACCGTTGCATCCGGTCGGACTGTCATAGCTGGTTCAGGCTTCCTAATCGGAATAGCTTATTGAGGAAAAACCCTCTGCGGGGTCACCCTTGGTCACGTTGCCCGAGATTTTTCGAGCTAGCGTTCAGTGTTCGCGCAGTCGGCGCGGAAGCTAATCAAACCGGACTGGTTCTCAGTCCAATCCCGGCAGACCCTCTCACAACGGTTGTCAGAACGATGCCAGCGTATTCCTACAAGACCTTGCCCACCGAGGGACAAGCGAAAACGTATCGATGCAAAGTGGTCGGAGACAGCGTCGCAACACTCCAGGTCGGTCGCAAGTCACTCAATGTCTTCGTTCGTGAAACATCCGGTGGCGGTTTCACGCTAGGACTTGGTCCCAAACTGGCAAAAAAGATCAAGTCGGGCAAAAGTTACGACCTCCGCTACGAGGGGCGTCGCATGCAAGTCATTGCCGAAACGTTCGTCGAAACGGTGCAGGGGGAGGCTCGATTGCAAGTCGGGACGATCCGTGAATACGAACCGAAAGAGCGCTGGGCATTTCGTCTCCCCTTTACTAAAGGTTCTCGCGTGATCGGACATGACTCTGGCATCAATAGTGGTGCAGCCTATGGCGGTTTCGTGTTGGTGCTGTTTTGCGTCATGTCGCTGCCCGGCATCGGCGATCGGCTCGGGACGGCGCCCCGAATCGAATCGGCCCTGGCGATGATGAGCAAGAACATCACCGATGTGGTGCACGCAATCCGCCACTAACCCGCAAATCTTTCCTAAAGCCTCTCGTCGTCGTAACCGATACAAATGGTGTTCGCATCCGCGGACGCCATTTTTTAATGCGCCCTGGCCGTCGACCTGACACTGGCACCTGGGCTGACACTCTATCCCGCTGTGAAGTGGTGAACGAGAGCAACACGATGAGAGCTGACCGCAAACCAGACGAGCGACTGAGTCGTGTTTCACGCACGCTGATGGGGCTAGCGCTGCTCAGCTTCGCCGTGACATCCAGCACCGGTTGCCGACTGTGCTGCGACCGCGAGGATCAGGCCTATTCAGCCTATGGTGGCAGTTGGGAACGGACGCAGCGTGACTCGGGTCGCGTCGGCAGTCTGTTTGATCCCGGCGGGGCGCGGGTCGGCGACGTTTCACCTCGCGACTCGGGGCGTGATGAAATCGAAGCCCGCGAGCGGGTTGCACCGCTCGGTGGCGTCAAATCCAGGGGCTCCGACGGCGACCCGACGCCTGAACCACCCCAACTCGAGAAAAAGTCAGAAGAAGAAACCGAGCAGGAATTTCAGGAGCGATTGAAACGGTTCCAGGAAGAGAAGATGCTCAACGCGAACATCGTCCCTGGTGAACCGTCGCCACCCGAGTTTCGCTAACCCGTCTCCCCGCGGATGAGGCCGTCTTGACCGAGTGCTTACGGTTCGTCGATCAGTCCGACGTCATCGGGTAGCGGCAGCATCCCATGCCGGGTCAAGCGGTCCAATTCACGGTAGCGGATACGCACGTAGTCGGTCGTGTTGTTCATGGCCTGCTTCATTCCGGTTTCGATCAACGCTTGGACTTTGGCGTTATCAATCTTGCCGCCGAGTCCCGCCACCGAAGACAGCGGTACCCGCATGACTTCCAGTTCTTTGGCGGCATCAAGAAAGTGTTTTTCAATCCGCGGGTCGGAAGAGATTCGGACGTGATCGAACTCGTGGCGGACCACGCGGTCGTCCCAAAACTGATCCGCCGATGGCGGAGAACGCAACCAAACATCGTGGGTTGAAATTAATTTGATGGAACGAAAGCGCACACGAATCGAGACCATCGTTTGGCTGAGTGCGTTTCGTCGATTTTCAATCTGCCATTGCGCGCGGCTGTCGTAGCGATATCGAAAGGTGAACCGAGTCTCGCCGGCCAAGCGTTGACCGACCGGTAACGCCGCCGCATCGCTGGTCGGCTGACCGCCGGTGATCAATCGCACCGTCCCGTGGCGGATCAACGCGGCGATTTCGGGTGCCGGTTTGGGCAAGTCATCGAGTCGAATTTCAACGCTGCGGTCGTCTCGCTCTTCACCGCGGTCGGGACTGCGATCAGACGTCTCCGTTTGACCCATCGCCGGCGCCATGCAGATCAGTGACGAAACCAACACGCTGGCGATGTAAGCCACTTGAGGTTTCGATGGTGAAGGGTTGCGAGGTGACCGATGCATGGGATTCCCAGGTTCTTCGGTAGCGCATGCCAAGCGTCTGCACCGCTGAGTTTGGAAGTTGCGAAGTGTTGCGTTGGCTGTGGTGTGGCACACTCGCCCGCGCGTTCTGGCTTGCATCGCATCAACCTGTCCTTCACGATCAATCTGGTTGAAACGGTTCACCAGCGCAAGAACCGAGTCAGCATTTCGATCCCCGGCTGGGTGAGAAAGCTCTCCGGATGAAACTGCCATCCTTCCAGTTGAAAGTTCTTGTGGCGGACACCCATGATTTGGCGTTGTCCTCCGGTGTCGGTCCAGGCGGCGACTTCCAAACAGTCGGGCATGGTGTCGGGGTCGATCACCAGGCTGTGGTAGCGTGTGGCGACGAACGGATTGCGAAGCCCTTGGAACAACCCTTTGTCGTCGTGATAGATTTCGTCCGTCTTGCCGTGCATCAGTTGCGGGGCGCGAATGATGGTTGCCCCGAACGCTTGGCCGATCGATTGATGCCCGAGGCAGACGCCCAGCATGGGCACCTTGCCGGCGAAGCGTTGAATGCTCTCGACACTGACGCCGGCTTCGTTTGGCGTGCAGGGACCAGGCGAAACCAAGATCCGATCCGGCGACAGCGATTCCATTTCGTCGACCGAGATTTCGTCGTTTCGAAAGACGCGCAGCTTCGTCGTCGGGTCGATCTCTCCCAGTCGTTGCACGAGGTTGTAGGTGAATGAATCGTAGTTATCGATGACGATGACCATGCGGAAACCAGGTAACAACGGGGCTGTCTGTCAATGGGAATCTGAACGCGATTGGACAAAATGCAAATCTTTCATTTTGGAGCGATAAACGCTCTTCTGTCTTGTTCGCGAGAGCATCTATAATGACGTGCATCAGGCGATTTGCCGAGAGCCTGACGCGTCACTTCGAATCGGAAAAGAGACGAAACGCTCGGCGGTTTGCGACCTCGGGTCGCGCGTTATCGTAATCTGTTGTCCATTGTCGGCAGAATCGGACCGTAGCAAGGTGGGGGCGTTGCCCCAAATCTGCTGTCGGCTTCTGCCCCTTATCATTCGTCGATCCCGGAATTCCGCCAGTGCTCTCGGTTCGCCCCAAAGTCGCCGAACTCGCGTTTCACGTTTTCAGCCGTTCGCTCCACCCCGAACTCTACCGGGTGCATCGCACGCGCCGAATTGAGCGAAGTGCGTATCACGCGCAAGTCAATATCACCAATTGCGGGCACGTGATCACCTGGAACACCACCGGCAAAACGCCGGTGACCGTGTGTGAAGTCGCCACCAGCGCCCATCAGCCCTTGCCCACCAAACGCTGTCTGATCAGCCATTCGCTCAAGGGCAGTCGCACCGACAAGGCCGATTTTCATTTCGGCGTCGGCTATCGGACCCATTTTCAGCTCGAGCCTGTCGCGCCGGACATGTTTTTCATGGTGCAGCAGCAGCTTTCTAAACAGCCCACCGAAGGACTGTTGCACACCTTCGATGCCAGCGGCAGGATGGCGCTCGGCGCACTCAGCTACGTCAATATCGAGACACGCCAACGCTCGATGTTGGTTCAGGCAATTCACACGTTTCCCGACGATTATGCGATCGTGAAAGTCGAATCGCTGTTCTCCCTGCCCGACGCGTGATGTCAGCGGTTGTGGGGTAGGTGTCTTGACGCAAGCTGAAGCTTTAAGGGGTCGCAAGCTGGAAGCTTACGCCACTGGGGTCGCAAGCTGGAAGCTTACGCCACGTTGGGGTTGAATTGGATAACGCACTTGTTTCGAGTTTCGTCGGTGTCGTCGATCTGCAAGACGGACTCGCGGTTCACGGTGTCGGTGGGCAGCGCGATCAGTATCTGCCGGTGTCGACTTTTCAAACCGCCGGTCAGCCGTCCCTTCGAATCGACGGAGATGCGTGTCGATTGATCGACGGCTACCGAGGCGTCGGCATCGGTTCTCTCTACGTCGCCGATCTGGATGGCATCCGGCGTGACCGTTGGCAGCGATCGCTGATCGAAACGATCGTTCATTGCGCGCCGGCGGCCAATGATTCCGATCGCCATGGAAGGTTGTTCCTGGACCTGGGACTGCGTGCAGCGGTCGCTCCAGCGCGTTGGGACTGGATGAAATCCTTGGTTCGCAGCAACCCACGCATCGTGCTGATCCTGGCAACCGAATGCGCCGACGACGTGTCGTTGTTGGGTGACGTGTTGTCGCGTGTGCCGCGGCATCAAGTTGCCGTCAGCTTTGACTACCGAGACGGCCGCTGGTTGTCCGCTTCGACTTCCGAAGAGGCTTGGTTCGAGGCCTGTCGCCGGGCCGCAATCGCCACGGTGATCGGACTGGATCTGGCGTCTGTCGGGGGCACGTCGATCGGTCGGACGCTTGAATTGTGCAAGCGGATTCGGTGTCAATTGCCACAACCGCGTTACGTCACCGGCGGAGGGATTCGGAGCGCCGGCGATGCCCGGTGTTTGCTCGATGCCGGCGCCGATCAATTGCTCGTCGCCAGTCTGTTCGCCGAGTGATCGTCCTGGTTGACGCATTCACGTCGCGGAACTCGTCGGCGGTTCGTTTCGGTTGGGATTGCATCAGCGAACCGCAGGGAGTTTCTGTGTCGCTAGCGTCGGCGTTTGACTTTGCGGTGCATCGGATTGAGCCGTTTCCGCATCGGGTCGGCTTCTTTCTTTTCCGGTTCGGCCAGTTTCTCGGGGGCTTCGAATCCGGGGATCGAGTCGCGGATCAGCAGTTTGTTGATCCGTTGTTCGATGCTGGTCAGAAAATCGCCTTGGCCGGGGACGATGAACGTGAACGCCACGCCGTCGCGGCCCATCCGTCCCGTCCGCCCGACACGGTGAACGTAGTCATCGCTGTCTTCGGGGACGTCGTAGTTGATGATGTGAGAAATGGTGCTGATGTCGATGCCGCGTCCGACCACATCGGTGGCGACCAGAATCTCCAAGTCACGGTCTCGCAGACGTTGCAGAACGCGATCGCGTTCACGCTGGGCCATGTCACCGTGCATGGCGGCACAGGAGGGATGTTCTTTGCTGATCGCGCGATACAGGCGATCGGTGCCGCGTTTGGTGCGACAGAAGATGATCGCTTGCTCGGGTTTCTCTCGTTTCAACAGCTCGACCAGCAGGTCTTGCTTTTGTTCTTGCGGAACCGTGAAGTAGTGCTGCTCGATCGTTTCGACCGACATTTCATTTTTGCAGCAATCGATCACGATCGGGTCGACCATGTAGGATTCGGCCAGTCGTTGGACCGTCGGCGGCAGCGTTGCCGAAAGCAGCAGCGTTTGTCGGTCGCGCGGGCACTTACGCAAGATGCGTTCGATCTGGGGCCGAAAGCCGATGTCCAGCATCCGGTCGGCTTCGTCCAGCACGACGCACCAGACGTCCTTGGTACGTAGGGACCGTCGTTGCAGGTGGTCGTGCAGTCGTCCGGGCGTGCCGACGACGATTTGCACACCGTTTTCGAGTTGTCGCAGTTGGGTGCGGATGTTTTTGCCGCCGGCCAACACCGCGATTTCGGTGTGCACACCGGCTGCCAATCGCTGCGCCTCGCGTCCGACCTGATCGGCCAGCTCACGCGTCGGGACGACGATGATCGCTTGCGGGTCGCGGCAGTCTTCGAGTGAATCGAGTTGTTCAAGAATCGGGATCGAAAACGCGGCAGTTTTCCCAGTTCCGGTGCGGGCTTGGCCGATCACGTCGAGCCCCTGGAGCGCCAAAGGGATCAGTTCCGATTGAATCGGGGAAGGTTTTTCGAAGCCGGCTTTTACGAGCGCTCGGCGCATTACCGGGGACAGGTCGAGGTCGTCGAAACTGGCTTGTGCAGGTTCGAGGATTTCCATTTGATTTGCATTCATGCCGCTAGCATAGCGACAACGCACGTTTTCCACTACGACAGCTCGTCACCCTCGGGGCAACCAATTTGCCGAGGCGACGGATTGTTCCAGCCGGACGCGTCCCTGACACCGCATTTCTTCTTCGGCCGCCGCCATTCGGACATGCACCATCACATCGTTACCCTCAGGCACCCGGTCCTGCCAGGCGATGGGGATGTGGATCCCATCGATGGGGGCCTGTCGAACCATGTCGCGGACCTGCTCGGGGTTGAAATCCCAGCGTCCGATCCGTGCGTCCTCCGAGTCGTTGTTGGGGTCCAGCACCACAACGGTCAGATCCGCGTCGACATCGAAATTTTCCAGTGACAGCGAACGGCCTTTGTCGTCAACGACCGTCACGATCAGGAACAGCCCATCGATGTCGGCGTCTTGGTCAAATTGATGCCCGCCGGACAGGCCGTCGTGCAGCTCCAGTCGGTCCGGGGTCGAGAGCGGTTCGGTTGTGGGAGGGTCGAACCCCATCGTTTTGGCGTCGTCAGGATTTTTCACCTTTCCCGGCGGCGATTCCGGGTCCTCGTCCGGCGGCAGCGGCGGGCCGGGAATGATCTGTTCGTCCATCAATTCGCCCTCTCCGGGCGGAATGAGCTCGGCCGGAGGAGGAAGTTCCAGGAACGGGCCTTCCGATTCCGTCGGCTTCGGAGCGGCGGGCGTTTCGGTTGGCATGCCCAGGCCTTCTTTGGGCCCGCTTTCTTTGGGCGGGTCGACCAACGGCAGGGGCGAATCAGACGTCTCGGGAGCGTCTTGGTCCGGAACGTTTTTGATCGCCGGTGGCAGCGGCAGCCCCGATCCGGCAGCGGGCTCTGGCGTCGGCTCCGGCGTCGGCGTTTCGGTTCCCGGTTGTACGGTCTGGTCTGGAGTGGACGGTGGAGCCGGTTCGGTCATGCTCGGCGAATTCAGATCCAAGATCTCGTAGTCATCCGGCATGGTCGCGCCCTGATCGTCCGGCACTTGCGGCGGGCTTTGGTTCAGGATGCGTTCTCGGGGACCTCGATCGGAGGACGCTTCCGAGCGGACGTCTTGGCTGCGAGACCGCTCCAGTTCATCGCGGAGCACGCGGTTTTGGTAATCCGCGTCATAGAGCTGATCTTCCAGCACACGAATCTCGTTGGCCATTTTGGCGCGATACAGGTCTTCGTGGGCACGGCCGCGGCAGCCAGCGGGCAAACCGACGAGGCAGCCGATCGCAAGCAACGCGACGGGGAAACGCGCAGAGCGGTTGCTAGCATCCCAGGCGTCTTTGGGAAGCCTGGAGTGTCGCAAGACAGGAACGAAGTCGGCCGGTCGCGCTGTCACAAGGATCTTTGAAAAAGTCAGTTGATTGGTTGAAGAAACGACAGCGAACGGCCGGTGCACCGGTTCGCTGTGTGTCGAGTACCAATCTGAGGGCGGTCAGGTCAAGTGTTCCTGTTGTTTCAGGTTTCAGGTTGTCTCATGGGGCGCCTTCGTCCTCTTGGTCCTATTCGTCCCCGATAGGACCAATTGCCCTCGCCTGGCAAGCTGTGACGATTGCGCCGTGTTTGATGATTTTTCCGATTTTTCGGATTTTGCCTGCAGGAGACTTCGGGGGCTCGTCGATATCGCAACTGACAGGTCGTGCCCGCTGCGTGAAACGCGGCGGCACTCCGAAAACCCATGCTGCGTTTGGCCTCCCTTTGCCAAGACGTCAGTCTTCCGCGAGCGTCGCGGATCCGGCCGCAGCCGGGTTTTACCCCCCCAGAGTCTCAAGTGGTGACGACCGTGCCTAACTTTCAATTATCTCGCCCGCTCGCTGTTGCTTTGTTGGCAGCATTTTCGCTCAGCCCGCTCGGGGCACCGAGTGCCAGCGCCCAGTCCGCATCGAGCCAGTATCGCGATGACGTCGATCCGTCCGAGCATGTGCAGGCGGCCCGTGCCAGCTGGTCTCCCACCCGCTCTTCGGCGGGCGTGAAGAAACAAGTCCAGCGTCCAGCGAGTCAGCCGGCGGTGCAACCCAAGAACAGTCGCCACGCCCAGGCAGTGCGACCGACCAAGCGAACGTCCGCCGGCAAACCGGCTGCGTCGAATGCCGCTGCGGCACATCCGTCGGGCGTCCGGCAAGCCGGGCATCACATCCCAACGCCTCCGCCGATGGAAGGCGAAATCATTTACGAATCAGCGATCGTCGACGGATCTTGCGACGCGATGGGAGCGAGTTGCGGTTGCGGTTCGGTCGGTTGTGATGGCATCGGTTGCGATTCCATGGGCAGCTGTGGGCCGAATTGCGGATGCAGCATGTGCGGCGAGCTTCCCAGTGGACGTGCTTGGCGGCCGGCCATCACGCTCAGTCTGCCCCAAGACGGCTGGGTTTCATTCGAAGGCCTCGGGATCTGGTCCGACGGGATGGACCTGCCGGCCCTGGTCACGCAATCACCCTCGGGAACCGCTCAAGCCGACGCCGGGGTGTTGACGCGAGACACCACCGCGACGCTGTTTGGCGGCCCCGGTCGCGCCCCGTTTGAAGATTCACGCACCGGTTGGAGGCTGAAGTTCGGGTTCTGGCTGGATCGATGCCACACGTTGGGTGTCGGTGGGACTATTTGGAACTCGATCGCGAAACGGAAACGTTCTCGGCCACCAGCACGGGCGACCCGATCTTGGCTCGACCATTCTTCAACACACTGACGGGCCGAGAGGACGCCGAACTGGTCGCGTTGAACAACGGTGCCGACATCCAGTTGACCGGCACGGTCGGCGTGACCGCTTACAGCGAACTTGCCGGTGGCAGCGTTTATCTGCGACGAATGATGTGCTGCGATGAGGGTTGCCGCCAATGGTTGTTCTGCGGATGTGCCGACCACTACTGCTCGCGATCGGAATTTCGAGTGGGATATCGGTTCATGCAGCTTGATGAAGGGGTGGCCATCACCGAAGACCTGACCAACAACGGAACCTTCAACATCGGTGACTTCGATATCATGGATCAGTTTGATACCGAGAACCAATTCAACGGCATCGACGTGGCTTGGAACTACCGCATCACACGCGGCTATTGGACCTGTGAAAGCCTCGTCCGTCTGGCGGTCGGCAACACGCGTCAAACCGTTCGCATCGCAGGCCAGACGGTGATCGTCGATCGCAACGACACGACCAATCAGACCACCGACACTTACGACGCAGGTCTGTTGGCACTGGCTTCCAACAGCGGCGTGCATCAACAAGATGAGTTCTCCGTGCTGCCCGAGTTGAATCTGACGCTGGGGTACCAGTTGACCGATCACTTGAAGGCGACGTTCGGATACACCGGAATCTACTGGTCCAATGTCGTCCGTCCGGGGCAGCACATCCCGACGATGATTGACACCAATCAGTTGCCGCCGGCGATCACCGGTGCCAGCGATCCTCGTCCCCTGTTCGCCTTCGACACGACCGACTATTGGGCTCACGGCTTGACCTACGGCCTGGAGTACCGGTGGTAATCGTTAAAACCTGCAGCTGGGTGAATTCTTCTCCGCCGGGGGCCGATAGCAGCGATTGAGACTGGTCTCCCCCCGAACAATAGAACGCCGATCGCATTCAGGCAGTGAATCATTCACGATCAACGCATCGTGGTGATCGGCGTTCGGATCACCCGATTACAGGAATGTCCCCATGGTCTGGCAGAGAATGATTCAGCGACTGGTGCGTCGCAAGCATCGTTCAGATACCGAAACAAGAAGCAACAACCGTCGCGTGTTGCGGCACGAGTCGTTGGTCAAACGCCAATTGCTGGCCGCTGATATTGGTGCAATCTCCGGTGTCGCGTTTACGGACCTGACCGGCGACGGTCTGACCGGCGATGATCCGCGTTTGGAAGGCGTGACGGTGGAGCTTTACCGCGACACCAACGCCAACAACACCTTCGACGCCGGAACAGACGTGTTGGTCGACACCGTCACGACCGACACCAGTGCGGACCCTGTGCCGGGCCAGTATCGCTTTGACGACCTGTCGGTGGATACCTACTTTGTGGTCCAGGGTGCGGCACCCGGTGACGTCGACGAGCCGTCGGCTCAACTGGTCGAAATCACCGCCGATGACGCCGATGGCGAAACCATCGTGACCATCGATGATTTCACCAGCGGCGCACAAATCGCGACAGCCATCGCTGCCCAGACGGTCGATCAAACCGTCTCGGCGACCAATGCCTTGGGTGGATTCCGAGACGCTCGGCTGACGCATACCGGTGCGGCCGGCAACACGACGTTCCAAGTCGACACGGCCAACGAGCTGATGAGTCTGAGCACCGGCGGCGGGGCGACGAGCGAAGTGACGGTCGAATATGACGGAAATGACGGAGCCTTCGGGTTGACCGTGCCGCCCGGATTTTCGCCGACTTCGTCGTTGGCAGGCGGAACCGCCGGTGGAGCCGTTCCGACCAATACCGGGATTGAAATCGTCGGCCGTGGGGCCAACCAGGCAGAATCGATGATCGTGACCGTGATCACTTCGGCAACCGAAGGATCCGAGATCACGATTCCGATTCAGCAAAACGCGACGCTGCAGTCCGTGTTTGTCGAGTTCGACGATGCCGGTTGGGGAATCATTGCCAGCGAGCCTGGATTCAGCGCGCCGGCCGACTTCAACAGCATCATCGCGATACGCGCCCAAGCCGTCGTCACCAACGCCGACAACGACATCTTCTTTTCCGTCGTCGAATCGCGAGGCCCAGCCCCGGTCACGAGCAATCTGCAGAACACGCAGTTGTTGACCCTCGGCGGTACCGTCTTCTCCGATTTCGGCGGTGGAGCGGACACGAATGACGGCGAATTGGACGGCGGCGAAACGGGCGTCTCCGGAGTCACCGTTGAGCTGTACGGCGAACCCGGCGGCGGTGGCGCGATCGACCCCAGCACACAGACCGCCGTCGCAACCACAACGACCGACGGCAACGGCGACTATTCGTTCGCTCAGCTCTCCGCCGGCAACTACCTGGTGGTCATTCCCGAGTCCGAGTTGGGAGCCGGGCAATCCTTGTTCGGCCACATCTCCAGCACAGGGAACGACCCGGCAGCGGACCCGGATGACGACGTCAGTGACGACGACAACGGGACTCTGGTCGCGGGCGTCGGAATCGTCACCGGCGAAATCACCTTGGTCGCCGGGTCCGAACCCACCGATGACGGTGATACCGATAACAATACCAACCTGTCGGTGGACTTCGGTGTCGTTCCGACGATCGATCTGGCGATCACCAAGACACTCGACTCGGCCGCTTCGACGTTGCAAAGCGGTGGCGAAGCGTTCTTCGACATCGCCTTCGAAAACAACGGCCCACTGGATGCCACCACCGTGGTGATCGAGGATTTGATTCCCGCCGGGATGACGATCAATCAGGCCAATTCGAACTTTGGCAGCTACACCCCGACGATCAACGGACAAGACTTGAGCGTCGCGATCGGTACGCTGGCCGCCGGGGCCAGCGACACGATTCGGATTGCTGTCGACATCGACAACGGACAAACCGCCGATTTGACCAACACCGCGACGATCAGCGGCGACCAGGTCGAGACCGATGACACGAATAACTCCGATGACGCCGTGGCGTCCTTGGTCACGACCGACTTGGTCATCACCAAATCCGACAACACAACCGGGTCGGTTGTCGCCGGCGAACAATTCACCTACACCATCACGGTGACCAACAACGGTCCGGACACCGCGACGGGAATCACGGCAACGGACAATCTGCCCGGCGACGTGTCGTTCGTCAGCGCCGCGTTCACCACCGGCAGCGGAACGGTGACCGAAAACCCGGCCGGCAGCGGTAGCCTGTCGATCAGCATTGATGATCTGGCCGCTTCGGCGACCGCTGTGATCGACGTCGTCGTGCTCGTCGCGGCCGACGCCGGCAACACGCTCGACAACACGGCCACCGTCGCCGGATCGCCCGACACCGATTCCGATACGTCCAACAACACGGCCACCGAATCCACTCCGGTGGTTCGCAACGTGGATGTCGCCGTCACCAAAACCACGACCGGGACCGCCGTGGCCGGTGAGTCATTGACGTACACCGTCGGAGTCACCAACAACGGTCCGGGCGTCGCCCGAGGCGTCGAGGTCGTCGATACGTTGGATTCACGTTTGACCTTCGATAGCTTCGATGCCGGAACATCGGGCGTGACGGTCACCGAAAACGGCCAGATCCTGACGTTTGATGTTGGTACGTTGACCAGCGGGCAAACCGAAACGTTTACGTTCGTCGTTGACATCGCGAGTTCCGCCACGGGCACGTTGAACAATCAAGCCGACATCACGACCAGCGATATCGACACCGACGCTACCAACGACAGTGACGACGTTGACGTTGCCATCACGGTGGACACCGACTTGGTGATCACCAAAGATGTCGATGCGACGACCGCGGTCCCCGGACAGGATACGTTGACCTACACGTTCACGATCTCTCACGATAGCGACAGCGTCAGCGATTCCGGCGAAGTCACCTTCACCGACACGCTGCCGGCCGGTGTGACCGGGTTGACCATCGACGCACCCGACGCCACGTCGTCCGGGTTCGACACCGCCCAACAAACCGTCACCGTGGTCCACGACCCGATTCCCGTCGGCGAGACCCGAACGTTCACCGTCACCGTTTCGGTCAACGAAGATGCGACGGGATCGATCGTCAACACCGGCAGCATCACCGTGGCCGGTGCTGAAACCGACACGACCAACAACAGCGACACGGCAACGACCGATGTGACACCACAGTTTGATGTGACGTTGACCAAGTCCGCCGGAGACACGACTCCGGATCCGGGCAGCAACGTGACGTACACGATCGACGTCACCAATGCCGGACCCAGCACCGCCACCAACGTGGTTCTGACCGATGACGTCCCGACAGGATTGACATTCGTCAGCGGCTCCATCGACGGGCAATCGGCAACGCTATCCGGCAGCACGGTGACTTTCCCCGCCGTCTCGTTGGACGAAAACGAGACCTTGACCGCGACGTTGGTCTTCACCGTCGGTGTCGACACCAGCGGGACGGTGACCAACACCGCCAGCATCACCGCCGACACGGGCGAAACGGACACGACCAACAACACGGCAACCGCAGCGATCACCGCGACCCCGCAAGCCGATTTGACGGTTGAGAAAACGGTCGATGATGACATCGTGCAAACCGGAGACACACTGGTCTACACCGTCACGGTGACCAACAACGGTGTCTCGACGGCGTTCGGCTCGGTCGCGACCGATACGCTTCCGTCCGGCGTCACCTTCGTCAGCGGTACCGACCAAGACAACAATGCCTTGTCGGCCAGCGGCGGTGTGGTGACCGTCGACGCCGGTGATCTCGCGCCCGGTGCGTCGTTCAGTTTCACCATCAACGCAACGGTCGATAGCACGGCAAGTGGAAACCTGCAAAACGTCGTGGTTGTATCAACGACGACGGATGAATCGGACGATACCAATAACACCGACTCAGCGACGACGGCCGTCGATCCGATGATTCGGTCGATCAGCGGTTCGGTTTACTTTGATCGGGACAACGATGGCGTTTTTGATTCCGATGAAGTCGGCATCGAGGGTGTTCTGATTCGACTGACCGGGACCGACAGTTCCGGTGATGCGATCGCCGAACGCACGGTGTTGACCGACGCAAACGGCGATTACCAATTCACCCAATTGGGAGCGGGAACGTACCAGGTCGAAGAGGTTCAGCCGGATGATTTTGTCTCCGGACAGAACACCGTCGGCAGCGGAGCGACCGCCACCGTCGTCGACGACGTCTTCACCGATCTGGACCTCGGAATCGACGAAGACGCAACCGGATTTAACTTTGGAGAACGAGCACAGGTGCTATCGAAACGACGCTTCCTCGCGTCCTCGTGATGACTGTCCCCGCGGAATGATTCTTCGTCTCGCACTTCGCCGGAGCCGGTGATGTAGCGAAATGCTGTAAGACGATCCGATCAACCGCGTCGACGCGACACTCTCACGCATTGGCGAGGAAGCTGCCAACGCACGGCCTTTCGGGGGGAAGGCCGTGCGTTTTTTTATGGAGTCTGCGATGCTTCATGTGCTGACGGTTTGATGTCCGGCAAGGCGACCGACGGCACACGCTGCCCCCTCTGCGCTCGTGCATGACTGAGTCTGCGATTCTAAGGTATCGCGGCGATCGCTGTGAAATTTCCCGCGTTGTTCTCATCGCTCAAGAACCGGCCTGCGACTGGCGAGATGTCGCCATGAAGCACAGCATCTGGTACAGCATCTCGACCTTCGGCATCGGGACCCCGGCGGCCTTCGCCGTGTCGATCGGGGTCTTCAGGATCGATTGCAACTCCATCGTTCGCCCGGCCAGATAATCCAGCCGCATGCTGCTGTCGTATGGTTTCATCGTCCGCGTGTGATCGATGGTTTTCTCGATCCAGGACGAGTCGATCGAGGCGCCGCAGGCGGTCGCCGCGCGATGGACTTCCGTGATGATGTCACGGATCAGCTCGACCGACATCTGGTTTCCGATCAATTTGTCCGTCGATGCGTCCAGCGCAACCGAAAGCCCGTTGAAGGGGATGTTCCACATTAATTTGCGCCAACGGACCATGTTCAGATCGTCCGATGTCTGAACTTCGATGCCCGCCGCGCTCATCTCGGCACAAATCTGTTCGGCCTTGGACAACGTCTCCGCCGAGTTTTGATAGGGGCCGAAGACGATTCGTCCGTAGTCGATGTGGCGGATGTGGCCCGGCCCGACTTTGTTGCTGCATAGAAAACAGCAACCGCCGAAAACGCGTGGGGCGCCGAGCAGCTCCGCGACCGATTGTTCGACGCCGAGTCCGTTCTGCAACACCAACGCCACACCGCCTTGGGAAGTCGGCTGGGCGAGCAGCGATGGCAGCAGATGATTGTTGACCGTTTTTAATCCGATCAACGTGACGTCGCAGGCCGGAACGGTGTCGATCGACGCGTGCGCGTTGACCTGGGGCAGATCGAAATCGCCCCAGTGGCTTTCGATCTTCCATCCGTGTTGGCGGACGTGCTCATGGTCGGAGTGCAAGAGAAAATGAACGTGGTGCCCGGCCCGGGCGAGCATCGCCCCGTACAGTCCTCCGACGGCGCCCGACCCGAGAATCGCATAGCTTTGTTTGATCATCTTGATTGGATAGGTGGATAGGATCGCGAATGACGTGGCGGGCTCAACTTACGAAACTCGGGGCGGTTTGTCGATTTGAGCCCGATACCGCTACGTTGAATCTCGTTTCCTCGGGGCGGTGCCCGTCGACTTTCGCCAAACGTCCGATCCTCGTTTGAGATCAGGCGATTCGCACCAGTGCGAGCGTCACACACACGTGACTGGACCGAGGCCCGTAGGCTCACGCCGAACGGCTGATCATCGCTTGAGATCAGCCGGTCCGCGCCAGCGCGAGCGGCAACTCAGCGTGTCTTCAGTTAGCGGTAGTCGACTTCCGTCAATGCGTACTGGCAAACCGGAGTCGACCGAGGGTACAATCTGGCACAAACGTTTGTGCTGCTGTGTTTTTCCCCACCTTACGATGACACTCATGAGATTTTTTTCACCGCTTTTGAGCTGCCTTGCCCCCCTCGTGCTCGGTTCGCTTTCGCTGTTCGCCGTGTCCAACCTCTCAGCGCAACAGGTCGAGCGACCGGTCCAATTGATCTTTGACACCGACATTGGAAATGACTGTGACGACGTGATGGCCGTCGCAGTGATCCACTCGTTGCAGTCACGTGGCGAGTGTGAATTGCTGGCCGTGACGATCACTAAAGACAACCCGCTGGCGGCCGCCTTCACCGACGCACTCAACACGTTTTATGGACGCGGCGAGATTCCCATCGGCGTCTGCGATAGTGGCGTGACGCCCGAAAAGGGGAAATTCAATGTCTTGGCCGAGCAGAAGGATGGCGGTCGATTGCGTTATGAGCACGACCTCCGCTCAGGCGACGACGCCCCCGACGCGGTCGACTTGCTGCGGCGTACATTGGCGGCGGCCGAGGATCACAGCATTGTGATCGCCCAAGTCGGTTTCTCCACCAACCTGGCAAACCTGCTGCGCAGCGGCCCGGACGAGCACAGCAAGTTGTCCGGCGTGGACTTGGTCAAGCAGAAGGTGCGTCTGTTGTCGGCGATGGCCGGTGCGTTCACCAAGATTCCGAACGACAAGGGAGAACTGTACGATCACCGTGAATACAACGTCGTCAAGGACTTGGAAAGTGCCAAGTACTTGGCCGAACATTGGCCCGTCCCGATCGTGTGGAGTGGGTTTGAGATCGGTTTGAATCTTCGCTACCCTCACGAGAGCATTGAAAAGGATTTTGGCTACGTCGAACATCATCCGGTCGCCGAAGCTTACGTGCTCTACAATCCCCCGCCGCACGATCGTCCGACGTGGGACCTGACGTCGGTCTTGCATGCGGTGCGACCGGACCGGGGCTACTTTGACCTCTCGCCGCCCGGCCAGGTGACGGTCGACAAAGACGGCCTGACGATGTTTGAGCCGGCCGACAACGGACGGGACCGTTATTTGATTCTACGTGAGGGACAAAAAGCCCGGGCGACCGAAGCGCTCGTTGCTCTGACCAGCCAACCGCCGTCGAAGTGATCGAACCGTGAAAAGCGAGCGCGGTTTCCATCTTTGATGGGCGTGCCGGTGAATTCAGCGTTGGTTCTTGAACGTTGAAATCACGTCCAAGGCGACGCGGTGCAATTTACGGTTGCTGTCCATCGCCATTTTGCGAAGCATGCGGTGCGCTTCGGCTTCGCCGAGAGGCTCGTGCCGCATCAACAGCGACTTGGCCAGGTCGATGTCTTTTCGTGAATCCAGTTGTGTCCGATACTTGTCGGCTTCGTTCCGCAAGCGACGGTAGGCCGCAAAGGTTGCCATCGCCAAATCGATCGCCGGCTTGACTTTGACGCGATCCACGCTGTCGACCATGTAGGCGCAGACGCCCGAGTCGACCGCCGCGTGGACGGTTTGGGCGTTTTGGTCTTGGGCGAACATGACCACGGGCGTGGGTTGACGTTGCCTGATCTCCCGCAACTGTTCCAGCGTGTCGCGTTTTGGGCTGTCCAGTTCGATCAGGACAACGTCGGGTTTGACCGTCGAGACGAGCGTGAACAGATCGTCCAGCCCGGACGTCGAGAAGACGTTGGTGTAGCCGTTGTCCCGAAGGATCTTTTCCAGAATTTCGCGACGCTGGCTCGACTGGTCGACCAGCATCAGCTTGAGCGTCGGCGGCGGGAGCGGTGTCGCCATCAGTTAGAACTTTTTGTAGGGAAGGAATTTGCCGCTGAACGTGATTTTCACGCGGTCTCCCTTCGGATCGGGTTCACGATCGACGTCAATCGAAAAGTCGATCGCGCTCATGATTCCGTCACCGAATTCTTCCTGTGCCACTTCTTTCATCGCCATGCCGTAGACCTGCATGATTTCATAGAAGCGATAGACGAACGGGTCGCTGGGAATCGTTTGCGTCAGCGAGCCCCGATAGGGATAGCCTTGCAAGACCTTGCGATCGGCGTCGGTCAATTCCAACGCGTCCTTGACCGCGGCGCAGTCGTCTTCGCTCATCGAGCATTGACCGGTCAATGCCGCGGCGACCCAGACGGGACTCTGCCCCATCTTTTCGGCCAGTTCGGCCCAGGTCAGACTTTTGGCGACCTTGACCGATTCGATCTTGGTGACGACTTGCTCGAGGGTTGGCATGGGTTCTGTCATCGTGGTCATAAAGCGTACTCTGCGAAAGGAGAAAGGAACTGTTGGGTGAAGGGGTTGCGGCAAACGAGCAACACCACTCAATCCGGCTGGTTTTCGCCGCTGTGAGGGTATGCTTGCATGGCGTGGGCGGTGTCATCCAACGCCGTCGGCCGGCGGTTGTGGTCGATCAAGAAGCGCAGGATGCGTGTCCGTAGACGCATGTAGTCCTCCGATTCGATCAGCTGTTCGCGAGTCCTCGGACGTGGGATGTTGATGTCGACGATTTCGGCGATCTGGGCTTCCGGGCCGTTGGTCATCAACGCGATTCGGTCGCTCAACAGAATCGCTTCGTCCACATCGTGCGTGACCATGCAAACGGTCGCGCCGGCCACGTCCCACATCCGAACCAGCTCATCCTGGATCGATCCACGTGTCAACGCGTCGATCTGAGCGAACGGCTCATCCAACAGCAGGGCTTTGGGTTGAACCGCGAAGGCTCGCGCCAGTCCGACGCGTTGACGCATGCCACCGGACAGGTGCGCGGGCATCTTTCTGCCGATATCGGTCAGTCCCATCAGATTCAGATAACGCGTCGCGTGTTGGGCAACTTGTTTGCTGTCCCACGACGGGAATGCCGAACGCACGGCGACACGGACGTTGTCAAAAGCGGACATCCATGGCATCAACGCGAACGACTGGAACACGACCATCCGGTCCAATCCCGGCCCGAGCACCTTCTTGCCGTCGACCAGGATTTCTCCGGATGTCGGCTGGTCGAATCCCGCGATGATGTTCAACAGCGTGCTTTTTCCACAGCCGCTGTGCCCGATGATAGAAACGAATTCCCCGTTGGCGATGTCCAATGACACGTCGCGGAAAACGCAGACTTCGCCGTCACCGGTCAGGGAAGGGAAAAATTTTGACGCGTCGCGGACGGACAATTGACCGTCGCTGGATTGGTCCGCTTCGGCTGGCGGAGCGGATTGAAGTTCGGGAGTTGGCATTTCAAGTTGCATAGCTGGCCGCCTTGGAAAGTTTTGAGAACAGGGCATCCATCAAGAAGCCCACGAAGCCGACCACAAGGATGGCGAACAAGACGCCGGCAATGTCCAAATTGTTCCACTCGATCCATGTCAGATAGCCCACCCCGAGTTCCCCGAGCAGCATTTCTGCCGGCACGACGGCTACCAGGGCCGAACCGAAACTGATTCTCAACCCCGCAACGATCGCCGGAGCCGCAGCCGGCAAGATGACCGTGAACAGCCGCCGGAACCATCCGAATTCCAGCATCCGCGAAACCCTCAAGTAGTCCTTGTCGATCGATGACAAACCGAACGCCGTGTTTGCGATCGTGGGCCAGAGGGACGCCATGAACACCACCAGGATCGCGGTGATCGTCGGTTTTTGAACGGTGTACAACAGCAGTGGCATCCAAGCCAACGGAGAGATCGGCTTGAGCACTTGAAGGAACGGGTTGACGGCGTGAAAAATGACGGGGTTGAGTCCCACGATCACGCCGACGAAGATCGCGACCACGCTCGCCAGCAGGAACCCGACGCTGAATCGCGACACCGTGTAGAAAATCAGGTGTCCGATGCCATGATCGTTGGTTCCGTTCTTGTGAAACGGATGCGAAAGTTCTTCGACGATCTTCTTGCCCACCATCAGCGGTCCGGGCACGCCGCTGGTCTTTTCCTCGTTGAACACATAGTCTTTGGCGTCGTTCATTACGATGTCACCGTTGAATTCGAGCAACATCAGTTCCTCTTCGGTCTTGCCTGTCGGATCAAACGCGGCCCGGCTGGTCGCGTACTGCCAACCGCCCAGTAAAACGACCAGAATCAGGACGCTTAGGATTTTGGCTTGCCACCACTTCGGATCGCTCGGCAAGCGCCAGGTTTTGGGTTTCATCATGAATTCACCTGTCGGGGATTAAAGGTTGTTGATCGGAAAACTTGCCAAGTACTCGTCGGGTTTGTCCGGATCAAATTCTTTGCCCATGATCACGTGCTTGGTGTAGGTTTTGGTGCGATCTTCGTAACCCATTTCGGAAGCCAGTTCGTTGCACTTGGTCGCCAAATAAACTTCTTCGGCGACGGTCTTGTAATCGAAGTCGGCGTCGACGTGCTTCCAACGTTTCATTTGGGTCAGAATCCAGACGGCCATCGAGTGCCACGGCATGGGGTCGAAATCGATCCGATCGGGAGCGTTGCCGATGCCGCCCAAGCCTGTCGCATAGCGACCGGTCAGCACCTGTTCGAGCACCGTGACGGGCTGGTTCAAATAATTCCGCGGCGCGATCGCTTTGGCGATTTCTTTGCGGTTGGCTTTGTCCGACGCGTAGGCTGTCGCGTCGACGATGGAACGAAATAACGCAAGGAACGTGTTGGGATGTGTGTTGGCGAATTCTTGCGAGATCGCGAACGCACAGCACGGATGTCCTTCCCAGATTTCCTTGGATAGCTTGAAGATGAATCCCGCGTTTTCGTACACCGCCCGCTGGTTGAAAGGATCCGGGGCCAGGTAACCGTCGACGTTGCCGGCTTTCAGATTCGCTACCATTTCCGGCGGAGGAACCACGCGGATTTGCACGTCTTTGTCTGGATGCAATCCCCCTTCGGCGAGGTAATAGCGAAGCAGGTAGTTGTGCATGGAATATTCAAACGGCACGCAAAACCGAAAACCTTTCATGTCCTGAGCGGTTTTGACACCCTTGTGCTTGTTCGCCAGCGTGATCGCTTGCCCGTTGATGTTCTCAACCGCCGGCATATAGAAGGGAACCTTGGGCGATCCGGCACCGAGTGTGATCGACAACGGCATCGGCGAGAGCATGTGTGCCGCGTCGACTTCTTTGGTGATTGCCCAGTCACGGACCATCGCCCAGCCGCTGGCACGCCGGACCTTGGCATTAAGCCCGTGTTTTTCGTAGAAACCCATCGGTTCGGCCATGATGATCGGCGTTGCACAGGTGATCGGAATGAAACCGATCGAGAGATCCGGTTTTTCGATCTTGCCGATTTCCATAGCCATCGCTTTGACCGTATCCAAGGGAAACATACCGCGGACGATTTCAGCGACCACACCGGCTCCCGCAGCCGCCAACACTTTCCGCCGCGAAACATCACTCTGTCCAAAGATCGCCTTGACCACCGCCGTCTCGACCGCGCGGCTCATCGCGTCTTCCGACGACAATGCCGGTTGCGGGACATCTTTGACGGAACTGTGTTGGCAGTGCGTTTGATCGGCCGGTTCGCAATGCGTGTGTCCATGGCCGCATCCCGCGTGGTGTTGGTGTTCAAGCGATCGATCGGGGTCAAACGGATCACGGCGAAAGACACTCATGGCTATACTCCTTGGATTGCGAATCAACGAGCGGCAGCACGCCGGCTCGCGATGGCGGAAGGGTCCGCAGGTTAGAAAGTCGGAACGACGCAATGCGCATCCGCTTGTTGTCTGATCGCTCAAAACATCCGATCACTCCGATGCTTCGCTGGCATTCTTACGTCGCAACCGTTGTGCCAAACATCTCGCTTGATGCAATGGATCTCAAGGCAAACGCAATCGAATCGCATGTTTGTCAATGATTTGGCGATTTGGATAGCAGTAAAAGACGATCGCTTTCGTCGTCGATTTAATTCTTCAGGCAGCGCCGCTGCGCAAGGTCGGTGCAAGCCTGCTTATGGATCGTGCAATGCGAGACGAAGGAACGGTCATCACGCCAAACGCTGCACCTCGCCGGCACCCTTCCTGTGGGAGTACAAAAAAAACCAGCTGGCTCGGATTGATCGTTCCTCGTCCGAATGGCTGGCACGAAATTCGTTAGAATTGCATTCGCCCAATTCCCCCTGTTCGGAGACAACCATGAGATCCCGCAAGACTTTGTGCTCGATCACAGCCTGTTGGCTGTGTTGGACGGTTTCGTTGCTGCCGTCAGCTTTGCCGGCGCAAACCGCCGAAAAGCTTTCCAATCAGTACATCCCCGATGATGCGGTCGCCGCCGGATTCCTCTCTCCGCGTCAAATGCTGACCTCACCGGAGTGGAAATTGGCACCGATCGAAGTCGCGCAGGCCGCGGGCATGCAGTATGTCGGCGTCGACCCGCTGAATATCGACGACGTCAAAGTCATCGTCGGCATGCCCGGCCCGATGGGCCCGCAGGCCGGCGCGGTGTTTGAGCTCAGCGTGGACACCGCCATCGGCCAACTGAACCCGATGATTCTGAACGAATTTGACGCGAAAGAAGTCGACGGAATTAAGGTCTACGAGAGTCGACGTCCGCCGATCGTTCGGCTGCATCAAGCCGGGCCACGCACGATCCTGGTCGGCAGCGGCGGCTACCTGACCAAGATGCTGGCCGCCGGTGAGGGTGGAACCGGCCAGGTGCCAACCCTTGTTTCACGAATCTCGCGTCGCGATGGCGTCACGCTGGTCGCCGGCATGCAGCAGATCCGCCCTCTGGTGACCGGCATGCTGCGACAGAACGCCGGGCAATTGCCACCACCGCTCAAGGGCCTGGCGGAGATCGGGGAACTGGCCGATGCGTTGTACATCAACATGGACTACGCACCGATGTCCGGATCCTTGATGGTCTCGGCGATCGGGCGCGATGATGATTCCGCGGTCAGACTGGAGGAAACGTTGAATCAGGCGATCGATTTCGGACGCATGATGGCAACATCCGAAATGATGAAAAACGTCCGAGGCGACGATCCGGTCAATCAGGCGATGGCAAAGTACATCGAACGTTTGGGCACCGAAATCTCCTCGATGGTTCGCCCCGAACGCAAGGGAAAGATCGTCACCGTGAGACTATCCGGAAACGTCGGCACCACCGGCGTGCTGGTCGGGTTGCTGTTGCCCGCCGTCCAAGCCTCTCGCGAAGCGGCTCGTCGGATGCAAGCCAGCAATGAATTGAAGCAGATCGGTTTGGCGATGCACAACTACTACGCAGCGTACCGAAAGTTTCCCGATCGCGCGATCCGAGACGAAAACGGCAAGCCCCTGCTCAGTTGGCGCGTCGCCATCTTGCCCTTCATTGAACAGCAGGCACTCTATGAACAGTTTCATCTCGATGAGCCTTGGGATAGTCCGCACAACCGTCCGTTGATGGATCAGATGCCACGAACCTACGCCGATCCCAGTGCGATCGTGCCTCCGGGACATACCGTATTTCAGGTTCCCCAGGGAAAGGGATTGCTGTTTGAACAGACCGGTCAAACGACGTTCCGCGACGTGCTCGATGGCCTGGCCAATACGATCATGGCGATCGAATGCAGCTCGCAGGCTGCGGTACCGTGGACCAAACCGGCTGACCTGGAAGTTGACCTTGCCAATCCGCTTGCCAAAACGGGTGACAACCGTCCGGGAGGCTTCCACGTGTTGATGGCTGACGGTGCGGTCAGGTTCATCGCCAATTCGATCGACCCCGAAACGTTTAAAAAGTTGCTGACCCGAGACGGAGCCGAACCGGTCGATTTTTAGGAAGATTTTCTGCGTTGCCGCGATGGAAAAATCTGGTGGGATTTTATGGACCGTGACGACCCGACACGAATCCGCGACATCGCGACCCGTTGGAGTTTGATCCGCAAGGCGCACGCCGGAGAAGACACGTCGGCAACGTCGGCGCGCCACGCCCTGGTCGACCGCTACTGCGGGGCGGCGTGGCGCTATTTGCTCGCCGTCACTGGCAACGAACCAATTGCCGAGGAACTTTTTCAAGAGCTGGCGCTGCGAATGTTGCGTGGCGATTTGCGTCACGCCGACTCAAGCAAGGGCCGGTTTCGGGACTATTTGAAAACCGTTCTGGTTAACTTGGTCAGGGACCACTACCGCAAACGCCCCGACGGGGAATGGTCGCAGGCGTTGTCCGATGCGCTGGCCAGCCAGGACGTCTCCGCCGCGATCGACGACGAGGGCGAGTTCGTCGATTGCTGGCGTGACGAGTTGTTGCAAAAAACCTGGACGGCACTCGATGAATCCAGTGCGGCGCTGGCGGCGGTGCTGCGGGCGCACGTCGAAAATGAAGACCTGACGGCGGCTGAAAAAGGAATGATCGTCCAGGGAATGCTTGACAGTCCGTTTACGGCGAATCGCTACCGGGTGATGCTGCACCGGGCTCGTGACAAGTTCGCCAAATTGTTGGTCGACGAGGTCGCCGCTACGCTTGATTCCCCGACCGAAGACGAGCTTCGGCAGGAGTTGCGCACGTTGCGGTTGCTAAAATACTGCCAACGCAAGAGTTAAGCTTTCCCGAGGCGCGTTCTGTTTTGACATGTGTTTTTAGTGTCATCACCGCAACCACCTCGTTCAGGAACGCGGTGGCCGTCATGCTGAGCCAAAACCCGGCCATCGCCAGCGCGATCAGCACCACCAGCGTATGACGAAATTGACCATAGCTGTCGGCGGTAAAGTGTTCCGGTCCGACCAAGATCAACAGTGTGGCGGCGCCCAAGGGAGTCAACCCGGCGATGATTTGGCAGACACGATTCTTGCCCGGGACGTCAGCGATTTCTTGCGACGCCGTTTCACGTAGACGAAAAACGTCACGCCACAGCGAGGTGTAAACGGCTCGCAAGACGACGAACGCAACGACGTAGTAGTTCGTGACGATCCCGACCAGCCCCGTCACCACAAATGCGATGGCGGTGTGCAACATCACACCGCGGTCGACCGGTCCGGCCAGCAATTCCATGCCCAAGGGGATCGTGATCGCAAACGGCAGCCAGCCGACGCTGCCGAGCACGAAGGTCCAGAACGGCAGACTCAGCGTCCGCCGCCTGGCTTCGCGGAGTTCACTGGCACTGAGCAATCGATCGCCGCGCAGTGTTTGCCAGCTCTTTGCGGCGCGGAACAACGTCCGGTGCAGCATCACGCCCATCAGCGAGATCACGGCGACGTTGTAGCCGCCGACCATTTGAACAAACGCCGTCTGCTGCGCCGCGGCCAGATCTTTGATCACGACAAAGCCGATGTAGAGCAGATTGATGCAACTTGCGGTCACGTTCGGCACACAGGTGCACAACAAGATGAACCAAAGCGGATATCTTTGGGCGATGGTAGTCAGCGTTCCCTTGGCCGGCAGCGAGCGTTCGACGCGCAGCAATTCGAAACAGCCCGACAGTGCGTCGGCGAGTTCTTTCGCCGATGCGTATCGATCCTCTTTGCACGGTCGGAGACAACGACAGATGATGCGGCTCAGTGGCGCCGCGACGTTCGCTCTGTGAAGTCGGCTTGCGGGGTCGATTGGTTCGGCGTGGTTGGTGTGCAGGTGATCGAAAAACACGTTCTGCGCGGCGCCTTCGGTTTCCTGCTCGGCGTCGGCCGCGTCGGCTTCTCGCTCCACCCCAAGCCGGGCGTCGTCGTGTCCTGCAATCGCCAGATCCATCAACACCGCGCCGAGGGAGTAGAGATCACTTTGCTCGGTGACTTGATCCGGGCCGCTGGGGTGATGGGGGTTGAGGGCGTCAAAGTGCTCGGGTGCCATGTAGCCGATTGTGCCGCCAAAAACCGCGTCCCCATCATCCGAAACATCCGCCGCCGGCAACGACAAACTGAAATCCATCAACAACGGTTTTCCGTATTGATTGACCATGATGTTGCCGGGCTTGATGTCCCGATGCAGCACGCCTCGGCCGTGCGCGTACGCGAGTGCTTCGGCCAGTTGTTGGCCGATCCAGCAGGTGGCTTCGTCGCGGTTGCATTGGGAGAGCTGCTCGCGGCTTCTCAAGCTTGCCGGATCCATGACAGCCGGATGCGAGTTGAGATTGTCAACGATCTCCAGGATCGCGTTTCCGTCCTGTTGGTCGCGATCCAGAGCACTCAATCCTTGAATCACTTCGTGCAAGGTTCCCCCGGGCACATACTGCATGCATAACAATCGGATTCCCTTTTCGGCAACCACCTCTTCGGAAAAGACCGGGACGATATGGGAATGTTCCAGCCGCGCCATCGTCCGTCCCTCGTGGCCTAGGTCGGCGGTAATCTTGAGCGCCACGTCGCGGTCAAGCGAGCGTTGCCGTGCCAGGAAAACTTTGCCGAAAGATCCCTCACCGGCCAAGCTGGTCAGTTCAAAGTCGCCGATGCAACGTCCCAGCTTCGAAAACGCCGCAGCGAGCCGCTGTGATCTTGAGATCATCTTGGGCAGGCTCGGAGTGAACCCGCTCTGCGTATCCGATTGCACACGTGATTGGGGCGTGGTTGACTTGATTTCCGAGCAAAAAGGCTGAATCAGTTGCGTCGTCATCTCGCTCTCCAATCGGCAATGTTATCGCGAATTGAGGTTTTGACGGTGCCTGAACAGGGATTCTGAATCGTCAATCTGCATTAGAAAAACCGAAGTCTTCGAGCCGCCTCGCGAACGCCCGCTGTTGAGATGATCGTGGCGTCAAAACGGATGTTGCGTGGAAAAATCTAAAAAAAGAACGATGTGACGCTCATTCGATCACGCTTCGGTTTGCCGACACGGCGCGGTGCTACATGCGTAGGGCAGGCCGGTGATCTCCGCGACGCCATTGGATCCAGGGGCTATCATGAGCGGATGGCGCGGCAAGGTTTCGCGCCGTCTTCCTCCCCGGATTCCCGCCTCGCCCCGACATGTTCAGACATTTTCTCCAAGCCTGTTTCGTCGCCTGTTGTGTTTCCGTCTCAGTCGCATCCGAATCGCGTCCCAATCTTTTGTGGCTCTCCTGCGAAGACATCAGTCCACACCTGGGATGTTACGGAGACCCACACGCGATCACGCCGAACATCGATCGATTGGCCAGCGAGGGCGTTCGATACACGCACGCGTTTACGACCGCCGGTGTGTGTGCGCCGTGTCGCAGCGGGATCATCACGGGCATGTATCAAACGACGCTCGGGACACATCACATGCGATGCACGGCGACCCTGCCGGATTCGATCCGTCCGTTTCCAACCTATCTTCGCGACGCCGGCTACTTCTGTACGAACAATTCCAAACAGGACTACCAATTCAAGACACCCCGCGACACCTGGGACGTCTCTTCGGGCAAGGCACATTGGCGTGACCGGGACGATGACGACACGCCGTTCTTCGCCGTTTTTAATTTCACCGGTTGCCATGAGTCCGGCATCGCAAACAAAAGCAAGTATCAATCGGTGACCGAGGTCTTGACCGACGACCAGCGTCAAGATTCGGCGGCATTGCAGTTGCCGCCGTACTACTGCGATACGCCGGTCACGCGGGAAGATTGGAAACGCAACTACGAACTGATCACGGCGATGGACCATTGGGTCGGCAAGCTGATCGACCAATTGAAACAGGACGGTCTGTACGAGAACACGATCATCATGTTTTGGTCCGATCACGGCGTCGGACTGCCGCGGGCGAAACGCTGGTTGTACGATTCCGGCACGCACATTCCGCTGGTCGTGAGGATCCCAAAAGCGTATCGCGTCGACGGACAAGGCACTCCCGGCGAGGTCTCCGATCGGCTGGTCAGCTCGATCGACTTTGGTCCCACCGTCTTGAACCTTGCCGGGCTGGATGTCCCCTCCCACGTGCAGGGGCAACCGTTTCTAGGCACTCATCTGCCGGCGGCACGGCAATACGTTTATGGTGCCCGCGACCGGATGGACGAACGCTACGACATCATCCGCATGGTGCGCGATAAACGCTTTCGTTACCTCCGCAATTTTGAACCGCTGAAAACCTATCACCAGTACATTAACACCTGCGAAAAAGGTGCCACGATGCGGGAGTTGCGGCGGCTGCATGACGCCGGCGAATTGACGGCCGAAGCGGAATACTATTTCTCACCGACCAAACCCGTCGAGGAACTCTACGATTGTGTGGCCGATCCACACGAAGTCAACAATCTGGCGGCCGACAGCGACTATGCCGATGTGTTGAAACGCATGCGTGCTGCACAAACCGAGTGGATCGGCAAAACGGGTGACTTGGGGTTGATCCCCGAAGCGATCATCGCCGAGCGCGCGAACGAACTGGGAAGTGAATACGCGATCCTACGACAGGCCGATGCGAAACAGTACAACGCGCAACTCGCCGACATCGCGGTCGCCGCTTCCAGCGGACCTGCTGCGCTCAAAAAACTGGTCGATTCGGTCGGCGATCATGATAGCGTGATTCGCTATTGGGCGGCCACCGGCATCGGCAATCTGGGCGTGGCGGCAAGGGATGCGGCGGCGGACGCGATGAAGACGTTGTTGACCGATTCCTCCTCGGCGGTTCGTACCGCGGCCGCACGAGCGCTGTGCCGGATGGAGCTGCCCGAACAAGCCTTGCCGGTTTTGATCCATGAGATGACCACCGGTGCCCAATGGGAACGACTACAGGCGGCCATCGTGCTGGACGAAATCGACGAACAGGCGCGGCCGGTGATCGATCAGATGAAGCAGGGATTGGAGTATCAGAAAGGATTCAATTCCGATGGCAAGTACCGCGTCCGCGTGACGAACCGAGCACTGAATGAACTCAACGGAACAGCCAACGTGGTGGATTGAATCACGGTTGTTCACGCGGTGCGCGACGACTGGCATACACAGCATGCCCTACTTTTGGTCCAATTCGCTCAGCTTCAGCCGGACGCTCATGATGTAGGGCTGTTCGCCCTTGGTCCAGTGGCCGTAGGTGGTTGTGACAATGGTGTCATCGGGCAACACTTCGACTCCGGGATAAGCGGTGTCGGCGCCTTTGGTGTTGTCGCCCAGTCGCACGAAGTACTGACCGTCGCGGCCGCTGACCAGGTCGTCCCAGGTTCCGACCCAGCCGACCCAATCGCCTTCAAACGGACGGTCTTTGCGGGATTGGACCGGCGATTGGCAACGATAACTGATGAACAGTCTGCCGTCGGCGGTGTACTTTCCGGTGTGGCGATCCCCGGTCAGGGCGAGCGGCAACTCTCGAGGCGACGACCACGTTTGGCCTTCGTCATCGGAGAAGATGATGTGGGAATTCTTCCGCCGGGCATTTTCACGCAGCAACACCGCCAGTCGCTTGCCATCGGGCGACCGGATGCAACCGGGTTCGCAGAGGTGAACGTCGGAGGATTGGTAAACGGATTCGGGGGCTGACCAAGTCAGGCCGCCGTCGGTCGACAACGTCTTGTAGAGCGTGAAGTTCTTGGAGCGTTTTCCATCGGCGGTGAAGAATCGTCCGTCGTCATGGAACATGGCCAGGTAATGGCCAGGGCCGGTCTCGAGCGCTTCGACAAACCCCATCACGACGATCCCGCCCCAATCGCCGACGGGTTTCAGCGGGCTCCAATCCAGCCCGTCATTTTCCGAGACCGCCAATCGTGCGGGATACAGCCCGGACCACATGATGATGCGTTTGCTCCCGTCGGGGCCGATCACTCGGTGCAGTGTCGGGACTTCACGGGACGTCGACCAGTTCTCCGGGGTCGGCAAGCGGTCGCTCCACGTCAATCCGCCATCGTCGCTGCGTTTGTAAACAATTCCCCCGCGACCGTGACCCTTGGGGTAAACGCACAACATCGTCTTGCCGTCTTCCAGCAAACACGTGGTCGGGTGTCCGAGGTATTGGCCGGGCTCGCGATCGACAATCACTTGACGGTCGGTGTCATCGCTCAGATCGATCGTGGTCAACTGCGGTGACTTGGGTGTGCGCTGTGGTTCCAAGAAACCGTGTGACACCAGGAATCGGTCCAGCTCGCGAATCGTCGACTCGTAATTGGAATTATCGCCTCGTCCGTGATTAAAAAAGCCGTGTCCCTGGCCTTCAAATCCGATCAGCTCGCATGCATTGCCGGCTTTCTTCATCGCCTGACAAAAGGATTCGGCCGTCCAATAAGGCACTGTCACGTCCGCTTTCCCATGGAACAAAATGGTCGGTGGGGCGTTTGAATCAACGTGGTGAACCGGCGAGAGGGCGCGGGGATCGGTTCCCATTCGTTCGGCGAGTCCTTTCACTTTTTCCGGATCCAGGGGCGGCCGGTCATCGACTTTCGCCAACACGACCGCCGGATTAAACAGGGCCATCGCGTTGGGGCGACTGCTGACCGATTTGTTTTCACCGGATTCGTCAAACCCCTTGATCACGCCGGTGCAGGCGGCGACGTGGCCACCCGCCGAACCTCCGCCGGCGACGATGCGATCGGGATCGACACCCAAACGATCGGCCTGTTCGCGGATCCAGCGTACCGCCGACTTGCCGTCTGCGACGCACTTCAGAGCCTTCGTCCCCTGGCGATTCAGAACGCGATAGTCGGCGGTCATCGCGACCATGCCGCGTGAGGCGAGGTATTTGCAATGCTCAAGGAACTGGTTCGGTGTGCCGTTTTTCCATCCGCCGCCGAAGAAGAACACGATGGCCGAACGCCGATCGGTCGGTTTGTGATCGACGGGGTAAAACACGTACACTTTCAATGACACCGGGGCTCCCTCGGCGTCCTCGGTCGTCTTGTAAACCTTGACCGCCGCTCCAACGCTTATCATCTTCGCTTCGGTTTCTTCATCCTGAGCACGCAGGCCGACGTTGGGAATCGCCAATAGTGCGATCAGCACTAGGAGAACGGGGAATCTGTGAGACATGTGGGGCACCAAAACGGGAGAGAAATCGGGAGGGACGTGGAACACGCCGGAGGCAGGAATGGATTAGAGTATAGCCCCACCCGCCGCCTCGTGTCTTCGAGCGCGGTCGCGTGATCGAGCGTCTTGCTCAGCACGCCAGCCCTGCTGACAAGACGCGCTTCCATTCCCCCTTCCCAACGAACGCATTCACTCATGATTCGATTCACGCGTTTTCCGTTACTGGTCCTTCTTTTGGCGTCGTCGGTTGGTCTCCATGCGACCTTCGCCGAAGATGCGAGACCCGACGATCAACGATCCGGCAACACGCCCGAGTTTGCCACTGCGGAATTTTGGGAAACGCTTGACGGAAAACCGGTGACGGACAGCTGGGAATTCGCCGATGGGGAGGTGCGTCTGGTCCAGCCACGTGGCGGCAACGGCAGTCTCGTCAGTGGACCGCTGCCGCCCAATTTTGAGTTGTCGTGGGAATGGAAGATCGATGAAAAGACGAACACGGGACTGAAGTACCGTGTACGTCGATTCGGCAAGCATCTGTTCAGCAACAATTATTTGGGAATCGAGTATCAGATCATCGACGACAAGCCGACCAGTCTGGCCAAGGGCAGCACGGCTTCGATTTACGACCTGGTGGCGCCCGAGAACGAGAAAGTGCTGCATCCGGCCGGCCAGTGGAACCGATCCCGTGTCGTCGCCAGCGGCCATCGATTGGAACACTATTTGAATGGCCAACTCGTTGCTTCTGCCAAGACGACCGGCCCGAGTTGGGACAAGACGATCGCGCTGAGCAAGTTTTATGGTTCGCAGGATTTCGGCAGCCCCAAGCCCGGCGATCGAATCATGTTGACTGACCACGGCGGAAAAGCGGTCTATCGAAAGTTTCAGTTCACCGCGATCGACGTCGCTTCCGCGGATCTCGAAACGCCGATCGCGACGGCACCGTTCCTCGGCAATGCGATGCGGAACAGTTGGGCGGATCAGGATTCGATCGTGATTTGGACTCGCACCACCGCGCGGCCCGATTTCGTCGCCGACGGCAAAGAATTCGTTTCGGTCTCCAGGGGTGATGCCGGGAAACTTGCTAGAGAAACCGATGCCGATAAATTGCTCCGTGTTCAACTGCCCGAGGGCGCCGAGTTGTCCGAAATGCTGGGTGCATGCCCTGGGGCGCTCGGCCGCGTCCGTCTGATGTACTTTCCGGGCAAGCAACGCTATGCGCTGAAAACCACCGAGTGGATCACAACGAAACCGGAAAGCGACTTCACCGCCCAATGGAAACTCGAAGGGCTCAAGCCTGACACGCAATATGCTGCGATTATCGAAGCACAGTCACTCGATCGCGACGAAACAACGGCGGTCGTCCGTGGCGCCTTCCGAACCGCACCGAAAGCAAACGCGCGAAAGGACGTGAAGTTTTGCATCACGACTTGTCACGACTTCATCCGCCGCGACGACGGGATGAAGGGACACAAGATCTATCCGACGATGACCAAAATGCAACCGGATTTTGTCGTCCACGCCGGTGACATCGAATACTACGACAAACCCGACCCTTGGGCGATGACGATCGAATTGATGCGTTTCAAGTGGGGGCGGATCTTTGCTTTGCCGAGCAACCGTGACTTTTACAGCCACACCACCAGCTACTTTTTGAAGGACGACCACGACACGCTGAAGAACGATTGTTGGGCCGGGCAAACCTACGGTTCGGTCAGTTTTGAGCAAGGCGTCCAGCTGTTCAACGAAGAACAATTCCCTTCGTTGACTCCACGCTACACCAACGTTCGCTGGGGGCGTGATCTGGAAGTCTGGTTCTTGGAGGGACGCGACTACCGCAGCCCCAACTCGATGCCGGATGGACCGGAGAAGACCATTTTGGGTAACGAACAGAAGGCTTGGTTGTTCAAGACGCTCGATGAATCGACTGCGAAATTCAAATTGATTTGCAGCCCGACGCCGGTCGTCGGCCCCGACAGGGACAACAAGAAGGACAATCACGCCAACGAGATCTTTGCCCACGAAGGCGACGAGATTCGCGCCAAACTGGCGACGATCGACAACGTGATCGTGTTGTGCGGTGATCGACATTGGCAATACGCTTCGTTCGACTCCGATGCCGACCTCTGGGAGTTCGGCTGTGGACCGGGGAGCGAGAAACATCAACTGGGTTGGAAACCGGGCGACGAACGCCCCCAACACCGATTCCTACGCGTCGCCGGCGGATTTTTGTCCGGTGAATTGCAATACACTGGCGAAGAAAACGAGCCGCGATTGACGCTCCGCCATCACAAGGTCGACGGAGAAGCCGTCAGCGAGTTCGCGTTTCCCGTCAAAACAGAGTAGGGCATGCTGTGCATGCCGATCGTCTGCCGCCAAGGTAACTTAAGTTCGCCTAGGACCAAACGTTGGCACTCTCTGCGAGAATCAGTTCTAATTGACTCCCTTTACCGGTCGACGTAAAGGACGACAAAGCCCGTCGACCGGTGGACCCCCGGTTCTCCGCATCTGCGGTTAGATCGCAAGTCGTTCGTCGTATCGGTCGAAAAGCGGCTGGCTCTAACGTTTTCGATGTACCTGATTCTGCCGGATAGGCGAAGCCCTTCAGGCCCGGAGGGCCGGCAGAGTGGATGCCGGTGGCGTGAGCCACCGGAGATGATTTCAAGGAGTCTTTGAGGCCCAGCGGGCCGGCACAATTCCCCAGCTTTTAGCAGAACCGCGGTTCATGAGACCGATTGTGCCGGCCTTTCAGGCCTCCGTGATCGAGGTCTTTCCATTCCGGTGGCTGACGCCACCGGCAAGCATTGTGCCAGCCTCTCCGGGCTTCATCGCGAACAAACATAGAAAACGTTAGAGTCAGCGAAGCTGAAACTTCGCCAATCCCTTTTGGAGCCGCCGATTCACAACAATGACTCTGAATCCGTACCAGCCGACAGAACTTGATCGTCCACCACGGACGACGTGGGTGCGGCTGATCGTATGTTTAGCCGCAATGCTATTCTCCGCTCTCCTATTTCTTTAGTTTGCTTCTGTCGTAGTCTTTTTCTGTTGGATGCTGTTTGTGCCGACACCTGGATGGACGATCGATCAGATACTGTTTCATGTCGTGGTTTGGGCGGCATTCGCTTTGGGGGGTGCCTTCGGATTCCGCACGGCATTGCGTGCCATGAATCGCCCACCAACTCTTAAATAGTCGCGGACTCCAACGCCCTGGGGCAAACAAACTGAGCATTTACGACGGTTGCGCCGTTCCAGGAACCTCATCGCAATGAGGTTCAATTTAGCCAACGACCATGCACAACATTCGCGCTTGACGAGCCATTTGTTTATGGCCGTTGGCCAATTCCTCTTAAAAACTGCACGACTTCCGTCGTGGGAAGGTGACTTCCCAAGATCCGGTCGCCAACAGGCCGCCAACCCCAACGGGGTTGAACAGAGCAACACGGTTCGCCCGATTCACGCCGCCGTTTGCGCACCCCGGATTGTGCCGCGCCGTTTGTTGAACCCCGCTGGGGTTCCCCTGTCCTGCGCGCCCCCACCCGGAGTGCGCTTCGCGACTCCGGGCTTTGTTGTGGCACCGCTCTGCGGTGTGCACCGCAGAGCGGTGCTTGCCAAACGTCGCTCAGTAATACAATCGACGTCCCACGCAGCGACGGTGGGCGGCTGAAGCCTGCACACCAACACTCATGCCCGTGCCATGCTCACTTCTCACGCGTCCAAGCGTTCTCGGATGAAGGTCGGATTGGGGGTTCCGCGTCCCTTGCGGTCACAGCGAAAGAATTCCGACACGTAACGCACCGGCGTCTTCTTTTCGGGCACCTTGAAGCGGTCGCCTTTTTGCAGCACGGGACGGGTTTCGTCCATGCGTCCGAACTGGCGGGTACCGGCAGCCTGACAGGGATACCAGTGTCCGTTGCCGTCGGCGTCCTCCAGATAGAATTCGGGATAGCAGTGATCGGGAATCCAGACGACGCGGGCGGGAATTTTTAGGTTGCGGCAGATCGCGACAAACAAACTGGTCATTTCTTCGCAATCGCCCTTGCCCTCCTGCAGGGCCTGTGACGCGTTTTTCAAATCGCCTTCGACGTACTGCACTTTGTCGCGAACGTAGTCATAGACCAATTCCACGCGCCGCCAGTCATTGTCCGCTTCCATCTCTGCGACTTCTTTGGACGCTTCGCGGATCGAACGGTGCGAGGCATCGATGAAGGGGCTGTTGCCGGTGTAGAGTTTGACGTCGCGTGGTGGTCGTTTGGGAATCACGAGCGTCGACGTGTCATCCGGGGGCAGGATTCGCGACCGCTGAATGTCGACATCGATGGTGAATTCGGCGGTGGATCCGGCAGCGACACGCGCCATTTGCAAGACGACCTGTTTCGTTCCACCTCCCAGCTCGCGGATTTCCCAACGCGTGACCTGGGGGGCGATGTTCTGATTCCGCACCGTGACGGTTTGTTCGGGCCAGTCGGTGGGCACGGGAAAGGTGGCCAGGACGTTGGTGCAGGTCACCGGTGTGGTCAAGACCAGACCGATCCGCCAGTGCGTCACGGGCTGTTCTTCGTAAACAAGCGATTGGGCGTAGGCCGGCGACGTCGCAGCAATCTCGTATGTACCGACGGTGGCGGCGCACAGCAACAATGACTGCTTCAGGTAGTGTCGTCGATGAATCGATTCGTTTGGTCGCATTGCGTTGCCGGCGAGAGGGAATGGTGTTCAGCGAGGCACTTATAGCCTACTCGGTGCGTTGAACGATGAAATGCACGAAACGCAAACGAGTGAGTCTCCCCGTGCCTGTCTCACCCGCTTGCGTCTCGTGCGATAGGGAATGTCGGATCAGTTGACCGCTCTGGCACCGGGCGGCAACGGTTCTTCATAGATGATTCGGTCGCCATCGGCGTCGACTCGGTAGCCGACGTCGGGGTATCCGTAGTAGTTCGCCCGGTAGCCTTGGGCATCGGTCGGTGCGGGTTGCCAAACGCCGCTATACGGTTGAACGTAGCCCTGGCCGTTGACGATTCCGCCTTGGGCCACACCGTTGGCGGGGGTGCAGCAGTACGGATCGGCCGGGTAGGCGCTCATCGTTCGGGCCGCCGGGGCATAGCCGGTGGCGCAGGGATCGGGGTTGCATCCATAGCCGGCCGCCGGCGGGGCATATCGGGGTTGGGCCGCCAGGGGGTGGTTGCAGGTCGGCTGGGCCGCTGCCAGGGGACCTTGCCGCCGCAGCGGGGTGGCCAATCGCGTGCACAAACCGCATTTGGCTCCGCGACCGAAAAAGAAGTTTCGGAACGGGGTGCAGCCCGAAGTCGTCGTTACGACAGCGACAGTCATTGCGACTAGAATAATACGATTGTTCATTGGAGATTCCGCGATATGCACAGGGAGCGTATTCGTTGGTCTCGGATCGAGAACCACACAAAACTAGGACGCTCTGAATGATGTGCAAACGCAACATCGTTTTTTTTCAGCAACAATTTGTTGCGTCCAGTCAGACGCTAGTTCTCACCCACCCGCCTTTGATCCCACCTCAAGCCATATGATGCGGATGTTCCCGTCAATCCGAATCTTCGTGTCGCTCGTGTGCGTTGCACTGCCCGTTGCACTGCCCGTTGCGTGCATGGGCGATCATGCCGCGGCAACCGACCACGAAGTGATTGTCAATGTCGTCGAGTCCTCGGTCGACCTTTCCGAACCGAACGGTGGCGAAGCGAACGAATCGGAAACTTTCGCCGCGATCGCCGCCAACTGTGATAGTGATGAAGCGGCGGTGGCCGATTTTCTCGCCGCCAGTGATTGTTGCGTTTGTGATGACGATCGCGTCTTTCTCGTCTCGACCCGTCACCTCACCTCGGATTGTTGTCGGGCCTCGCTGGTCGAAATTCCCTTTCGGATGTGGCGCATCGATGGCGGAGCGGTCTGCGAGATCGATCAGCATGACTATCTGGCATCCGTTTCGCCCGAACGCCCCGTCGTGTTCTATGTCCACGGCAACCGCATGCCGGTGTGCGAAGTCGTCAATCGATCGGCCATGATTCGAAACCGGATTCGGATGCGTGGGGCCCGCGGTCCGATCGATTGGATGATCTACAGTTGGCCGAGCGAAAAGGAAATGATCGGTGTCAAGGATTTTCGACTCAAGGCAGATCGCTGTGACGCACAAGGGTTGTACCTCGCTTCGTTTCTGCGTCATCATGTCCAGGCTTCGGTGCCGATGGCGATGATCGGATACAGCTTCGGGGCACGAGTGACCACCGGCGCACTTCACGCGTTGGCCGGGGGCGCCCTTTCGGGGCGACAATTGCCCGAGCCTCCGTTGACCGGTGCAAACGTTCGTGTCGGCTTGGTGGCGCCCGCGATCGAGTCGAAATGGCTCGGCGGTAACGGCTACCACTCTTTTGCGACCAAGAACATGGACGAACTCGTGTTGCTCTACAACCGACGCGACGTGGTGTTGAAACGCTATTGGTTGTTGGAGAAAATTCGCCGCGACACGGCACTGGGTTACAGCGGGCCGACCATCTTTGCGAATCGTGTCGACGGCACGCGATTGCCGGTCCGATCGCGCGACTGTGCCTCGATCGTCAAACTTCGCCACTCGGAAATGGACTACTATCAAGGCGGTTGCAACGCCGGAGTCGACATGGCGAGGCTGATCAATGGAATCCGACGAATCAGTTTCTGATTTCACGCATCCGGTCGATTCAGGCGACACGCGTCTGGCGTATCACAACGGATCATGGGGCAACGCGGACGACGTGTGTTTGTCGTCGCGAGACCCCGCAGTCACCCAAGCCGTGACAGCCGTCGAACGCATCCGCGCCTACAACGGCCGGCTGTTTGAACTCGACCGGCACCTGGATCGTTGGCAACGCACCACCGAGGCGCTTGGTCTGACCGGACTTCCGTCACGCCAATCGCTGTCGCAATTGATTGACGAAGCGATAGCGCGGAACGGGGCGTGGTTAACGACGCAACAAGAATTCGGCGTGCTATGGTTCGCAACACCCGGCACGACCGATTCACCGACCCTTGTGATCGATCTGTACCCGATCGACTCGGCATTGATCGAGCAGCGAACACGATCCGGCAGCCCCCTGGTCGTCACGTCCGTCCAGCAACCGCCGAGCGCGTGTTGGTCGCGGAACATCAAAGTGCGCTGTCGACTGCACTACTACCTGGCCGACCGAGAGGCACGACAGACGGACCCCGACGCGATCGGCATCTTGGTCGATTCCGATGGCACGGTGACCGAGTCGAGTATCGCAAACCTGCTGATCGTCGACGCGGGCGGCGTGGTGTGTCCGCCGAGCGATCAGATTCTCAGCGGCGTTTCGCTACAAGTGATCCGCGAACTGGCGTCCGAAATCGGGATCACTTGGCGCGAGCAACGGATCTCGCGCGAACGACTTGCCGTCGCAGAAGAAGTCTTACTGACGGGGACGAGTTGCGGGATCTGGTTCGCCAACTCGATCAACCGCTCTCCGCAGCGAGCGGCCGGGCCCGTCTATCGACGTCTCCGATCGGCATTCGAGGGCCGTGTCGGGTAGTGGATGTCGCGACGTCGGCGCGAGGGGCCTGCTCCGGCCGATAGACTCCCCTACAGTTGTGCATGGCCGTTGGCCAAATTGAACCTCATTGCGATGCGGTTGCTGGGGCGGCGCAACCCTCGCAAATGCTCGGTTTGCTTGCCCCAGGCTAGGGATATCCATGCCCTTTGGGCAAAAAACGAGGCGGTGTTCGGTGCCGGACCGTTGGACGGTTACAATGGACCGCTGCTCGCCTTCCTCTCCCACCCTTCGCCGACGAAATGAAGCCGACGAAATGAAACTGCGAACCCTCGTTGCTGCGATCGTCTTTGTGCTCTGTAGCGGTCTTCCGCCTGCGCGGGCGGCCGAGCCGGCTGACTTTCAACGCGATGTCTATCCGATCCTGGAAAAGTACTGCGTCGGCTGTCACAGCGCCGACGACCCGCAAGGCGGCTTGGTGATGGAGGATTTCGTCGGTCTGATGAAAGGGGGCGAAACCGGCGTCGCCATCACCCCGGGCGTCCCAGCCAGCAGCCGCTTGCTGATGATGGTCCGCGGCGAAGTCGAACCCGTCATGCCGCCCGATGATTCCGACGGCCCCGACGAACGTGAACTAGAAATCCTGACGCGATGGATCGAACAGGGCGCTGCCGGACCCCAGGGTGAAGTGCCGGTCAAACGGGAGCTGCGCACGCCCTCGATCAAGCCGTCGCCAGGCCTGGTCGCTCCGATCACTGCGATTGCCCGTGCACCCGATGGGCGGGTGACCGCACGCGCGTCTTATGGACGCATCGAAATCCGGCACGCTGTCGGCGACCGGGACTCGAATCCGACGACAGAAATTTCCGATGACCAGCTGGGCAAGGTCAACTCGCTCGCGTTCGCATCGGATGCGACACGGTTGCTGGTCGCGTCCGGGCTGACGGGGGCATACGGTCGCGCGGCGATTTACGACACCGAATCGGGAGCCCTGATTCGAGAATTTGTCGGACACAAGGACACACTCTACGCCGCCGTGTTCTCGCCCGACGATACGATGCTTGCGACGGCGGGCTACGACCGAACGATTGTTCTGTGGGATGTCGCATCCGGCGATGTGGTTCGACGCTTGACCGGACACAACGGCGCCATCTTTGACTTGGCGTTCTCGCCCGATAGTACGGTCTTGGTCAGCGCCTGTGCCGATGAAACGGTAAAGGTGTGGAACGTCGAGCAAGGCATCCGACTGGACACGCTCAGCCAGCCCGAAGGCGAAGTGTTTGCCGTGGCAGTGACACACGACGGACGACACATCGTGGCGGTCAGTGCCGACAATCGACTCCGCGCCTGGCGATTGCGGTCGACCCGCACGCCGCGAATCAACCCGTTGGTGGCCACCCGATTCATGGACGAGACCCCGGTCGTCAATTTCGCCATCGCTCCGGACGACCAATCGCTTGTTGCCATCTCGGAATCCGGCAGCGTCAAACGGGTCCGCATGTCCGATTGGCAACCGGTGGCGTCGCTGGAGTCGCTTCCGGAATCGGGCACCGATCTTTTTATCACCGCAGACAACCGAGAGGTGGTGATCTCGATGATGAACGGACAAGTCGTCTCCCGCCCCTTGCCGCCGATCGAATCGCAGAACACGAGCCGCTCGGAACATGAACTGCAGCCCGTCTGGATGGACTTGGGCGACGCGATTTCGCTGGACGAATCAACGTTACGTCAAACACTGACAAAGGCCGATGCCGTGGCGGATTCCGCCGGCATCCTGGATGTCGACCGCAACGTGTCGATCAAGGGACAAATCGGCCAGGCCGGTGAAGTGGATCTGTATCGCTGGCCGGCACACCAGGGCGAAGTCTGGGCGATCGACGCGGACGCTGAAACGGACAGCCGTCTCGACCCGATCGTCACCGTGCTGGACGCCGCTGGCGAGCCCGTCCTGAGGGTCCGGTTGCAAGCCGTGCGTGATTCGTACTTCACCTTTCGGGGTAAAGACAGCGAGCAGATCAGCGACTTTCGTGTGTTCAATTGGGAAGAGATGCAGCTCGGCGAGTACCTGTATGCGGCCGGTGAAGTGACGCGTTTGCAAATGCATCCGCGCGGTCCCGATTCGGGATTCAATGTGTATCCTGGCGAAGGGAATCGTTGGACGTATTTCGGAACCAGCGGCACGACCCACGCGCTCGGCGAACCGGCCTACATCGTCCGACCGTTGCCGGCCGGTGCCGAACCATTGGCCAACGGATTGCCCGTGTTTGATGTGTACTATGAAAACGACGACGACCCGCGACGACTGGCGGGCAAGAACAGTCGGTTGTTGTTTACCGCTCCGGCCGATGGGCTGTACACCATTCGCATTGGTGACACGCGGGGTGAAGGCGGTTCGGCGTACGGGTATCGGTTGGCCGTCCGCCCGGCACGACCGGGATTCCGACCGACGACCAAAGCCATCAGCAAACCGCTGCATCCGGGCACCGGACGCGAATTTCAAGTCCAGATCGATCGGCTGGATGGATTCGACGGCGCCGTGACATTCGAAATCAACGGGCTGCCGGATCGGTTGGTCAGCAATTTCCCCCTCACGGTCGAAGCCGGTCAACGATTCGCTACGGGAGTGATTTGGGCGGACCCCAACGAAGAAGGCTGGGATGGCGAGATCGAACCGACGCTGACCGCATCGGCGATGATCAACGCCACTCGCGTCGAGCGGCAGGCGGGATCGCCGGGGAAATTGAAATTCGATTCCAGCCCGGCCCAGGTCGTCCCGATCATCAAACCCGTCGATGCCGAGATCGCCGCCCACGAAAATTGGACGCTGCAAGTGCGGCGGGGCGAGACGGTTTCGGCCCGCGTGTTGGTTCAGCGTCGAGACGGATTTGAGAATGAAGTTTCGTTCGGCAAAGAGCAATCCGGTCGCAACGCCAGCCAGGGTGTCTACGTCGACAACATCGGACTGAACGGATTGTTGATCGTTGCCGGCGCGTCGCAGCGAGAGTTTTTTGTGACCGCCGATCCCACCGCCGTGCTCGGAAAACGCTCGTTCTTTCTGACCGCCGGCGTCGACGGCGGATTGGCCTCGCACCCGATCACCGTCGAAGTGCTGCCGTAGGGACATTGTGGGATAGGCTTCCAGCCTGTCGGCTATCCCACTTCGGATTGACAGGCTGGAAGCCTATCCCACTGCATCCCCTACGCCAGCACTTCGTCCACGATCCGTCCGTGGACATCGGTCAGACGGAAATCGCGTCCGGCGTAACGGTAGGTCAATCGTTTGTGGTCCAGCCCCATCAGCCGCAACAAGGTCGCGTGCAGGTCGTGGACATGGACACGATTTTCGACCGCCTGGAATCCGATTTCGTCGGTCGCCCCGACGGTTTGTCCGCCTTTGACACCGCCACCGGCCATCCACACGGTAAAGCCGTAGTGATTGTGATCACGGCCGTTCATCTTGCCTTGGTTGGTGCCTTTGCGAGGCATCTCGACGACGGGCGTACGGCCGAATTCGCCTCCCCAGATCACGATCGTTTCGTCGAGCAGTCCGGTGCGTTTGAGGTCTGCCAACAACGCCGCGATCGGCTGGTCGACCTGCTGGGCCAGTTTGCGGTCTGCCTTTCCAGATCGTCGTGATTGTCCCACGGTTGTCCCGCACCGGTGTAGAGCTGCACGTAGCGAACGCCGCGT
The DNA here is from genome assembly GCA_033042175.1 of Phycisphaera sp. RhM. GTDB lineage: Bacteria > Planctomycetota > Planctomycetia > Pirellulales > Pirellulaceae > Stieleria. Next base: position 131,113 of record WCIL01000024.1, read on the forward strand.
TCGACCAACCGTCGCGCGATCAGGGTCTGCCGCGCAAAGTCACCGTCGCCGTACTCGTCACGGACCGACTGGGGTTCGCGCGTGACGTCGAACGCGTCGGCCGCTTCGCTCTGCATCCGATAGGCCAATTCGAATGATTCGATCCGCGACTGCAACCGTTCGTCATGGGGCCGGGACGCGGCGTGTTGGCGGTTCAGGTTCGCCAGCAGGTCCAGTTGTTGACGCTGGTCGGTCGTCGCAACCAACTCGCTGCGAATGTTCTCCAGCAACCGGTCGACTTGACGGTGGCTGGTGTCGACATAGGTCGCTTGGTATTTGCCGGGCAAGAACGCGTTCTGCCAGTTCTGCGACTCCTTGATCGGATAGCCCCCCGGGCACATGGTCACAAACGACGGCAGGTTGCTGTTTTCGCTGCCCAGGCCATAGGTCAGCCAAGATCCGACGCTGGGGCGAACCAAACGCGATTCGCCCGTGTTCATCAGCATCAGAGACGGTTCGTGGTTGGGGACATCGGCGCGCATCGAATGAATCAAGCAGATGTCGTCAATGTGTTCGGCCGTTTTGGCGAACAACTCGCTGACGTGAATCCCCGACTGTCCATACGGTTTGAACTTGAACGGCGTGCCCAGGACGTTGCCGGTGGGGCGTTCGGTTTTCAGCGTCCCCGTCGGCGCGGTCTTGCCGGCGTAATCGTTCAGACGCGGTTTGTAGTCGAACGTATCGACTTGGCTGGGACCACCGTTCATGAACAAATGGATGACGTGTTTGGCTTTGGCCGGAAAATGCAATCCGGTCGCCGTAGCATCTCGGGCCAGCAGGTCCGAGAGCGCCAAGGATCCCAGTCCGGTGCCGCAGCTTGCCAGCAGTTGTCGTCGTGTCAGCATCGTGTGGGTGTAGCGGGCGGAGTCAAAATAACCAGAAGCGTTTCTTCGAGACGTCTTTGCGATGGACGTCCAAGACTTCGTTGTAGCCGGCCTTGTCAAAACGTTTCAACAGACTTTCGGTGCCGTATTTTAGTTTGAAATCCATTTCGTTCTGCAGCAGTGGGATCGCGGCGAGGAAGTAAATGGACTTTTCGTCAGAGATCTTCAGTCGAATGAACGCTTCGTTGGTCGTCGATGGGAACGTCAGCAACCAGCCGATGAAGTCGACGCTCGGGTCGAGTGGGTCGGCGGGGTCTCCGTTGGGGATTGTGTGACCATCAAACAACCAGGTCTCGTATTCGTGCGGAAACCGGGCCAAGAATTTCAGCCACTGGATCGGCCAGTAGTTGGTCGTGTCGCTCAGCGATTGTTCGTCCAGTTTCCAATCCGGCGGCAGGCAGAGCATCAACTCGGCGTAGGCCAATTCTTCGGCACCCTCGGGCGGCGACATCGGACGATCGCTCATGCCGGTGGTGATCAGCGTGTGGAAGGGACGCTCCGGCGACGGTTTGACCCAGTGCACGTCGATGTGCACCAGATCAGAAATCAGCTCATGCCAGACGCTGTCGACCTCGCCGAGGTGTTCGGCGATATGGGCCTCGACACGTTCAATGTTCTCGCTGTCGCCGATCGCCAATTCAAACTCACGCGACCTCGCTTCATGGCGATAAACCGTGCTGCCGCCGTCGGTCACTTCGTCCGGGATCTCCAGCGGCGGAAACGGGACTTCGATCGTTTCGCCACAGCCGCCGCATCGGGTCTTCTTTCCCGAATGCGCGTCGCTGGTTTTATAGCGTTTGGCGCATTGGGGGCACCGGAATTCTACGTCCACCTCGATTCACCGCTCACGTTTGCGTCGCTCAGATTTCAACCAACGCAACAGTCTAACAGTTGTTCAGCGGCGGAATTCCGGATGCCTCTTTCAGCTGCCTATTTTTCGGCCAATTCCTTTGCCGTCTCGCTCCGTCCCGCCGCGGCGATGACTTCGGGATGATCCAGGACCAGGTAATGACCGTGGTCGGCGGTGACGATGACCGCGGTATGGTCCCAGGCGTTGTTCTCGTCGACCCAGTCCATCACTTTGACAAACGCCGCTTCACCGCTCAGCACGGCGCCGATGCTGTTGTCCAGGTTATTGGCGTGGTTGGCCCAGTCCACATCACCGACTTCGATCATCAACCAAAACCCGTCGATCGACTGTTCCAACACCAGCAGCGCCGCTTCGGTCATTTCGGCGAGCGTCGGGTTCTCGTCGATGTCGGCTGCGGAATAGATTTCCGCGTCCCCAACATCGGCGGCCGGGTCGTAGCCACCGTCGGCGGTCGCATAAGGCAGATGGCCGCCCCGGGTTCCAAAGAATCCGAGCAGTCGTTCCTGGTTGTCCGCCGCGGCTTGGGCGGCACGGCGCAGCGACTTGCGACCCGATTTCCCCGCCGTGCGTTCGACGACTCGGTATCGGCCGCCGTTTCGCAGATCGACCATCTCCATGTCTTCTTCATGCAGGTACCGGTTGCCCTTGGCAAAATTTGCGCCTTGCAGCGCGTCTTCGTCCTTGTGTTCACCCCAGCCGGCGCCCAACAGCACATCGACCCCTGGTAAAGGATCCTTGCGATGGGCCGCCGAAGGCAACCCGATCAGGTCACGGGCGAGGTCTTGATAGTCTTTGCGTGAAACGTTGTTCGCGTAGGCCGCCGCGGGAGTCGCGTGGCTGACGGGAACATTGGTCACCACGCCGATCATGAAGTCCTGGTCGCGTTGCAGCTCACGCGCGAGCGGGACGACTTGCGATCCATCAAGCGCGACGTTGATCGAACCGTTGTACGTCTTGATGCCGGTGCACAGGCTGGTCCCCGAAGCGGCGGAGTCGGTCACGGTATGCGGCCGCGAAAGATCTGCGCCGATCAAGTACCCGCTACCGTTGCGTTCATTCCATGGCGTTCGGCCCCCGAGTCTGACGTCGTAACCGAAAGACGGTTGGTCGCTGACGCTGAGAACCCGTTGCGCATCGACATCGATCGTCGCTTCATCGGCGGCCGAACTGGTGGAAATCAATCCGTAGTCCGTCAGCGTGCGTCGGTCGGTTTGAAACGCCAACCCGGTGCCGCGGCCCGATTCATAATCGATGCCTCCGGTCTTGTAGATGGCCGCGGCCCGTGCGGTTTGCCAATCCATTCCGTCGAACACCAACAAGATGATGTTGCTGTAACCGGCGTCGATGGCCGCTCGCTGCAACTGATAGACATCGGTCTGATCAAAATACATCGCGGTCGGATTGATCGAACTGGCCGCCGAAGACCGCTCCAATGGTTTCAATCGTTGGGCGTCGGCGTACAGGCTGCCCCGATCACGCCAGTCCGAAAGTGTCAGACCGAAGGTGTAAACTGGAACCAAGCGGTTGCTGTGTTCGTTCCAACTGCTGTACTTGGTCGCATCCAGGCCCCAATGACCGTACACGGGTGTTTGTGTATCGGCCGCCCGCTGTTGCAACGCACGCATCATGTCCCCCCGGCCCGCCGCCGGCGGTTGTGATCTGGCCGGTTGTGATCTGGCCGTTCCGCCAGTCGTCGGCTGCTCGGCCGAGGCGACGGCGGTCAACGTGACGAGTGATGCCAGCGAGGCCATCAACAGTCCCAGGGCAGGTCCGAAACGCCGATCAGAGAATGCTTGGCGAGGATCCATGGTCGTTAAGATTTCATGAAGAAACGGGGCTCGTGCGATCGCGTCCGCAAGCGGCATCACATGCCGCGTCCACTACGGAAACGAATCGTGTTTGGAGGGCGGACAGAATAGCCGTTGTCGAGCCGTTCTCCGAGTGGGGCTCACGCCAATTCTCGAATGCTGACCGACCCCTCCGAGGCGACGACGATATGGTCCAGCACTGTGATCCCCAATAGCTTTCCGACTTCGGTCATTCGATCGGTCACTTGGTGATCCTCGCGACTCGGTGTCGCATCCCCAGAGGGATGATTGTGCACCAGGATGACGGCCGAAGCGGAATCGCGGATGGCCGGTCGAAAGACTTCGCGCGGATGCACCAGACTCGCGTCCAACGTGCCGCGTGTGATCAGATGCGTGTTGATCGGCAGGTGTTTGGTGCTCAACGTGACGATATGGAATTCCTCTTGAACCCCGCTGATCGCCAGCCCGCTGAACGCGTCGTCGCAATACTCCACCGCCGCGCTGGTGCTGGTGATCGGAGCGTGTGCCCGGCGATGCTGTTGTTCATGCCGCGCCACGCGACGTCCCAGTTCGATGCCGGCCATGATCGCGGCATAGCTGGTCACCGTGATCGCCGGGCTGATGTTTCGCAATTCGTCTTTGCCGCTGCGTCGCAGATCGGAAAGCTTGTCGGAAAACGTCTTGGACAACCGCTTTCCCGCTTCGATCGCGGATTCGCCTTTTACCCCCACCCGGATCAAGATCGCCAACAGGTCGGCATCACTGAGCGTCTCGGCGCCGGACGACAGCAACCGTTCCCGCGGTCGTTCCTGTTCCGGTTGCGCCGTGACCTGGTTGCCGCTGACTTGGCGTTCGATCCAATGCGACGGATCGACGCGGACCTGTGCGTTCCGCCAGGCATAGGTCTCCTGGTCGGACGATTCATAACGATCCAAAATCCCTTCGCGGACCAGGTCTTTGAGTGCCAACGAGACGAATTGCGGGGTCAGGTCGGCACACCGCTCCCGCGCCTGTTGTTTCGAAAATGCACTGATGGGCGAGAGTGTTTTGAAGAGTTGAAGAAGTTTTTCTTTGCGTTTCTTCTGCTGCCCCATGGCCGGATCCCGCTGATTCCCTGCGTGATTGGTTCGATTTGATACGCAGATCGTAACGAAGCTGAGACCGTTCGTGGGGTGCCTGGTCCCGCCTGTGGGGAATCATGTCTGGATGAAACGCCCCGCGGCGTGCGGTCCGTCCGTCTGCTGGCGGGCCGACCACCGTCTCAACCATTGCCAAAAGGGTGGATTCCAAGGCTTGGCCACGCTTTGGCGATGCCTCTGATCGGTCTCCGACGACGCGACCGCCACTGTTCGAGTTGCTAAACTGGCACGCAGATCGTTGCGGATCCGACAAAGCTGCGGTTTTCCGACGGCAAGTAGGTGTTACACACTTGCGGCGAGAACACCGTCGCGGGATCGGCTCGATCAAACCGAGCGCACTGAGTGTCAATCCGCCCAATTACTTTCAGTTGAACGAATAAAACGAAGATGAAGTCTGCCTACGATTGTGTTGTCATTGGTGCAGGGCCGGCCGGCGGGTCGGCGGCTTCCATTACCGCCGAAGCCGGGCTGGAAACGCTGCTGATTGAGCGGGAGCGTGTCCCCCGATTTCACGTCGGCGAGTCGCTGATGCCGGAAACCTTTTGGCCATTGCAACGATTGGGGCTGACCGACAGGATTCGTTCGGCGGGATGGCAGGTCAAAAAGAGTGTGCAATTTGTTTCCCACCGTGGCAGTGAATCGGCACCGTTTTTCTTTCGCGAGCACGACGAACGCGAGTGCAGCGACACGTGGCAGGTCGAACGCAGTGAATTCGACAAGATGCTGTTCGATCGGGCGGCCGAGCTCGGTGCCGATTGCTACGACGAGACCCGTTTGACCGATGTGCGTTTTGATGATGCCGGCAAAGCGATCGGCGTCGTCGTCAAAGATCAATCCGGCCAATCCAAGCCGATCGATTGCAAGGTCGTCATCGATGCAACCGGGCAACAATCTTTCATCGCCAACAAGCTGGGGTTGAAAGAGGTCAATCCCGATCTGAAGAAAGCGGCAATCTGGGGCTACTACCGTGACGCCGTGCGGGACGAAGGCGACAACGAAGGGGCGACAATCATTCTGCAAACCGAATCCAAGGACGCTTGGTTCTGGTTCATCCCGCTCTCCCGCGGCATCACCAGCATCGGCTGTGTCTCCGACAACGACTATTTGCTCAAGGGCCGTGGGACTCCCGAACAGGTCTACGCGGAGGAACTGGATCGCTGTCCGGGACTGAAGCCACGATTGGAACCGGCGACCCGCCTGGGCGGATTGCGGACCGCCAAAGAGTTCTCTTACATGACCAAGCAACACGCCGGCGATGGTTGGGTGCTGGTCGGCGACGCCTTCGGGTTCATCGACCCGGTTTATTCCTCCGGTGTCTACTTTGCGCTCGACATGGGCGTGCGAGCCGGTGACGCCGTCGTGCAAGGCTTCCGAGAAAACGATCTGTCCGGCGAACGACTGGCCGCTTGGGCCGACGAATTCAAACAAGGGGCGATGTGGGTGCGAAAGTTGGTCCATGCGTTCTACACCAAAGAATTCAGCATCGGCCGCTTCATGAAAGAACACCCCGAGCATCGCGGGACGTTGACCGATTTGCTGATCGGACGTGTTTTTAAAGAAGGCGCCGAAAAGATGTTCGCCGACATGGAAAAATCGATCCAACAGGCCAAGATGTCGATGGCAACGTAAATGTTCAACAAATCTCTCGTCGTGGTCGCGTTCTTGTTGGCGATCGCCTTCGATGCACCCGCGTTGCCAGCCCAGGCCGCCCCGCCGGAAATCCAACCGGTGCTGCTGCAAATGATCCGCGACGATGCGGTTCATCGAGAGTTGAACCTTTCGGAAGATCAGGTCCGCCAAGTTTTCGCCGCACTGGAACCGATCGATGGGCCTTGGTTTCGCGTCCGTATCCGCCCGGCCCAAGAACGGATCGAGACGATCGATCGATTGTCAGAACAATTGGCCAATGCCTTGGCCGAGATCCTGGATTCGAAACAACTGGAGCGTCTGGACCAGCTGCAGAACCAGGCTCTCGGGACCCGAATGATCGTTCGCGACAAAACCGCCACCGCGTTGGGGTTGTCGTCGACGACCCGTCAATCGCTTTACGAGGTGTTTGCGAAAACGGACAGCGTCGTCGCAGGCGTCCAGCAACAGTCGCAGGCTCAGTCGTTGGATGCCGCCGCCGCCAAGAAAATCGACAAGGCGAAAGCGGACGAGAAAAAGGCACTTGTTGATGCGCTGACGAACCAGCAGAAACGCACACTCAGTTCGTTGACCGGGCCAGCGTTCAACTTTGCAGCCGTCAATCGCATGTATCCCGCCGCACCGGAGTTGACCAGCGAAGGAGCGAGCTGGCTGCAGGGCGACCCACTGACGCTCGATGGCTTGAAAGGCAAGGTCGTTGCCGTGCATTTCTATGCGTTTCAATGCATCAACTGCCGACGCAATCTGCCCCACTACAACCGCTGGCACACCGACTACGCCGACGAAGGCTTGGTGGTGATCGGAATCCAGACGCCGGAAACCGCGGCCGAACGATCGGCCGATCGCGTCGCAGCGGCACTCCAGACCGAACAAATTCAATACCCGGTCTTGATGGACGCCCAGTCGGCCAATTGGAAACAGTGGTCCAACACCATGTGGCCGACGGTCTATTTGGTCGACAAGAAAGGGTTCCTGCGGCGTTGGTGGCAGGGTGAGATGAACTGGAAGGGAACGCCGGGTGAGGCCCAGATGCGGGAGACGATCGAGCGGTTGCTAGCGGAGGAGCGAGGGGATAGGGAGACACGGAGAGGGGGAGACACGGAGACAAGGAGAGAGCAGAGAAATGGGACTGGAGGACAAGAAAATGGGTGACGGGAACATTGGATCATGGGATTCGGCCAGTTAACAGCTAACAGCTAACAGCTAACCGCTAACAGCTAACAGCTGCCAGCGAACCGCGAACCGCGAACCGCGAACCGCGAACCGCGACCCCCTCCCAGTCTGGCCTTTCAATGGTTCGGGGATCTTGGGTAGGATTTGCTGATGTCATCGGGCGTGCCGTTGAGGGGCGCTTGTCGGCGGGCCGGGTAGGGAAAACCGGCTGAACCACGTTTTTGGGAAGGATCCACGTGTCTGCTGCACTGCCATTGCCGTCAGATCGCACTCCGGGACAGTCAACTTCTGACGAGTTTGGCGTGCCGCCGAAGGTTCCACAAACACTGTTGGAACGACTCCGGTCGATTCGCGAAATCATCTCCCGGGAGGCGACTGCACTGACGCAGGCTGCCCAAGCGATCGGGCCATCGTCGGTCGCGGCGGCTGAATTGACGGCTGCTTGTACGGGCAACGTCGTCGTCACCGGCGTGGGCAAGGCGGGATTGGTGGGGAAAAAGTTGGTCGCCACGTTGGCCAGCACGGGAACCCCCGCCCACTTTCTGCACCCGACCGAAGCCGTCCATGGCGACTTTGGCCGCGTCAAAAGCGACGATTTGGTCTGGGCGTTCTCCAATTCCGGCCGCAGCGAAGAAATCACGCGGATCGCGTCTCAATTGCGGCAACAGGGATCCGGATTGATTTCGTTTACCGCCGACGATGACAACCCATTGGCCGCGGCGGCGACGTGCAGGGTGGTCTATGGACGCCACGCCGAGGCTTGTCCGCACGGTCTGGCGCCGACCAGCAGCACGACGGTGATGATGGCCGTCGGAGACGCGGTGGCACTTTTGGCCAGTCAATTGCGCGAATTTTCCGCACGTGATTTCGCCAAGTTCCATCCCGGCGGCGCGCTGGGCCGAAAGCTTTCCAACGTCGGCCAGTTGATGCGGCCGCTGACGTGTTGTCGCGTCGCAAACCAGTCCGTCTCGATTCGCCAGTGCATGGTTTCGTGTTCGATTTCAGGTCGCCGCAGCGGCGCGGTGATGTTGACCAACGATTCCGGCCAGCTGACCGGGATTTTTACCGACAGTGATCTGGCGCGATTGCTGGAGTCGCGATGCGAAGAAGCGTTGGACGGTCCGATCCAGGCCAAGATGACACTCGACCCCCACTGTGTCGCACCGCAAACGCTACTCAGTGATGCGATCGCGCTGCTCAGTCAGCTTCGGATCAGCGAGCTACCGGTCGTGGATTCTGATCGCAAGCCGATCGGGATGGTCGACATCACCGATTTGATCACGCTCGGTGAAATCAGCGACCAATCCGGCGTTGACTCCTCGCCGTCGACGATTCCTTTTCGCGGTTAAACCCTAGGCCGGCCGTTTCGAATGCCCGATCCATCTGACAGCGATTTTTCCGTTGCCCAGCCGATTCGATGCATCCTGTCGGATGTCGATGGAGTGATGACCGATGGTCGGATCATCTATGATTCGGCCGGTGCGGAGACCAAACAATTTCATGTTCGCGATGGGCTGGGCATCAAGCTGTGGATGCAGGCCGGATTCCCGTTCGGGATCATCACCGCCCGAAACAGCCCCATGGTCGAGCGACGTGCCGTGGAACTGGGCATCAGCCACGTCAGCCAAGGCAGCGGTGACAAGTTGCAGCGGGCGCTGCAGATTCTTCCGGAGTGGGGCTGCGAACTTTCGTCGGTTTGTTACATCGGCGACGACCTGCCGGACCTCCCCGTGATGCAGCGTGTCGGTCTTGCCGTCGCCCCGGCGGACGCCGCGGCCGACGTACGTGATGTCGCGCATTGGCTGCTCTCCAGCGGCGGCGGACACGGTGCCGTACGCGAGACGATCGAGCGCCTTTTGCGTGCCAAGAATCTTTGGTCTGCGACAGGGGCAACAGCGTGAAGTGGATCAGTCGGAATGTTCGAAATTACTTGATCGCCCTGACGGTGCTGTCGATCGCTGCCGGGCTGTATCGCACCGCGGCGCGGCGACTGTTGACCGTTCCCGATGTCGCTCGCGTGGAGCCTCGGCCGCCGACCCAACGCGTCGATCTGAAGGAAGACCTTGCGGATCTCTTTCCTGCCGACGCATGGCAACTGGGCGATTGCAAGCGATTGCTGACCAGCAACGGTGCATTGCTGTTCGAGAACTGGCGCCAGATTTCCGAAGACCAGTGGAAACTGGAGCCGTTGACCATCGTCGTCGGTCGCGGTCTTTCCGACGATGCCGCCGCAACGCCGATCGTCCTGACCGCGAAAGAGGGTGCGGAAATTCAATTCGCACAGTCATTGGACATGATGGGAGGCAGCGCGCCGCCGATCAAGATGGGACGGATGATCGGCGACGTCGAAATCGAGCGGAGAGGCACGACCAAACGCAGCGACACCCTGGCCGTGCAAACCCGCAACGTTCGAATCGACAATCAAAAGGTCTGGACGACCGAGCGGATCGCCATGCAAGTCGCCGGCGCCGAATTGGTGGGCAGCGACTTGACCATCTATCTCGCCGCCTCGGCATCGTCCGCGACCAAGGCCGAAGTCCCGTCGACACTGTTGGATCGCATGGATCTGGTCTATCTGGAAGAACTGCGAATTCCGCTCAATGACCCCGCCCAAGACCCGAATCGGCCCAGACGGATCGGAACGAAGGAAGCGGCGGACGATCACGGCGAGATCTCGATCAAATGCAAGAACGGGCTGATCTACGACTTTGCCCTCGATCGGCTGTCGTTGCGCGATTCGATCACCATGGTGCGGACGGTGCGGGGGCAGCCCATCGACACGTTCACCTGCGACACGGTGGACCTGATTTTGCGTGATCCGTCCAACCGCTCCGTCGTTCGACGCGGGCCGCTCGATTGGATTGACCGCGTGCATGCCACCGGTCGTCCCGCCCGAATCCGACTGACGTCCTATGACTTACAACTTGCCGCAGACGAGATTGAATTCGATGCCGTCAGAGGGCTGTTGATCGCCGATGCCGCCCCCGAACCCGACAGCGCCCACCCGGTCGTGATCCGTCGCGGAAACCTTCAAGCCACGCTCGACCGTTTTGCTTACCAGTACGATCCCGATACGCCGGAAACGATCGGTGTGGTCGATGTCCGTGGCCAAGGGCATGTTTCCATCAACGATGCCGGGATCATGCTCCGCGATGTCAGCTGGACGGAAAGCTTCAAGCTGCAGCCGACGGGGCAGGCCACCGTGACGGCGGTCAAGGAAAAACGAGAGCAGAGCAAGTTGCGGTTTCAGATCGATGGCGATATCCACGCCCGATTGTCCGACGGCGGCATCGCCCGTGCCGGAGCGGTCGAAGGCATCTTGAAACCACATTACGTCGAACAACCCGTCGACTCGTTCGGCGGCTCCTCATCAATCGGTCACCCGGAATCGTCCGAGTCGATCGTTCAGCCGGCGCAGCAATTCAAACGCACCATGACCTTACTTCCGGAAAGCTTTCATGCGCTGGAATCGGTCATGATCGATTCGAACGAATTGCTCGCCAACATGAATCGGTTGAGTCTGTTTTTTCAGCCGTCGGCTGATTTTGGGAAACGAACGACGGCCGCAAAGGCGAGTGGTGTGATTCTGCCGGCACCTGGCCAACAGGGCGCACGTCCGACAGCGACCTCGCCCGGTGGGCTGGCCAGTTTTGTCAATCAGCCCGACCCTTCCCACCAGCGTGATCTGTCGAGGCAATTGCGTTCCCCCGTCGCTCGCCCACGACCCAAGCTGTCGGGGGATCACGTCAGTGCAGAATTGTTGATCACGCCGGCCGGGGTTCAGCCGAAAGACGTCAGCATCGTCGGCGACGTGTTAATCGAACACCAAGTCAACGCCGGCGCGACCACACTGCCGATCCAGATGTCCGGCCAAACGATGCGGATGCAACGCAGCGCCGTCGCGCAGGCCTCCGGTCAGGACTACCTGCAACTCGGCAGCGGGCCTAACGCACCGGCTCGGTTGCGAATGGGAGACGGGTACTTTGTCGGCCCGATGATCAAGGTTTGGCCCAGTGAAAATGTCGTTCAAGTGACCGGTGCCGGCGAGATGAAGGTTCCCGCGGAGCTGCTCGCGCGTGATGCATCGTCGAAACCCACCGGGCCGCAGGTTGCCGGGCCGCAGGTTGCCGGGCCGCAGGTTGCCGGGCCGCTTGCGGTGGACGCGTCTGCGGGCGGTGACACGCTTTCGGTCTCTTCCATCGACTGGACGTCACCGCCGCTTTGCCGTTGGGGCGGCAACATGCAATTTGATGGTCAAGCTGCGTTGCTCACCGGCGGCGTTCAAATCGACTCGGAATTCGTCAGTGGCTCCGATCCTTGGCTGGCTCGTATGAACGGCGGCGAAATGCAGATTACCTTGGCCAAGCCGGTTCAATTCATGGATCGGGCTTCCATGGCGACGGCGGAGCTTTCCAGCGTCAGTCTTGTTGAGACCGATCAGCACGCGGTCGTCGTTCGGGCAGAACAGCGCGCCGCTGATCTGGCCACCCAATCCGTCCACGTCATCGCCGCAGCCCGTCTGGATTTTTCGCCCGGTGAAGGCGGCCGATTGTTGGGCACGGGGCCGGGATGGTATCGCGGTTGGATGCTGATGGATCAGGACAGTTCGATCCTGGCTCCGGAGGCTGCCCAATCAGACCATCTCGGCGGCTTAGTGCTGCAAGGCGTTCACCTGACGTTCCGCGAAGCGATGCACGGCGACCTGAAGCACGAGACGTTGGAATTTTCCGGCGGAGTTCGTACCGGCGTTCGAAAGGTGTCATCGTGGGACGAAGTCGTCGATGTGGCGCAAATGGAACGGTTGGCCGTCGGTGAAATGACGATGGATTGCCGACAATTAAAATTTGGCGTTTCACCCGGAACGCCGGCCGATTTACGACGCATTCCCGGCATGCCAACGCCATGGGAAATGATCGCCGATGGTGGCGTCGTCGTACGGACGAACACCGAAAAGCGGGGATTGATCGAAGGCACCGCGGCGCGGGTGTCGTATGAGTCGAAGAAATCCTGGCTGAACGTCCAAGGGACCCAAGGCCAAAGCGCCTTCGTGCGACAGACGTGGCCGGACGGTCGCAAGGGCTTCCAAACGCATTCGCCGAGGATGCTGTTGAACCTGAAGACGTTTGAGTTCCAGACGGTCATGCAAGACGCCCAGTTCAACAACGTGACGCTGCCCAAGTGATCCGCTTGCGCAAGTGATCCGCCGGCGCGGGGCACGCGAACGCGCCGCAGGCGCCAAACCAGCCATGCCACAGTTTCAGGTGTCACAACGCCACTCGGCAAAACAGGGCCGATGAGGGTTATTGGGTAATTAGAGTAAGTGCGACGCATAGGTCGCCTGCGTCCCATCTGTCCCATCCCGCCGGGGACAGACCCCGGTTGCCTGGGGACAGACCCCGGATTCCTGGGGACAGACCCCGGTTGCCTGGGGACAGACCCCGGTTGCCTGGGGACAGACCCCGGTTGCCTGGGGACAGACCCCGGTTGCCTGGGGACAGACCCCGGTTGCCTGGGGACAGACCCCGGTTGCCTGGGGACAGACCCCGGATTCCTGGGGACAGACCCCGGATTCCTGGGGACAGACCCCGGATTCCTGGGGACAGACCCCGGATACCTGGGGACAGACCCCGGATACCTGGGGACAGACCCCGGATACGTGGCGACAGACCCCGGTGGCTCGGGGACAGGCCCCGGTTGTTGGCGAGATTGGCCTGGAACAGCGGGTCCCCAACGTGGTACTACGTTTTTGGGTCTGTCTTTCCGTCCGCCGTTTGGGTCCTGTTTCGCATGCCGATCCCCGTCAGCCGTCTTGATCGCCACTTGTTTCTTGTCGTGGCCGTGTCGTGCTTCTGCTTGGCGTCGACAGGTTGTGTCCGCCGGCGAATGACGGTTCGCACCAATCCTCCCGGCGCGATGGTGTCGGTCGACAACCAAGTCATCGGTGCGTCACCGGCTTCGACCCCGTTTGTCTATTACGGGACTCGCGAATTCCGCATCGAGGCCGACGGGTATCGCACCGAGACGATCCGTCGCCGATTCAACCCGCCCTGGTACCAGTGGCCGGGCATCGATTTTGTCGCCGAAACGCTGTGGCCTGGCGAAATTCGTGACGAACGCATCATCGACGTGACGTTGGTCCCCAAGACGCTCCCGGCGTCGGAGGAGATCATCGCCAGAGCCGACGGGCTGCGGCAGCAATCCAATTCGGGCATCGTGACCGCGCCGCGGCAGTGATCGCCGAGACGAAACGCTTGCGGTTACATCACCGAGAAGTAGTTGTCGCAGGCGAAGTCGAAGTACTCATTCTTCAGTTCAACTTCCAAATCGTTGTACAGGCAGAAGTTGCGGACTTGCAGCAACAGGTCACGGGGCTGGCAGTTTCGGAACGGGCGACCGACGGGCAAATAGTGGGTCTTGATCAAATAGTCGATCGCGTCGGCGTTGTAAGGCACCTTGGTGATCCGGCACATGATTTCGAACAGTTTGCGAAAGTCCTGCTCCGGCGGGTTTTCGACTTCGATCTTGTAGGGAATCCGTCGCAAGAAGGCGTCGTCGACCAGATCCTTGGGCTCCAGGTTGGTGCTGAAAATTACCAGCTGGTCGAACGGGACTTGGATCTTTTTTCCGCTGGCCATGTTGAGGAAGTCGTAGCGTTTTTCCAGCGGAATGATCCAGCGGTTGAGCAACTCGTCGACGCGCATTTTCTGACGGCCGAAGTCATCGATGACCAGCGTGCCGCAATTGCTTTTCAGTTGCAGGGGCGATTCGCTGATGTTGGTGTCGGAGTTGCACAGCACCTCGAGCATTTCCATCGTCAATTCACCACCGGCGATGATTGTGGGGCGTTCGATCCGCACCCAGCGTTTGTCGAAACCGCCGATGTCCAGCAACCCCGTGTTTTCTTCGGGCATCGCCAGCACGTGGTTCATCGGGTCAAAGACCCGTAGCACGTCGCCGTCGATGTCGACGCTGCGCGGGATCCAGATGTACTTGCCAAACGCCCCGGTGACTCGCTCGGCGATCGACGTCTTTCCGTTCCCAGGGAAACCGAACAAGAACATCCCCCGGCCGCTGGCGATCGCCGGTCCGAGGCGATTGAGCATCTTGGGGTTGATCAGCAGGTCGCTAAACGCGCGGACCAAATCCGCCTTTTTCGGATACTGTCCCTCGATCGTTTGGTAGCGAACGCTCTTGATGTAATCCTCCAGCCGAACCGGACAGGCTCCGAAATAGGTGCAATCGGAGGCGTGGTTGCGGGCGATCTGTCGGCCGGTTTCCGTCAGGATGTAAACGTAATCGTTGGTCGCCGTCGCATTCTTGTAGGCGATGTTCTGTTCCATCTTCATGCGGGTCAAAATCGGTTCGACCAGACGGAACGGCACCTTGACTTGGTCGGCGATCTTGCGGCCTTCGGATTCACCGGCGGTCAGCAGAAAGCGATACATAATCGCCTCCAGGATCGATTCATTGATCCCAGCTTTTTCCATCGTTTCCGGCTCGACCGGTCGCCAGGCTTCGTCGCGCGAAGGCTCGAACCCCAGCGGGCCCGAAGGGATGTCGACGCCTCCGCCGAGCGACTGCTTGGGCCCCCCGGAGGCTTCTTTGGCGGGCGGGTTGGCAGGTTGTGGGCGGGTCTGTTGGGGCGGCTTGGCGGCGCCCGGTGCTCCGCCCTGGAGAGGTCCCGGGCGTTGGGTTCTGGGGCCGCCCTGCGGCCTCACGGGCGCATCTCCGGCGCCTGGCGTCGGATTCTGGGAGGCCGGTCGCTGCGGCACGGTCGGCCGCTGAGCCGGCTGCGGTCCGCCAGAGAGTCCCGCCGGAGGTGCCGCCGGAGGTGCCGGTGGAGGTGCCGGTGGACGGGGGACGCCGGTAACGGAGCCTCCGGGATCGGTCTGTCCTGTCGCCGCTTGGTTCGTTGCCATCGGACCGGGCCCGCCGGCGGCTTGGGCGGGCCGTGGCTGTTGCTTGGCAGCCGGCGCGACCGATTCGCCACCGGTGAGGGATTGGATTCGAGAGATCAGGGCATCAAGTTGGCGATCTGCATCCGCGCCGTTGCCGGCAGAAGGAGGCGTAAATGACATCGAGAATCGACCTTCGAAATAAGAGTGTGCGGTGGGGGGGACCAACGGAGCATGCCGCTTCTTCGGTATCGGACTGACGTGATCGCGACTCTTCCAATCATCGGGCCTTTCGGGTTAAACAAGTCAGTCCGCGTGGGGGTCGCCGCGGTGGCGGAGTTCCCTCAACCGAACCGCATCTGGAGAGGCGTTTAGGGCTGGTCTTGGGGCGAAAGCCGGGTCAGTTGGTCTGCCGGGCAAACGCAGTCGGATCGTGGGTGATGCGTGGGCGGCGCGGCGGCCAGGGCAATTAGCCTGCCAAAAAACGCTCCTCGCAATTAATTTTC
Source organism: Phycisphaera sp. RhM (assembly GCA_033042175.1). Taxonomy (GTDB): domain Bacteria; phylum Planctomycetota; class Planctomycetia; order Pirellulales; family Pirellulaceae; genus Stieleria. The sequence continues at coordinate 147,075 of WCIL01000024.1, forward strand.
AGAAATTTCACCGATGCCTCTTGCCAATCAGCGAACCCGCCCCTATCTTTCCGCCTCCTTGGTGAGGGCGAGCGACGCAAGTCGCTTCTCCCCGAGCCAACTGATCATTGACAATTTGGTGGTGAAACTTCTGTTGAGTTCAGCATTTGCGAGATCGCTTTGCTGCAGAAGAGTGGGGTAGGCTTCCAGCTTGCCATTCTTCTTTTGCGGCAGCAAAATGGCGA
>WCIL01000025.1:0-143600 GCA_033042175.1 Phycisphaera sp. RhM
CTTGCGGACCGCTTCAGCTTTCTGGGCTGCGGTAAAGGAACGGCGTTTTCGGGTCATCGGAATCCTCCTCAAGTGGTGAAATTAACTCACCGGAGGCAAAATTCCAATTCCATGAGAGGCAAGACAGGGAAATACAGCGAACTAGTTTACTGTTCGGCCGCACCGACTTGCATCCTTTGGTGGCTGTCATAACGTAGGCCGATGCTCGATCTCGTCTCGGCGGTGGCATGACTCTCGTAACTGACGGCAATCACCCAACACTTGTGATAGCGACCGCTGTGCTGGTTGACTTTCTGATAAACGCGGGTCTGTCGAGAATGTTATGGCAGCCCGATCTCGTGGCACCTGGTTCACGACGATGTGTCGCCTTTTTCCATCTACTCGAGAACACAAAAATCAACAGTACCTCAAGAATCAATCCGAGGGACGATTGCCACAAGACGTCCGCCGAGCTGATGGCAGGTTTATCGGCGATACTGATGCACTGGGTTCCCGGGTGAAAGTTCGTTTTTGCAATTGGAAAAGGCATGGTCTCGATCCGATGGGTCTCCGTGCGTGGTCTCGATGGAAGCCGTTGCGGCGAATGTTCTTTCGCGACCGACCCTCCGATGACGTCACGCGCGGCGATCGAGATCTACGGCGGTCGATGGAACATCGAAACGAGCTTTAGTTGGAATGAATTTCCGAACTGACGATCGAAGGAGCATCTTCCCGGAAACGTCCCGGCCGAATTCGAACCCTGCTAGACTCTAGTGTTTACCCAAGCTGCGCAGACTGGGAAAAGCCGATCTTAGATTGGCAGCCCCCAACTTGATCTCACCTTAGTGAACACGGGCCTGCCATAGTAGTGAGCGCCCTCATTGACTTATTATGACTCATCGAACCATTGAGCTAAGTCCGACACAACAACGCCCATCGGTCCAGATAAAGGTGATCTCAGGTCCGCATTCGGGAGAGTCATGGACGGTTGAAATGCTTGATCCGATCATCATTGGTCGTCAGGCACCGTCGAATTTGCGGCTGCCCGATGATCAAGTGGCATCGGGAGTTCACTGCCAGGTTGAGATCGATGGAAAACAACTGCGGGTGACCGACCTCAAATCGACCAACGGGACTCGGTTAAATGGCTTGCCGGTCCAGTCGGGCACGGTGCGTCCAGACGATGTCGTTGCCATCGGGCAGTCCGAACTCCAGATGTCTCTGCTGGACGCGGCCAAGCCTGTCGATTCGCGCAGTCAGTCTTCCATGCCTCCAGATGTCTCGGAACGGGAACCGGATCAGACTCAAATTGCTGCCCCCTACGCTTTACCCAATCAATCGCGAGACACTCTCCATCGCCCTCCCGGGTCGAAAGGTCCGGGTGCCACTGATCACCTGGAGGAAACGATTGATTCCGGCGACGGCGATCTATCATGGTCGGCCGAAGACACAGGGAAACAGCAGGTTCTTCCGTGTGACTTTGCCGACTACCGATTGCTGGAAATGATCGGCCAGGGTGGCATGGCGACGGTCTATCGCGGCGTCCAACACGAGTCGGGGGAAACGGTGGCGATCAAGCTGATTCGGGCCGGTGGAAAACCAAGCAAGAAACAACTCTCGCTGTTCTTGCGTGAAGGTACGTTGATCACACGCCTGAAACATCCTCGGATCGTTGAGGCATATGAAATGGGATACCACGACGACCAACCCTTTTTGGCGATGGAGTATTTACCAACGATCGACCTTCTTGGGGTGATGACGACGCTCAAGCCGGAGGCCCGAATTCGCACCGCATCCTGGGTGATCTCGCGCCTGCTGCAAGCCTTGCATCACGCACACAGTGAAGGCATTGTCCACCGTGATGTAAAGATTTCGAATCTGCTGGCTTTCCGTGAAGGGCATCGACTGCAGGTCAAACTCGCCGATTTTGGACTGGCAAAAATCGTTGCCGATTCAGGGATTTCGCAACTGACCAACGAACGTTCGATGCGTGGTACGTTGGCATTCATGGCTCCCGAACAAATTAAAGAATCGCGAGCGGTTGGATTCCCGGCTGACCTTTACGCGACCGGAATTTGTCTGATCCGATTGTTGGGTGGCGATCTACCCAAACCGGCGTTCGAGTCCACCGGACTTCACGTTGAGAAAGTCCTCCGATCGCTCGATCCCATTCCCGATGCGCTGATGCGAATCATCCGCAAAGCAACGGCACCGCTGGTTCCCGACCGTTACACCAATGCGGAAGCCATGGCAAAGGACCTTTATCCTTTTCATCAGCGACCATAGCCACTCGTCTGCGGCGCTTTCTACCGGCATTGCGATCCGCCACGATACGTGAGCTTGTCGTCGATGGGGCGACAGGTGACTTCCGTTCTCTCCGCAAGAGACACAGCCATGTTGACATCTCGATCCTTCCTGCCCGCGATCGTGTTGGCACTTTTTTGTTCGGTGGCCGACGCACAGCTCAGATTTCGTCAAGTCGCGAGATTTGATGATCCGAACGATCCCACCCGCAGGTTCAGGGGCGGGCGTGAAGTGGAATTTGCCGCAGACGGTGAAAGACTGATCTCCGCTTTCTACGGCTGTACGGTCCAGCTCTTCGATCTCAAAGGAAATGCGTCCATCGGAACGCCGATTAGAACATCCGGAGATGGCGAAGTCGGATTTGTCAACAAGGAAGTCGCTTTCACCGCCGACTGGGATTCGGTGCGGTTATGGGATGCGAAATCGGGCCGACAAATTGGCGAGCCAATCCCCCACGAGCTTCGCGAAGACACCATCATCAACCCAGCCATCGACTCACAGGGCAACTTGATCGCGACTCGGGTAACCATGAAGTCCGTTCAACTGCGGAATGTAGCGACGCGTAGGCTGATCGGAGCCCAACTGAATTATCCGGCCATCATTCAATCGATTCGCTTTTCGAATGATGATCGACTTCTGTTCGTGAGGGCCGGGGGATCACTCTATGCGATTGATGTCGACACGGGAAAGGAAGTGGTGGGGCCGCTCAAGTCGGAATGGCAATTCAAACACTTTCCAGGACAACAGAAACTGGTGACGGCCGAGCAGGTTGGAGACGGCTTGTACCAGTTGGTGAGTCGCTCCACTGATCAAAAGGGTTGGCCAGAGACGCACCGTTCTGATCTATCCGGAAAACTCAAACGATTGGTCGCGCTCAGCGACAATCACGTCTTGGCGCAAGTCGCGAAGCAGGACTATACGCCTGGGCTGTTTACCTTTGACCTCGCTAAACCAGAGACTCGTGTGGAGGTCAAATCGAACGCCGACCGCGCGTTCGCGGTAGTCGTCGCTCAGGACAAACGGCACTGGATCTGTAGCAATATCCGAAACATTAGCTGTTATAGATTCGACGAATCGGAACCCGTTTGGCAAAAACGAATTGCGCCGAGCGGTTACGACCAGCAGCTTTACCCGCTGGACGATCGGCACTTTATCATCCGCGACAAGCAAGAAAATTTCGGTGTCTATAAAATTGCCGATGGGAGCCAAGTCTGGACTCACGCGGGCGTAAAACGCTTCAGCCTAGCCAAAGACAGGATCGCTCTGTGCACCAGCACTGGGGTCGAAGTTTGGGCAGTGGAATGAGCAATTGAATTTGCGGGCGAGTACTTTTTTAGACCGAACAGTAGCAGATTGCATGGACCCTGGCGGTTACGAATTGCCGCTGTCTAATCCGAGTTCACCGACCTCGATTCCGTCCGCCAGGATCGACAAACCGATCCTTTAGCGAATTGAATGAATCAGCCATGTTTGATTGGCCGCTACACAGCCAAACTTCGCCCACCAATACACCAGAGAGTTCGATGCGATTGTTTCGTTCCACAAGCAACGTCTTGTCCTGACTGGATGTTACGAGCGGATCAAGGTGGACCATCCAGTTGCCTTCTACATCTACCTTCGTCTGGAAGGCCAAAGGCCTGGTGTTTGTCGGGCAGCCGCGCTTCAAGCGGATTCGCTTGCAGGACGGCACAAAGACCCAAAGTCAGCGCTCAGACAGTGAAAAAAGGGCGTGCGATTCTTCGTGTCTTTGTACCTTCCTGTGTTCGTCTGACTTCATCATCCCAGCGCCGCTTCTGTGGTTTCATTGAATCTCTACTTTCGACCGAATGCGGGGTGGGCGACGATGGCGTGGATGGCGGCGCGAAGCGAGAACTCTTGTTCGGCAATCGACTCGAACACTGCGTTGACGTGCGGACGGTCGGCCCGGGTGACTTCGCGGCCATGGGCGTAGCTGATGAGTTTTCCGATGATGCCCTTGAGGATGCGATGCTTGTCGGCCATCAGCGCGGCCTTGAGCGTGGGAAGATCACGCACCTCCCGGCCGTCGGGAAGTTTCATGGCGGCATCAATCGGGACGTTGGTGAATTTGAGTTTCTTCGTGAACGTCGTTCCTTCTTGAACCGCAGGGAGTTCTTCCACGTGGCGATACTCGTCCCGCTTGCGCCCAACCGGGTCGTAGTATTCCAGAGCGAAACCCAGCGGATCGATCTTTGAATGACAGCGCGAGCAGCTTTCAAGCTGTTGATGCTTGACAATGGCCTCGCGCACGGTGGTGGTACCCCGGATGTCCGGCTCGTTGATCAACACGTCGGCGGGCGGTTCGATGCGTTCGTTGTAAAGATTCTTGAGAATCCACGAGCCCCGATGGATCGGTGATGTGGCGAAGTCGGTGGAGGTGAGCTTCAGGAAACCGGCCTGGGCCACCAGCCCACCGCGTTCGCTTTTCTCGGGCAGCTTCACTGGCACAAAGTCGTCACCCTGGACTGCGGGCAAACCATAGAATCGAGCCAGACGGTCGTTGGCCATGATGAAATCCGAGTCGATGAAGTGTTCCATGCTCAGCCCCTTCTCCAGCATGTGCCGAAAGAGTTCGCGGCCTTCGCGCCCCATGGAATCGACCGTCATGCGGCGCACGTTCTTGAACACACGGACGTCCGGCCCGAAGTCGTCCACCTTGTCGCGTTGCAGCCACTGACGAGTAAAGTCGTCGATGAAGCGACCGGCCTTGGCGTCCTTGAGCATCCGCTCCACCTGGGCCGATGGATCCTTGCCGAGGGCGCCGGACGTGGCCGCACTGAGAAGTTCAGTGTCCGGGCCGGAGTTCCAGAGGAAATACGACAGTCGGTAGGCCCGCTGCACATCGGTTAACTCAGGCGACTCGGACTTGTAGATGAAATGTGGCGAGGTCAGCAGCGCGATCAGCACGCTGCGGGCAGTCGCGGTCATCGAAGCACCGGACTTCTTTTGGGTCCGCGCGATCTCGACAAATGCTCTGCGATCCTCCGCCACCAGCGGCCGCTGCGTGAGCAACAGCGTGATGTGATCGACAAGCTCTCCCGGCTTCATGTTCGGCTGGGGGAGGATGGCCTGCATCGCGGCGGTCGGCCACTGCTCCGTCAACGGGCCAGTCACCTTTAAATGAGAGAACCGCATCGCGGGACCCTTGTGTGGTTTCTTTTCAAGACTCCTACCCGGCACGCGGGCACTATCGAAGGTGAAGGCGATTTGGTCGCCCGCCTGGAGAGTGAGCTCGGTCGTAAAACCTTGCGAGCCATGCGGCATAGGAATCCGGCGGAAAGTCCGGAAGCTGGTCGGATGACGCCCGTCCCCGAGATTGATCCCAATGATTTCGCCTTCCGTGGAGTTTTCCGAACGCGCCTTCACTTCGAGCCGGTACACCCCGAAGGCAGGAATGACGAATTGATCGTGGCTCTCTGGATCGATGGAGAAATGCAAATTGCTTCGATAGGGGCGAAAGCCCGTGAGAACATAGTCGTCCCCATCGCGATAATCTCCGCCCCCGCCGGTTGCAAAGTTCTTGCTGCCGTGAAAATGTCGCACATCGAATTCCCACGTCCTCGTCGTGGGTTTGGCATCCGGCAACACCCGCTCGGCGATGAAGCGTGCGGTCTTGAGGTAGGCCATGACCTGGTGCGGCGACATCAAGTGAGCCTCGCCAAACTTGTCGAAGCCGTGCTCCACGTGATCGGGAGGAAGCAAGCCGCTGAAATCAAAATTTACACCGAAGAGATCGCGGATCGTGTTGGTGTATTCCGCGCGAGTGAGCCGCTTGAGGGGATTGACTGGGCGATGGACGAGGAGTTGCTTCTGCAGCAATTGCATGATCTCAGCGACTGCGTCGTCATTGGGTTGCGGCGCCTCTTCCGGCGGCATTTCGCCAGCTTCAAGCACAGTAGCGATGGTCTCCAGCAACTCCTGATCGGCGAACAACGTGCCAACGGGCTTGTCCAGCCTTACCTCGCCATTTTGCTTTTCAGAGCCGTGACACTTGATGCAGTGTTGGACAAAGAATTGTTCCAATTTGGATTCCGCACCGACAGTCCCCGGCCATAGAAAGCTCATCAGCAGCATTGCCCAAGCCAGCCGCATCATGACAACACCTCGAAGGCTCCCGTGCTTTCCCCGAAGCTGTCTTGTTCGGCCCCAAATTGCTGCAACAGTCCGAGGTACAGGTTGCTCATTGGGACGCCCGTCTTTTGCCAGTGGCCGGCGGTCTTCATGCGGGCGTCAAACACCAGGGCCGGCAAGTCGTCGAAATTGTGAGAGTTGGCGCTGCCCATCGAGGCAGTAAGCAGGGTGGTCGTCTGATCGAACAGTGAGCTGTTGCCAACGGTGCGCTGCTTCATCGTGCTGAGCGAATTGTTGATCCGCTTCAGGATTGCGTGCTCCAGCATGAGCAGCTTCTGAATCTTCTCCGGCTTCTGGCCGTGGTGGGAAAGGTCGTGGTAGTTACCGCTGAGGTCCGGCTCCTTGAAGCCTTCCCAGAACGGAATCTGTACCGTGACCGCGCGAGTCGAATCGGTTTCCAAGGCAAGGACGGCAAGGTCCAGCAAGGTGCCGACGTAGTCATCCACGGACTTGCGGTCGAAGTCCTCGAGTTCGTAATCCACCTGCGGCTTGGATCGGTCGGCCCAGTAGGCGCGACGTTTCACGGTCTGCTCCACCTCTCGGACGGAGGTGAGATACTCGTTCATTTTCGCTCGGTCGGTTGCATTGAGACGCTTCTCCATGGACTTGGCCTGGGCGAGGACCGCATCCAGAATGCTGCGGTCTTCGGCGAGCACTTGCTGTTGCGTCTTCTCGTTTTCGTTGACCTGGAATAGCAGGTTGAAAATCTTGCGAGGCGAGTCGATCTGTTTCACCGGCAATCCGTGCTTGTCCCAGGCGATCTGAGAAAAGTTGAGGTTTTCTCCTGCCTGAAACACCAGTGATTTGAAACGCGTGTCGCCGCCAATCAGATCGGCTACCGCTTGGTCAATGGACAGCCGGTTCTTGCGGTGCAGCTTGTTGAAGTAACCGGAGAGAATGCCCACACACGGCGTGTGCCCGAAACCATTCTGCACGGCCGGGTTGTCCATCCCGCTGAAAATTTTCAGGTGATCAAAGTGATCGGACAACTCGTCCAGCAGCGGCGGCGCTTTCTTGAATGCGCCGTCGGTCTGCGGGATCAACTCGGGCTGATAAAAGCTCAGGTGATTCACGATCGTAAGCAGGCGGCGCGGCGAATCCCCGTCCGCAACTTGCCCCAGGCTCTCCATGCAAGGGAGCAGTAAGGCAACCCCAGCTCCCTTCAACAAGGTACGTCTTTTCATGATTCCGCCGTTTGTTATGGTGTTAGTGTGGTTTTATCCTTTACGGCACAACGACCTTTGCATCCGCAGACAACGCGACAGACCTAAGCCTGCAACTCCTTCACGACGCCGGTACTGTCGCCGTGTCGTTCAACGTCGATGCCGAGCCCCTGCAGCATCGTCAGCCAAACGTTGCACAGCGGTGTGTCTTTTGGCAGGGCGAGATGCTGGCCCAATTTCAGGTTGGCTCCGCCGCCGGTGAGAGACGCTCTCGCAAACGATTTGGCCTCGTGTCATTCGATTCGGCGATCCATTGTCGCAGAAAGCTGCGGTGCTCGCTGAGCGTTTGGCAGAATTCCGCCACGCCGTCACGCCACCGGCATCCACTCTGCCGGCCCTCCGGGCCTGAAGGACTTCGCCTATCTGGCAAGATCCGGTACCTAGAAAACGTTAGAGTCAGGCGTTTTTCAATGCCGGGGCGTCTCCTGCCTGGCTTCGACACCGAAATGGTGCAGCACGTTCTTGAGCAGTTTGCTCATGTGTTCGTCGTGATAGACGCCCCAGGCGGTTGCGATGGATCCGGTGTGGAACACGCGACCGCCTGTCGGACGCTCCCAGTAGATGATCTCGGCGATCGTCTGGTCGTCGCCGATCCGCGGCTTGTGTCCTTCGGCGTTGTAGTTAATCACACGGCGCTGGTCGTTACTGCTGGCGACGGTGACAATCCCTTTGGGCTCAACCAAGCCCTTGATGGCGGAGTCCGCAGTGGCACGCTGCAACGTTGAGAGGCGAACGTCGAACTCGTGGCCTACTGCGCCCATGTCTTTACTGATGAATCCAAACGCATCTCCTTTTTTCAATCCAACCTGATGAGGCGTGTTGAAGAGAAAATGCTCCGGCTGGTCGACTTGATAAGGCTTGAACGCGCCGCCCCAACCGATGCACGTTAGCCCGACGACTTTCCAGGCCGGGTAACCACAGAAACGCATCAGACTGCCGCGGCGGAAATCGTGACTGTGATAGAGTTCGCCAACCTGCGCGAGCTTGCGTCCACCGATTCCCGTCCCGTACTTGCGTACCTCCATGAACTCGTCGGTTTCGTCAAAGCTCACTCGCCAGAACATCGTGTTACCGGAGAGGACAACGGCGTCGCCGCCGGCTTTGAGGTAACTGTCAAGTCCGTCATAGGCGCGCGCCGACCAGTACTCGCTGTGTCCGTTGATGACGACTGCCTGATAGCCATCGAGTACTTCGGGATTGCGATCCAGGTCGCGGTCGGTGATGACGTCGTAATGGTATCCGTGCTGGTCCAGCCAGAGATGCAGAAAACGCTCACCGCGCATCAGATGGCTGTAGGACTGGTTGATGTAGGTCTTGTTCGGACCTGCTGCCGGCCAAGGCAACTTCATCCCGATTTTGTAAGTCGGTTGGCCGTTGCGGTGATCGCGATAGCCACTGTAGGTCGCAGCGTCAGGGTGCGTTGTCGGAAGGCCACCTGTCCCCATCATTGTCAGCTCCCGCCCGTGATTGATGGGAAACGGCGCCGAGTTGTATGCCAACCATGTATTGGTCGACATCAGAACCGCCAGCGGCGCCTTTGGACGCGACTCCGGTCGGCGCACGATAAACGTCGTGAAGTAACGCTTTGTCTTTCCATCGATTTCAAAATCAAAGCGGCCTGCGTAGACTCCGGATTTTGCGTCAGCGGGGATACCGAACCGATGATTGATTTCCCAACGCGCGTTGTAGAGTTCGTCTGATGCGAGCCGCAGTCCGTGGCCACGTTTCGGATCTTTCATCGGATCGTAGCTGGCATCGTGCCGATCGATGGCTGCGGCGTCAAAGCTGGGCCCACCGATCATCCACGTGCCGCGGTTAATGATTCGCCCGTGCCGTCCACCGACACCGGCGTCGGCGACCCGAGTGCCGCGTTCTTCGGTAAAGGGCCAACAAGCGAGAACGGCGTTTCCTTTTGGGATGGTCAGCCCGCGATCGGCAACGCGTTTTTGAATCTGATCCAGAGTGATCGCTTGGTCATACAGGGACACCATCGCGATGTCGCCGTTGTAGAAATTCTCTGCCGCTCCCTTGCTGCCGTAAGCACCAATCCTGAGGGCCGTCTTCCCAGGACGAACGACTCCAGTGTATGGCCATTCGCCCGCCGTCTTCCCATCGATGAAGACACGTTTTACTTTTCCATCCCAGGTTGCCGCGACGTGATGCCAACGCTGGGTCTTGATCAATCCCGCTGCAGTTTGGTGAAGAGACGAACGGTTGTGAGTGCCGCCGCCGTCGGTCATGAACGCAATCTGGCCGTCGCTGATGAACAGTCCGATCCCGCATTTGTCCGGATAGTCATGTTGATTGATCAAGCCTTGCCAGCCGCCGAGTGCGAAAGGACGAATCCAGCATTCCAAGGTCAGACCTGTCAGTGGCCGCACGCTGGGCAAGCTGTTGTCGATATGCACGTACGATCCCGGGTGGATCGGCTGCCGCCGCGGGCTATTGGCAGAGAACGTCGTCAGAACGGGGTCGTTGTCGCGGTTTTCCGGATCAGGACCGAGCTGCACGACGCTCAGTTCGTAGGGAACGCTGCTGCTGACTCGAAACTTGATTTCGTTACCCGCAGCAATACTTTTCTGAGCATAGGCATGCAAGCCAGGCAACGTCATCTCGCGATGCGGTGGTATCGGTTGCTCTGCGATTTCGGAACTTGCGGGAGCAGACTCATCCGGTGACGTTGACTCTTTCAGATAAGCCACAAGGTCCGCGATCTCCTGCGGCGTCAACTCGCGGTCCAGTCCCTCGGGCATCAAGGAGACATCGGAGTACCTGGCGTGTTCGATCTCCTTCGTGCGTACCGGTTGCAAGACTCCCGCTGCCGATGCAAGAAAGATTTTGTCCATCGTTTCTTTAACAAGCAGTCCCGAGACAGCCCTGCCGTCCTCGGTCAGGACGTTCACGATTTCGTGATATCGAGCGATCGAAGCGCTGGGGTAGACAACGGCTTCCAAGAGGTCTCGCTCACTTCGAATCGCGCCGATCCTGGTCAAGTCAGGACCTAGTCGGACTCCCTGGTCGCCCTTGAGATGACAGATGATGCACTTTGATTTATCGCGATTGCTGAACAATTTCGCTCCACGTTGCGCATCTGCTGTCGGCAGAAAGGTTGCAAGTTCATCAAGGCGTTGTTTTTGACGAGCCATCTTTTCAGGATTCGGCTCAGCGACGTTCGCGAGTTGAATTTCGGGAAAGTCATCAGGGATAACATTTCGCTGATCGATTTCCTGCATCCGCCGCACTTGTTCTGTGACCGGATGGTTGGTTGGAAGACCATCGCTGTCGCCGATTTCAAAAACTGCGTGGATGACGGCGTGCTTCAAGAATGCATCCGCACTTTCTGAATAGGTTTTTAGCAGAGGTTTGACCGCTGCACTGCTGCCGATTCTGCCGAGGGCCATCGCAGCGAGTCGGCGAAGTTGTCGATCATCATCGGAAAGCAACTCGATGAGTGGCTTCATGGCGTCTCGATCACGCCACAGTGCCACGCTATGAATCGCAGCCGCGCGAACGTCAGAGTTCTCGTCGCTGAGAAAATCGCGAACCGTCTGGCGCGCGGATTGCGTTTGAATCCTATGAAGCGACCAGACGGCTGGAACCTTGGCGGTGGCTCTACGCAAATCATCAATCTTGTCCTCGTTGGCCAGTGCGTCAATGGCGCGTTTGACGACCGCGGGCCGCTGGTCAGACAACCAACCGACTTGAGGCTGATTCCAATCGAGCTTCAGACCACGCGGATCTCCCAAAACCGGTAGTGGACGAGGCGACGAGTCCCGCAAAACCGGTAGTGGACGAGGCGACGAGTCCCGCGGTTCAGAACTCGCCGCCTCATCCACGACGCCATTGAACGCACCCGCTTTCTGAAGCCGATAGATCGCACCGAGAATGTCGGGCTTGGCGACTTTCGAAGTCGGGCAGCAGATCATGTACCAGCTGCCCGTATCGGCAACCAGCAAGCTTCCGTCAGCGTCTTCGATCACATCGGTAGGATGAAAGTCGGTATTGTCGCTTTCGATGAACGTCGTTGTTTCTGCCGAGTAGGACGAACCAGATCGAGTGAGCTGATGCCTGGAGATGCGTCGCGTGTTGAATTCGGTGCAGAGCAAGTCACCACTCAAACCCGAGTTCGGATGACGCGCCATCATCATGCCCGAGGGAGCAGCGGGTCCGAGTTGTGTCAGAATCGGCAGTAAACCGCCAGTGTTGGGATGTGGCGTGAGCACGCGTGGATTTTCTTTACCGTAAGTTCCTCCGTAAATAGCGTGCAGAATTCCATCGCGTCTGCCGGGTTGGGAAAGGTCAAAGAACGTGCCGCTGAGAAACCGTTCACCTGTTTCACTGAATGCCAAGCCAACGGGATTGTTCATCCCACCGGTGATGACCATTTCCAGTTGGCTGCCGTCAGGCCGAGCACGATAAATATGGGCTGCGCTGGACTGTAACGTTCGACCATTGCTCAGTTCATGCTTCTGCGGAGCAAAAGCTCCCTTGCACCAGTAGAAAAAACCGTCGGGTCCCAAGTAGGGGCCGTGCATGTCGTTGCCACATCCCTCGATGCTGCCGCCATCGAACCATTCGGTTCGTTCATCCGCCACATGGTCGCCGTCGGTATCGCGAAGTTTCCAAATGTGCGGCGGTGCTCCCACGTAGACGCTGCCGTCGTGAACAAGAATGCCTTCGGGGAACGGCAACGTGTCGGCAAACACCGTCGATTCATCAAAGACTCCGTCGCCGTCGGTGTCGACCAATCGCAACACGCGATGTTGCGGGTCCTTGAGTTGAACCGGCGCTTTGTCGGTGTTGCCTGAACTGTCGGTGACGTACAGAACGCCGGACTCGTCAAAGCACATGTGAATAGGCCGCTTGACCAGTGGCGGCGCGGCGACGCGTTTCAGTTCATATCCGTCCGGAATCGTGAAGGTGTGAGGCGCCAGCGAAACGGTCTCTGCACTTTCTGTTTCCCCGTAGGCACAACAGATGGCAAGGGCGACGAAAACGCGGAGGTAATTGCAACTTGGCATGAGACGTAGATCGGTTGATTATTGTCGCCGCTTCGCGGCTTACGGTGGGAGCTTGGCCGAAGTCCCCATGCTAACACATGAAGCGATATGCTTTCGCAGTTTCGCTGCTGGAAAGCGACGACAGTCTGACGACGTGAAGAAGCAGGTGAGATCCAAGTCCAACTGATTGCCTGCGGGATCCTCTCAGGCGTCGCCGCGAGATTTCCCTCGAATTTGCAGGATCAACAGAGAGCCTTCACGTGTCGCGAGCGGGCCTTTTTCGTTTTCACACCGAAGAAATAAAAGCGAAGCTGCGAACCATGTAGATTAGAATGTTGCCAAAATGGAACTTTGTAAGCTCACCTGAGATCGAGCAGCGATTTTCCGTTCGTTGCCAAGCTGAAGTCGAGAAAACCATCCACGGTTACCTGTCGTCGATTTTAGCCGCAAGATTCCTGCCATCATTGGGTGCAAGACGTGTCGAAACTTGTTTACCTCATGCGTGGGTTGCCGGGGCGTGGGAAGAGTCATACCGCACGACGATTAGCCGGTGCGGAGGGCATGTCGGACACCTACACGGTCGATGTGAACTTTGACCTACTGCCGCACCCCCCAGACCAGCGGAGCCCATCGATGACGAGATTGCTTTTTATCTGCCTGTTGATAGCGTATATCAGCGCGAGTGCGGCGGAGGCAGACTGGCCTCAGTTTCGTGGCCCAAATGGGTCGGGGGTGGCAACCGATTCGAGCCCACCGATTGAATTTGGGCCTGAGAACAATCTTCTCTGGCGTCTGGAACTTCAGTCGGGTCACAGCTCACCGGTCGTCAGCGGCGACTTGATTTTCCTGACGACCTTTGACCCCAAACGGAAGCAGCTTAGCGTCGTTGCAATCGATCGACATCGAGGGACAATTCGATGGGAACGCGCGGTCGCCCCGAAAGAGATCGAACGGGGGCATCCTTCCTTCAACCCCGCCAGCAGTACCCCGGTGACCGACGGCGAGCGTGTCGTCGCCTACTTCGGATCGTACGGGCTGATCTGCTTCGATCTGGAAGGCAACCCGCAATGGGAACTACCGCTGCCTCTCACAAAATCTTACGCCGGCAACGCCATCTCACCGATCATCGTCGGCGACAAGGTGATCCTGTATCGAGGCAATTATGTCGATCATTTCTTGCTGGCCGTTGACAAGCGAACCGGCAAAGAACTCTGGAAAACGCCCCAGTCGGAACCTTTTCATCCCGAACTTGCGTGCACCGCAATTCCCATTGTTCAGGACGACCTGTTGGTTTTGCACGGCGCACGTAGCGTGCAAGGTTTCGATCTCGAAACCGGTCAGCAGCGATGGATCACAAAGTGCGCGACAACCGCAACGAGCACGCCTTTGATTGCCCGCGGACGCGTGATCGTCGCCGCATGGAACAAGATGGGGGAGCCGGCATTGCGACCTGAGTTCCCCACGTTTGACAAGCTTGTTGCCGATCATGATGCAAATTCCGACGGTGTGATCCAGCAACCGGAATTCCCGCGACTCTGGATCTTTCATCGACCGGAGGGTGCCGAAGCACCGCAAAACGGCGCGACGATCGGTTTTCGAAACGTTGATCAAAACAAGGATGGAAAAATCGCGGCGGATGAATGGCGGCGACAGTTGCGTGATCTCGAACGCTTTCGGCGTGGATACCAGAACCACGGCTTGCTCTCGCTGCCGACAGACCGCGGCGGTGTGTTGGCCAACGATGAAGTGATCACGCTGGAAACGCAAGGAATCCCGGAAGTCCCCTCGCCAATCAGCGATGGACGGTACGTCTATCTGGTCAAGAACGGCGGGCAGGTGACGTGCATTGATTTGGAGTCTGGCGAACGGGTTTATCGAAAACGTACCGGCGGCAGTGGCACCCACTACGCCTCTCCCATCATCGCTGCGGGCCATCTCTACATTGCCGATGGAAATGGTCGCATCGTGGTGATGACGCTTGGTGCGTCGGCAGACATCGTCGCTACCAATGAAATGGGTGAGAGCGTTTATGCGACTCCCGCCATTTCCGGCGATTGCCTCTACTTGCGGACCCACTCGGCGCTGTACGCGTTCAGGGAGAGAAACCCGTGAAGCCCGCACTTGCAATGGTGATCGCGTTTCTGTTGCCACGACGCAAGCAGTCATACGCCTTTGTGCAACCTGTTTGTCAGTCTTCTGAATAAGACCGGTATCGAATCAGAGCGATTTGATACCAACTCAGCAACACGGCACGTTTAGAATGAAGCCGATAGTCACACAGCAGTCAAAGAAATACACTTGCGAGAGCAATCCCCAGCGATGAAAACATTTTTCACCTCCATTGCGTGCTTCGTTCTGTCACTGTCGCAATCTCTCTGTTTCGGTGATTCACCGGAGGAAAACTGGCACCAGTGGCGAGGCCCAAACGCAACCGGCGTGTCGCGTACGGCCGATCCTCCAGTCGAGTGGAGCGAGGACAAGCATGTTAAATGGAAGGTTGCGATCGATGGAAAAGGCACCTCGACGCCGATCATTTGGAACGACAAGCTGTTTCTGCTAACGGCAATCGATACCGGGGTAAAGGACACGTCGATTCCGGATCCTGAAGACCAACCGAAGTCTAATTTCTTTGACATCAAACGTCCCAACACACAACACGCATTTGTCGTGCTGTGTCTTGATCGTGACAGCGGGAAAGAATTGTGGCGGCGGACTGCGACCACGAAGATCCCCCACGAAGGCGCACACAACGACAACGATTTCGCCTCGGCGTCACCCACGACCGACGGCAACCATCTGTATTGCTGGTTCGGATCGGCTGGGCTGTATTGCTACGACCTCGACGGAAACAAACGTTGGGAACGAGATCTCGGTGAAGCCAAGGTCGGTTCCAGTCTCGGTGAAGGTTGTTCCCCCGTGCTTCATGACGGCAAACTGGTGATCGTTCGTGACCATGCAGGACTAAGCTCCATCGAAGTGCTGGATGCCACGTCTGGAGAGACCCTCTGGAAACGGCAGCGTGATGAAGACAACGCTTGGGCAACACCGAGGGTGATCCGGCATAGCGGGAAAACGCAAGTCATCACCGCGGCCTCGGGCGCGGTGCGCAGTTATGACCTCGAATCAGGCGAGATCATCTGGCAATGCAGCGGTCTGACCGGCAACGTCACCCCGTGCCCAGTGATCGATGGCGATTACGTGATCTGCATGAGTGGCTACAAGGGCTACGCTGCGATGGCCATTCCGCTGACCGAGACCGGAGACATCTCCGGCAGCGAGAAAATCCTCTGGAAGCGAGACCGTGGCACGCCCTACATCCCATCGCCTCTGCTTTACGATGGCTTGCTGTACTACAACCAATCGAACCAGTCGATCCTCACCTGCGTGGACTCCACGACGGGCGAGACGGTTTTTGGCCCCGAACGCATCGGTCAGCTCTCCAACATCTACGCATCCCCTGTCGGCGCGTCAGGACGCGTTTACATCACCGGCCGCACCGGGACCACGCTTGTCATCCAACGATCTCGTACGCTGACGGAACTGGCAACCAATCGGCTCGACGACCGTTTTGATGCTTCTCCAGCGGTTGCCGGCAAGCAACTCTTTCTCCGTGGCGCGACGCACCTCTATTGCCTTGAAGCAGATTCAAACTAGCGACTGGGCGACCTCAATCCGCTTCCCGGCGCTCCCGTTTTCCTGTCCGCGCTTTTCCTGCCCTCTCCGTCGTTCGCTGTGAACCGGCTGAGTAACAACCTTCCAATGCCGGAGCGGACGACCGGCCAACAAGCCCACCGGTGCCGCAATCGGCTGTCGCATGATCAAGTTTCTACAGGTGGATCAAATGATTCGCCTCAGCGATACCTGTATACTAACGAAAACCGACGACTACTTTGTGGGTCGATCGATTGACGGCGATGAGCGGGTCAACCGACTGGTGGGTGACCGTCGCAGCAGTGGACGGCAGAGTGAGTTAAATGAATCAGAAAAAGCAGCGAGGCAAGACACGGCAGTTGATATTGATTGCGACTGCATTGATCGTGATTCCCGGCACCTTTGGCTACATCGAGTTTTGGTTATCACGGCCGATCGGCGAAGGTCCGGCCGGACCGGAGGTCGACCGAACTCACTTTGAAAAGGTCTGGTCGGATCGGACCGTTCGCGTGGTCGGCATCGGAGACAGCATCACGGCGGGACTGGGTGCGAAATCACCCAAGCACACGTTCTTCAATCGGTTGATTCAGAATCCATCGGATGAATATGAACCGATGCGTGGCGTTTGCCTTTCATCCGTGTTGCCAAGTCTTTCCGCTGAAAACTTCGCGATTTCCGGCTCGGAATCGAATGTCCATCTGGACGTGATTCGCGAGACGCTTCCGACGTACCCGGACGACTTCGCAATCATCCTGATGACTTCCGGCGGCAATGATTTGATTCACAGCTACGGCCGCAGCCCGCCTCGCGAGTGTGCGATGTACTCCGCAACGCTTGAGCAAGCGAAACCTTGGATCGAGAATTTTCGGGATCGACTGGACACGATGTTTCGAGAGATTGCCGCAAAATTTCCGGCAGGTTGCGAAATCTACATCGGTGATATCTACGACCCGACCGACGGTGTCGGCGATGCGCCAAGCATCTTTTTGCCGGATTGGCCCGACGGTTTATCGATCCACGCCCGCTACAACCAAGTGATACGCGACGTTGCGTCCCAATACGAGTTCGCGCACGTCGTCCCTCTCCATGAAACGTTTCTTGGCCACGGATCGCACTGCAGGCAGTTTTGGCGTTCAAATTACGACAGCGACGACCCGCACTATTGGTTCTTCACCAACATCGAAGACCCCAATGATCGCGGATACGATGCAATCCGAAGAGTGTTCCTCAACACCATCCTTGCCAAGACGACGCTCAAATCGAAAAGAGGGAAAGGGGTTACGATGTGACCGGAAGTGAGACAGATTCCTGAAGCTAATCGCCGGAACGCAAACATGACTCGATTCGCTATACTCATTGTCCTGCTCAGCTCCGCTACCGTTTTGGCCTTCGGTCAAGACGAGTCTCCGACCGCAGATGATGTCGCAGCGGAGGTGACCGGTGATGGCGGGACTGAGCAAGTCGACGTCGCCGAGAGAATTGATGTCGATCCCGTCAATAGCGACGAACGGATTGAAAGGCGGATCCGGGAAATCATGGAGGCGACCGGATGGTTTGACGCACCGGCTGTCGACGTCGATCGAGGGGTCGCCTTTCTGGAGGGGACTGCCGATAGCAAGAAGCACCAGGCCTGGGCTGAGGCGACAGCGATGAACACGTCCGATGTCGTCGCCGTGGTGAACCGGATCGAAGTCGCTGAGCAACCCTTGTGGAACCTAGCTCCCGCAATCGCCTCACTGAAACAACTTGGACACGAAACCACGGCGATCCTTCCGCTGATCGTTGTCGCGCTCGTGATCGGAGTTCTTTCGTACTACTTAGCCATCGTGGCCGCAGGACTCACCCGCTGGCTGACACGGAACCGCATCGATAGTGCGTTACTCCGCCAGGTCGCCGGGAATGTCGTCGCGGTGGTGATCTTCATTATCGGGGTGTACGTGGCGCTGCGAGTTTCTGGATTGACTCGACTGGCGGTGACGCTGCTGGGCGGCACCGGGTTGGTGGGCTTGGCTCTTGGCTTTGCATTCCGTGACATTGCCGAAAACTATCTCGCCAGCATCCTTCTTTCGCTCAACCATCCGTTTCGCGTCGGCGACTTGATCGAGGTTGAGGGAGCCAAGGGCTTCGTTCGTAAAGTCACCACCCGTGGCACCATCCTGAACACCTTGGAAGGCAATCAGATCCAAATGCCCAACAGTGCGGTCTACAAAGGGAAGATCACCAACTTTACGGCCACACCGCTTAGCCGCCGTGATTTCAAGGTGGGCATTGGTTTCGATGATTCAATTGTCGAGGCTCAAGAAATCATCATGGGCGTACTGAACGATCAAACGACGGTGGTGTCCGATCCGGCACCTTTGGTGATCGTCGATTCGTTGGGTTCAGCCACCGTCAACTTGCATGTACTGTATTGGTTCGATCAAACGCAGCACTCACCGCTGAAGGTCAGCAGCAGCGTGATCCGCCAAGTCAAACAGAAGCTTACCGAAGCCGAGATTACGATGCCCGACGAGGCCCGCGAACTGGTCTTCCCACAAGGTGTACCGGTACGCATGTTGGAAGCGAATCCTCAATCATCGACGCAGCCGAAACGCAGACCCACACAGCCCGAACCCGCCGTTTCGACCGGCGAAGGCGATTTGACGAGTGAACAGGACGAAGTCATGCGTGCGACGGACAACGATGAGACCATCGACGACGAGACAAACCTGATCGCGTAAGAGGCTAGTCGTTACGCCCCAAGCGTCGACGCAAGCCGATCGTCAAACTGCAGCCGCCACAACAGTCGAAGAGAAGACGGATATGAGCCGCCCTGGACAAAACCATTTCGACTTTTAAGTGAATCTGACAACGCAATGCGTAACAAAAACTTAGGAGTCGCGAGTATGCGCATCGTCTTGATCAACTCGACAGCGTCTGTTCGTGTTTTCGTCACCACCTGCTATGCCACCGCTTCAGCGACGGCTCAACAACATTGAATCCGGAGACTTCTGCTAGACGCGCCGTGCGGCGTTGGGGCGACCAGCAGCGGTACGACATTAAATCCGCGACCAAGTCATTTGGCGCGACGATGCTGGGCATCGCCCTCAAGGATGGCAAGCCGTCCAAGGCTTACGCCCCGGCAGACCCGAAACACGAGGCTTTGCCGGTGACGAATGAAGCGAACGGCCACCTCACCAAAGTTGACATGCCCGCGAACGCGCCGGATTCAAGAAATACCGAGATTGCCGTCATTACGGAAGACGAATAGTTGGTCCGGGCGTCTCACTCCTTTTCGAACTCGGCAATGATTTCGAGGATTCCAACGCAGGCGTCCTGTTTCGGAACCATCCGCACGCGGATTGCATCACACCGAATGGGCGCGGCAGGGTGAACGACGTTGTACTGATTCGCTCGCGTGTCGTAGCGGTCGGTCGTGTACAACTCGAAAGGCGTCCAATTTCCGTTCTGCTCGACTTCAAGCGACCACTCGGCGGGAAACTTCACGTCGAATTGGTCCTGCATCCAATAGACGCCGACGCTTCTCAGCCTCTTGGTAGCGTGGAAGCGAGCCTCGACCCACTGCGGGTCGTTTTTCTGAGGACGGCTTGTCCAGCGGGGCACCTTCTTGCCGCTGGAGTATCGAGGTTCCTTGCCGTCACCGATCGCTGTGACCGTGTCGTCGGCGAACGTATGTGACGCCGTCACACTTGCGAACACGCTTTCCTTGGGCAACGAGTGGGGATCGAACACGGCCAGTTTTTCATCGCGCGGGAACCAGACGGTCATCGAACTGACGCCGCGGTTATTCCATGCGTAGTACGGCGTCAGAACCAGCGGCGAGTTCTCAATGGAATTGTCCGCTGCAACCGCTTGCGCGACCGTCCGCACCTGTAGAAATGAACCGGCGTCGATCGTCTTCGTGGAGACTTCTGCGTCTGCGACGTCCGGCTGTCCTGCGAAGAAGAAACGCTGTGTCGGGCCGCCGTGATCGACTCCTTCGGCGCACAGAACGAAGGGGCCGCGCGTCAGCGCGATGCGATTCTGATTGGCCTTCACCGCCGGGTGGCACTCACTGATGCGAACCGGCATCGGAAGCGTCAACCGCACGCGATCACCGGCCTGCCAATGGCGGTCAATGGCGACAAAGCCTTTGTCGAGCTGCAACGACGCCTCCTCACCGTTCACAGTTAGACTCCACTCAGGGAGGGCTGTGTCCACGTAGCGGTAGAGTTCGCCGGGGACGAATCGATCGCGAGCCCAGGTCGGTATCCGTAGCAGCACTCGAAATTTCGTCGGCCTTGCCGGGCTGACAACCAAACTGATTTCGCCGTCGTTGGGATACGCAGTCTGCTGCCGCAGCTCGACCTTCACATCGTCCAGGGTGATCTCCGTGCGGCTGTCCGCATAAAAGCTGATGTAGACGTCTCGATTGTCGTGTGCGTACGTCATGCCGGGAACCTGCGGCAGCAGTCGCGCCATGTTGGAGGGGCAGCAGGCCGTTCCAAACCACGGGGCCCGACCCGCCGTGCCATGATTGAACGGATACTTTCCGTCGGCTTCGAGAGGGTTGACGTAGAAGAAGCGATTGCCTTCCAGATTCACGGCCGCAAGCACGTTGTTCAGCAGCGAGACTTCGGCGACGTCCAAATACTTTGCGTCTTTGTGCAACAGGAACATACGGTAATTGAAGAGCACGTTGCCTACGGCCGCGCACGTTTCATTGAAAGCATCGGAGTTCGGTAATTCATATTGCGGACCGAAGCCTTCGATCCCGTGCACCGCACCGAGCCCCCCGGTGATGTGCATACGGGTGTTGGTGATGTCACCCCAGATGTGATCGAGGGCATGACCGTATCCCGGCTCACCCGTCAGCGTTCCGACGTCGGCCATTGCCGAATACAGGTACGTCGCCCGGACCGCGTGCCCGACGGCTTCACGCTGCCGTGCTACCGGAGCATGCTGCTGGGCATACGTGGGCGACATCACGCCTTCGCCATCGGGCATGTACGTCAAGCCGCGGATTTCGAGAAACTTGCGCGCCATGTCGAGGTAGAGTTGCTTGCCGGTGACGCGATGCAGCCTGACCAGCGCCAGTTCCAATTCCTGATGGCCGGGAGCCTGGCGAATCGGCTTGCCATCGTTGTATTTCGGATCGCCGACGAAAAAGACCTGGTTGATGTGCTGCGCGCTTCTCTCGGCGACGTCCAGCAGCTTCCGCTTCCCCGTCGCCTGGTAATAGGCGATCGCCGCCTCGTACAGATGACCGACGTTGTACAACTCGTGGCTGTGAACGACGAACGTGTAAGGCGCGTCGCCCATCATGTTCTTCGACGTGCCGACACCTGTCGTGTGGGACGGATACAGGTAGCCGTTTGCCTCCTGAGCACCGGCAATGATGTCGGCGAGTTCGTCGAGCCTCGCTTCCAGTTCCGGATCACGTCGCAATTGAAGCAGATAGGCGGCTCCCTCCATGACTTTGTAGAGGTCCGAATCAATGAACCGATGCGCACGGTGATCTTCGACTTTCTTCCCAGCCAGAAAATCACGGGCAGCTTTGAGATGTTCGACACCGGGCTGCGTGCGTTCAAATGCGAATGGCACGAGCGTCTTCCGCTGGGTTTCCAGCCGAGGCCGCCAGAAGTCGCTCGTCATCTCGACTTCATTGAAGGGCACTGGTTTGAGCAGGTAGTCTTTAGAAGCGGCTTCGAGTTTCGCGAGATTCGGAGCGGCTTTGTGCTCGTAGTTCTTGATGGCCTTGCCAGCGTCAACGACCGCTTTGTTTCGGGCCTGGAACTCAGGATCGTTGTTGAGGGACTTGCGGATCGCGTTGCGTTTTTCGACGGCTGCGTCCACGCTTTGGAAGGCGTCCGGGTAGCGGGCTTCGAGTTCGGCTTGCCGACGGGCCGTTTCGGCGATCAAGGCAGCGAGTTGC
Source organism: Phycisphaera sp. RhM (assembly GCA_033042175.1). GTDB lineage: Bacteria > Planctomycetota > Planctomycetia > Pirellulales > Pirellulaceae > Stieleria. The sequence continues at coordinate 22,221 of WCIL01000025.1, forward strand.
TTGTCACCGATAGCTTGGAGTTGGGCGCGGACCTGACCGAGTTCCGACGGGAACCGGTTTCTGTTGACTCCATCCTGCTTGAGACGAGCAAGTTCCGGCTTGGTGGAAAGGACGTAATCGTCTTCGGCGCGACTCGCTTTGTGCACCCGAGTTTCCATCCTCTTGAAGTCGGGCTCGGTGTCCTTGATGTGCTGTTTTTTCGTTGCAATCAGTTTGCCGAGTTGCTTGTGCGTGATGAAGGCTTCGGGGTAGTCCGCGTGCAGAGCGGCTTCGAGTTGTTCACGCTTGGCCACGAGGTCCCGGTAAATCTGGTCCTCGAGGGTGAGGCGGGACCTGAGGTTCATGTACTCGAGCTTGTACTGCTCTGCCGGATCGCGCGTGACGGGGGCGCGATCGGCCTGAACCATCGCGAGCGTTTTTCGTGCCTCGGACCAATCCTCACGCTGGCCGCGGGCCTTCCAGACACGGACGTTGTCGATCGAGGCGCCCGGGAGATCGAACTGGAAAGCGAAGTATTGGCGAGTGCGGTCAATGATCGGGTGCCGGCCGAGTACAAATTCGGTCTCGCTCAAGTGCGCGACAATTTCGTCGCCCCAGTATTCGACCGTCATGGTCTGCCACTGGTCGGGACGAGGTCTGCGGATGCATTCACCGAGCTGGGCGGGAACCAACCCTGCGTCACGATCGACCGGCGTGTTGACCTGGAAATGATCGGGGTGAATCTGGGTGACGCTGTTGTAGTGCCCACCGCTGCCTGTCACGAGACGAAGGTCGGTCGTTTGGCCGGAGAGCTTGAAATCGAATTGGATGATCGTGTTGTGGAAGGAGGGGTCTTTGAGGAAGACGCGTTTGGTTTCCGTCGGATCGATATCCGTCCGCAACAGGGCGCCGTCGCGCAGGGCAAAGTCGGCCTTGAAGAACCAGCGGTCGCTGACCGAGGCAGGATCGAAGTCATCCGAGAAAATGAGTTCGCCGGGGATACACATCAAGGCTTTGGGCGAGGCAGGGGTTTCAGCAGTTGCTACTGAGGAGACCGCAATGAGGCCCAGCAGAACGACGCCGAAACGCGATGTCAGTGTGAACGTTCGCATGATGAATCCAGGCTTTCAGGGGGGGAAGAGCGTGAGCCACGGATAGACACGTCTATCAAGATCAGGCAGGATCGTCAGGTTCCGTTCGGATATTTGAACGTGAGGTTTTCAATCGTGCCGGTGTAGTGGTTCGGGGCGGTGTAGGTCCCGACGGGTTGGGCCAGGTCCGCACCGATCTGAATGGAATCGCCGGGTTCGTGCGGGAGGATGCCTGCTTCCGCCTTTCCGGCGAGCTTGCCATTCACTTTCAGGAACATCTCACCCTTGGGATTCCAGTTCGCTTCGAATGGGGTCGGACCGGCGATCGCGGCAGAGGAACGGACCACGGTGCGTTCTTCGCCGGCGCAGGCGGCAAAGCACAGATGCCCCTGATCGAGGTAAACGCTGTAGCCGGCTCGACTGTCGCCGTGAGCGAAGATCACGCCGGAGGGAAAACGGGAGTCAATGGTCCCCTTGATCTGAAGCGATCGACCTCCCGCCACTTTCGGCGCACGAAACGCCGGCAGGTCCAGCCATGACTTTCCATCCAACTGGAGCGAACCGGTGTCGCCTTTGACGCCATGGTTGACGAATCGAAGCAGTTGATTGCTGGCGAGGATTGCGATCGTGGGCACGGGTGCGGCGAGGGGAGCTTCGTCATCGAATGCAAAGCCGACGTCGTCAGCCCAGGCTGCGATCTGGCGGGCCATCGCTGCGGCCCGCTCCGGTTGCACAGAGAGAAGATTGGTCGTCTCGCCTTCATCCGCTTCGAGATCAAAGAGTTGGGCTTCACTGCCATCGGGATTGACCAGGAATTTCCAGCGACCGTCGCGGATCGCAAACGTTGGGCGCTGGTGTTCCGGCTTGCCGCCTTTGAGAATGGCGTGCGGATGGCCGTATTGCCAGAACACCGGTTTGCCGCGAGGAGCGGGATGGCCCAGAAGAACGTCGCCACGGTCGACACCGTCGAGGTGATTCTCGACCGGAACGCCGGCGAAGCGACAGAGGGTTGGGGAAAGATCAATCGCGGCGACGACGCTGGTGGTGTCTTCGATGCCGGCCGGGATCGTTCCCGTCCAGCGAGCGATAAAGGGCATGCGGATACCGCCTTCGAACAGTGACCACTTCCGACCTCGAAACGGGCCAGTGAAACCCGCCGGAGGGCCTGTCTTGTATTTGCGCGGCCAGTCGGTGGGACCGTTGTCGCTGGTAAACAGAATCAGCGTCTTGTTGCCGAGATTCAGTTCATCAATCGCGGCAACGACTCGCCCAATGTGTTCATCCATTGCTTCCAACACTGCGAAGAAATCACGGACATAAGGATCATCGGAAACGGACTTGAACTTGTCGGCACTGCCGGGAAGCGGCACGTGCGCGTCATGAACATCGTTGGGGAACAGCCTGACGTAGAACGGGCCGTCGCGGTGGCGGCGGATGAAATCGATCGTGCGATCAGTCTGGATCTGCATCCTCTCCCAACGCTCACAGGGAATGATCTTTCCGCGCCCCAGGGCACGCGCACGTTCGATGGCGTTTGGGTTGTTTTCGATGATGCGGTCGCCAAGGCCTTCGAATGAAACCAGAGACTCGTCGAATCCATACGCCTGAGGCAGAGGTGCGTCGTCGACGTCGCGACCGCCTCCCATGTGCCATTTGCCGAAATGAGCGGTCGCGTAACCGGCGGCTTTCAGCTTCTTCGCAGTCGTCGGGGCGGACGGGTCCAGGTAATCTGCCATGCTGCGGTTCGCGTTTCCCGCCCGAGTGTTCAGGTACGAATGGATTTTCCATCGCCCCTGATACTGGCCGGTGGTGAGCGCGACTCGCGAGGCGGAACAGATCGGCGAATTGACATAAAAATTAGTCAACTTGATGCCATCGGCGGCGAGCTTGTCGATGTTCGGCGTCTGGATGAGCGGATTCCCAAAGCAGCTCGGATCGGCGAACCCCATGTCATCGATAAAGATGACAACGATGTTTGGCGTTTCGCTGCGGGAAGCTGCTGCAGCCGGCAACACGTGGCATGTCGACATAACGACAAACGCGAGAACGGCAAGAATGTGTCGATTCATCGTGACAGGACCTTTCTCTCTGTGACAGGGCTCGATTCGACATCGATACCAGTGGGATAGGACCACCGCTTCACTGCAACCGCAGCACGCTGGCCGGTCTACCGGTTCGGTTTGGCGACGCGTGCTCCCGGTGCGGGCTTCGACGTTGCGGTTTTGGGATACGGCATCTTGGCGTCGACTTCGTCGCGCCAGTCGTGCAGCATCTTCCTCAGCTTTTGAGCGATCTTCGGCTGGTACTTCGCGAGATCGTTCTGTTCACCCACGTCATTTTCCAGGTCAAACAGCTGCACCGTTCCGTTTTCATAGTACTCGAGCAACTTAAACTTTCCGGATCGAATCGCACCGCCTGGGCTTTGGAAGCCGTGATTGCTGTAGTGGGGAAAATGCCAATAGATGGGTCCGCGATCGTAGGCTTCAGCTTTCAACGCGGGGACAAAACTTCGGCCGTCGACGTGCTGTTGCGGTAACGCGGGAAGGTCCAGCATCTCGAGCAGTGTTGGATAGTAATCGGTTCCTGTGACGACCGCGTGCGACGTGGAGTTTGCTTGTGTCTTGCCTGGCCAGTGCACAATCAAAGGCACTCGAATTCCACCTTCGTAGTTCCAGCCTTTGGCCCCGCGAAGCGGCAGATTGGAGCTTGCGAAGCGGGAATCGAGCGTCTGGCGAGGATGATCGATGCCGCGATACTGGTTCGACGCCGACATGCCTCCGTTGTCGGACGTGAAAATGATGATCGTGTTGTCTTCGAGCCCAAGCTCCTGAAGCGTTGCACGGATTCGACCGAGGCTTTCATCGGTCGCCTCAACCATCCCGGCAAACTCGACGTTGTCCTGCTTTTGCTTGACCCACCAAACCCGCTCTTTCTGGTGCAATTCAGCGTTGTCGCTTTCTGCTAAGAATTTGAGCTTGTCCGCAGAGATCGCAGGCCCGTCGGGATTGGGCTCCAGAATGTAATCCGGGCCTTCCTGTTCCGTCATCGACGCGAGTTTCTGTTGGTACTTCCGAACCAAATCCTTGCGACCCTGGATCGGATCATGGACGGAGAAATGCTCGAGGTGCACAAAGAACGGCTTGTGTTTGTTTCGTGAGATGAAATCAATGGCGGCCTCTGTCAGCTTGTCGGTGTAGTAATCGCCCTGTTTCGACGGCAAGGTCTTCTCGTACGCCGGTGAAAACGGATGGAAGTAGGATCTGACCCAACCGGTGATCGCTTCATCGAATCCGTACGTTGTGGGATCTTTGTTGAGATGGGCCTTGCCGTAGTTCGCGGTGGCATAGCCGTGCTCGTGCAATGTCTCCGCCAATGTTTGCTCTTCATCAGGCAATGCGGTGATCTTTGCGCCATGATGTAAGTTTTCATAGTCACGTTCAGGGCGCCCGCCCAGCCATTCGGTTAAATTCGTGCGTGCGGGATACTTCCCGGTCAGGATACTCGCGCGACTCGGAGAGCAAACGTGGCATGTTGCGTAGGCATTCTTGAAAAGCATGCCTTCTTTTGCCAACTGATCAATCGCCGGCGTCTCATAGAACTGGCTGCCGTAGCAACCCACATCCCGCCAGCCAAGATCGTCGACGAGAAAGAAGATCACATTGGGCTTTGACTGCGCGTGCACGTCAGTGCAGGGCGTCAGTGACAGCAGGGCGCAAATCGCGAGCAACGCGGCGTTATTCCAGGTTCTCATCGTTTGTTTCTCTTGTCGTCAAGATTCTCTTTGATTCGCGAATCATTCACGACCGGCGAAGGGCACCCCTCCTTGGGAACTTCGACGTTCGCGGTCCAGAGAATTGCGTTCAGCACGACTTTGCGAAAGTTTTCATCCTGCCAGCTGACATGGTTGTGGGCTGACGCGTAGTCCGAGCGACGTGTTCTTGCCCTGCGGAACACCCAGCTTGAGTATAGCTGAAGACGCACCCCAGGCGTCACGCTGGACTATTGTTTGGAAAGCCATCCACCGGGCTGCTCTGTTGCCGTCACCTGAGTATCGGCGTACCACGATCTGAGCTGCTTCAGCATGCTCGCAACGCGGGCCGGATGTCGCTCTGCGATGCTGGTTGTCTCACCCGGATCCTCCGCCAGGTTGTAAAGTTCCGTCCGGGCATCTTCGAACGTCCCGGGAGCAGCTTTGGGATGCAGCACCACCAGTTTCCATTCGTCCTGCCGGATCGCTTCGCTGCGTCCGCCTCCGTTTGACAGCGAAGCCCAGTAAAGCGCACGTTTCGGTAAGGACTTCCCGCCGAGCATGACATCACGGAAGCTGACTCCGTCGAATTTCACATCACATGTCACTTCCGCTAGGTCGAGCAGCGTTGGCATGACATCGATACTGATCAATGGTTCGTTGGATTGTGTGCCAGGTTCGATTCTACCCGGCCACCAGACGATCGCGGGAACTTTATGGCCGCCTTCATAGATCGAGCCCTTTCGGCCGCGATAATCATCCGAATCCGGCCAGTCAGCAGCCGGTCCGTTGTCTGAGAAAAACAGGACGAATGTGTTCCGGTCGATCCCAAGCTCAACCAGCGTCTTTCGTATTTGGCCGACACCTTCGTCCAGAGGCATCGTCATCCCTTTGAATTTGGCAATCCTTTCCTCGGCGGAGTGCTCCTGCCATTTCCAGCGATCCCATTTTTCGACCGTTCGACGCACGGGATCGCCGGGAACCTGAACGGGATTGTGAATGGCTTCGTGGGCCATATAGAGGCAGAACGGCGCATCAGCCATTGCCTGTCGGCGGATGAAAGCGTCGGCATAGCGGTTCACCAGGTGAGTCGTGTAGCCGTCTTCATTGGTTTCCTGACGGCCATGCCACCAGTCATGCCGATAGTGGTCGCCGACATGGCTGACGAAGTCGATGTTACCGCTGTGGTAGCCGATGAATTCATCAAATCCATGATTCTGCGGATGATAGTCCTGAGAATTCTGCGGATACCCCTGGTGCCATTTCCCGACAATTCCCGTCGCGTAACCAGCCTTCTTCAACACTTCAGCGAACGTCGTTTCTGACTTCTGCAGCCCTTTGCGATGTTCCGGATGGTCGGCGCGAGGATGAATGACGGCTTCGATGCCCGCTCGCTGCTGATAACGACCAGTCAACAATCCCGCACGAGTGGGCGAGCAGACTGTTCCAGACGAATGAAAGTCCGTCAGACGCATACCTTCTTCAGCCAGTCTGTCGATTTCAGGCGTCCTGAAATACGGATTCCCAAAGCAACTGACTCCCTCGTAGCCCATGTCATCCACCATGATGATCACGAAGTTTGGTGGTGTCGCTTCATCTGCGGTTGATGCGGAACCTCCCGGAGAATTGATCGTCGGCTTTGAATTCGGCGGGACGGGCGCCGCCGAAACGTTGTCGTCAGCGTTCAACCCAACCAGCGGCCCAAGCAGCAGGCCAGTAAGGAGGACAAGCGTTCGTATCATTCTGTTGTCCATCTTTGAGCTTCTGTTGCCGGTGAAGGTGACGAGCGTGCGCGGCGACGAGCGTTTAAGCGACGAAAGGAATATAACTGTCGGATCTCTTGAAGTGGGATAGGCTTCCAGCCTGTCGTTTCAGCATCGACAGGCTGGAAGCCTATCCCACTTATTTTCCGTGCGTTGCTAAGCCTAGCGAACAAGCACGAGGCGAAATCGTGGTGATCCCTCTCGGAGCTTGGTGAAGGCCTCGTTGATGTCGCTCATCGCAAACACCTCCGTCATGGGAGAAATCTTGTGCCGCGCGACGAAGTCGAGCATCATTCGTGTCGTCGCGATGCTGCCGGTGGGGGAGGAAGAAAATGACTTTTGCCCCATGATCATCGGGAAAACCGTCGCCGTAATGGACGGGGCCGCACCGACCGTGTGCAGTGCCCCACGCGGTGCGAGAGCCGCGATGTAGGTGTCCCACGGCAACTCGGCATCGGTGGTATTGAGGATGAGGTCAAACTTCCCCGCGACCTTTTCCAGCGATCCCTCTTCGTTGGTGGCAAGGAACGCGTGCGCGCCGAGCTGCCGTGCCTCCGACTCTTTCGAGCGGCTTCGCGAAATTGCGGTGACTTCGCAGCCCCAGGCGTTGCAAAACTGAATCGCCATGTGACCCAGGCCCCCGATACCAACGATGCCGACATGTGCCGTCGGCGACAATTCAAGCTGCACCAACGGGTTGAATACCGTCAGCCCGCCGCACAGCAGGGGGCCTGCCGATGCAGCATCAACGCCGTCGGGAATCTTGGTCGCCCAGCCCCAATGGCAGCGAACCTTGTCGGCAAAACCACCGTGCTGATGGGTAATGGTCCCCTGAGCCGACACGCACAAATTGTGGTCACCGGCGAGACAGCGATCGCAGTGCATGCAGCTTCGGCTTGTCCAACCCAGCCCGACCAAGTCGCCTTCGTTGAGACCAGGGACATGATCGCCCACGGCAGCGACGCGCCCGATGACTTCATGACCGCCGACGAAGGGATACTCGGTCATCTGCCACTCATTGTCGACCATCGATAGATCGCTGTGACAGATCCCGCATGATTCGACTTTGATCTCGATGTCGTCAGGCCCCAACGAGCCCGCATCGTACTCAAAGGGCTCAAAAGATCCGCCTGGCTTGTGAGCCGCATACGCTTCAATGGTAGACATGCATCTCTCGTGGTCGAAGGGCTGGTGGAATGCTTGGTTGCGATCGTCGACTCGCTGCGAGGACTGTAGGGGCGAGCCAAGGTGATCGCGAACCGCGAGATTCCCAGCGGCGTAGTACTCCAAGTGGTGCGTCGCACTGGTAGACTTAGAGTGCCGCGGAAAAGGGGTCAGGTACCAAAAATGCGAAGCACCCTCCGGGCCAATTTGGTTTTTGGTACCTGACCCCTTTTCCGCTCCATCAAAACGAAGCGAGATCCCGTTTGATGGCCAAATTGACACCAGGCTACTTGCGGCACCGGCCATTTCGGGGAAAAATGCCCCCCTTCATCAGGTTTGCCCCCCCTTTCACGAATGAGCCATTGTAATGTCACGCTTGATCCATTCCGTCATGTTCGCGTTCAGTCTGTTAATCCTTTCGATCTCGGCTGTCGGCTGCGGTGGTCCTGAAAACACCGTCATCGAAGACACTCGGTCAACCGCTGAAATCGAGCAAGAAGAAGCTGATTACGAAAAGCAAATGGAAGAAGCCGCAGAGTCGGACGTCACGCAGTAGTCGGCTGTTGGTTTCGTGAATCGCACGGCGTTTTTTGATGGCTAAACGCGGAAATCAATCGCACAAGGCCCGTCAAGCGCCGGCGACTCCGAAGGCTGCTGCCCCGGCGGCCTCGGCCCCTGCCAATCGCCCTTCCTTTGCGATTCTGCTAGCGAGCACTTGCGGGCTCGCTTTTTTTCTGCGCCTGCTGCACGTCTTGCAGACGTTTGAAGTCCCGACGCTGGTGCAATTGCTGGGAGATGCCAAGGGGTACGTTGACTGGGCGGTCAAAATCAGCGACGGCGATTGGTACGGGACCGAGACCTTTTACCAGGCGCCCCTGTACCCCTATTTCTTGGCGGTTCTGATTTCGATCTTCGGTCCCAGCATCACCGTGATCCGACTGGTTCAGATGACGCTGGGTGTTGCCGGCGTGGCCTTGATCGGTCTGGCGGGTCGCAAGCTGTTTTCGGATCGAGTCGGACTGGTTTCCGCATTGATGCTGGCCGCCTACCCGCCTGCCATTTATTACGACGGCATCATTCAAAAAGCCGCGCTGGCGACGTTTCTGCTGTGCGCCGTGATCGCAGCCTGCGTTTATCTGCAAACCGAGCGCCGTTGGTGGTACGCGGTTCTGGTCGGCGTGTCACTCGGCCTGCTGGTGCTGGCGCGAGAGAACGCGTTGCTGTGGACCCCGTTGATTCCAGTTTGGATCTTGCTGGGGATACGCGAAACGATTTGGCACCGATGGAAACTGGTCGGCTGTTACGCCGGCGGCATCGCCTTGATTTTGCTGCCTGTCGCGGCGCGCAATGCTTCACTTGGAGGAGAGTGGTCGCCGACGACGTTTCAAGCAGGCCCCAACTTCTACATCGGCAACAACATCGAAGCCAGCGGAATCTACGTGCCCTTGGTCCCCGGCCGGGGAACGCCGATGTACGAGCGTGCCGATGCGGAACGCTTGGCCGAACAAGCCGTCGGCCATGAACTGTCCGCCCGCGAAGTCTCCCAGTTCTGGATGTCACGGTCCTGGGAAGAAATTCAGCAGGCACCCGGTCGCTGGCTGCAATTGATGGTCGCGAAGACGTTCATGGTATTCAATCGCTATGAAGTTCCTGACGTCGAAAGCATGTATATCTTTCGCGAGTACTCCCTCCCGTTGCAGCTGAGCCGAATTTGGCACTTCGGCACCCTGTGTCCGCTGGGAATCTGGGGACTGATTGCGACACGGCGGGACTGGCGCAAACTGTGGCTGTATCACCTGCTGTTGCTGACGATGATCGCCGCCGTGGTGGGGTTCTTTATCCTCGGTCGATATCGCAACCCGGTCGCGATCCTATTGATTCCCTTTGCAGCTGCCGGCGTGGTCGACCTGTTTGCGCAGACCTGGAAAGAAAAACGACGATCGATCGGCGTTGTCGCGGTCCTGTTGGTCGCTGGAATCTTCTGCAACATTCGCGTTCACGAAGAACGATCGCTGCAAGCGAGCTGTTACATGAACATGGGGATTGCAGCCTGCAAGGCGGGCAATCTGCCGACTGGAATCCAGCTACTACACGATGCCGTTGCCGAATTCCCTGAAATGGCGGAGGGGTACGTCAATCTCGGCCGGGCGTACATGCTCAATCGCCAGCCAGAACGTGCGGCACAATACTTTCAGGTTGCCCTGGCACTTGACCCACGCCTGCTAGGCGTCCATTTCCAGCTCGGCGAGGCACTGGAGTACTGCGGTCAGCGACAGCGAGCGATCGAGCAATATCAACGTGCGTTGACCGAAACCCCGCCGGATGCACGCGCGGCGGAAGCACTGAGCCGAATCCGCTAGCGGCAGCCCAATGCCACCTCCTTTGACGCCAAGCGGGGTGTTTTTGTTAGCGGTAGGGCGCGAGCCCTCCGGTCTTTCACGGCGTTTTTGAAGCGCGACCGGACGGCTCGCGCCGTTCCGCTAACACCCTTACAGCGAAAGTAGGTGGCATCGAGCGGCAGCCGGCGACGGAGCACCCCGACGACAGAAGAGGGGGGGCACGAAACGGCCCGGTCTCAATTGCGTTGTTCTGCGTTGTTTCATCGACAACACTCGGGAAAACCCTACTGCAGAGCTATCAACACGCAGTTCTTATACACTGTCGTCCCTGGTTGAAATTGGAAAATTTCCGCGGTTCTTGCCCCACAGTATCCTGACTTAAGGTTATCTTGACCTCCCATATTGGGGAGATCTTCCCCGAATCTCTATTCGACGTCGTTTTCTATTTTTGGAGTTCACATGCAAAGACCTCATTCTCCGCGACAGGGTTTCACGTTGGTGGAACTGCTTGTCGTCATCGCCATTATCGGCATCTTGGTTGGCCTGTTGTTGCCGGCGGTCCAGGCCGCCCGCGAAGCTGCACGCCGAATGTCGTGTAGCAACAATTTCAAGCAGATCGGGCTTGCGATTCACAACTACCACAGTGCGTTCAAACAAATTCCGACCAACGGAACGGGTACCGCGCGTACCCCTGCGACGATCAATCCATCCAACGACTGCAACCGACTGTTTCTCAGTTGGCTGGTTCCGGCCCTTCCCTTCATCGAGCAGCAAGGCTTGTGGGATCAGATCTCGAACCCCAGCAGAGCGGCGACTCCCGGCCAGTCCGTGGCAGCGACTGGCGGTGTTTGGCCTCCGATGGGACCTTGCCCCTGGCAAACCCGGTACATTCCCTGGGTGACGCAAGTGCCGGCGTTCCGCTGCCCGAGTGACCCCGGCCAAGCTCAGGCTCCCGGTCAACTGGCACGTACGAACTACGCTGCTAATCTTGGCGATGCCGTTGACCGCTCCAACAACGGTGGCGTCAACGATTATGGTTTTTTTGGTAACCAGAACAACCGAGACGAAAACTGGGCCGTCGAGCGTGCACGTGCCGCGCAACGGGGATTCTTCTGGAATCGCAATGAGATGAAGTTCCGAGACGTTTTGGATGGACTTTCCAATACTATTGCAGCCGCTGAAGTGGTCACTTCGGGCGGCAAACGCGAGGTCAAGGCGGATTTCGTCCGACGAATTCAGATGCGGGCTCCTAGCTCCAACAACAACACCATCTTGACTCCGGCTCGCTGTAAAGCGGGTGCACACATTGATCCGGATCGTCCGCAGTTTTACGATGAAACGGCAACGGTGAGCGGTTCGCTGTCTCAGTCGAAGCACGCTCGCTGGGCGGATTCACGGGCTTATTACACCGCGTTCCACACCATCCTGCCGCCGAACAATGCCAATTGCGTCGACGCCAACAACGACGGAAATCATTCCGGTGTGATCTCAACCGCGGGAAGTCGCCACTCAGGTGGCGCTCACGTGCTGATGGGTGACGGTGCCGTGGTCTTCATGACTGACAGTGTCGACGGCGGTGATCCCGAGCTGCCGACGGTCTGTGTGCAGCGTGGCGACAACTCGTTCCCGATCTCATCGATGCCCGGATCTGCCAGCAATTACGGGTTGTGGGGTGCTTTGGGCACTCGTGACTCGGGTGAAACCATCGAGGAACAGCTGAACCAGTAGGGCAATCACAACCTACCGACAATCGCAACCTCGCCCGCGCTCAGCGGGCGAGGTTTTTTTTGCTACGGTGTCCTTGTCAATGGTGCCGTCTTGGTTTGTGATCAGGGATCAACCGCATCTCGGACTCTCGCGATCCGCGAAGGATCGCTCGCCCGAGAAAAGCCGGTCAATGATTCCAACTCCACCCGCGGCGGAAGGCACGAGTTCGTTCCCCTCTCCACGCCGCAGAGCGCGTCGTCTGGATATCGGGCTATGCACCGTAGATCCGGAAAGGCGGCAAACGATGCTTCTGAATCTTGATCGCTGTGAATTCATCACTCTTGGCTTTCGACGCCGCTGATGAACCGCCTGGTCGCCAATTCATCGACGCGAATGTAGTGATCGCGAAGTGGAGGAAAGACATCACCTTCGACGCTCTTGAGACGCAGCTTTTCGGTGGGGCGTTGTGGCATGTGGCAGTCGATGCAGTTCTCGGCAAAGTCGACGTCGGGTTGAGGGAAGAAACCACAATCACTTTCGCTTTCGTGACAGTTCATGCAGCGACCCGAAAACAGTTTTCGATTTCCACGCTCGTTGTGATGTGGGTCATGGCAATCGATACAGGTCATCTGCGACTGCTGAAAACAGGCACTTTCTGACAATCGATTCAATTGGTTGCTGGTGTGCACACTGTTTTTTGCATCCTGTTCGTTGTCCGGTGGATGGTAGTGGTCTTCCAGGCGATCGCCGGGCCGAAAACTCAAGGCATCGCCTTTCAATTCCCTCGATCCTCCGTGACACTGGGCGCAGATCTCCATTTGGACCTGCCGTTCCAGGTTTGCCGGGTTGGTGATTCCGACGGCGCCTTGCGCGTTTTCGTGTTCGCGGTGATAGTCCACGTGCTCCTTTGCCGGCCCGTGACAACGTTCGCAGGTCACGCCCAAAATCAATGAACCCGGGGTGTAGTGATTCTTGTTGCCGCGGTAGTCAAAGTACGTCAGGTGGCATTCCAGGCAGCGTTGCGGAATCGGGCGGGCGTACGCAGCGTCGCCGTCGATGTATCCGGGGCTGTTGATCCACTGGTTGCCGTCGGTGATGTGCGTGACGTTGTGCTGATACAGGCCGTCTTTGTGCCAATACAAATACGTCTGAGCCATTTTGGACGATCCCATGATGATTTCCATCGGGACCTCAAAGCTCCAGTCAAAGAAATGGACGCGCTGCAAAAACTCATCGCCTTTGCGAATCATTTCAAAGGACATGTTGGGGTCGGAAGTCTGGAACGTGTTGGAACCGGGTTCAAAGCTTCCGTCGATGGTCGTTTCGTTCACCGGTCGGCTGGTCTTGTAGTGCGCCGTCGCGAGAAATGACTGGTACTTCTCTCGGTGGCATTCCTGGCACTGTTCCGGTCCGACATACCCCGGATTGTCATGCAGTGGAGAAAGGTCACCGCTTTTCTCCGGAGACTCGCCAGGGCGAAACGGGATTTCGATACCGCCGCCGTCCTCGTATTTCCCGACGAACCAAATGTTGCCCGGAATCTGGCTGACCACCATGTTGCTGGGCGGTTTGGCGAGGGCCGACGCCTGTGGTTCCTCATCCGGTCGCTGTTGCCGCGCATCCATCAGATCACGAACCAGGGCATCATCGCGTTTCCTTTTCATCGCGTCGTAGCCGAGCCAGGCGACGACCGTGACGATCGCGATCACTGCGAACCAGCGTTTCAAATTCAAGGTTTCCTCTCCTGCGGCGAAGGTCTGTCAGAAAAGTCGATTGGACCAAACGAACCAGTGCCTTGTCTGAATCAGGAATCAGACGTCTGGCCGAAGCGCTGAAAAAGCACCGAAATACGACGAGCCTCGGATCCGCATCGGTTTACCATAGCTTACCTTAGCAACGATCGGAAAATGAGTGGAATTGAGTTCCAGCCTGTCGACGCTGGAACGACAGGAGCAATATGGGGGGACGAGGATAGTTCGGGCCGGATAGGCAACGAAATAACCGCCTTCTGTACGATCACCGTCTTCAATCGTGCATCCGAAAACGAAACCATTCAGTTCGAATAAAAGAGAGACATGCAAAAACAGAATCAGCTGCTTCGCCATGCAGCCGCAGTCGCGCTGGCATCGAGTTTCGTTCTCAGCCTGCTTCCGGGCGTCGCCGCGAGGCTGCACGCCCAAACGGTGGATCCCAAATCCGTGCTGGGTGACGTCACAATGCCGCCGCCCGAGGACGTGTCGCAGAATTTCCCCTACGGCATCACGGGCAAGACGCCGCCTTCGCTGACCAAGATTAATTTCAAAGGACAAAAACCCTACCACAAGCACCGCATCAACCTGAGAGTCTTTCAGGGATGCCCTCAAGTCGAAATCTCTGAAGGCGGTAGACTTTGGGCAACCTGGTTCGGATCCAACGTTCAAGCCGAACGCGCGCCGTACCACGACGACCAATTCTCGGTCCTCTCAACCTCTGGAGACGGCGGCAAGACTTGGAAAGAAGTCTTTGTCTTCGACCCGAGCGAGCTCCTGGGCGGGGGAGCGTCTGACCCGATGCTCTGGAAAGACCCCGAGGGCAACATTCGCTTCATCGGCCTGAGGAACATCGACTTCAAGGGCAAAGACGAATTCGCCACCTCGGCGTGGGAATTTACGATGCTGGACGCCGAAAACGAACACACCGCTTGGTCCGCGCCGCGGCTACTGGGAAACAAAAACATTTCCGTCATGAAGCCGCTTGTGTTTCCTGACGGCACGATCATGCGGTCGATGGACGACTTCAAATTGGTCGGCAAACGTGACAAGGTGCGGATTCGCTTTCTGAAAGAAGACGTCGACGGCACGCCGATCTTCGTGTCCGAATTTCCAGTCGATAACGATGCGGTCTTTGCCGAGCAAATGCCCATCATCCGAAAAGACGGCAGCCTGTTTACGTTCTACCGCGCAAAGGACGGACAGAAATCTGCCGAATCGTTCGACGGCGGTAAAACCTGGAAACTGGGCGGTTACTACCCAATGCAGTTCTCGATCAATACCAAATGTATCCTGAAAACACTCCCGTCGGGACGAGTCTTGTTGGTCGCCAACGATGTTCAAATGAAACAGGAAAACGGCCGCAAACAATACGTCTATACCGACGAACATGGAAAAGAACGTGAACTGGAAACACACAAGACCGCGCGGACACGCATGACGGCGTACTTGAGTGACGACGATGGCGCAACCTTTACGCATCGGCTGCTGTTGTGCGACGAGGGTCAAATCAGTTATCCATCGGCGACAGTCGGCAACGAGGGCGCCATCTACATCGTCTACGACCAAGGGCGGGGCGTGATCGGCCAACACACGATCTTTTTGTCAAAGATCACAGAGCAAGACATCCTGGCCGGCAAGCTGGTCAACGACGAGAGTTTCTTAAACAACATCGTCAGCCGCCCCAGCGACCAAGGCGGCGGCCGCCGCGAGGGTGACAGCCTGTAAAGACTCTCTGAAGTGGTGCCTAGATAAACGCCGACAGACGTCTCCGTCAATTCCTGAAACCACTGCTTCTAAAACCGCTACTGCTCTGTCCAGATTTGGATTTGGATTTGGGGTTGCGTTTGTCGAGCGGAAAAGCGGTCAGTGACGAATGACACGGGCATAAGTGTTGGTGTCCAGGCTTTAGCCGCCTTCTGTCGCTGCAGAGCAGCGACCGAGAATCGCCCAAAGGCTAAACACCAACGATTACTGAATCCCTCATTTCCTATACCCGTGCCATTCGGGTCAGGCACCCTGCAACCGGGCAACCAATTTTCGAGTTGCGAAGCGCGGCAGAAAACTCGTCGACGTCACCATCAGACGGTTCTTCCAGCCCGGGATGACAATGTCCGCGTTGTGGACATAGCCTTCGTAGCCAGCCTTGGCGACGGTTTTCGCTGGCATCGTCGCCGAAGAGAACATGTCCAGCTTGCCCATGCCGGAGTCTTCGCCGAATCCGGTCTCGGTGGCACCGGGTTCCAAACACGTGATGTGAAGTCCCGAACCGGCGACCTCCTCCCGCAACCCTTCGGTGAACGACAGGACATAGGCTTTTGATGCGTAGTAGACGGACATGTTCGGTCCAGCCTGGTAGGCAGCGATCGATCCGACATTTAAGACCCCGCCGCGACCGTTTTTCAGCATCGCGGGAAGCAACATGCGGGTCAGGCGGGTGAGCGCGACGACGTTGACCATCAGCATGTCGGTTTGCCGATCCGCAGGAATCTCTGCGAATTTACCGAGTGCCCCAAACCCTGCGTTGTTGACCAGAGTGTCGATCTCGATGGAACGCTCGCTTAACTGCCGGCACAGTTCATCGACCGCGTCCGGCTTGGCGAGATCCGCCGGAAGAACCGTCGCAGTGACCCCATTCTCGTTGCGCACCTGATTGGCCAGCTCATTCAACTTGTCTTCACTGCGGGCGACGAGCACGACGTCGTCCCCGCCGGCGGCGAATTGCTTGGTGAGTTCCCAGCCGATCCCGGAGGAGGCGCCTGTGATGAGCGTGGTAGGCATGATGGTTTTTGGTTGAAGATTGCGTCCGATGTTTCGATGCTCACCGATACAAGTGCGATTCCTGTGCCAAAGTCGAAATCGGTAGGCAGGTTCGCGATGCCGAGGAAAAAGCGGTCGGTCACCTTCCAGGCCGAGAGATCATCGACCTGAGAATGACAACACGATCACCGCCCCCATCGTTTTGCCCCCATCGTTTTGCCCCTATTGGAAACACCGACGCCCCATGAATCGCCCCACTGCGGCAATCCACTCCGCGTCAGTACTTGGGGAAGATGTCCGGGGTGGGGAATCGATCTTCGTGGCGGAAGCTTCCATCGCCCAGAAACTCTTCTCGGGGAAGGTTCACGTCGGGCCAATCCGACGGACGGACGCGCACGACTCGGCCAGGGCGGATCCCTTCGATGATCAGGTCCGTCTCGAAGCGGATTTGAACACCGCTGCTGCCCAGGGGAACGTCGCCGGTCGCCCTGACGACGTCCAGAAGGGGGCCTTTCGACGCCATGTGGGCCGGTCCGTAGTTCCCGCCGGCGTGCTTCAATGTGTTTTCCGATGCGTTCATCGCGGCCTGTTTCCCTTTTTGGAAATCGGCGTAAAGCGACGCGTCCATGCCGCCGAACAACGTGGCGGTCACGGTCGCGCGGCCGAACGTGCCATACTCAACGGCATCAATCCAAGCGGGCATCCAGCGGCTGCGGATGAACGCCTTGTGCGTCTCGGCCTGTTGGTCGGCGGCGCGCCCGATCGCGGTGTCGTCCAGCCAAATGTCCGAGACATGAAACCGGGTGAACACACTCGACGGCGTGGGTTTCCAGGTGATCCCTAGCTGCACGGCCTGGTCATCGAGCACCTGTTTTCCGCTTGCCGGCCAAAGCCCTTCGGCGATCAAATCCTTGACTGCCAGACATTCGCGGCCACGCCAGATGCGGGTGGCGGCATCAAACGTCATCGTTTCCTCGCTCGGTGCATCCTCACCGCCTTCGTTCGGTTCGCGGCTGGCAACGAGCTGCCCCCCGTTATTGTCGACGTCAATCTCTTTCAGTTTCCATCCCAGTCCCTCGCGAAGGCAGTGGCTGAGTTCGTCTTCGAGCAGCAGGACGTGGTTCTCGGCCGGTGCGATCCCGGCGCCGCTGTATCCGGTCGTCTTCTTTCGGTTGTCGATCGGAAGCACCGGCACGGCGGAGAGCGTCGGATTCGGCGGCAGGAACGCCCGAACGTGCAACACGGTGCCGAGCGGGATGTCCCGAAGATCCGCCGGTGCACCGTGATACCTCACGATGCCGTAGGGGAGCATCGCGAAGGGATGTGGCGGGTTTCGAAAGTACGTGCCCGCCCCTTGCACACGAACGCTACCCCGGCGATTGACATGATCCACGAACACCAATTCACCGCGATAGGCGTGCGCCTTTTCCAAGGGAGGGAACTTGCCAACCGCGGGGCGGAACGGTTCATCTGCGATGGCTGTTCCCGCGCTCAAGAATACGATCAGCCACAGTGCCGGGTGCAGTCTTGAACAGAGAGTCTTAGTGGAGGGCATAGCGGTTGGCGGTTGGTCGTTGGGAGCTGGCATTTAGCGGAAAAAACCTGAAACCTGAAACCTGAAACCTGAAACCTGAAACCTGAAACCTGAAACCTGAAACCTGAAACCTGAAACCTGACAGCTAACAGCTCCTTACACTTCGATGACTGAATTGCTGTCACCGAACGTGTCCGTCTCGACTCCCATGCGCTGGGCCATCATCAACAGGAGATTGCTCATGTGTGCGTCCGGGTTGGCGGGTCGGCTGCACAGCGTGTAGTGCTCACCGGGCTTGTCGAGTTGATAGCCGTTGAAGTGGCCCTGGTTGAAGTCGAGATGGCGGCCGTGCTGCAGGCCGAGGTCTGAACCGCCGGCGAGCACTAGCGGCAGGTTGGCATTGCCGTGGCTGTGCCCGTACGACATGCCGCTGCCGAACAGGGCCATCGTGGAGCCCAGTAGCGGCCGTCCGTTGACGTCCTTGGTCTCCTGCAGCCGCGAGAGGAAATAGCCGTACTGTTCGATGGCGAAGGTGTCGTAGTTGGTGAGTTTTTCGATGTAACCGGCATCGCCGCCGTGGTGGCTGAGCTGATGCCGCGACTCCGTGATTCCGATTTCGGGAATCGCGATCGCCTGACCTTCGCCCCCCAAACTGAATGTCGCCACGCGCGTCACATCGGTTTGAAACGCCAGCACCATCAGGTCGTAGACCGTGCGGAAATAGTCACCCGCCTGGGTGTCGGGGATGTCGCGGTCGGTGCGTTTGCGGTCGGCGTCGGAAATGATGGGCAGCGGCGTGTCGAGCCAGGCATCGGCGCGCCGCGTGCGAATCTCCGCCTCTCGGACCGAACTGAGGTACTGGTCCAGACGCCCCTTGTCAGCCGCTCCCATCTTTTGCTCAAGCCGACGCACTTCCGCAAGGTTGTCATCCAGGACACTCGCTTTGCGACGCAGAGCCCTTCGCTGAGCTTCGATGCCGCCTTTGGGTTCCTCGAACAACGACGCGAAGATCTCGCTGCAACGACGCATCGGCGGAAGTTGAACGCCGTCGGCCGTCCAGGCGAGCGACTCCTGCGTGATGGCAATTTCCATCGATGGGTAACGGGTGTGCGGAGCGGTGACTTCGGCCATCTTCTGGTCCACCGAGATGGTGTTGCGGTCCGAGGGGCCGAGCTGTCCACCGGTCAGCCAGATCTTGATGCAGTTGTGGTGGTGGCTGAGGCTTCCCGGGTGATGCAAGCCGCTGATGGGCGTGATGACGTCACGATGTTTCTCCAACGGCTTGAGCGACCGGGAGAACTGGTAGTCGGCGCCCGGCGTGGTGAGCTGATAGTTCAGTGAATGAACACCGTTGGCGAGGTAGATGAACGCGCTGCGTCGCGGCGATTCGGACGCCTGCTCGGCCGCCCGCAACGGGATCATGCATTCCAGCAATGGCAGTGAGATGCAAGTGCCCAGTGCGCGGAGCGCATGGCGACGGTCGATCAGCCAGGATTGGGAGAGGTAGTGGGACATAGTGGTTAGTGGTTAGTGGCTAGCAGTGAGCTTTACCCCGAGAGGGGTTGCAGCAAGTAGCCGGTGGTCGCCTTAGCGAACCACCGGAAGCCTTTAATCGATTACGGATTGACCCCGGATGGGGTCACAGCATTACTACGCTGCGACCCCATCGGGGTCGATTTGGACTGTCCTTGTCCATTCCGGCGGTGTTCGCTTCGCTCGACCGCCGGCTACTTTCTGCCATCCCATCCGGGATGCAGAGATGTGGGGCAACCTAAGGTTGGTGGTTAAAAGATTCTATTGTCTGGCTAATTGCTAATTGCTAACAGCTAACAGCTAACAGCTCCCTTCACCTCTTCCTCATCAGTTCCGACAGAGCGACCGCGCGGACGATGTCTCGAATTCGATAGTCGTTCTTCTTCGCTTCGTTTTCAATCGCGTGGAGGTCATCTTGATCATCGACGGTCAGGACACGTCGAAGGGCGTAGGTGCAGAGGTGTTCGATGAAGGCCCGTGCGACCTGATCGCGGTCCTCTAGCAGCAGCCGTTTGAACTCGACCGAATCGGTGAACGGGCGACCGTCGGGCAGGACGCCCGAGGCATCCACCGATGGATCGTCGCCGGTCCCGGCTGCAACGCGTTCGCGCGTCCTCCATTGGCCGATGGCGTCATACTGGTCGAAGGCGAATCCGAGCGGATCGATACCACGGTGACAGGCGGCACAACTCGCGTTCTGGGCGTGTGCGGCAATCTTTTGACGGATGGTCGCCTTGGGACTCTGCGGCGGATTCGGTTCAATCGGATCGACATTGGCCGGGGGTGGCGGCGGGGTTTTGTTGAAGATCGCTTCGCTGACCCAGACGCCGCGATGCACCGGGCGGTGGCGGGTACCGTCGGATGTCAAGGCGAGCACCGCGCCCATCGTGAGCAGACCGCCGCGATGGTCGCCGGGCGTCAGTGAGACACGCTGGAAGCCGCTGTGTGTCGGTTCCGGCAGCCCGTAGAAATCACAGAGTCGAGCGTTGGCGATCGTCCAGTCGGAACGCAGGAAATCGTCAATGGGCAAGTTTGACGTGAACATCTCGCGGAAATACTCAACCGGCTCGGCCCGCATGCTCGCCTCGAGCCAGTCGTCGTAGCCGGGGTAGAGTTGTTTGTCAGGCGGGAACATGCCGACGCGATGAAGCTGCAACCACTGCCGCGAAAAATCTTCGATGAAGCGCTCAATGCGGCCGTCGCTCAGCATGCGGTCGACTTCGTTCCCCAACCCCGCGCCGTTCAATGGGCCGCTTCTGGCGGCGGTAAAGAGGGCGTCATCGGGCATCGAACTCCAGAGGAAATACGAAAGTCGCGAAGCGAGTTCCCAGTCCGTGAGGCGTTCACGGGGCTGCGGATCGCCCTCGACGAGATAGACGAAGTTTCGTGACGTCAGCACGCCCTGCATCGCGATCCGAAAGGCCTCGGCCGCCGTTTCGCCCGCCTCGCGTTCGACGCGGAACGATTGCAGATAGTGCTCCAGTTCGTCCTTCTTCACCGGTCGCCGCCAAGCCCGTTCGGCGAATCGCCGCAGATGCTCCGCGACAACTTCGTCAGTGGCATCGTCCGGCGGCAGCACGCCATCGCGTCGAGAGCGTTCCGCCTCGGTTTGCAGCGGCCCTTCCCACTCAATCCAATCGAGCAGCACGGTGGAGAAGATGCCGTTGCCTTTGTCATCGAACATTTGCGGGGCGTTCGGATTCAGGAGAATGGTCTCACTGCTATGCGTAAAAATGTACGACCGGCTGGCGATCGCATTGCGGAACGCGGCACCGCCCCTGCGGTCCACCCCATCGGTGGCGACCACGCAGAAATGCAGCGTCGTCGGCATTTCGAGAAATACCTCGAACTCATAGACCTGAGGACGGTCTTCTGGTGCGGTGATGTCAAATTCGATGAGACCGTCGACCGTCTCTTCGCCGGTTCGCGTGCCAATGCTGAGGTGAGCCGGCTGGCCGCCGGGCGGACGGATTCCACTGGCTTGCAGACGCATGCGATAAAGCCCGCTGTGTTCCGGACCGGTCTTTCCAAACCAATTGGACGAGAGCGCATTTTGCACCCGACCGGGGAAAAGCAAAAAACGCAGCGGCCGCTTGATCCCAAACCGGTCGAGCGTTTCCTGTTGGATCTCCCCGCCGCCGTAACGCAACTCCGCTGCCGTTTTGCGGACGATGCGGGCCTCGGCGGATGTGGCAGAGAAAGCTCGATCGAGCACGATGTCCGCCGCGCGGTAGTAGCGGTCGACATGCGACGGCGACAGCGAAAGCTCCGACCCGATCCGTTCATATCCTCGCCACAGCGTGTCCTCGTTCAGTTCCCCCGGCTTGAAGGGATCGTAGCGCACCCCGAGCAAGTCATAGACCGTGTTCTGGTACTCCTTGCGGCTGAGCCGATAGTGCGCCACCGCCGGCCGAGCCGCCATCCGCGCCGTGCGGCCGTCCTTGAGCCGCGCGTCGAGACTCGTCACGAACGCTGCGATCTCGTCCTGAGTCGGTTGCGGCTGGTCCTTCGGAGGCATTTCGCCACTGTTGACCTTGTCGAGCGTTTCGGCCCAATGATGTGAGTCAAGGCCAGCCTTGAAATCTCGCGACAGCTGGTCGATCCGCAGGTCGCCTTGTTCGTCCTGTGAGCCATGGCAGCGGACACAATGTTTTTCCAGAAAGCCCTCAAAAGGTTCCGCGGCGGACACCATCGCTGAGACGCAAACGGATGCAATGACAACCAGAAGAATACGAACCGTCACTCGTTCCTTCATGCAATCTCTCTCGAATCACGTGCCCCTCGACGTCGGTCGAGTCGCCACTCAAAACCGTTGTGGTAGGTGGGGCCGTTGTGGTAGGTGGGTAAGCGGCGGCAGCGACGCAGCAGGGGACAGTATAGACGGTCACTGAAGGCTCGTTGCCAAGTTCCCCCCTGGCGATCGCTCGAAATCGGCCGCCCAATCCGGTATCAAGAATTCGCGCGGCGGGAAATCCATCGGTGCCGGCGGATTTTCTGCCGCCGCATCCGCGGTGACTGCGTTTTCACGCACGAAAACCGCTCCATCGGGTTGGTACGTTTTTTGCCCACCCTCGGCGCTCCGTGCCATGACAGGCTGATCCGTCTCGATTCAAGCAACACGATGATCTGATCGGACTGGCCCTGCTTGGTGGATAACGTCGTTTCAAACGTCCCCGTTAATCAGCCCCTTTCTCAACCAGGAAAACTTTCGTGCAATTTGATCGACTCCTCAGCTTCGGTACCAAACGTGTTTCGACCCGCGTGGCGGGTGTGCTCCTTGCCGTCGGTTTGGTGATCCCCGCGATCGGCCAGGACGGCCCGGCAAGAGCGAACGCGCCACAGTCACCCGAGCAAACCAACGCCGCGATTGACGAAGCGGTGTCGTTGGGGATCAGCTTTTTGAAGAACCGTGGGCAATCCGCCGACGGATCCTTTAGCCCCGAAAGCGGTGTCGCCGTCACCGGATTGTGTGTCCGCGCGATTCTGGAAAATCGTCCGACCGAGGTTGATTCGCCAGCGGTGAAGAGGGCGTTGCAGGTGATCCTGGATAACGTCCAGCCCGACGGCGGAATTTATGTGAAAGGGTCCAGGCACCGGAACTATGAAACGTCGGTCGCCGTTGGGGTACTGGTCGCGGCCAACCGGGACGATCGCTTTGACAGCCAGCTCAAACGAGCCGAAGCGTTTTTGAAAGAGATTCAATGGGACGAGGGTGAGGGCATCACTCCCGCGGACCCGGCCTACGGCGGAGCCGGGTACGGCAGCCACTCCCGTCCCGATCTCTCCAACACGTCGTTCATGATCGATGCACTGCGGGACTTGGGCAACGATGCCAACGACGAAGCGATCAAAAAGGCGTTGATCTTCGTCTCAAGATCACAAAACCTGGCCGACCACGGCAATGATTTGCCGCACGCCACGGCTGAAGGTGATGGCGGGTTCTACTACACCCCTGCCGCGGGCGGTGAAACCAAAGTGGTCGGAGGGGACACGCGCGACGGTGGCGGCGGACTACGCAGCTACGGATCGATCACCTACGCGGGTTTCAAAAGCCTGATCCATGCCGGGTTAACGGAATCCGATCCGCGTGTGATCGCCGCCATGAACTTTATCCAAGACCACTATTCACTGACCGAGAATCCGGGAATGGGACAGGCCGGGCTGTATTATTACTACCACACCTTCGCCAAAGCACTCCACGCCGCCGAGATCCGCGTGCTAACCGACGCCGACGGCAACAATCATGTGTGGAATCGCGAATTGGTCGCGACGTTGACCGACGCCCAACAAGACGACGGGTCATGGGTCAATCGATCCAGTGATCGGTGGATGGAAGGCAACCGAAACCTTGTCACCGCCTACTCGCTGTTGGCGTTATCCTATTGCCGCGAATGACGACGCCCAGCTTTCTCGGTCCCTTCGCTGCTGTATCAATTGCTGGGGGACGTCAATTTTATTGCTGCAAGATCCATGGCTCCCTTCTCCCCCACAAATCGTAACAAGCTTGCTTGTCGATTTGTGGGGGAGGAGGGGCTGGGGATGAGGGGGCTGGTGATCGGTTTTGCAGCCCACATCGATCGTCACGGAAGTCGCTAAGCCTTTCGCAACGCCGGCCCTCTCTGGCGTTTGCTTGCTGCGCAAACGCCGTCTGTCCCCGAGGGAGAGATTCTAAATCGGTTGCCAAATCCTGCAGTAAAAGAATCGACGTCCCGGTGCAGTCACCGGGTCATCGGTCGAGGTTCCACCATGTGATCGACAGTTGCAGCACGGTCGCAATCGAGACCCAGACGAAATACGGCAACTGTGCCGCGGCGACCCACCGGTAGTGTTTCCACACCGCCACCATCATCCAGATGATCGTCACCCAGACGATCACGATGTCGAGTGCGGCCAATGGCAGGTTTCGCAGCCCGAACTGGATGGGCGTGAAGACCAAGTTGGCAACCAGGTTGATGGCGAACGGCAACGCCACCTTCCATGGAATTTTCTTCCGAATGGCTTGCACGAACACGAAGCCGAACGTGAGCAGGATGATCGGGTAGAGGATCTGCCAGACCAGACCGATGGTTGCTGGTTCGGGCGTCCACGATGGTTTGGCCAGTGAGTCGTACCAGTCTTTCCAAGTCATCTGCGTATCATGAAATCAGATTGAAGGGATTCGTTTCGCCGCGATCAGTGGTCGACTTGGGTGAAGAAGTTCACGATTGCCCGTTCATGCCATCGCTGGCCATCCCGATCAAGGAACCCCGTGTGGCCGCCCGACTCGGCCAGCGCGGGGTAGAGCGGGCCTTCGGCCGACCAGTCTCGATCGCGAAACACGTCGTCATCGACGACCGGATCGTCCATCGCATGAAACAACAACGTCGGGATTGAGATTTCGTCAAGCACGTAAATCGCAGAATTCTCGCGATAGAACTCTTCCGCGTTTTCATAATCGAACCTCGGCGCGGTAAAGCGATCGTCCAAGTCCCAAACGGAACGGGCCGATTGGATCACCTGCCGCTCCTCGTCGCTAAGGTCGCTGCCGTCACGAAGAAGTTCCTTTTGCTGGCGATGCAACAGGTAGCGATCAAATAAGCGGTTGGCACCACGTCGCAAGTTTTGTGACGTCGTGTGCATGTCCAGGGGTGTGGAGATACTGGCGGCGATCGACAAATCGGACTCGCCCCCGGTCTCCGCCAGATACCGCAACAACACGTTGCCGCCGAGCGAAAAAGCGACTGCCGCCAAACCATGTTCACACCAAGACGCTCGGTCGGTTCGCAAATACTCGCACAAGTCGCTCAAATCATCGGTGAAGCCGGGGTGGTGGAATCGCCGACAACTTTGTGCCGAATCCCCTGCGCCGCGGTTGTTCCACAGAACGACGGGAAAACCAGCTTCAAGCAATCGCTCCGCCATGCTGAGCATGTAGCCGCTGCGGGCGTGACCGCCCATCCCATGGATGATCACAACCAACGGCCGGTCGGGGCCGGACACCTTAGGTGGCAAGTAATAGCCACTCAGCACGTCCGGTGGTGTCTGATCCCCGACGATATCGAACTGGACGGTACCGGGCCATTGATTCGTATCCAAATCGGTTCGAACCGCTTTGATCGACAGCGTCTGAAGCCAACCACCGCGCCACCAACGATGCGGCACAAACGGATCAAGCCACGGAAAGTGTTCCAGGCCGAAGCGTAGATTTGAATCGTTGCCGATCGTTTCATTGCTCATCGGCACCATCCTACCTGTTATCTCGTCGGCCTGACTGAATCGAAGGTCCCCTTGGCCCCACTTTAACGGATCCCCGCAAATGCCGTTCCGGCGCTGTGAAGCATTTTTCGCGGACGCGTTGCGAGACGATCTGGATTGAACGCGAAACACCGGACGTCGGCGCCGCGACGCAACGAAACTCACTGGGGGGCAGTTTCGCCGCCCCCGTGGCCTCGCCGCTCTCGATGCGTGGTGCCTGCTAGTTCTCGGAAGTACTCCTCCCAACCTTGATGGGGACGACCGGCGGCTTTCTCGAATTGACTTTCGTTGTCGGAGACACCATTGCGGATTCCTTCGTAGATTCCCGCGATGATGTTGCCCAAGAACTCACCGAGTTCCGCGACACGATCGGCTCGATATTCGGCGACCGACATCTCGCGGTATTTCAAGTCGGTACCGAAGGCGCTGTTGAGGTAGTCGGCCAATGTCGCCTGCGTGATCGCTTCCCCGTGCAAGTTGTAAGTCTGACCGTTGTGTTTCGACTCGGTCAGCATCCGCGCGTAAGCGAACGCCAGTTCGCTGCGTGTCGTATAGCCACACAGTCCGTCGCCGGCGCAGTTCGCGATTTCGCCCCTTTGCTTGTAGGTTTCGATGTAATCGACGTCGGGCTCGATGTAGATTCCGTTGCGACCGATCGCCCACTCAAGGCCACTGTCGCGGACGTCTTGTTCGGTTTGTCGATTGCTTTGCACGACGGGCGAGAACGCCGTGTTTTCTTCGGATCCTTGGATACTGGTGTAAACCATCTTGGCCACTCCGGCCGACTTTGCCGCTTCGATCACGTTGCGGTGCAGGCCAATCCGTTTGTCGGGGGTGTCCATTGCGGACACCAGCAAGACGGCGTCGATCCCTTGCAGCGAGTGTTCGAAGTCGGTCCGCGATCCGTAGTCCCCGGGCCGGATGTCGACGCCAAGTGCTTCGGCTTTCTGAGGTGTTCGGGCGAGCCCAATCACGTTTTCCTTGCCGACCCGTTCGATCGTCGCTTTGACAATTTCCGAACCAAGCTGACCACTGGCCGACGTCACTGCTATTTTCCTCATATGACTCTCCCTGTGTATGACAGCAGGCCCGACTGCTCTCTGCCATGCCTGAACCAATGCCTGAACCCCGCCGCGGTGCTTAGTCTACACCGTCGTCAATCGAAAGAGGCTGGCACTGCGGTAGGTCATTATCGAGTGCGAACTTGCAGAAAACACGTGCAGCGACGGGCACTCTTGTCCGATTGACGTCCATCGTGGTCGCGAAACGCCCAGCGGCCCGTCTGCCGACGGCGATTTACATCACTAAATTCGCTGCAAATCACTTTGGCACAACAATCGCATTGAGTGGAAAAGTACTCGCACGGCAGTGACGTTCACGGCCACGAGGCAAA
Source organism: Phycisphaera sp. RhM (assembly GCA_033042175.1). Taxonomy (GTDB): domain Bacteria; phylum Planctomycetota; class Planctomycetia; order Pirellulales; family Pirellulaceae; genus Stieleria. The sequence continues at coordinate 49,214 of WCIL01000025.1, forward strand.
CCATTCAACCTTTGGAGAATGCCATGTTAGGCTGGGCTTTAACCTTTTTGATTATCGCTTTGATCGCCGGTGTGCTCGGCTTTGGCGTCGTTGCCGGAACCGCTGCTACGATCGCAAAAATTTTGTTCGTCGTGTTCCTGGTCCTGTTCATCATTGGACTGGTGATGGGACGACGCGGACCTGCCGTTTGAGCACCGCCTCCATCGGCACCACGTGAGAACTCTAGCAGACATGACATCGTGAATGGCAAACCGTAAATCCGATCTCGCAACCATTGCGTCGGTCGCACAGTTGCTCGCGACGGTTTTAATCGTCGCGGCACTGTACTTTGCCCGCGATGTCTTCATTCCACTGGCACTCGGATTACTGCTTTCGTTCTTGCTCAGCCCCATCGTCAATCGACTCGAGCGAGAGGGCATCCCTAACATCACGGCGGTCGTGACGACCGCTGCGTTGGCCTTCATCCTGCTCGCGAGCGGGTTCACCTTGATCGCCCGGGAACTGACCTCACTGGTCGGTGATCTTCCCAAACACAAACACGAACTGGTCGCCAAGGCCAGGAGTCTTGGCGGGATGACGACCGGGGTCGGTGGGTCATTGGGAGACCTCGCCGAGGAAGTCACCGAAGCGATCGAGGAGAGTGAGGACGGCGTGGGCGAGACGTCGGATGAAAACTCTTTTTGGGAAACGCTACTCCCTGGTCCGGCCAAGAACGCCGAAGACATTACCCATGACGGTACGTCCGCCAAGGCACCGTTGTACGTGAAAGAGGTGCAGGCGGACCTGCCGCTCGCTTCATGGGCGACAACGGCCGGAACGGTGCTGAGCCCCCTTGCGACGGCCGGTTTGGTGAGCGTCTTTGCTCTGTTCATGCTCATCTATCGCGAGGACCTGAGAGACCGAATCATTTACGTCGTCAGCCAAGGTAATTACGTCACGACGACCGAAGCGTTGAACGAAGCCGCAAGCCGCATCAGTCGCTACCTGATGGCACAGTCCATCATCAACGCCTCGTATGGGTTCGTCATGACGCTCGGGCTCACCGTCATCGGCGTCACGATGACCGAGGCCGGCAGCTTCCCGAACGCCATCCTGTGGGGTGTTCTAGCCACCTGCCTGCGATTTGTGCCGTATCTCGGTCCGACCGCGGCCGCGATTTTCCCATTGGCACTCGCCCTATCGGTCTTTCCAGGCTACGGAGTCGCGTTGGCGGTGCTCGCGCTCATCATCACCATGGAATTGGTCAGCAACAACGTTCTCGAACCGTGGTTGTACGGGACGAGCACCGGCATTTCGGCCGTGGCGGTGATCGTGGCGGCGGTCTTTTGGGGCTGGCTCTGGGGTCCCGTCGGCTTGTTGCTTTCGACACCGCTGACCGTTTGCTTGGTGGTGCTGGGCCGCTACGTCCCACGTTTTAGGGTTCTTTCGACTTTGCTAAGCGAAGAGGTCCAGATCAAACCGTCGATGCGTCTTTACCAACGCTTGTTGGCGGGCGACGAGCACCGTGCCAAGGAGATGCTGAACGAACACATGCGAGAGAATACTCTGGAGTCAACGTCTGACGAATTCTTGATCCCGATGATCAAACGCATACGGCGGGACCACGACGCCGAATACCTGACCGATGCCGACACCAACCGCTTGCTGGCGATGGCGGGCGGTTTGATTGCGGAACTTCACCAGAGCACAGAACCGAGTGACGAGCCGTCGGACGAGCCGTCGGACGACGAAATCGATGTCGCAGATGTGGCCGACGCGCCAAGTGTGATCGGATGCACATCTCACCACTTCAGCGAATTGCTTGTCTTAAACCTACTTCGAATCGGCGGGCGTGGGCTTTTCAAACTCGACAGCATCGACGATGACATCCTGCCCCAACAGGTCGGGCAAGAAATCGCGCGACGCAATCCATCCGTGGTCGTCATTGTCGTGCTTCCGAAAGGCGGTTTCGTCCAAGCGAGGTACCTGTGCCGGTCCATTCGCAACGAAGGCTACACCGGTCCTATCTTGGTCTCATGCCTGGGCAAATTCAAAAATTTTGACAAGTTGTTCATCAAGTTCCGAAAGGCGGGCGCGACGGGAATGGCGACTTCCTATTCCCAGACACGCTCCAAAATAGAATCCATCTTAAACCGCCGCGACTCCGTGACCATGGTCTAGTGCTTCGTCAACTTTTAAACTTAGGGTGCCGCGGAACGGATGGACTGGTCGACCGCAAAGTTGGCCCCTTACCCCATTGGACCCAGAGACTGGCCCGATCATGAAAACAATCCTTATCGTTGACGATCACGAAGACATTCGTGAGATGCTGACGCTGAAGCTCCAAAAACACGGATACGCCGTCGTCACCGCGACCAACGGGCTGGAAGCTGTCCTGGCCACCGCACAGTCGGCTCCATCACTTATCTTGATGGACGTCAACATGCCCGAGTTGGACGGGCTCGAGGCGACGATGCAAATCCGAGCGGCAGACGCTGCCAACCGTATTCCGGTCATCGCACTGACCGCTTACGCGTTGCCCGGCGATGAATCGCGTGCGATCGCGGCCGGTTGCGATGCGTTTCAACCCAAGCCGGTTGATTTTGAGAAACTTTTCCAACAGATCTCCGACTTGATCGAAGACGCCGACCGCAACCGAATCGAAACCGGAAGCGACTCACCAGGAGAAGTGGAAGCGACCTAAGACCGAGTTCATGCCCCCCCCGTCGACTCTGCAGGTCTCACCCGCCTCGTCGTCGCGCCACTCAAGTCGTTTGCGGCGGCGGCATGGTGTTTGCTTGCACTTCTTATACTTCGCCTGTTCAATCGCGTCTTTCGGGGAAATTGTCGTGGACCTTGTACTTCTCATCATTTATCTCCTGATCGCCATCGGGTTCTCGTTTCTCTGTTCGATTGCCGAAGCGGTACTGCTTTCGATCACGCCCAGCTATCTTGCAGAGCGCAAGCAGGATCCGTCCAGGTCCGCGAAACGCATCATCGACCTGAAAACAAATATCGACCGACCGCTTTCCGCAATCCTCAGCCTGAACACCATTGCCCATACCGTGGGCGCCGCTGGCGTCGGTGCCCAAGCGGCAAAGGTCTATGGAGACGCCTACGTCGGGGTGACCAGCGCCGTACTGACACTGTTGATTCTGGTGCTCAGCGAAATCATCCCTAAGACCATCGGGGCGCTGCATTGGCGACGGCTTGCCGGAATCGTCGCGATTTTTGTTCAAGGCCTGATCTGGCTGATGCTGCCCCTGGTTTGGCTATCCGAGCTGTTGACGAAGCTGATCGCGGGAAACGAGAAACAGAAACTGGTGACTCGTGCAGAGATTTCGGCGATCGCGGAGCTTGGCACCAACGAGGGGCTATTGAAGAAACGTGAATCGAAGATCATGCGTAATTTGCTGAAACTCGATTCGTTCACGGTTGCCGACGTGATGACACCGCGCACCGTGGTCATCGCGCTGCAAGAATCCAAAACGCTCGGGGAGGTTTCCGACGAAATCGACACGCTTCCCGTTTCACGAATCCCGCTGTTCAGCGACCGCCGCGATCACGTTTCGGGATTTGTGTTAAAGACTGATCTATTGAGTGCGATCGCGGCAGACGAATTCGATCGCCCCCTCACCGATTTCGTCCGTGAACTTGAGACGGTGAAAGAGGAGACGTCGATTGCCGAGGCCTTTGACCAGTTGCTCGACAACCGCGCCCACATCGCCTTGGTGGTCGACGATTATGGCGGAATGGAAGGCGTCGTGACCCTGGAGGATGTCGTCGAAACGTTGCTGGGCATGGAAATTGTTGACGAGCAGGACGCCGCCGTCGATATGCAGAAGGTTGCACGGGAACGTTGGGCCGAGCGAGCGACCAAACAAGGCCTAAAGCTCTCAGCGGTTCCCACCACAAAATGACCACAGGATTGCATCGCCGTCGCCGCAAGACTCCCCTGCAGACGGAGCGCCCGGCTGTTGGTTTGGCGCAAAACGTGCAGTCACAGTCTGCGTCGCCATCAGGTCAATCTCGACCGGTGACCGAATCGCAAGATTTCACACACGCTGACTCTCGCACCAACCTTCTCACCGGTTTCCTCGGTCAGCGACGAAAGACAAGGACCACCAATGACTCAAATTCAGATCGGTAGCACGCTCGTTTACGACGTCCGTCAACGAACCATTTTCCTGCTCAAGATTGCTGCGACAACGACACCGCACCAAGTGATCCGCAACGAGAGCTTGCAGCTCGACCCATCGGTCAACGTCGAGCAATGTCAGATCGGTTTGGAAGGCAACCGGCTTCATCGAATGGTCGTCGATCCGTGCCGACTGACGATTTCCTATCAGGCGACCGCGGAATTGACACCAGAACTTGACCAGCCTCATGATGTCGGCGAAACACCGGCAGCGGAAATGCCACCGGAAGTCTTGACCTACATGAATCCGAGCCGATACTGCGAGAGCGACGAATTGGCGACGTTCGCGTTTGATGAGTTTGGTCAACTGAATCCGGGCTTCAGCCGCGTCCAGGCAATCTGCGATTGGGTCAACAATCATCTGTCCTACACACCTGGAAGCACAACGGCGACGACCACTGCATCCGACGTCTTGGCGCAACGGGCAGGCGTCTGTCGCGACTACGCGCACCTCGCCATCACGCTGTGCCGTGGCATCGGAATTCCGGCCCGGTACGTTTCCGGGTACGCAGTCGATCTACAGCCTGCCGACTACCATGGCTTCATGGAAGCATTTTTGGGAGGCCAGTGGTACTTGTTCGACCCGACCCGGCTGGCGTCCACACTCGGCTTGGTCCGCATCGGAGTTGGCCGCGATGCCGCGGACGTGGCGTTCAGCACGCTGACAGGCAATTCGACGCTGCTAGAGAAGAACGTTTGGGCAAACGCAGTCGACGGCAGCGTCCCCGCGGACCAGAACCCTGCTGTCTCGACCGCGTAGAGGGCAATACCCTAAGTTGACATCCACATGACCAAGGCATGGCTTACGCATCAATCGGTTGCCGCGGGCATCGTTTCCGCCGCGTCACGATTCATTCCGATCCCCTTTGTCGATGACCTCGTTCGCATGCGTTGTCGTCGCTTTGTCGTCTCGCGCACACTTGCCGCCTACGAACAGGATTCAATGCTCGATGACCTGAAGCCGTTCTACGACAACGACCGCGGCTGGTTCTCCGGGGCGATGGCCCAGGCCGCCAAAGTCCCCGTCAAGCTACTGCTATTTCCACTTCGAAAAGCCGTCTCGATCGCGACGTCGGTTCGCGGTGTTCCCCTGGAAATCATGCGAACCGTGCTGCTGGGCCGGACGCTGGAAAGATACCTGAGAAACGAGCAACTGAACGGTCGCGCCGACCAGGCGACCCGAATGCACGCCGCATTCGAGCAATCCTTCAAGCGGATGGATTTCCAGGTGATCAAGGCGGCGATCAGCGACGCGTTGGCGAGCGTCGGCGGCTGGAAGGCCGCGGCGATGAAAAGTGCCAAGCGGATCCTTGAAAGCGAAGACGCAACCGGAAAGGAACTTGAATCCGAACCCGAAGTCGACATCGGAGCGAACGAAGTCCAAGCCGTCCTCGACCGTCCCGAAACCCTGAAACTCTTTGCCCAGTTCGATCAGCGGTTCGACGAAGCCATGGCTCAGTCATCAAAGTGAGGGGTTCTCTTTGCAATCGTAAAAAAAATGCACAGCAACAGAGGTTGCCGTGCATTGTCTTGGGATTACTGACTCTAACGTTTTCCATGCACTGGAATTTGCCGGATAGGCGAAGTCCTTCAGGCCCAGAGGGTCGGCAGAGTGGATGCCGGTGGTTTACCGGCCTGTTGATTCAAGCCGATCGTACGTGGGATTAGCCGCGAGCGCGCAAGCGCACGGGCATTCATCATGTCAATTACTCGCCGGCGCCCGTAGGCTCTCGCCAAACGGCTGATTAAATCAACAGGCCCTGACGCCGTCGGAACCGACGGACTAGTTTTGCGATTGGTCGGCGATCAAGATCACGCGATCACCGATTTTCACCGGCACGCCGGTGACTGTGACTTCACTGCCTTTTTCGGCGTCCTTTGCCGAGGCCGGGTCTCCCATGTCGACGGTCAACTTCTTCCCGTTGTCGGTTTTGATTTTCACGACCAAATGCTCTTCGCCTTTCACCTTCGCGGTTCGAGTTGACTCAATCGTTCCACTGTAGCGCCGACCGGTGCGTTCGATTTTTCGTCGCTTTCCATCCTGCTCCAAGGTTGTTGCGACCAAAACATTCTTGTTTCCTCGCTTGGCAACTGGACCAAACGCGGTGAATTTATCGCCTTTGAACAGTTGCAGGGTCGTTCCGTTGGACCCGAAATCCACCCAGTTGATGTTTCCCTCGGCGCCTTCGATCTGCACCAACAGGCTGATCTCCCCGAGTCGGTTCACCAGATGGGTATCGGCGACGGTGCCCGTGACTTTGTACGATTTACCACTGAGCCCCTGCTGGGTGCTCTGCGCGATCTTGCTGCTGCGTACGGCATTGTCGGGCGTGCTCGACAGTTCAGAAAACTCGTAGTTGTCGTACAAGCCGTCTCCATCGTCGTCGCGGTAGGTCGCATAGCTGTCGTTCAGCTTGTCGCCATCGGTGTCGTGATAACGGCTCACCGATTCGTAGGTGCCATCATTGTCCGCGTCTTGCCACGTCGCGTAGCCATCGTCATAGTCTTCGCCATAGAATTCTTCGGCCGGTATGGATTCCCGATCGTTGTCACTGTCCGTACTTGACAGGGAATCAAAGTAGCCGAATTGTTCGTCGTCCCAACGACCGATCGCCTCGTCGGTCGGGTTGTAGTCATTCCCGTCGAACCATTCCGACACGTCGTACCAGGCATCATCTTCGCGTCGAGGTCCGGCGTTCTCGTCGTCAACGGCGTGAAGCGGTGTCGTCATCAGTGCCAGCAAAACGGGTGAGGCAGCGATGCCGATTCGCAGTAATCGCTTGTTCATTCGTCGTTCCTCGGTCAGGAGTCATAGGGAATCGTTCGTCGTGACTCGGCGATAAATTTCATTCGCCGATAGAGTCCGACGTCGACGCAAACGACGTGCCAGCGGCGTCCTCCGCCTCGACGTGGTGCGCATGCACGAACTCTCGCCGCATAGCCGCTTTGCCCGTGCGCGTTTCCCACCCAGATTGGTCTCATTGCGTTCAGCGGTGCGATCTTCAGAGCGCGCCCTCCGCGGAGCGTCAGTCTTCACACGATTCGGCGACCATTCGGCTCGACTCTCGCGGAGAAGCATGCTTCTGCGAATCCCGAGCTTGATGCGTCAACGCTCCTTTTCCACTTTGCGTTTCCCACCTGCACGTCAGTTGCTCTACCGCGGAGGGCTAATTATTTAGGATGAGTGAGTAAGGCGAGATGCAACGCAACTACGAAAACGTCTCTGATGGGGTGCTTGACGCGATAGGCAACACGCCCTTAATTCGATTGAACCGCTTCCTTGCGAATCCGCGAATCGAGCTGTACGCTAAACTAGAAGCTGCAAATCCGGGCGGCAGTGCGAAAGACCGACCGGCACGATTCATGTTAGAAGAGGCGCTTCGGCGAGGTGATCTTCGCAGCGATTCAACCGTGATCGAATCATCTTCGGGCAACATGGGGATCGGCCTTGCCCAGGCATGTCGGTTCCACGGATTGAAGTTTATCTGCGTGGTCGACCCGCGCGCTCAGCAGCAGAATTTGGATATCATCAAGGCTCTGGGAGCAGAGGTGGTGATGGTCACAGAACCATTGGGCGGCGACTTTCTGGCCGCCCGGATCGCCAAGGTGTGTGAACTGCTCGAACACAACGCCAACAGTTTTTGGCCCAACCAATACGCCAATGCTGACAACCCGCGTTCGCACCATGAAGGGACAATACGGGAGATCGATGAAGCGCTTCAGGGCAACTTCGACGTCCTGTTCGTGGCCACCAGCAGCACCGGCACCGCACAAGGCTGCCGCGATTACTTACACAAGCAAGGGCGCGACGTTCGCGTGGTCGCGGTGGACGCCGAAGGAAGCGTGCTGTTCGGCGGCTCTGCCGGTCCCCGCCATATCCCCGGCCTGGGCGCCGGGAAAGAACCCAAACTTGCCATGGGACAATCGTTCGACGACGTCAACCGTGTGTCCGATCTCGATTGTGTGGTCGGGTGTCGACGTGCAGCCCTGCGGGAAGCGATGCTCGTCGGCGGCTCCGCCGGCGGCGTGCTGATGACCGTCTCGCGGATGCAGGATGACCTAGAGGGAAAACGTTGTGTTGCAATCCTCCACGATTCCGGCACGCGCTACTTACAGACCGTCTTTAACGACCAATGGGTCCAAGACTCGCTTGGCTGTGACGCCACCACACTTCGTCAGTTGGCCGAAAGCGATGATTACTTTGCAGCAAGGAGATGCCAAAGATGAGTTCCGTCCTGGATGTTCGCACGACATCGAACGACAACGTGATTCCCAAGCAGGCAACCCGCACGTTGCGGCTGGCCATCATCGGATGCGGACCGCGGGGGCTGCAATGCCTGGAAGCGGCCAGTCGCAACTTGTCGCCGGAAACGCTCGCGAATCTCGAGATCTCCGTCTACGAACCGTGCCGGACCCTGGGAGCAGGTTGCGTCTATGATCCGCGACAACCCCACGTGCTTCGCATGAATTTTGCGTCCCAGCATGTGGATTTCTGGAAGACAGACTCCGATTCCGTCACCCATCCGTCAAACTCACTGATCGGTTGGCTCGTCGATCACTACCCCGCGCTTGCTGCGAACGACCAGTACGTACCACGCGCCATCGTGGGAGAGTACTTGAATGAATGCTACGCGGTCGTGGAGGAAAAGCTTCGTGGCGCGCGATCCTATGAGGTGATCAGCAGTCATGTTTCCTGCATTCGAAAGCTGCGGTCTGGCTGGGAGGTGACCGCCGACGACAACACGAAATTGGCTGACGTTGTTGTCCTCACGACGGGGCACGAAGGACTTCGTCGATCGAGCAGCTTGGAACGAGACGACTCAGCGAGATTTGTCTTTCCGGTGCAGGACAACCTTTCTGAACGATGTGTCTTGCCAGGGTCGAGTGCATTGGTGCGAGGATTCGGGCTGACCTCGCTCGATGCGGTCCTGGCAATGACCGAGGGGCGCGGAGGCTCGTTCGTGCAAACAGGTCGGTCTGTCGAGTACCGTTCCGGTGGCCGCGAGCCCAAAACAATCACCGTCTACAGTCGCACCGGTCGGCCCATGCTCGCCAAACCGACCGCGGCAATCGAACAGGTGTCCGACCACTTCTGGGCGTGCTTCCGAGAGCAGCTAAATGCGATCTCTGCCGACCCTTCAACCGTCAACTTTCACAAAGACGTGTTCTCGGTCATCCAGGCGGCCGCCGCGGAGTTGCTCGTCCAACATGGCAACTCGGTTTCAGCGAAAGATGTTGCCGACTGGTATCGCGGCTGGTCTCGTTATCGTATGGACTCGCGTTCGGCATACAAGTCGATGCGACGTTCCGTGATGGTATCGACCGGCGAGCGGCCCCGCGACATCGCCTATGCCCTTGGTGAATCATGGCGAAAGCTGTATCCGGAAATTGTCTCCCTCGTCAGCCACGGCGGCTTGGATGCTCTACAATGGCCCAAGTATCAACGTATCGCCGCGGAAATGGAACGGATCGCCTTTGGGCCTCCTGCCGATTCGTTGCGGCGGTTATTATCACTGATCAAGGCTGGGATCGTCGACCTGACCAACCGGGACGATGACCTGGATGCAACACCGTTCGACTCACGCATCGACGCCGTGATTGCGGCCCCGAACCAAATCTCGCCGAGCGGCCCACTCGCTTCGTTGCTTGCCGACGGCTGGGTCGAACGCGATGAGACCACGGGAGCCATCAAGGTCGATGCCGCGGGAGAGGCGATCAACTCGCGATCAGAAGAACGCCCGGGACTCTACCTGTTCGGCCGCGCGACCGAAGGCTGGGTTGTCGGCAATGACACGCTTTCACGAACACTCCATGGTCACATTGAAGAATGGTCAACGTCACTCGAATCCCGAATCCAAACCGCAAGTAAGCATGAGTGATTCTGTTAGCGTGATGACAGGCGAGACCACCCTACGTAACAACTGTGTGGGAAACCCGGCCCTGCCCGCTCGGCTCGAACCATGGATGCACGAGTTTCTCACTAGCGATCGTATCGTGCAGCTCGTGACGAAGTATGACTCGCCGCTGAATGTCATCTGCCCTTCACCGATGTCGCGGAACATCGCTGAAATTCAATCCGAGATGGAAACGAGGGGCGTTCGGTCGAAGATCTTCTTCGCCCGCAAAGCGAACAAATGCTTGTCTTTTGTCGACGAAGCCATTCGTTGTGAGGCGGGTGTGGACACGGCGAGCGAAAATGAACTTCGGCAATGCTTGCAGCGTGGTGTCCGTCCGGATGACATCATTTGCACGGCGGCGGTCAAGTCCGACGATCTGATCGATTGCTGCATCTCCAATCAAGTCTGCATTGCCATCGACAACCGCGACGAACTCGACGCGGTTGTCGACCGCTGTCGGGCTGTTGGAAAACGGACACCGATCGCGATACGACTGGGTGGATTCCTGCACGACGATTCGTTGCACCGGCTTCCAGCAGACGACGAACAGCAATCACACGCCGACAACCTCCCCCAGGCGACCAAATTGCCGACAAGGTTCGGTTTCGACGCGGCAACGGACACCGGCATCATCGAACAGTTGTCTCAACTTCCCGTCGAGGTCCGGGGCGTACACTTCCACCTGGACGGCTACGACGCCGGCCAGCGAGTCTCTGGAATCAACCAATCACTGCGGTGGATCGAACGACTTCGATCAGCCGGGCATCGACCCTCGTTTCTGGACATCGGGGGCGGGTTCCCGATCAGCTACCTCGACGACGGGGAACAGTGGGAAACGTTTTGGCATCAACATGAACGCGCGTTGCTCGGTCGGCGCGAACCTGTGACCTACCATAATCACGGACTGGGTCTGATGGAACATCAGGGTCATATCCTTGGCCGGCGAAACAGTTACCCCTATCACCAATCGCCTGTCCGCGGCGACTGGATGGCGAACATCCTCGACAGCGTGATCGAGGGAAACACCATTGCGGAGCTTTTGCGGCAGGCGCGGATCGAACTGCGCTGCGAGCCCGGTCGCAGCCTGTTGGACGGTTGTGGCATGACGATCAGTCGCGTCGAATTTCGCAAACAGAATGCAGACGGCGATTGGCTGATCGGACTGTCGATGAACCGAACCCAATGCCGGACGTCGAGCGACGACTTCCTCGTCGACCCGATTCTGCTCCGCACGAATCGATCCGCCGACGACCCCAAATCGGGCTTTCTGGTGGGTGCCTACTGCACCGAATCCGAGCTGATCTCGCTACGCAAGCTCTCGTTTCCGCAGGGTGTTGCCCGGGGCGATTTGGTTGTGTTTCCCAATACCGCAGGCTACTTGATGCACTTTTTGGAAAGCCGATCGCATCAATTCCCCTTGGCAAAGAATCTGGTCGTTTCCGAAACCCTGTCCGCGATGAAGCTGGATGAGATTGACCGTCGAGATGATTGACACGAGCTCCTGGATCCAGTTCTTCGATTCACGGCGACAAACTGCTCAAGGCGACGCAGAACTTGCTTCGCTAGCGTCCGCATCTGACTGCAGGTAGTCTTCGATATACAACATCTCAACCATCGTTTTGCCGGCGGCGAGCAAGGGGGATGCGACAGCGGCGCCGGTGAATCCGAACAACACGCCCATGATCGCTTGGAACGAGATCAGCAACGCCGGCGGCAAAGATGCGGCTTTCTGTTGGATCAACGGCGTCACGACATAGCTTTCGATCAGTTGCAAGATGAAGTATCCGCCGACGACGGCTCCGACAATCCCGACACCTTGTGGCAGCGCGAACAAAATGGCCAAGGCCAATGCGATTGCCGCTCCGATGTTGGGAATGAAGGTCAGTAGCGCGGTGAGAATGCCGAGCGTCCCCGCCATCGGAACTCCTAAAGCAAGCAGCAGCAGGAACGCACCCAACCCCGTTGCCAACATCGAACCGAATCGGCCGATCAACCACCGCCAGAGCGTCTCGCTGGTCGAATCCAGCACCTCCGCAAACCGCTTTCGCTTCGGTTTGGGCACCAGAGAAACGATGCCGTCGCGATAGGATCCTGGCGAAACAGCCAGGAACAAGCCGACGAAAAAGATCAGCAGGCTGTTGACGACCAACCCGAACGTCGTTCTGAACATCGCGCCGATCGAACCGGCAGCCTGCTGGACGGGCTCTGGAATGCTGTCGAGTTGGATTCCCGATTGCTTTGACGAACTCTTTTTCTGCTCGCCATCCTCCGTGTTTTTCTCAGGCGTGCTCTTGTCTTTCTCAACTCCGAGTGCCGCGGAGACAATCGGTGTCGACGCGAGCGTCGCTTCCACAGCCGGATACTCCTCGATCAAATCCCGTAGTTCGTTCATCCCCTCGTCGATCTTCTCATTGGCCGCTTCGATTTGCTCGTTGATCTGGACAAAGAAGAAGGCCACCGTACCGGCGAATATCAGCAGCAAGGAGACAACGATGATCGCCAGCGCCCCCCGATAGCCGACCGACGAATGAGACGAAACCCATCCGGCCGTCTTCGTGAGGAACACACCGAACACGACGCCGAGGAACAGGATCAAAATGATTTCGTTGGCGAGAACGAAAGCCGCTGCCAACGCCACGATGATCGTCAGTACGGCAATCGCACGAATCAGGTTGACGGGGATGCGGTTGGTTGATTCGCTATTCAATGTTGTCACTCAAAGTTGTGGATGGGATCGGTTAGAAGTTAACTGGCATCACGGATCGCATCGATTAATTCCGCCTTTTTCATCTTACTCCTTCCTTTGATATGAAGTTCAGCTGCACGATTACGTAGTTCATCGGCGGTTCGGTCCTCCAGTTTGGTGTTGGGGTTTCCGGTACCTTGCGTCGTGGTATTCGGCGTACGGCCTTCGCTGCGACGCTGCTTGTTGACGGTACGAGCGGCGACCTCTTTGGCGTTGTCTTCTGACTTGCCGCGTTCGAGTTGGCTTTCCTTGATGTGCTCATATTGCCGTTCATCTTTTTCCGTCCATTCAGGCATCGAACTCTCCCAGGTTTCCATGGTTGGTCATGCGGCCATGACTTGTCCGGTCATGTCGACCGCTGCAAGGGAGATGCGAATCGTGTGCCAACGAAGATGTGAGCGTAGCAGCGCGAGCGGTCCGGTTTCGGCGCGGGTTTTGCACTCGCGGAATCAGACGCGATGTCCGGCCCGGTCACCGATGGGGCTGGCGAGCAGAAGCACCAACGAACCGACAATCAATCTCTTTAAGGAGTGTCTGATGTCACGAATCGCAACAGTCGGATTCGTCATGATTGACGGATTTCTCAGCATCGCGACGATCCTGCAGTCGTCGCTGACATTGGCGGTCGTCTTGCTCTCACTTCTCGGCTCGCTCGGAATCACGATGCTATCCGGGGCGGTTCGAGCTGCCCTCCAGCCGAGCTATTTCTGGGAAGATGCTGAAGGGAGGCGCAACCTGATTGAACGTCGAGCGACGGACGAACGCTGACTTTCCCGATCGATTCCGGGTGCCGGAGAAAATCCACCGCTCGCCACGACGGAAGATCGATTGAGGAGACGCGGTGGACTTTCGCCGGCCTGGATGGCCATTTTTAAGACAGGGGCTGGCGATTTTTCTGCCAGGCCATTGCTCAGGGCATTGCTCCGGCGGCGACGATCTCGACCACTTCATTACGATTGACGATCTGAACGCTCCCGGCGTGGACCGTGCTCGCTCACCACTTGGGTTTGAATCGTCGTTCGATGTGGTAAACGATCTGCTCCCGACTTTGCTCCGCCGACAGGCTCTTGGTACGCTCGATGTCCTCGACCTCCGTCGCAAGTTCGTTGTCCCGGACCACCTCGCGCAGCCACTGAGAAAAGTGGTGGTTGGCCAGGTGGAATTGCCATGTTTCGTCGTCCACTCCATTGGCGGTTTTGACAAACTCTTTCAAGTTTGCCGTGGGCAGCTTGAGTTTTGATTCCGGGCCGCGAAACACGAACTGCAAGTCCTCGTCCATTTCGCCGTTGTAGTAACTGTGCAGATGCCGTTGTCCATCGGCGCGCGGCGTAATTCGGCTGAACCATTGCGTCTGGCGGTCCCCTCGTCGCCAGGCCAGGGCTTGGTGAATCTGTCGGCCCTCGGCGGCAGCGAACCGGGGACTCCGCTGGCCGATCCGCTGACAGATCTCGACAATCGCTTGATGTGGATCGCCGGCGATGGAAATGAACCATTTCACGTTTTGCAAGACAACATCGGACAGCTCCTCATGGAACGCGGAGACGAAGATGTACCCTTCCAGTTCGACCGGGTTCCACTGATTGGCCGGCTCCCAACCTCGGGGGGCCGCGTAGTGAGCTTCATCGACGATGATCCAGTGGGGGCGACCGCATCGACTTCGCAGTTCGGCCAGGGCACGGTGCAGGCGATCGCAATAGCTGGGCCGCTCGTCTTTTTCGACGCTGTACAGGCTGACGATACAATGTTCATCAGGCTGCTTCAGCACGCCAACCACCTCCTCGATCGAGGGCGCACGTTCACTATTGCCAAGGGCCACGGCGTTATCAATCCCCGGATAGTCACCTTCGGGGTCGATGATGCAGCATTGCTCTCCCCGTGCGGTCAGTTGCTCAAGGACACTGATGGCGAATTTGCTTTTTCCACCGCCCGGCCCACCGGTGACCAGCAGACTCTCACCATACTGCGGAACGGCGAACGGCCGGCCGTCCGGCTTGGCCCCTAACGTCAGCCCCCGACCATCGACCCCCAGCAAATGTGATAAGTCATTCTCTAAAATCATTTCAACAAGCCGCTCGACGCCCTCTCCACGCGGCTTCTGCAGAACGATGTCGGCGATGTCTTTGACCGGCTGAAGCGCGTTGTCGACCGCAGCCGACGCACCGCAAAGCCGTAGCATCGCTTCGTCGTTTTCCGCATCGCCGACGGCCACCACGTTGACGGCTGAAACTTCGATCTCTTTCAGCGTGCGCGCCAAGCCGGCAGCCTTGTTGATCCCGCTGGGCAAGATCATCACGGCGTCTTTGTTGAAGATGATCTGCAGGTCCAACGCCATTTCGCGGATGACTTCAAGAGCGATCGTCTCGTAGGGATTCCAAGTCGCAACGATCGCCCGCCCCGTTTCCAACCGATCGACTCCCCGTCGCCGCAGCTCTGCGGCAAACGATTCCGGTGGCGGCTCGACGAGCAACGTCTCCTCATGGGTCTCCGGATCGTAGAGCAACGCCCCATTTTCGGCGACGATTTTCACGAACAACGACACCGCCGGAAAGATGTCCAAGATGGGCTCCAAGCGTCGCCCTGTGACCAAGACCAAACGTCTTCCCGAATCGCGAAGACGCTTGAGGGCATCGATGGTCGACGACGTGACGACCCCGTGTTCGGCGAGCGTGCCGTCATAGTCGGCCGCTAAAACATGATAACGCATAGAATGTTCGCTTGACGCGATCGCTTCCGATCCGATCCGGTATAGGGCACGGGCTGACGGTTACCCAAAGGTGAAGCGGATGACGCCGCCCCTCCCGATTGCAAGCATCTGTGTTCGGACTGCCGAAACGTGTTGCCCGGCGAAGGACACGCACTGCAAGCGGCGCGCCCGATCTGGTCGCGACCTGTGGATAGATCGGCATGTGCTTTGCGAGCGTGGTTTTCCGTTCGTGATTTGGAACGGCCGGCGCCGTCTTGGGAACACGCAACACAGATGAGAACGAACAGTGTTTCCCATCACCACGAACGGCCAGGCCCCCATTCCACAGTTTTGGAGAGAACCATGAAATTTGCCCAATGGTCAAAGGTAACTGCGCTGTGTTCTATCATGCTGGTCGGTTATCTGCCGCTGACCATGGCACAGCAGCCCGACCCGAAAAACGAAACTTCAGCCCGTACCGCTGCGCCGCAGAGATCACAAAGAGAAGGTGGAATCCCGCGCAGCGAAATGCAGCAGGAACAGGGCGAAGACCAACAGGGGACCGAAGAAGGCATGCCGAGCACCCGTGCGGTTCCCGGCCGACAATCTGCTCCCGCCACTCAGCTTGCCCCTGACAATCAACGTCTGACGCCGCAGTGGCAACCGCCGGATCGCCACCGCTGGAAATTGGGCGTTTATGCGTATAACACCGATACCGGTGTGGTGGTCACACAGGTCTCCCCCGGCAGCCCGGCGCACGACGTGGGGCTGGAGCGTGGCGACCGCATCGTCGCGGTCGGAGCTTTCAGGTCGGCTGGGTGGATGACCGTCTGTACCCATTAGGTGCCGAACTACAACGCCAAGCGGGGCATGACGGACGCGTCAGACTTTTGGTGCAGAATGTTCGCAACCGCAACCTGTTAACCCTGGATGTCCATCTGGAGAGCCGGCAAGGCAGACGCGCCAGAATCCAGCGTGGCGGATTGGCACAACCTTTGCCTTAGAAAGACAGAAGTATGCAATCGAAATGCTTCGGTCGCTTTGGGTGGGAGTTCGTTCACTCCTTCCCCGACCCAAGATTAGAAACGTAACCGAAGGAAAATCAAAATGGTCACAAGACAACAAGCCAGTGGGCAATGGAACCAGATTCACGGTGCCGTCCAAAAGAAATACGGGCAGGTCACCGACGATGAATTGCGAGAAGTCGAGGGTGACAGCGAGCGATTGATCGGGTTGATCCAAAAGAAGGCCGGTGTGGCACGCGAAGAGGTCGAGTCGTTTGTCCGCAAGGTTTATCAGGACTGTGGTGAAACCTGCTCGAACCTGACCGAACGCGCCGGTGAGTATGCCCAGGCGACCCGCGACCAACTGCGTCAAGGGTACGAGGGAACGACCAAGGCCGTCGCCAAGCACCCGTTGGAATCGGTCGTCACCGCCCTTGGTGTCGGCCTGCTCGCGGGGATTGCCATCGGCTACTCACTGGCAGCGGATCGCTATCGACAACCCACGTGGCGCGAACGCTTCTCCGGACGTTAAAAGCGTTGACACCGGTTTCCCATCATTCTCGGCAGCAGGACGCTCTCAATTCCTAACCCATTTCCAAGAAGAAGTAGCGATACCCATGAGTACATCGACCACCCAACAAAAGAACTCCAACGACAACAGCCGCAGCCAGGGTGATTTCACACAGGCCGCGACGGAAGGTCTGCAAGAGTACGGCAGCCACTATGTTGCGGCCCCGGCCAAAGACGTCGTCAAACTGTTGAAAAGCTACGCAGAAGAGAAGCCCGATGTCGCAGCCATGTGGTGCTTCGCCTTCGGCGTCATCGTCGGCTGGAAGCTTCGCGGCTAGGCCTCGATGATGAACACGCACGAGACTTCGATGCAGGCGGTCGTTTACGACGACTACGGAGACGCGAGTGTGCTGCGGCGCACTCAAGTGCCTGTCCCCGAACGAGGACGCGATGAGTTGCTGATCGAAGTCCGTGCGTCCAGCGTGAATCCGATTGACTATCGGATGCGAAGCGGCGAAATGAAGGGTTTGCTGCCAGGGGGTTTCCCCCGCATCCCTGGTTACGACGTCGCCGGAGTGATCATCGAATCGGACGAGCGTGGTCCATTCCACGTCGGTGATCGGGTGATGGCTTTTTTGGATTCAGTGGTTGGCGGAGCGTGCGCGGATTTTGCCGTGTGCAGTTCGGACGTCGCTGCGAAACTGCCCGATAGCATGTCGTTTGAACACGCCGCCGCGATCCCGCTGGCGGGAACGACGGCACTGCAGTCGCTGCGTGATCACGGCAAAATAAGCTCCGGACACCGTGTGCTCATCAATGGTGCCAGCGGCGGCGTGGGAGCCTTCGCGATCCAGATCGCCAAGTCCTATGGTTGTCACGTCGATGCCGTCGCCAGCGGTGAGAACCGAGCATTCTGTCTCGCTCTCGGGGCCGATCACTTTTACGACTACGAAACAACCGACTTCGTGCAATCCGACGAGCGTTGGAACCTCGTGTTTGACGCGGCCGGCAAATCGGGTTATTGGGATTCGCGGTCCGTCCTGCTCGACGGAGGTCGATACGTCTCTACCGAACCGGACGTCAAAGGAATGCTGATGACGATCCTGACGTATCCGCTCGCGAAATCCGGCAAGGTGATGCTGGCCAGGCCATGCGGAGACGATCTGCGAACACTCATCGACCTTTACGAGCGCGGCGAACTGTCCGTCACGCTCGACAGCACGTTTCCGATGACTGATGCATCCGCAGCGCACCGACGAGTCGAAACGGGGGTGGACCGCGGAAAAGTCGTGCTGATGAACTGAAATCAGCCAGGAATCAATCACCGGCGATGCGGTCCAGATCGTCCTCCGGCGGTCCGTACAGCCGTGCTCCGTCAGCGGCAAACCGGCCCCCATGAACAGGACAGTCCCACGTCTGCTCGACTTCGTTCCATCGCAGAACGCCACCCATATGGGTACAGATCGGACTTAATTGCCGCAGACATCCATCGCGGTCCCGGCAAACAGCCGTGTGTTTTCCGTCGACGTTTCCAACGGCACCTTCACCCGACGCCAACGCTGATACGTCGACCGACTTGGCTGGTAACAAGCGTTCCGCAAAGTCCGCCACAGAAGCGGCCTGTTCGGCGAGAACATTGCCTGCCGCCCGCAACGGGACGCGTGCAGGCGACAGCGTCTTTTCCAGCGGATGTGCCTTCCCTTCCATGAGGTCCGCGAGCATGGGGCCAGCCGCGGTACCCAACGTCAACCCGACGCCACTTAGCCCGGTCGTGATCCAAACGTTTTCTTTCCCAGCGACTTTACCGATAAAGGGCAATCCGTCGGCCGGTTCGAACAATTCCGCGCTCCATCGGGACACCACTTCCTCCACGTCGAAGCGTTCTCGTATCCACGTCTCCAGCTCATTCATCGCGACAGATTCGTCTCCGGCACCCGTCCGATGGTCTTTTCCGCCGGCCAAGATCGTCCCTCCATCGGCCGTCGCGCGGCGGACGTAAAAGTACGGATCCGAGTCATCCCAAAAGAGTGCATCGGGCAATGGGGTACGTACTTTCGCCGCAATGACATAGGATTGGTAAGGGGGCGTTTGCACGTACAATCGCTGCGAGTTGGTGTAGTTGCAATGGATGGCAGAAACGACTTGGTCGAACTGAATTTCGCCTCCGGAAGTTTTTAGGGAAGCTGGGTGCGATTCGACGATTCCGGGCACCAAGGTTTGTTCGAAAATCGTCCCTCCTGCTTCCGCAACGAGCGATGCCAAGTGCTGCAGATAAGCGAAAATGTCGACGCGGGCCATCATTTCGACGCGATAGCCTCCCACTGCCTTGGCGATCGGAACGGAATCCTGCCAAGTGACTGACAGCCCGATCGCCTTGGCGTCATCGATCGAACGGCGAATCTTGTCCAAACGATCTTCGTTTTCGGTATAGAAATAGCCAGGAACACGACGAAAGTCGCAGGCGTCACCGCACCGCTGCTCAATGCGTTCAATCGCGTCCAGTCGCATCGCGGTGTATGTCGCGGCCAGTTCCGGGCCGAGTTGCTTTACTAATGCGCCCGGCCCCATCTCCGGATGGGCATCCAGATGAGCGCTGCTTCTGCCTGTGGTGCCGCCCCCGATCGTGTTCGCGTCGCAGACGGTGACGCGTTTACCTCGCGAAAGCAATTCCAAGGCCACGCTCAACCCCGTGATCCCGCCGCCCAAGACCAGGACCTCGGTTTGGTGATCGGCCCTGAGCGGAGGATACGCTCGATCGATCGCTCGATGCTGAAACCAGTAGGGTTCACGATGCCGAATGTCCGAACGGTCACCGGTGGGTGGGTTCACTCTCTCTTTTGACATAGCGTTTCTCGATTGATCAAATTTGTCCGTTGAATGGGCGTGCTATCGGCCGCTTCCTCTTTGAGAATGTTCTCGCCGATCAGTTGCCGCTGGGTGTCGTATCCAATCCTCCAACTCAGCTCGCACCGATACGGGATCCCCGCGTTGCGATCGCCGTGTCGATAGCAATCGGCATACCAAGACTTCACGCTTCTAAGAACGAGACGTGCTCGATCACTTGGGCGGCGACTACACCCGGTTTAGTTGTCGGGTCCCCATGTTTGCGCATGCGGTTCGATTGCGTGTCATACGACCCTCTTCGATCAAAGGCGGACAAACCGCTGTTTGGTTTGGCACGAGAATCGCTCACGACGACACGACGACACGACGACACGGCGAGACGACCGAAGGAGTCCACTCACCCTTCACTGAACTTTTGATTGGAGACTTCCAAGGCGATGAGGAGGCGACCGCCGATAAAAGGTCGAGTGAACTTGCCAAGTCGCTCAATAAGGACGCGTGGGCTGTTGGCTGAGGCCACCGCGTCAAAGTGAATTCACAGCGGGGGGCTGCGTTCGGCAGTTTGGTCGGCATTGATCAAAATTGCAGCCAAACTGCCGGCCCCGCTGTGATCTCCCGTGGACCGAAGAGTCACCGCCGTCGACTGCTGTCTGCGCGACCAGCATGGTTGGTTCCGTGTCACCGCTGAAGACCGTTGCGTTAGAAACCAATACCACTGTAAAAATTTTAGAAGGCATCCAAGAGGGCCTACCATGGCAAAGAAGAAGACCGCTGTCTCCGGATCCAAGACGGGCAATGGGGGTGAACCACATCAGACCGTTTCCCGTGACGGTCAGCCGCTGACCACCAATCAGGGCGTTGTGGTTTCTGATGACCAGAACACACTCACCGTTGGACCTCGCGGTCCTCAACTGCTGGAAGATTTCATTTTGCGTGAAAAGATCACGCACTTCGACCACGAACGAATTCCGGAACGTGTCGTCCATGCCCGCGGGTACGCAGCCCACGGGTATTTCCAGGCGTACAAGGGCAACAGCAAGCTGACCAAAGCCGCGTTCTTGCAAGACCCCGAGGCGCAAACACCGGTCTTCTGCCGTTTTTCGACCGTTGCCGGCAGCGCCGGATCGCCCGACCTGGCACGCGACGTCCGTGGGTTTTCGGTGAAGTTCTACACATCCGAGGGAAACTACGATTTGGTCGGCAACAACATGCCGGTGTTTTTCATCCAGGACGCGATCAAGTTCCCCGATCTGATCCATAGCGTGAAACCGGAACCCGATCGCGATTTTCCCCAAGCCCAGTCGGCACACAACACGTTTTGGGACTTCGTGTCGTTGAATCCCGAGAGCATGCATATGCTGATGTGGATCATGTCGGATCGTGCCATCCCGCGGTCCTTTCGCATGATGGAAGGCTTTGGTGTCCACACCTTTCGCATGATCAACGGCCAGGGCGAATCCAAGTTTGTGAAGTTCCACTGGCGCCCGAAGCTCGGCACGTTTTCGGTGATTTGGCCCGAAGCGATGAAAATCAACGGCGCCGACCCCGACTTCCATCGCCGTGATCTGTGGAATGCGATCCAGACCGGTGATTTCCCGGAATGGGAATTGTCCGTGCAGGCGTTTACCGAAGAGGAAGCAAACGGTTTTGATTTCGACGTGCTTGATCCGACGAAACTGATTCCCGAGGAATTGGTACCGCTGACACCGCTTGGAAAAATGGTGCTCAATCGCAACGTCGACAACTTTTTTGCCGAGACCGAACAGGTCGCGTTCTGCCCCTCGCACGTCGTCCCCGGAATTGATTTCTCCAACGACCCGCTGCTGCAAGGTCGTCTGTTCTCATATCTCGACACCCAACTCTCACGCCTGGGAAGCCCCAACTTTCATCAGATCCCGGTCAACAAACCGAAGTGTCCGTTCGCGAACTTCCAACGCGATGGCCACATGCAAATGGAAGTGCCGACGGGCAACGTCGCGAACGAGCCAAACTCGTTGGACGATGGTTCGCCCCGTGAAGACCCGAAACACGGTTTCACCTCCTTCGGATCCCAGGAGAGCGGCCAAAAGCTTCGCATTCGTCCGGAAAGTTTTGCCGACCACTACACCCAGGCGAGGCTGTTTTGGGTGTCGATGACGGAAGCCGAACAGCGGCAGATCGTACGCGGCTTTTCGTTCGAACTTGGCAAATGCGACCAGGTGAAGATTCGCACCCGAATGTTAGGGCATTTACAAAACATCGACCGCGACCTGGCCGAACAGGTTGCCGATGCGTTGGGGATGAAAGGAAGCGCCGACAAGATCAAGCCCAAGGTTCCCGTCGGTGACCCCCAGCCGTCTCCCCCGCTTTCACAATACAGCGTTGCGCCGCAGTCCTTGGCAGGAAAAAAAATCGGCCTGCTGACGACGGACGGAATCGATGCTTCTTTCTATCAATCGCTCGCCAAGTTGGCCGAAGGCGAACAGGCGACACTGGAAGTTGTCACTCCAAAGGCCGGTCCCATCAAGACCAGCAAAGGCGAGACGGTGATGCCCGATCACTTCTTGGCCGGCGGTCCCTCGGTCCTGTTCGACTGCGTGGTGGTTGCGCCGACCGCTAGCCAATCGGAAACATTGGTCGCCGACTCCGACGCGATCGACTGGATCCGCAACGCCTTCGGCCACCTGAAGGTGATCGGGTTCAACGACGCTGCAAAACCGATGTTCGAAAAAGCATCCGTTGCGATCGACGCCGATGAGGGCGTGGTCGACGTCACTGCGGGGAACTTTGGCGCGTTCACCACGGCCGCCAAGAAACATCGCATTTGGGATCGAGAGTGTTAGAACGACAATTCTCAACCCATTTCGCAAGGACGAATGTTGAACAAACCCCGGACAAACCCGGGCCAGCCCCACCCCGCAGGAAACACTGATGGCTACCCCAACATCACAATCGACGAAGTCAAAGCAAATCGAACTCGCGTCGCGACCTGAAGGCGAACCGACGGAAGCGAACTTTAAGCAAACCGTGGTCGAAATCCCGCCGATTGCTGATGGCGAATTTTTGGTCAAGAACGAATGGATGTCGGTCGACCCCTACATGCGAGGCCGAATGAAAGCGGGCGATAGCTATGTGCCACCTTTCTCAATCGACCAACCCCTGGAAGGCGGTTGCATCGGCAAGGTGGTGGAGTCTCGGCACGCCAGCTTCAAGGAAGGCGACTACGTGCTGGGCAATCTCGGATGGCGAGAGTACTGGACGTCGACCGGTGAAGGGGTGACTCCCATTTCCACCGACCTGGCACCGGTACAGGCCTATCTGGGCGTGCTCGGCATGACGGGCATGACGGCCTGGGTCGGCTTGAACCGAATCGCAAACCTATCCAACAACAGTACTGTCTTCGTCTCGGCGGCCTCGGGAGCGGTCGGATCGGTCGCCTGCCAGATCGCCAAAGCGAAAGACTGCCGCGTCATCGGCAGTGCCGGACAACCGACCAAGATCGAGTGGTTGAGCGGGAAAATCGGCATCGATGCCGTCATCAACTACAAGGAAACAGACGACCTCGCCGCGGCGTTGAGAGAGCATGCACCCGACGGCATTGACGTCTACTTCGATAACGTCGGCGGCGACCATTTGGAAGCGGCCATCGATGTGATGAACGATTTCGGATGCTGCATCGAATGTGGCATGATTTCCACCTACAACGCCACCGAACCGCCCGCCGCCCCTCGAAACCTGTTCAAAGTCGTCAGCAAACGCATTCGCATGCAAGGCTTCATTGTTCGCGACCACATGAGCGATCAAGATGAATTCACCCGCGAGATGGTCTCGCTGATCAAGTCCGACAAAGTCGTTTGGGAAGAGTCTGTCGTTTCCGGTCTGGAGAATGCGCCGGCCGCCTTTATCGGCTTATTCAGTGGCGACAACCTCGGCAAGCAACTCGTCCGCATCGACTGAACTGGGGTCCTGATCTGGGGTCCTGAACTGGGGTCCTGATCTGGGGTCCTGATCTGGGGGCCTGAACTCACGCGTCTCGTTCCATCGCAGACTCGCACCCTCGCATCGCATGCGAGGGCAGATTCTCCATCTATTCGAACCGCTACCGGGTTCGTTCGCCGGTTTGCCGCGTCTACCTGCGTGGTCCGACAAATGTCGGCGATCCGAAGAAGATTTGTCGCAACGGTCGAACGGGTTCAGCCGCGACGCGAGACGTCGTGATCAATCGAATCGTATTGCCGTAGACGTGCAACGGACGCCCCGGTCGCTGATGGATCGGCATGGACTTAATTCGATCACGATACTCACCGGTCGCGATGATGACGGGACTCCAACCGGTAGGGGAGGCCGCTCGTCCATCATCGACAGCGAGCGAGGCAAAACCGAAAACGAGTATTAAGAGGGCTGAACGCAGCATGGCCGGTGGGTCTCCGTGTGTTAAAAATCAAGAAGCGAATCAGTTCATCGGTGACGCGGGCGAGACGACACCGCCCTCGCGATGGTGACTCCACGGCAATCGGCAACTGTCGTGCCAATCGAATACGCGTCGCGAGCGATCCGTCGATCGAAGCCCGCATGCGTAAGCGAAGGGGCTACGCGGCGTCCCTGGCCTGTGTGCCGGGCTAAATGAGGACCATCGACGAAATGGACAGACCGCGAGGGGGACACCGCCCCCAGGACCAAGCCACAGTCCCTCAGGACCAAGCCACAGTCCCTCAGGACCAAGCCACAGTCCCCCAGGACCAAGCCACAGGCCCCAGCCACAGTGCAGCGGACGGGCCATTGAAGATGCGGACCGACCGGCGCCCACCCGAGGGAGTTTGCAACCGACCAATGACGCGCCGACGATTGACGAAGGCGGTCATTGTCGGTCCAATTCGGCTACACTTTAGGGGTCTGAAATGGCTCGATTGTCTCGCGATAGCATGACAAAACGACGGCGGGGAAACGGAATGCGCAATGCCTGGGCGGCCTGACGGAGATCGCCGAAGTCGCTGCGTTTGGAGGCACGACTTCGGAAACGTGGAGGAGATTGAGATCGCAGTGAGCGACGGGCCGCTAAGCAACGAGCGTTGCAATGAATGATCGATCACAGACGATGCCGTTCGTCGTCGGCGTCGGAGTTGCAACCTACCGACAGGACGCGCTGCAAGAACTCGTTGCGGCACTCGGTGACGTGCCCGGTATGGCGGTCGTGTTGGTGCCACCGTTTGATTGCCCGGAACACCTGCTGCGACCGAACTGGCTACAGGAATTCACGTCGTCGCCGGTGATTGAGGTCGTGTCCCGGAAAAAGCTCACAGCGGGTTGTCTCTCTGTCTGTCGCCCCCAGACATTTCTCGAACTACGTGGCGACGACCTTGTCGTTGTCGATCAACACGATGCGGACCGCGAATCCAGCCCGATTGACCACTTGTTTGACTCGCTTGCGCGGCAATGTGGGGAGTCCTGCGCGGGCGTCATCCTCGCTGCCGCAAGCGAGCAGGGCACGAGCGGTCTCAAGGCGATCGGCGACGCCGGCGGGCACACCTTTGCGATCGATTCGGAATCAGCCACCGCAGCGACGGCCAGCGTCGCCGACTGCGTGATGCCTGCGGCGAAGGTTGCCTCGGCGATTCGAAAACATGCGTTTCAATGGCAGAAGATCAAGCAGCTCCAACGGGAACTGTCGACCGCTCGCGCAGACCTCCAAGCGACGACACAGCAATTGCGGACACAATCAGCCGACGCCGGCCAGGCATTGGTGAGGACGGAAATCAGCTCGACGCCCGCCCCTCTGGTTCGCTCCGACCCTGGTCAGACGAATCTTCTCGACAGCATGAACATCGCCACGCTGTTCCTGGATCACCAGCTGAAAATTCAACGTTTCACTCAGGGTGTGACTGCACTTTATCAACTGAGCTCAACCGATATCGGCCGCCCGCTGCAGAGCGTGACCCACTTTGCGGTCGAGATGCCACCGTACCCGGACGACGTCTCACTGGTCGCCAATGCCTCCCTTGAAGATGAAGTGGAAACGCAAGACGGCCGATGGTTCCTACGACGCGTTCAACCGTATGCGGACGACACCAATGGCAGTGACGGGCTCGTCGTCACGTTTTACGAGGTCACGGAGCAACATCAACTCCGCATGCGATTGGCTGCCGCACATGCGGTCACCAAACTGTTGGCGGACGCGGATTCCTTTGAGGCGGTGATCCCGAAAGTCCTGAAGGCTCTCCGCAGTTCCTTATCGGCGGAAGTCTGTTTGCTGTGGAGAGTGGACGCTCAAGCAGAATTCATGACCTGTGTCGAGGCGGACGCAATCGACCGCTCCTTGCAACCGTTCGTGGATCTCAGTCGCGACATCCGGATTGCCATCGGTGAAGGATTACCCGGGCAAGCTTGGAAGGATCGTGAGCCGGTTTGGTTTGAAGACATCCAGAACAAAAAAGGGTTCATCCGGGCGGCCGCTGCCAAGCAAAGCAGCCTGACCAGCGGTGTCGGGTTTCCGATCGTCGTGGGCCGCAAGTTCAAGGGTGTGATCGAGATCTACACCGCTCGAACGCTGAAGCGAGAACCCGAACTACTCCAATTGCTTGGTGCAGTCGGAAACGAAATCGGACAGTTTATTCGGCAGCGTCGACTCACCGACACGATCCGCGACGAAGAAGCTCGCAAGACGGCGATCCTTCGATCGGCACTCGATTGCGTCATCACGATGGACACGACCGGGCGAATCGTCGACTTCAACCCGGCAGCCGAGCAGACCTTCGGTCATGCAGCCTCCGACGTCGTCGGCAGACTTTTGTCCGATGTCATTGTCCCCGAAGCGTTTCGCGAATCCCATCGCAACGGATTGACCCGATACCTCCATACCGGGACTTCCGATCTATTGGGCCGACGCGTTGAGCTGACCGCGCAACGAGCCGACGGCAGTTTGTTTCCTGTCGAGGTGGCGATCAGCGTTTCCCATGGTCGCGATGGCTCGCCATTTTTCACCGGCTACCTACGCGACATCACCGAGCGCAAACAGGCCGATGAGATCCTGTTGGAGCGAGCCGAAATGGCGGCGTTGCACGCGTCGTTGGCAGTCTCGTTGGCCGGCGAGGCACCGCTGGGCGAAATCCTCAACACCTGTTGCCAGAGAATCGTCGAAGGGCTCGATGCCGCCCACACGCATGTTTGGTTACTGGACGAACAAGACCAGATGCTGGAACTGACGGCCAACGCCGGCGTCGACACCCACTTGGACGGTCCACAACGAAGGGTGCCTCTGGGGAAATCAAAAATCGGACAAATCGCGGCGACCCAGCAACCGCTACTGACCAATGATGTGCCACACGATCCCGAGATCAGAGATCCACAGTGGTTCGGCCGCGAAGACATGGTGGGATTCGCCGGGTTTCCGCTGATCGTTGAACATCGCCTCGTCGGCGTGTTTGCGTTGTTCACCCGACACCCGCTGGCCCAGGCCGTCTTTGAGCAATTGATCCCGATGGCCGACGCGATCGCTCAGTGCATCGCCAGAAAGGAGTCCGAGCAAAGGCTGCTCGATCGCGAACAGCGGTTGAATCTGGCGTTGGAGGCCGGTCGCCTGGGGACCTGGCACTGGGACATCCAGAATGATCGCGTGACATGGTCTGACCAGATGTTCGACATCTTCGGCTATTCCAACGACCAATTCGACGGGACGCGGACCGGGTTTCTGGAAATCATCCATCCCGACGATCAACGATACGTTCGCAAGCGACTCGGTGATGTCCTGACGGGAACCTGCGGATCCTACGAGATGGATTTCAGGGTCATTCGCGGTGACGACGGGCGGACCATCTGGACGTCGGGACGAGGGGTCATCGACCGCGACGAGCTCAATCGACCGTTGGGCATCACCGCGGTGGCGAGTGACATCACCGACCGCAAGCACTGGGAATTGGAACTCACCGACCGAGAGTCCCATCTCCGCAGCGTGATCGACAACACGCTCTTCTTTATCGGAGTCTTGGATGTCGACGGCACGCTGCTGGAAGCCAACGCCGTCGCGATCAACGCCGGTGGCCTGCATCGACGTGACGTGATCGGTAAAAAATTCTGGGATTGTTACTGGTGGAGCTTTGACGAAGAAACGATCGCCGGTGTGAAAGAATCGATCCGACTTGCCGCAGCGGGCGAGGTGGTTCGCTACGACGTCGACGTCCGCATGGCCGGCGATAGCCGCATGACCATCGATTTCATGCTCAGCCCGGTTCGGGCGAGCGATGGTTCGATCACTCACCTGATTCCATCCGGAGTCGACATCAGCGAAAGACGGGCTGCCGAAGCCGCGGTCGTCGAACGAGAACAATTTCTGACGCTGGCTCTCGACGCCGGCAAAATGGGATCGTTCAAGTGGGATGTCATTGCCGGACAGATGGAATGGTCGGAGATGGTGTATGCCATGTACGGCTATCACCAAAGAAAATTCGATGGCAAGGTGACCAGCTTCTGGCAGCTCATTGATCCGGATGATCTAGACCTCGTCAAGACGCAAATTGATGAAGAACTCGCCAGCGATTGCGATGACCACTTTGTCGAGTTCCGGTTGATACGGCCGAGTGACGGTCGCACGATTTGGGTGGAAGAGCGGGGAGTGATCCACCGCGACGCTAAGGGCGCACCGCTGCAAGTGACTGGATTGGTCCAAGACATTTCCGAACGCAAAGTCGACGAACTGAATCTCGCCTTTCTATCCGACTTACAAACGCGCCTCGTGCCGTTGACTTCGGTGAACGAACTGATGGCGGTATCGACTCGGCTGACCGCGGACTACCTTGGACTCGCTCGCTGTCTGCTCGTTGAGTTCGACCAACATGGCGAGGTTGCTGATATCCTGTGTGACTATCACCTGGGCGACGGCCCCAGCATGGTGGGAAAACATTCGGTACGCGAGTTCCATGACGATGCCGAGCGGGCGGAACTGATCGCCGGAAACCAGGTGCTCTCTGACGACGCCCAGAGTCCCCGCCGTGACCGACGGCTGGTCAAAACTTTCCGCGCCTTCAACATCGGCGCGTTCTGCAATTCTGCCTATGTGACCGATCGTGGCACGAAGTTTGTTGTCTCCGCCCTACATGCCGAAAAGCACACGTGGCAACTCGATGAGCGCAGGCTGTTGCAGGAAGTTGCCGATCGCGTCGGCATTCGAATCGAACGGGCCAGATCAGAGGAAGAGCTGGCCAATCGCGAAGCACACCTGCGTCGTGTGATCAACAATCAACTCGGGCTTGTCGGCGTCATCGACCGCAACGGGATTCTTTTAGAGGTTGACGATCGGTCACTCAAAATCGCCCGGACCCGTCGTGAAGACGTGATCGGAAAACACTTTGCCGACGCGCCGTGGTGGAGTTACGACCCGGCAGTGGCCGCCCGGATGCGTGACGCCATGCGGCGAGCGATGGCTGGCGAGGTCGTTCGTTACGACGTGTCCCTGTTCGCACACGGCGACGAGGGCGTGATGATTGACTTCATGATCGCGCCGGTGACCGATGACAACGGCGAGGTGGAGTTCTTGATCCCGTCGGGAGTTGACATTCGCGACCGCTACCGGGCGCAGCAGCAGCTGATGGAAAACGAACGTCGCGTCTCGATGGCGTTGCGAGCCGGACGCATGGCCGCCTGGGAATGGACGCCTGAAAAAAGCCATTGGGACCCCAAACTGTTCGAATTATTGGGAAAGCCATCCATCGCTGATCCGTCACCGGAATACCTGTTCGAGTGCGTCCACCCGGATGATCTGTCGATGCTGCGATCAAGTTGGCAACGAGCCATCGACGGCGAAGACGATTATGACGTGGAGTTTCGCGTCCGCTTGCCCAACGGAAGCATCCGCTGGCTGGCTGCGGTCGGCACCGTGATCCATAGCCCCGACGGTGGCGTCGCCGCAATGCATGGCTTGAACTGGGACATCACCGAGCAAAAAGAGTCTCAGCAACGGATCCGTGATAGCGAACAACGGTTCCGCAACATGGCCAATGCCGCTCCCGCGATGATCTGGGTCAGCGACCAAAACCATCAGTGCACGTTTCTGTCGCAACGCTGGTGTGACTACACGGGTCAGACCGAACGTGAAGGCCTGGCGATGGGCTGGCTCGAAGCGGTCCACCCGGACGATCGACCATCCACACGAGAGGCATTTTTGGCTGCGGTTGGTCGCCACGAACCCTTCGAACTGGATTTCCGTTTGCGGACCGCCGACAACAGCTACCGCTGGGCGATCGACGCCGGACAACCGCGGTTTGATGAGTCGGGGGAGTTTGTCGGCTACGTCGGCTCGGTGATTGATGCCCATGACCGACACGAGGCCCAATCCGCGTTGCAGGAAGCGCGTGCCGTCGCCGTCGCCGCCAACGAATCCAAAAGCGCCTTCCTGGCCAACATGTCACATGAAATCCGCACGCCCATGACGGCAATCCTGGGCTATGCCGACCTGCTGGGCGACTTGATCGAAAACGAAGAAGCAAAGCAACATTTGCAAACCATCCGACACAACGGTGACTACCTGCTGGAAATCATCAACGACATCCTGGATCTGTCCAAAATCGAGGCGGGCAAACTGGAGGTCCAGTATGAATACTTCAATCCCCATCAGTTGATCGAAGATGTCCGCAGCATCATGGAGGTACGCGCCAGTGAAGGAAACTTGACATTGAATGTCGAATACCAGGGCAGGATCCCCAAACTGATCAATTCCGACATCAAACGGCTGAAGCAGATTCTGATCAATCTTGTCGGCAATGCGATCAAGTTCACGCGAAAAGGGGGAGTCCAGATTCGCGTTCGATATGAAGCCGCATTGCAACAATTGCAACTCGATGTCGTCGACACCGGGATCGGCATCGCGGAGGAACAGATGGAAAAGCTGTTCAAGCCGTTTTCGCAGGGCGACGCGAGCGTGACCCGCAATTTCGGCGGAACGGGGCTGGGGTTGGCGATCAGCCAGCGACTTGCCGAAACGCTCGGAGGAAACATCACGGTGCACAGCGTCGTCGGTGTCGGCAGCACGTTTACCGTCGGCATCGACACCGGAAACATTGCCGAGTCCGATTTGGTCGACTACAGCGAGCTGGAAACCGATCAAGCGGCCAATACGACGACGAAAAAGGATGTCCCCACGCATCTGCCGTGGCATGTGCTGATCGTGGACGACCGCCGTGACATCCGATTTTTGAGCAAACGCATTCTCACCCAATCGGGTGCAACGGTGGACGAATGCGAAGACGGACTGCTTGCCGTGAAATACATGTCGGGGTGCTTGGCGAGCGGCGACTGCCCGGACTTGGTCTTGCTGGACATGCAGATGCCGAACCTGGACGGTTACTCGACCGCGGCAGAACTGCGGAAACTCGGCTACACCGGTCCGATCATCGCCCTGACTGCTGATGCCATGCAGGGTGATATGAATAAATGCCTGCAGGCGGGCTGCAACGACTACTTGTCCAAACCGATCGACAAGGCCGCCTTGCTTCAAAAGGTTTCAGAAATGCTAACATAGGTGCAGTGGCCGTCTTGCCAAGACAACTGCCTGTGCGACGCCAGCCTCCGGAAAATCGAAAATGCCCCAATCCGAACTACCAATCAGCACGGGCATCGATACACTCGATGACATCATGCACGGCGGCTTTACCGCAGATCGTCTCTATCTGATCGAAGGCTACCCGGGCACCGGCAAGACGACGCTCGCCATCCAGTTTTTGCTCGATGGCGTCGCCAAAGGCGAACGCGGTCTCTACGTCAGCCTCTCCGAAACCCGCGATGAACTCGAAGGCGTCGCCGCATCGCACGGCTGGTCGCTCGAGGGGATCGACATCCATGAACTTGTCGAGCAAGAGAAACTGACCCAAGAACAATCTCAATACACCATGTTCGAGCCTTCGGAAATCGAACTCGGCGTGACCATCGATGGTGTCCTGGAGAAAGTCCGAGCGATTCAACCCCTACGGGTCGTCTTTGACTCGCTTTCGGAAATGAGACTGCTGGCACAGAGCCCGCTCCGTTACAGACGTCAGATCCTGGCACTGAAACAGTTCTTTGTCGGTCGCGGATGCACCACAATCATGCTCGACGACAAATCCGGTGGGGACATGGCGGTCGATCTCAACGACCAGCAATTGCAGAGCATTGCCCACGGCGTGATCCGTCTGGAACAATCGCTCAACCACTACGGCGCCGAACGGCGTTATTTACGCGTCATCAAACATCGCGGCCGTGATTTCATCGGTGGCACCCATGACGTCCTGCTCAAACGCGGTGGGATGCAGGTCTATCCCCGCAAGACCGTTGAAACGGCCCAGTGGCAGTCAACCGGGAACCTCATCAGCAGTGGCAATTCGAAATTCGATGCCTTGCTGGGCGGCGGATTGATGGAAGGCACCAGCACGCTACTGCTCGGTCCAGCCGGTGTCGGCAAGTCGTCGACGGCAACGCAATTCGCTATCGCAGCGGCCGAGCGAGGTGAACGAGCGGTATTTTTCCAATTCGAAGAAAGCCAGCATGCGTTCCTTCAACGCAGTCGCGGCTTGGGATTTGAAATTGACCGACACATCGAATCGGGCTTGATCGAACTGCACCAATTTTCCGCCGGCGAAACCACCCCTGCCGGATTTGCGTCGCAAGTCCGCCAGGCCATCAAACCGGATGCACAGCAGCGCAAGGCCACGATCGTCACGATCGACAGCCTCAACGGATTTTTGAATTCAATGCCCCATGAGAAATTCCTGCTCATACAGCTCAACGATATTTTGCAAATGCTCGGTCGTCACGGTATCGTGTCGTTCCTGATCACCGCCCAACACGGGATGTTGGGGACGGCGATGAAAACGCCCTTGGACGCCAGCTACATGGCGGACAACGTCTTATTGTTCCGATACTTCGAATCAGCCGGGGCAATTCGCCAGGCGATTTCGATGGTGAAGAAACGAACAGGCAAACATGAACACACCATTCGTGAATTCTTATTGACCGACCAGGGATTATCGATCGGCAATCCGTTGACGGACTTCCACGGGGTGCTTAGCGGAACACCATCCTATCGGGGCAACCGCGAGGATTTGATCCATCGCGGTGGAACAGATGCATGAGCGAGCAATTCAGTATTCGACCACCCTCGCAACCGAGCGACAGCCAGACGGTGACGGTGCTGGCGCCCACACCCCAAGACGCGAGGTATTGCGACCAAGTCCTTCGCGATCACGGCGTGCCGGTCGAATTTGCGACATCGGTTTACGATGTCATCGCGCGAATACGCGAAGGGGCGGGCGTTGTCCTGATCGCCCAGGAATACCTGACGGGAGACGCCACCGAACACCTTCGACAAGCCGTCCGCGAACAACCGTCATGGTCCGACGTGCCGATCCTCGTGCTGCTCGCACAATGCGGTTCGTCCCCACGCGTCATTGCCGATTTGTTGTCCATCGGGCACGTGACGTTGATCGAACGGCCGCTGCGAATCGCCCTGCTGGTCAGCACCCTGCAGGCAAAACTGCGTGATCGCCTGAGACAATACGAGGTTCGGGATCTTCTGCACACCGCTCAATTGGCCAACGAATCGAAGAGTGAATTTCTGGCGAATATGTCTCACGAAATTCGCACGCCGATGACCTCGATCCTCGGCTATGCGGAGTTACTGACCGATCTGGTGGAGGATGAGAAAGCGGTCGGATACTTGGCCACGATCCGTCGCAACGGCAACTTTCTGCTGGGCATCATCAACGACATCTTGGACCTCTCGAAAATCGAAGCGGGCAAGTTCGAAATCGACAGCGAACGTTTTGATCCGGCACGGGTGATAGAGGATGTCCGCAGCATCATGGAAGTTCGCGCCCATGAAAAAGGACTGAAACTGAATGTGGACTATCGCGGCCCCATTCCCCAGTACATCGAAAGCGACGCCAAGCGGTTGAAGCAAATCCTCATCAACCTTGTCGGCAACGCGATCAAATTCACCAACCGGGGCAGCGTCGCAATCGCCGTCGAGTCCGCCAATCTTTCCGACCCGGGTGAGCCTTTGACGACGTCAACCGAAAGCCAGTTGCGGATACGGATCAAAGATTCCGGCATCGGCATGACGCCCGAACAACAAACGCGTCTGTTTAAACCGTTCTCTCAAGGCGGCTCGATCATTACGCAACAGTTCGGTGGCACCGGACTCGGACTCGCCATCAGCCAACGGCTCGCAACCATGTTGGGTGGTGAAATCACTGTCGAAAGCAAGATCAATGGCGGCAGCACGTTCACACTTTCGATCAAGACCGGTGACGTGGTCGAGGCGACCGAGATCCGAACGACCGGCGAACGTCATCTGGACACGGAAAAGACGTCAAGTTCCACCGTTAGACTAAACGCCCATGTCTTAATCGTCGATGACCGCCGCGACATCCGCTTTCTCAGCAAACACATCATCGACAAGGCAGGCGGACGAGTCACCGAAGCCGAAGACGGCGTCCTGGCCATTGAATCGGTCAAGCAAGCCGCCGAACGTGGCGAGACCTTTGATTTGATCTTGCTGGACATGCAGATGCCCAATATGAACGGCTACGATACCGCGCGGCAACTCCGCCAACTCGGCTATGCCGGACCGATCATTGCCTTGACGGCCGATGCCATGCAGGGTGACATGAACAAATGCCTGGAAGCCGGATGCAACGACTACCTGTCCAAACCCATCGACAAATCGATGATGTTGGAAAAGGTCGCCGCGTTCGTGAACACTTCTAAGCAATGGTCGGTCGATCAAAGGTAATGATCGATGCGGGAAAGTGGTCTCGGCGAACGTGGGACTCATCGAAAATGTGCGTTGCGCACCGAGCACGCAACGCACGTGGATCGACGAATGAACTCGCCCTAGGTAGGGATTTGCCCTTCGACCTCAGCGGCCTTCATTTCGACCTTCTGCTGAAGCTCTTCATCCGTCATTTCGGGGACGATGACCGCTGGACGGGAATTGCTGCACCCGACCGCGGCCACGCAAGACACCACGACGACGGAAAGGACGACAAGATGGAACAGGTTTTTCATTGATGAATCCTTAGGTTGAATTGTGATACCGAGTACGACGTCATGACGATGACTCAAAGTCGATCGCCGTGCGTGAACTACAGTTCCTCCGAAATGACTTCTCGACTCGCTCGAGTTCCGAGCGCGCCCCAAACACCAAAGGGGCTGCCGCGACCGACCATGTTTTGGTTGGCGTTGTCGAAGTAGTAAACGATGGTCGAGCTGGAGTTACTCGCGTCGATGGAATCGGTGACAAACTTCACCGCACCATCGCCCATCAAGACATGCGCGCCGCCTTGATGCCGGCTGCTTGCTGACATGGTCCCGCCGTACGTCCGTGCAAACGTCGAAAGAATGCGGGAGGGGGTGTTGGGCCCATGGATCGTGCAAAAGCCGCTGAAGACGGGCCCCAGTCGGCCCAACGAAACCCACGCTTGTCGTCCGCTGACGGGATCAGTCTGACCCCAGTCGTTTGCCAAAAACGCGGTCGTTCGGGATCAAGCAGGTCATCACAAATGCTGGGATCGGTGTAAGAATCTCCCGCACTCGGGGCACGTGCGGACGAACCGGAGACCACGCGGGGATCGGTGCGGGCATCTCGATCTCCCAGGTCTGTGGCAATTTCGCCACACCTGATAGTGTTCGAAAGTCCGTCCAACGTATCGCGGAACTTCATGTCCACTCGGGGACGAAACATGCCGCGGTGACCGGCTTGGCTTCGCTGGGCCACCTGGGCAAGAGAAACCCCGCCCGGGTAGCCGCCCGATCCGCCGTTGCCGTTCGGGCAGGTGTATTGGTAGACGGAGTGGCTGTCGCCGAGACACGCCGCGTAGTTGGTTCGCCCCTGAGCGGGAAGCCCCGGTCCCGGATCGCTCGGGCAACGCAGGGTCGGAATCTCAGACGCCCACGGCACAAAACCATCTTGCACCCAAGAGTTGGGTCCCATCGGATTCCATGACCCCGTCATCACGCTGCCGTTGGTGTTCTCGCGGAGAGGGTTGGAAATCTTGTCCCACAATGCCTGCTGCTCGATGAACGGCATGATGCCGACCAAAAAGCTCAGCCGTCTGGAACTATACCCGCCACCAGACGTCACGTTGCCGCCACCGGCCCCCCCCAGCGCGTTGATGAATTTGCATTCGTCCCGGTACCTTGAATGGGTTGCTGCTTGTGAGCCGCATAGTAGTTGTGAACGCCCAAACCAATCTGTCGAAAGTTGTTGCTACAACTCATCCTTCGAGCAGCCTCCCGCGCGGCTTGCACAGCGGGAAGCAGTAGGCCGACGAGGATGCCAATGATCGCAATCACGACCAACAATTCAACAAGTGTAAAGGCTGTCCGTTTCTTCGACTGCATGATGAAATCTCTTGAGGAATGCCATCTTCCAAGTAATACCGATAGGCTGTGAACGGACCACTCGGCTGATGCGATTCCACATAGGCGGACATTCAGCAACACGCCTGACCTTACGTCGATCGGAGTTGTCGTCACCGCCTTGGTTGAAAACATACGTAGATTGGCGGGAGATCAAATACGTAAAATCCGCAGCAACGTTCTATCGAAAGATGCGCCTCCGAAAGGCGCGAGAAGGGCGACTCGTATCGACGACGCACGTGTTCGCTGTCTCCGCGAGCGATTCCTTCGATCGATGTTCCACCGCTCCTTCATTTCCAGGGTCAGAGAATCGCAATCCCATGTATCCATTGATCCGACTCACGTGTGTCCTGATCGGCTTCCCCCTGGCAAGCCATTTACTCCCTCTCCACACGACGACCGCCAATCGATCCACGCATCGGCCATGAAACCGGCAACCTGCTCTGGGCGCTTCACAACGTCGATTTGGAGGTCCGTTACTGGCACGACGAATCGCTGCGAGACGAAGTGCTGTACCCCTTGCTGGTTCGAGCCGTCAACTACTACCGCCATTTCCTGGTCGAGGAAAACGACGGACGACTACATCTTCCTGCAACACACAGACCCGAATACCGCACCGTCGCTGACTGCACGTATGACCTCGATCTGCTGCACTGGGGACTCAACCGGTTGGTCGAACTGGCCGAAGAAAAACGTCAAATGGACGCGCATTTCGAGGAGCCCCTGCTGCCGAAATGGAAGCAGATCTTGCACAAGCTCACGCCCATCCACACCGACGAAACGGGACGAATGATTGGCCGAGAAACGGCACTGACCGGCGGTCATTGCGTGCAGTTTTACGCGTCCACAATGACTCAAACGGAACCTGTCATCGACGCGATCCCAGCGCGGGGCCAGCTGCACTCCTTCGGTTTAGGCCGACTGAAACCAGAGCGTTAGCCGTCAAGCGTGAAGCCGATTTTGACGGTGACTTGCCAATGATCAACCTTTCCGTCATTGATATTGCCGCGGGTTTCTACGATTTCGAACCACCGCATTCCATGCACGCTTTTGGACGCGCGAGCGATCGCGTTCTCGACGGCCTCTTCGATCGAACGAGTCGATGTGCCAACGATTTCAATCTTCTTGTAAACATGATCGGACATAGCCGGGGCTCCCGAGGTGGATCGGTTGTGTTTTCAGATGCGATGCGTCCAACAAGCAAGTCGGAATCGGACGTTGACTTGCCCAACTTCACTGCATCTGCCGCGATCGATCGGGGCTGGCCAACGCAATCACCATTGTAGCCGATCTGAGCGTTCCTCCCGATCAAAACGGCTTACGACGCGACTGGGCAGTGTATCATCTACAGATCCACGCCTTTCGGTCCGCGCCTTCGCGTTGTTTCTGTTTCATGATGGCCCTACAGGCTCGTCTGGCGGGACGCCATCTTGCGTCGAACGAAGGGGTGTCCGCTGGAGTCAATCGAACACGACTCGGGGCCGGCGAACTGACCCGCGATCCTCTTTCGTCATTGGAGCAAAACGCATGACTGATTCTTCAGCACCGATTGTGGTCGAGCAATCGTTCGACGCGCCCAAGTCAACGGTCTGGAAAGCCATCACCGAACAGGAACAAATGGTCAATTGGTTTTTTGAAAACATCCCGGAGTTCAGGGCGGAACCCGGATTTGAAACCCAGTTTGACATCGACTCCG
Organism: Phycisphaera sp. RhM; assembly: GCA_033042175.1. GTDB lineage: Bacteria > Planctomycetota > Planctomycetia > Pirellulales > Pirellulaceae > Stieleria. The sequence goes on from WCIL01000025.1 coordinate 87,130, forward strand.
GTCGACGCGTCTTCCGACACCTGTGGAAGATCACCGAAGTCATCCCGGGACAAATGATCGTTTACGATTGGCGATACGAAGGACTTCCTGGAACCGGCAAAGTGACCTTCGAAATTCTTGAGGAGGGCGAAGGATCCCGGCTGCGAGTGACCAACGAAGGTATCGAATCGTTTCCCAATGACATGCCAGAATTCACGCGAGAAAGCTGTGAAGACGGATGGACCTACCTGCTGCAAACCAGTCTGAAGCAATACCTGGACGGCTGAAAATCCTCACCACCGGTGGAACGCTGACCGGCGCCTCCTCGCAACCGCCGGCAGCGGATTACAATCATGACTCGACATGATGTCGGTTTCCCCCCAGACCACGACAGAGGATTCCCCGATGAGACCGGTTCTCCACGCCGCCCTGATTGCGCCGTTGCTGTTATTGACGCACGCTTGGCAGGCGATGCCTTGTGATGCCGCCGACCAACCCAACTTCATTGTCTTCCTGGCGGACGATCTCGGCTGGGGCGATCTGGGCTGCTACGGACATTCCAAAATCCAGACTCCGAATCTGGACCAATTCGCGTCCGAAGGGGTTCGTTTCACACAAGCCTATGCCGCTTGCGGTGTCTGCTCGCCGAGTCGTTCATCGATCCTGACCGGCCGCACCCCCTACCGAAACGGCGTTTGGCGTTGGCTGCCCGTGGGAAATCCGGCTCACTTGCGTGAGAGCGAAGTCACGATTCCTGAATCGCTGCAGCCGCTCGGTTACCAGACCATGCACAGCGGCAAGTGGCATTTGAACGGCTATTTCAACAGCGACGAACAACCGCAACCGGATGACCACGGATACGACTGGTGGTTCGCAACACAGAACAACGCGTCGCCGTCGCACAAGGATCCGATCAACTTCGTTCGCAACCGAAAGGAGGTCGGCCCGCTGAAAGGATTCTCGGCTCCGTTGGTCGCGGAGGAAGCGTCGACATGGTTGAAACAGCAGCGTGACCCGGAGCGACCGTTCTTCATCACCGTCTGGACCCACGAGCCACACTTGCCGATCGAAAGCGACCCAAAGTTCCAGCAGCTGTACAGCGAGATTGAGAATCCGGGCGTGCGGCAACACCACGGCAATGTCACCCAGCTGGACCATGCCTTCGGAAACTTGATGACGACGGTTGATGAGCTGGGATTGCGAGACAACACGTTTGTTATCTTCACCAGCGACAACGGTCCCGAAGGCTCCGGCAAAGGCAATCTAAAAAACCCCGAATCACAACAGAATCGAACCTGGGGATCCACCGGCGGCTTGCGCGGCCGCAAACGCGACAGCCACGAAGGTGGAATCCGCGTGCCGGGAATCATCCGCTGGCCCGGCAAGATCCAACCGGGAACGGTCAGCGATGTGCCGATCATCGGTTCGGATATTTTCACGACGGTGCTGCAGATCGCCGGTGCGCCGCTGCCGACCGACCGCACGATCGATGGCGTCAACCTGTTGCCGGCTTGCGAAGGCAAATCGCTGGATCGCCCGGTGCCGCTATTTTGGCGCACCCACATCGCTCCGCCGGCCAGTCACGCGGCGATGAGAATCGGCGACTGGAAGATCATTGCCGATCAAAAGCTGGAAAAGTTTCAGCTGTATCAGATCGCAAAGGATTGGAAAGAAGAACATGATCTGGCCGACGAGATGCCTGAAAAACTGGCGGAGATGAAGGCGAAGTTTCTGGAGGTCTGGGAGGGCGTCGAAAACGAAGGCCCGAAGCAGTGGTGGATCAACCAGCCGGACGGCGGGAAACGCAAACCCGGTCCCAAGTTGTCCGATGGCACCGACGCGACCGGAGACTTTGATGTGGTCAAAGGGGCAACGGTGACAGCGAGCGATTTCGGGTACCTGTTGGATGCCAGCCAAAGCGAGGGATTTGCGGTCCAAAAGCTGGACGCTCCGATTCAGGAATCGGCGACCTTTCGGGTCCAATATCGCTCGGCGGTCGACAGCACGACGCGAAACGCATGTTTCTGTTTTGGCCCGACTGCGGTAAACGACCGCTTGCACAAAGCAGGCACGTTGATCGGGATGGGCCGCCACGGGGCGTTCGACGGCAGCTGGGCCAACGTCGGGATCGGCGCCAGCAAGCAAGCCAACGTTGACCCCACCGAGACCTTTGAGGCCACCGTCACGATCGATTTGGATCACGGCAAGTTGATCTTGAGTGTCAACGACACGCGGATCGAACATCAATTGCCCAGCAATCTGGAAAGCGTCCAATATGTCGGCATCTATGCCAAGAAGACGAAGTCGGAGTTCTCCAAGATCACGCGGGTGAAGTGACGGAGAGGAAACTGCTGGGGCTTGAACGAAGCCGTTGAGCGACCAAGCGGAGCGTCATCGCACACAGCTGGACATCGGCTGCGATCGACCGCCGGCTGAGACCCTTTTTTGCCACCATCGTTTTGCCACTCCGGCGACCAAACCGCGGTCGGAAACGCGGCCCACCGATGGTTCGTCCGTTCACCTTGTCTAGGTGCGGTTGAACCGAGGATGACTGAGCAGCTCTCGCAGTTGATCGATACTGGGCGGTTTGACCAGATGCTCATCGAAGCCGGCGACCTTTGATTTCAGGCGATCTTCATGTTGCCCGTATCCGGTCAGCGCGACCAGCAAGAAAGACTGGTCGGTCGTGGATTCCCGTATTCGGCGGGCGAGTTCGTATCCGTCCATGCCAGGCAAACCGATATCCAGCAGCACCAGGTTGGGCCCAAAACTCAAAAATTTCTTCAACGCCGACGGGCCGTCTTCGGCGGTGGCGACCGCTTGGGCACCGAGCTTTTCAAAGATTTTCTCCATCATCAACCGGGCGGCGCGATTGTCATCGACTGCGAGCACCCGCAAGGGAAACGACGTCGCGCGAGCGGCTGGGCGGACCACCTGGCCTTCCGCGCCGGAGGGAGCACTGCAGCAGGGCAATCGGACCGTGAAGGTACTTCCGGTCCCCAGCCCGTCACTTGCGACCGACACCGTACCGCCATGCATCTCCACCATGTTCTTGACGAGGGTCAAGCCGATCCCGAGGCCGCCCTGGGATCGCTCCAACGTTCTGTTGGACTGGGTGAAAAGATCAAACACTTGCGGCAACAGGTCGTGGTCGATACCGAGGCCGTTGTCTTCCACGCTGATCGACACCCAGTCACCGTCTTCTTTCGTCACCGTGATCGAGATTTCCCCACCAAAATCGGTGTACTTGCAAGCATTCTTGAGCAGGTTCTCAATGACCTGGGTCAGTCGAACGGGATCGGCATCCACCCAAACCGATTGCTCGGGAAGCCGAACGGTCAGTTGATGGCCGGTCTGGTCGATTGTGTGACGCAACATGTCGCGAGCATGTTCGACGAGTTGAGCGACCGGTACACGTTGGCGGCGCAAATCGACTTTGCCGCGCATGATTCGTGACACATCGAGTAGATCGTCGATCAGCCGAACCAGATGATCAACCTGTCGCTGCATCATGCGGATGGCGTCTTGATGATCAGTCTCGCTGAGCACCAGTAGATCCAATCCGGAGCGGACGGGCACCAACGGGTTTCGCAATTCGTGTGAAAGCATGGCGAGAAACTCGTCCTTTCGCCGGTCAGCTTCACGCAACGCCTCGGTCTGGCGTGCCAGCCCATCCTCGATGGATTGCTTGCGGATTCGCAGCGCGATCACGTTGGCAACGGATTCGAGTAGCGAGGCGACCGATTCGCTGATGGGATGGCGGGAAAACATTGCCATCACACCGACGGTCTTCCCCTCATCGATCAACGGGTACCCGGCGAAGGCGATCATACCCTCCCGCTTGGCCCATTGCTGATCATGAATTTCCCCGTCCCCGATCACACGGTTGGTCACGTGCTCTCGTTGTCTAGCCGCAATCCGTCCGATCTTGTAGTCGCCAAAGCGAATCCGACTGTGCTGGCCGTCCAGATGCGTGTACTGCCCACTGCTGGCGGTCAACTTTAATTCGGTTTGCTGTTCATCGGCCAACCAGATTCGTGCAAAGGCAGCGCCCAGACGATCGACCATCAGATCCGTACACTTGGCCAATGCCTCCTCCAGTCCCCGGGACTGGACCAATGCAATGCCGATATCGCGGCCGAACTCGGCAACATCACGCTCGGTCCGCAGTTGCATCTCTGCCGACCTGCGACGGGCAATTTCTCGATTGAGTTGATCGAACTTTTCGTTCAACGCCGCAAACTGTCGGGTCGCAAGGTGTTGCGGTTCAATGCGGAGCAACAGCAAAACGCGTCCGTCGGTGCCTGTCGTCCGGCGAGCGATCACACGGTGCGACTGAGCGGGGTCACCGAAGTCAATCGAACCAATGGTCTCGTCCGATGTCCGCCGTGCCGACTTCAACAAATCCTGCACACGTGAAGCTGATTGAAGTGCAATGCCACTCAAGTCGCGTTGCCGTAATTGGACCTGATCCTCGACACCGATGATCGCGGCAGCCTGTTGATTGCCCGCTTGGATGGTGCCGTCGGGTAAGACCAGCAATAACGCTTCCTTGAATGCGTTGCCGAACATCTCGAATGATTCAGGTGTCAACATTCGCACCCTGGCCGAGTTCGTCCGAAAAGTATTCACGCCCGTCGGCCGATTGACTCTCTGGCGATTGTTTCAAATAAACCACCACCCGACACCCCGCGTCGCCGCGGGCGATCGCCTCTTGGATCTCCACTTTCGCATAGCCAAGATTCTCGGCGGTGATCATACCGAACACGTTGGACGTCATCATGCACAATGCGGGGCGGTCCAACACTTTGTCGCCAAAGGGACAGCGGCGGTTTCCGAGCACGATCTTCTCGTCGTCTTGGGAGACGATATAAAAATCCCCTTCAATTCGACGTTTCAGATCCACAAGAACCTCGCCGACCTGCTGAGCGTTGAATTTGTCACCGCCGGCCGCTTCCCGGTACATCTCGTTGATCCGCTCTCCCATCCGCTGACCGACCACGGCCACGAATCCAGACGCCTGATCCAATCCGACGACGTCCTGCAGCGTCCCCGACAGCTCGCGCAACAGCGTTCGCATGAAGTTGCCGCGAGCCAGGTCGACGGGCAGTTGATTGATCACCGGAAGTTCGGGCTGATGACTCATTTCGGTTCCCTTGTGCGGCAGCGGGTTGCTTCACCCAGAATCGTCCCTGTCAATGCTACCACAACACGATCAACCCGTGCTCCATCCCTGTTTAATCCGACCGATCAAACCCCCACGTAGCGGATGACGCTAAGGCGTTCGGCCCCGCCACCAACGAATCGCGGCGATCAGATCCGATCGCGGTCATTGCCCCGCAAGACTGCGATCCGCAGCGACTTCCGCGGGGACTTCCAGTTTCGACGTGCAGTTGGGACAACGGGTCGCCCGATAGGCGATCGTGGTCCGGCAGAAGTCGCATTTCTTCTCGCTCGGTTCGCCTTCAGGCGGTTTTTCGCCAAATGCTTCATCAAGCTGCTCGTCCAGCCGATTGACCAGACGGATGATGATGAACATCGCAATCGCAACGATGCACAACGCCAGACAGCTATTGAAGAACTCGCCGTAGTTCAGCGTCACCGCACCGGCATCCTGAGCGGCTTGCAGCGTCTGAAATCCGCCCTCCGGCACGCTAACGCCCTCGGGGACGTCGAGCACCCAGAACAAATCCGAAAAGTCGGCATTGCCGGCCAGCAGCCCGATCGGCGGCATGATGATGTCGTTGACGAGCGACTTGACCACGGTCGTGAACGCCGCCCCCACGGTGAACCCGATCGCCAAGTCGACCATGTTGCCGCGCAGGGCGAATTTTTTAAAATCTTCGATCAGACTCATTCTCGGGGGTGCTCTGGTCAGAGTGTCATGAAGGATCAACGCAGCCGCGCAAGTCGCCAAGACTGCAGGCGATTGTTTTACTCTTGTGCCTGCAGCATCCAAAGATGCTTTTCCATCGGCCCGGCAATCGCGATCAGCAGGTCTTCGCTGACGGGATCCAAGTCGCCGAGTTTTTCGATCGCCGCGCGAAGCGAATCGATCGTGGCCTTGGTCGCGTCGGCGACCAGTGCGATCGTCTGCTTCACGTCGACAAATTCACGTGGATAATCTGCCAGCTCGCTGGTGGCGGCAACGGTGCCCGATCGCCCGTCCGCAGCGATGCCCAATGCTGCAATCCGCTCGGCAACCTCATCGCTGGAATCACGCACCGTCGCGATGATCTCGTCAAGCTGCAGATGAATGCTGCGAAAATTGGGACCAAAGACGCTCCAGTGCGCCTGTTTCATGAGCAAGGCGAGGTCGACCAAATTGACCAAGTTGTGCTGCAGAAGCGACGTCACCTGTTCGTTCGTGTCGCCCGCAAGAATGTCACGTTTGAATTGAGTTTGGATGGCCGTAGCCATAAGAATCTCCGCTGAAGGATGGGGGTGGGAAGAAACACGACGGTCATCGGTTGGACAAAGTCAATCACGGACCGTGCAAATCAATCAACGCAAACCTTGGGCCAAAACCAAACACCTGACTGTAGAAGCTGCCCAGCAACCTCGGCAGGGTGCCAGCGGCTGCCAATCCGGCGAAATAGAGGCATTGCTTGCAACGCATCGGCCGCCACTAGACCACATTGGTCGATCAGCGACCAGATTTTGGACTCCAAACGGCTCGGCATTCGCGTGGGGGCACGCGGCCAATACCGCTACCACCTTCGACGCCCAAGTGCGTGGCAGGACCCCGACGGGGTCCAAGCCAGTAGCCGGAGGTGAGCGAAGCGACACCTCCGGACTCCCGGTCCCCCGTCAGACGCGACCCCGAAGGGTGTCGAAGCAAATGACGCCGGCGCCCTCGGACCCGGCCAGCCCGCGCGCTCAAGCTCACCCATCAACTCCTTTACGAACGCAGACTGCCGCACCGCCGGCGGATCGATTCACTGCGACCCCGTCCGGGGTCGAGGGGATTGTGGGACGTGCTTCCCGGAGGTGCCGCTGCGCTGACCTCCGGCGACTCGCTGGCATCCCTCCGGGATACTCGGTTCGCTGCCGCGAACATCGCCCAACCGCCGGCGACTTCGCCTCGCCTATCGAGATCCGGCCAGCATTCCAGGTTCGCTGCGGGTGCGATACAGAAAGGCGTCCGACGTCAGCAGCGAGGTAATCAGCGCGTTCATGCTGCCGCCACTCTCCTTGTAGGCGCGGTGGGCGTCTTGCAGCACGGGTGCGTCGTGAAGCGTTTCGTTGCGGCCCATCCAGAAACGGAATGCGTGTCGTACGAAAACCTGCTCGGCACGTTCACTTTCGGCGAGTTTTTGGATCATCTCAATCGCATCGGCGACCTCGCCGTCGAGTTCAGAATCTCCCGAATCGATGATCTCACCCGTGGTGTCGACGGGCTTGTCGAGTTCCAGCGTGCGATACAGCCCCGCGTGGTTGTACATCTCGAACGGCAACCCGAGCGGATCCATTTTTTCGTGGCAGGTCCAGCAATACGTTTCCCGCGTGACCCGCATGCGTTCGCGCAGGGTGCTGTGGGGTTCATCGGGCAACATCGCATCGACGGTGATCGGCACATCGGGAATGCCGCCGCCGAGCAATCGTTCGCGGATCCATCGACCGCGCAGGATGGCGTGATTGTCCATCGCATCGGAGTGTGAAACGAGCCAACTGGGATGGGTCAGGATGCCCAACCGTTGGCCTTCGGGTGCGGTGGCGAGGACTCGCTCGGGTTTCATCGATCCGTTGCCGAAGCTGCGGCGACTGACGCGGGCAAAAATTTTGGGTCCTGTCAGTTTTGCTTGGGCCACGCGGTGATTATCATTATCACGCCGCTTTTTCTTGAGTGCGGCCAGTTTCTTCTCGGCCGCCGTGACCGCTCTCTCTTTCGCCGTCAGCTCCCTCTGTTTCTTCGCCGTGTTTTCGTCGGGATTCGCCTTCATCGACTGTTCCAGCTCGGCCAATTCCTTTTTCGCCAACCCCAGCGCCGCGGTCGCCTGCTTCGTTTCTTCGGCCGCTGCCTGTTTTGCCTCCGCCACCGCGGCAGCGATTTCTTCCTTGGTGCGCGTTCTACCGAAGTAAACCTCGTCGGTTTTGGTGGCGACCACCTTGTCCGTGGTCAGCAACTGTTTCAGCACGTCCTTGTCTTCTTGCAGGATCAGTTCGACCAGGCGGTCCGTGCTGGCTGTCGCGTCGAACATCGCGCGGTAGTGCGCCACCCCTCTGGTACTGACGCCCGTTTCCGCGAGTGCTTTGTTGTCCTTGCAGATGTAGCCGCCGAGGTCGTAGTCGAAATAGTCCCGAAAGAATTGCAGGATGCGAGGCTTTCGGATACGGTCATCGCCGAGCATCCGTTTGACTTCGCGGCGCACATCGTCCCGGGTCCGCATGCGTCCCTCCAGGACCGCCGTCCGCAGCGATTCGTCGGGCTTGATGTACCGCAGCGCGTGATTGACGGCCAGACCGAGTTCCCAGTCTTGCAGCATGACGCGTCCGTGCGGATCCGGCGAACCGTACTCGACAAGTTCGGGCCGAAACAGCGCGTCACGATCCAGGAAGATCGACGACAGCCCCAGCACGGCCCCGTCTTCTTTGCCGAGCTTCTGGATCGATTCGTTGACAATTTGCAGATATTGATTTGACTCTCGCTCGGTCGGCGGCCGGTAAGTCAACGCCTCGAACAAGAACTCCACCGCGCGGCGCACACGTTGGTCAGTAACACCGTCTTCTTTCATCAGGTCATAGACCGGCGTCAGCGGACGAACCACCTTGGTGCTGTAGACCAAACTGGTCGGCAACCCGCGAAGATCACCCACCATTTTGTCCGCAATCGATGCGGGGTCGTCCGTGATCTGATAGGGCTGGGCGATACTCAGCGGACCCTCGGCCATGTAGCGGATGATGTCGTCGGCGACGTCCAAGATTTGCGTCGCCTCGGCGCTGTTGACCGTGTAAAAATCGGGATAGTTCTCCAGCCCGTGTTTGCGTGCCGACGACAGGATCGCGGGAACGCTTTTGACCGACGTGGCATAGGCCACCGTGCCGCCTTGCCACTTGATGATGCGATCGACGCCGAAGTACAGCTTCAATTCACCGCCGTGGTTGGTCGGCACGACATCGCCATGCGTGCGCAGCCCCGGTTTTTCAGGATCATATTCCGGTTCCGTATTGATCAGTTCATTCAGGCGCGTGATGTGTTCTTGGGGCGTCACCCGCCAAATCCGGGCCGGCGACGACGTCGGCACCAGTTGGATCTCCTCGGGCAACGAGCCAAACAGCAACTGATGATCGACGAAGTTCCCCTTATTCGGGTCGCGGTGATCATGGAAGCCACCCTTTTCTTGCATGACACGTGACAATTCACCGACGATCCAGTCAGAGAACTGCAGCCGGTCGACGACTTCAAGCTCCGATGCATCCGGCGGCGGCATCTCCTTCAACGCGACCTGAGCCCAAATGCTTCGCCAGGTGCCGGCGTTGATTTCGTCCACCGGTCCGAGGTCGTGCAGCGACAGGTCACCCTCGGGCGCCGTCTCGCCGTGACAGTCGATGCAATGGTCGGCAAGAAACGCCCCGGCAAAACTTTCAAAGTCCTTTTCCAGCGGCTGGCCCGGCGTGTACGTTTCGGCGGACGTCGACGACATGATGCCGAACGAGAAGCAGAACACGGCGCACCACAGGCACCGATGCACATCAAACGCCAACGAGTTTGCCCGTCGGACTTGTTTGCCAGCCGTCATACGAAAACCTTCAAGAACAATAAAGTGGCGTAAGCTTCCAGCTTGCGACCCCCCTGGAAGCTTCCAGCTTGCAAGCCGCCTCAGATTCAGACGCAATACCGCACACCGCTTACGCCAGCACTTCCTTCAGCGGGCCGTTGTCGGCGTCATACTTCTTGGCCTGTTTATCGTCCATGTTGAAGCGGTCGACGTTTTGGCCGGCGGCACGCAACAGGCTCGCATACAGCGCGTTGATCGGGCGTTTGCCATCCAGCTGAGTGAAGCAGCCGGACTTGAAGGCGCCGTCGAGGTTGCCGAGCAGCATGACCGGCCAGTTCGCACCGTTGGTGTGCTGCTTGTCGGCGTTGTTGCTGGTGTAGACGATCAGCGTGTGGTCCATCATCGTGCCGCTGCCTTCGGGGACGCTCTCGAGCGCTTCCATGATTCGGACCAGCATGCGGCTGTTGTACTGACGGATCTTGATCCAAATCGGATTGTCCGGCTGGTCCATGTGCCCCAGGTTGTGCCCCTGTTGCTCGACGCCCAACCCTTTCCAAGCGCCAAAGATCTCGCCACGTCCTGAACCGATCGTGAGCGTGTTGGTGATGCCAGAGGTCAGTGCCGAAATCCCAAGGTCCAATAAACGATCGTGCCAGTCGGTTTCAAATTCCGGATTGGTGTAGCGCTCGTCCACTTCGGGTGCGAACTTGCGGAGGTGGTCGCTGACCGCACCCAGGCGATCGCGCAAGCCGTTGGCTTCCTTGAATCCTTGGACGTATTGGCCGTAGCGTTGGCTGTCGGCTGCCGGAAGCGCGTGCCCCTTGGAGGCGGCAAACTGTTCGATCTGCAGCATCAAGCTCGTCCGCGCCTCGTGCTGCTTGCGAATGTCACCGGTCGAGATGCCACCGTAAAGCATCTGGTACAGATGGTTCGGGTTGGAGTGCATGAAGATCGGCTGGCCGGCGCCGCTGGCGGACAGGGTCGCGAGCGTGGGCTTGGTCGTCATGTTCTCGATCGAGTCCATGCCGATGCAGAGATGCGGCAACAGCGTCTGCGGCAAGACCTTGCTCAATTCGTAGTCGATCGTCGGGGCACTCGGTGGCACACCGTCGCTGCCGCGATAGCCGCCCAGGGCGCCGAAGAAAGCACTGTGCGAGGGACTGGTGTGCAGACCGTGCAACCCATTGATGATGTGCAGTCGATCCTTGTAGGGTTCCAGCGGGCTGATCGGTTCGGGCAACTTGGCCTTGGCCAGCGAACCGCTATTTTTCATCCCGCTCGGAATGCAGGTCTTGGGGTCGAAACCCTGGTTCTGCATGAAGAACACGATTCGCTTAGGAGTCGAATTGCCGAGAAGGGGGACGTTCGTCGCGGGCGAGGCCAGCAAACGCTCGGCGAGAATCGACGGGCCAAAAGCAGCGCCGACACCAGCTGCGATTCCGTGCAGCATTTTCTACGGTTGATCATTTTGAATCTGTTTGCGAGATCGAAGAATTGCGGGTCGATTGTCCGACTGATTCGACCAGGAAGCCGATTTGCCGGTCGACGAAGACCGCCACACGCCGGCCAAGGGGTGGGAAAACAGCCGGCTGGGGTAAGTCTGGGGATGTGGCGGGTGGGTCGATTATATAGCTAGATGCCCCAAGGGGTCCAATTATTTCAAAATCGAAAAAATTAGGCGTCCGGCCCGGTCCCATCATCGGTTGAAGGAGACTGGTAAACCCGGTCATTGCCGTATGCTGGCGGGTTACCGCGTCCACACCGTTTCGATCGACGCGACGATGAACCGCTCAACCCAGTCATGGAGGGGCATCCGCACCACCAGACAGCCGGACGAGTGCCGCGGCGATCGGTATCGGTTCACCAAGAGACGTCAGTTGCATTACTGAGCGTTTGTGTTTCTAGCGAAACGCCACACCGCAGGGGACGTCGATTCTTTTACTGCAGGATTTGGCAACCGATTTAGATTCTCTCCCTCTGGGAGAGACGGCGTTTGCGCAGCAAGCAAACGCCAGAGAGAACCGGCGTTGCAAAAGTCTTGGCGTCTTCCCCTTTCGATCGGCTGACGGCTCTGCCGCCGGCCGATCGAAAGGTAGAGAGAGCATTCCTAGCCTCCAGTCTCGCTGCGGGTGCGATACAGGAAGGCGTCCGACGTCAGTAGCGAAGTGATCAGCGCGTTCATACTGCCGCCGCTTTCCTTGTAGGCGCGGTGGGCGTCTTGCAACACAGGTGCATCGTGCAAGGTTTCGTTGCGGCCCATCCAGAAACGGAAGGCGTGACGCACGAAAACCTGCTCGACGCGTTCGCTCTGGGCAAGTTTCCGGATCATCTCAATCGCACTAGCGACCTCGCCGTCGAGTGCGGGGTCCCCCGAATCGATGATCTCGCCAGTGGTGTCGACGGGTTTCCCGAGTTCCAACATGCGGTACAGCCCCGCGTGGTTGTACATCTCGAACGGCACGCTACCGCGTTGATAGACTCGTCAGGCTCGCCAACTCCTCGGCGCTCAACGCCCGGTCAAACACTGCAACGCCGCCGATCCATCCGGTGAAGCCGACGCTGCGAGCGCTGTGAATGACGCGGCCGATGGTGAACGGGCCGCCGCTGCCGTCGTCGCTGGGCGTGTAAATGCCGTGCGGGTACCACCACGGATTCAGCCGCAGCGCGACCAGGTCACGCGTGGTTTCGGTGAAGCCTCCGTCAGCAGATGCCTTGAGCGTGACGTTGACTTTGGTGAAACGATACTCGCGTTGTTCCGTCCGCTGGTCGCTTGATTCATCGAGGACTTTGACCGAAAGCGGATAGTCTTCCGGCGGATTGTAGAACTGGTCTTCTGGAAAACTCGGGTCTTCACCGGGTTGTTTGCCGGGCGTGCGGTGCCAGTGGCCCTGCATGTAGGCGTTGTAGGCGGATTGCAGCAGTCCGCCGCGGCTCGGATTCTCCAACCAGCGATCTCCCGATTGCCCATCGAGCCAACCGGTCAATTCATCGCGTTGGTGGTCTAATGTCATCGCAAAGCAATGCCATGAGCGGTCCAAGACATCGTCGGACGAATCGGCGGGGACTTCGGGTGATTGCCCGAGCGAATTGCATTTGTGCAGAGCGTACTTATTCAAGAACGAACTGGCTCCGTTTTCTGAAACGTGACCACAGGCGCTGCCGGCTTTGTTCAGTCCGGCAAATAGTGCGTATTGCCGCTGTCCACGCTCCACCTTGCGGATGCCGGCGGTCTCTTTGCGAATCCGGACCGCCTGTCCAAACGGCCCCCGCCCGAGCAACGGAAAATCGGCATACGACGCCGCGCGCCCCTGCCCCCAGTAGTCCTTGACGTAGTTTGCCACATCGAGCGGATACTCGGTCGACGAGCCGCCGGGAACGTGAGCGGTAAAGCGATGTTCGCCGCCCGGCTCTCGTTTGATAAAATCCCAGAACGCCACCAACCCGGGCGTGTTCGCGACGGTTTGTCGTTTGGATTCTAGATCCTCGGCACGGATCGAGACGGAAACGGTCAGGATGAAAACGGTAGCAAGAAATGGCTTCATAGAGATCAGCCTTTGTGCGGGAAACAGGGACAGCGTCAGGCAACAAGTTGTTCTTCACCAGACCTGCCGACGATGATGCTCTCGTTTGACTCACTCTAACGGAATCTATTTGTGTCGTCTCTCACTGCAAGCTACCTGCCACGAGTATACTCACGGGCGTGACGTGGCCGACGAGCGAGCCGAGGAGTGATCGAACCTCACCCGTTTGTGCATGCTGTTGGTGAACGGTCTGAACAACATCCCGACGAAGTCATGCTATGCTGCGTTATGCTCTGACGATCTTCACCAGTGCATTCCTGCTGTTTCAGGTCCAGCCGATCATCGGACGATTCATCCTGCCGTGGTTCGGCGGAGGCCCGTCGATTTGGACCAGCTGCATGCTGTTCTTTCAAGCGGCGCTGTTGGGCGGCTACCTTTATTCGCACCTGCTTTGCGCCAAGCTCTCGGTTCGTTCCCAGGCATGGATCCATCTGGCGGTTCTGGCAGTGTCCGTGTTGCTGCTGCCGATCGCTCCCGATGAAACTTGGAAACCGCTGCCCGACCAATCACCCCTGGCCCGCATTCTGTTGGTCTTGATCGCGACGGTCGGCGGTCCGTATTTCGTGCTCGCCTCGACGGGCCCCTTGATGCAGAAGTGGTTTAGCCAGACTTCGCCGGACCGCTCGCCCTATCGCTTGTACGCGTTGTCCAACATCGGTTCGCTGCTGGCACTTCTCAGCTACCCGTTCGTGATTGAACCCCGGCTGACGCTGCAACAACAAAGCGTCTCATGGACGTCCTTGTACGTTGTCTTCGCTTGCTTTGCCGCGTGGTGTGCGATCCGTCTGTTGAAACACGATGCGATGCCGGTCCGGGACGACGAAGTCACCGGACAGGCGACACTGGAATCGTCGATGCCGGTAAAGCCTAGCTGGATCGTCGTCTTTTTGTGGCTGATCCTCTCGGCATGCGGATCGGCCATGCTGCTTGCGACCACGAACCAGCTATGCATCGATGTCGCGACGGTCCCGTTCCTTTGGATCCTGCCGCTCAGTCTGTATCTGATCACCTTCATCATCTGTTTCGATCGCCCACAGTGGTATGACCGACGCGCCTTTGGAATGCTGCTGATGGTCTGCGGACCGCTGGCGGGTTGGGCCATTTCGTCGGGTCCCGACTTGGAATTGGCAAAGCAAGTCGTCATTTTTTCCGCTGCGCTGTTCGCATGCTGCATGGCGGTCCATGGCGAACTTGTCCACTCCCGTCCGGACCCACGCTACCTGACGCTTTTCTACCTGGTGATTTCTGCCGGCGGTGTCCTCGGCGGGCTGTTTGTCGCCATCCTGGCCACGAATTTGTTCACGGGTTACTGGGAGTTCCAAATCAGTCTTGTGGCGTGCTGTGTGTTTGCATTGGTCGCGGCCTGCCGACAGCGCGTCTGGGACGTGACACCGTCAAGCGATTTCTGGACGTGGGCGGGCGGAGCGTTTGCGACGATCGTTGCAGCGATTGCGCTCGTCTGGATGCCTCATCACGAGTCCCTGGATGCGATCGACGAAATCGCGTTGTTCGGCGGATTGGGCAGCTTGATTTTCTCGGGGCTGATCGCGATCGGCACGCGAAGCGAGCGTTCGGTGTCGGCTTGGACCTGGTGCGGCTCGGCGGCCCTGCCCATCGGCTGGGTGGTGGCCTGGGGATCGTGGCGCACGCCGGACGTGATGACCGCTGGCCTGGGCATGCAATTCGCAGCGATTTCGATCACCGCCTGGGGCGCCGCCCGGGTCGCCCTGCGGGGGCTGAGACATTTCAGTGAGCAATGTCAGAGTCAGTTGATCCGCGTAGCGATTCTGGTGTACGCCATGATCTTGCTGGCCTTAGCGTCTCAGCAAGACGTCGTCACCGCGACACAAACTTGGACGCTGCTGCTGGTCGGACTCGGTGGCGTCTTTGCCGAATGGGTGATCCGAAAACTGCGCTCGCCCGATCGGCCGTCGCTGGGCATTTGGTACTGGGCGCCGCTGCTTTCGCTGGTGGCGATCATGGGATACGGCTATTGGGAAACCCTTGATTCGCATTCACACGGCGTTGTCCATCGGTCTCGCAACTTCTACGGCGTCTTGAATGTGGACTACGTGCCCGCTCGGGACGACGACGAATCCCCGACGCCGGCGAAGTTCAGACTGGAACACGGTCAGATCCAGCATGGTTTTCAGTACTACGATGAAGACTGGAAAAGGGAGCCGACGACCTATTATGGCAGAGCAAGCGGCTTGGGGCTTGCGATCGAAACGGTCCGCGAACGCAAGCAGGCGAACCAGTCGATTCACGTCGGGGTCGTGGGACTGGGCACGGGCACAATCGCCGCCTATGGAAAAGCGGACGACGACTTTCGCTTTTACGAAATCAATCCCGCCGTCCAAGCGCTGTCCGGTCGATACTTCACGTACCTGAAGGATTCCGCCGCGCGAACGAAGGTCCGCATCGGCGATGCGAGAATCGTGATGGAACGGGAATTGCGCGAAAACCAGCCGCAACACTTTGATGTACTGGCGATCGACGCGTTCAGCAGCGACGCCATTCCGGTCCACCTGCTGACGACCGAATGTGCCGAGATTTATCGTCAGCATCTCGTCCAGGATGGCATCCTGGCGATCCACATCTCGAATCGTTTTCTCGACCTCGGCCCCGTCGTCCGCGGCTTGGCCGACAGTCTGGATTGGCAGGCAATTCGCCTGAGCAACGACAAGGACGAATCGATAGGCGTTTACGGCTCGACTTGGGTGCTGCTGACACAAGACGCCGAGGTCGCCGAACAACTGCAACGCAGCGAGTCGTTTGAGGCGTGGGAGCAAGACGAAACGATCCTGCATTGGAGCGATGACTACTCCGGGCTTTGGAACCTGCTCTCGCTCTAAAAGATGCTTTCGTGTCCTGTGGGATGCTAGCCCGCCACGTGAGCAAAAGCAGAATGACTTGGCGTGGAACGCCCGAGACAGATTTCCAAGTTTAGGACCACAACCCACACGATCATCACCGGCATCGCATGCACCGAGAACTCCCCAAAATGAAAACCCAAACCGCGAACGCGCTCTTCTGTCTGTTCACACTCGTTGCGTTGGGCGGGCCCCAAGCCGGGCCCCAAGCCAGCGCTGACGACGCGCCACCCAATGTCCTGTTCCTCGCCGTCGACGACATGAACGACTGGATCGGGTGTCTGGAAACGACGCCCCGTGCCCTCACGCCGAACATCGATCGGCTCGCCGCACGCGGAGTCAACTTCACCAACGCCCACACCGCCGGAGTGTTCTGTGCGCCCAGTCGCGCCGCGATTTTCTCCGGCCAATATGCCTCGACAACGGGTTGCTACACGAGCGCGAATTTCTTCGTCTTTCATCCCGAAATCGAATCGCTGCAAATGAGCTTTGCCGAAGCCGGCTACACGACGCTGGGTGCCGGCAAGCTGTTTCATCATCCGGCCGGCGCGATCGACCAGCGCGGCTGGACCGAATTCTTCTTGCGTAACCGGTTTCAGCGAGAAGGCGGCTGGGCGCTGGAATCGTGGAGCAGCGACACGCCGTTTCCAGCCGAGTTCCCCGCCAGCATTTACAACCGGGGTAAACAAATCACCGGCGGACTGTTTCTCGAATGGGGCGCGATCCCCGACGAAAAAGAAGAGCAGATGGCCGACACGATCCGGATCAACTGGGCCGTCGACCAACTGAACAAGCAACACGACAAGCCATTTTTTCTGGCCTGCGGCATCTACGCCCCGCACTTCCCCAATTACTGCCCACAAAAGTACTTCGATTTGTACGACGTCGCGGACATCGAGTTACCACCGATCAATGACAACGACTTGGACGATCTGCCCACGAAAATTCGCAAACAGAAAGAAAACCGCAAGCGTCAGCATCACGACAAACTCGTCCAGCTGGACGCCGTGGACGACGCGATCCACGGTTACCTGGCCTGCATGAGTTACGCCGACGCCATGATGGGCCGCGTGCTCGATGCGCTACAGCAAAGTCCATACGCCGAGAACACCGTCGTGGTCTTCTGGAGCGACCATGGCTATCACCACGGAGAGAAAGGCGATTGGGGTAAACACACGCTCTGGGAACGCACATCCAATGTTCCGTTCATCTGGGCTGGCCCCGGCGTGACGAAAGGTGCCAAGACGGATGTCACCGTCAGCCTGATCGATATGTACCCGACGCTGGTCGACATCTGTGGCCTGCCCCAACCCGCGCAGACGCTCGAAGGCGAGTCACTCGCCGCGACGCTACGCGATCCCACCACGGCAACCGACCGCAACGTGTTCCTGCCGCACATGCACCCGGGTCAGTACGCCATCATCAACCGCAACTGGCGCTACATCCGATACGGCGACGACGGCGAAGAACTCTACAACGTTCAAGGGGACCCGAACGAGTGGCACAACTTGGCATCCGATGACTCGTACGAACACGTGAAAGCAAACTTGCGTGAGTCGGCGCCGGCTGAGTTCGCGGCGGCGGAGAAAAAACTCAATGCACGAAAGGACCTTGTCGTCGAAGGCAAAACCTTTCGCTGGGAACCGGGAAAAGGCAACTACAAACCGCATCCCAAGCATCTGCCGTACAACAACCCCAACGGATCCGCTTCCCAGAAGTAAAACCTGCCATGTCGCTCGACGATGTTGCCCAAAACGGTGTCGGACACCTTTTCTCAGTCGGACACATTTTCTCTGTCGCGGGTCACCACCACAAGGTGCTGATCGCAGCATGCTTGGTCGGAGGCGGCTGGTGGTTCTTGAGTCAACACGAACCCTCCCATCCGCAGCGGGCCGAAACGGTGTCCACGGTCGATGCCGCTCCTACCGTGCGTCCCAGCCGCCCAGTTGGGGAAAGGGTCCAGACGCCGCAACCCCAAACCCCGGAGCAGGAGGTCGCGGCGCTGCACCCCTATCCCGCCACACCGACGATCTTGCTTCGCCCTCACCAGACCTTGAGCACCGACCCGTCGCGGATGCGTGCGTTTCAGAACGCGATGTTCGACTTCGAAACGCGGACCGGCAAATCATTCTTGAGTGATCATCGATCCGTTCAACCAGACGGTCGCCCACACGCACAAGAAAACCGCCGAGGCGAGAGCGATGTACGAATCGCACAAACGCGTGATCGATGGTCTGCGTCAAGCCTCTCTGCCAGTCGTCCGAGCGGCATGGAAATTGCGTACGAATCGGTAGTTTTCCGGCGGAGTCATCCAGCTCGTTCTGAAAACGTCTCTCAGGTCTTCCGTTGCCAAAGTCGCGTTCGCCAAGCGGCGAACACTGTCCGATCAACGCTCAACTTGACCGCCTCTCCATCACGATTGTCGCCAAACGACGTTTGCCAGCGGCCGCGCAATGGACCGCCCTTGGGTGCGTCATAGATTGACATGGACCCGTAAAACGCGGCGTTTTCGACGCCACACCGGCGTGATGGAGTCTGTTTTGGCATTCACTTTGCAACGTCTCCTGCTACCGGAATTGCAGCGGGCAATTCCATTTCCACACTCGAAACGGAGACCAAAATGAATACTACCAAGAAACGTATGCTCTTTTCTGCCGCACTCGCCGCCGCCTTCGCGATCCCTGTCGCAGGCGCCCGCGCCGATGAATTCGGTAGCAATACTCCATACTACGAAGACGACGCATGGTACGACGTCAGCGAGTGGTTCGACGGCAACGACTACAACCCCACCGATGAAGCGATCGGCCGCTGGGACGACGAGGTGTTCACCTTCGCCGACAACGCAACCAGTACCGACTCGGACAACGACGGCGGTCTGTTCTACGGCGACTACGGTTACAACAACGACACCGAGTCCGATTCCGATTGGTTCTACGACTACTACGACGACGGGTACAGCTACTGGGGCAACCGCTACTTCTCGAACTATTACGACACCAACGATGATGGTCTGTACGACGCGTACGCCTCGTACATTGACACCGACGGTGACGGGTTCTACGAGGAGTTCAACTACTACGCGTTCGAATCACAATCCGACGGCCAAGACAACTCGAAAGAGCAGGCCAAGAATCAGCAGAAGGAACTGAAATCGCAGAAGCTGAGCGTTTCCGGCAACGTCGAAGAAACCAAGACGGTGCAGGTGCGAGACCGCGAACACCTGGTTGCGATGGTCAATACCAAGCAAGGAAATTCACTTGCAGTTGACCTTGGACCGAACCAAAAAGAAACGTCCGTTCAAAAGGGCGACCAGTTGACCGCGTCCGGTCATCGATTGAAGGTCGGCGACAAGTCGATTCTGGTGGCCAGTGATGCGTCGACGAAAAATGGCAGCGTGCAGATCGATCGCCATGGCAAAAAGTATGACGGAACGATCGAAAAAACGAAGACCATCGACATTCGCGGCGTCGAGCATACGTTGGCCAAGGTCAAAACGGCTGACGGAAAATCGATGATGGTTGACTTGGGACCCGCCCAAAACCGCCAGGCGAAACTAACCGAAGGTGAGGAGATCACGGTTCAAGGCGTCCCCCTGAAGGTGAACGATCGAGTCGTCTTGATGGCCCGAAAGATCACGCAGGATGGAAAATCGGCCGAGATCGATCGACAGATGCCCAACTCCAGTGCCAGCAACAGCTGATCTGGAACCCTTTAACGAACGTCCGCTTCGAATCGCTTGCGGTGACACCCGTCACTCGACTTGAAGCTACTTTGATGTAGGACGTGAAATCAATGAGTGCCGCCGTTCGCCCCCGCGAAAGCAGTTTTCTTTCGAAATGCTTGTGGAGCAAACGGCGACGACAGAACAGAACTGGGTCGCGTCGAAGAAACGACGCGATCCAGTTCGTTATTTTAAGTTTAACCAATCGACTTCTGCCCGAACGAATTCCACCTACCGAACCGAGCCGATGGCAACTGATCTCTTCGTCGCGATTGTGGTGATGTCCGTTGTCTCACTCGGCAGCGGCTTGCTGGCGGGTCTGTACGCCTACTCAGACAAAGGGCAGCGGACGACCGCAAGTCTCGCGATCGCGGTCCTGGCGACCGTGATGTTTCTTTTCTATGCTTCCGGGCAACTGTTCTGGGCACGGTTTGTTCCCTCATCGGCAGCCATCATTTACACGAACCTCGCCGCCATCTTTGCGGCCCTGGCAGCCGGATGGGCTTGGCGATTACCGAACGTGACCGCTTGGCGGCGCATGATCATGTCTGTCCTGCTCGCCGCCGGCTCACTGGTCGCGATCACCTGGCCGCTTCTGTCGATCGCGCTGCGTCCGCCACCGGTTGGCGGCGATCGATGGAATAACGGAGTCGCGATGCAAACCTCTTGGGCGACTTGCAGCCCGGCTGCCGCGGCAACGTTGTTTCGAGCGGAGGAAATCGATGTGAGCGAGTCCGAGATGATTCCACTGTGCTTGACCGATTCCAGCGGCACGCCGACGTTGGGTCTGTATCGCGGCGTCAAACTGATCGTCGCGAAGAACGGTCGCGAATTAGAAATCGTCGATGGCACGATCGATGACCTGCTAAGCGATGACGACTGGCCGGTCTTGCTGGCCGTCGAATTGCCCTACGGCGTCGATGACCGTCGCTACGTCGAACAATGGGGCTGGATTCCCGGGATGGGGCATTCGGTTGTGGCACTCGGCCGAGCGCCGACCGGCGGACTGCTGATCGGCGACCCCTCGGTGGGACTCGAACAATGGTCCGAGGCCGATCTGGACGTGCTGTGGCACGGTGCCGGCCTACGTATCAAATAAGCCGGTCAGGACAAGCTAATCAACGAGCCCGCGAATCTCTTCGCGAATCCTGCGTGTCAGCCGACTATTGGCAAGCAGGACGACGTTGACGGACACTCCCAATTCTTCGGTTGGCTGGGCGTCTCTAAAGGCGCTCGAGCCCTCGAACCTGTCGCGAGAAATCAAAAAATCTCTTTCCGCACCGTCACGCGATCGATTTCCTGTCGCCAGAACCGTCGTGAATGCCGTCAGGAAAGGCTGAATGGAAGCGGCACTCGTCTACTTTTCTTGCTCCCGCCCTTTTTCCTCGTCGTCACCCAACAACTCGCTGATCTTGGCGTGGATGGCGTCGGCGGTTGCTTGTCCGGCACCGGCCTTGACCAGTTGCACGATTCCTTGACGGTCGATCAACACGACGTGCGGAATGCCGCGGACGCCAAAATCGCCGGGCATCTCGCTGCCTTCGGGCGTCACCAGAACGGGATGCTCAAGATCGTGATGCTCTAAGAAACGGGCGAGCGTTTGGCGTTCTTCTTCGGGCGTGACGTCTTCGGTCGCGCGAGAGGCGCGTTTGGTTTCTTCGTCCCATCGGAAGTTGTAGTACTGTGTGACACCGACAATTTCGAAACCGCGATCGGCGAATTCCTCGCGCCACTCACGCAGATGCGGAAACGTCGCAATGCACGGCCCACACCACATGGCCCAGAAGTCGAGCAACACGACCTTGCCCCTGAGTGCTTCTTGATCCAACTCGATGACGTTGACCCAGGCATCAACGTCCCAATCCGGCGTGGGCTTTCCGACCAGTGACGCGACCGGCTTGGCAGCCGCCATCCGTTCGCGATGAAGCTCGATCCGCCGAAGTGCTGCCTGCACCGATCGATTCTTGATCGCGAAACGGGCCAAGGTCTTTGACACTTTCTCAATTCGATCTTGGGTCGCGGCGGGATCCTCTTGTTTCCAGGTGCTGATCATCATCAGCTGCACATCGGCAAAGTCGCTCTGCAGAGCGATCGACTCGGGATAGTTTTCAAGGGCCACGCCGACCGCCTCGTCCAATTGCTCGATGTATCCGTCACGCCAAGGATCATTGCCCCGTTCGTCGCCGGTTAGCTCGCGAAGAATGTCGACGTAGGTGGTCATCGACACTTCGTTCGCGTCATCGGACTCATTGATGTCGTGCAAGCGTTTGATTTGCATCTCCACCAACTCTTTTGCGGCGGCCACCTCACCCGCCTCCACCATCATCTGGGCTTTGAGGACCATCAACTGCGACAGCGGCAACAGCAAATCGGAATTCGATTCCGCCGGTGCACCTCTGAAAGCCTTCAATGAGTCTTCGACGGCCAATCGCAATGCTTCGTCGTTGCCGGATTGGTCGGCGACTTCCCTGAGACTTTGGATCGTCATCCAGGCACCGAACAGGTTCCTGCTCTGATCGGCGTGTTCCAGGTAATAGTCGAGCAACTTGCGAAACTGCTCGGTCGCTTCCCGATAATCTTGCTGGTCTGAAAACCGTGATGCCAGACTGTGGCGAAGCACATGATGGTCCTCGGAATCGGGATTCTCCGCGATCTTCGCATCCAGAAACTTGACTGCGTCCTGCAAGTCGGCATCCATCCGCTCACGCAGTTCAGCATGCAGCTTTCGAAAGGCGTCGAGTCCCGAATCCTGAGCTCGGAGCAGCGCGATGCCCGGAATTGTGACGCACAGACAAATCGCGAAGCCGACAAAGGCCGCTGGCAGCATCAAAGGTGTGCGGAAGCGAAGCATGACCATCCTCTCCTACCAGGGCATCATTGGACGAAGGAGTCATCTTAGGCCTGCGGTGCTGCTGAGAGCAAGCAGATTCCTTGGACGCCAACTATGCTAAACTGCCAAGCTTTATCTCGCGGAGCTACCGTATTCCGTGTTCGATTCTTATCGCATGACCAACAGACAGCGTTTTCGCCGCGCCAACCCAAATGCTCCCTCCACGGACCTTCGGTTTCAGCATCCACTGTCGCATGAATCGCTAGAACCGCGACGTTTGCTTGCTCAATTGTTGCTGTCCACGCCGGATGCGGTGGTTGAGCAATTTGCTCGTCACGCAGACAGACACTCTGACGACCATGCAAGTGACGGCATCACAAGCAGGGAAAATCAGCATCTGGATCGACTTCGATCGCGACGGCGACTGGGGCGATCGGATCGATGAAGTCGTGGTCGCACAGGATGTCCACGCCGGCGACAATTTCATTCCCCTGACGATTCCGGCCGGAGCCATCGCAGGCCCGACCGCGGCCCGAGTTCGGCTCAGCACCGCCGGAGAGACTTTGCCAACAGGAGCGGCAGCGGATGGCGAAGTCGAAGATTTTTGGCTGGAGTTGGTCGATGCCAAATCAGATTTGGTCCCGCTGGTCGTCAAACTGTTTCATCCTGACGGTTACCTGAGACTGATCGCCGACCACGTCCTCGTCGGAAACGGTCAGGAACCGCCGATGTTTCAGACCGAAGGCGTCTTTTCACAAGTCGACGTCTCGATGTCCCCTGCTGGCCACTCCTTGGCGATTGAACTTGGACAGCCACCCAACGGCAGGATTTCCATTCAGGGTAATGACGAAATCAACCGACTCGCGTTTCACGACCTTGACCAAGCCAATCTTCAACCATTGGCCTTGGACTTTGGCGCGTCCGGTAAGTTCCAAACCGACAACATTGAAGTGCTGGACATTGCCGACTCCGAGAGACTCCGTTTACCAGTCGATGACTTGACATCCATCTCAACATCTCAGAGCGTTACCGTTATCGCTGCCTCCCGGGAACAACTGCAGTTCAACGATCGGTCGGCTTGGCGGATGGGAGATGCGTTTGAGCAGGACGGCAAGTTCTATCGTCAACTCGTGTCCCCCGGGACGCTTTCGCCAGCCATCGTGATCGACTTGCCCAACCCGTGGCAGAATGTGGTGACGACGACCGATGTGGACAACGATGGCTCCACCTCGCCGATTGACGCACTGATCGTGATCAACCGGATCGCCACGCAAGTTGACCCTTCCGGAACCACATTGCCCGATCCCCTGAGCCTGCCTCAATGGCCCGGCAACTACTATGATGCCAACGGAGACTTGGAGATCTCTCCACTCGACGCATTGGTCGTGATCAACGCCGTGGCAAGACAAGACGAGGGGGAGCGCGCTGCAGAATCAGAACAAGTGACACCAGCCCTCAGCCTGAACGCCAACCTGATCACCGAGCACAGTTTCCTCCCCGCGGTTCCATCGGTAAAGGAACGAGACGACAGCCCGGAGACGACTGGCTGGGATAGCCTTCATCCACACAGCCGAACTGGGTCGACACTGCCAGCGTCCGATCCGGGCCAAGATCATCAGGTTCAGCGGTCTGACGATCAAGCGATCTCCGCTGGAATCCACACAACCTCCCAGACGGAGCATCTGGCCCGAGAGCAATTAAGGCTTACCTGGGCACAGTCCGTGGATCGAGCGCTCGCCACGGGTCAGCTTCATTAGACATCCAGGCCACACATGACAGATCGCAATCAGGCGAGTGAGACTCGTGAATGTAAACTGATTGCCGGCTGAACTTTGGAATTCGTTTTCGGTACGCGACGAGGATTGAAAATGCATCACTTGTACCTGTTCCGCCGGCTCGGCGCGGTCGTCGTTCTGCTGGCCGTTGCAGCTGGAGCCTTGGGAAATGATCGGCCGAACGTGTTGCTGATCACGGCCGACGACTTGGGGCTGCAGCTTTCGTGTTACGGCGACTCGATCGCTCGCACGCCGAACATCGATCGCCTGGCCGATCAGTCCGTTCGCTTCAAGACCGCTTACGTCAGCCAGGCGTCGTGCAGCCCTTCTCGTTCGTCGATGTTTACCGGACTCTATCCGCACGGGAACGGACAGTACGGTTTGCTGAACGCCAACGTCGGCTTCCGCGTTCACGAACCACTCGTCGACTCGTTGTTGCCCAACGTCCTCAAGAGCCATGGTTATCGGACCGGCATCATCGGCAAACTGCACGTCGGTCCCGAAAAAGCGTTCGCCTTTGACATGCGACACGGCGAAGGTTTCGGCAGCCGAGACGTTCGACTGCAAATCGATTTCGCTCGCGAGTTTCTGACACAGTCCGGTGACGAACCATGGTTTTTGATGTTCAACCTGTTCGATCCGCACGTGGCGCGAAAGCCCCTGCCGGGCGGTCGACGCGGACCGCAGTTCTTTCCCGACTCGGTCAAGGGCTTGCCGAAGAACATTCTCGCACCCGAAGACATCGTTCCCTGGCCGTGGCAACAGATCGACACGCCGGAACAGCGACAAAAGATCGCCGGCTATTACAACTGCGTTCATCGAATTGATGCGGCGATCGGGATGCTGGAATCCGTGCTGCAACAGACAGACAACTGGAACAACACGCTGATCGTTTTTCTCGGCGATCACGGTCCGCCGTTCACGCGTGGAAAAACCAGTTGCTACGAATCCGGACTCCGCGTCCCCTTTCTCGTCCGCTGGCCCGGCGTCTCGCAGCCCCACGCCTCCGATCGCCTGGTCAGCAGCGTGGACATCTACCCGACGATCCTGGACGCGGCCGGCATTGAATTGCCGTCGCAACGCCACGGTCGTTCGCTCCGCACTGTCTTGAATCAGCAGAACGACGCGGCCGATTGGCGCAGCACTTTAGTCGGCGAGTTCCACTACCACGGCGCGACCCCGTTCTTTCCACGACGCGCGATCACCGACGGACAGTACAAGTTGATCCACAATTTACGTGCGGGCAATACGACCGCGTCGGAATCGGTCGACGGAGATCACGCCTACGCAGAAGCACAGAAACTGCACGCAGACCACCCCGCACGTGTGGCAATGGAAAGGCTCAAGAATCCGCCGGAGTGGGAGCTGTACGATCTGGCAAACGATCCGATGGAATTCCAGAATCTGGCCGGGGACACCAACGTTGCTGACGCCCAATCCCGACTCCAACGTGCCCTGCAGCAGTGGCAAGAACGAACCGCAGACCCATTCGTTGCCCCCGACTTTCGCGATGCAGTCCAACAACGACACCGGCCGAAACCGTAATTTGAACTTGCCCTGCCGGCGTGCCCGATGGATCACCGACAGAAAAATGAGGACCAGAAAACGGAAAACAACGCGATGAAGTTCATCGACGGGGCTAACCGAGGTTGAGCGGAAGGGCAGCCAGTTACCAAACCAGCCGTCGAGGCCTCCGAGTCCTGCTCATTGTTCCCCCAACCATTAATTCGCTCCAAGGTCACTCGGGTAGGCACTGAGCAACTCGATTTTTGCCTCGGGGTGCTTCAGGGACTTCACTTCGCTCTCAAGCTTTGCAACTCGCTCGACCAAGACGCCAACCATGGTCCGCAATTCGTCGTCATTCATGACGGAAACGTTCTTGCGTGCCCAACCCGGCAATTGCTTCAGTTTCTGTTCTTGCATGCTAGAAAGATTCGACAATTCAAATTTCAGACGAGCAACGGATGGATGCTCTTCTCCATGTTTCTTGACAAGAAGTTCATAGTCCGCAAGTTTTTCAGCATGAAGTCGGTTCAGTTTTTCAAGTATCGATAGTCCAATCTCGTCTCTCGGGATTGGATCCTGGGCAAGCAATAGACCAACAGAAAATGCAAGTCCGGCGACAAGGACTAAAACGTGCGTGCGCATCGGTCATCTCCGTTTTCTATGAATAATGGTTTGCGTATCATTTGAGGCGCAAGTTCGGCGAACGCATTGCGATCCATCCGCTCATGCGGAGGAACGGGGATCAATCGGGCGCCAGGACTTTGTCGGCATTGACGCGAGCCGGTGATGGGACTCGATTAGAACGGATCCTGGCAGCGAGTGCCAACGTTTTGAGACCAAGTGAACTCCCGTTCCACTTTCCGGAACCACGTATGCTGCGAGATCTAGTCGGAACTGTCGGAGCTTGGGTGATTTACACGCTCATCTGGATCTTCGGTCGCCGCTACTCGCCCGACGAAATCTCCTGGCTCATCGGTCCGCTGGGCGGAACATCGATCGGCGATCGCCCCTATGAGGAGACGGCTGCGGCCGAGGGGTTCCCTCTTCTCCGATCCGTCCGCTTCCCGAATCTCCTGGCCACAGTCCATCAGAGTTGTGCTGGCAACGGCGTCTTGATCTCATGGGTGCACTCCCAATATCCAAGGCCGCCCGAATTCCCAGGATCACCGCGTCGTGTGTTCAGTCGGATTAGTCTTTCATTAAAAGAAAAACACTTCGGACCACACGACGCTAGTAACGGGGGAGTCATGCGCCTGCGGATCACACGTTGGGCCACCAGAGATCAAGACGCCGACCGCACCGAAACGCTGACGACGGACGGCCAGTGGATTCAAGAAGCTGGCGTCAGCCTTCCCGGCCCCGAGCCACGCGTTTGCCCGCCCCATCGCCACCGCACATCAATCGTCGAAGCGGAAAGCAATTCGATTAAGTTCAACGACCGCGTCAACCGCGTCGCGGCGATTGATCCTCCATTAACAAAAACGACGCCTTCGATTTCCCGAAAACTCCAGGTTAGCCGGTGGTAGGGGACCTCGCTTCCGAACTCCCCTCGAACACAGCGAGTTCTTCGTTCAATCGCGCAATCAGCTTGCGAATGCCAGCCTTTGTAAATCCCTTCTCGCCGATCGGATGCTCGGCCTGTAGCCTCTCCAAACGAGTCTGCAGATCCCGCAGTTCGCCTTGGGCCTTTTCGTATTCGATAGCATTCTGGATCATAATTCAACCTCGACTAAGCCCTTGCGTCGATCATCTGCTTCGCGTGTTCTACCGAAGAATTCTACCCAATCATCCCAGTCACGTCTATCTTCGGCAGCGAACAGTTCTTCAGGACGCCGAGTCACGAGCATGGAATCTAGCTCGACGGCTTCCAAGTCACCGCGTTGCAGTCGTTCAGTAAAATCGTCGGGCAGCCACACAACTGCATCAACGTCATCGGGGTCAGGTTTTGAGGTGACAAAACTGCCATCAACGAAAAAGCGTTTCGCGTTAAGGACACGCGCGAGTTCGAGCCACCGCCTTAGCCGAACGGCAAGTCTCTGACGCTGCCGCGTTGCTGTACCGAACCGAAACGTAACATCTGCTTCGGAAGCGACGTGCAGTCCTTCGGGCAGATAGCCGTCGTCTCTAAAGTCAGGAATCACGTTGGTTCAATGGCTCGCGTTGTGTTAGTCGGGGAACCAATTGCGATCTATCCGGGCATCCGGAGGAGCGGGGATCCATCGGGCGTCAGAACTTTGTCGGCCATCACTTGGGCCGGTTTTGGGACTCGATTAGAACGGATCCTGCCAGTGCGTGCCAGCGTTTTGGCCCCATGCGAACTCGGGTTGACCGGGCATGCTTCGTTGCCTGTTCGAAGAACATCTGCCCACGCACCGTTAAGCCAGCGGCGTGCCACATCAAAGCTGGGGGTCGCGTGAGCGCACCCCAAGATCTGGGAACCACCTCGTCGCCAATCCCAATGGGATTGAACAAGACGATTTCCCCAACTCGCGACGCCATTTGCGCCGTCCGATCAACACAACGCCAATCCTCCACGCCAAAGCGATGTTCTTATCCCGAAGGGATCACAGCCATTAGCCGGAGGTCAGCGCAGCGCACCTCCGGAACACGCCCCCACTCCACTTCACGACCCCGGACGGGGTCGCAGCGAGGTGCAGCCCCCGCGTTTGCTGCGATCGGTGCCCTCTTCTCCGATCCGTCCGCTTCCGAATCCCCTGGCCGCAGTTCATCAGCGTTGTGCTGCAAGCCACGTCTTGATCTCATGGGTGCACTTCCAACTTCCAAAGGCGCTCGACTCCCCAGGATCACCGCGTCGTGTGTTCGGTCGGATTCGTCTTTCAACAAAAGGAAAACACCGCGGACCACACGACGCAAGTAACGGGGGAGTCATGCGCCTGTGGATCACACGATGGGCCACAAGAGATCAAGACGGCGACCGCACCAAAACGCTGACGACCTGTGGGCAGTGGGTTCAAGAAGCTGGCGTCAGCCTGACGGGCTGGAGTCTCATACAACGCCGTCCCACCATCACCGCAGATCAACCGTGGAAGGGGAAAGCAATTCGATCAAGTTCAACGTCGGTGCACCACATGTTTCGCGATGGTTCGCGCGCCCGGCCGCGACGACAGCCCGTGCCTACGCCGCTCTTGGCCAATTCACTTAATCAGAATTGCCTGGAAAACTCAGTACCTTCATCTGCGGACGGCATTTCAGGCGTCGGTTGTCGGCGTCGGTTTGTCTTCATTCAACCGAATCGACCGTGGACCAAGAGAGACAACAATCACGCAAAGACGCCAAGCCGCGAAGGGACGGGTTCAAATCTTTGCGGCTTGGCGACTTTGCGTGAGACCCTTCCAGCAAGTACGTCAGCGCACCTGTCGAACTGCGACATCAGAAGCGAATCCCAGGAAACGGAGGCTCGATGAATTCCGGTGCGCGTTCCCATCGCGTTTGGGATGTCAGGCGATGGCATTCACGGAACCGGTGGAGGAGAGTTTGTCCACGAATCACACGAATAGATTTATCGCGGCGCGACTGGACGTACTGGTTGGCCAGCGGGATGATTCAGCCGGAGCCCGTCAAACGGGAGCCTCCGAAATGTGAACGCTGCGGCGGCGAGCTTGCACTCGAAGGCGTCACCGACGGTGACGGCCGTTGGCTCTGGCGTCGACAGCTTCCCACCCGGGGTCCACCTGCGCCAATTTAGAAGCTTCGCACGTGAGGGCATCTATCACATACTGTCAGAAGCTTAACAAACCGAAACTCAACAAATGTCGCCCGTCGTCATTGCGCAAGCGGTCTGCGCAGAGCCAGCAACAACACCTCCAGAGGCCACTCTATACCTCGCCCGACAGCGAGCTCCTCATCACCTGGGTCGGTTGCGATCACCATGACTTCGCATTCTCGGCGTTGCACCGAGCACCGGAGCCGGATCATGATCAGTGAACTACCGTGCCAATCAAAGCAAAACCCAATCCGGTTTTCCGCCGACTCCGGCCTTCTTGAACAGAGAATTTGAGCATCGGCTCGTCCGCTGGAGTGGACGCTGCCTTTCAGCTTCAAACAGAGAAAAGACAGAGACGCCGCTCGTCATTCACGCGATGTCAAATTCTTATTGGTTCCCCGTCTTTGATACACGGAAGCGTTTAATGGTCGGACGATTTCATCGACCAAGGATGGTGCGTTCAGCGCCTCGAGTGATTCCGTTCTGGTGTCGGTTTCGGTTGAAGCGAGAATACGCGTCCATCCAAACGGCGATCCAGTTCTGATTCGGCAAGGACATTTCGGCAAGTAGCGATATCGACGATGAGCCGGAAAAGCGGCGGCAAACCGTATGCGACGATGAATGGCACAACCGGGAGTAATGCGAGGATTAGGATTCCGAAAACGGCTGCCGCCGCAGCACCACCAAGGCCGGTCTGAGCGAGTAGTTGCATCATTGTTGCTCCTTGTTAGTCAAACCGCGGAGGCGGGGCTAAAGCAACATCGTTATTCGGTACGAGGAACTTGTTTATTGCCTGGTCGCCCGCGGTGGGGCTCTTATCTGCCGCCTTATCCTCGGGTGGATAAGTTGTTGACGGCCTTATCCTCGGGTCGGCGATAAGTGGTCACCGAATTATCCAGTTTTTCGCCAGGATTGCAACACGTCGGGGTTGACGCACCCCCTCCGTGGGCAAGAACTGCCTACAGCGGGTTCGCTATCCGGTTTCGCAGAGGGGGTGGGCCGATGGCGACGCAAAATAGCGGCGGGATGCAGCAGTCTGGAAAGCCCGACTGGGCGTTGATTTGGCACAAAAAGCTTGCCAAGTTTCATGGTGCGGGAGCCAATGCGGGTTGGCAATTTCGCCAATCCGACCGTAGTGTGGACGATGACGCTGGAGGCAACGGCAGTGAGCCGCTGGGGCTTGTTGGACGGGGCTTGTTGGACGGGGCTTGTTGGACGGGGCTTGTTGGACGGGGCTTGTTGGACGGTGGGCAAAACGATGGGGGCAAGACGATGGTGAGAAGAATGGCAGAATGATTCGGGGCAGAATGATGAACAGACTGGTCAAAACGTAGTGTCAGAACGATTCGGCTACCTCATCATTCTGCCATTTCATGATTCTGCCTTCCCTGACTCGGCCGGGGCGGCGTTTGGCGCGGCAGGAAACAGCCCGTGCTCGCCCGTAGTTAAACTGTGTCTTCTGGCGGGCATCTTCGTTTGTTGCGTGGCCGAAAAGTTTCCAAATCGGGGTAACCTGCCCCGTTCTGCTGCCATAGACCCATGAAATGGCTATTGATCCCCCCTTCGACGATTTGCAGACCGAATCTGCATTACGGCGTGTTTGTCGCGGTGAAACGGCGGCATTTGAGGCTGTGGTGCGCCGGTTCGAACGGCCGCTGCGGGCTTGGTTGGCCGCCCACGCGCCGCCGGGGGTGGATGTCGATGATTTGGCGCAGCGCAGTTTTGTGGCGGCTTTCACGCGGTTGAAGGAGTATCAACCGGGGACGGATTTCGCCGCCTGGCTGTTCACGATCGCGCGGTTCCAGCTCCGCACCGAGACGACTCGGCTGCGGCGGATCGCCGACTACCACGCCCGTTACGGTCCCGATCTGTTGCAACGCGAGCTGGATCGGCGCTGTGACGAGACGCCGGAGATGTGGACGACGCGACTGGAGAGTTTGCAAATGTGTTTGGATTCGCTCGGCGAGTCGCTGCGCCAGTTTGTCTCTTGGCGCTACGACGAAGAGATTCCGCTGGAAGAGATGGCCGCCCGCTGTGATCGTTCGGTCCCCGCCGTCAAGAAACAACTCTGGAAGGTCCGGCAGAAGCTGCAGCAATGCATTGAAACGCGCATGGCGACTGCCAGCGGAGGTGCCGCACAATGACCGACGAACGATTCACCGAACTGTGGACCGACTACCTGGAAGGGGAGCTGGACGAACACGGACTGGCTGAGCTTCGAGAGTTGCTGGAGGCCGATGAACGCCGTGTGACGCAGGCCGCTGATCTGTTTCAAACCCATCGGCTGTTGGGATTGATTGTGGAGGAAGAGCCGACGCGGCAGGACGAATTCGTCTGCGAAACGATGGCCAAGTTGCCGAACAGTCACGACGAGTTTGTCGGCCGCGTGATGTCCAATGTCGCGCAGACCAAAACGGCTCGGCAGGAAACAGCTCAGCACGAAACAACCTATCAAGAAGCAGCGCGGACCGGACGCACCCTTCGCGGCCGGCGGCGGATCTCGACCGCGATGTGGGTCGCGGCGGCGGTCTTGTTGTTTGCGGCGTTGTCATTGGTGATGTTGCCGAAGCGAGAGCGCGAAGGCGAAACGGCGGCGGCACGGATCGACGTGCGACTGGCCAGCAGCGCGCACGCGACGTTCTTCGGCGAACTGTCACCGCCGGTCGGGACGGTGCTCGCGCCGCAGCGTGAGTATGTGTTGATGAGTGGCATGGTGGAGGTCGCGTTTCCTGCCGGGGCGTCGGCGATTCTGGAAGGCCCCGCGGTGTTCCGCGTCACCAGCCACGAGAGCTTGGCCTTGGACGTCGGGCGTTGCAGCGTTCATGCCCCCG
Organism: Phycisphaera sp. RhM; assembly: GCA_033042175.1. GTDB lineage: Bacteria > Planctomycetota > Planctomycetia > Pirellulales > Pirellulaceae > Stieleria. Next base: position 119,669 of record WCIL01000025.1, read on the forward strand.
ACGGCGCTGAGGGGTTCCGCATTGACACGCCGGCGACTCAAGTGGTGGACCGTGGGACACGGTTCGCGGTCACGGTTTCGGAAACTAGCGAGACGGAAGTGCATGTCACCGAAGGGGCGGCGGATGTGTATGAACGCTCCGGCCCGGTCGCGGCTGAACGAGTCGCCGAGTCGGTCGGCGGGCAACCCGTGCAAACGCGATTGGTTCGCGGGCAAGCGAAAGCGTTTGCAGCGGCGGGTCGTCCTGGAGCCCAGCCGGTGCCCTTCGATTCCAACGTCTATCGCCACGGTTTGCCCGACCGTGTGATGTCTTACGAGGCGACGCAGGCCGTCGGCGGTGGTGCGGAAATGCTGACCAGCGTGACGGTGCAGCGTGGCGGGCGGGTGATGAAAATTGACGTGGATGATTTGATCGCGACGCGTTTGACGTGGTTCAAATCGACCGAGCCACGGGCGTTCTTGTGCGGCGGTCAGCAACTGCCCGTTCCGGCGACCGATGTCGTCTTTGATCACAGTCTGGTCACCGGTGTGATCAATCCCGACGGCAGCGAGCAACCGCTGGCGAGCGACCCGATCCTAACCGGTGATGCCGGGACGCCGGGTTTCGCCGTCCGTTTCGATTCGCCCGTTTTCAACGGACCGGGAGCCGACGTGGTATTCTTTGATTTGCAAACCTTCGGCAACCCGATCGACGGAGACGCGTTTCATGTCAGTCCGCTGGTGTTTCGCGACGGGCTAAAGTCCCACACGATCCGCCGCTACGATTTGACGATGGAATCGCCCGAGGCCCAAGTGTTGGCGAACTTTTACGTCCACCTGTTCGCCCAACCGGCAGACTCGGTCGCCGAGTTGCAAACGCTTCGAGCGGTCCAGCAGCGGCAGGCGATGCGGTTTCGCGGACTGGCCGTGGGAATCGATTTGTCCGATCTGGGATACGCACCGAACGAACGCGTCGAGGGGCTTTTTTTTCAAGATGCACTTGATGACAAACACATGGTTGACCCGGTCTTCATCGCCGGCTTACCGGAGCTGAATTGAACATGGGAAATGATTCCAAGTGGCGTACGCTTCCAGCTTGCGATTCCCGCCGGCTTGCCCGGCGAACCGGTTCTTTCGCCGCGCTGTTGCTGTTGCCATGGCTGATGACCGCGTCACTTCCGGCCGCCGAAAGCACTGCACCGGGACGTGATCTGTTTGAGATTCATGTCCGTCCGACGCTGGTGCAGCACTGCATCAAGTGTCACGGCGAGACCAAACAGGAAGGCGGCTTGCGGCTCGATACGTTCGAGAGCCTGATCGAGGGCGGCGATTCGGGGCCCGCGGTCGTCGCGGGCAAGCCCGAAGAGAGCTTGTTGATCGAAGCACTGCGTTATGAATCATTCGAGATGCCGCCCAGTGGCCAGCTGGAAGCGTCTGTCGCCGCCGGAATCGAACAATGGATCCGAGCCGATTCGCCTTGGCCGCAAGGCTTGGTGTTGAAGCCGACACCGAAGATCACCGACCAGGATCGCGACTGGTGGTGTTATCAACCGATCGGGGACCCCGACGTGCCGGAAGTGGAGGACAACGGCTGGTGTCGCAATGAGATCGACCACTTTGTGTTCCAGCGTCACCGTCGCGAAGGCATCGAGCCGGCGGCGGAATCCGAATCCGGAAAACTCGCTCGGCGGGTTCACTTTGCCGTGACGGGATTACCGCCCGACGGTCAATCTGCCGGCACGCTCGCAACCGGCGAGGGTTGGTACGAAGCACTCGTCGATCAACTGCTTGACGATCCGGCCTACGGCGAGAACCAGGCACGGTATTGGTTGGACCTGGTTCGCTACGCCGACTCGGACGGCTACAACGCCGATCACGGGCGTCCCGAAGCGTACCACTACCGCGATTATGTGATTCGCTCGTTCAACGAAGATAAGCCGTATGATCGCTTTGTGCTCGAACAACTCGCCGGCGATGAAGTCGATCCCGGCAACCGAGATGCGTTGATCGGCACGATGTATCTGCGTCATTGGATCTACGAATGGAACCAACGCGACGTGGAAGGCCAATGGCAACAGATTCTCAGCGACGTCACCGAGACGACGGCCGATGTTTTCCTGGCCCAGGGATTGAAGTGCGCCCGTTGTCACGACCACAAGTTCGATCCGCTGCTGCAGAAAGATTACTACGCGATGAAGGCGTTCTTCGCGCCGCTGCAGCCGCGTGAAGATCAGCCGATCGCGGACGTGGAAACTCGCACCCGGCATTTGCAACAACAGCAAACTTGGGAAGCGGCGACGGAGGAGATCCGTAAGCGGTTGCACGAAATCGAAACGCCGGTGTTACTGGCCCATGCCACGCGCGAAGGATTTGACAAGTTCACCAAAGAGATCCGGGCGATGATTTCCAGTCGTCGTCGTGACCGCAGTCCGTACGAGCATCAGATCGCGTCGCTGGCGTCGAATCAATTTGACGTGCATCCGGACAAGCTGGCGGAATGGCTGGACGAAGAAACCGAAGCCGAGCGTCAGCGGTTGCGTAAGCAGCTGGCCGAGTTCGATCATTTGAAACCGGAACCGTTGCCCACGCTGAAATTTGTCGCTAGCGATGTGGGGCCGGTCGCGCCGCCGACCACGATCCCCGACGCTGCCGATTCATCGCCGATTCCGCCGGGCTATCCGGTGATTCTGGATGACAAGCCGGCCGAGATTCAGCCGCCGCCGCCGGCGTTGCAGTCGACCGGGCGGAGGACGGCGCTGGCCCGCTGGATCACTGACCCAAACAATCCGCTGACCGCACGGGTGATCGTCAACCGCGTTTGGCAACAGCATTTCGGACGCGGTCTGGTGGAAACGACCAGCGACTTCGGACGTCTGGGAACGCCGCCGTCCCATCCCGAGCTGCTCGACTGGTTGGCCCGACGCTTCATGCAAGACGGCTGGAGCCTAAAGAAACTACATCGTTTGATTTTGACGTCGGCCACCTATCGTCAATCGTCCGAGCGGCCGATGGACGAGCAACTGGCAAAGCTCGATCCGCAGAATGTGCTTCTGTGGCGGATGAATCCACGACGGCTGTCCGGTGAAGAGATTCATGATGCCGTGCTGGTGGCCAACGGGAAATTGGCGAAAGAAAAACGCGCGATCTATAAAACGGTCAAGCGCAACAAGTTGGATCCGTTGTTGGCGGTGTTCGATTTTCCCGATCGTGTGGAGAGTCAATGCAAACGGCATCGCACGACCACGTCGCCCCAAGCCTTGTTGATGATGAATGATCCGTGGCTGCATGACCGGGCGAACGACATGGCCAGTGAGATGGCGTCGGCGAGTCTTGATTCGCTGGTCCAAAGCGTCTACCAACGGATTTATTTCCGAAAACCCGGCGAAAACGAAGTTCAACAGGCCGAGCGGTTTGTCGACTCCTACGAATCGATCTCGCCAGAACCCGCCGCGCCGCAGCAGCTGACGACGTTTCCCGACGGGCGGTCGGCGATCGCATTGAAATCGGAACCGCCCACGGAGATCCATCTTCCGGCGGTCAAGACGCTGCAAACCGCACCCGACAACGGTGACTTTACGATCGAAGCGACGGTGATGTTGCATTCGCTGTATCCGGATGCATCGGTTCGAACGATCGTCGCCAACTGGTCGGGCGACCAATCCAAGCGTGGATGGTCCCTCGGTGTGACATCCACCAAAAGTGCATTCAAGCCTCGCAATCTGATCCTGCAACTAGTGGGTTCACGCGAGGATCCGCAAGGCAAACCGGAATACGAAGTCGTCGCTTCTGATCTGCGGCTGGAACTGAACCGTCCGTATTACATCGCGGTGTCGATCGATCTGGACGACGCATCGAAGAACGGCATCACGTTCTTCTTGCGGGATTTGTCAACGCCTGATGCGAAGCCACAGGTGGCCAGCGTGGCCCATCGTGCCCGCTGGAATGTGCAAGCCGATCGGCCGATCCAAATCGGCGGCCGTGTGAATCGTCATCGCTGGGATGGGTTGATCCAGAATGTCCGTCTGCACCAAGCAGCGTTTAGCGGTGCCGACCAGGTGCAGCAATTGACCAAGGATCGTTCCAACGCCCATTTGGTTTTTGATATTCAGTTCGCCACAGCGGATCGGTTGGGCCAGGATCTCTCTGGCAACGATCTGCATGCGGTGATCAAATCGGGTGAAGCCACGACGGCATCGCCCCGCCAGCGCGCCCGGGTGGCGCTGCTGCACGCGCTCTTATGTTCCAACGAGATGATCTATGTCGATTGATAAAACGAATCGCCAAAGCATGTCGCGCCGTCAGATGTTGCTGCAAAGCGGCAGCGGATTTGGGGCGATGGCATTGGCGGGGATGCTGAACCAAGACAGCGCGATGGCCGCCACCGCGTCGGCTCCGTCGCCCTTGGCCGCGAAGATGACACATCATCCGGCGAAAGCCAAGAGTGTGATCTTTCTGTTCATGGACGGTGGTCCGAGTCATCTGGACACGTTTGATCCCAAGCCGGCACTGGAAAAGCTGGCCGGCAAGCCGATTCCCGAAAGCTTCGGCCGAGTGATCACTGCGATGGGCGAATACGACTCGCCGATTCTGCCCTCGGCGCGGAAATGGAAACAGCACGGCGAAGGCGGATTGTGGATTTCCGACTGGCTGCCGCACACCGCCGAAATGGCCGACGAGTTGGCCGTGATCCGCTCATGCTGGACCAACGGGATCAATCACTCCGGCGGCATCTGTCAAATGAACACGGGCAGCCAGTTCGCCGGCCGGCCGTCCTTGGGCAGCTGGGTGACGTACGGGCTGGGATCGGAAAACGAAAATCTTCCCGCCTTCGTGGTGATGCAGGAAGGCAAGGGCCGCGTGATCAACGGGGCACGCAACTGGGGCGCGGGATTCATGCCGGCGGTCTATCAAGGCACGACGATGCAGAAGGAAGGGCCGCCGTTTGCAAACATCCATCCGCCCAAGCATGTGGCGTCGAATCAGCAACGCCAGGAACTCGATTTTCTGTCGCAGCTGAACCAACGCCACGCCGAAACGCGACAGGACAACACGGATTTGGAGGCTCGAATTCGCAGTTTCGAGCTTGCGTTCCAAATGCAATCACACGCACCCGAAGCCGTCGATCTGTCACAGGAATCCGCCGACACGCATCGCTTGTATGGCCTCGACGACGAAGCGACCGCGCCGTACGGTCGTAATCTGTTGATGGCCCGTCGGCTGGTCGAACGTGGCGTGCGGTTCGTGCAGTGTTACCACGGCGCGGGCAGCAAGTGGGACGCACACGACAACATCGAAGCCAACCACAGCAAGATGTGTCGTGGCATGGACCTGCCGGTCGCCGGATTGTTGAAGGATCTGAAACGACGGGGATTGTTGGAGCAGACGCTTGTGGTCTGGGGCGGCGAGTTCGGCCGCACACCGATGAGTGAAAAAGGTGACGGTCGCGATCACAATCCGACCGGATTCACGATGTGGATGGCCGGTGGCGGCGTGCGTTCGGGACAGGCCTACGGGACGACCGACGAAGTCGGCTTGCACGCCGTGGAAGATCGATTGCACGTCCACGATGTGCATTCGACGATCCTGCACCTGATGGGCGTCGATCATCGCAAACTGGTTTACGTTCATAAGGGACGCCCCGAACGGATCGACCAAAACGAAGGGCGTGCGTTTACGGAGATCGCGGCGTCATGAGATTCGGTCAAATTTGCTTTTTCTGTCTGTCGTTGCTCCTCGGCGGCGGCGCGTCGATTGCCCAGGACAATGCAACATCCGATGCGGATGCAGGAGAGGAATCTGCGTCGCAGGATTCCTTACGTTGGGACTTTGGCGACGATGATCTCATTCCGCCGACAGTCCAAGGCAATGTGCAATTGGAATTGCCTGGGCCGCGTCCGCCGGAATTCCCCGACTTTGCCGGCAACAACACCGCCGTGCGATTCGGCGGCGGGCACTTGGTCATCGCCGACAACGGGCCGGACAGCCGATTCGACTTCACCAACGGCGATGCCGTCACGCTGGAGGGTTGGGTGAACCCGATCGGCATCCGCCCCGGAGACCTGTGGTATGTGATCGGCAAGGGACGAACCGGATCGGCGGGCTTTGCGCGTGACAACCAGAACTGGGCGCTGCGCGTGACCGGTGACAAGGGGGAGGCGAAAGTCAATTTTCTGTTTGCGACCAAGCCGACCGGCGGCGACAAGCATTGGCATCGCTGGACATCAAAGCTGGGGTTTCCGCTGAACACGGGATGGCATCACATCGCGATCCGCTACCGTTTCGGTGACCCTGAGTCGATTCGCGGGTTCATCAACGGCCAGCCGACCGACGGCAGCTGGGACATGGGCGGGGCGACGAGCCAGTCGCCGGTCGTCGATGACGACGAGGTGCGCATCGGCAGCCGTTTCAAGGGCATGATCGATGGCGTGGCCATCCATCGCAAAGAGCTGGACGACCAAACGATCGCCGCAAAATTTCGTCGTGTGGGAGGACCGCGCGTCGTCAAGTTGCAGCCGGAAGTCATGCCCGAGTTAAACGGCGTTCCCGAGGGCCGCGTGTTGTTGCAGCTGTGCAGCGGCTACCCGACCCATGATCGCTGGCTGTATGACGGCGAAACGGCGCCGGCCGAATCGACGCGTTGGTTGGGCGACGAATTTTTGCTTCCGCGAATCCCGCTGCAATTCGATGATTGGGGCATTCGCACGGGCTGGAACGCGCCGGTGTTGTTGCGGATGGCAGCCGATGTCGAATTGCCGGTCGGTGCCAATCAGTTCCTGTTGCGCGGCCGCGGGCTGGGACGGTTGTGGGTCGACGGCCAGTTGGTGTCGCGAACCAAGGCCCACTCCAAGGCGCCGCCCAACGGCGAAGAACCGATGACGCCGCTCGCCGAGCCGCCGCTTCCCGGCGTGCGGGTGCACGGGTATCGGCAACAGGAGGTTATCGCCGAAGCGATGATCAAGCCCGAGGGTGACCGCACGACGCGTCGTGTGCGTGTGGTGTTGGAATTGTTGGTCGGCGGCAGCAGCCGTCGTACCGAGACCGGCGAAGTTTGTGTGGCGGTGTTGACCGACGACGGCAAGTCCTACGACGTGTTGGGCGGCGGAACGCGACGTCTGCCGCTGACCAACGCCGCCGTTGAGCCGGCACTCGATCGCATCGAAGATTCGCTGGCACAACTGGACGACCAGCGGCGTCGCGCCGCAGCGGAGTCACAGGATTCATTTTGGCACCGTCGTCATCAACTCGCTCGACAATGGACAGCCGAACATCCGGCGCCGTCGATCCCCATGTCCGGTGGTCATCCGGTTGACGCGTTCATTCAGCAGAAGATTGACGACGCACTCGCCCAGTCGGCCGACGACGACGATCGCCAAGCCGAACATTTCCACGGCAAGGTTCTGCCATTGCTGCGCGAGCAATGTTTCCGCTGTCACGGTGAAAAAACGAAAGGTGGTTTGAAGCTGGACTCGCGCGGTGCGGCGCTTCAAGGCGGTGAATCAGAAATTCCCGCAGTCGTTCCCGGCGATTTAGATGCCAGCGAGTTGATTGCACAGATCCGCAGCGGAGCGATGCCGCCGACCGATGAGGGATTGTCGACCGAACAGATTGAATTGTTGGAGCAATGGGTCCGCGACGGAGCGGTTTGGCCGGCGCCACCACTGGCAGCCGACCAGGTTGCCTTGGCTCCGGTTGTCGGCGACGAAGCGTTTTTGCGACGGATCTATCTGGACACGGTCGGCATGCCGCCGAGTGCCGACGAAGCCAGGGCGTTTCTTGACGATCAACGCGACGACAAGCGGCAACGTCTGGTCGACCAACTGCTGGCGGACGATCGATTCGCCGATCACTGGATGAGTTTCTGGCAGGATTTGTTGGCGGAGAATCCGTCGCTGCTCAATGCGTCACTCAACAGCACGGGGCCGTTTCGCTGGTACCTGTATGATTCCTTGCGGGACAACAAGCCGCTCGATCGTATGCTGACGGAATTGATGTTGTTGCGCGGGGGGGCATCCGAAGGCGGTAGCGCCGGCTTCGGTGTGGCGGCAGAGAACGATGCTCCCATGGCGGCTAAGGGGCACATCATCGCCTCGGCTTTCTTGGCCATCGAACTGCAATGCGCCCGCTGTCACGATTCGCCCTATCACAGCACGACACAGCACGACCTTTATTCGCTGGCCGCGATGATGGCTCGCAAGTCCGTGAAGGTTCCCGCGACCAGTCGCGTGCCATCCGGGTTCTTTGAAAACCAACAGAATCGCGAATCGCTGATTCAGGTGACGCTTGCGGCGGACGAATCGGTCACGCCGCGATGGCCGTTCGCGGAGCAAACCGGTGCGGTCGACGGCGCAGCCGTTGACGCGTTGATGATGAAGCCGGCCGACACCCGCGAGCGGCTCGCCACGCTGGTCACCGCACCGCAGAACACACGGTTCTCCCGCGTCATCGTCAACCGCCTCTGGAAGCAGTTGATCGGCGCCGGGATCGTGGAACCGGTTCACGATTGGGAAGGCCGCGGCGCCAGCCACCCGCAACTGCTCGATTGGCTCGCCCACGAACTGGTTGCGAACGATTACGACCTGCGCCACGTCGTCGGCCAGATCGTGACGTCGAAACTGTATCAACGTGCGGCGATCGGGACGAATCTTCAGGCGTCGTCGGAGATGCGATTCTTCAACGCACCGGAGCGGCGTCGGTTGACGGCCGAGCAAGTCGTCGATTCGCTGCACTATGCCACGGGCAATGCGATCGATGTCGAAGAGCTGACGTTTGTGCATGACGGTCGGCGTCCGCTGAGCAATCGTCAAACGCTGGGACGCCCCAGCCGTGCGTGGATGTTCGGTGACATCAAGAACGAACGTGATCGGCCGAGTTTATCACTGCCCAAGGCGCGGGCGGTCCTCGACGTGCTCGAAGCATTCGGCTGGACAGGCGCACGGCAGATGCCGATCGTCGATCGTGAGACCGACCCGAACGTGTTGCAGCCGGGCATCCTGGCCAATGGCACATTGTCCATGACGCTCACGCGGGCCTCGCAACAGAGCGAATTGGCCGAGCTTGCGATCGATGCGACCAATGCCGAATGGTTGGTCGAAACGTTGTTCCTGCGTCTGCTGTGTCGTTTGCCCAATTCAGAGGAACGCGAAACGTTCACCGCTGCACTGGCCGAGGGCTTTGATAAACGTTTGGTCCCCGACTCGCAGATCACCGCGCCCGAATCGCCCGAGCCGTTGCCGCTGGTGACGTGGTTCAATCATCTGCGTCCACGGGCGAACGAGATTCAAGTGGAACTGGAGCGCCGCGTTGCGGCCGGACCACCGCCGGACCCGAGGCTGGAAACGTCGTGGCGCGAAGTCTATGAGGACGTGGTTTGGAGTTTGGTCAACCATCGCGAATTTGTTTGGATACCGTAACCGAGACATGAACATGAAACCTTTCACACGACGCAACGTTTTGGCCGCCGGTGCTGCAACGGCGGGCGGATTAGGCCTTTCGTCGCTGGGGCTCGCGAATCCAGCCAGCCAGGAATCGCCCGCCGAGCTGCTCCGCGGCAAGACCGAGCACGTGATCTCGATCTGGCTCGGCGGCGGTATGGGCCAGATCGATACGTTTGATCCCAAACGCAAGGGCGACCCGTCCAAGAAACAAGCCGGTTCGTACTACGAGTCGATCGATACAGCCGTCGAGGGTGTGCGCGTGTGCGAACACCTGTCGAAACTGGCTCCGTTGATGGACCGCGTCACGGCCGTCCGCAGTGTGCATCATGAGATGATCGACGAGCACGCCGCGGCCACCAACCGAATGCACACCGGTCGACCGATCAGCGGGACGGTGACCTATCCGTCGCTGGGGTCGATCATCGCACATGAACGCGGGGCCGCCGGCGATGGTGCTCCGCCGTATGTCTTGATCGGCTACCCCAACGTGACGCGAGGTCCGGGCTTTCTGGGGGCACGTGACAGTTATCTGTATCTGACCGATACCAGCCGAGGCCCGGCCGGTTTGAGTCGGCCCGACGGGATCACGCCGCAGCGGCAATCGCGACGCGAACGGTTTCTGGCGACGCTGCAACGAAACGGCGATCCGACCGCCGAGCAACGGTTGCTTGATTATGACGCGGCGATTCGCCAGAGTTTGGAGTTGAGCGGTCCGAGTTTCAACCGTGTGTTCCAACTCGATCGCGAACCGGCCGATCTGCGGGCACGTTACGGCGGCGAGTTTGGTCAGCGCTGTTTGCTCAGCCGGCGGCTGGTCGAGCGCGGGGTGCGTTTCATCGAAGTGTCCCACAATTTGAACTTTCTCAACGGTGCCGGCTGGGACGTGCACAACGCCGGGATCTTGCAACAGCACAAGTTGATTCAGGAGATGGACACCGCGGTATCGACGTTGATCCTGGACCTGGAAGAAAAGAAGCTGCTGGATAAAACGCTGATTGTGATCACCAGTGAGTTTGGTCGTCCGCCCGAATTCGACAGCGGCGGTGGTCGCGGCCATCAAGGCACCGCGTTCAGTTGTATCCTGGCCGGTGGTGGTCTGGCGCACCGCGGCGCTTGGGGCGAAACCGATGAGCTGTCCAAAAAGATCGTGTCCGATCCCGTCAGTGTGCCTGATTTCTTCGCCACGATCTGTGCTGCGGCCCAGGTCGACTATCGCAAGAACCTCTACGCCGGCGACCGCCCGGTCCCGATCACCGACCGCGGCGAACCGATCGCGGCGTTGCTGCCAACTTAGTCCTCGATTGAGTGAAGCGAGGCGGGGCGAGAACGAACCACTAAAGGGTTCGCAGGTGTTTTGGAGCAGATTTTACTAGATTGGCGGTCGCGAACTTGCCAGAATAGTCGGGTCAGAATTAATGCATCGGCGCCAATCGGAGAAGAACAGTGAGCCTGCGGACGTCATTCATCCTCGCCAGTATTGTCTTTTGTCTGCAGCCGAATGTCGCATCGCGCGCCGATGACAAACTGCCTGAGGTTCAGTCCTCGGAGCATCTGATTGCCAGCGAGCTTGACCAACATGCAACCGATATCCGATCGATCGACCGACGCTTTGTGGACGCCCGTGGTCGTCTGGAGCAATCGTACCTTCAAGAACGAAAATCACTCCGCGAAGCGCTGATGCGGCGTTTGAACAAGCAGAAAAAGGCTCATACGGAGAAGGGAGAATTGGACATCGCCGTTGCCATCCGCGATCAGATGAAACGAATTGAAGCGACCGAGATTGTTCCGCCGAATCAGCAGTCAACCAAAGAGATGGGTTCGCGACCAGCCGGAGCCCCTGCCATCATGGGAACGTGGCGTTGGAACAACGGTGTGGATATTGAGAATCTTGTCAATGGACAAACCAATGGCGCAGGGACTTGGCGATTGATCGATCCTGAGAAGCAGACCTATGAATTCGGTGGAAACGAATTCCTCCGGATCGGGTCACGCTTTCGCCAAACGGTCGAGTTCTGGAAGGGACGAAGGCTCACGATCCAAGCTTTCGGGTGTGGGCGGTCCGCATCGATTGAATCCAAACCCCTACCAAGTGTCTTCCGCCCAATCGCCCACCAATCAATCGCCTGCCGAGGCATACGTTTCTCGGCCGCGGCATTCTGCGATTCGGTTCTGGTTGTGCGTCCACGTAGCCGCGGTTGCTGTTTCCTGTGTCTTCTCTCTCGCGGACACCCGCGTCCTTCTGGTTCCGCTGGCTGTCATCGATCTTCTTCAATGGTTTGTCCTTCCGATCATCGCCGCCCTGTTGATTTGCCCCGTCGCCATTCTGATTTGCACACTTCAGTCGTCCCTCAGTTCCGAAAAACGCCTCTTCGTGCTGTCTCTGGAGACGATCGTTTTTTTCGCCCACCTTTATTGCTTGGTTCCTGCTATTCAGTAACGCGATCGCCACAGTGATGGACTGCCACGGTGGATGGACGTGACACCGTTACGTTGACGTCGCTCTGCACTGGTCACACTCTTTCGGAAGCCCATCGAAAAATGAGCGCCGCGGAACACCGCTCGACCTCATAGGCATCAAGTTAAGCCGTCGGTTCGTCATTGAGGTGAAGTCACCCTCCCTTCCAGCATTGGTATCTACACAAGTTGCTTTTTGCCCAAAGGGCATGCATATCCATAGCCTGGGGCAAGCAAACCGAGCATTTGCGAGGGTTGCGCCGCCCCAGGAACCTCATCGCAATGAGGTAGAATTGGCCAACGGCCATGCACAACATTGGCGTTTGACGAGGCATATGTGTATGGCCGTTGGCCAATTCCTCTCGTTCTCGTTTGCGGACCTTGGGCGATGCCCAAGGCTATGGATGTGAACGGCCGTTGGCCGAAACCATCCACTCAGAACAGATCTGACATGCAAAAGATGTGTAGATACCAATGCCTACCAGGAGGGTGACTTCGAAATGCAAACCGTACAATTTTCATTGGCCTTCCTTCTGCGTTCCACTATGAATCTTCATCTTCTCCGCACGGCGACCGCCATCGCCTTCTGCGTCTTGCTCGGTTCGACCGTTGGCGGTGAATCCCCCGCAGCGAGCACACTCGACGAGACGATTTCTCAGTACGCCATCGCAGGCGTCGAACGGTCGACGATCGGAGTCACCCGCGCGGACACGCCGATCCCGTGTTTGCTTTCTCCCGAAAGCCTGGATGCCGAATCGAAGAAGTTCCACATCCTGCTGATCGGTGGACTCGACGGAGACCTCGCCTCGGTTCGACTGGCGATGGAGTCGATGGCTTCGTTTCAAAAGGACGCCACACTCTCGCGGCGGTTTGCGGTTTCCTGCATCCCGTGCGCGCGTCCTGACGATCTGGGACGCGGAGGGATCGATGCGCTGTCGTTTCCACCGAGTGGAAACGCGTACAACCAACCGCACAACGACGTCGCCCATTATCTTTGGCGGTGGATCGGCATGCACGCCCCGGATCTGGTGATCGATCTCCGTGGCAATGGCAGCGAAGCCTGGGTTTATCCGAACCAGCCGGCGAAACTGTTGGAAGCGATCCGGTCGAATGGATTGGACATCAGCGACCGGCCGGCCAAGCCGAACTCGTTGGTCGCCGCCTTGAGTCAGCACAAGCCGGCGGGGACGGGATCGATTCCGGCGTTGCGAACCGGCGATCGCCAAGCGATTGCCTTGATCACCGCCGCACTCGATCACGCGTCCGTGTCGCTGCCGCATTCGCCTGCCCGCAACGAGATCAAGCGTCGACTGGCGCGATCGTCGCTTGAGATTGCTCAGGAACTGTCGTTGGTCTATGGGCATCAACTCGAGAGCGTCCAGTACATCCCCGCCCTGGCCGTCATCGGTCGAATGCGAGTGGGCGAATTGACGGACGACCCGCAACCGTTGCGCGACGCCATCAAGCTGGGCGATCCGTACCGAAGCGAAAGAAAGGAATCCCTGCCTGCTAAATCAAGTGGCAGCACGTTGTCGGGGCACCTCGTTTTTTCGCAGCTCGCCCGACGCACAGGCGACAACCGTTGGACGCACCTGGCGAAGAAGGCAGCCGATTACGGATTCGACGCCGACGGTCGGCCGAAGGTGTCGATGCCGTTTCACAATGAAATGAGCGATGCGGTTTTTATGGGCTGTGCGATTCTGGCCGAGGTCGGTGCGCTGACCGCAGACGCAAAGTATGTTGAGCAATGTGTGCGGAACTTGCAGTTCATGCAGACGCTGTGTCTCCGCGATGACGGCCTGTACCGTCACTCGCCGCTCAACGAAGCCGCCTGGGGACGCGGCAACGGGTTTCCGGCGGTGGGGATGGCGTTGTCGTTGAGTGCATTGCCCGCGGACACGCAAGCCCATCGTGTGTTCTTGGATTCGTATCGAGACCATTTGCGGGCTTTGAAACAGCATCAGGACCCGTCGGGCGCTTGGCACCAAGTGATCGATCGCGAGGAGAGTTACCGAGAGTTCACCAGCACCTGCATGATCACGTTTGCGATCGTACGCGGCTTGCGACGGGGTTGGCTTGACCCGCAGGAATGGACGCCCGTGGTCGAGAAGTCTTGGTCGGCGATCAAGTCACGGATCGGATCGGGCGGACAACTCGTTGATGTTTGCACGGGAACCGGAAAGCAGAAAACGGTTCGAGACTATTATGACCGCACGGCGATTCTCGGCCGCGATGACCGTGGGGGTGCCATGGCATTGCTCGTTGCAACCGAGATCGCGTTTTGGGAGAAGGACTGATGGATTTGATTTGTCGCGCCGTTTTGTTGTTGTTGATGGCGCCGCTCGCAGCGGCCGTGATGGCTGACGAGACGGACATCCACTTTTACGTTTCACCCGGCGGGTCGGATACGAAACCGGGTACTTCGCAGCAGCCGTTTGCCTCGATCGCACGGGCGCAGCAAGCGGTGCGAGAGGTTCGTGCCGCCGGTGGTGATCAAGCCGTGACGGTTCATCTGCGCGGCGGCCACTATCGGTTGAACCAGACCATTCAATTTACTTCAGCCGACTCGGGCGCTTCACCGCAGCGTCCGGTGCGTTATCGCGGCGAGCCCGCTGGCGAAGTGATCTTATCCGGTGGACGTGCGATCGATGGATGGCAGCTGGACCCCGAGCACCCCGGGTTGTGGAAGACACGCGTCGCGGTGCCGCGATCCGGGGAGGGCGAAGATTGGCGATTTGAACAATTGTGGGTCAATGGACGTCGGGCGACGCGAGCGAGGACTCCCAGTGACGGCGATTTCTTCACCTTGCTGGGCGTCGGTGAAACGCCCGTCGAAGCATCGCCGCCCAGAATGAAACACATGTTCGCCACCCGGGCAAGCGATCTGGTTTCACTACGAGACACCGATCCGGACGCGCTGCGCGATGTCCAAGTCGTCGTCTATCACAAATGGGATACGACGCGTGAATGGTTGCAATCGTGTTCGCCGGGCGACGGCTCGTTCACGACACACGGCACACCGATGAAGTCACACAATCCGCTGAACCGTGATTGTTTGTACTTCCTCGAAAACTATTTCGGTGCACTGGATTCCGCCGGCGAATGGTTTTTGGATCGGCAGGGATGGTTGTTTTACCGACCGCGCGACGGCGAGACGATGGAGACGGTCAACGCGGTCGCCGCCGAATTGCAGCGTTTGTTCGAATTTCAAGGTGACGTCGACGACCCCGAACGGCACGTCAAACACATTCACTTCGAAGGGCTGACGCTGCGGCACGCCGAGTACCGTATTCCCGCGGAAGGCATTCGCCCGAATCAGGCAGCGATGAACGTCGATGCGACCGCGATCCAGCTCGATCACGCTCAACAGATTCACTTCATCGATTGCGCGGTCGAACACATCGGCGGCAGCGGGTTTTGGTTTCGTCAGGCGTGTCGTGATTGTCGCGTCGAACGAACGCGAGTCTTTGACGTCGGTGTCAGTGCGGTGCGGATCGGCGAGACAGGGTTGGTCCCCGAGCCGGTGCGGACATCTGGAATCACGGTCGACAACTGCATCTTGCACAGCGGCGGGCGAATCCTGCCGTGCGCCGTGGGAGTCTGGATCGGGCACAGCAGCGACAATGCGATCACGCACTGTGACATCGCCGATTTCTACTACACCGCGGTGTCGGTCGGCTGGCGTTGGGGTTATGCCGACAGCGGCGCGAAACGCAACCGCATTGAGTTCAACCATCTGCATCACATCGGGTACCGCATTCTCAGCGACATGGGAGGCGTCTACACGTTGGGGCCCTCGGAGGGCACCAGCGTCAGCGGCAACGTGATCCACGACGTCTATGCGACCCGATACGGCGGATGGGGGCTGTATCCCGACGAGGGCAGTTCGCACATCGTGTTTGAGAACAACTTGGTGTACGACGTCCGCGATGGCGGTTTTCACCAGCACTATGGTCACGAAAACATCGTCCGCAACAACATCCTGGCGTTCAGTGAAGAGGGCCAGGTCGCGGTGACGCGGGCAGAGCCGCATCTCTCGTTTACGTTCGAGCGGAATTTGGTTTACTTTGACGAGGGTCGATTGCTCGGTTATTCCGGCTGGAATAACGGTTCCAAAGTCGCGATGAATCACAACCTGTATTGGCGTGCCGACGGCCTGCCCTTTGACTTCGCCGGCAAGACCTGGCAGCAATGGCGCGACGCTGGCCACGATCAAGAGTCGATCATCGCCGATCCGATGTTTGTCGACGCGGGTCAACGCGATTTTCGACTGCGGCCCGGATCGCCCGCGTCCAAGATCGGTTTCGTCCCGTTCGACATCACCTTAGCTGGGGTTCAGGGCGAACAATCTTGGAAAGATCTCGCCGCGGCGACGACGTTCCCCGAGCCCTATCAGGTTCCGCCGCCGCAACCGGTCGACGTTCGCGATGATTTTGAAACCGACCACCCCCTGTCGCTGATGAGTCTGGCGACATTGTCCGACGAAGGCCGCAAGTCACTGTTTTCCGTCGTACCGACGCCCGGTGGCATGGGCCATTGCTTGAAGGTGCAAGACGCGGTGGACATGCGGGCTGCGTTCAATCCCCATTTTTATTGGGATCCCCATTACACGCAGGGCAAATCAAGATTGAGTTTCCGAATCCGTCTGGACCCGAGCGTCACGGTGTCCTGTGAATGGCGCAGCAAGACCCAACCCTATCAAACGGGACCGAGTCTGCAGTTGAGCGAAACCGCGGTGCACAGCCGCGGGCAAAAACTGTTCGACATGGAAGCGGGGACTTGGTTGCACGTCACGATGGAAGCAACACACGGCATTCGCAACGCTCGCTGGCAGGCGACGTTTGTGTTGCCGGACGGCCGCCGGCACCATGTGACGGATCTGGCGTGTGATCCCGACTGGACCGAGACCCGTTGGGTCGGTTTCATCGCGTCGGCGCGCAGCGACGGTGCGTTCTATCTGGACGACGTTGAGATGCAGAACGAGTGAGTTTGTGCGTGTCTGCATCAAGTCGTAGGTGATGCCCGGAGGGCAGGCACAGTGTTTGCCGGCGGTGTGAACCGCCGGTTGAATGTCGCCTCCACCACTCCAGCCCTGGAAGGGCGACACAGTCCATGCGGCGGTCTCGCCCCCGCGATTACTGTGTCGGCCTTCCAGGCCTGCGGCGAAATTGCATTGGAATCCGGGCCCTGACGGGCCCGGCAAACACTCTGTCAGCCCGCTGGGCTTTGCATACTGATGCGCTTCCTGGGGCGGCGCAACCCTCGCAAATGCTCGGTTTGCTTGCCCCAGGCTATGGATATGCATGCCCTTTGGGCAAAAGGTGACTTGTGTAGATACCAATGCCTGGCAGGTGGGTCGAGCGAAGCGAGGGGAGGTCGATTGTACAAGTGACCGATTTGATCGTAGCGGAAGGCGCCAAGACTTTTACTTCGTCGACTCTTTTCTCAGAAAGTCATACTCCGGAGTAACGCATCTGCCTTTGGATGACTGATACACCAACCGCAGCGAGGCTCGGCTTTCCGGATAACGTCCCTTGTCGTCGGTCGCCTCTTCCCACTGCCGCAGTTGACGGCGATGTTCTTTCAGCACGGGATCGTAGTCGGGGTTTTTCGCCAGATTGACGGTCTGGTGGGGATCCATTGACAGGTCGTAGAGCTCTTCTTCGGGCCGATTTTCCGCATCGTAGTAGGACGCCTGCAACGGACTGAGTTTTCCGGCGGCGAGCAACTCGCGCAGTATGACGAATGTCGGATAGTTTTCGCGGTACTGCGGTTGGTAGAGGGCACGATCGGTTTTGTAGTTTCGAATGTATCGAAAGTTGTCTGAACGCACGGTGCGAATGCGATCAATTGCATTGCCCATCCGGTCGCGGGCTGAAATCACGTATTGACGCGGTTGAAAGTCGCCGGCGAACAGATCGCGCCCCTCCATGAATTTTGGGATGTCGATTCCCGCCAGTCCGAGTGAAGTCGTGGTGATGTCGATTCCGCTGACCAGGTCCGATCGTGTTTGGCCATGCTTGGTGATCTGATCGGTGCCGCCGGGCCACTGAACGAGCAGAGGAATCTTGGTGCCGTCTTCGTACAAAAACTGCTTCGCTCGCGGTAACGGGCTGCCGTGGTCGGTGAAGAAGAACACGGCGGTGTTTTCCCACAGTCCGTATTCTTTGAGCGCCGACAGAATCGCGCCGACTTGCGCGTCGGTTTCGGCGATTTGTTCGTAGTGCCGAGCGATCGCGTTGCGGAACACGGGGTGATCGGGATACTGCGGCGGCACCGTCACTTGAGCTTCCGAGACGCGACTGGGCGCGGGATACCTGGATCCCGTTTCGCCTTCGATCTTTCCGCCCTTGAGTTGGATTTGGCCGAAGAACGGTGTGCCTTGCAATTGTTTCAACCAGGACACGTCGCGGCCAACCATGTGGCTGTTGACTTGTTTACGGGTGGGGCGTTTGAATTCCGGCGAGTACAGGAGGTCTCGATCGCGTCGGAAATTGTAATCGTCCTTTGCTTCGTTGAACGTCAGGTAACCGGCATCGCGGAAGAGTTCCGGAACGGTCACCACACCGTCGGGCAACGGTTTTTTGATCATGGTGCGATGTTGGTGCAGACCGTGGGTCGTTTGCATCGTGCCGGTGATCAGGGCCGAACGGGTGGTGGAGCAAACGGGGGCCGGCATGTAGGCGCGTGTGAACTTCACGCCGCCGTCGGCCAGGCTGTCGATGTGGGGCGTCTCGGCGATCGGATCGCCGTAGCATCCCACCCAGTCACTCATGTCATCGACATAGATCCACAAGATGTTGGGTCGATCCGCGCGGGCATCGCCGCTGAAAAACGCACCCAGCGTCGCAGCAACCAGGGTTGCGAGGTGAGAAAAGAGCAAGCGTGGTCGCGGCGGAACATTCATCATGCGAAGGGGCGAAAGGGGGCAGACGATCAAACATCACCCGTGCCGCACTGCCACTCGGCCAGCGCGACGTTCAGGGGCGTGCTGATATGATACTCGCCTGTCGCTGATCCATTCGAGGCCTCACCAAAGGACTCCGAGAATCGAATCGCCGTTTCCGCCAGAATGGGTGGACGAGCGATCTTCCCAGATCTCAGATCCTCACAGATTTACGCGTCGGTGGCTTCACTGTGTGGGTTTTCAATCTTTGTCCAGACAAAAGATTGAAGTGGCGGCAGGTTCATCGGGATGATTTCCGTCTTGGGCGGGCCGAACAGTGGGCGGGCGTAATCTTTCACATCGGACGCCAATTGATAGGCGATGAACACGCCGCCTGGACGAAGCACCTCGTAAACCGATTGGGTGATCCGCTTGGCATCCATCGGCGACAGATAGCTGAACGGGATGCCGGAAATGGCCACGTCGACCGTTCCGAAATCATGGCGAGCGACGATGTCGATCAAGTCGCAGGCATCGGCGATTTCGACGGTCAACCGCGGGTCGCTGATAGTGCCCAGCGATTCGGCAAAGGCATCTGTTTTTTCGATCGCCAGCAGCTGCGCGTCCGAACGCATCGACTGCAACAAAGCCTGTGTCGTGCCACCGTCTCCCGGTCCGAGTTCGATGATGCGGCTCGCCTGACGGACGCAATCGCGATCGGCCAAGTGCTCTCTCAAGAACGGCGAACTGGGGCACAGCGTCGCGACTTCCATCGGGTTTCGTATCCATGCCTTCAACACACACCAGACCCGCTCGGCGAACGAGGGCTGTGCCGAGGGAGTCGGGGCGGAGACAGGCGGTGACGTTCCGGGAGGTGTGGAACAGGGAATGGCGGTGGGCATGGGGAGTCCGTCGGCGAGGGATGGAGATTAATTGGAATGGTTGTCGACGTAGTTCTTGACGAACTGACGCAGGTCTTCTTGTTCACACTCAAACCCCATCTGCTCGGCCTGTTGGAGTGTTTGGTCGCCGCTCATTCCCTGCTCGGCGGCAAGGTGCATCATCACCATCGCCCCGGCGCGTTTCCCGCTTTTGCAGTGGGCGAACACGGGTTTGGGCAACGTGACATACTGCTGACGAAACTGATCGACGAGTTCGTTTTCCATCGATCCCATCGCGACGGGAACGTGCAGGTAGTCCAAGCCTTGCGCTTTCACTTGCTTTCCTTCGGCGTCCGGTGAAAGCGGCTGATCGTCTTCACCCTCGGTGCGAAAGTTGATCACCGATTTGTAGCCCTGCTCATCGAGACGTCGGAGTTCATCTTCAGTCGGTTGGGCGCCGACGGTGACGTCGTCGTTGATCTTCATCGTGTCTTGCATGGAGTTCTCCTATTGATGGATCGAATGCCACGGCGTCGATTCACCCTCGGGCGGTTCGATCCGTGCAACTTCGTTGCGTGCAATTTCGGATCAGGGCAGAGAGCAACTGACGTACCGACCGCCGGTAGAAATGGCTGCGGCGAGAAAACTTGGGTGCATTTGGTCTCTCGGCAATCAGGTTGGTTGCCAGGGATGCAGGGGGGCTAGTGCTCTGGCCACTGTTAGATTGAAGATGCCGCGGAAAAGGGGTCAGGTACCAGAAATGCGAAGCACCCTTTGGGCCATTTGTTTTTGGTACCTGCCCCCTTTTCCGCTCGATGCCCCCTTTTTCCGCTCGACACAGAGCACTAGCCGGCCCAGAAAAACAACGCCATCAAGTAGGCGAACAGGCCGACGGGGTAGACAAATCCCACGTTGGCCATGTTGGAACCGGTCAGGTTGTCGAGTGCTTCTTGGGTGTCGTTGAGCTCACCGAGTTGTCCGTCTCGTTTGGAGGCCGCGTAGACGGCGAAGAAGCTGACCATTTCCGGGATGCTGGTGACGACGCCCAGGATCCAGCCGGCGATGGCCGGGCGCACTTTCAGTTCGTCGACGACCGTCGCGGTCGCCTCGCCCAAAAACATTCCGGCGATCGCGATCGCAATCAGTGTCGTCACTCCCAGCGTGATCCCGATGTGAAGACTGCCGACCGCCTCCCGTACCTCCGCGTCGCCTTTGACGGCGCGATTGACACGTTTGTCGACGAATTGATAGACGAGAAAGAATCCCAACAAAATGGGGATCAGGTACCACTGACTGTCCAAGCCCAATCGCATTAGCACGATGGGGACGGCGACGGCCAGACCGGCAAAGAGGATCTCATCGAGGAACCGCATGTTGAACAGTTTGCCGAACTGTCGATAAAACGTGACGGCCATCAACATCAGGGCGACGTTGATGATGTTGGAACTGGCGATGTTCCACAGGCCTGCTTCCCAGACCCCGGCCAGTCCGGCGGCGACCAGACAGACGAATTCGGGCACGGAGGTCGCGTACCCGGTCAATTGGCCGCGCGCCTTGGCACTCCAATTCATCGCCCCGGCGATGTGGTCGATGCCACGCAGTAACCCGTACTTGACGAGCACGATGATCGCCGCGGCGGAGACGATCATGGTCAGCGCGGGCATTACTTCAATCACTGGGGGCTGGGGGGAAGGCGATGGGAGAGGTGAAGGGTTCAATATAGGCCGAATCGAGAATCGTGCCAGATGCGAAAACCTTGTCACCAACCGTTGGTCCCAGCCTTGAGGCGCTCCTCACAACGCCCTTGGCGTTCCGCGGGGACGGGAATCAACGAAAGCCCACACCGCTACGTTAAGCGTCGTTTCCTTGGGTTGGGGCCCGTGGGCTTGCGCCAAACGGCTGATCATCAATTGACATCAGCCGGTTCGCGCTAGCGCGAGCGGCGCCTATCAATGTCGATTTAGCGGTATTGGGCGAAAACCTAGACACCAACGTTTGGTGTCGGTGCCGAACGATGGTTGCACGTGTCTCCTCGCGATGCTCTGATTGCTCCACCACCACCTCCCACTCGGCTTGAGAGAGACCATGAATTCGTCTGCTTCGGCGTCCGACAAGCGGCGGTCGCAGGGTCGCATGATTCGCTTTGCCATCATTTCGATCGCGATCTTGGCCCTGGTTGTCTGGATGATTCTCCCCCCCGTGGAGACACTGCGGTTTGAAAAGTACACGGTGGCGTCGACTGAACCCTTGTCGCTGCCATTGGTCTCGCTTCCCGATGTCGGTTCACGCCCCATCCTGGCATTTTCGGCCGACGGGCAATTGGCAGCCTATTTGTCGAAACGGGCAGCTGGAGTCGACGGAGAACTCGAATCGCAGATCACCGTCATCGACGTGCAAACGGGAACGCCCACCGCGGGACCGCTGACGGTTGCCGATTCCCGCACGCCGCCGCACCTGGAGTTCAGCCGCGACGGAAACGTGCTCGCCGCGGCCGGTGCGACGGAAGTCCGCGTCTGGGACCTTCGCGATTCGCGCGAGATCACGACCATCACGCTGCCCGATGTTCGGTTGCAATCACGTCGGTTTGTGGCCCTCAGCCCCGACGGCACTCGGGTCGCCACATCCGTTCAAGAACCCGACGCTGATCCCGGGCTGTGGGTGTTCCAGTGTGAAACGGGCCAGCCACTGATCCAGATGGAACGTACGTCGGGGACCGCCAACGACGATCGATTCGTGTTCCACCCCACCGAAAACCAGTTGATCGGTGCCGCCGATTCGGACACGGGGCAGTCCCACCTGTGCATCTGGGACGTGGGGTCTGGGAAGGTGGTACAAGAGATCGTTTGCAAGGAAGACTGCCAAACACTCGCGTTCGCCTTTGATCCCGGCGGTGACCATCTTGCCGTGGCGATGTATCACGGCACTCGCGAATACTACCCGTACGCGACGACAGTTTTTGACTTGGAAACCTGGACACCCGTCAAAAAAATTGACAACGGAAACTATGTGTTCTGGTTGGCGATCAGTCCCGATGGCAACCACGTGTCGCTGGTCGATGGCAGTGGCGAGGCTTCGCTGTGGTCCACCGCAAGTGGCATTCGATTGCAAAACTTTCAATTGGGGCTGCCCAGCGCGACCGCGTTCAGTGGACACGACGGCGCGTTACTGCTGTTGACCAACTCCGACGACCAGCCCGATTCGGCGGAGATCGTGACACTGCGCGTTTCAGAGTGAGAAGAAGCTACGAACGGAAGATAAAAATCGGGCCTTCCTTCTTTACCGACCGTTGCGAAGACGACGTCTTCGGCGTCCCAGGCTGACCGTCGCACCAACGGCCAGCAGGAAACCGACGGTCGCCGGCTCCGGGACTGCGGTGATCGAGAGGGTGCTAAGCGAATACCCTTGCGCAGAGACGAGACTGGATAACTGGTCTTCATAAGCCCCGACGAGTGTTGAAAAATTGTCGTAACGGTCGCCCGCACCGGCATTGGATCCCTCGGGCACATCGATTCCCATGTGCGTGCCGATCAGCCCGATCTGTCCGTCGATCTCGATCAATGCGGCGTTGCCCGAATCGCCGGAAAGCAAGCCGATCTCATCGCGGCCCAAGCCGCCCGTCCCGCCATTGGTGTCGGTGTCGTAGGAAAACTGAATGGTGACGGTGTCGCTGCCGCCGGTGTCAAATTGGACGATTTGCAGTCCATCGATGACATTGCGACCGGCGCGACCTTGGGCATCAAAGGCGAAGAATGTTTTCCCCAACAGCGCCGCGAGTTCTCCCACCACGATCGGAACCGGCACGATGCTCGGGTCGACATCGGATGAGAGGGTGTGAAGCTGGATGTCGCTACCGACCGCGGGTTGACCGGGAACAGAGGTCAACAGCTTTTGTGAACTGATCGATTGGTAGGTTCGCTCCGTCCCGTCGGTGCCCCGGAACGTGACTTCGGTGGTGCCGACATGTGCGGCCGTCACATAGTGCCGTGGTGTGATCAACACGGCTGGCTGCAGTGCCACACCGGAAAGCTGAGTTTCATCAACCAGAAACGATGGGTTCGGCGTTCCGTCACTCAAGAACCTGTCGTGATAGGTCGGGTCCAATCCGTTGATGATCGCGGCGGAGCTGTGCGAATGGGTCCACAGCAGGGCTATCCCAAGCAGAAGATGCCGACAGATTGAATTCACGTAGGTGTTCTCGGACAGACAGGGGAGCCGGGGAAGGTCGAAACCGCTCCCTACAGTACTCCATCGGCCCAGACGCATCAAATTGCTTCGGAGACGTCGGGGCTGGCGGAGGGG